>NZ_JADYVX010000025.1 GCF_020194175.1 Bradyrhizobium sp. BRP22 | reverse complement strand
GCAAAGAGAAAATGGTCATTCGCATTGCCTTGGCGCGCAAGCTCCTCGTCAGACTCAATGCAAAAGCTCGCGATGCGCGAGCCCAATACGCCAATGCAACTTGACAATCCAGATAGTCGCTCACCCCGGCCCTCTCCCGCAAGCGGGAGAGGGGGAACGCGCACCTTCCGTTGTCCAGCCTCGCCGCGGAGCGGCCTTCGAAGTCACCTCTCCCGCCTTGCAGGAGAGGTCGGCGCAAAGCGCCGGGTGAGGGTTCTTTCCACGCGGGGAGTCCCCGCCGCTGAGACAACCTCTCCGGCAAGCAAGCGGGAGAGGGGAACGCGCACCTTCCGTTGGTCAGGTCCGTAGCCCGGGTGAAGGGTCAGCGTAACCCGGGGCCGCTCGCAACGCGGACGCAGCCGTCCCGGGGTTACGCGTTCCGCTCCACCCGGGCTACGAGACCTCCTCCGCGCGCGGCGCCGACGCCGTTAATCTTGATGAACGCCGCGCCCCGCCGCTAGTGACCTTTGCATCCGGCTCATGTAAGACCTTTTCACATGAACTGGCGCAAGGATCAGCGCCGCGGCGAGCGCGGCTATCATCACGGCAATCTCAAAGAGGCATTGCTGCAGGCGGCGCTCGACTTGATTTCGCAGAAGGGGCCGGCCGGCTTCACCTTCGCCGATGCCGCGCGCATGGCCGGCGTCAGTCCCGCGGCGCCCTATCGGCATTTCCGCGACCGCGACGAGCTGCTCTCGAGCATCGCCCAGCGCGGCTTCGAGCAGTTCGAGCAGCTCCTGACCGCGGCCTGGGACGACGGTCGTCCCGATACGATCACCGCGTTCGAGCGCGTCGGCAAGGCCTATCTGGCCTTCGCGCGCGAGGAGCCGGCGTTCTATTCCGCGATGTTCGAATCCGGCGTTCCCGTCGAAACTACGCCCGCTTTGATGGCGGCGAGCGAACGCGCCTTTGCCGTCATTCGTGCCGCGGCCGAACGGCTTGCGGCGCTGGCGCCGCCCGGCGTGCCGCGTCCGCCGGCAATGATGATGGCCCTGCACATCTGGGCGATGTCGCACGGCGTCGCTTCGCTGTTCGGCCGTGGCGATGCCGCGCGGCGCAAATTGCCGATGACGCCGGAAGAACTGCTGGAAGCCGAAGTGCTGATCTATCTGCGCGGACTCGGCTTCCCGACCGAGCGCAAGCCAGAGCCGGCGGAAGAGAAGCCCGCGGGCCAGTATTCAGGCCCTTGGGGTAAGCCGAAATAAAATTGCCGAAATAAATTTTGTCGCACCCCTTCGGGTTGCGCTTGACTTTGGGATCGGATCGGCCAACTATGTAAATGTTATTTACATTCACAACGGCGTGATGCCGTGATGGAGAAGGGAAATGGCCTACACCGCAGATGTCAATCGATGGCGCGGCCCTGTGGAAGAACCCTACCGCCCCCGCATGTTTGAAAGCCCGTGGCATCCCGGCTGGATCGCCGTGACCATTCTCGGCTTCATCATCTGGTGGCCGATCGGGCTCGCCCTCCTCTTTTTCACACTCGGGAGCAGAAGAATGGGTTGCTGGAGTCACCACGATCAGGATCGCTGGCAGAACAAGATGGAGCGGATGCAGTACAGGATGGATCGCATGCGCGACCGCATGGAGCGCCGCGGCTTCGGCTGGGGCTTTGGTCCGCCCACAAGCGGCAACCGCGCCTTCGACGAATATCGCGCCGAAACGCTGCGTCGCCTGGAAGACGAGCAGAAGGAGTTCAAGGAATTCCTGAGCCGCCTGCGCCACGCCAAGGACAAGGAAGAGTTCGACGCCTTCATGGCCCAGCATCGGCAGCGCCCGACGCCGCCGAATGAGCCGCCGCAGCAGCCGCCGCAGGGC
The DNA here is from genome assembly GCF_020194175.1 of Bradyrhizobium sp. BRP22. Taxonomy (GTDB): domain Bacteria; phylum Pseudomonadota; class Alphaproteobacteria; order Rhizobiales; family Xanthobacteraceae; genus Bradyrhizobium. The sequence continues at coordinate 130,063 of NZ_JADYVX010000025.1, read as the reverse complement.
TAAGTCGCCGAACAAATTGAGCTAGCCTTCAGGCGATGTGCCCCCATAAAACCTGATGGCCCTGAGCCGCCCGTTTGCGAAAGCAGACGGGCGGTTTGGTTTTTGAGTGGATGCAACTGCACGCTTCCGTCTTTGCGAGGAGCGCCCGCGACCTGTCTCGGCGTAGCCCAACGGGCGAAGACGGACGAAGCAATCCATGTCTCCGCAAGCGGCGAAATGGATTGCTTCGCGGAGCCTGTCATCGGGCGGCGCTACGCGCCGACCCGGTGGCTCGCAATGACGGTCTCCGTCGTCCTGGCTTTCGCCAGGACGACAGCGGGGCTCTTGCCAACGGCGTCGCGCAATGCCAATCAATGGCCATGGACGATTGCCCGACCCTCGCTGCGTCGCGTTGGTGGCCCTCCTTCTGAAGGAGCGGCACGTCGTCTTGTCTCATCTGCAAAACATGAACGAGTGCCGCCGCAGTCCGGCGGGCGCATGTTCATTTTCCAACAGGTCTCTCCGTGCTGCGGCTCCATCAGGAGAATGCCGATGCCTGTTGTATTGATTGATACTCTCGCTGCCGTCGTCCGGCCGCTCGCGTGGCTCGGCCGCCAGGGCACGCGCGCCGTCGCTGCACTGGTATTCATCGGCATCGCGATTCCGCCGCTCGGCGAAGCCTTGCGGCCCTTCGTCACCGAAGCGGTCTTCCTCCTGCTCTGCATTTCCTTCATGCGCGTGGATCCCTCCGCGCTGCGCTCCTATTTGCGCCGGCCCGCGATCGTCGCGGCCGCGACGGCATGGACTCTGCTGGCGGTCCCGGCCGTCACGGGCATCTTCTGGCTCGCGACAGGTCTGCGCACGGCCTCGCCCGATCTGTTCCTGGGATTGATGCTGCAGGCGGTGGCTTCGCCGATGATGGCCGCGCCCTCGCTCGCAGCGCTGATGGGGCTGGACGCTACGCTCGTCCTGATCACGCTTGTGACCGGCACCGCACTGGTGCCGCTCACCGCGCCGCTGTTCGCCTATCTCTTCTTCGGCTCGGCTCTGACGTTGTCGCCGGTCGCCCTTGGCGCAAAACTGTTCCTGATCCTGGCCGGCGCGCTCGCGGTCGCCGCGATCATTCGATGGCTGTTCGGGCTTGCGACCATCGAGCGCCACAAGGCGCCGATCGATGGTCTGAATATCCTGATCCTCCTTGTGTTCGTCTGCGCGGTCATGGGTCCGGTTGCCCCAAGCTTCTGGCGTGAACCGCTGCAGGCGCTCGGGCTGACGCTGCTCGCTTTTGCGGTGTTCTTCGCGCTGCTTGTTGCCACCATGCTGGTGTTTCGCCGCTTCGGCACCGAGAGGGCGCTCGCCCTGGCATTGATGGTGTCGCAGCGGAACATGGGCCTGATGGTCGCCGCCACCGACGGCGTGCTGCCGGGCCTGACTTGGCTCTACTTCGCGCTGTCGCAATTCCCGATCTACCTCGCGCCGCAACTGCTCAAGCCGATCGTGGGCACGTTGATGAAGCCTCGATAGGGCAGCGGTTTCCTTCGCCTCGCCCCGCCTGCGGGGAGAGGCATAGGCCGCCTTCGGCGGCCGTTCTCAACCCTCTCCCCGTAAGAACGGGGAGAGGGAGAAACCTTCCTCACACGTTCGATCCCTGAATCGCGTCGATCACGGCGTCGGTCACCTCTTTCGTCGTCGCCTTGCCGCCGACATCAGGCGTCAGCACGCCGGCGGCGCAGACGCGCTCGACCGCCGCCATCAGGCGCGTGGCCGCGTCCTTCTCGCCAAGATGCTCCAGCATCTGCGCGCCGGTCCAGAAGGTTGCGACCGGGTTGGCGATGCCCTTGCCGGTGATGTCGAAGGCCGAGCCGTGGATCGGTTCGAACATCGAGGGGAAGCGCCGCTCGGGATCGATATTGCCTGTCGGCGCGACGCCGAGGCTGCCGGCGAGCGCGCCGGCGAGATCGGACAGGATGTCCGCATGCAGGTTGGTCGCCACGATGGTGTCGAGGCTTTTCGGGTTCAGCGTCATGCGCACCGTCATGGCGTCGACCAGCATCTTGTCCCAGGTGACGTCAGGGAATTGCTGCGCCACCTCGGCGGCGATCTCGTCCCACATCACCATGCCGTGGCGCTGCGCGTTCGATTTGGTCACCACGGTCAGCAGCTTGCGCGGGCGCGACTGCGCGAGCTGGAAGGCATAGCGCATGATGCGGGTGACGCCGACGCGGGTGAAGATCGCAACTTCGGTGCCGACCTCTTCGGGCAGACCCTTATGTGCGCGTCCGCCGGCGCCGGCGTATTCGCCTTCCGAATTCTCGCGCACGATCACCCAGTCGAGATCGCCGACGCCGACATTGCGCAACGGCGAGGCGACGCCGGGCAGGATCTTGGTCGGCCGCACATTGGCGTATTGGTCAAAGCCCTGGCAGATCGGCAGTCGCAACCCCCACAGCGTGATGTGGTCGGGCACATCGGGCGCGCCCACCGCGCCGAAATAGATCGCATCGAACTTCTTCAGTTCGTTCAGCCGGCATCATCACGCCGTGCTTCTTGTAATAGTCCGAGCCCCAGTCGAACGTCTTGAACTGGAATGCGACATCGCCGGAGCGTTTCGCCAGCGCCTCCAGCACACGAATGCCCGACGAGATCACCTCGGGGCCGATACCGTCGGCAGGAATGGCGGCGATGGAATGGGTACGCATGAGGAGTCTCCGGGGAGTGTAGGCTTTGTGGAGTCGACGAGCTTAGGCGGATGCCTAGCCCACCATCTCGCGTGCGCCAAGCTTTCTCCCCCGTCATTCCGGGGCGCGACGACGTCGCGAGCCCGGAATCCATCGGACCGCAGGCGCAGGTGGAGAAATGGATTCCGGGCTCGTCCTTCGGACGCCCCGGAATGACAGACACGAAAAATTCGCCAGTAATTCCAACGTGATTTGCCCCGTCCAGCCTTCGCGGAAAAAACATTCCGCTTCCGTCGTCGGGCAAATCAGCATTATGACTCCGCGCGTCTCATCCAAATGAGGGGCGGCTCGCGATCGTCACGAACGTGCGGTGAGATGCGGTGGACGAGTGTGTCACGACTGACGAGCGTGACACTCACGGACGGCGAAGTCGTGTGGTTCTGGCGCCCCGACGCTGGCGCTAAGTTTTTTGCGCAAACAAGTTTGCGCGAGAGGCGACGGTGGCAAGAAAGCCCGGTCACCGAGAAGAGCACGAAGTAAGCCGTAAACCATCGCGCAGGGAAAGCCGGAGTTGCTTCGGTTGACCTGTGGTCCTACCCCCGTGCTTTTTGTTGCACGGGGCCCACGGGTGCAACCGGCACCCGGCTTTCCCTGCGCCCTCACTTCAATGTGAGGGCGAAACGAACACAAAGCTCGGACGCAACGCGCCGCGAGAATGCGAGCTTATATCCCTTCCGCTGTTTGACAATTGAATCGCAATGATGGTGTCGTTTCAAACAAGACGCCGGATGCTTCACCTCCCTTGAAAAGGGGAGGTCGGTTTGCGCGTATCACGCGCAAACCGGGTGGGGATCTTCTCTCCACGCGCACCTGCGCCCGGGGCTGCCCCCATCCCAGCCTTTCCCCCTTTCAGGGGGAAGGAACGCAGACCGCCGAAGCCGTCTGGAACCCGTCATCCCCGTAACCGGCCGGATTTCCTGCGTTTCCAGGTGCCAAATCCGACTTTGGTAACCTCGCATTAACCACGGTTAGCGTCTGGTTAGGGGTGGAAATGACGCGCGAACAGCCCTTGTTTTGACATGTTGGCGGGGGAAGCAGGGCCCGCCTTGAACGGCCCTCCCATGGGACAGATGAAAGCTTTTCGCGCTGGCGCTTACCGCCGCGCCTTATGCGCGGCTGTTAGGAGCACTCCGAGCGAGGTGGAGACCGGTTCGCGTGAGGGAAACGCGTCGAAACGAAAATCCGGAACCGGCAGCCATTTGCGCCGGGAAGGACAGGGGATCTTTGCGTTGAAAGGATATTGCCGATGAATCCCGCCGACGTGGCGCAGTCCGCGCTGCCCATGGCCTCGAGCGATGTTTCGCTGATCGCGCTGTTCCTGCAGGCCCACTGGGTCGTGAAGGCGGTCATGCTCGGCCTGCTCGCCTGCTCGGTCTGGGTCTGGGCCATCGCGATCGACAAGATCTTCCTGTATTCGCGCACCCGCCGCGCGATGGACCGGTTCGAGCAGGCGTTCTGGTCGGGGCAGTCGATCGAGGAACTCTATCGCACCCTATCGGCCAAGCCGACCCAGTCGATGGCGGCCTGCTTCGTGGCGGCGATGCGGGAATGGAAGCGCTCGTTCGAGAGCCATTCGCGCTCCTTTGCCGGCCTTCAGATGCGGATCGAGAAGGTGATGAACGTATCGATCGCGCGCGAGGTCGAGCGATTGGAACGGCGGCTCCTGGTGCTCGCGACCGTCGGCTCGGCCGGGCCGTTCGTCGGCCTGTTCGGCACCGTCTGGGGCATCATGTCGAGCTTCCAGTCGATTGCGGCATCAAAGAATACCTCGCTGGCGGTGGTCGCGCCGGGTATCGCGGAGGCGCTGTTTGCGACCGCGATCGGCCTGATCGCCGCAATTCCGGCGACTATTTTCTACAATAAGTTCATTTCCGAGGTGAACCGGCAGGCCCAGCGCCTGGAAGGTTTTGCCGACGAGTTTTCCGCGATCCTGTCGCGCCAGATCGACGAGCGTGCCTGATGAGGCGACCTGTGATGAACGCAAGCGGCGAGTTTAGAGCATGGCGATGAGCATGGCCGGTTCGTCTGGTGGCGGTGGCCGCCGTGGCCGGCGCCGCGCCGCCGTGATGGCGGAAATCAACGTCACGCCGATGGTCGACGTGATGCTGGTGCTGCTGATCATCTTCATGGTCGCGGCGCCCTTGATGACGTCGAACATCGATATCGACCTGCCGATCGCGAGCGGTGGCAGGTCGATTGCCCAGAACACGCCGCCGTTGACGCTGTCGGTCAAGCGCACCGGCGGGAATTGCAATTCGAGCGTGGAACTGTACCTCGCGGATGCCCCGATTTCGGCTGCCGACCTGTTGCCTAAAATCAAGGCTATGCGGGAGACACGGTCGGACACAGATGCCGTGGTATATCTGCGCGGGGACAAGGACGTCTGTTACACGGATATGATGAAACTCCTCGGCCAGATTCGGACCGCGGGCTTCAAGGCCAACATCGTCATCATCCCGGAGGGGGGATCATAAACCCGTGAATGGCAGAGCAGGGTAAGTTGAAGGTCAAGGTCGACAAGACACTGGTGGCATCGATCGCCCTGCACATCCTTGTGCTGGGATGGGGCCTCGTGTCGTTTTCGACCAAGGCCTATGTTCTGCCGGACGAGGAGACCGTCGCTGTCGACGTCATTTCTTCCGACCAGCTTGCCCATGTGATGGCCGGCCAGAGGACCGGCAAGAAGGAAAATCCGAAGCCGCTCGTCGAAAAGGTCGCCGAGGCCAAGCCGGTCGACGACGCCGTTGGCAAGATCGAGGAAAAGAAGCCTCCCGTCGTCACCGACACCGCGCCGCCGCCGACGCCCAAGGTCGAAGAGAAGCCGGTCGAGAAGAAGCCCGATCCGCCGAAGCAGGTCACCGAGACCAAGCCCAAGGAAGAGCCGAAAAAGGAAGAGGCGAAGAAGGAAGAGCCAAAGCCGGAGCCGAAGCAGGTAGAGAAGAAGCCGGACCCGGTTAAGCCTGATCCGATTGCCGAGGCGATCAAGAAGGAAGAGAAGAAGCCGCCACCGAAGCCGCAGCAGCAGGCCGCAAAGCCGCCGCCGGAGCAGAAGCTGAAGGAGCGCGTGTTCGACCAGTCGAAGATCGCGGCGCTCCTCGACAAGCGCGATCCGACGCGGCAGGCAGCGGCCGGCGATACGCTCAATATGAATGCGGCCCTCGGCCTTGCCCATGGCAAGGCCGCCGACAATTCGGCGACCTGGGGCGCGATGTTCAAGCAACAGGTCGAACGCTGCTGGAAGAAGCCTTATGGCGGCATCGAGGCGCAGCAGACCGAGGCGGCTTTCGTGATCCGCCTAAAGCGCGACGGCACGCTGGAGGGTATGCCGGTGCCGGAAGGTACGCCGGCGACGCCTTATCTGCGCGTCTATCAGGAGAGTGCGCTGCGCGCGATCATCGAATGCCAGCCGTACAATCTGCCGGCGGCCTTCTTCGACGAATGGAAATATTTTTCGCCTGTGTTCACCGAACGAAAGACCTGAGCGCGCTGTGCGCTCAGGGTCCCATGAAGCAAAGTTCGCTACGATGACCAATCAGAACAAGTCGTTTGAGACATTTTTCCGCCCGAGCCGCCGCCAGATCATTTCCGGCATGGCCGCGCTCGGCACCATTGCCGCCGCGCCGCATGGCGCTTTTGCGCAAGGGCCGAAGCGTGTGCAGATCCCCGATGGTGAGTTCGCGCCACTGCCGATCGCGATTCCCAATTTCACGCCAGGCACGCCCGGCGATACCGAGGTCGGTGCCGGCGTCACGCAGGTCATCACCAACAATCTCAAACGTTCGGGCCTGTTCGCGCCGATCGACCAGGCGGCTTATCTGGAGAAGAACATCAATATCGATGCCGCGCCGAACTTCCAGAACTGGAAGGCGGTCAACGCGCAGGCTCTGGTCACCGGACGCATGACCCGGCAGAACAACGGGCGCGTGAAGGCGGAATTCCGGCTCTGGGACGTCAATACCGGCCAGCAGCTCGCCGGCCAGCAATACGACACCTCGGCCGAATATTGGCGGCGCATCGCCCACATCATCTCCGATCAGATCTATGAGCGGCTGACCGGCGAGAAGGGCTATTTCGATACCCGCATCGTGTTCGTCGACGAGACCGGATCGAAGGAGCGCCGGGTCAAGCGGCTGGCGCTGATGGACCAGGACGGCGCCAATGTGCGTTATCTGACCCGCGGCTCGGACCTTGTGCTGACCCCGCGCTTTTCGCCGTCGACCCAGGAAATCACCTATATGGAGTTCGGCCAGGGCGACCCGCGCGTCTATCTGCTCAACATCGAGACCGGCCAGCGCGAGATCGTCGGCAATTTCCCGGGCATGTCGTTTTCGCCGCGGTTCTCGCCGGACGGCCAGCGCATCATCATGAGCCTGCAGCAGGGCGGCAACTCGAACCTGTTCGTGATGGACCTGCGCTCGAAATCGATGACGCGGCTCACCGACACGCCGGCGATCGACACCTCGCCGTCCTATGCGCCTGACGGAGCGCGCATCTGCTTCGAGTCCGACCGTGGCGGCAAGCCGCAGATCTATGTGATGGCGGCGACCGGCGGGCCCGCGCAGCGCATCTCTTTCGGCGATGGCAGCTACTCGACGCCGGTGTGGTCGCCGCGCGGCGACTACATCGCCTTCACCAAGCAGGGCGGCGGCCAGTTCGCGATCGGCATCATGAAGACCGACGGCTCCGGCGAGCGGATCCTGACCTCGGGCTATCACAATGAGGGGCCGACCTTTGCGCCGAACGGGCGCGTCGTGATGTTCTTCCGCGATCCGGGCCAGGGACCCTCGCTCTTTACCGTCGATGTTTCCGGCCGCAACGAACTGCGCGTGCCGACGCCGGGCTTCGCATCCGATCCGGCGTGGTCGCCATTATTGTCGTAAATTGCCGGGCGCTGCGGGTAACCATCTCCGTTAACCGGCAAATTTTTCCTACTGCCTTGAAATAGAAAAAGAATTTCTGCTGCATAAAACTCGAAACAAGGTCTTAGTAACGATATTCCCTCAGAAAGGCTTCATCAGCGCCGGGTAAAACTGCACGTTCCAACAGGACGTGTGCCCAGCTTATGCAGTTTGCCAATCAGACGGGAGAGTCGGACCGGCAGATGTCGCCAACGATCGCGGCTGCGCTGGTCGATTCCCTGTTCATGAATCCCGCGCCGATGATCTTCGGCGCCTTTGGCCCGGCCATCGCCGGCTCGGTGATCGCCGCCGTCACCGGCGACATCCTGATGTGGCTGTGCGTGCCGCTATTCATCGTGGTGGGGCTTGGGCGCGCTCATCAGATGTATCGTTACCAGCAGCGCAATTCACGGCTCACGGTCGTGGAATCCGTCGGCTGGGAGCGGCGCTACCGGTTCGGCGCGGTCGCCTATGGCGTCGCGCTCGGCATCTGGGGCGTAACCGTTCTCCTGCGAACCAGCGATGCGGCTGCCCACATGCTCTGCGTGACGACGGTGGTGGCCTATACGTCGGCTGGGGTTGGGCGGACATTCGGCCGCCCGCGGATCTTTCACCTGCACTTGCTGTTGTCGATCGGACCCCTGATCTTCGCGTTGTTCTATGTGGGCGGCGCCTATTACATCGCGCTTGCCCTCCTGAGCTTTGTCTTCTTCGTCTCCATCCGGCACCTGACATCCAGCCTGCAGCGGATCTACGTCAACGCGTGGATCGCGAAGGAGCGGGAGGCGGCGCTGGCCGGCCAGTTCGATACCGCGCTGAACAACATGCCGCACGGCCTGTGCATGTTCCGCGACGACGGCAGCCTTGCGGTGATGAACTACCGCTTCAGCGAGATGATGGGCCTGCCGGAAGACCTTGTGCAGCGCGGGCTGCACGCATCCGACATCATCTCGGCATGCGTGAGCGCCGGCTCGATCTCGGAGGCGAGCGGCAGGATGATCCTCGCCGAGATCGAGCACACCCAGATGCGGGTCGTGATCACGAGTGCCTCCGACCCGACCGACAACCGCGCGCTGTCGTGGACGTTTCAGGCGATGGCCGATGGTGGCACGGTCGTGTTGCTCGAAGACGTTACCGAGCGGCGCAATGCGGAAGCCCGCATCACCCATCTGGCGCGGTATGACGAACTCACGCAATTGCCCAACCGGCTCAATTTCCGTGACGAGATCGGTCGTCTCCTGGCGCGGCCGAGAGACGGGCAGTTGTCGGCACTGCTGTTCATCGACCTCGACCAGTTCAAGCAGGTCAACGATACGCTCGGCCATCCCTGCGGCGACCAGCTCCTCTGCGCGGTAGCCGGCCGGCTCCGCGAAATGCTGCGGCCGGAAGATTTCGTGGCGCGCTTCGGCGGCGACGAGTTCGTGGTGTTCCAGCAGGACATCAAATCACACGAGGATGCGGCGAGCCTCGCACGACGCATCGTCGATCGCCTGAGCGAGCGCTACAAGATCCACAATCACCTGGTCGAGATCGGGGCCAGCGTCGGTATCGCCATGACCTCGCCGGGCGTCAGCGCCGACACGCTTTTGAAGAACGCCGATATGGCGCTCTATCGCGCCAAGGCCGACGGGCGCGGCACGTTCTGCTTCTTCCGCGACGAGATGGCCCAGATCGTCGAAGCGCGCCGCATCCTCGAACTCGACCTGCGCAAGGCGCTGGCGAACGAGGAGTTCGAGCTCTATTACCAGCCGTTGGTCAATCTCAAGACCGGCAGGATCACGACCTGCGAGGCGCTATTGCGCTGGAACCATCCGGTGCGCGGCACGGTCTCTCCGATCGAGATCATTCCGGTGGCGGAGGACATGGGGTTGATCGTCGATCTCGGCCGCTGGATTCTGCGCAAGGCCTGTATGGAATGCATGACGTGGCCTGAATCCGTCAGCGTCGCGGTCAATCTGTCGCCGCAGCAGTTCCATCAGCGCGACGTGCTGAGCGAGGTCCGCTATGCGCTGGAGGTTTCGGGCCTGCCGGCGCGACGTCTTGAGATCGAGATCACCGAGTCCTCACTGTTGCGCAATACGCAGGTGACGCACGACGTGCTGTCGCAGCTACACGCGCTGGGTGTGCGGATCTCGCTTGACGATTTCGGCACCGGCTATTCGAGCCTGAGCTATCTGCACAACTTCCCATTGCAGAAGGTCAAGATCGACCGCTCATTCCTCGAAGGCATCGACACCGACCGACCGCTGACGCTTTTGCGTGGTGTGGCGCGGCTTTCCGCCGATCTCGGCATGTCGGTCGTGGTGGAAGGCATCGAGACCAACGAGCAGCTTGATCTCGTCAGCGCCGACGGCGCGGTGACCGAGGCGCAAGGCTATCTGTTCAGCCGCCCGGTACCTGCGGTGCGCATACGGCAGCTCCTCAGCGCCTCTCATGGCCGCCGTCCGGAAGATTTGCTGAAGTTGGCATCCTCGCGGTCGATTGCCTGAGACCGTCCCTCTACCGGTAGCTCCGCGGTGCCAACGACGCATGGCTCGCGCGCGAGCCCCGCGTCAATTAACCGTATTGCCTCGATCCCTTTGCAATAAATTAAGATTCTGTTAATCTTTCCGACACGCGCAGAAGTTGCTCGAAGGTGTAAGGATTGAACATGCCCGCGGTGGAGGCCATCAGGCCGGCAAGCGGACGGCTTTCGGACCCGCTGGATCAAGTCGACTATCGCCTAGCGCAAACCCCAGCCGAAAAGGAAGATATCTACCGGCTCCGCTATCGCGCTTATCTGCGAGAACGCGCGATCGAACCGTCGGCGGACGAGCGCGTCGTGGACCAGTATGATGATGCCGCCAACGTTTGGACGTTCGGCGTGTACTTTAACGGCGAACTCTACAGCTCAATCCGCATCAACGTCGTCACGCCGGAGTGCCGGATCTCGCCCTCCGTAGACGTGTTTGGTGACGTGCTTCATCCCAAGCTCGATCAAGGGCTGGTCTTCATCGACTCGACGCGCTTTGTCGCCGATCCTGAAAAGGCGCGGACTGTTCCGGAACTGCCCTACGTGACGGTTCGGCTCGGATCGACGGCCGGCGTTCACTTCAACGCCGACTATGGATTGGCCATGGTGCGTCCCGAGCACATGGCGTTTTACCGTCGGGTATTCCTGCATGAGGCTTGGTCCGAGCCGCGCATCCATCCGGGCCTCTTGAAGCCGGTCGGACTGATGGCGGCGCATTTGCCTGCGGTGCGCGAGCGGGTGCTCGCCCGCTACCCCTTCCTGCGTTCAAGTGCGTTCGAGCGGCGGATGCTGTTCGAGCGGGGGCGGGGTCAATCTGCTACAACTAATGATGTCCGGCCCTCCTTCGCGCAAGCGTCGATCGTTCCAAGTTCCTGAATAGTCCGGCGTCGCCCGAACTGTCGCAGAAGTCCCGCACTCTGCGCCGATTCTTCCTCGTAAAGCCGGGAAATCGGCGATTCCGGCTGCCTGCGCGCTTGCCTTCACCCTCGTGCCACATTTACAACCCATTAACCATCGGGGGCGCTTTTCGCCGTTTGTCCGCATTTGATCGGGTCTGGCAAGGTCTCATCAAGGTTGACGGAACGTTCGTTTAACCATCGCCCTGTAGACCGGATAAGAGTTCGAAAACGTGAGCGTGGAGGCTCCGGAATGAAATATCAGATGCGCATCCTCCAGGGATTGAAACTCGCCGCAGTACTGGCGGTGGCGCTGTCGATGGGTGCTTGCGCCAAGAATAATATCGGCGGCGATGGTGCGATGGCGAGCGCCGCGACCCCGGGCAGCCAGCAGGACTTCGTCGTGAACGTCGGCGACCGCGTTTTCTTCGAGAGCGACCAGACCGACCTGACCCCGCAGGCGATCGCGACGCTGGACAAGCAGGCGCAGTGGCTGCAGAGCTACAACCGTTACAGCTTCACCATCGAAGGCCATGCCGACGAGCGCGGCACCCGCGAGTACAACATCGCGCTCGGTGCGCGTCGTGCCCAGGCGGTTCGCGCCTACCTCGCCTCGCGCGGCATCGATCCAAGCCGGATGCGCACCATCTCCTACGGCAAGGAACGGCCGGTGGCGGTCTGCAACGACATCTCCTGCTGGTCGCAGAACCGCCGTGCCGTTACGGTGCTGAACGCGAGCTCGTAAGCTCTCGAAATTTTGCGATTTGCTGCCGGCGCCGTGAGGCGCCGGTTTTGTTTGCGCACCCATTTGCTTCAGTCACAATTCCGGCGTACTCCCTGCATCAATGTGGTTCCGCGTCGATTTTCGTCGTCAGGGCAAGATGTCATCCAGATTTCTTAGACTTACGAGCGCCGCGGCGATTGCCGCGGGACTGGCTGTTTCCGCACCGGTCTTTGCACAATCCGATGATGCCGATCTCGAAATGCGGGTCCAGCACCTGGAGAACCAGCTTCGACAGCTCACCGGCCAGAATGAGGAGCTGCAGTATCGTAACCGCCAGCTGGAGGAGCGCCTGCGCCAGCTCGGCGCCGCGCCGGCCGGCCCCGGCGGCCAGCCTCCAGCCGCGCAGCCCGCGCCATCCTACCCGCCGCAAGGCGGCCAGCCGGCCTATGGACAGCCGCAGCAGGGATATGGGCAGCCGCAGCCGGGTTACCGGCAATCTCAGGGTGGCTACGACCAGACGCAGATCGCAGCTCCCGCTCCAATCGTGCAGGAGCCGGCCGTGCCAGCGACGGGAGGTCGCCGCCGGGGCGATGCTTTCGATCCCACGCAAAACCCCAACGCCCCCGGGGCGCCGCGCGCCCTTGGTGGTGGCCAGATGCCGGTCTCGCCTGATGCCGCGGTCGGCGCTCCCGGCGGACGCAATGCGGGTGAACCGCTCGACCTCGGCAACACCAGCCCACGCAACGCCGGCGCGCCAGTCGGTGGCGCCACCGCCGCGCTCACCACCTTGCCGCCGTCGGCGACATCGAAGGACGAGTTCGACCTCGGCATCGGCTATATGCAGCGCAGGGACTATGCGCTCGCCGAGGAAACCATGCGCAATTTCGCCCAGAAATATCCGAGCGATCCCCTGATCCCGGATGCGCAATATTGGCTCGGTGAGAGCTATTTTCAGCGTCAGCAGTATCGCGATGCCGCTGAAGCCTTCCTCGGCGTGACCACGAAATTCGACAAGTCGGCCAAGGCGCCGGACGCGCTGCTGCGGCTTGGCCAGTCGCTGGCGGCGCTGAAGGAGAAGGAAGCCGCCTGCGCCGCGCTCGGCGAAGTGACGCGGAAATATCCGCGCGCCTCCACGGGCGTCAGAGCCGCCGTCGACCGTGAGCAAAAGCGGATCAAGTGCTAAAACGGTGCCGTTGGAGCCGATCGGCTCCGCGATCAGTGGCACCGCCATGTCCGATGACGAAAGCGCGATTTCGGCGACCGAAGCCAAACGTCTGTTAGAGGCCTGGAAGCGCGCGCCAGCGATGGTGCTGGCGGTCTCCGGCGGTCCGGACTCGGTGGCGTTGATGTGGCTTGCCGCGCGGTGGCGGCGCGCACTCAAGCAGGGGCCGCGGCTGATCGCAGTCACCGTCGACCATGGCCTGCGCCCGGAGGCGGCGCGTGAGGCGCGCGAGGTCAAGCGCCTTGCAGGCACGCTCGACCTGCCGCACCGGACGTTGCGCTGGACCGGGATCAAGCCGAGCACAGGCCTGCCCGAGGCGGCCCGCGAGGCGCGCTATCGCCTGCTGGTCCAGGCCGCCCGCGCAACCGGGGCCACGCATGTCCTCACGGCGCACACCCGCGACGACCAGGCCGAAACGCTTCTGATGCGGCTGTTGCGCGGCAGCGGCATCGCCGGCCTCTCTGCGATGGCGCGCGAAAGCGAGCGCGACGGCGTGAGACTGGTGCGGCCGCTGCTCGCGATTCCCAAGGCCCGGCTGATCGCAACTTTGGAGAAAGCCAGGATCGGCTATGCGGTCGATCCGACCAACGTTGATACCGCGTTCACACGTCCGCGGCTGCGTGCGCTGATGCCGGCGCTGGCCGCGGAGGGCGGCGATGCCCGGAACCTGGCGCGGCTCGCCGCGCGGCTCGCCCGAGCCAATGCCGCGGTGGAGGTGCTGGCTGATGGCGCCGAGCGCTATCTCGCGCTGCGCGACGGCAACGCGGCGCGCCCCGGATTCGACGCCGAGGCCTTCGTAGCTCTTCCCGAGGAGATCCGGCTGCGCCTGCTCAGGCGCGCGATCGACCGCGTGGGCCATGAGGGGCCGGCCGAGCTGGGCAAGGTCGAGGCCCTGCTAGCCGCGCTCGATGACGCCGTGATGCAGGGGACGGGCAAGCTGAAGCAGACGCTCGCCGGAGCGGTCATTGTGCTCGCCAATGGGCGGGTTCGGGTCGAGCCGGCGCCGCCCCGCAAGGGTCGGGCCCGCTGATATTCAGGCGAATAGGAAAATTCCTGTCATTTCCGCTTAACCACCCGCAAAACCCCGGACTTTTTGCGCCATTATTTGACCGGGAATCGGGCTAGGATGCGCTAAATAGTCCTGTGCAGTTCCCTTGGCATATACTCCCCTGGCACCTAGATTGTATGCAGTCGCTAAGGGGGGATTCCCAGGGGTTTCCTGAAGTGCCTGCCTGAGGCCGCCCGAGGATAATTTTGAGGCCGCGATCCGCGCGACCACGAAGGAAGATCAATGAACGCCAATCTGCGGAATTTCGCCCTCTGGGTCATTATCGTCTTGCTGCTGTTGGCGTTGTTTACGCTCTTTCAGAATCCGGGTCAGCGCGCGTCCTCGCAGGACATCTCCTTCTCGCAGCTCTTGAGCGAAGTCGACCAGGGCCATGTCCGCGACGTGGTGATCCAGGGGCCGGAGATTCACGGCACCTTCACCAATGGCTCGAGCTTCCAGACCTATGCGCCGAACGACCCGACGCTGGTGAAGCGCCTCTATGACGGCAAGGTGCAGATCACCGCCAAGCCGCCGGGCGACAACGTGCCGTGGTTCGTCTCGCTCCTGGTCTCCTGGCTGCCCTTCATCGCGCTGATCGGCGTGTGGATCTTCCTGTCGCGACAGATGCAGGGCGGCGCCGGCAAGGCGATGGGCTTTGGCAAGTCGCGCGCCAAGATGCTGACCGAGGCGCACGGCCGCGTCACCTTCGAGGACGTCGCCGGCGTCGACGAGGCCAAGCAGGACCTGCAGGAGATCGTCGAATTCCTGCGTGACCCCGGCAAATTCCAGCGCCTGGGCGGACGCATTCCGCGCGGCGTGTTGCTGGTCGGTCCTCCCGGCACCGGTAAGACGCTGATCGCGCGCGCGGTCGCGGGCGAAGCCAACGTGCCGTTCTTCACCATTTCCGGTTCTGACTTCGTCGAGATGTTCGTCGGCGTCGGCGCATCGCGTGTGCGCGACATGTTCGAGCAGGCGAAGAAGAATGCGCCTTGCATCATCTTCATCGACGAAATCGACGCGGTCGGCCGTCATCGCGGCGCCGGTCTCGGCGGCGGCAATGACGAGCGTGAGCAGACGCTGAACCAGTTGCTGGTCGAGATGGACGGCTTCGAGGCCAATGAGGGCGTGATCCTAATCGCCGCGACCAACCGGCCCGACGTGCTCGATCCCGCACTGCTGCGGCCCGGCCGCTTCGACCGTCAGGTCGTGGTGCCGAACCCTGACGTCGTCGGCCGCGAGCAGATCCTGAAGGTTCACGTCCGCAAGGTGCCGCTGGCGCCGGATATCAATCTGAAGACCATTGCGCGCGGCACCCCGGGCTTTTCGGGCGCCGACCTGATGAACCTCGTCAACGAGGCGGCGCTGACCGCCGCCCGCCGCAACAAGCGGATGGTGACGCAAGCCGAGTTCGAAGAGGCCAAGGACAAGGTGATGATGGGTGCCGAGCGCAAGTCGCTCGTCATGACCGAGGAAGAGAAGCTCCTGACCGCCTATCACGAAGGCGGCCACGCGATCGTCGGCCTCAATGTCGTCGCCACCGACCCGATCCACAAGGCGACCATCATTCCGCGCGGCCGTGCGCTCGGCATGGTCATGCAATTGCCGGAGCGCGACAAGCTGTCGATGTCGCTGGAGCAGATGACCTCGCGTCTCGCCATCATGATGGGCGGCCGCGTCGCCGAAGAACTGGTGTTCGGTCGCGAGAAGGTCACCTCGGGCGCGGCGTCCGATATCGAGCAGGCGACGCGTCTGGCGCGCATGATGGTCACGCGCTGGGGCCTGTCGGAAGAGCTCGGCACCGTCTCCTATGGCGAGAACCAGGACGAGGTCTTCCTGGGCATGTCGGTGTCGCGCACCCAGAACGCCTCGGAGGCGACGGTCCAGAAGATCGACTCCGAGATCAAGCGGCTGGTCGAGGAAGGCTATCATGAGGCGACCCGCATCCTCACCGAGAAGCGCGCCGATCTCGAAGCACTCGCCAAGGGGCTGCTTGAGTTCGAGACCTTGACCGGCGAAGAGATCATCGATCTCCTCAAGGGCAAGAAGCCGAACCGCGAGTCCGTGCTGGAGCCGACCACGCCGCGTGCCTCCGCGGTGCCGCCCGCCGGCAAGTCGCGTCCGCGTCCGGATCCGGACCCCGGCCTGGAGCCGCAGCCTCAGGCGTAAGCGCGATCAGAGAGCAAGACGTGTAGAAGCCCGGCCTAGCGCCGGGCTTCTGCTTTGTGATTGCTCGCGAGCGAAACTCACTGGCCGACCGCGTTCCGGGTCAAGCCCGGACGACCACGTCGTCGAGGCATCGCTCTCGCGGCCGTCATTGCGAGCCAACGGGTCGCGCGAACGCGCGCCCGATGACAGGCTCCGCGAAGCAATCCATTTCACCGCTTGTGGCGGCATGGATTGCTTCGTCGCTTTGCTCCTCGCAATGACGGAGTATCCCACCGCATCTCGTCATGCCGTCGCGGGCGCGCCGAGATGGACGGCCAGTATGTGCTCCGGCGTCTCGACCACGTCGATCCTCTCGCCATCGCCGCCGACGAAGGCAAGCACGGTGCGCTCGCCGTCGCGACACATGCTGCCGACGAGTGCGATGTTGATGTGGACCGGCTGCCCCGTCTCGAACCTCGTGCATTGAATCCAGAAGCGCATGCAGTTCTCCTTCTTGAGCCGCCGCAGGATACGAGACGGGGCGGGCACGCCCTGGAGCGTGATGACTTTTCTTCGAATCGTCATCGCGCTCTAGCTCTTTGTTTGAGCATGATCTTTTTCGGAAAACCGGTTCCACTTTTCCGGATCATGCTCTAGGCAAGCGACCGCAACTCCCGCGCGGCGGCGACCATGTTGGCGAGCGCCGGGCGCACTTCCTCCCACTTGCGGGTTTTCAATCCGCAGTCTGGATTGATCCAGAGCTGGGCGTCGGAGAGCCGTTGCCTTGCGAGCTTGAGGAGGTCGGTAATCTCGCTAACCTCGGGCACCCGTGGCGAATGGATATCGTAGACGCCGGGGCCGATTTCGTTCGGATAGTGGTAATTCCTGAAGGCGTCGAGCAATTCCATTTTCGAGCGCGAAGTCTCGATCGAGATGACGTCGGCGTCCATCGCCGCGATGGCGTCGATGATATCGTTGAACTCGGAATAGCACATGTGGGTGTGGATCTGGGTCTCGTCCTGCACGCCGCAGGCGCAGATGCGAAAGCTGTCGACAGCCCAGTTGAGATAGATGGTCCATTCCGAGCTGCGCAGCGGCAGGCCCTCCCGCAGCGCGGCTTCGTCGATCTGGATCATGCCGGCGCCGGCGGCTTCAAGGTCCAGAACCTCATCGCGGATTGCGAGCGCGATCTGCCGGCACACTTCGCTGCGCGGCAGGTCGTCGCGAACAAACGACCAGTTCAGGATGGTCACGGGGCCCGTCAGCATCGCCTTGACCGGTTTCGTCGTCAGCGACTGTGCGAACTGCCACCATTCAACGGTCATCGGGTGCGGGCGTGAGACATCACCATAGAGAATCGGTGGCCGCACGCAGCGCGAGCCGTAGGACTGCACCCAGCCGAGTTCGGTGAAGGCGAAGCCGGAAAGCTGCTCGCCAAAATACTGCACCATGTCGTTGCGCTCGAACTCGCCATGGACCAGGACGTCAAGCCCGATATCCTCCTGCCAGCGCACCGCGCGCGCCGTCTGATCCTGCAGATAGGTCTTGTACGCGGTATCGCTGAGTGCGCCCTTGGCGTGCGCGGCGCGTGTGTTCCGGACGTCTGTCGTCTGCGGAAAGGAGCCGATGGTGGTGGTCGGGAAGCGCGGCAAGTTGAACCGTTCGTGCTGCACCTCCGCGCGCTCGGCGAACGGGCTGGCGCGGTGGCGCATGCTGTCATCAACGGCGGCGAGACGCTGTGCAACCCTGGCATTGTGG
Organism: Bradyrhizobium sp. BRP22; assembly: GCF_020194175.1. Taxonomy (GTDB): domain Bacteria; phylum Pseudomonadota; class Alphaproteobacteria; order Rhizobiales; family Xanthobacteraceae; genus Bradyrhizobium. The sequence goes on along the minus strand of NZ_JADYVX010000025.1, from coordinate 112,143 downwards.
ATCCGAGGCGAGGTCTTGCGCGCCGCCGCGGCTGCATCGGATGCGCGTATCGCTTCGGATGCATGGGTACGCCCGCTGCCAAGCGCCGCCCCCAACGCGGCAAGCTCCTCGAGCTTCTGCACCGAGAATGAAAGCCAGGTTTTCACCTCGGGATCGAGCCTGGTCTCCAGCGCAAGATCGATAGGCACATGGAGCAGCGAGCACGATGGCGCGATCTGGACACGCTCCTTGCCGAGCTTTGCGACGACGGGCTCAAGCCGCTCGAGGAGCCCGCTCAGATTGGCCCGCCAGACATTCCGGCCGTCGATCACGCCGAGCGACAGCACACGCTGTTTGGGAACGTCCATGAGGTCGCCGATTTGTTCGGACGCGCGCACGAGGTCAAAATGCAGGCCGGCGACCGGAAGGTCAAACGCGACCGCGCGATTGCCGCCGAGCCCGCCGAAATAGGTCGCCAGCATGATCCTGATGTTCGGCACCGCCTTGGCAAATTCGGAATAAGCGTGCCGCAAGGCCTGCTGGGCGGCGGCATCCAAATCAAGCACGAGACAAGGCTCGTCGATCTGCACCCACTCGGCGCCGTGGGCGGCGAGTTCGCGCAACAGCTCGATATAGACCGGCAAGAGGCTGTCGAGCAGCGACAGGGTGTCGAAATCCGCGCCCTTGGACTTGGCCAGTTTCAGGAACGTGACCGGGCCGATCAGCACAGGGCGGGTCTGATAGCCGAGCGCCTTCGCCTCGTCATACTCCTCGATCGGCTTCCGCGAGGCGAGCGCGAATTTCTGACCCTTGCGAAGCTCCGGCACCATGTAGTGATAGTTGGTGTCGAACCATTTCGTCATCTCGAGTGCCGCCACGCCGTGCGCGTGATGAGCATGTCCGCAATCGCCGCCGTCGCTCTGGGCGCCGCGCGCCATTGCAAAATAGGTTGCAAGCGGCACGGCTCCGCCGGTCCAGCCGTAGCCTTCCGGGATCGCCCCGACCATCGCGCAGGTGTCGAGCACCTGATCGTAGAACGAAAAGTCGTTCGACGGGATCACGGTGACGCCGAGCTTCTTCTGCCGAGCCCAATTGGCCGCACGCAGCCCGACGCCGGTTTCGATCAGCGTCCTTTCGTCTATCGCGCCGGACCAGAAGCGTTCCAGCGCGAATTTCAGTTCACGGCGCGGACCGATCCGCGGCGTACCGAGGGACGCAACAGCAAGTGAAGTGGGAGACATTGGCTTAACCCCATAAGTTGGGGGCAAAGGCCGGAGTGACACGTCGGAATTCCCCGCACGAGGTGTGCACGGAATCGCAGCCGCACCACCGGGACACCCCGCCCGAGGACGTGTATGTTGTCGAGGCAGGTCTCCTGGCTCGCGGGTCGTTGCTGCGGTCCGGCCTTCCCGAAGCCTTACAGGCTTCAGTGGCAGTTGTGGACCGCGGCTCGCCGCTTACAGTTGCGGGGGCAGCTCCGGCTTTACACCGGCTTCCCTCTTAGCTCCGGAAAAGATCTCTCCGAAGAACCACGACGTGCTCACTTACCGGCAAGTTCGCGCGAACGTCAACTCGGATGACATTACTTGCGCGTGGAGCCGGTTGTTCACAGCGTCAGCGGTATGGACGCGAAATTTCTTCGCGCGACCCGCACGTCCCATTGACACCATTCTCCAAATCGCACCAGATGTAGCTGTCACGGTCCATCATGACGCAAGGAATGGTGGCTAAGAGGGAAGCAGGTGATCGCGCATCAGTCGCGAGAATCCGGCGCTGCCCCCGCAACTGTAAGCAGTGAGTTGTTCCCGACTTGAAACGTCACTGATGCGGCATCGCATTGGGAAGACGGGGAGCAACAGCGACCTGCGAGCCAGGAGACCTGCCGTGACAGCAAAATAACGTCCACGGGCGGGGTGTCCCGGCGGCCGCTTGCAGGCTCATGCCGGTCCGCCGCCGGCATCATCACGCAGCGTCGCTTCCGGCATCCGGCCCCAACAAACATCACGGGGTCTGCAAGATGTCACTCTCTCTCGATCGCGAAGCAGCAGTCGCGCCTCTCATTCACCTGCGGCCCGAATCACCCGCTGCGGCGGAAGCGCGGCTGCCGATGCAGGTGATCCGCCGCAACGGCACGGTCTCGCAATTCGACGCCGGCAAGATCTCGGTGGCGATGACCAAGGCCTTCCTTGCGGTCGAGGGCCATGCGGCGGCCGCGTCGCGGCGTGTTCACGAAACGGTCGAGGCGTTGACGGCCGAGATGGTCGGCGCGCTGTCGCGCCGGATGAGCGAGGGCCGCACCTTTCACATCGAGGACATCCAGGACCAGGTCGAGCTGGCGCTGATGCGCAGCGGCCATCACAAGGTGGCACGCGCCTATGTGCTCTATCGCGAGGAGCGCACGCGGCAGCGCGCCGAGCAGCAGGCGGCGAAATCGGCGGAGGCACCGAGCGGGCCGATCATCCATGTAACGCTCGCGGACGGCAGCAAGGTGCCGCTCGACCATGCGCGGCTGGCGATGATCGTGGGCGAAGCCTGCGCCGGCCTCGACGGTGTCGATGCCGCGCCTGTGGTCGCGGAAATCGAGCGCAATCTCTATGACGGCATCAGCCAGGACGAACTGGCGCTCGCCGCCGTGATGGCGGCGCGCACGCTGGTCGAGCAGGAGCCGAACTACGCCTATGTCAGCGCGCGCCTGTTGCTCGATAAGCTCCGCACCGAAGTGCTGTCGTTCGTGCAGGGCGTGCCAACCACTGCGTCGCAGGCGGACATGGCGGTGCGCTATGGCGAATATTTTCCGGCCTACATCAAGACCGGCATCCGCGCCGAATTGCTCGATCCCGAGCTTGGCCGCTTCGATCTGAGCAAGCTCGCCTCAGCGCTGAAGCCGGAGCGCGATCTCGCGTTCCAGTTCTTAGGTTTGCAGACGCTCTATGATCGCTATTTCCTGCATGCCCGCGGCAACCGGATCGAACTGCCGCAAGCCTTCTTCATGCGTGTCGCCATGGGGCTGGCATTGCGCGAGATCGACCGCGAGGCGCGGGCGATCGAGTTCTATAATCTGCTGTCGTCGTTCGACTTCATGGCGTCGACGCCGACGCTGTTCAATTCCGGCACGCTGCGGCCGCAATTGTCGTCCTGCTTTCTCACCACCGTTCCCGATGATCTCGACGGCATCTTCAAATCGATCAAGGATAACGCGCTGCTCGCCAAATATTCCGGCGGGCTCGGCAATGACTGGACGCGGGTGCGGGGACTTGGCGCGCATATCAAGGGCACCAATGGCGAGAGCCAGGGCGTGGTGCCATTTCTCAAGGTGGCCAACGACACCGCGATCGCCGTCAACCAGGGCGGAAAACGCAAGGGCGCGGTCTGCGCCTATCTCGAGACCTGGCACATCGACGTCGAGGAGTTCCTGGACCTGCGCAAGAACACCGGCGACGACCGCCGCCGCACCCATGACATGAACACCGCGAACTGGGTGCCCGATCTGTTCATGCAGCGCGTCGAGGCCGACGGCGAATGGACGCTGTTCTCGCCGGACGAGACGGCCGATCTGCATGATCTCTACGGCAAGGCCTTTGCCGAACGCTACGCCTCCTACGAAGACAAGGCCGCGCGCGGCGAGATCCGAGTATCCAAGAAGATCCGCGCGGTCGATCTCTGGCGCAAGATGCTGACCATGCTGTTCGAAACCGGGCATCCCTGGATCACCTTCAAGGATCCCTGCAACCTGCGTTCGCCGCAGCGCCACGTCGGCGTGATCCATTCCTCCAATCTCTGCACCGAGATCACACTCAACACCTCGGATGAAGAGACTGCGGTCTGCAATCTCGGCTCGATCAACCTGCTCAACCACGTCGGCGAGCGCGGGCTCGACTCGGTCAGGCTGCAACGAACGATCGCGACCGCGATGCGGATGCTCGACAATGTCGTCGATATCAACTTCTACACCATTCCCGAGGCGCGGCGCTCCAACCTGCGGCATCGGCCGGTCGGCCTCGGCCTGATGGGATTCCAGGATGCGTTGCATATGCTGCGGATCCCGCTTGCTTCCGAGGCCGCCGTCGCCTTCGCTGATACAAGCATGGAGGCGATCTCCTATCACGCGATCTCGGCCTCCGTCGATCTCGCCGCCGAGCGCGGACGCTACCCGTCGTTCGAGGGATCGTTGTGGAGCCAGGGCATCCTGCCGATCGATTCGATCGAACTGCTCGCGGAAGCGCGCGGCGAAGTCGCGATGGACCGCGCGCGCACGCTGGACTGGGACGGCCTGCGCGAGCGCGTCAAGGCGGTCGGCATGCGCAATTCCAACGTGATGGCGATCGCGCCGACGGCCACCATCTCCAACATCTGCGGCGTGGCGCAGTCGATCGAGCCCGGCTATCAGAACCTCTATGTCAAATCCAACATGTCCGGCGACTTCACCGTCGTGAACGCCTTTCTGGTCCGCGACCTGAAGGCGCGCGGCCTGTGGGACGAGGTGATGGTCAGCGACCTCAAATATTTCGATGGCAGCTTGGGCGCGATCGACCGTATCCCCGATGATCTCAAGGCGCTCTATGCAACCGCCTTCGAGATCGACAGCGTCTGGCTGATCGAGGCGGCCGCGCGGCGGCAGAAATGGATCGACCAGTCGCAGTCGCTCAACCTCTATATCGCCAACCCCTCCGGCAAGAAGCTCGACACGCTGTATCGCCTCGCCTGGCGGCGCGGCCTGAAGACGACCTATTACCTGCGATCGCGCAGCGCCACCCATGTCGAGAAGTCGACGCTGAAGGGCACGGACGGCAAGCTCAACGCCGTCACGGTGGCTCCCGCGATATCTACCGCACCGGATCTGTCCGGCGCCATCGCGTGCTCGATCGACAATCCCGAATGCGAAGCCTGCCAGTGAGCAGCGGAATAAGGAGTAACGTCATGCTCGACTGGTCAGAGCCCGCCACGCCCGCGCGCCACGCGGCCGTCCCCGTCATGAACCTTGCCTCGGCCACCAACCAGACCGGCCTCGGCACGATCGATCGCCACGGTGGCCGTGTCTCGGTCGACGACAAGCGGATGATCAATTGCCGCGCCGACGTCAATCAATTGCTGCCGCTGAAATACAAATGGGCCTGGGAGAAATATCTCGCCGCCTGCAACAATCATTGGATGCCCACGGAGGTGTCGATGCAGGCCGACATCGCGTTATGGAAATCGCGCGACGGCCTGACCGAGGACGAGCGCCGTGCGATCAAGCGCAATCTCGGTTTCTTCGCGGCTTCCGAAAGCCTCGTCGCCAACAACATCGTGCTCGCGATCTATCGTCATTTGACCAATCCGGAATGTCGCCAATATCTGTTGCGCCAGGCGTTCGAGGAGGCCGTGCACACCCACACCTTCCAGTACATCGTCGAGAGCCTCGGCCTTGATGAGGGCGAGCTGTTCAACATGTACCGCGAGGTGCCTTCGATCACCGACAAGGCGGCGTGGGCGCTGAAGCACACCCAACATCTCGACGATCCCGATTTCAGGACCGGGACGCCGGAGACCGACCAGGCGTTCCTGCGCGACCTCGTCGCCTTCTATGTCATCTTCGAAGGCATGTGGTTCTATACCGGCTTCGCGCAGATCCTCTCGCTCGGCCGCCGCAACAAGATGGTCGGAATTGCCGAACAGTATCAGTACATCCTGCGCGATGAATCCATCCACCTGAACTTCGGCATCGACGTCATCAACCAGATCCGAATCGAGAATCCGCATCTTTGGACGAAAGCGTTCCAGGAGGAGATTCGCGAGATGGTGCGGACCGCGGCCGAGTTGGAGGCCGCCTATGGGCGGGACACCATGCCGCGCGGCTTTCTCGGACTGAACGCGGCGCTTTGCGAAACCTACATGCATTTCATCGCCAATCGTCGTTGCGCCCAGCTTGGGCTCGCGCCGGTGTTCGATGAAGCCGACAATCCGTTTCCCTGGATGTCGGAGGCGATGGACCTGAAGAAAGAGAAGAATTTCTTCGAGACCCGGGTCATCGAATACCAAAACGGCGGCGCGTTAAGCTGGGAGTAACCAAGGGCTCCCGGGGCCAGATTGTTGTTTGACGAGTTTTCTTCACGCGAACCGCTGTCCACTTCGCTCGAAAACGCTCTAATTCGCTGAACCGGGACCCCTTCCTTTTGCGCATTCCAGCCGTCGCAAATCCGTCTTGCCAGACGACCTGAATAGGTGTTCATCTTTTGCAGCGATCTGCGCTCGATCGCCCAAAACAGTGAAGTCTCGTTCGGCTGATCGCAAGCCGGCGAGGGCCTGGGGACGGAACCGCCATGGTCTATCGGCGAACCCATCAAGTGGTGAAACGGCTGGCCGCCCGGCGCAGCGCTATTCTGGCGGCGGCGCGGGAGGCGGCGGCGGATGGCGGCATGGCCGCGGTGCAGATCGCCCCGGTTGCGGTCCGCGCGCACGTCGCGGCGGGGACCGTCTACCGCTATTTCCCGTCCAAGGCCGACCTGATCTCCGAATTGATTGCCGAGGTCTCACGCGACGAACTCGCCGCGATCCGCCGGGCGGCCGATGCCGCGCCCGGGCCGTCCTCGGCGCTGGCGGCTGCGGTCACCACGGTGGCCGTTCACGTGCTGTCGCAGCGCAAGCTCGCCTGGGGCATCCTGGCGGAGCCGGTCGATGTCGACGTCACCGCCTCGCGGCTGGCCAGCCGCCGCGAGATCGCGGGCGAGCTTGCCGCCCGGATCGATGCCGCGGTGCGCGCCGGCCACCTGCCGGCGCAAGACACCGCACTCGCCGCCACCGCGCTGCTCGGCGCGTTGCATGAGTCGCTGGTCGGGCCGCTCGCGCCAGACAATCTCGACGATCCCGCCAAGCTGCGCGATGCCGTGCAGACCGTGACGCTGCTCGCCCTGCGCGCCGTCGGCGTCATGGACGCCCGCGCGCGCGGGCTCGTCGTGCAGGCCACCACGCCAGCGAAGGCGCTGGTAGGGGCTTAGGCGTCGTCCGGCCACCGCTCTCCTCGTCATTCCGGGCGTCCGAAGGACGAGCCCGGAATCCATTTCTCCTCCTACGCCTGCGGACCGATGGATTCTCTGATGTGCAATTGCACATCATAGCTCGCGCTTCGCGCGCCCCGGAACGACTGAGCAATTTACTTCTCCGTGTCGCTCTGCGGGGCGACGGAGGCGATGCGGACCATGTTGGTGGTGCCGGGAATGCCGAGCGGGACGCCGGCGACGATGATCACACGCTGGCCGGCGCGGGCAAAGCCATCGCGGAATGCGATGGAGTTGGCGCGGTCGACCATGTCGTCCTGGTCGCGCGCGTCCTCGGCGACGACGCAGTGTACGCCCCACACGACCGAGAGTTTGCGGCCTGTCGCCAGGTTCGGCGTGATCGCAACGACCGGCACTTTCGGCCGTTCGCGCGCGACGCGGATCGCGGTCGAGCCGGACGAGGTCCAGCAGATGATTGCCGAGAGGTCGAGCGTCTCGGCGATCTGGCGCGCGGCGTCGGCGATCGCGTCGCCGACCGTCTGCTCCGGCTCGGCGCGCTGCGCATTGAGCACGCCGCGATAGATCGGGTCGCGCTCCACTTCCTCGCCGATGCGGTTCATGGTGGTGACCGCTTCCACCGGATATTTGCCGGCGGCGGACTCCGCCGAGAGCATGATCGCATCCGCGCCTTCATAGACGGCGGTGGCAACGTCGGAGACCTCGGCGCGGGTCGGCACCGGCGCCTGGATCATCGATTCCAGCATCTGGGTTGCGACCACCACCGGCTTGCCGGCGCGGCGCGCCATCCGCGTCATCTGCTTCTGCAGGCTCGGCACGCGTTCCAGCGGCAGCTCGACACCGAGGTCGCCGCGCGCGACCATCAGCGCATCGGACGCATCGATGATGTCGGCCAGCCGGTCGATCGCCTGCGGCTTCTCGATCTTGGCCATCACCGCGGCGCGGCCGCGAATCATCTTCTTGGCCTCGTGGACATCCTCGGCGCGCTGCACGAAGGACAGCGCGATCCAGTCGATGCCCGTGGTCAGCGCGGCCTCGAGATCGGCGCGGTCCTTCGGCGTCATCGCCGACACCGGCAGGTCGGTATCGGGCAGGCTGACGCCCTTGCGGTCCGACATCTTGCCGCCGATCACCACGCGCGTCACGGCGCGGTCGGGCGAGGTTTCTTCCGCAATCAGCCGCACCTTGCCGTCGTCAAGCAGCAGCGCATGGCCCGGCCGCAGCGCCGCCAGGATCTCCGGATGCGGGAGGTTGACGCGGGTATTGTCACCCGGCGTCTTGTCGGAATCGAGCACGAAGCTCTGGCCGTTGTTGAGGTGCACCGCGCCTTCGGCAAAGGCGCCGAGCCGGAGCTTGGGGCCCTGCAGGTCGACCAGGATGCCGATCGGCCGGCCGTAGCTGGACTCGACATTGCGGATGGTCTTGACCAGGTCCCGCATCTTGTCGTGCGGGGTGTGGCTCATGTTGATGCGAAAGAGATCGGCGCCGGCCTCGAACAGCTTGCGGATCATCGCACTGTCGGAGGAGGCGGGACCCAAGGTCGCGAGGATCTTGATCCGACGCAGTCTTCTCATTGCTTGCTTCCGGGTGGTGCGGCTGGTGGCAAACCAGACGCGCCCGGAGGCGTTCCGCCCGGTGGATTGGGCAGGCCCGGCACCGCGGGTGTTCCCGGTGCGACCCCTCCCGGCATTCCCGGCACCTTTTGTGCCGGCTGCTCGTTGGCTTCCGTCAGTTGTACGGTCCACGCCCGTTGCTCCCCGGTGTCGACCTCGAAGAAGCCGGTGCGGTCATAGCCGCGCGCCAGGCAGTTCTCGGTGCCGCGAATGGTGAATTCCTTGTCGCGCGAGCACATGAAGGCCTGGCCCGACCATTCCCCCCCACGGTCATAATCGAGGGCGTAGATGTAGTAATAGCGTGCGACCAGGTTGCCCCGCAGCAGGGTCTCGCAGGAGCGCGAGGAAATGTTCCACCAGCCTTCGGTGGTCCAGCCCTCGGCGTCCTTGTAGCCTAGCGCGATGCCGACCCGGCTGGCGGTATTGTTGCAGAGCCGGAAATCCGCGGCGGCCGGGCTGGTCCATAGGCACGCCACCACAAGCGCCAGCGCGGGCAGAAGACCGGCAAGCAGGCGAGAGGGGAAGGGAAGGGAGTCCAGTACGATCATGGGGCGAAGCTACACCGAATCATTGACGATTTCGCGTGGCCCGGCGACACCTGTCAACGGAAGGCAGGCGGACTTCTGCCATCGAAAACCGCCGATCCCACCCGATTTCATGCTGTTTTGCGCAGCGATGTGGCAAAATCTGTGACGAATCCCACCTGATATCAATATGCTGAGAGTGATCTATTCGAGCATGATCTATCGGAAAACCGGTACCCAGTTTTGCGGGTCATGCAGACAGCGGGATGACAGCCATGACGATTGACGACAAGACCAGAACCGAGCTGGAAGCCGCCGTTTTCCGGCGCCTGGTGCAGCATCTGCAGAATCGCACCGACGTCCAGAATATCGACCTGATGAACCTTGCCGGATTCTGCCGCAACTGCCTCTCCAACTGGATGAAGGAGGAGGCCGACGCCAAGGGCGTCGCGATCAGCAAGGATGAGAGCCGCGAGGCGGTCTACGGCATGCCCTATGAGGAGTGGAAGGCGAAATATCAGGGCGCGGCGACGCCGGAGCAACTGACCGCGATGAAGAAGGCGCATCCCGGGCATTGACTCGTGTGCACGCCGTCATTCCGGGGCAATGCGCAGCATTGAACCCGGAATCTCGAGATTCCGGGTTCGTCCTTCGGACGCCCCGGAATGACAGGTAATTGCGGCTTCTCCCGCATCTCCTGTGGGCGCGCTGTGGATGAGCGCGACGTTTCCTTGACGGGAGGCGTCCCAAACTTGAGGGTCATTTCCGACACGCGATGCGTAGGAGCGCATACCGCTCAGGACGCCTCCACATCAGTTCCATTCAGGAGTACACGATGGCCACTTCTGCCGCCGTCAAAGAAGAACCCGCGACCCGATTCGCAAAGGATCAGCTCAAGGCCATCATCGAACGCATCGAGCGGCTGGAAGAAGAGAAGAAGGCGATCTCGGACGACATCCGCGACGTCTATGCCGAGAGCAAGGGCAACGGATACGACGTCAAGGCCCTGCGCACCATCGTGCGCCTGCGCAAGCAGGATCCCAACGAGCGTCAGGAGCAGGAGACGATCATCGAGACCTACATGCAAGCGTTGGGGATGATCTGAGGCGTTACCCGCGTACACCTTCACCCATCATCCCGGGCAAGCGAAGCGCGACCCGGGACGACGCCGTCATTGCGAGGAGCAACGCGACGAAGCAATCCATGTCTCCACAAATGGAGGCATGGATTGCTTCGCTTCGCTCGCAATGACTGCGGGGATTGCTGCTTCAGTCGTCAAGCAGCGTAGCGGTGTGAGTTCGCGCCGCGGCGGATCGCCGCCTTCGCGGGGATGACATCGAATTTGTGGAGGCAAGATCAGCGCAGCGCGGCGGTGCGAACGACGAAAGAGGTCGTCGGCAGCGTTGCGGTAGCGGAGCCGGTGAAGCTGTCGCAGCTCATGCCCATCATCGGATCATTCGAGAAGGTCATGTTGATCGCGGCTTGCGGCTTGACGAAATGGGCGCGCATCAAGGTCATGTCGGTATCGCCGAGCACGGTGGTCAGCATGGCGTTGCTCGCGCTCGGCGCCAGCATCACCACGCGCATCCAGAGATCGTTGCCTCTTGCGGCGGAGATGCGGGTCGAGGTCGCGATCACGCTGCCCTGACCTTGCGCGCCTTTGGCGACCACGGTGTTGATCTCGGTCGCAGCCGCCGCGGCATTGCGGGTCGGACGGACGCTGCGCGGCACCGGCGCGGAGGCGGCGACGATATTGCCGCGCTCGATCGGCGAGTTCGCCGGCGCATAGGCGAGGGCCTTGTTGAAGTTCTCGGTCACGCTGGCCGTGGCCTGCGGATCGGCGGCGCCGACCGCCTCACGTGCCTTCAGCGCGGCGATCTGCGCAGCCGTTGCCTGTTTCGGTGCAGGTAGCTCATCGCCCCAGAAGCCACGGGCATTGATGATGTCGGCAGGCGTCTCCGGCTTCGGCTCGGATTTTTCTGCGGCGGCCGGCGCCGCCTGCTTGGGCTTTGCCGCCGGAATGATCTGAGCGTCAGCCGCGGCGAGCTGGATGGTCGAGGCAAACTGCGGTTTTGCGCGCGGTATCGGCACGGGATCGGCTGACTTCGAATCGGCAGATCTGGCGGAGGCCAGGACAACCGCGGGCGCGGGCTTCTCGGCGGCAGCCGGCGCAGCGCCCTCATCATCCTCTTCAGCGCCGGCAGCCGGCTTACCCTTGAACAGCGCAGTCAGGAAGCCGCCGATGTTGCTGCCGCCGGACGACGAGCTATCGCCATTGCCGCGCCGCTCGATGTCGGCACGGGCGAGTTCATACCCTCTCAACGGGTTGCCGTCCGCGGGGACGTGGACGGTGCGGCCGTCCGGGAACACCCTCGCCAACTGGTCATGCGTCATGCGCGGCCAGTGACGAATCGACCCGGTGTCGAGGTGAACAAAAGGCGAGCCGGAGGTCGGATAGAAACCGACACCGCCACGCTGTAGGCGCAGGCCGGCATAGCGGATCTGCTCGAGCGGCACGCCGGGAATGTAGAAATCCATCGCATGCCCCAGCATGTGCTGGCTGAAGCGCGCCACCCCGGAGGAGCGGCGGCGGAGCATGGCGTTAGTTGCGGGAGAGCGGTAGGAGGAGATGACGTTGATCGGCTGCTTGCCGTCAACGTCGCGATAGACTTCCCAGAGGATGTCGAAGAGCCGACGATCCATCGTGGTCTGTTCCTGGGTGCGCCAGTCGCGCAGGAACTGATTGAGCTTCTTCAGCGCGTCTTCGTCATAGCGGCCATCGCGCTTGAAGGTGACGGTGACGTCTTCGCCTGAGTGCGTGTGATGGAAAGCGAGGGTGCGGGTCTCGTTCAAGGCGGTGGCGTCGTGAACCGATCCGGCGCCTGCGAGCAGCAATAGCGACGTCAGCCCGACCTGACATCCGGCTTTCGGGAACGACAGCAGTTTATAGTGGCGTGCGCGGACAGCCAGCACCGATGAGCCCACCCAGTCGTCGAGCGTTCGACCTTAACTTTCTTTCGCAGACCCCGGCGAAAGGCGGTGAACGCATTCTTAAAGCGGGACGGTTAACCGAGATTTACCATCCCGTTTTCCCAAGTTGGGCTCAACCTAAACCGTTGACTGTGGCGAAAAAGTGCCGCCACCTGCACCAGATGAAGAATGGTTAATGTAATTGATCCCGCCGGGCGGGCGGGATCGTTGATTTTGCTCTAAAATTTGGCGCGTTTGGGGAGCAGTGGATTACCGGGTGAACACCCGGCGCGGCTGCGGTTGTCCGCGCCCGATCGGCGCCGGTGGCACGGGTTGGCCGCCGCCGAACAGCCGCTCGAAGAAGTTCAGGCCGGAATTGGTGTTGTCGCTGGCGATGCTGACGCCGGGCGGCAGGTTGTTGCGGCTCGGGCGCGAATAGTTCGGCTGCGCATGCGCCACCATTGATTCGAGGTCCTTGCCGCGATTGTTCTTGAGCAGCGCCAGCATGCCGGCGTCACGGCCATAGACGTCCCTGCGGAATTGCAGCTTGCCGGCATCGTCAACGAACGCGGTCTGATAGGTGATGTTGACCGGGATCGGCGTCGGGAATTTGAGGTCGATCTCGCTCGAGCCATACATGCTGCGGATCCGCTCGGGCGTCCAATGCTCGTTCGTCATCGTGATGTTGAGCAGCACGGACGCGTATTGGTCCGGATTCTGCACGCGCATGCAGCCGTGGCTGAAGGCACGCTCTTCCCTGGCGAAGAGCTGCTTGTCCGGGGTGTCGTGCTGATAGACCAGGAACTTGTTCGGGAAGTTGAAGCGAATGCGTCCGAGCGCGTTCGCCTCGCCCGGCGGCTGCGAGATGTGGACCGAACCGTCGCGGCCATATTCGAGTCGCAGGCCCATACGCTGCAGCACGGTCGGATCCTGCTGCAAGGCCGGCAGGTACTCGTTGTAGATGATCGATGGCGGCACGTTCCAGGTCGGGTTGACCGTGATGTACTTCATCGTCTCGGTCAAAAGCGGCGTCGCGTGCTGTCCCGGCTTGCCGGTCACCACGCGCGTGGTCCAGACCGGCGCGCCGTTCTGCATCACCCTCAGCGTGTAGTCGGGGATGTTTAGGATGACATAGGCGTTGCCGAGAGAGGCCGCGCCGAGCTGGCGCGGCAGCCAGCGCCAGCGCTCCATGTTGACGATGACGGTGTCGATCTGCTTGTCGCGCTTCGGGCTGTTGATCGCCTTCACGGTGCGATCGTCGAGCACGCCGGTGGGCTTCAGCTCGGCGCTCTGCTGGAATTTGCGCACGGCTTCGGCGACCTTGGCGTCGTAGCGCGTGTCGTCCGGATTGTCGCTGACGCCGAGCTTGGCACGGAGCTGCGGCACGCGCGGATCTTCCGGCGCCACCGCCGGCTGTTTCTTGCTGCCCGCCTTGTAAGCCAGCACCGGCCCTTCCGCGATCTGGATCACCGGTCCCTCGCCCTGGCCGCGCAGCTCGGCGAGCTTGGCCTTGAGCTCGCGGTAGAGCTTGTGCGGCGGGTTGTAGCTGTCGAGTGCGGCGGAGGCGTCCTTGGCGCCGGTCACGTTGGCGAGGACTTCCGACGGATCGATCGGGTGCTCGGGATAGAGAATATCGGCCGAGACCTGCGACCAGTGCATCCGCCCGCTCTGCGCCTGGCGCGCATAGTCCAGCATGCTGGCGGTGAGCTTCAGCTCGGCTTCCGCCAGCGCATCGGGCGATGCGGCAGCGGCAAAATCCGGCACCGGATAGTCTTCCGGGTTGAGACCATCGGCGGCGGCGTCCTTCAGCCGCGCGATCACGCCCTTGGCGGTCGCGGTCATCTTGCCGGCTTGCGTGAACACCGGCGCATAGTCGCGCGCCGAGTAGAACTTCTCGACCGCGGCGCGCTCGTTCTTGCGGTCAAAGGTGCGCAGCGTCTTGTTGGCCAGCGTCTCGCGAAGCTTGTCGGCGACCGGCTGATCCTCCGCCGGCACGTTGCTCGCAGCCTTGACCGGCTCCTTGGCGGGCTCGGCAGCAGGCGCGTTGGCGGTTGCCGGGGTAGGCGTCGTGGTGGGAACGGGAGCAGTGGCGGTCGCCGGCGCGGCGGACGGCGTCACCGTAGCGGTGTCGTTCTTGACCGGCTCTGGCTCCTTCGGCGCGTCTTTCGCCACATCGCTCGGCTTCGGCTCGGCGGCGGGCGCAGTGACGACATCTGCCGGCTTGGGCTCAGCCTTGGGCTCGGCGGTCTTGATCGCCGTGTCCGGTTCGCTCGGCTTGACGGCGTCCTTTGACGCGTCAGGCACCGAGGCGGTGGTGTCCAGCTTGATATCGGCCGCGGTGGGCGGCGGCACGTTGGCAGGCTCGGGGCGCGGGATCGCGGCGTCGATCGCGAGTTCTGCGGCGCTGGCGCGTGGCGTGTCCGACTGGGCCAGTGCTGAGGTCGCGGAGACCGTCAGGAACGTCGCGGCGACGGCCATCAGCACGCGGTCGAATCCGGTACGGCCTTTCGAACAGTCACGCATCGTCAAACCCCCTGGGGCGAACTGCCCGGCATTGGAACAGTTCTCACGTCATGGTCCTGAAGCACGATGACGCTTCGCAGAAAGCATCATCCCGCTCGATTTGTTCGAGCACGATCTTCCCGGATCATGCCCTAAGCTTGCGCGGAAGCGCCGGCCTCACTCGATCAAAAACTCCGTCACGCCTGCACGCAACAAATCAACGCAGACGATACCTACGCCCCCTTCATGCAGCCAGCGCCATGCGGGGCAACTCACGACAAACTGACCTCGAACAACCACTTGCACTCGATCTTGCGCGATTTCTGCCACGCGGCACCCCGTTTGTCTGTCACCGCCAAGCCACGGTTCAATAGGTTCCGGATCACGCTAACACCCAAGCCACGACGCAATGCCTGCTCCATGGCACAAACGCCCATCGGCTCAATTGGTGCCCCCGGCGCCATCGGCGGAATCATTTGCCGCGGCCTCGTCGATCTTGCGATAGAGCGTCGAGCGGCCGATCTTCAGGCGCCGCGCCACCTCGGACATCTGCCCGCGATAATGCGAGATCGCAAAGCGAATGATCTCGTTTTCCATCTCTTCTAAGGGCCGCACGTCGCCGCTGCTGGTCAGCATCGAGAGACTGCCGGCGGCAGGCAGCGGCGCGATCGGTATTTCGCTACCCGATACCATTGCAGGCGCCGTCGACGGGGCAACGATCAGCGGTTCGCCATGCGCCGGATTCGGCTCGGCGAGGTGATGCGCGGCGACCTGCGGGAAGTCGGCGAGGTCAAGCTGGTCGCCGTCGCTCATGACCACCGCGCGATACACGGTGTTCTCGAGCTGGCGGATGTTGCCGGGCCAGTCGAGCTGCGAAAGATGTGCCATCGCTTCGCCGCTGATGCCGGTGATGTTGCGGTTCTCCTCCGCGTTGAAGCGCGCGAGGAAATGCCGCAGCAGATGCGGGATGTCCTCGCGCCGCTGCCGCAAGGGCGGAATCGTCAGCGGCAGGACGTGCAGGCGATAGAACAGGTCCTCGCGGAATTGGCCGGCCTTCACCAGCTCCAGCAATTGGCGGTTGGTGGCGGAGATGATGCGGACGTCGACCTTCACCGGCTTGCGGCCGCCGACGGCTTCAACCGTGCCCTCCTGCAGCGCGCGCAACAGCTTCACCTGCGCCGTCAGCGGCAATTCACCGACCTCGTCGAGGAAGAGCGTGCCGCCATGGGCTTCCACGAACTTGCCCATGTGGCGTTCGGTGGCGCCGGTGAAGGCGCCCTTCTCGTGGCCGAACAGGATCGACTCCACGAGATTGTCGGGAATCGCGCCGCAGTTCACCGCGACGAACGGCTTTGCCTTGCGCTCGCTGCTGCCGTGGATCGCGCGGGCAAACAATTCCTTGCCGACGCCGGATTCGCCTTCGATCAAAACTGGAATGGCCGATGCAGCCGCCTTCTGCGCGGTGCGCAACACGCCGCTCATCGCTTCGCTGCGGGTGATGATGTCGGAAAAGGTCAGCCGTCCCTCGCGGCTGTGGCGGATGCGCTGCAATTCGCCTTTGAGTGCAGAAGTGTTCAGCGCATTGCGCAACGAGACCTGCAGCCGCTCGAAGCCGACCGGCTTGACCACGAAATCCTGGGCGCCGGCGCGCATCGCCGAGACCACGTTGTCGATGCCGCCATGCGCGGTCTGCACGATGACGGGGACGTTCAAACCAGCGTCACGAATCTTTGCGAGCACACCCAGGCCGTCGAGGCCGGGCATCACGAGGTCGAGCACGACCGCATCGATGGTCTGGTTTTCCTGGGCGGTGAGTGCCGCGATGGCATCGTCGCCACTATCGACCACGAGGGGCTGGTAGCCGCATTTTTGCACCATGTTTTCAACCAGACGGCGCTGTACTGCGTCATCATCGGCAATCAAAATGGTGGCAACCATGGTTTTCCCCGCGCGTTACGCTTATCTGTCTCGAATCGGGGCACTCTCGCCGAAGCCGATTAACGCCCTCTTAAACGTTGCCGACCCCTGCACATTTCGCCGCCGCATCTCCGATTGAACACAGGCACCCACCAAGATGACCTCGCGCTCCTCCGCATCCCGTAAGCCAACGCAACGCAAGCCGGCCGCCGCAAAATCCGCTGCAAACAAGTCTGCAGCGAAGAAGGCCGCGGGCAAAACCGGCAAGCTGCCGGAATGGAATCTCGGCGATCTCTATTCCGGTATCGACGCGCCGGAAGTCGCGCGCGACCTGGCGAAGATGGATGCAGATTGCGTCGCGTTTGAGACCGACTACAAGGGCAAGCTCGCGGAACATACGGCGCGGGAAGATGGCGGAAAGTGGCTCGCCGATGCCGTGCGGCGCTATGAAGCGATCGACGATCTCGCCGGCCGGCTCGGCTCCTTTGCCGGCCTCGTGCATGCCGGCGACAGTGTCGATCCCGCGATCACGAAATTTTACGGCGATGTTTCAGAGCGCCTGACGGCGGCCTCGACGCATCTCCTGTTCTTTGCGCTCGAGCTCAACCGCATTGACGATGATGTGATCGAGCGCGCGATGCAGACCGAGGAGCTGGCGTACTACCGGCCGTGGATCGAGGATCTGCGCAAGGAGAAGCCCTATCAACTCGAGGATCGCATCGAGCAGCTTTTCCACGAGAAGTCGCAGAGCGGCTATGCCGCCTGGAACCGGCTGTTCGACCAGACTATCGCCGGCCTGCGCTTCAAGGTCGGCGCCAAGGAGCTTGCGATCGAGCCGACGCTCAACCTCTTGCAGGACCGCGACGGCGCGAAGCGAAGAACCGCCGCGGAGGCGCTGGCGAAAACCTTCAAGGCAAACGAGCGCACCTTCGCGCTGATCACCAACACGCTCGCCAAGGACAAGGAAATTTCCGACCGCTGGCGCGGCTTCCAGGACGTCGCGGATTCCCGCCATCTCAACAACCGTGTCGAGCGCGAGGTGGTGGATGCGCTGGTCGCTTCCGTGCGCGCCGCCTATCCGAAGCTGTCGCACCGTTATTACCGGCTCAAGGCGGGCTGGTTCAAAAAGAAGAAGCTGCCGCATTGGGACCGCAACGCGCCGCTGCCCTTTGCCGCGACCGGCACGATCGGCTGGCCCGACGCACGCAACATGGTATTGTCAGCCTATCGCGGCTTTTCCACCGATATGGCCGCGATTGCCGAGCGCTTCTTCACCGACCGCTGGATCGATGCGCCGGTCAGGCCCGGCAAGGCGCCGGGGGCGTTCTCACATCCGACCACGCCATCCGCGCACCCCTACGTGCTGATGAACTATCAGGGCAAGCCGCGCGACGTGATGACGCTTGCGCATGAACTCGGCCACGGCGTGCACCAGGTGCTGGCGGCAAAGAACGGTCCCCTGATGGCGCCGACACCGCTGACGCTGGCGGAGACCGCGAGCGTGTTCGGGGAGATGCTGACCTTCAAGCGGCTGTTGTCCGAGACCAAGAGCCCCAAGCAGCGCCAGGCGCTGCTCGCCGGCAAGGTCGAGGACATGATCAACACCGTGGTGCGGCAGATCGCGTTCTATTCGTTCGAGCGCGCGGTACACACCGAGCGCAAGCACGGCGAATTGACCGCCGAGCGGATCGGCCAGATCTGGCTCTCCGTGCAGACCGAGAGCCTGGGGCCGGCGATCGAAATCAAGCCTGGCTATGAGAATTTCTGGATGTACATCCCGCATTTCATCCATTCGCCGTTCTACGTCTACGCCTATGCGTTCGGCGATTGCCTGGTGAACTCGCTCTATGCGGTCTACGAGCACGCCTCCGAGGGCTTTGCGGAACGTTATCTCGACATGCTCTCGGCCGGCGGAACCAAGCACTATTCGGAACTGCTCAAGCCATTTGGCCTGGACGCCAAGGACCCGAAGTTCTGGGACGGCGGTCTGTCGGTTGTCTCAGGCATGATCGACGAGCTGGAAGAGATAGGCTGAGGGTTTCGGGACCGTAAAACATCTGTTGAACGATGCTCTAGGGTGCGTTATACTGTTGTATAACGTGCATTGGGCATGCCGAATTATGATGCTTTTTGAAGCTCTTACAGAAAAACTGCGCGACTGGGCGCAACTCGAAAGGCAAACTCCTGATGAAAATCGAGATCAAAAAGATCGGGAATTCCGATGGCCTGCTGCTCCCCCGCGAGCTGATGCAGCGGCTCGATCTGAAGCGCGGTCAGCAACTGCATGTCACCGAACTTCCGGGAGGTGGTTTTCAGGCGCTTCCCTACGATCCGGATTTTGAGCGGACAATGGAAGTCGCGGACGAGATCATGGACAAGTATCGCGACACGCTGGCGGCGCTTGCGAAGTAGAAGTAGTCGAAATTTCGAATGAGCGAGCCGAAGGAGCCGCTTTGGATCACCTATAAGCAGGCCATCGCCATCCATGCCCGCCAGCTCCGCCGCTTCGGCGGAGCGTCCGGCTTGCGCGATGAAGGCATGCTGCGATCGGCGCTGGAGCGGCCAGTCAACAAATGGCGCTATGAGCAGGCCTCCCTGGCTGAGTTCGCGGCGGCCTACGCGTTTGGCCTCGCCAAGAACCACGCCTTTGTCGATGGGAACAAGCGCATCGCCTTCATGGCGATGATGACGTTTCTCATCAAGAATGGCGTCAGCTTCGGTCCTGACCCGGCGCACGCCACATCGATTATCTTGTCGCTCGCGGCCGGGGAGGTCAGCGAGGAAAGCCTCACCCGCTGGGTTCGGGATAATTGGCCTTCCGAATGAGGCGATAGGCAGGGCGGCGTTGCCCTGCCATCCGGTTTGCGGTATTGGCACGCCAGAAATTCAGACGTTTGATGACTGGGGACAAGGATGGCAGACCATAGCGAAGTGGCTTACACCACCGCCGACGGCAACGACTACATCGAGCATGAACGGACCTACGAAGGCTTCATCGCGCTGGTCAAATACGGCACGGCGGCCGTCGCCCTCATTCTCATCCTGATGGCCTTCTTCCTGCTCTGATCCCTCTCTGCCTGCACCGCCAATGCTGGCGGTGCTCACAAAAATTGCACCCAAGCCGGTCCCAAAACCGGTATCCAACGTTGCGGGAGTAACGCTAAGTTTGCTTGCGCGCGCTGTCCCGCGCCGCCGGAGGCCCTATGAAGATTGCCGTTGCCAAGGAAATCGACCCGTACGAGCCGCGGGTCGCCGCGTCTCCCGACACCATCAAGAAATTCAAGGCGCTCGGCGCCGAGGTCGCGGTTGAGTCGGGTGCGGGCATCAAGTCGGGCTTGCCGGATTCGGAATTCACCGCTGCAGGCGCCACGGTCAGCGCGGATGCGGTGAAGGATGCCGACATCGTCATCAAGGTGAAGCGGCCGGAGGCGTCCGAGCTCTCGAAATACAAGCGCGGCGCGCTCGTCATCGCCATCATGGACCCCTATGGCAACGACGCCGCGCTGAAGGCGATGGCGGATGCCGGCGTCTCGGCCTTTGCGATGGAACTGATGCCGCGTATCACCCGCGCGCAGGTGATGGACGTCTTGTCCTCGCAGGCCAACCTCGCCGGCTACCGCGCGGTGATCGAGGGCGCCGAAGCCTTCGGTCGCGCCTTTCCGATGATGATGACCGCGGCCGGCACGGTCCCGGCGGCAAAGGTGTTCGTGATGGGCGTCGGCGTCGCCGGCCTGCAGGCGATCGCGACCGCGCGCCGGTTAGGCGCCATCGTCACCGCGACCGACGTGCGTCCAGCGACGAAAGAACAGGTCGAGAGCCTCGGCGCCAAGTTCCTCGCGGTCGAGGACGAGGAGTTCAAGAACGCGCAGACCGCGGGCGGCTACGCCAAGGAGATGTCGAAGGAGTACCAGGCCAAGCAGGCCGCGCTCACCGCCGAGCACATCAAGAAGCAGGATGTGGTGATCACGACGGCGCTGATTCCCGGCCGCCCGGCGCCCAAGCTCGTCTCCTCGGAGATGGTCAAATCGATGCGCCCCGGTTCGGTGCTGGTCGATCTCGCCGTCGAACGCGGCGGCAATGTCGAGGGTGCGAAAGCCGGCGAAGTCGTCGACGTCGATGGCATCAAGATCGTCGGCTACACCAATGTCGCCGGCCGCGTTGCGGCCTCCGCCTCGGGTCTGTATGCCCGCAACCTGTTCGCCTTCATCGAGACGCTGATCGACAAGGCGAACAGGGCGCTTGCCGTCAACTGGGATGACGAACTGGTGAAAGCCACCGCGCTGACCAAGGACGGCGCCGTCATCCATCCCAACTTCCAGCCGAAAGCTTAAGGAGAGAAGCCATGGAGCATATCGCGCAGGCCGTCGATCCCTTCGTGTTTCGGCTTTCCATTTTCGTGCTCGCCGTGTTCGTCGGCTATTTCGTGGTGTGGTCGGTGACCCCTGCGTTGCATACGCCGCTGATGAGCGTCACCAACGCGATCTCCTCGGTGATCGTGGTCGGCGCGCTGCTCGCGGTCGGCGTCGGCATGATCTCGAGCGGCTCGGGCCTGGCGCGCGGTTTCGGCTTCGTCGCGCTGATCTTCGCCTGCATCAACATCTTCGGCGGATTCCTTGTCACCCAGCGCATGCTGGCGATGTACAAGAAGAAGTCCAAGTAAGCGGCCACCTCGGGGAAGAGGCAAACGGGGACCTGAGATGAACGCCAATCTCTCTGCATTGTTGTATCTCGTGGCGGGTGTGCTGTTCATCCTGTCGCTGAGGGGGCTGTCGAGCCCCGCCACGTCGCGCCAGGGCAACCTGTTCGGCATGATCGGCATGGCGATCGCGATCGGTACGACGCTCGCGAGCCATCCGCCGGCGGATGGCGTCGCCTGGCTGCTCGTCGTGCTCGGCGTCGCCATTGGCGGCGCGATCGGCGCGGTGATCGCGCGGCGGGTGCCGATGACCTCGATGCCTGAACTGGTCGCCGCTTTCCACTCGCTGGTCGGCATGGCCGCGGTGCTGGTCGCCGCCGGCGCGTTCTATGCGCCCGAAGCCTTCGACATCGGCACGCCCGGCAACATCCACACCCAGAGCCTGATTGAAATGTCGCTCGGCGTCGCGATCGGCGCGCTGACCTTCACCGGCTCGGTGATCGCGTTCCTGAAGCTGTCGGCGCGGATGAGCGGCGCGCCGATCATCCTGCCGTTCCGTCACCTCATCAACATCGCACTGGCGCTGGCGCTGGTGTTCTTCATCGTCGGCCTGGTGCTGTCGGGAAGCGCGCTCGACTTCTGGCTGATCACCATCATCGCGCTGGTGCTGGGCGTGCTCATGATCATCCCGATCGGCGGCGCCGACATGCCGGTCGTGATCTCGATGCTGAACTCCTATTCCGGCTGGGCCGCGGCCGGCATCGGTTTTACGCTCGGCAACTCGGCGCTGATCATCACCGGCGCGCTGGTCGGCTCCTCCGGCGCGATCCTGTCCTACATCATGTGCCACGCGATGAACCGGTCCTTCATCTCGGTCATCCTCGGCGGCTTCGGCGGCGAGACCGCGGCGGCGGGTGGCGGGACCGGCGAGCAGAAGCCGGCCAAGCTCGGGTCCGCTGACGATGCCGCCTTCATCATGAAGAATGCTTCGAAGGTCATCATCGTGCCGGGCTACGGCATGGCGGTGGCGCAGGCCCAGCACGCGCTGCGCGAGATGGCCGACATCCTGAAGAAGGAAGGAGTCGAGGTGAAGTACGCGATCCACCCGGTCGCGGGCCGCATGCCCGGCCACATGAACGTGCTGCTGGCGGAAGCCAACGTACCCTATGACGAGGTGTTCGAACTGGAGGATATCAACTCCGAATTCGCCCAGGCCGACGTCGCCTTCGTGATCGGCGCCAACGACGTCACCAACCCGGCGGCGGAGGAGGACAAGACCTCGCCGATCTATGGCATGCCGGTGCTGCAGGTCTGGAAGGCCGGCACGGTGATGTTCATCAAGCGCTCGCTGGCCTCGGGCTATGCCGGCATCGACAATCCATTGTTCTATCGCGACAACACCATGATGCTGCTCGGCGATGCCAAGAAGGTGACCGAGAGCATCGTCAAGGCGATGTGAGCCCTTGCGGGCAGCGATGCTCGTCCTGAAATGGCTCCTGATCGTCGCGGCAGTTGGCTACCTCGGAGCGCTCGCGGTGCTGTTCGTCAAGCAGCGCGAGATGCTGTTTCCGATTCCGACGCGGGAGCGAACCTCACCGGAAGCAGCCGGCTTTCCCGAGGCCGAGGAGCATGTGCTCACCACCGGCGATGGCGAAAAGGTCATTGTCTGGCACGTGCCGGCAAAGCCCGGCCATCCCGTGATCCTGTACTTTCCCGGCAATGGCGACTTTCTCGCGGGACGGGTCAGTCGCTTCCGAGCCATGACGTCTGACGGTACCGGCCTGGTCGCGCTCTCCTACCGCGGCTATGCCGGCTCGAGCGGATATCCGAGCGAACTCGGCATTCTGCAGGATGCGGCCGCAGCTTACGCCTTCACTACCGCGCGCTACACAGCAGAACGAATCGTCGCCTGGGGATTTTCACTCGGTACCGGCGCTGCGGTGGCGCTGGCTGCCGAGCAGCCGATCGGCAAATTGATCCTGGAGGCGCCCTATACCTCGACTGCCGACATTGCCGGTACGGCGTTCCCGCTCGTGCCGGTGCGCTGGCTGATGCGCGACCAGTTTCGCTCAGACGAGCGCATTGGGCGCGTCAAGGCGCCGCTGCTCGTCATGCACGGCACTGACGATTCCGTGATCTCGATGATCTTCGGCGATCGCTTGTTTGCATTGGCGCATGAACCGAAGCGGTTCGTTCGATTTGCTGGCGGCGGCCACGACAATCTCGATTATTATGGCGCGATCGAAACGGTGCGGCAGTTCATCGGCGGTTCGTAGGTGCGGAATGAGAGCATGGCGTGGTGTGCTTGTCCTATCGGCATTGGTGTTGTTGCCGGAGCAGGCGCGCGCTGCGGCGGCCCTCGATGGCGCGGCGATGACGTGGCCGTTTGCCCTTCCTTTCGCCGGCCTCTTGCTGTCGATCGCGCTTGGGCCGCTGCTGTTCCCGAAATTCTGGCATCACCATTACGGCAAGATCGCCGCCGCCTGGTCGGCACTGACGCTTTCCTTGCTCGCCTGGTTCGCCGGCGGCGCGCCCATGCTGGAGAGCTTCGTCCATGCGATGCTCGGCGAATATCTGAGCTTCATCGTGCTGCTGTTCGCGCTCTACACGGTTGCCGGCGGGATCCTGGTAACCGGCGACATGAGGGGCACGCCGTCCACCAATACGGCGGTTCTTGCCTTGGGCACGATGATGGCGAGCATCGTCGGAACCACCGGTGCCGCCATGATCCTGGTCCGCCCGCTGATCCGCGCCAACCTGCTGCGCCCCCATAACGCGCATGTCATTGTGTTCTTCATCATTCTCGTTGCCAATGTCGGCGGTGCGCTCAGCCCGCTTGGTGACCCGCCATTGTTCGTCGGCTTCCTGCACGGCGTCGACTTCTTCTGGACCACGAGGAACATCTGGCTGCAGACCGCGATCGTGGCCGGCATCCTGCTGCTGATCTTTGCCCTGCTCGATCTCTGGCTTTTTCGCAGGGAGCCGGCGGTCCCGCCCGGCGGAGCGGCGCCGATCCGCGTTCACGGCCTGATGAACCTGCCGCTGATCGCAGCCATCATCGCCAGCATCCTGATGTCGGCGACCTGGCGGCCCGAAATCGCTTTCGACGTTCTCGGAACAAGGCTGGAACTGCAGAACCTGGTGCGCGACGGCCTGCTGGTCGGGATCGCGCTGCTATCGCTGTGGCTCACCCCGGACGAACACCGCGAAGCCAACGGCTTCAACTGGGAGCCGATCCGGGAAGTGGCGAAACTGTTCGCCGGTATCTTCACCGCGATCATCCCGGTGCTGGCGATGCTCCATGCGGGACAGCACGGCTCATTCGCCTGGTTATTGTCCGCCGTCACCGAGCCGAACGGTGCCCCGCGGGAGGTTCCCTATTTCTGGTTCACCGGCCTGATGTCGGCGTTCCTCGACAATGCTCCGACCTATCTTTTGTTCTTCGAGCTCGCCGGAGGCGACGCGCAGCGATTGATGGGGGAGTTGTCGGGGACGCTGGCGGCGATCTCCATGGGCGCCGTCTACATGGGTGCGCTCACCTATATCGGAAATGCGCCGAACTTCATGGTCGCGGCGATCGCGAACGAGCGCGGCATCAAGATGCCCAGCTTCTTCGGCTATCTCCTGTTTGCAGGCGGAGTGTTGATTCCACTCTTCCTGCTTCTCACCTTTCTACCGATCGCCCCTGTTCTCAGCGTTCACTGAGTGCCTTATGGTGCGGCTCCTTGAGCGGAAGGGGAGTTCATGAGCGCACACGGTCCGATGCCGCATACGGCATGGATTTTTCCGGCGCTGGCGCTGGCACTGTTCGCCGCGGCGACAGCTGTCGGGTGGGTATTTACCCCATCTCTCAATGGATGGCTGCTTGCCGCGATCCTGCTGGCCATCCTGTTCGGCACGGTGTTCGCGGCCGTTCATCATGCCGAGGTGATCGCCGAAGAGATCGGAGAGCCTTTCGGCACATTGGTGTTGACGCTCGCGGTCACGATCATCGAAGTCGCGCTGATCACGACGATCATGCTGGGCGACAAGCCGCAGCCGGCCCTGGCCCGTGATACGGTATTTGCGGTCGTGATGATCGTCTGCAACGGCCTCGTCGGGCTGTGCATCTTCATTGGCGGATTGCACTACCGGGAGCAGGATTTCCAGGTTTCGGGCGCCAACCTTTATCTCAGCGTGTTGTTTGTGTTGGCGACGATAACGCTGATCATGCCAAATTATACGTTGAGCACGCCAGGGCCGGTATATTCCGCCATGCAGCTTGGCTTTGTCGACGTGGTCACGCTCGTTCTGTACGGCGTCTTTCTCTACATCCAGACCATGCGGCACCGCGATTACTTCGTCGTCGAGTCCGCGAACAGGGATGCGGCGACCAAGAAGTCATCGAGCGCGGTGCTGGCGCTGAGCATTCCGTTGCTCCTGGTTTCCCTCCTTGCCGTCGTACTGCTGTCAAAGAAATTCTCGCTCGTCATCGATGCCACGGCGGCGATGATCGGTGCGCCGCCGGCCTTCGCGGGCCTCGTGGTCGCGATTCTCATCCTCATGCCGGAGGGCGTTGCCGCGGTTTCGGCCGCCCGCAACAATGATCTGCAGAAGAGCATCAATCTTGCGCTCGGCTCATCCCTGGCGACGATCGGACTAACGATCCCGGCGGTTGGAGTCGCCACCTATGTGCTGGGTAAGGAACTCGTGCTTGGGCTAAGCCCTCAGAGCACGGTGCTGTTGTTGCTCACCTTCCTGCTGAGCATGCTGACCTTCGGCACGGGTCGCACCAACATCCTGTTCGGCTTGGTGCATCTGGTGGTATTTGCCGTATTCTTGTTCCTGGAATTCTTGCCGTAGAATTCCTGCCATAGGAGAGGATGACGATGCTTGCCGCCAAATCCGACGTTCAGGTCGACACCCCCGAGGTTCGCGTCACGGAGTGGCGATTGGCACCGGGCAGTGCGACCGGGCGTCATATCCACGAGATGGACTATGTGATCGTCCCCGTCACCGCGGGCGAGATGACCATCGTGGCCCCGAGTGGCGAGCGCTCGAAGGCCCAGCTTGGCGTCGGCAAGTCGTATTTCCGCAAAGCGGGGGTGGAGCACGACGTGCTTAACGAAACCTCTACGGAGATCGTCTTCCTCGAGATTGAACTCAAGCCGTAAGCATCCGTGATCGCCGGAACAGGCCGATTGCCATTGATCCGTCGCAGTTGATCCCTCAATGTGCCTCAAAGTTCCCGCATCTAACGGCGCGGCGGGGAGTGGTTGGCAATGCTGAAATACCTGACGAAATTCGTCGTCGACATCTTTCCCTCGGTGGCTGCGACGGTCATCGGGGCCTACATCGTTAACCACTACATCGTAGCCAAGCCGGAGGCGCCCGCGGCCGCCACTGTTTCGACCGCCCAGCCGAAGGCGGCTGTCGCGAGCAAGCCGGTCGAAAAGCCTGCCGATGTCTCCAATCTCCCTGAGGCTGGCGTGAAGGCCAAGGGCATGTCCGAGCGCACATTGATGGAGCGCACGGCGTCCGAGAGGGCCACGGTGACCGAGAAGCCGGCAGAGAAGGCGGCCGAGAGCAAGCCCGCCGACGCACCGGCCGAGACCGCAAGCATTCCGCCCGCCGAGCCCCGTCGTCATCAGCCTGCGCCGCGTGAAAAAGCCGTCGCTAAAGTGACGCCGGCGCCCGTGCAGCAGCCTGCCGCTGCACCCGCTTCGCCACCGCCGGCTGAAGCTGCGGTTGCGCCAGAGGAGCATCGTGATGCCAACGATCTTGCGCGCGCCGCGATCGAGCGATTGCGCGGCGGCGGTGATGGCGCTGCGCGTCTCCCAGAGACGGCACGCGTGACGGAGGTGCCGCGCGCGCCGGAAGCGTCCCGGACTGTAACCGCGCCCTCGCTGCGGCCGCTGCCGCCGCCCATCATGGTCTCGACGCCGCCGAGCGAAGCATTGGGCCCGGCGTCGCAACCGAGGCCTCCATATCAGGCAGATGCGACCGATGATCCGAATCGCCCGACGCCGCCGGCCGAAATCCCGGCACGTCCGCCGCTGGATTTGCGCGCCGAGGCCGCCGAACCCGCCAAGGATCGCCCCAACATAGGCGAGGACATGCTGTCATCGATGAAGTCGGTGTTCCACGCGGTCCTGCCGAAATAACGACTATCAGCGAAACTATCCGCCCGTGCGCGCGAGGCCGCTGCGGGCGGCGTCGTCTCTGGGGCGCAACCCGACCGCGCGGCTGTATGAAGCCGCCGCCTTGGCTTTGTCGCCGAGCCTCTCATAGGCCTCGCCGCGCGCCGTCCACGCCTGGACGCTGTTCGGATCAGCCTGTACCGCTTCGTCGAGATCGGCGGTCGCTTCCTTGGCCTTGTTGAGGGCGAGATAGCTGTTGGCGCGTGCCAGCAACGGCCCAACGCGCTGCGGCGCCAGTCCACTGGCCGCAGTGAAATCCTCGATCGCCTGCTGGTGCTGATTCTGGCCCTGGTAGATCAGGCCGCGGGCGTAGAGCGCGTCCGTGTTGTAGGGATCGAGCGCGAGCGCTTGTTCGAATTCGGCGAGCGCCTGTTCGGTCTTGAAGGATCGCGCCAATTCCTGGCCCCTTGTCGCGTGCTGCCTGGCGTCGCTAACGTTCTGAGGGCTGACGCTGCCAGTCGGCTTTTCGGTGGTGGCAAGCTTGGGTTTGTCATTGGATCCCCATGATCCCAGATCGAACGAGCAGCCGCCCAAGGTGATGCCAAGGGGAACGCCAAGTGCGATGGCAAGAAGGATCGCCGGCCGCGTCATCACGCGCGGGAGGGGCAAAGCTCCAGAACGGGGGCGGGAGACCGGAAACACCATCAACGGAACTGCTCGCGTAATGGAAATGCTCGCGTCTGCAATTCCGTATTGGTAGCCGGCCGCGGTGCAAAATGCACCGGTCAAAAAACAAAAACGCGGACCGTAAGGCCCGCGTCTTCATCTCCAAGCTTGGAAAGGTGCGATCAGCGCGGACCGCGGCCAGCGCCTGGGCCGCCACGTCCACCAGTGCCGCGGTCACCCGCGCCGGCGCCGAACACCGGCTTCGGCTTCATCGGCAGCAGTCCTTCGCGCTGCAGCTTCTTGCGCGCCAACTTGCGGGCGCGGCGCACGGCTTCGGCCTTCTCGCGGGCCTTCTTCTCGGAAGGCTTCTCATAATGACCGCGGAGCTTCATCTCGCGGAAAATGCCCTCGCGCTGCATCTTCTTCTTGAGCGCCTTCAGGGCTTGATCGACATTGTTATCGCGGACGAGAACCTGCACGCGGCATCCTCTTTTCGATTGATCGGTTCGGAAATCTGGCAAAGCCAAGGTCGGCAAAAGGCCAGACCTTTACCCTAGGCGCGCGCATGTATCAGACAAAATCGCAAATGTCCACCAGTGAAGCAGGGCCAAGGGCCAAGTAAAGCCACGAAATAGGGCCAAATTGCCACGTAGCGGCCGTGATTGGGGTGATTCGGCGCCAAATGCTTGGCCGTTCCGCAGCTTTTGCCGGCTCCGGGAAACAAAATAATGGGAGAACTGGTATGGACACACAAAAATATGCCGCCGAGGCGATCGGCACCTTCTGGCTCACATTTACGGGATGCGGCAGCGCCGTGATCGCCGCCGGCTTTCCGCAAGTCGGAATTGGCTTGGTCGGTGTGTCACTGGCGTTCGGATTGAGCGTCGTCACGATGGCCTATGCGATTGGCCATGTGTCCGGCTGCCATCTCAATCCGGCGGTCACTGTCGGTCTTGCCGCCGGCGGACGTTTTCCGGCCGGCCAGATTCTGCCCTATGTGATCGCGCAGGTGGTCGGCGCGGTCGTTGCCGCCGGAGTGCTCTATCTGATCGCGAGCGGCGCGCCCGGCTTCGACCTCGCCAAGGGCTTTGCCTCGAATGGCTATGACGCGCACTCACCCGGGCAGTACAGCCTGCTGGCCGGCTTCATCACCGAGGTGGTGATGACGATGATGTTCCTGTTCATCATCATGGGCGCGACCCATGGCAGGGCGCCCGCCGGCTTTGCGCCGCTGGCGATCGGGCTCGCGCTGACGTTGATCCATCTGGTCAGTATCCCCGTCACCAACACTTCGGTGAATCCGGCCCGCAGCACCGGGCCCGCCTTGTTCGTCGGCGGCTGGGCGCTCGCGCAGCTCTGGCTGTTCTGGGTGGCGCCCTTGATCGGCGGCGCACTCGGCGGCGTGCTGTATCGCTGGCTGAGCGAGGAGCCGACCGGCGTCGTCGAAGGCGCACGGACGGCTTGAACCAGTCTCTACCCTGAAACTTGCCGGCGGGCCTATTTGTTGCCTGCCGGCACTACTTCGGTAACGTGGCCCATCTTGCGGCCGGGCCGCGGTGGGCCCTTGCCGTAGAGATGCACCGTGGCGCCCGGCACCGTCAGCCATTCCTCATAGCCCAGGATGTCATCGCCGATCAGATTGGTCATGGTCACCGCGCCATGGCGAATCGGCTTGCCGAGCGGCCAGCCGGCGATGGCGCGGATGTGCTGCTCGAACTGCGAGATCGAGGCGCCGTCGAGCGTCCAGTGTCCGGAATTGTGAACCCGCGGCGCGATCTCGTTGACCAGCACGGTCGGCCCGTCCTTGCCCGCTACCACGAACATTTCGACCCCGAGCACGCCGACATAGTTCAGCGCGTGCGCGATCCTTTCCGCCATCGATCGCGCCTCCGCGGCGAGCTCGGCCGGGATTGCCGCCGGCGCGCGCGAGATCTTCAGGATGTGATCGCGATGCTCGTTCTCGGTGACGTCGAAACATTCGACCTGGCCGTCGGAAGAGCGCGCTGCGATTACCGAGATCTCGCGCTCGAACGGCACGTAGGCTTCGAGAATCGCGGACTTGGTGCCGAGATCCTCCCAGATCTGGTCGATGTCGTCGCCCTCGCGGATCATCGCCTGGCCCTTGCCATCATAGCCGAAGCGGCGAGTCTTGATCACGGCGGGAAGGCCGATGCGCGCAATTGCGGCGTGCAGCGTTTCGACCGAGGACACGTCGGCATAATCGGCGGTGCCGATGCCGAGCCTGGTGATGAAATCCTTCTCGATCAGCCGGTCCTGGGTGGTCTCGAGGATCTTCTGCGATGGCAGGACCGGCCGGCGTGCGGCCAGCACCAGGGCGGTCCCGGACGGCACGTTCTCGAATTCGTAGGTGATGACGTCGACATCATTGGCGAACAGTTCGAGCGCCTCGACATCGGCGAATTCCGCGCAGGTCGCGTGCTGTACCACGTCGAAGGCGGGCGAATCCGGATCCGGCGAGAACACCTGGCATCGGAGACCGAGCCGCGCCGCGGCCATCGCCAGCATCCGGCCCAATTGTCCGCCGCCGAGAATTCCGATGGTATCGCCCGGCTTCAGCTTCACGTTCGTCGAAGCCGTCACGCCGATGCCTCCGGATGCTCCTTGACCGCGTCGGTCTGGGCTTTGCGCCAGGCGACAAGGCGCGCCGCCAGCGGCGGATCGTTCAGCGCGAGCACGCTCGCTGCCAAGAGCGCCGCGTTGATGGCGCCCGATTTTCCGATTGCCAGCGTGCCGACCGGGATACCGGCCGGCATCTGCACGATCGAGTACAGCGAATCGACGCCCGACAGCGCCTTCGATTCGACGGGAACCCCGAACACCGGAAGTTCCGTCAGCGCGGCCGTCATGCCCGGCAGATGCGCGGCGCCGCCGGCGCCGGCAATGATGACCTTGAAGCCGGCCGCCTTGGCGCCCTTGGCGAACGCGTACAGCCGGTCCGGGGTGCGATGGGCGGAAATGATCCGCGCCTCGAACGCGAGCCCGAGGGCGGTGAGCGTCTCGGCGGCGTGGCCCATGGTCTCCCAGTCCGACTGGCTTCCCATGATGATGGCTATTGCGGCGGGCATGTCGTCAATTCTGATCGGGAATCCAGAAGCATGGGCCGGATTATAGGAGCGGCCCGTGACTGATCCAAGGCGTGGCAAGGAATCCGGAATGGACTATCCTGTCTTGGTGAACGCCGGCAAGCCTCATCAGCGGGCCTCAACAAGGATGCTTATGAAAAAGAAGAAGAGGGCGGCTGCATCCGGGGCCGCGAAAAGCAAAAGCGCGGCCACGCGCAAGGCTGCGCCACGCCGGGCCCAGCCCGCGCCTGCCCCGGCGCCCTCGACCGCGCTGACCGAGGCCAAGGCGGCCATTCGCCGCCTCAAGGCGGAACTGGCCGCGGCGCAGGCACAGATCGCGGAACTGCAGGGCTCCGCGGAGACCGATTTCCTGCTGGATATCCTGAACCGGCGCGGCTTCGAGCGCGAGCTCAGCCGCTCGATCGCCTACATCAAGCGCTATCATGCCAGCGGCGCGCTGGTCATGCTCGACGTCGACCGCCTCAAGCCGATCAACGATACTTTTGGCCACGCCGCCGGCGACGTCGTGCTGAAGGCGATCGTCAAGACGGTCTCCAGCCAGGTGCGTGCCTCGGACGTGGTCGGAAGGCTCGGCGGCGACGAGTTCGCGGTGCTGCTGTGGAACCTGAGCGAGACCGACGCCAAGGCCAAGGCCGCGGCGCTGGAGCAGTCGATCGATCGCCTCACCTTCGATTTCGATGGCCGCAGCGTCCGCGCAGGCGCCTCCGCCGGCGTTGCGATCCTCGGTTCGCACTCCGAAGCGCGCCGCGCGCTGGAGGAAGCGGACAGCGCAATGTACGTGCGAAAGGCACGGCGGCGGCACGAGAAGGTGGGCGATAGTTGAGCGGAGTCACAGGCCGCCGAGATCGTCCGGCACGTTGCCGAATTTCCGCAACAGATGCGCATCGCCGAACTCGCCGATCATGGGATCGCCGGTGCGGCTGAAAGCGACCGCGCCGATGCTGCCCGGCATTCGCGACATTATCTCGGCGCGCCGCAGCGCGGTTGCGGCGCTCTGGCACTCCTCGGCATTGCCCGCGGCCAAGTCACCGCTGTCGTCCTGCACGAAAGGCAGCGCCACGTAATAGGTGACATTGGCCATCGGCGCGCTCCCTTGCCTGGGTTAGGCGGCGTCGTTCTTGGTCTGCGCAAAACAGGTCGCGAGCGCGTCCTGCAATTCCGCGACCTCGGTCTCGAGGAACTCGTTGGCCATGATCAGTGCCTTGATGGTGCTGCGCAGATTGCCGTCGCACATCGCGATCGCCTGGTCGCAGGCCACTTCATAGCGGTTGTTGTCGGAGAACAATGAGGGCACGGGCATCGCGATACTCCTTCCGGTTCTGGGCTGGCGGCTGAGCAATGTTCCTATTTTGTTCTAGTAGAGTCAAGTGGGCTCGGATCGCGCGAGAATAGCCTGTGCCCAAACCGGATCGTTGCAGTGGAGCGCCTGTGGATGTCGGGGAAAGACCGCCGGTATTGGCGTGCGGGAGATCACGAACAACTCGCCACGCTGGGCGAACCGAGCGCAGAAAATCTGCACGTCGTCATTCCGGACGCGCGAAACGTGGAGGCGGCATCCGGAGATCACGGGCGCAAGATTTCGGGCTGGCGATTTCATCGCGCCGCGCAGCGACGTGAGCGGAAAGCAAACCTCACGCGATGATGTCGGGTGTGATCTGATCCTCGATGAAGGCGATGCGATCGCGCAATTGCAGTTTGCGCTTCTTCAGCCGCTGCACCATCAGCAGATCCGGCGCCGGCGACTGATGTAGCGCGTCTATGGCTGCGTCGAGATCGCGGTGCTCCTGCTGCAGCCGTGCAAGCTCTGCGTGGAGTTCGCGCTCATCTTCGTCGGTCATGGCTGTGTACTAAAACGTAAGCACGGTAAGGTTGTGGCCGGGTCGCTCGGTATCCGCGTGCCGAAATATCCTCCCTCCACGCTCGCTGCGCAAGTTAAGACGGTTCCATAGGCACGTTCTGATACAGACAAATCCGAAATTGTCGCAGCGCTGATTCGCAATCCCCATCGACAGATTATCTGGCTGGTGTACACTTATTTGCCCTGCCCGAAATTGAGGTTTAACCCACCGAGGAGATTTCGTAATGGCGATACAGGCGCACCTGGTTGAGCTGGAACGCAAGCACAAAATTCTCGAAAGCGAACTACACGAAGCGCTCCTGCACCTATCCACAGACGACCTGCAAATCACCGAACTCAAGCGCCGCAAATTGATGGTCAAGGACGAGATCGAGCGGTTGAAGCATTCCGCCGACGAAACGGTCCACTAGCCAGTCCCCCCGATAACATATCGCAACGCACACCTCTTCATGCCGGATGGGCGCCGATGCGCTCATCCGCGGGAGACGATATTGCTGCGATTGCTCACGCGAGTTCGCTGATGTAATCGGCGATCGCGAGCGACGACGTCAGCCCTGGCGATTCGATACCAAACAGATTGATCAATCCGGTGACGCCGTGGTCGCGCGGCCCCTGGATCAGGAAATCCTGCGTTGCAACCGCCGGTGGAACAATCTTCGGCCGGATCCCCGAATAACTTGGCATCAGCGCGCCGTCCGGCAGTCCGGGCCAGTATTTGCGGATCGCCGGATAGAAGCGGTCGGCGCGCGCCGGATCGACGGCGTAATCAATGCTCTCCACCCATTCCACATCCGGCCCGAAACGAGCCTGCCCGGCCATGTCGATGGTGAGGTGCACGCCGAGCCCGCCGGGTTCAGGTACCGGATAGATCAGCCGCGAAAACGGCGCCCGCGCGCTGCAACTGAAATAGTTTCCCTTGGCGAGATAGGCGCATGGGATCAGTTCGAGCGGCATGCCCTCGATGCCGCGCGCGACCGCGGGCGCGCCGAGGCCGGCGGCATTGACGAGCAAGTCGCATTCCAGCGTCATCGGCGCCTCGCCGCCGGCCTCGATCTCGATCCGGCCGGCCGCGGTCTTGGCGCGGAGCAGGGGGGTGTGGAACGCGAACGCGGCGCCGGCAGCCTCTGCATCGCCCCGGAGCGCCAGCATGTAAGCATGGCTGTCGATGATCCCGGTGGACGGCGACAGCAGCGCGGCGTCGCAGTTCAGGCTGGGCTCCAGCGCGCGGGCGGCTTCGCCGGACAGCAATTGCATGTCGAGCACGCCATTGGCCTCGGCATGGGCGCGGATCGATTGCAGCTTCTCGGTCTCTTTCGGCGTGGTCGCGACGATCAGCTTGCCGCAATTGCGATAGGGGACGCCGTGATCCTCACAGTAGCGGTAAAGCGCATGCTTGCCGCTGACGCACATCCGCGCCATCAGGCTGCCGGCCCGGTAGTAGATGCCGGCGTGGATCACCTCGCTGTTACGCGAGGAGGTCACGGTGCCGATCCCTTCGGCGGCTTCCAGCACGATCACTTCGCGCCCTGCTTGCGCGAGGCGGCGTGCGACGGCAAGCCCGATCACACCCGCTCCGATGACGACGCAATCAACTCTGTCCATGGATCCTTCAAGTCCGGGAATTGGCGCGGTTAGAGCATGGTCCGGAAAAGTGGAAACCGGTTTTCCGAAAAGATCATGCCCAAACAAACCAATGAGGTTGGCTGCTGTTGTTGTCCATCCGCGCCTTGGTGGCAACGCCCCGGATTGCCTCGAAACGGGCTTCGTGGCGCACCGGCATTAGTGAGGCATTAATCATGTCAGGGCAATTGCCCTAAATTAAGTCACATTGTCCGGTTGCATCACGCGGCGTTTACCCGATCCAAACTGCCGGCGCCAGACACTGTAATGCGGAAATCCGCAAGGTGACGGAATGGCTGGCAAGAAACGGCAGGCAGGCGGGAGGAATCTGATTCCGGCGCTGGCCGTCCTGTGCCTTGTCGCCGCTGTCGCGCTCGCTGCACTGGCTTTCGCCGCTTCGGCCGGCTTTGCGCCATCGCGCTATATCGGTTCGCTTGGTCCCGACCTGCTCTGGGAGCTTCTGATCGGCGGCATCGTCGTCGCCTCCTTCCTGGGTGCGATCACGCTCTCGGTGCTTTCGGCGCTGCGAAGGATGCAGCGCATACAGCTCCGCCGCAATGCCTTCGTCAGCTCCGCCCTTAACCATCTGAACCAGGGCGTGGTGATGACCGATGCGCAAAAGCGGATCGTGTTCTGCAACGACCGCTATCTCGAGATCTATGGCCTGTCGCGCTGCGACATACCGCGTGACATGACCGGGCCCGAACTGCTGGAGATGCGGTACAAGCGCGGCTTGATGGATGTCACGCCCGCCGAGTTCTACATTCGAGGCGCCAATCCTGAAGGAATGGTGACGGAACTGCCCAACGGCAAATCGGTCGTGGTCCGGCATTTTGCGCTTCCCAATGGTGGATCGATCGCGACGCACGAGGACTGCACCGACCAGCGGCAATTGTCGCGCAAGCTCGCGTCGACCACCCAGTTCCTGGAATCGGTGCTCGACAACGTACCGGTCTGCGTGGCTGCGAAAAACATCGAGGACGGCCGCTACATTTTCGCCAACCGCGCCTTCGAGCGGTTTTCGCGCTTCTCGCGCGATCGCATCGTCGGCAAGCGCGCCGACGAAATCTTCCGTCCCGAGACCGCCGCCAGCATCGCCGCCGCCGACAAGGCGGCGCTGGAGGCGCCCGAAGGCTTTTTCCGCAACGAGTTCTGGGTCGAGCGTGGCTCGGAGCGGCGCATTCTCGCCTCCAACCGCGTGATCGCGCGCAACGAGAACGGCGAGCCGGAATTCCTGATCGCGCTGTTCGACGACGTCACCGACCGCCGTTCGCTGTCGCGGGAATTGGAGAACGCCAAGAAGTTCCTCGAACTCGTGGTCGACAACATTCCGGTCTCGCTGATCGTCGAGCGCGTCAGCGACGGCCGATACCTGCTCGCCAATCGTTCGGCCGAGACCATCCTCAACCGCCGGCGCGAAGATGCCACCGGCCTGACTGCAACAGACATTTTCAATCCGCGCGAGGCCAAGCTGATCATCGCGCGCGACGAGGCCGCGATCAAGAAACGCGGCCTGCTCACCGAGGAGCATCCGATCTCGACCAAGGACGGCTTGCGGCTGTTCCTGACCCGCCGCATGACCGTGCTCGACGACCACGGCGAGCCGCAATACCTGATCAAGACGCACGAGGACGTCACCGATCGGCGCCAGACCGAATCGCGCATGGCCCATATGGCCTATCACGACGGTTTGACCGACCTGCCGAACCGGGCCGCTTTCCTGCAGGCGTTGGCGCAGATGATCGAGGCCTGCGGCGGCACCGACGAGGAATTCGCCGTGCTTTGTGTCGACCTCGACGGCCTGAAAGAGATCAACGACGTGTTTGGCCATGCTGTCGGCGACAAATTGCTGATCGAGGTGGCCCGGCGCCTGCAGACTTCGGCGCGCGGCGGCGTGGTGGCGCGCCTCTCCGGCGACGAGTTCGGCCTGATCATTGACGGCAAGCAGCCGGCCGCCGGCATCGTCCTCGCCGAGCAGGTGGCGGAGGCGCTCGCGAAGGAATTCCTGATCGACGGCAAATCGGTCCGCACCGGCATCACCGCGGGCATTTCGGTGTTCCCGCACAATGGCGCGGATGCCGCCTCGCTGCTCGCCAATGCCGGCGCGGCGCTGTTCCGGGCGAAGGCGAAATCGCGTGGCACGATCTCGATCTACGAGCCGGAAATGGACCAGCAGATCCGCGACCGGCGCGTGCTGCATCAGGACCTCTCCGCCGCGATCAGAAACGGCGAGCTGTCGCTCTACTACCAGCCACTGGCTGCGGCCGGTGCAACGGTGGCCGAGAGCGGGGTGATCGGCTTCGAGGCCCTGGCGCGCTGGCAGCATCCGGTGCGCGGTTTCGTGTCGCCAGCGGATTTCATCCCGCTTGCGGAGGAAGGCGGCCTGATCGTCGAGATGGGCGAATGGATCCTGCGCGAGGCCTGCCGTGAAGCGGCCTCCTGGAAGCAGCCGCTGCAGATCGCGGTCAACCTCTCGCCGGCGCAGTTCATGCACGGCGATCTTGTCGGCCTCGTGCATTCGATCCTGCTCGAAACCGGCTTGCGGCCCGACAGGCTCGAGCTCGAAATCACCGAGGGTGTGCTGATCGAGGATTTCGATCGCGGCCTGGCGCTGCTCAGGCGGCTGAAGGCGCTCGGCGTCCGCGTCTCGATGGACGATTTCGGCAGCGGCTATTCGTCCCTGAGCTACCTGCAGGCGTTTCCCTTCGACAAGATCAAGATCGACCGCGCCTTTGTCATCAACCTTGGCCGCAATCCGCAATCGGCGGCGATCGTCCGCGCCGTCATCGATCTCGGTCACGGCCTGCAGATGCTGATCGTCGCCGAGGGCGTCGAAACCGAGGAGCAACTCGGCTTCCTGTCCAAGGAAGGCTGCGACGCAGTGCAGGGCTACCTGATCGGCAAGCCGGCGCCGATCGGCGAGTACGCGGCGCTGGTCGGTGACCACGGCAATGTCGTGAAGCTCGTGCGCAAGACCGGGTAGGCGCTCCCTTAGATCTCTCCTCCGCGCCGAACATCGTAGTTGTCACCGATGCCCGGAAAGTGGATACCGGTTTTTGAAAAGATCATGCTCAAACAAAGAGCTAGAGCGGGATGACGATTCGGAGAAAAGTCATCACGCTCTAGCTTGGCGCGACCACGCTTCGTCGCGGCGGGACGGCCGCCGGTGCAGGCGCTCGGCGATCAGTTTTGTCGCTTTCTCGCCTCGCTTCGCGCGGAGACACGCGACGATGAACGTATCCTCCCAAAGCTCGCGCTGGGCGTGGCTGCCGCCGATCCGCACCAATTCCGGCATCAAGGGCTCTAGGATGCGGACGGCGCCGTCGTTGTCGCCCGACGCAAACGCCTGGATGCCGCGGCAGACACCGATCGCGGATGGGCCGGGCGCCAGCTTGCCCTCGGTCAGCCGTGCCTCCATTTCCGCGAGCCTTGATTCCAGCGCGCCGCTGTTGGTCGCCGCGGCAGCCAATGCGTGGTGGACGTCAGCAAAATGCGCGCCGGCCTTCGGGAACAGTTTGTCGCTGTAGGCGGCGACTTCCTGCCAATGCGGTTCAAGCCCGGTTTTTCCCGCCAGCGAGAGCCGCCACAGCAGTGAGGTGGTATCCGTCAGAATGTTCAGCGGCGGATAGGGCCGTCCCTGCGGTCTGATGTGGCGTTGGTAGATGTCGAAGGCACCGTCAGTATCGCCGTCCTCCAGCGCGATCAGTGCCAGGTGCCAGGCAAGGTGTCCCTGCAGGAAGCTCGCACGGTCGTGGGCCGGCAGCCAGCCGGACAGGAAGGCACGGCCTTCCGTGGGATCACCCTGCTCGAACAGTGCATGCGACAAAGCGTGGGCCGCGCTGGCGTTTGCCGGCTTCATCCAATAGGCGCGCTCGGTGATGTCGCGGCCGGTGACGACGTCGCCCGCCTCAGTTCGCGACCAGCCGAGATAGGTCAGGAACCACCAGTCCTCGCCATAATCAGGAGCGTAACGCTCGCAGATCGAAAGTCGCGCCGCGTCGTGGTCGGTCCGTCCCGAGAAGGCGTAGAGGCCGAAGGCGCCGAGCAGCAGCGACAGGATCAGCGCGTCGCGCGGAAATTCCGTCAGATGCTGTTCAGCGCCTTGCAAGGCCCGCTTGGTCTGGCTTTCGACCACCGAGGCCACGATCTCGACATGCTGCTGCTCGCGCCGGCTTGTGGTCGCGGCCAATTGCCGGGCTTTTGCCGCCTGGTCGCGGGCCGCAGCGCCTTTCATGTTGATCTGATGGACGCGGGCGCGGGCGACACGCGCCAGCGCGAAATCGGGATCCTCGGCGATAGCCGCCTCAAAGGCCGCATCCGCCCCGTGCCAGGCCGCAAGCATGCGGTCGATGCCGTCACGGTAGAGCGCGGCGGCGCGATCGGAAGCGGTCGTCAGCGGCAGGTCGTAGCGGTCCCGGTTCATCGTTCGTCCTCCCGACGTGAGAGGCAATCTAGCAGAGACGCCGGTCACAACAATATTGCGGAAGGCGCCGTGTGAAGCGGTTGAGCCAGTGGCGATCCACCGCTAGCTTGCGGTCACGATCGGGCTAAAAGGGAATCATGGCTGAGCAACTGGCGAAGGCTGAAAACAGGTCGACGGAAAAAACTGCGCCGCAGACGGCGGTCGACATGCCGCTGCTGCGCATCGAGCGCGTGACGAAAAGATTCGGCAACTTCAGCGCGGTCAATCAGCTCTCGCTCGAGATCCGCGCCGGCGAATTCTTCGCCCTGCTGGGCCCGAGCGGCTGCGGCAAAACTACGCTGTTGCGCATGCTGGCTGGATTCGAGACTCCGGACGAGGGACGCATCCTGCTCGGCGGCCGCGACATCGCGCAGGTGATGCCGCATGAGCGGCCCGTCAACATGATGTTCCAGAACTACGCGCTGTTTCCGCATCTCTCGGTGCATGACAACATCGCGTTCGGCCTGAGGCGCGCCGGTATGGCACGTGCCGAGATCGCCGCCCGCGTCGCCGAAATGGTGGCGCTCGTCAAGCTCGACGGGCTCGAGAGGCGTAAGCCCGACCAACTCTCCGGCGGACAGCGGCAGCGCGTCGCCCTGGCGCGCTCGCTGGCGCGCCGGCCGCAGGTGCTGCTGCTCGACGAGCCGCTCGCCGCGCTCGACAAGAAATTGCGCGAGAGCACGCAAGGAGAGCTGATGGAACTGCAGCGCCGCCTCGGCCTGACCTTCATCATCGTCACCCACGACCAGGAAGAGGCGATGACGATGGCGAGCCGGATCGGGGTGATGGACGCCGGCCGCCTGGCGCAGGTCGCGACCCCGCGCGATCTCTACGAGGCGCCCGCCTCGCGCTGGGTCGCCGAGTTCGTCGGCGACGTCAATCTGTTCGAGGGGCAGGTGATCTCCAGCGAACAGGGCAGGCTGAAGGTCACGACGCGCGAAGCAGGGATCGTCACTGTCGCCGAACCGCGCCAGCCGGTGACGAAGGCGATCGTGACCATCGCGATCCGGCCCGAGAAGATCAAATTGTCACGGCGTGGACTGGCGTCGGGTGCCGACGCGTTGCAGGCGATCAATCGGTTCGAGGGCGAGGTCGCGGAGATCAATTATCTCGGCGGGCTCACCGCTTACAGGATCAGGCTCGACAATGGCACCATGGTGCGCTCGGTGATGGCCAACACCGCGCGGCTTGATGCGGACGGCTATGGTTCGAGCGACCGCGTCGCGGCCTGGTTTGCGCCCGACGATGGTGTGGTGCTCGAGCAATGAGCACGCGCCGTATCTTTGCCCGTCCGGCGCGCTATGCCACCATCGCGCCCTATCTCTGGATGGCGCTGTTTTTCCTGGTGCCGTTCGGTTTCGTGCTGAAGATCAGCTTGTCGCAGACCGCGATCGCGCAGCCGCCTTATACGCCGGTGTTCGATCTGGGCGAAGGATGGGAAGCATTCAAGGCCGCGTTCGAGCAGTTGTCGCTGGATAATTTCCGCCTGCTGCTCTCGGACAATCTCTACATCCTGTCCTATCTGCGCAGCCTCGTCGTCGCCGTGACCTCGACGCTGATCCTGCTCGTGATCGGCTATCCGATCGCCTACGGCATGGCGCGGCTGCCGCAGCGCTGGCAGGGCATCGCGATGATCCTGGTCATCGTGCCGTTCTGGACCTCGTTCCTGATCCGCATCTACGCCTGGATCAACATCCTGCAGCATGATGGATTGCTCAACCAGATCCTGCTCGCATTGCATCTGGTGTCCGGGCCGGTTGCCTGGCTCTCGACCGACACCGCAATGTATATCGGCATCGTCTATTCCTATCTGCCGTTCATGATCCTGCCGCTCTACGCGACCCTTGCGAAAATGGATCGGACGCTGCTGGAGGCCGCCGAAGACCTGGGCGCCTCGCCGGCGAAGGCGTTCTGGCTCGTGACGTTTCCGCTGTCGCTCCCAGGCGTCGGGGCAGGGGTCCTGCTGTGCGTCATTCCGATCGTCGGCGAGTTCGTGATCCCCGATCTCCTGGCCGGCTCCAATTCGCTGATGATCGGCCAGACGCTCTGGCTCGAATTCTTCACCAACAAGGACTGGCCGGTGGCATCCGCCGTTGCGATCGCGCTGTTGCTTCTGCTGGTGCCGCCGCTCCTGCTCTATGACCGGCTGCAGCGCCGGCAGATCGAGGGCGGGCGCTGATGGCGGGCGCCGTGAACCGACTTTCGCGCTTCAACATGACCGCGCTGGCCCTCGGGTTTGCGTTCCTTTACCTGCCGATCGTGATCCTCGTGATCTATTCGTTCAATGCGTCGCGGCTGGTGAACGTGTGGGGCGGCTGGTCGCTGCGCTGGTATGTCGAGTTCTTCAACGACCGCGCCATGCTCGAGGCGGCTTGGATGAGCCTGCGTGTCGCCGCGGTATCCGCCACACTGGCGACGCTGCTCGGCACGCTCGCGGCCATAGGCCTGGCGCGCGGCGAACGCTTTGCCGGCCGCGCGCTGTTCTCCGGCATGCTCTATTCGCCGCTGGTGATGCCGGAGGTGATCTCCGGCCTGTCGCTGCTCCTCTTGTTCGTGGCGCTGAACGCCGAGCGCGGCTTCTGGACGGTGACCGTCGCGCACACCACGCTGACCATGTGCTTCGTTGCCGTGGTGGTGCAGTCGCGCCTTACCTCGCTTGACCGCAGCCTGGAGGAAGCCGCGATGGACCTCGGCTGCAATCCGGTGAAGGCGTTCGTGATGGTGACGCTGCCGCTGATCCTGCCCGCCATTGTCGCAGGCTGGATGCTCGCCTTCACGCTGTCGCTCGACGACGTCGTGATCGCGAGCTTCACCACCGGTCCGGGTTCGGCGACGCTGCCGATCCGGATCTATTCCGAGGTGCGGCTCGGGGTGAAGCCGGAGATCAACGCGATCTGCACGCTGGTGATCGCATTGATCACGGTGCTGATCGTGGTCGCCTCAGTCGCCTCGAGACTGTCGAGCTCCCAAGGCGAAAGCGCCGCGCCGCTGTGAGCGGTCACGACTTCACCGCGCCCGCGGTGAGGCCGCCGACCATATAGCGCTTGAAGGCGTAGTAGATGGCCGCTGGCGGCAGGGCGTAGATGAAGCCGGTTGTCATCAGCAATTCCCACGGCGAATCGTCGGCGGCGAGGAAGTTGCCGAGCGCGACGGGGAGCGTAATGTCGGTGTCCTTTGACAGCAGCAGGAACGCGTAGAGATATTCGTTCCAGGCGAGCAGGATGGCGTAGGTGCCGACCGCGACCAGTGAAGGCATCATCAAGGGCACATAGACCAGGCGGAACAATTGCAGCGTGGTCGCGCCGTCCATGGTCGCGGCTTCGTCGAGTTCGACCGGCAATTTATCCGAAGCCTGCTTCAGCACCCAGATCGCGTAGGGCGAGGCGATCGTCACCATCGCCAGGATCAGCGACCAGTGACTGTTGAGCAATCCATAATTGCCCATGGTGCGGTACATCGGCACGGCCAGGAACGCGGCCGGGATGAAATAGGTGAACAGCGCGAGGTTCATCACCGCGCGGCCGCCGGGCGCGCGCAATCGCGAGATCGAGAACGCCGCTGCCGTGGCGATGAACAGCGTCAGCGCTCCGGTTGCGATCGCGATCACGGTCGAATTCCCGAACTGCACCCAGAAGTCCCGCAGGAAGTAATGCTGCTGGCGAAACACGATCTCGAAATTGTGTAACCTCGGATGATCGGGCCAGAGCTTGCCGGAGAACGCATCCTCCTTCGGCGAGATCGCGAACAGGAACATGTGGTAGATCGGCACCAACGTCCAGATCAGGACGGGGATGCCGATCAAGAGCAGCTTGGCCTCGGTGCCGATCTCACGCAGGGTGGGGAGCTTCATCGCGACAACCGTTTCATCATGAAGTAGACCAGCGGCAACACCAAGGGTAGCGCGCAGACGATCGAGGCCATCGCCAGATTGAGCTGGTCGAGCCGGAGATAGCGGATGCCGAGCGTCGCCAGCACATGGGTGAGGTCGGCAGGCCCGCCGCCGGTCAGGAGATAGACGCTGTTGAAGTCGCCCAGCGTCCAGATCATCGAGAGCAGCGTGCAGGTGACGTACAGCGTCCGCATCGACGGCCAGGTGATGTAGCGGAATTTCTGCCAGAAGCTTGCGCCGTCAACGGCTGCAGCTTCGAACAGATCGTTTGAGATGGCGAGCCGTCCGGTCATCAGGATCAGCGTCCAGAATGGCAGTGACTTCCAGATGTGTACGCCGATCGCCATGGTCAGCGCCACCGTGGGGTCGTTGAGCCAGTTCGGGCCGTCATCGCCGGTGAACTGGAAGATCAGGTGGTTGACCACGCCCCATTCCGGATTGAGCATGAAGCGCACCGACAGGATGGTCGGGATCGATGGCACCGCCCAGGGCAGGATGAACAGCACCGACAGCCAGCGGATCCAGGCGCGCTGCTGGGCGAAGAAGCCCGACAGGAACAGCGCGATCAGCATTTTGACGTTGATGCCGATGACGAGGAAGATCAGCGTGTTGACGGCGGCGCGCGCGAAGATCGGATCGTGATAGAGCGCGACATAGCTTTGCGGATGGCGCGCGAGCCATAGCCCGTAACCGACGGGATAGAGCACGAACGCCAGGAACACGAGCAGGTACGGCGCAAGCAGCACGATGCCCCAGACTTGCGGCGTCGACAGCCGCGCCGACAGCGGCGGGCGCGGGACCGCGTGATCGGAAAGCGTGATCGCCATGTGTTATATCGCGTCCTACATCGCCGTGGCAGGGAAGCCGGCCGCTGTAACCGCGGCCGGCCTTGTTGAGGTCAGCCCGCGACCTGCTTGATGCGGGCGATCAGTTCGTCGACCGCCTTGTCCACCGGCACCTTCTCGCTGACGACGCGGTTCATGGCCTTGGCCCAGACGTTCTCGTTGTTCAGAATCGTGAACTTGTAGTTCTTGGTGAAGTCGAACGGCGTGGTGCCGCCCGTGAACTGGGTGTAGACCGCCTTGCGATGGCGATCGGCCTGCCAGAACGGGCTCTTCTGGCCCGCGATCGTGACCGGGAACCAGCGGCCGAGCGCCCCTTCGACATACGGTCCGAGGTTCTCCTCCTGCAGCAGGAATTTGACGAACTCCTTGCCCTCGGCCTTGTTCTTGGCGGCGGTGAAGATTACGCCGGTCTTGACGTCGGAGCGATATTTGATCGGCGTGCCGTCCGGCTTGTTGGGGAAGGACGCTGTGATGATGGTTTCGTCATAGGCCTTCTTGCCGGTGGCGCGCTGCTCCGGCGTCAGCGCCTGATTGTTGGAATCCTCGAACCATTTCGCCGCGATCGAAATCGTGAAGTTGTGGGTCATCACGATGGTCTTGTTGTGGAAGGCGACGTTGTTGTCCGGGTCCTTCCAGGTGGTGGAGGAGGGCGGCGTGCAGCCCTTGATGTAGGTGTCGGTGTAATCCTTCAGCGCGTGGATCAATCCGTCGCGCACCTTGGGATCGTCGACCAAGAGCTTGCCGTCGTCGTCGACGAGCTTGACGTCGTAGGCGTCCATGAAGGTGTAGAACGACTGGAACGAGTCGGTCGATTCCACGCCCATCGGCTGGCCGACGCCGTAGATGCGGTTGCCGGTTGCCTTGCGGATCGCCGGCTGCACCTTGTCGCACCAGAACGACCAGTAATCCGCCCATTTGGTCGGGATATCGCTCGGCTTGAAGCCGGCCTGCTGCAGCATGTCGCCCCAGATCTGCACATGCATGCTCTGCTGCTTCAGCGGGAAGCCGTAATAGCCTTTCTTTTTGGTCTGATCGTTGTAGAGGTAGGCGGTCTCCAGCGTGTTGGGAGCGAAGGCCGATTTCATCGGCAGCAGGATGTCGGAGAGGTCCTCTAGCTTGCCCTCGAACGCCCATTTGCCGCCGGCCTGCACGTCATACGTATCGGAATAGGCGACGTCGGGCACCGTGCCGGAATCGAGCGCGGCGACCGTCTTCGGGATCATGTCCTGGATCGCGTATTGCGACAGCTCGACCTTGACGCCGGTCTTGGCTTCGAACTTCTTGATCGCCTCGAGGA
The DNA here is from genome assembly GCF_020194175.1 of Bradyrhizobium sp. BRP22. Lineage (GTDB taxonomy): Bacteria > Pseudomonadota > Alphaproteobacteria > Rhizobiales > Xanthobacteraceae > Bradyrhizobium. Next base: position 67,150 of record NZ_JADYVX010000025.1, on the reverse strand, counting down.
GCGCGTCATCCTCGGATTTGTAGAACCCCTTGCCCCACCAGACCGTGATCTTCTTGTCCTGCGCCATCGCCGGCGCGGTCGCGTGGATTAGCCCGATGGCGGCGACCGCGAAAGAAAGCGCAGCAATACCCTTGGATCTCACGTTCTTCTCCCTCTCTCTTGATGCCGGTTTTTTTAACCGGTTGGATAAAAGACTAGCGTATGGCCGCAGCCTGATCCAGATGGTGCGTCGGAATCTTGGCATTTCGCTGGTCGCGTGTTCGCCTTTGAACCACGACGAAAGTCTGATGGTTCAATTCGGCTTGGCGTTCTCGGCTGCCGTCGGCGCGGCATCGGCGGGCTGCTGCCGCGGACCACCGGTGAAGCGCTCGATCACCGAGCGCACGGTGTCGCGGGTCTTGCGGTCCTTCACCGCATCGAGCAATTGCGACGATGCCGGTGAGCGGCGGATCAGACTTTCCGGATCGGGGAACACCAACGGATCGTCCCACGGTCCCTGCACGACGAACGGCAAGTCAAAACCGTTGGCGCCGCTCGGCGCCGAATTCAGGCTGGCGACGCCCTTCAGATCATATTCCCGCGACGGCACCGAGGCGGTGCCGGTCAGCGTGATCTTGGCCGCCGGCCCTTCGAGGCGGATGTTCTCGGCGGTGGCGACGCCATCATTGAACCGCACGGCGATCGTCAGATTGTCGTAAGGCGTCGAGCCCGAGCGGAAATTGCCGCCGCCGGACAACGGCCGCCGCTCCAGCCGCTTCAGGAGCTGCTCCACATTGAAGCCCGAGATCGCGCCGTCATGACCGCTCAGCGTCGCGGTGCCGTCGAGCGATTGCGCGAGCCCGAACGGGCTCGAGCCGGAGGCGATCAGCGCGAGGTTGAGATTGCCGCGGCCGGTAAGCCTGTTGATGCCGAACAATTCGCTGGCACAGGCCTGCAGATCGACATCGGTGAATTCGAGCTGCGCCTTTACGTCGGCGACGGCATCCGAGCGCGCGATCCCCAGCGAGCCCTTGGCGATGCCGCCATACATCTGCGCCTCCGCCACCGACAGCGCCAGCGCGCCGCCGCGCAAATTGGCGCCAAGCGCGGTGCGCCCGAGCCGGGTCGAGCCGACCGTCACCCGCGCCGCCGACAGGCGCATGTCGAGGTCGGTGGTGGAGAGCGCGTTCAAGTCGAACAACTGCCGGTTCCAGTCGCGCTGGCCGCTCGCCAGCAGGCGGAAGGTAGAGATGTAGGGCGTGAAGTCGAGGTTGCCTGCGGCCAGCGTCGCCTGCAGCGTCTGCCTGCCATTGTTGGCGAAAGTCATCACGCCCTCGGCGACATTGCCGTCGAGCTCGACATTGACATTGGTGAGCGCCACCGAGCCGCCGACGAGATTGGCGCGCGCCTTCAGCGTGAAGCGGCCGAACCCGCCGCTCCCTGGCGGAGCCTGTCCCATCCAGCGCAGCGCGTTGCGCAAGGACGCGCTGTCGATAGTGGCGGTGCCCTCCATCATCAGGCTGGTCCGGTTGGCGACGGTGCCGTCGAAGGCGAGCTTGAGCGGCGCACTGGCAAGCCGCGCCTTCAGCCCGGAGCGGTCGCCCGACAACAGCGCGATGAAGTCGCTGGCGCTGATCGAGCCGTCGACGCGTTCGCCGCGCCAATCAAATTGCCCGGTCGCGGCAAAGGAACGCGAGATTGACGGCCAGGCCAGCGACAGGTCGATGTCGGCGAGCTGCTCCCTGACGTGGTTGGTTTCATCCTCGTAATTGAGGATGCCGTCCTGGATGCGGATCTCCGAGAACGACATCTGGTTCTCGGCGCCCGGCTTCATCGCGCGCGCGATCGTGTCGATGAACGGCGTCCAGTTGCTGTCGCCCTTGCCGTCCCTGACCACATGGATATGCGGCCGCAGCATCATCACGTCGGCGATCTCGAAGCGCCGAAGCAACAGCGGCAGGAGGCGCAGATTGGCGGTGAGCACGTCGACCTGCAGCGCGGGATCGATGGTGCCGCCGCCCTTCAGCCCGACGTCATGGAATGAGACATAGCTGCCAGGGAACACCGACACGTCGATGTGGCCGTTGACGACGAGGTCGAGCCCGGTAACGGCGCGGATTTGCGCCTCCACTGCGCGCTGCAGGGCGTCCCGGTTGAGAAACCAGGACTGCCCGATCAGGCCAAGCAGCGCGAGGCCGAAAAACGCCGCAATCGGCATCCCCAGGCGCTTCATTCCTTGGGCCATGGTCAGTGACATATCCAGGTCGGGTTGTGGTGATCGGATATTCGAATAAAACTGGTCGGCGCACCGGGCGCCCCTGCCAACCCACGCAACTTGAAGGGTTTTCTTGACGCTTTCAAGGCCGTCATCGAGGTTGTAGGCAGCCGGGATGGCGAAAGGGGCCGTCATTGACGCATTGCGAAGATTTCGCCTAATAATCCAGGACTGTACCGGCGGATTGCGCCCTTCTCCATCAGGTCCTCTTTCATGAACAAGGTCTATCCCGACGCCAAATCGGCACTCGACGGCATCCTTAAGGACGGCATGATGATCATGTCGGGCGGCTTCGGCCTCTGCGGCATCGCCGAAACCCTCTCCGATGCGATCCGGGATTCCGGGGTGAAGGACCTGACCGTCGTCTCCAACAATGCCGGCGTGGACGGTATCGGGCTGAGCCGACTCCTGGAGACGCGGCAGATCAAGAAGATGATTTCCTCCTATGTCGGCGAGAACAAGCTGTTCGCGCAGCAGTACCTCGCCGGCGAGCTCGAGCTCGAATTCAATCCGCAGGGCACGCTGGCCGAGCGCATCCGCGCCGGCGGCGCCGGAATTCCGGCCTTCTACACCAAGACCGGCGTCGGCACGCTGATTGCCGAGGGCAAGGAGGTGAAGGAATTCGACGGCGAGAAATACATCATGGAGCGCGGCCTGTTCGCCGATCTCGCCATCGTCCACGCCTGGAAAGGCGACACCGCCGGGAACCTGGTCTATCGCAAGACCGCGCGCAACTTTAACCCGATGATGGCGACTGCCGCGAAGATCACGGTGGCCGAGGTCGAGCATCTGGTTCCGGCCGGCGAGATCGATCCCGATCACATCCACACACCGGGCATTTTCGTGAAGCGCATCGTCGAGGTCGGCACGGGCAAGAAGCGCATCGAGTTCCGCAACACCCGCCCGCGCCCCGCAGCCTAAATTTAACAGGAGAGTCCCATGGCCTGGACCCGTGAACAGATGGCGGCGCGCGCTGCGAAAGAGCTGCGCGACGGCTATTACGTCAACCTCGGCATCGGCATCCCGACGCTGGTTTCGAACTACATCCCCGAAGGAATCGACGTCAGCCTGCAGAGCGAGAACGGCATGCTCGGCATGGGTCCGTTCCCCTACGAGGGCGAGGAGGATCCTGATCTCATCAACGCCGGCAAGCAGACGGTGAGCGAATTGCCGTCGACCAGCTATTTCTCCAGCGCCGATTCCTTCGGCATGGTGCGCGGCGGTCACATCGACCTCTCGATCCTCGGCGCGATGCAGGTGGCGCAGAACGGCGATCTCGCCAACTGGATGATCCCCGGCAAGATGGTGAAGGGCATGGGCGGCGCCATGGACCTCGTCGCCGGCGTGAAGCGCGTCGTCGTGGTGATGGAGCATTCCGCCAAGGACGGTCCGAAGCTGCTCAAGAAGTGCACGCTGCCGCTGACCGGCGAGCATGTGGTCGACATGGTCGTCACCGATCTCGCCGTCTTCACCATCGACAAGCACGGCAAGAACGGCATGGCACTGATCGAGCTCGCCGACGGCGTCACGCTCGATGAAGTCAAGGCCAAGACCGAAGCCGAGTTTCGGGTGGCGCTGAAGAATACCTGACGGACGCGCTGGGTGGGCAAAGGCGCACAGCGCCGTGCCCATCATCCAGTGCTGCGCTATTCGTCAGTCCTGTAGGATGGGTTTCGCTTCGCTCTACCCGTCCTAGGATTCTCCCAACGGCCGCATCGGTGTCGTCCCCGCGAAGGCGGGGACCCATAACCAGGAACGTGTTGTGGCGCGAGCAAGCGGTTGCGGCGGAGCACACGACAAAGGCCTGTGGTTATGGGTCCCGGGGCACGCCCGGGGACGACGCGGGGAGATACTGATTCAATTGTCAAACAGCCTTGCGCTGTCATCGTCCGCCACCAGGTCGGCGCTTTGCGCCGACCCGTTGGTGGGGCATGACGGTGGAGAGGATGTGAGTCCGCGTTCTCGCGGCATGATGTGCCCGAGGTTTGCGTCTCGTTTCGCCCTCGCATTGAAGTGAGGGCGCAGGGAAAGCCGGGTGCTGGTTGCACCCGTGGGCCCCGTGCAGCAAAAAGCACGGGGGTAGGGCCACAGGTTCAACCGATTCACACCGGCTTTCCCTGCGCGATGGTTTACGGCTTACTTCGTGCTCTTCCCGGTGACCGGGCTTTCTTGCCACCGTCACCCTTGGGGATGTTTCCATCCCCCAGGACTTAGCGCCAGCGTCGGGGCGCCAGAACCACACGACTTCGCCGTCCGCGATATCCAGCGTTCGTCTTACGCCGTCATCACGTCCACCGCATCTCACCGCAACGTTCGTGACGATCGCGAGCCGCCCCTCATTCGCGCTGAGACGCGCGGAGTTAAATCACTGATTTGCCCGACGACGGAAGCGGAATGTTTTTTGCGCGAGGAGTGGACAGGGCAAATCACATTGAAACCATTCGCTAATTTTCTCGTTCCGGCCAACGCAAAGAATCCGGCAATGAGAAGATCGCGTGAAGCCCGAAACGCGCAAACGACCGTTTCGCGGCAAGTAGCCGCGTTCACCTCACTCGGCGCGCCTGCTGCTGATCGGATGGTGTGGTTCCTAGGGAGCCTGGTTATCAGTGGGGTCGGCCGAAGGTGCGTCCAACCTCGGAAATTCCTCATTGCCTCCGCCGGCAGCAGCCATCGCCCTCGTCACAATAATGGTAATCCTGGCGAAACGTGACCCCTCATCGAGCCCGTTGGGATCAAAGTCGATATCCTGTTGCGCACCATGGACGACATCGAACACGATGTAGGCAATGTCGAGTTTGAGTGCTGCATATATCGCGTCGGCCAGTTTGTTACGGTTAGCTTGGGTCAGGTCATTCTTGAGAAAGAACCGCCATCTCCTGTGCAAATTCGGATGCGCCGGATTGTCCTTCGGCAAAAGAGTGAGGTTGTCGGCGCGCTCGGTATGACCAATGCCGGGCCTCGGATCCGTCACAACCTGAATGATCTGATCCCATACGTCGATATCTCGACCAGCGCGATCAAAAACATTGATTCTGTTCTTGTAGAAAGTGAGCCAACTTGAAAACTCTTCGTTGTAATGACCGGCAAGTCGCCTTGTGCCCCTCGTAATAATCAGCGCACCCATCGGACTCTCCTGTTGGTGAGAAATTTTGCGAAAGCACTAAGTCAATTGGTATCTTTCCTTCCATCTAGCAGCCGATGAAATGCGGCTTGCAAAACTGTTGGCGCGGCTTCGCCCAGAGCGCCAGCCCTGAAAATGGCCGTGCGTTCGGCCGCGCTGATGTCGGGCTCATCGCCTTCTGCACAAAATTCGGCGTGCAGGTCGGCGATTTGCTTCGCTCCCCGAAGCGTCATTTTGCACGCCTTCCATCCAAACACCTTCGGCATGCCCTGGGCGGCGGCCCAAAAGTCCGCCTGCCCCTGCCAGGTAGGCCAGCGCAAGTCAGGGTCGAGCGGCCTTCCACCGAGATGATGGCCTGTTTCGTGAGCTAGTATCAGGGCAAGCCCGGACGCGGTGATACTGGGATGTCTGGCTAGACCGCCGTAGACAGTCACTCGCCTGCTTTCTCTCAGGCGCGATGCTTGCGCATTGATAATGGGTACATCCCAGAGCAACTCATACTCGATCTCGTCGAACACCTCCGCAAATCGCTTGATGAGCGACAAGGCTACTACCTTCCGGCAGTCAAGGGCCGTGTCGGCGAGCGACGACGAAACCTCATGTGGTCCGAAGAAGGTCATTCAAAACAACCTCAACTCGGCTCAAACGAGTGAATTTGCAATTTAAACGTTTATTCCGAGATTTGACAAGTGCAGCCAATGCAGAATCCATGTGCGAGACGCAGCCTCGCAGGACCATGCGACTTCGTCGCCCGCGTTGCGCGCGCTCGTCAGTCACACATCTAGCGTCCGCACGGAAACGTTCGTGACGATCGCGACCCGCCTGTTATTCGCCGTGAGACGCGCGAGTTAAATCACTGGTTTGACCTACAGCCGAAGCGGAATATTTTAGGCGAGGAATGTACGGGGCAAGTCACCATTGAAGCGAGCAAGTCGCGTGAAGATCATCAATAGACCCGGGACGTCAAAGACGTTTGCAGCCGTCGGATTTTCGGCCGGCCACTCACATCTTGCCGAGAACCTGTAGATCGTCCCTTCCGCTGCCGTCGCCGCCACTGACGGACGTCATCCGAAGGAACGGCTCGAAGAGCATAGCTCCGGTCTCCTGCATCAGTATCTCTGCCAATTCCAGCTCCTTTGCGCCCTCGGCTTGTTGATCTTGCTTCAGCAGCAGATCTGCGTGGACGATGCGGGCAAGGCATTCGGGGACACGGGCGTGACGCTGCATCGCAATTTCTATTGCCTCGCCCACAGTAGAAAGCGCCGACGCATGATCGCCATTCATTCTGTACGCGTTCGCCAGATCGGCCAGAATACGTGGTTCGTTTTCCAGTCCGGCCTTTCGCGATCGAGCAAAGCACAGCGCATCGGAGAGATCCTCGATGGCCGACGTCAGCCTTCCGGCAACCATGTGGGAAACCCCCCGGCAGGCCTGGGCGTAGACGCGCAGGTATGGATTCCCCGTCTTGATCGCGATCGAAAATGCGCGATCGGCGTGTTCCCTCGCGAGCCCCATGTTTCCCTCCGCCCAGGCGAGATCCATGTAGGCCAGACTTGGGATGAGGTGATGAACAGCATCGACCTGGCTGCTTTCCAGCCCAAGGACGCGGTCCAGAAAGGGGCGTGCCTCCTCTCCTCTGCCGAGCATGACCAGCGTCTGCCCGCGCATGGCCGTCAACCACACGTCAATGTCGAAGCCGAGCGTTTGCCGATCGAATTTGACGATCTCATGCGCGCGATCCATCGCCTCGATATTCATGCAAAGCGCCTCGGACATTTTGCCTGACGTCCGCAGCGCGTGGCAGAGTACGGCCTTGAGCGTGATCTGAACACTGGGATCGTTGCCTTGATCGGCGATCGCCTTGGCTTCGCGGACCTTTTCGACATACTCGTCTGCCGAGCCGCCATTTGCCAGGATCCTGCCGTACGCAGCATGTATCAGCGCATTCGCCCGCAAATCCCCGAGCGCCAACGCGAGTTGTTTCGCCTCCTCGAAATACAGGCGGGCATCCTGCGCCGAAATGCCTTCGCGCCAGCCGAAGTTTACGATCTGGCCGGCGGCCATCATCTTCAGGTAATCGATCGGCTGCGATGAAGGCAGGTTTGACAGCAGTTCGCGGACTTTTTTCCAGCTTCTCAGCGCCTGGCTTGGATCGTTCGTGCCGATCCAGACGGCCGAGCGCATGTGCTGTTGCGCCGCTTTGAGGTTCTCGCCGGCCTGCTCCAGGTGATACGCGAGCAGGGCGGCCCTCTGCTCGGCGTGATCCTTGAAGAGGCTTTCGATCGCTTGTGCGACCTTCAAATGAATCTCGCGGCGGCTCTCATTCAGCAGCGATCGGTAGGCAACTTCCTGGATCAGCGGATGGCGGAACGCGAGCTGCCGCTGTTCAAACGGAGGAACATCGTAAAGCAGCTCAGCCTGCCTCAAATGATGGATCGCTTCCGAGAGTTCGGTTGGACCAAAGCCGGTGATCCTCTCCAGAACCGATATCGATATCTCGCGACCGATCACCGCCGCGATCTCCAGAGCTTTCTTGGCGTTTTCCTCGAGCCGGTCGATCCGGGCTGCAACCACCGCTTGCACAGTCGAAGGGAGAGGGACGGTATCGATGCCGCCCTTCAGCCTGTAGGCGCCTTTTTCTCCCTCGAAGTCGCCACGTTCCACCAGGGCATTTACGAGTTCCTCAATGAAAAATGGATTTCCTTGCGCCCGCTCCACGATATTCCTGCTCAGCAATGCGACCGACGGATCATTGCCGAAATGATCATGCACCAGGACAGCCGCTTCCGCGGGCGGCAACGGGCGCATGTTGATTTGCCGATAGTGCGATCGCTGCGTCAGCGGCGCGGCAAATCCCGGTCTGAAGTTGACGATCAAAAGGGTCGTGGTGCCCACGACTGCATCCGCCAGCGCTTCCACGAACTCTTCACTTGCGGCGTCGATCCAGTGGAGGTCTTCGACGACGACAACCGACGGGCGTTCGCGGGGCGAATGCGGCACGGTTCTCACAAAATCCAGGAGCTGCGTTTTCCGGGCCTTCGGATCGAGCTTGATGGCCGGTCGTTGTGCGTCGGCCAGGCCCAGGAATTCCAGCATGATGGACGACATCTGCTCGGAGACGGGCAGATCGGCCAGGCGGTCGAGGACTCGTTGACGAGACACATCGGCCGCTTCCTTGGCGCGAAGCCCGAAATAATCACGCAGCAGTTCCAGGACGGGTTGAAACGGCGTTGCCCTGCCATGAGCCAATACACGTGCCTCGAAAACACGAATGCCCCTCGCACGACAACTCTCGGCAAACTCGTAGCAGAGACGGCTCTTGCCGATGCCCGCTTCCCCGACAACACCGACCACGCCACCTTCGCCCTTCATGGTGTTGTCAAGCTCGGCGACGAGAGCCGAGAGCTCGGCGCTTCTTCCCGTAAGCGGGCTGAGCCGCCTTCCGCTGCGGAAAACGCCGCTCGATGGTGCGTGCTGAAGGCCGGCGAGCCTGAAAATTTCAACAGGTGCTGCGATCCCGCGGATGGTCTGTGAGCCCAGGGGTTCGACTTCCACGAACTGCCTGGCTGCCGTGTAGGTATCTCTCGAGATCAGAATGGTCCCCGGCTCGCACAGTTGCTCCATGCGATTGGCGAGATGCACATTGGCGCCGGCGGCATCGTAGGTCTGATAGATTCCGTGCTCGATCGCCTGAACGACAACCTCGCCGGTGTGAACTGCAACCCGGATTTGCAGATCGGGATCTTCCAGCCGAGCCAACTCATCCTGCATGGCGAGCGCCGCCAGGCAGCCGCGCACGGCATGATCCTCCAGGGGCTGCGGGGCGCCGAAGATCGCCATGACCCCGTCGCCCTGGGATTTGTTGACGACACCCTCATAGCGAATGACGGCCTCTCTCATGATCTCCAGCACGGGTTGGAGGCGCCGCATGCCGATTTCGGGATCTCCCAGGCGATCGATCAGGCCGGTCGAGTTGCAGATGTCCGCAAACAGGATCGTGAGCCGTTTCCGCTCTCCGCCCTTGGCGTTCAGCGACGTGAGGATGTGCCGCCACGACTGATTGAATGCCGGCGAAGCCGCAGGCGTCAGCGCGGCGCTGCATCGCCCGCAAAAAAGCGCCGTCGCTCCGTTGACGTGGTGACAGGCGCTGCACTCAATTCCGAGAGCGGCCCCGCATCCTTCGCAATATTCATTGGTCGCCTTATTTCGGCGACCGCAACGCAGACATTGCATCAATGGCTCCTTAAAATGACAACGGAGCGCGCAACTACCGAAATATAATCCTATTTACCGATCAATTCCATGCCGCTTTGCAAAAACACACGCATTGGCTGTGGGCGCATTTGACGACCCTTGCGAGAAAAGGGCTGTTGCCGCTATTCCGACAAAATAAGCCGGGCCTGGCAGATCAATAGTGTGCTGGTCTCACGCCGGCCCGTTTGGCACGTCGGAAAAGCGCGTCAGCCACGCCACCGGGCCGATGCTGGCGGCGATGATCAGGAGCGCGGCGAGGGCGCCTTCCTCGAAACTGCCGCGGCTGGCGAACTGGTAGATCGAGGTCGAGAGAGTCTCGACGTTCAGAGGTCGCAGCAGCAGCGTTGCAGGAAGCTCCTTCAGGCAGTCGACGAAGACGATGATGGCGGCGCCGAACAGTGCGGGCTTTATGAGCGGCAAATGGATCCAGCGCAGGATCGTGGCCTGTCCGGCACCGACGGCGCGGGCGCTCTCGTCATAATCGCGAGGGATCTGTTCGAAGCCGGCCTTGATCAGGCCGGTCGGCACCGCCAGGAAGCGGATCGCATAGGCCATCACCACGGCCGACCCCGAGCCCATCAGGATCAACCCCGGCAGCGATCGTCCGGTCCACGCGGCAAGCACGTTCAGCCCGTTGTCGACAGCGAGAAGCGGCGCGAGCAGGCCAAGCGCGATCACGAGGCCGGGCAATGCGTAGCCGGCCTGCGAGATGTTCATCGCGACATGCTGCAACGGACCTGGCCGCCAGCGATGGGCGATGATGGTGGAGAGTCCGAGCAGCAGCGCCAGCAGCGTGGCGAGGCTCGCAAACGCGACCGAGTGGAACGCGTGGCGCCAGAGCGAGGAATCGAAATCGGCGAGCAGCCCGCGCTTGACGCTTTGATGCAGGAGATAGAGCAGCGGCACGACGAAGCCGATCAGCACCGGCAGCAGGCATGCCGTGAGCGCCGACCAGGCCTTTGCGCCGACCAGCGGTGTTCGCGGCATCAGCCGCGGGCTCTCGGCGGCGAGTTCGGCATTGGTGTTGCGGCGGCCGTAGCGCTCCATGGCGACGAGGCCGGCGACGATCGCCAGCATCACGCAGGCGAGCTGCGAGGCGCCGGCGAGGCTGCCGCGGTTGAGCCAGGTCGTGAAGATCGAAACCGTCAGCGTGCGGATGCCGAGATATTCGCTGGCGCCGATATCGTTCAATGTCTCCAGCGACACCAGCGCCACGCCGACCGCGAGCGCCGGCCGCGCCATCGGCAGCGAGACGCGCCAGAATACGGTCCATTTGCCTGCGCCTAGTGTTTTTGCGGCCTCGGCGAATTCGGCGGTCTGAAACTGGAACATCGCCCGCGCCGACAGATAGACGTAGGGGTAGAGCACCAGCCCGATCACGACAATCGCGCCGGGCAGCGAGCGGAGATTGGGCAGCCACCCCACCGCGTCACGGAGCGGCAGCCAGATCGCGAGCGTGCGATGGACAAGGCCGAGCGGCTCGAACAGATCGGCATAGACGTAGGCCGCAAGATAGGTCGGGACCGCCAGCGGCAGCGGCATCAGCCACAGCAGCGTGCCGCGGCCACGGAAATCATAGCGCGATATCAGCCACGCCGTGCCGGCGCCGAGCAGGAGCGTCAGCGCACCGACACCGGCGAGCAGGAGCGCGGTGTCGAGCACCGCCGCCGGCAGCACGTAGTTGATGAGGTCGTGCCACACCTCCGGCGCCGGCTGCATCGCAAGCGAGACGATCGAGATCACGGGAGCGGCGACAAGAGCCGCAGTCGCCACCGCGATGGCCGCAGCGATCCGCCCAGCATAGGCGCGTCGCGTCACGCTTGCTCGGGACGATTGGTCTGACCGCCGTGCGGCGTGGGGTGAGGGCCCTCTCCACAAGAAGAGTCCCGTCGTGGAGAGAGCCCTCACCCCGACCCTCTCCCGCAAGCGGGAGAGGGAGAACCGGCACCTCACGTTCGCCAACCTCGCCGCGGAGCGGCCCTTGGAGTCACCTCTCCCGCTTGCAGGCGAGGGAGGGCGCGAGGCGGAGAGGTCAGTTGTCAAAGCCGACCTTGTCCACCAGCGTCGCCGCCGTCTTGCGGCTCGCGGCGATCTTTGCGATCGGCAGGCTGTCGGCGTTCAGCTTGCCGTAGCCCGCGATGGTGGGATTGACGGCAACTCCGGCCCGAACCGGATATTCGTAGTTCTGGTCGGCATACATCTGCTGCGCCTGTTCGCCGGCGAGCCATTCGATCAGCTTGATGGCATTGGCCTTGTTGGGCGCATGCTTGGCCAACAGCACGCCGGAAAGATTGACGTGGGTGCCGCCGCCCTCGAACGTCGGCAGGACGACACGGGTCGCCTCCGCCCATGGCTTCTTGTCGGGATCGTTGTTCATCATCAATGCCCAGTAATAGGTGTTGCCGATGCCGATGTCGCATTTGCCCGCGGCGACGTCGCGCGCGGCTTCGCGATCGCCGCCCGACGGCTTCTGCGCCAGATTGGCCTTGACGCCGCGCAGCCATTCCTCGGCCTTGGCCTCGCCGTACTTGGCCGTGTAGGCGGCGAACAGCGCGTTGTTGTAGATGTGCTGGCCGGAGCGGATGCAGATCTTGCCTTTCCACTTGGGATCGGCGAGCTCTTCGTAGGTGATCTTGTCCTGCTTGACGCGGTCCTTGGAAGCATAGATCACGCGGGCGCGCATGGAGATGCCGGCCCAATGCCCGTCGGGATCGCGATATTGCGCCGGCACGATCTTATCGATCACGTCGGACTTGATGGGCTGGGTCACGCCGGCCTGCACGGCTTCGTCGATGCGGCCGATATCCACCGTGAGCAGCACGTCGGCCGGGCTGTTGGCGCCCTCCGCCTTGATGCGCTGCTCCAATCCCGAACTCGCCGAGACGACATTGACCTTGATGCCGGTGTCCTTGGTGAAGGCATCGAACAGAGGCTGGATCAGCTTGGTCTCGCGATAGGTGTAAACGTTGACTTCGCCATTGTCGGCGGATGCGGTCGATACGACAGGCAAAGTCAGGCATAGCACCGCGGCTGACGCGGCGAGGACACGAAAATTGATCATGAGGCTGCTCCGGCAGGATTCCACGCGGTACCGGAGTGCCTACCGCAGGCGACGCCAAGATGTCCGCGACCCGATGTCGCGAACGACGTGATTTAGAGTGATTCCAGCTTATACGCGGGCGGGTGAGTCCGGGGCGATGCGACGCATCGCACCCGGACTGACAGGCTTCTCTCACGTCACCTGTTTCACCAGAGCCGGAGCCGTCTCGTCTTTCTTCAGCTCTTCGAGGCTGCGATGCCGCGGCTCGATGCCAAGCCCCCACACCGTGATGATCTGCACGATGAGGAGCCCGATCATCAGCGCCATCACGCCGGCGACGCCGCGCGCCTCGAACAGCGTCACTACCAGGAAGGGGGTGACGATGGTGGCGCCGCGGCCGAGCGTGTTGACGATGCCGGAGGCACGCAGGCGCACTTCGGTCGGGAACAGTTCGGGGATGTAGATGCCGAACAGGAGCGCCACCAGCACGTAGATCGGAACGGTGAGGGCGAAGCCGACGGCCGGCAGCAGGAATGGGTCCGAAATCAGGGGATAGATGATCCCGAGCACGACCGAGATCAGCGATGCGCCGATGATGGTCGGCTTGCGGCCCCAGCGGTCGGCGGTCAACGCGCCGATGGCCGAGCCGATCGGCGCGCCCAGCGCCATCAAGAGCGAGTAGCCGAAGGACGTGGCAATCGAAAGCCCCTGCTTGATGAAGAACACCGGCAGCCAGGTCACGAAGCCGTAGAGCAACGTGTTGATGGTGATCAGGCAGACCGCGCCCACGATCATGCGCGACAACAGCGGCGGCGTGAACAGCGTGCCGAGATCGGGCGAGGCAGGCACGGTCGCGGCAGCCGCAGGCGCCGGCAGCGGCTGGCCCTGCGCGGCCTCCTTCTCGATCGCCTGCATCAGGGCTTCCGCCTCCGCGGTGCGGCCGACGGCTTCCAGCCAGCGCGGCGATTCCGGCAGCGACTTGCGCATGTACCAGACGATCAGCGCGCCGACGCCGCCGAGCACGAACATCGCGCGCCAGCCGAACACCGGCACGACGACGGAGGCGACGAGCAGGGCGGCCGGCAGGCCGGTCACCACGCAGACCGCGGTGAAGCCGAGCCACTTGCCGCGCGTGCGCGCCGGCACGAATTCGGTCATGGTCGAATAGCCGACGACGTTCTCGGCGCCGAGGCCGACGCCCATGAAGAAGCGGCAGACGATCAGGAACATCATGTTCGGCGCAAACGCAGCCGCGAGCGAGGCGATACCGAAAAGCAGCAAATTGAACTGGTAGGTAAAGCGGCGACCATAGCGGTCCCCGAGAAAGCCGGTAGCGAACGATCCGAGCATCATGCCGACGAAGGTCGCCGAGATGAATGCGGCGTTTTCCGACAGCGTGGAAAATCCGGTCTTCAAGGTGACGCCGAGCACGGTGCCGGCGATATAGATATCAAATCCGTCGAAGAACATTCCGATGCCGATCAGGAGCATGATCCGGCGGTGGAATGGGCCGATCGGCAGCCGATCGAGACGGCTGCCCGCGTTGACCGATGTCGACATATACGCTTCCTCCCTACTGTGATCTTTGATGCGGCCGCCTTCTGTTGGGCGATGGGCCGCTAACTTTATTTCTTGAGCATGATCTTTTCCGAAAACCGGTACCCACTTTTCGGGATCATGCTCGTGCTAGTTCAAGCGTCGCTGGTTCGCCGTGTCGCGGTACCAGTCGAACGGCTGGTCGTGGGTGGCGACCATCACGCTCTTGGTGTTGAAATGATCGTCGAAACTCTCGGTGCCGCATTCGCGGCCGATGCCGGAATCGTCGACGCCGCCCCAGGGCGAGGCCGGGTCGAGCCGGTGATGATCGTTGATCCAGACGATGCCGGCCTTCACCGCGGCCGCAACGCGATGCGCGCGGGCGACGTCGCGGGTGCGGATCGCGGCCGCAAGGCCGAACGGGGAATCGTTGGCGAGGCGCAGCGCATCCGCCTCGTCCTTGAACGGCGTCACCGAGGTGAAGGGGCCGAACACTTCTTCCTGGAAGATGCGCATCTCCGACCTGACGTCGGCAAACACCGTCGGCTCGACGAAATAGCCGTTCTCATGGCCGGGCACCTTGGCCGCGACGCCGCCGGTGACGAGACGTGCGCCGTCGTCGTGACCGTAGCGCGAATAGGTCAGCACGCGGTCGCGCTGGCGCGCCGAGATCACGGGGCCGAGTTGCGTTGCCGGATCGAAGGGATCGCCGATGCGGATCGTGCGGGTCTTGGCCCGCAGCTTCTCGACGAACTCGTCATAGATCGAGGCCTGTACGATGTGGCGCGAGGCGCAGACACAGGTCTGGCCGGCGCCGATGAAGGCGCCGAAGGTGGCATAGTTGACGGCGCGGTCGACGTCGAAATCATCGAACACCATCACCGGCGTCTTGCCGCCGAGCTCCATGGTCTGATGCGCGAACACTTTCGCTGCGGCGCTGCCGGCGATGCGGCCGGCTTCGGTGCCGCCGGTCAGCACCAATTTGTTGATATCAGGGTGCTCCGCCAGCATCTTGCCGGCGCTCTGGCCGAGACCGAGCACGACATTGAAAACGCCGGGCGGCAGCCCCGCCTCGGTGAAGATCTGCGCCAGCTTCAAGGTGGTCAGCGGCGTGTATTCCGACGGCTTGACCACGGTCACGCATCCGGTCGCCAGCACCACCGACAGCGACTTGCACAGGATCATCAGCGGATGGTTGAACGGCGTGCAATTGGCGACGATTCCGATCGGCGTGCGCAGGGTGTAGTTGAGATAGGAGCCCTCGACCGGGATCACGGAGTCGCGGCGCGCCAGCGCGACCCCTGCGAAGAAGCGGAAGAAATCCGGCAGCCGTGAAAGCTGGGCGCGGGTCTCGTTGACCGGACGGCCGTTGTTGAGGGTTTCCAGGCGATACAGCGCATCGAGATTGGCCTCGAAGGCATCGGCGAGGCGGTTGATCAGCCTGGCGCGGGAGCGTGTGTCCATGCCGCCCCACGCCTTGCCCTCGAAGGCGGCGCGGGCGCTCTTCATGGCGCGGTCGATGTCGGCGGCAGTGGAATTGGGAATGCGGGCGATGACGTCGCCGGTCGCGGGATTGCGGACGTCGAGCATCTCGCCGCCGCCGGCTTCGATCTCGCGGCCGTCGACGAAGTTGCCGTGGATTTCGACGTCGATCGACGTCAGCTTGGATGGAATGTTCATAGGCTATCTCTCTTCGACGATGACGACGGCGTTGCGCTTCAGCGCCGGCAGCACGCGCTTTTCGGTCTGGACGATGTGAGCCTTGATGATGCGGGCGGCGGTGCGCGCCTCGCGCCGCTGCATCGCCTCGATCAGGGCGGCGTGCTCGGCGACCAGCCGCGTCGGATCATGGTTCTTCACGTTGGCGACGCTGACGCGCACCAGACGATCGGCTTGTCCGATCAGGTCGCACAGCGCAGCCGCCATCCGGCGGTTGCCGGAGGCATGCGCCAGCGCGGAATGGAAGGCGCGGTTGTAGGCGATGAAGTCCTCGTGGCTGCCGGAGAATTCACGGAACTGATCCAGCGCCTTCAGCGTGGCGTCGGACGCGCCTTCGATCGCCTCCGCGACGCAGGCCGGCTCCAGCGCGAGGCGGAAGCGCAGGAGGTCGCGCGCATCCGACAATGAGATCGGATTGACCCGGTAGCCCTGGCGCGGCTGCACCGTGACCAGATGCTCGCGCTCAAGCCGGAGCAGCGCCTCCCGGACCGGCTGGCGGCTGACCGCATAGCGCTCGGCCAGATCCTGCTCTCGCATATCATCTCCCGGTGCCAGATGGCAGGCTAAAATATCAGAGCGCAGGCGCTCGTAGATATTATCGCGCAAAAGGATGGATTTTGGCTCGTTCATGACCATAGACTTCCACTTGTGAAATATCACGTCAAGTCTCAAAGGCTTGAAATATATGAAATCTGATTTATCCATCGAGGCGGAAACCGGCGGCCTGTGAGGACGCCGGACGTGATGAAACGCGGCTTTAGAAAGAGAGCGGCAATGGATCGGCTTCTTGCCAACGGCACCGTCAACGCAGCGCAGGCGGGGGATGGGCCGCCGCTGTTCCTGTTCCACTCGCTGCTCTCGGATCGCGCGAGCTTCGACGCGATCGTGCCGGCATTATCGCGGTCGTTCCGCGTGATCGTGCCGGAACTGCCGGGCTTCGGCCGCTCGCGCGCGGTGGCGGGCGGACTTGCCGCGGTGGCCGACCGGATGGCGGAGGCGGTGCAGGACGCCGCTGAAGGGGCAGCGCCCATCGTGCTCGGCAATGGCTATGGCGGCTTCGTCGCGCTGCAGATGGCGATCCGTCATCCGGCGAGCGCGAGCCGGCTCATTCTCGCCGATTGCGGCGCGGCATTTTCGGAAGCCGGGCGCGAGGCGTTTCGCACCATGGCGGCCCTTTCGCGCGACAAGGGGTTGGCCGCCATCACCGATGTCGCGATGCGCCGGCTGTTCGCGCCGGACTTCCAGGCGCAGCATCCGGAGCTGATGCGGGATCGGCGCGAGGCCTTCCTGCGCACCGATCCGGACGTCTTCCGTGCCGCCTGCGAGGCGCTGGCCAGTCTTGATCTGCGTCCGCAGCTCCAAGGCGTGAAGCGGCCGGTGCTGGTGCTGGTCGGCGAGCACGACGAGGCGACGCCACCGCCAATGTCGCATGAGGTCGCGGCCGGCCTGCCCGATGCGCGGCTCAAGATCATCCCGGGTTGCGCGCATGTCCCGCAACTGCAGGCGCCGGAAGTCTTCCTCGATGCGATCGGCGATTTCCTGCCGGCTGTCAGTTCGACGCCGGCCTAAGGGGTTGCCGACAATTTGGGCAGCGCGCCCAGCTAATCCGTTTCCCCTGCGAGCGCTCCGCGCTTAGTCTTTGCCCGGCGGGGAGGTGACCATTCTGATGCGCGCGATCCTGGACTATTGCGGTGGAGGCGTTCGGCGGCAGGTGCCGGCCGGTGCGCTCATCATCCACGAGGGCGGCAAGACCGGGCATCTGTTCGTGCTGATCGAGGGGCGGCTGGAAGTGATCAAGGGCGACGCTGTCGTCGTGGTGCTCGCCGAGCCCGGCGCCGTGCTCGGCGAGATGAGCGTGCTCCTGGATCAGCCGCACACCGCAACGGTGCGTGCGGCGTCCGACTCGCTGATCTATGAATTCGATGATGCGGCGGCGTTCCTGCGCGAGCAGCCGGAAGTGTCGCTACTGCTGGCGCAGCTCCTGGCGCAACGGCTCAACGTCGCCACCACCTATCTCGCCGATCTCATGCACCAATATGCCGATCATGGCACGCATCTGGCGATGGTCGGCGAGATCCTGCAGAGCATGATCAACCTGCCGCCGATGCAGGTCGCGCCAGGATCGGATCGGCAATCAGACCCAAGGATGTGAGCCAGGCCGGCGGATTCTCGATCCGAGCCGCCGGCTGCAGCGATGCATTGAGATCGATGGTCTGCTCTTCGCCCGGCGCCAGCCAGAACGCGGCGCCTTCGTCGAAATCGAGCACGATGTATGTCGGCGGGCGGCCCGGCATCCGGCCGGTGTTGAACACCCAGGTCGCACCCAACCGGTCGAACCACGAGCCATCAGGAATGAACGGCGACTGGTGCACATGGCCTGATATCACCATCGATGGCCGATGGCGTTCGATCCATTGCGAGAGCTCGACATCGCCGAAGAAGCGCTTGCCGCCCCAGCTCGTCGGCGAGTTCGCGGGCGGCGCATGATGCACCCAGATCCACCTCGCCGGCCGGTTGACGGCGGCCTCGCGAAGCTGCGCGTCGAGGCGCTCCTTCACCTTTGGGCCGTCCCACCACGGGCACACCGTGAACAGCGTACCGCCGATCATCAGGTTGTCGCCATCGCTGGCGATCCCGAGCTCCCTGACGTCACAGACCCAGCGCGCGATCTTCTCGCCGTCCGGATTGTGCTCGTCGAGATCGTGATTGCCGGAGCAGAGGATGACGCGGGTGCGGGCGGCGAGCAGCGCCAGATATTTCTTCACCACCACGATCTGGGCGCGGAAGTCGACGATCGACGAGATGTCGAGTGCATCGCCCGCAAAGATCACGAGGTCGAATTGCGGCGCGGCCGCGAGCAGCCAGTCGAACTGCGGCAATGAATAATGCAGATCGGCGACGACCAGGCAGCGCATGGGACCTCGATCATGTCCGATGAGGTTAAATCAAATTGCTCAGGAAATAGGCGCATCAGGCGGCGATGCATTCACGTCGGGAAAATCGAGCAATAATTGTGCCGCGTCGCATCCCGCGGACGCGACACATCCCCGCAGCGCGGTTGCCCGGGTGAAGCGCAGCGTAACCCGGGGCCGCTCGTGAACGCGGATGCACCTGTCCCGGGTTGCGCTGCGCTCCACCCGGACTACGGGATGTGTTCACGCCCGTGCGGCGGCATGGGGAAAGGCGACTTCGATCAGGGTGCCCGAGCGGCCGCCGGTCTTGATGTGGAATCTGGCGCGGTTGGCTTCGACCAGAGCCTTGGTCAGCGACAGGCTGACGGCGGAGCTGTCGGAGGTCTGGTCTGACGGCGCCGGGGTGCGGAACGGCTCGAGCGCGGCGGCGACTTCGTTGTCGTTGAGGCTCTGGCCGGTATCGCGGACGCGCAGCATCACCTCGCCGAAATCGGAAAGCGCGGTCGAGACAATCACCTGGCCCCCGGCATTGGCGAGGTGGATCGAATTGCCGATCAGATTGAGGGTGATCTGGCGCAGCGCGCGCGCATCCGCCAGCACCGGCGGCAGCATATGCGCGAGCGAGGTGCGGATGATGATGCGCTCGCGGTTGGCCTGCGGCTGCATCACCGCGACGCAGCTTTCGACCATTTCATTCAGGTTCTGGTCGGTGAGGGCGAGATCGAGCTTGCCGGTCTCGATCCGCGAGAGATCGAGCAGATCGTTGATGATCGCCAGCACGCGCTCGCCGGAGGCGCGGATGTCCTTCATGTATTCGAGATAGCGCTCGTTGCCGAGCGTGCCGAAACGCTCGCCGATCATCACTTCGGCGAAGCCGATGATGGCGTTCAGCGGCGTGCGCACCTCGTGGCTGATCCGCGCCAGCATGTCGGCCTTCGCGGTTGCCGCGCGCTCGGCAAGGCGCTTGGCTTCGCGCAACTCGCTCTCGCTGTTCTTGGCCTGCGACAGATCGCGGAACACCGCAAAGAAGTTCGGTCCCTCGGCGCGGGTGCGGCCCATCGTGATCGACAGCGGCACGAGCCCGCCCTGGCGCACGCGCCCGAGCGCTTCGCGGCCGTGGTCGAGCAGGCTGGCGACGCCTTCGCCCTTGATGCTCTCGAGATAGTCGAGCACGACCTGCTGGCTTTCGGGCGCAAAGAGATCGGCGAGGTTGCGCTGCACGAGCTCGTCGCCGTCATAGCCGAACAGCGCCTCGGCGCTGCGGTTGCAGGAATTGATGTTGCCCTCGGCATCGAACATCACGATGCCCTCGGCCGCGGTGTCGAGGATGGCGCCGAGCTCTTCGGCATCGGCGAGGCCGGCTCCCGGCGGTACAGGCGGCGGAGGTGCTTCCGTCATCGCCGCCGCGACGGCCGCGCCCTCGTCGCGCCGCTCGGCGAAGATCAAGGCGAGCGCGGAATCGCCGTCCCAGGAGATCGTGTGCAGATGCGCCTCTGCGCTTGCATGGTCGGCCGCGCCGTCCGGCGGGACTGCCGCGATCCGCACCGGCGTGCCGCTGTCGGAGGTGCTGCTCGCGGCCGTGACGCCGGGCTCGACATAGAGCGCATCCAGTCCGCCGGCATCCTCCAGCGCGCGCACGCTCTCATATCCCATCCGCTCCAGGAAGGCGCGATTGGCATAGAGCACGCGATCAAGCCGGTAGATCAGGACGCCGACGGGCATGAGGTCGAGCAGCGCGCGGTCGCGCCTGGCTTCGCCACGCGGTGGCGGCTCGGGCTCCGTCGGCCATTCCTGCGCAGCAGTCGCCGGGATCTCCGCGCTCGGCGCTTCGAAGGCTGGCTCCTGCGGATCCAGAGGCAATGGCGGTGTTTCGACGGCCGTCTCTTCTTCGGTGGCGGACGGCGTCGACGCTGCGACCATCTGGCTTTCGAGCCGCTCCGATAATTGCCGCGCCAATTCGTTGAAGGCGTTGTTCTCGACCGGCGTCAACGACGGCGGCTTCGGCTCGCCGGGCGGACGGAATGGCAGCACGTTGCCGGGCGCCTCGATCGGCGTTTCCGTTGACATGTCCTTGCGCGTATCCAAAGTCGTTTCCAGATCCGTCTGTTGTGAAGTCTCGGACGCTTTCGGCTCGGTCACTTTCGCGTCGGCTATCGATGTCGCGGCGGGCTCTGTCGGCGGTGCGCCGGATGAGACCTCGGGGCGCGGCGGCTCCTGCACCTCAGATCGCTCAGGCTCGGCCGGAATTGTGTCGGCGGACAGGGGCTGGGCCGGTGGTCCACTGAAAAATTCGTAGCGGCGCAGCGCCTCCAGCCGCGCCAGGGCGTCGAAGTCGCGGCAGACGCCGAAGCCGCGATAGCCGGCGAAATTGTGCGCGCTGTCGAAGATGGGCAGACCCGACAATTCGACTGGCAGCCGGCCGCCACCGTCGACCGGCCAGTTCAGCGTGATGCCGCTCCAGGTGTCGTGGGTGGCAAAGGCCTTCATTATCAGGCCTTCGGGATCGAGGCCGAACGTTTCGGCGATGTCGCTCCACAGCCGGCCGAAGCCGGTCGCCGTCTGCACGCCGATCAGCCGCGTGAACTCGTCCGAGCCGAGCGAGAAGCGGCCCTCGCGGTCCATCTGCCACATGAAGCGCAGCGGATAGCGGCGCGTGTTCGGCAGCGGCTCGTCATGCCATGATGGTGTCTTCTCGGACGCGCCGGCGGGCGCGCGTTCATCCGGTGTCGTGTAGAACAGGGGCGTTGCGGCCGGCGCCGCCGGCTCGTCAGCGACCGGTTCGATGAAGGGCGATGGCTCCGCTTCCTCAGGCTCCGGATCCAGCGCGTCGAACAGCGCGAATTCGGCGGGCGCTTCCCCTGAAAGAGCCGGCTGCTCGTAGAACGGCCCAGGCTCCGGGGCGGGCGCCGTTTCCGGCGGGGGAGACTTGGCCCGGGCCTCCGCGGCCTCCGGCACGATCAGCGCGATGAGGCCGACATCCGCGCCGCTGCCGACGCGCTGCAGCACCATGCCGATGCCAACGGAGGTTTCGACCCGGCCCTGCCGGAGCGCCTCATCGCGCGCGGCGTCAAGGCCAGCCTCGGTGAGATTGCGGAAGCCGAGCAGCGCCCGCGCGGCATCGCTGGCGCCGACGAACATGCCGTCGCGCGCGAACGCGGCCATTGGCACCTCGACGCCCCGGACCAGGCGCGCGAGCCGCTCGAGCAGCGGCATCGTGCGGTTGACCGTGCCGCTGGCGGCGGAAATCAGGACGCCATGCCTGCCGTCGGCAAATTCGAGCCGCGAACAGGCGCAGGTCGCGCGCATGCCGAGTGCAGCGCCAAAGCCGCGGAGCCGCTCCAGCCGTACCGCGCTGTTCTGCGGCAGCCGGCCGGCGAGTTGCGCGATCTGCCGCCGATGCGGGTCGGCCGGCCCGAATAGTTTCTCCGAAAGCGCCGCGCTAGTTTCGGCGCCGAACAATTGCGCGCCGACCGGATTGGCCCATAGCACCCGCGTGCCGTCGATCGACCACAGCCATGTGGGCAGCGGGCTCGTCGCATGCACCGCCAGCCGCGGATCGCCGAGGCCCTGCAACTGGAATTCCGCACTATTCATCGCGACAACTTGACCGCACGGTTTCGCTTCTCGCTCGCCGATGGCTGAAAGAAATCGGCGGCCAAACGATGACAGCCTTAACAGACCGTTAGTATCGCAAGTGCGACGCAGCCGGTCCACGGCCTCGCCAAAGCATCCACGATCCAAGCCGCGATAACGTTAACTGGGCCGAACGATCAAGCCCGCTTTCGCGTTGTACCTTGCAAACCGCCGTCAAGGGTCCACGATGGCAAGAACGTCAGGTCATTCGGGCGAGGTCTTTTGACGGTAGGCTGATGCGACCCGAACGGGAGGAAAGGGCCGGAAAAGGCCCGACAGAGGACGAGGAGTGGATCATGAGCAACGATGCACGGGACCGTTTCGACATTCCGAAGGAAGTGCGATCGATGGCGGAGGCGAGCTTCGAGCAGGCCCGCAAGACCTTCGAGAAGTTTCTGGCCAGCGCACAGGAGACCGCAGGCACGCTGGAGGAACGCGGCGCCACGGTTCGCGCTGGCGCCAAGGACATTTCAAGCAAGGCTTTCACTTACGCCGAAAACAACGTCAAGGCGTCGCTGGACTATGCGGAACAGCTCGTGAAGGCCAAGGACGTCAGCGAAGTGATGCGGCTGCACAGCGAATATGTGCAAGGCCAGATGCGTGCGCTGGCGCAGCAGGCGAGCGAAATGGGCCAGGTCGTCAGCCGCGCCGCGATGGACGCGTTCAGGCCGAAATCCTGAGGCTTGGCGCGGCTTTTACCGCTGGTCGGAAACCCGAGCTGACGGACGTCGCACCGCATCGATTTAACGTTGCGTTGCACAAAATTGACATGATAAAGAGGTTTACTTGTCCTGCCCAGGGACAGGGCATTCCGTGAACTAGGAACTAGGCAGCGTGATCCAATTCGACCGTTTTCGGTCCTCGCGGGCCGACGACGTTCGCGATGGGGTCACCGGACTTTACCCCGTTGCGAAGGATGCATGCGATGACCAGTTCGACTGATCCATTTTCCGCTTCGATCATCCCGTTCGAAGTTCCCGAGCAGATGCGCGCGTTCGCCGAAAAGGGCGTTTCCCAGGCGCGCGATAATTACGCCAAGTTCAAGGACGCCGCCGAGGCCCATAACGGCACTATCGAGGCGGTGTTCACCAGCGCCAGCAAGGGCGCGAGCGAATATACTGCCAAGCTGATGGAATTCGTAAAGGCCAACACCACCTCGGCGCTCGATTTCGCCCAGGAGCTGCTGGGGGCCAAGACTCCCTCGGAGGCGCTGGAACTGTGGACCGCGCAGACGCGCAAGTCTTTCGAGACCTTCGGCGCCCAGGCCAAGGAGCTGACTGAACTCAGCCAGAAGGTCGCGAGCCAGACCGCCGAGCCGATCAAGGCCAGCGCCTCGAAATATTACAAGCCCGCCGCCTGATCGAGGCAAAATCACTGAAAAGGCCCGGGCTGCCGAGCTCGGGCCTTTTGTTTTCGATGGGTTTTGGATTTCTCGGGCGCGGGGAAAGTACCGCGTTCGGCCTTGCCAAAGCGGGACGTTGCACCTAGTTTCCGGCCCATTCGAGAGGCCCGTTTCACGGCCTCGTCCGACGATGCAGTTGTAGCTCAGTTGGTTAGAGCGCCTGTCTGTGGAACAGGAGGTCGGTGGTTCGAGCCCACCCAACTGTACCAGCAAAATCAGAAGTTTACGGAAGACATCGAAGGCTGGCGGATTGTCGTAGCTACCAAGTAGCTACCACGAGAGCGCTGGTCTGGTGCATTGCGCTCGCTTAAGCGCGACCGAAATTCACGTGCCTGGGCCAGATGCCGCTTAGTCCGGCCTGTAGGTCGCAGTCGGTGAAGGAAAATGAACGGACTCCGGATCCGCCGGTTAATCGAACTCAACTTGGAACGGGTGATGACACCATGCTCCCTCAAGGCTGAAACGGGGATTCGATTCCCCTAGGGAGCGCCAGAAATTTCAACGACTTACAACTTGCCCCGAAAAGTCGTCGAATGAATAAGCGCGCTGAGATCGTGTCCCTGGGCGTGGTGTAGCTGGCGGTGGGACACCGCGTTCGCCGGCATGGACCGGGCTGGTCAGCCGGAATGCTGACGGCGGGATCATCGCCCAACGGCGCGATGGTTTCCAGCGTCATGTAACGGGCCCGCTGGACGACCCACTCGTCGTTCTGTTCGAGCAGGATCGCGCCGATCAGGCGCACGATGGCGTCTTCATTGGGGAAGATGCCGACCACCTCGGTTCGCCGCTTGATCTCGCAATTGAGACGCTCGATCGGGTTGGTCGAGTGTAGCTTGGTCCGATGCTGCGGCGGGAACGTCATATAGGCGAGCACGTCAGTCTCGGCTTCGTCCAAGCGCGGCCGGCGCGGCGTCAAGCTGGTCGTCTCCGACGCCCATGAGGGGATCAAAGCCACGGTCGGAAAGGTTCTCAACGCCACCTGGCAACGCTGCCGCGTGCACTTCATGCGCAACGCCCTAGCGCATGCCGGCAAGAGCGGGCAGGGGTCTTCTCCACAAGCGTGCGGAGGTTCATCATGTCGTCGGTCATCGGTGGTTCCCCGAATCAGATTGGTGTCGCAACCCAAACCTTACCGACGAATCATCGGTGACCACCCGCAAAGCCGCTCGCTCGCTACGGCGCTATTGGGGAGCGCGCGCAGGCGGCTTTGCTCTACCGAGCTACACCACGCAATGGGACACGACCAATAGCGAACATGCAGGATCAAGGTCCCTCAGCAATATGCTTCCACGAATTGCAGATTTTTACCTAGATTAACTGGTCTGCGCCACCCGACAGCCTAAGGTCCTACCTACCCCGCGGGAGGCCTACTTGGCCAAGATTCCGAAACTAGCGGAGCGTACGGCAGTGATCGCAGAAGCCGTAGACGTGAGATGGTCGTGCAATCGACATCTTGGCTACGTTTGCCGTGTCCAGTCCACGAACATAATTTTGAGAGGGCACCGCGACGATTGAGCAGATGCCGGAGGATCAAGAATATCGCTCAGTCTGTGCCGTCTTAGCGCCGACGAGAACTAGGAGACATATCGAAATGATCGAGCTCACGGTGAACGGGATTAAACGCGAGGTCGACGTCGTTCCCGAGATGCCCTTGCTTTGGGTGCTGCGCGACGAACTCGGCCTCACCAGTACGAAATACGGCTGCGGCATCGCGCAATGCGGCGCCTGCACCGTTCACATCAACGGCAAGGCGGTGAGGTCCTGTCAGGCGCACATTGGCGAGATCGCTGGCAAATCGGTCGTTACCCTTGAAGGGCTGGAGAACAAAGATCAGCATCCGGTCTTGCAAGCCTGGATCGAGCATCAGGTCCCACAATGCGGCTATTGCCAGATCGGGCAGATCATGCAGGCCATCTCGCTTCTTACACGGATCTCCAAGCCAACAGACGAGCAGATCGATCAGGTGATGTCCGGCAATCTGTGCCGGTGCGGAACCTATCCGCGCATCCGCGCAGCGATCCACGCGGCTGCGGCCAAGAAGATGGCGGAGAAGTGAAATGGGCCACATGCAACGCCTTTCCCGTCGCGCCTTCGTTTTCGGCTCCGCGGCTGCTGCATGAGGTCATTCATCGTCTGGCGACACTGGCGCCCCTCTATGATCCGGAAGGTCCGACGGCTCATGTAGTCGCGGTCTTGCTGAACGAACTCATCGAGATGCCGGCAGAGCAATTGCATCTGCCGGCTACGCGCCATTCAAAGTTGCGTGCGATTGCAGATGCCCTCATGGAAAACCTGGCGGATCGCCGCACGGTGGCAGAATGGGGCGAGGCGATGGCACTAGGGGAGCGAACCTTGATGCGCCTCGTCGTCGCCGAGACCGGCATGACGTTCAGTCGATGGCGCCAACAATTGCACATCATCATTGCGCTTCAGCGACTCTCGGCGGGAGATTCCGTGCAATCTGTATCCGAGGTACTCGGCTATGACTCCGTCAGCGCATTTATAACGATGTTCAAGAAAGCGCTCGGCAAATCGCCGGCGCGGTATTTCTCCGACCGTGTCAAGCGAGGCGAACGGACGCCCGAGGTGCATTTCAGCTAGACAAGGTGGCGTTCTGAATTGCCGCTCGCTGTCATGGATCGCCCGAAGGTCCCGCGCGACGATGTTTCGCTGCTCGTAAACAGGACCGGTAATCTCATGACCGGGACCAAGTCTATCAGAGTTGCTCGTTTCCGATGATCTCGATGCCGAATCCCGCAAGCCCTTTGAAGTGATGGGTAGACGATGTCAGATGGCGGATGGAGGTTATGCCGAGATCTCGCAATATCTGCGCCCCAACGCCGATCTCGCGCCACTGCCGATTGCGGTGCTCTTCAGAGGAGGACGATGGGAGCGGGGGTTCCGGCGGAACACCAGCCGCGCCGTCTCTTAGATAGATGAGCACACCACTTCCGTTCTCCTTGAAGCGTTGCAGCACAACGTTCATCTTTGCTTGGACCTGTCCCGAGAACATGTCCCGTATGACGTTCGGCTTGTAGAATCGCGTCAGTACGTTTTTGCCGTCGCCGATCTCGCCATATACGTATGCCACGTGGTGGATCGGATCGAACTGCGTACGGTATGAATATCCCTGCAGCGGACCAATTGGGCTGTCGGCCGTCACACTTGAGACCCTTTCAACCAGCTTCTCACGCGCCTGACGAAAGCCGATGATGTCGGCAATCGTTACGTGCTTCAGAGCGTGCCTGGCTGCGAAATCTCGAACTTGCGAGCCCTTCATCACGGACCCGTCGTCGTTCATCAGCTCACTAATGACTCCCACCGGAGCCAGTCTGGTCAACAAGCACAGGTCCACCGCAGCCTCGGTATGACCCGACCGCATCAGGACGCCGCCCTCGTTTGAAATAAGAGGAAAGATATGGCCTGGGCGTGCAAAGTCGCTTGCACCAACGTTGGGGTTAGCCAGGGCTCGGCAGCAGGATGCGCGTTCTTCAGCTGAGATCCCGGTCCCACCATCAGCTTTGTAATCGATCGATACGGTGAAAGCGGTAGAGTGGTTGGAGTCGTTGTTGATGACCATGGGATCTAGTCTCAATCGACGCGCATGCTCGGACGTGATGGGTGCGCAGACGATTCCGGAGGTATGGCGGATAATAAACGCCATCTTGTCGGTTGAACAAAGCGATGCTCCGACGACGAGATCTCCTTCGCCTTCTCGATCATCATCGTCCGTGACGACGACGATCTCTCCTTCGGAGAATGCTTTCAGGGCGGCATAAATCGACCCAGTCATGTGTCCCTCAGTGCGTTTTGTCCGCTCGATTGCCAAAGGGGTGTTCGACGCGTCCGCTCCGGCGGGTTATCCGCCGCCGCTGATCGAATCTCAAGCAAACAGAAAGATTTTGAATCGTTCCGGTGGAGGTCTTTATTGGTCCGGATAGACGGAGATCAGGGTTGGCGCTGCACAATCCCCTTTCATTCATCCATGTTGGCGTCGAACGGATTGGTCGTCGTCTAGTCTGGATCGATTGAGAATGCACGCGAATGGACCGTCCGATTGCCCGTGACCGGAGACGTTCTAGACGGTCCTTTCCGACACCGCGCATTGCTCGGCGCTAAAGGCCTGCTGTGCTGTGAGCAAAGATTCTCGAGTTCTCAGTGTTCATTCCGCCATCGAGCCGAGCCTGAGCTGGCGCATCATACTGAGGTTTGGCGGGTCTCTCTATGCGCCTGGAAGCCAAGTTGCCCGACTTGATCTGAACGGGACGGTTTGCGTCGATAGGGAGCACCGTCTTGTAAGAAATCCGCTTCAACGCCAGGCTTGATCGAATGCTGGAAACACCGGCAATACGTGAGAGCTTGTTCACGATCAGGTCTTCAAGAGCTTCGATGTCTGATACCATGACTCGAAGAAGATAATCGCTATCCCCCGTCATCAAATAGCACTCCATCACCTCACTCAGGCGATCTATCGTGCGAGTAAAGCTGTCGAGGGACGGTTGAGCCTGCTTTTCAAGCTTAACCTGTATAAAGGCAGTGACGCCGATACCGAGAACTGCCGGGTCCAACACGGCAATTCTCCTGTCAATGACTCCCAATTTTTCGAGCGTGCGCACTCGAGCAAGGCAGGGGGATGGTGAGAGATTGACGCGGGAAGCGAGCTCCACGTTGGTTAAGCTGGCGTTCAGCTGCAGTTCGTTCAGGATCTTGATATCGATCCTATCCAAAGCCGTCGTCGTCATATCGGTTCCTCCTGTGGGCAAGCGTTCATCAATGCATCGAGGCCCGGCCCCTCGCGTTATCTCGCGTGATGACATCTCGATGAAACAAATGCTAACCGCTGCCCGGGGATGTAGAATTTCGATAAAATGACGACTTATATCGAAAAACGGACAATCTAATTGCCTGCGCCAAACGCGAAGCTTCGAAAGGTCTGCCAATTGCCAAAGCCCTGAGCAATGCGCTTGCAGAATCAGCAATCGCTTTTCGCCTGCATTGCTTTGCTCTGGGATGATGGGCGGCCTTCGCCGCCGATATCGTGATGCGCATCGCCCTAATGACCGGCCATCCGGCTTGTAGTCATGCTGGCGCCTGCGAGACAGGTGGTTCCGTGCATCGTCGCAAAGTGAAAAGTCAACGCCCCTTTGCTCTCGGCTTTCTTAGAGCCGTTACACTGTCGCGTGGCAAGCAGGAACGGTCATCTTGAGGTCGGCACTATCTCTCGCTACGATCTAGCTCGAAATGTGGTATGGCAATATATCCCTGCGGTCCCGGTCGATTTTAAGCTTGCTGTTAAGCGGAGGAATCGCTCGCTGAGGGCAGCTGCTACGGTCGCAGATCCGACAAGAGATACCAATTGGGTCGTAGGCGCCCTTGTTCGTCAGGTCGAGCCCATCCGCATATACGAAATCCTTGGCGTAGGAGACCTCACACCCCAACGCTATGGCATAGCGCGGCCGAGGGGAGCCAAAGCCGCCCCGACCCTTCGAAAGTTCGGTTGCAATACAAAGAAATCGAACTCCGTCTGGCGTCTCGGCGAGTTGCCGGATGATTTGACTAGGTGCCTCGAACGCTTGATGAGCGTTCCAGAGAGGGCACGCCGCGCCGTAACGTGCGAACTGCAGCTTTGCCGCGCTATGTCGCTTTGTGATGTTTCCGGCGCGGTCCAGCCGAGCGAAGAAGACCGGCGCCCCTTTGGAGCCGGGTCGTTGCAGGGTCGACAATCGATGGGCGACCTGTTCGAGGCTCGCGCCGAACCTGGTGGCGATCAGCTCCAGGTCGTGCCGTAGATCTCGAGCGGATTGCAGGAATCGTTGATAGGGCAGAATGAGAGCGCCGGCGAAGTAGTTACGCAGTCCGGCCGCGCAAACATTCCGCGCATCGCCAGATCGAAAAGCCGCTTGGTCGGCAATCTGGCCAATGCGTTCTTCCTCCTCGAGGGCGGCGATTTGGAGCGCAATCTGGAAATTTCGGGTTGGCGTGGGAAGATAGGGGCTCAGCCACAAGGTGCGGGATGCACGATCGAAGTGCCGTAACGACGTTTCGTGGGGCCCGCTCTGGCGTATCTGCACTCCGTGTCGGGAGTCCAGGTGGCTGACCAGTGCCGTGGTCGTATTGCTGTCGGGAATGCTGAGGCGTCCGGCGAGGGCCTCGGCCGCGGTATCCAACTCGTGGACGTAATTGTCGACCAGATGAAAGAAATCGCGGACTTCTTCGTAAGCCGTCGGTTCGCCAGCCCAGTTGACGATCTGCCCGTCGAGACTGGCGAGCTGCTCGCCGTTGCGTCGGTACGCCTGGTGAGCGTTGAGGAGCGCTTGCGCAAAACCCGGCGCGTTCTGAACGACGAGTTTCAGCTCCTGGATGTTGGGCGCGTAGGGCGCAAAAATCGGATCGGCCAGCGCTTCCGTCAGCATCGACATGACCCTGTCGTTGTCGTTGATCGACAGAGAGCTGAGGTCGATCTGAAAACGTTCCGCAAGAAGCACCAAGACAGAGGCCGAAACCGGCCTCTGATTGTTCTCGATCTGGTTCAGATAGCTGAGGGAAATTCCCAGCCGCTCAGCGAAGGCCGCTTGGGTGAGCTTCGTGCTCTCCCTCACCTCGCGGAATCGTCGCCCGATGAAAAGCTTGCCGGCCATTTGCAACTTCGCAATTTGCTATTTGCAAAATTGTAACATGTGCAAATGCGCGTCTTCAAGTCTTCCCAAGGCCGATATTGGGTGTGTATCGCGGGAGAAGCAGGTCCGCCGTACCGCAACGGCAGGCCACCGAGGGAGAGTTCCGTGATCTCGACCATTGAAATCCTTGAAGACCGTCGTGCCGGCGCAAAGCTCGGCGGCGGGGAGAAGCGCATCGAGGCGCAGCACGCCCGCGGCAAGCTGACGGCACGCGAGCGCATCGAGCTGTTGCTCGACAAGGGCTCGTTCGAGGAATTCGACATGTTCGTCGAGCACCGCTCCACCGAATTCGGCATGGAGAAGACCAAGGTGCCCGGCGACGGCGTCGTCACGGGATGGGGCACCGTCAACGGCCGCAAGACGTTCGTGTTCGCCAAGGACTTCACGGTGTTCGGCGGTTCACTGTCGGAGACCCATGCGCTGAAGATCACGAAGCTGCAGGACATAGCGATGAAGGCGCGGGCGCCAATCATCGGCCTCTACGACGCCGGTGGCGCCCGCATCCAGGAGGGCGTCGCCGCGCTCGCCGGCTATTCCTACGTGTTCCGCCGCAACGTGCTCGCCTCGGGCGTGATTCCGCAGATCTCGGTGATCATGGGCCCCTGCGCCGGCGGCGACGTCTATTCGCCCGCGATGACCGACTTGATCTTCATGGTGAAGAACACCAGCTACATGTTCGTCACCGGTCCCGACGTGGTGAAGACCGTCACCAACGAGGTCGTCACGGCGGAAGAGCTCGGCGGCGCCTCCGTGCATGCCACGCGCTCCTCGATCGCCGACGGCGCCTTCGAGAACGACGTTGAGACGCTGCTGCAGATGCGGCGCCTGATCGACTTCCTGCCGTCCAACAATTCGGATGGCGTGCCGGAATGGCCGAGCTTTGACGACATCGAGCGGGTGGACATGTCGCTCGACACTCTCATCCCCGACAATCCGAACAAGCCCTACGACATGAAGGAGCTGGTGCTGAAGGTCGTGGACGAGGGCGACTTCTTCGAGATCGCGGAGAGCTTCGCCAAGAACATCGTCACCGGCTTCGGCCGCATCGCGGGCCGCACCGTCGGCTTCGTCGCCAATCAGCCGATGGTGCTGGCCGGGGTGCTCGACAGCGACGCATCCCGCAAGGCCGCGCGTTTCGTGCGTTTTTGTGATGCCTTCAACATCCCGATCGTGACCCTTGTCGACGTTCCGGGCTTCCTGCCGGGCACCGCGCAGGAATATGGCGGCCTGATCAAGCACGGCGCCAAGCTGCTGTTCGCCTATTCGCAATGCACGGTGCCGCTCGTCACCATCATCACCCGCAAGGCCTATGGCGGCGCCTTCGACGTCATGGCCTCCAAGGAAATCGGCGCCGACCTGAACTACGCCTGGCCGACCGCGCAGATCGCGGTGATGGGCGCCAAGGGCGCGGTGGAGATCATCTTCCGCTCCGACATCGGCGACCCCGACAAGATCGCCGCGCGCACCAAGGAATACGAAGACCGCTTCCTGTCGCCGTTCATCGCCGCCGAGCGCGGCTACATCGACGACGTCATCATGCCGCACTCGACGAGAAAGCGGATCGCAAGAGCGCTCGGCATGCTGAAGGACAAGAAGGTCGAGACGCCGGCCAAGAAGCACGACAATCTGCCGTTGTGAGACGAGAAGTGTTTAAGAAGATCCTGATCGCCAATCGCGGCGAAATCGCTTGCCGGGTCATCAAGACCGCCCGCAAGATGGGAATTCAGACGGTTGCGGTCTATTCCGAGGCCGACCGCGACGCCCTCCATGTCGAGATGGCCGACGAGGCCGTGCTGATCGGCCCGCCGGCTGCGGCCGAGAGCTATCTTGTGATCGAGAAGATCGTCGAGGCATGCAAAAAGACGGGTGCCGAGGCCGTGCATCCCGGCTACGGCTTCCTGTCCGAGCGCGAGGCGTTTCCGCGCGCGCTGGAGGCGGCCGGCATCGTCTTCATCGGCCCGAACCCGGGCGCGATCGCGGCGATGGGCGACAAGATCGAATCCAAGAAGGCCGCCGCCAAGGCCAAGGTCTCGACCGTGCCGGGCTATCTCGGCGTCATCGAGGACGACAAGCACGCGGTGGGGATCGCCGACGAGATCGGCTACCCCGTCATGATCAAGGCCTCCGCCGGCGGCGGCGGCAAGGGCATGCGCATCGCCCATTCCAAAGCCGAGGTCGCCGAGGGCTTCAACCTCGCCAAGGCCGAGGCGAAAGCCTCGTTCGGCGACGACCGCGTCTTCGTCGAGAAGTTCATCGTCGATCCCCGCCACATCGAGATCCAGGTGCTGGGCGACAAGCACGGCAACGTGATCTATCTCGGCGAGCGCGAATGCTCGATCCAGCGCCGCAACCAGAAGGTCATCGAGGAAGCGCCGTCGCCGCTGCTCGACGAGGAGACCCGCCGCAAGATGGGCGAGCAGGCCGTCGCGCTGGCGAAAGCCGTGCACTACGATTCCGCCGGTACCGTCGAGTTCGTCGCCGGGCAGGACAAGAGCTTCTATTTCCTCGAGATGAACACGCGCCTCCAGGTCGAGCATCCCGTCACCGAGCTCGTCACCGGCGTCGATCTCGTCGAGCAGATGATCCGCGTCGCGAGCGGCGAGAAGCTCGCCATCGCGCAGAAGGACGTCACGCTCACGGGGTGGGCGGTGGAATCGCGGCTCTACGCCGAAGACCCGTTCCGCAACTTCCTGCCCTCGATCGGGCGTCTGGTGAAATACCGTCCGCCGGCGAAGCTTAGCAAGGACGGCATCACCGTGCGCAACGACACCGGCGTGCAGGAGGGCGGCGAGATCTCGATCCACTACGATCCGATGATCGCCAAGCTCGTCACGCATGCGCCCTCGCGCGCCGCCGCGATCGAGGCGCAGGCGACCGCGCTCGACGCATTCTATGTCGACGGCATCCGTCACAACATCCCGTTCCTGTCGGCGCTGATGCACCATCCGCGCTGGCGCGAAGGCCGGCTCTCGACCGGCTTCATCGCCGAGGAATTCCCCAAGGGTTTTGCGGTGCGCGTGCCCGAAGGCGAAGTCGCCCGGCGGTTCGCTGCGGTCGGTGCCGCCATCGATCACGTGCTCGGGGAGCGCAAGCGGCAGATCTCGGGCCAGATGGGCGGCCGCGTCGTGCAGCGCGAGCGCCGCCGCGCGGTCTGGCTCGACCGCCAGGAAATCCAGCTCGAGGTCGGACGTGAGGGCGAGGCGATCGCGATCCGCTTCATCGATGCCGAGGGTAAGGCCGGCAATGCGCATCTATTACAGTCGCCGTGGAAGCCGGGCGATCCAGTCTGGCAGGGCACCATCGACGGCCACTTCGTCGCGGTGCAGGCGCGTCCCATCGCCAACGGCATCCGCCTCGCGCATCAGGGCGTCGAGGTGCCGGTCTATGTCTGGACCAAGGCCGAGGCGGCCTCCGCGCGGCTGATGCCGGTGATGACGGCCTCCGACAGCGGCAATAAGCTGCTCTGCCCGATGCCGGGCCTCGTCGTTTCGATCGCGGTGAGCGAGGGGCAGGAGGTCAAGGCCGGCGAGACGCTGGCGGTGGTCGAAGCCATGAAGATGCAGAACGTGCTACGCGCCGAGCACGACGGCACCGTGAAGAAGATCCACGCCAGCGCCGGCGCGACGCTGGCGGTGGACGCTCTGATTTTGGAGTTTGCCTGAATACTGCAAGAGATCGCGACCTGAGATGGGCAGCCTTCCTGCAGGAATTCCGGTTACTTGCAGACAGAAGTGATGCTGGTCAGCTCGGCGGCACTTGGGACTGAGTGGGGTTGATGAATACCGAACGGTTTGCATTGGCATCGGGCTTTGCGCCTGCTTCACGCGACGACTGGCGCAGGCTGGTTGATGGCGTGCTAAAGGGAGCGCCGTTCGAAAAGCTGATTGGAAAGACGTACGACGGCTTGAGAATCGAGCCGATTTACCTCCGCGCGAAAGACACTACGCCTGTCGAGGGGCGGGCGCCCGCGGCGCCTTGGCAGATCATGCAGCGCATCGATCATCCGGACGCGGTGACGGCCAACAGGCAGGCCCTTCAGGATCTGGAGAACGGAGCGACGGGCTTGGCGCTCGTCTTTGCCGGCGCCAACTGTAGCCGCGGGTTCGGCCTCGATCAAACGGCGGACGCCGTCGCCAAAGCGTTAAAGGACGTCCATCTTGATGCCGGCATTGGGATTGAACTTCAGATTGGTACACACGGGAGTAAGACCGCGATCCATGTCGCGGAATATGTGAAGTCGGTCGGCCTCGATCCTGCCGTTTGCGATATTCGATTTGGGCTCGATCCGCTGGGTGCGTGCGCCCTACGCGGATGCAGTCCATACACTTGGGACGAAATCGTGCGGACCGTTGCCAGCTCGATCAAGGGGCTTGTAACGCTGGGGTTCAGGGGGCCCTTTGCCGTGAGCGATGGGCGTATCGTTCATGATGCCGGCGGCTCAGAAGTGCAGGAGCTTTCCTTCGTGCTTGCCTGCGGCGTGGCATATCTGCACGCTTTGGAGGCGGCGCGCATTCCGCTGGACGAAGCGCGAAGCATGATCTATGCGCGACTCTCTGCTGACGCCGACCAGTTTTTGACCATGGCTAAATTCCGCGCGCTGCGACTCCTCTGGGCGCGCATTGAATCCGCGTGCGGTCTCGCGCCAAGGCCGCTGTTCATTGCGGCTGATAGCTCCTGGCGTATGTTGACCCGGCGCGATCCCTACGTAAACATGTTGCGCGCTACCTTGGCAACATTCTCTGCGGGAATCGCCGGTGCCAATGCGATCACGGTGCTGCCGCACACGTTGGCGCTGGGCCTCCCAGACTCGTTTGCCCGGCGCGTGGCTCGCAACACGCAGCTTCTGCTGCTGGAGGAAAGCAATCTTGCCAAGGTTAGCGATCCTGCCGCAGGTGCTGGCGGCATTGAGGCGCTAACAACGGAGCTTTGCGACGCGGCCTGGAAGAGTTTCCAAGAGACTGAAAATGCGGGCGGCATCTTTGCGGCTCTCCAGCAGGGAACGCTTCAGGCGAAGATCACAGCTACGCGCAGAGCGCGCGATGCCAATCTCGCGAAGCGCCGCGACCCGCTGACAGGAGTGAGCGAATTCGCAACCCTTGGCGAAGGCGCAGCGGCGGTACTGAACGTAACACCGATGGCCCCTCCGCCTAACGTGGACCAGAGATTCGTATTCGATGCATTGCCGCCGATCCGGCTTGCGGAACCATTCGAATCGCTCCGCGACAAGTCCGATGCGATATTGAAGCTAGGCGGCGTGCGGCCGCGAGTGTTTCTTGCTTGTCTGGGCACACCGACCGACTTTACGGCCCGCGCGACCTTCGCGAAGAGCTTCTTCGAAGCCGGAGGAATTGAGGCTATCGACGGCGCAGGCGTCGCCGACCCAGCCGAGCTTGCCCTCGCATTCACGGGCTCTGGTGCCGAACTCGCCTGCCTTTGCTCCAGCGATAAGATCTATGCGGAGCGCGCCGAGATCTCGGCCCAAGCACTTCAGCAAGTCGGTGCTAGGCACGTCTATTTGGCGGGACTTCCCTCTCAATCCGAGGCCACGTTTCGGCGGGCTGGCATCGGGAGCTTCATTCACGTCAGTTGCGACGCCTTGGCGACGCTAAGTGCCGCTTACGACTGGATGCAAAACCCGAAGATTTCCTTCGGATAATTGCCAATCGAACGCGAGCACTCAAATGTCATCCATCAGTGGTATCCCGAATTTTGCTAATGTTGCTTTCGAAAGGTGCTCGGTCATCGCCTCTTCTGTTCCCGTCGATCCGTGGGTGACTCCGGAGGGCATTCCGGTCAAGTCAGCATACGGAGAAGCGGATATCGCCGGGCTCGATTTCCTTGAGACTTGGCCAGGCATCGCGCCCTACCTGCGCGGCCCCTACCCGACCATGTATGTCAACCAGCCCTGGACCATCAGGCAATATGCCGGCTTCTCCACGGCGGAAGATTCCAACGCATTCTACCGCCGCAACCTTGCCGCCGGGCAGAAGGGCCTCTCGGTCGCCTTCGATCTCGCCACCCACCGCGGCTACGACTCCGATCATCCGCGCGTCTCCGGCGACGTCGGCATGGCCGGCGTGGCCATCGATTCCGTCTACGACATGCGTACGCTGTTCGCAGGGATTCCGCTCGACCAGATGAGCGTGTCCATGACCATGAACGGCGCGGTGCTGCCGATCCTCGCGCTCTACGTCGCGGCCGCCGAGGAACAGGGGGTGCCACCGGAAAAGCTGTCAGGGACGATTCAGAATGACATTCTGAAAGAGTTCATGGTGCGCAACACCTATATCTATCCGCCGGCGCCCTCGATGCGGATCATCTCCGACATCTTCGCCTACACCTCCACGAGGATGCCGAAATACAATTCGATCTCGATCTCCGGCTATCACATGCAGGAGGCCGGCGCGACGCAGGACCTGGAGCTTGCCTACACGCTCGCCGACGGCGTCGACTATTTGCGCGCCGGCCTTGCCGCCGGCCTCGACGTTGATCGCTTCGCGCCGCGCCTGTCGTTCTTCTGGGCGATCGGCATGAACTTCTTCATGGAGGTTGCCAAGCTGCGCGCCGCGCGGCTGCTCTGGGCAAATCTGCTGAAGCCGTTCAATCCAAAGGACCCCCGCTCGCTGTCGCTGCGCACCCACAGCCAGACCTCGGACTGGTCGCTGACCGCCCAGGACGTCTTCAACAATGTGATGCGCACCACGGTCGAGGCCATGGCCGCGACGCAGGGCCACACCCAGTCGCTGCACACCAACGCGCTCGACGAGGCACTGGCGCTGCCGACCGACTTCTCCGCGCGCATCGCCCGCAACACCCAGCTCTTCCTGCAGCAGGAGAGCGGCACCACCCGCATCATCGATCCCTGGGGCGGCTCGTATTATGTCGAGCGGCTGACTTGCGATCTCGCCGCAAAAGCCTGGGGCCACATCCAGGAGATCGAGGAACTCGGCGGCATGGCCAAGGCGATCGAGGCCGGCGTGCCCAAGCTGCGCATCGAGGAGGCCTCCGCCAAGACGCAAGCCCGGATCGATGCCGGCAAGCAGGCAGTGATCGGGGTCAACAAATACAAGCCGACCGACGAAGTGCCGATCGAAATCCTGAAAGTCGACAATACCAATGTGCGCCGCTTGCAGATCGACAAGCTCAGCCGGCTGAAATCCGAGCGCAACCAGAAGGATGTCGATGCCGCGCTGGCCGCGCTGACGCGCTCGGCCGGCGAAGGCAACGGCAATCTGCTTGCACTCGCGATCGACGCCGCGCGGGCGAAGGCCACCGTCGGCGAAATCTCGGACGCGATGGAGAAGGTGTTCGGCCGGCACCGCGCCGAGATCAAATCCATCACCGGCGTCTACAAGCGGGAGGCGTCCAGCATGGGCAATCAGGTCGAGAAGGTTCAGGCGCTGATCGACGCCTTCGAGGAGGCCGAGGGCCGCCGCCCGCGCATCCTGGTCGCCAAGATCGGCCAGGACGGCCACGATCGCGGCCAGAAGGTGATCGCCTCGGCGTTCGCCGATATCGGGTTCGACGTCGACATCGGGCCGTTGTTTGCCACCGCCGACGAAGCGGCACGGCAAGCGGTCGAGAACGACGTCCACATCCTCGGCGTCTCCTCGCTCGCCGCCGCCCACCTCACCGCCGTGCTGGAACTGAAGGCCGCGCTGAAGAAGCATGGCCGCGACGACATCATGATCATCGTCGGCGGCGTGGTGCCGCCGCAGGATTACGATGCGCTCTACGCCGCCGGCGCTGAGGCGATCTTCCCGCCGGGCACGGTGATCGCGGAAGCCGCGGAACAGCTGATCCACAAGCTCAATACCCGGCTCGGGCACAGCGAGGCGGCATAGCCTGAATACAAGCTCCCCCGAGCGCTCGTCCGAATATGACTAGCAGGCAGCAATCATGTCGACCCTAGATCGAATTCGTCATGAGATAGATCACATGCGCGTCCAGATCGGACGTCACCGAAGGGAAGCGTCTCGACTGCGACATGCAGGAATAGACGTGGGCGCAACGGAAGCGCTCATCGGCAAGATACAGGCGAAAATTCTAGAATTATGTTCTGAGAGAGATGAGCTGAGAAAGATGCAGCCGAGTCGACAAAGGGTAGGGTCGGCCGTCGGAAATGGTGAATCCGAGAGCTGGCGCAGGGTAGAAATTGCAGTGCCAGCGTTTTGTCCATAGCTCCGCTGGAATAAGCGGCAGAGTTGCCTCAGGCCTGCGCACTTCGATCAGAGCAGTTCGAACCCAGCCGCAACAAAACCATATCCTCTCGCGGTACCGGCTAGCGAAGGCGGAGTCTTGCATCCGTAGGCAACAGCATAAAATGCTGATTGGTCATGCGGGGCGTGACGACTTTGAACATTAATGCCGAAGGGACAGCGCAACTATGATCACACAATTGTAGTCCGCGGCGGAGGCGCGAATTAACGGTCCACGCCAAATAAGGAGTGAGAAGATGAAGCTTAAGCACGTCTATCTTACCGCTCCGGAACCTGAAGCATTAGCCCGCTTTTACGAAGCACTTGGATTGACGATCCGCTTTGTCGACCGTGGCAAGTGGATTCAGTTCGTAGGAGATAAGGCCGCCTTTTGCTTAGCAAGCCTGGCGGAATCCGCGTCCGAGCAGTCTCGGAATGCTGTGGTTGTATTCGAGGTGGAGGATATGGATGCTGCGCTTGAGCGAGCGCGGGCGGTGGGCGCTGAGCTCGTCGGTGAAGTTCGGGAGATGGGGGCGCATGGCCGGGTGGCCCATTTGAAAGATCCGCAACGCAACACAATTCAGTTCTTTCAGGCCGTGGTCAAGAACGGCAGCTAACCATCTTTCTGAATTTGCTTCGGTTCGATTTATCGGGGAAGCCTATCACCATGAACTTCCGAGTGTCGCCCATGCCTAGTCAAGAAATCCCGGCGTTCAGTAGCAAGGAATTCCGGAGTGCAATGCGCAACGTGCCGGGTGCAGTGTCTATCGTAACTACGGGGGTGCATCCTGGCAGGCACGGTTTGACGCTGACGGCTGGTTGCTCATTGTCGACGGAGCCATCGAGCGTGCTCGTCTGCGTGAACAAGTCGGCTGGCGGTCACGATACGATAAAGCAGAGCGGATCATTCTGCTGGAATATTCTTGCGGCGGATCACGCCGAGCTGGCAAGAAAGTTCTCCGGGCAGGACGGCAGCAAAGGTGACATACGCTTTACCGAGGGTTTGTGGCGCGAACTGATTACGGGAGCTCCAAGTCTGATCGATGCGATTTGTAGCTTCGATTGCCGATTGTCTGATTCTCACGATGCTGGCAGTCACACGATCTTCGTCGGTGAGGTGGTCGCGCAGGCGATAAACGCGGATCGCGAACCACTTGTCTATGTGAATGGCGAATTCACAGTACCGAAGCGCTAGAACTCCGACTGGTTTCGGGGAGCGTGCTTGAGGCGTGGCGGATCCTAGCAGGCCGCTTCTATGAACTGCTGTTTAGCGCCAACAAAGGTCAATTCTGGAGCAAGGGGGCGGCGATGAACGTCGAGGGGATCAGGCGGAAAGCCATTAGCGAAGTCATCTCGAT
Source organism: Bradyrhizobium sp. BRP22 (assembly GCF_020194175.1). Lineage (GTDB taxonomy): Bacteria > Pseudomonadota > Alphaproteobacteria > Rhizobiales > Xanthobacteraceae > Bradyrhizobium. The sequence continues at coordinate 27,046 of NZ_JADYVX010000025.1, read as the reverse complement.
TTGGAGCGATGGAGGGCAGGCGCCAGTCGCGCCTTCAGGCATCCCAATGTCCCGGCTGCGGTGTCCACTCGTACCGCTCGTTGCTCACTAATGTTGTCACTTTGGCTCAACGTTCTTGCGAGCGGCATTCTGCTTGGTCTCGTCTATGGCCTGGTGGCGCTAGGGTTGTCCATCATATTCGGCGTGATGCGGGTGGTAAACTTCGCCCACGGTGAGATGGTCGTCTTCGGCGTCTATATCGGATACTGGGCGGTTCGTCTTTGGAACGTCCCGATTATCGTAGCGGCAGCAATAGCTGCGGTCGTCATGTTCTTTTTCGGGTACCTCCTGGAAGCGGTGATAGTGAAGCGGTTCGTCAACCGGCCCCATCATTACCAATTCATTGTATTCATCGGTCTATCACTGCTCTTTAGCGGCGTCCTTCTGGTCGCCTTCGGGCCTGACCCGCGTCCGACTGCTTCTCAACTATCATTTCGCACTGTATCACTCGGCTTCGTGACGCTCGATCTGGCGAGATTGCAGGCGGCGATAACCGCGGGTGTGCTTATCGCTCTGCTGGGAGTATACCTCCGGTTTTCCTCGTTTGGCCGGGCGCTGCGAGCGGCCGCAGACAACCGGTTGGGAGGTCTTGTCGTTGGATTGAACATTCCTCGGGTCTACGCGGTGACCTTCGGAATTGGTGCTGCCTGCGCCGGTGTAGCCGGCGCGCTGATATCTCCTCTGTTTGATGCCCAACCCTATCTAGCCGTTGACTTCACTCTTCTTGCTTTCGTGACAGTCATTGTCGGTGGTCTCGGTAGCTTCAGCGGAGCGCTGCTGGGAGGCTTGGTTATCGGAGTCGCCGAGGCGATTGCGGCACTGATGTTCACACCGTCAATGAAGACCGCGCTTCCCTATGCGCTCCTCATCATCATCCTGATTTTCCGTCCGAGAGGGTTCTTCGGTGCAAAAGAGATTTGATGGCGGGCCTGAAATGAAGTGGTGGCTTGCTGGAGCGATGGTCTTCGTCGTTCTTACGTTAGTCGGCTCATTTGCAGATCCGTACTTCATCTCACTGATGACGATTGTGTTGCTATTCACTTTCCTGGGGCAGTCCTGGAACTTGATGCTTGGAATCGGCGGCCAGCTATCGATTGGCCATGCACTTTTTGTTGGGCTAGGGGCCTATTCGGTTGGCGTCCTCTACGTAAAGTACGGAATCTCGCCGTGGATTGGCCTCTTCCTTGGAATGATCATTGCCGGGTCAGTCGGTGCGGCATTGGCGTGGCTGAGCTTCCGCTTCGAAGTGCGCGGAATTTATTTCGCGCTGTTGACGATTGCGGCTGCGGAGTTCGCCAGGCTCATGTTCAGTGGATGGGAGTTCGTTGGCGCAATGCAAGGGTTGTTCTTTCCGGCGCCAACTGGCGCGATCGAATTCTCAATGCTCCGGGGTGGAGCCCGCTTCTATTACTTTGTCGCGCTCGCACTGGCCGCGCTGGGAATTATAGGAACCGGACTCATTTCACGATCCTACCTCGGATACGTGTGGCGAGCGATGCGAGACGATGAACCGGCCGCACGAGCGCTGGGCGTCCGCACTTTCCGACACAAAATTCTTGTGATCTCCGTATCCGCCGCAGCGGCTGCGGCCGGCGGTGGGGTTCTGGGACTCGTGCAAGGGTCGATATTCCCGGACTCGATCATGGGTATGGGGCTCTCCGTTGATGTGCTGATCGGACCTGTGGTCGGTGGGCTGGGGACGACGTTCGGTCCTCTGATTGGCTCGCTTGCCGCGATCCCTCTGAACCATTTGATGAGTGCCATCGGCGACAATCTTCGGATTCCGGGGCTGAACAATATCACGTACGGTATTGTCCTCATTTTGGTCGTCTGGTTTCTGCCAGATGGCATCTGGCCGGCGATCGTGCGTCTCTGCAAAGCAATTCAGGCGCCATCCCGACTGTGGTTGCCGCATCTGAGGAAGGCCGAGGAATGACGGCTTTATTGGAAGTAAAGAACCTCTCTCGATCGTTTGGGGGATTGGTTGCGGTCAAGGACGTCAACTTCACGCTAGAGGCCGGACGTATTACTGCGCTCATTGGGCCGAATGGCGCGGGAAAGACGACCTGTTTCAACCTTGTCGCCGGCTCCCTGAGCCCGACCAGCGGGCAGGTGTTCTTCGAAGGACGCCAGATCGACAGTACCCCTCCGGAAATTGTCTGCAGGATGGGTATCGCAAGAACATTTCAAATCGTTCGACCAATGCGCGATATGTCCGTGCTCGAGAACGCAATGGTGGGCGCCTTCAGCTGGACCAAAAGCGTAAAGGAAGCCAAATCGAAAGCCTACGAATCCCTTGAAAGCGTCGGACTTGCCGGCAAGGCCAATGCGCGGACGGACCAGCTAACGCTTCCGGATCGGAAAATGCTGGAGACGGCGAAGGCGTTATCCACCCGGCCAAAACTGCTGTTGCTGGATGAAGTAATGGCGGGCCTTCGACCGACAGAAGCGGCGGGTGTCGTCCGAGTGCTGCAGACACTTGCCGAAGGCGGCCTGACGATCCTCCTGGTCGAACACGTCATGCGGATCGTGATGGAAGTCGCGTCGAACGTCGTCGTACTTCATCACGGTGCCAAGATCGCGGAGGGAAGTCCCGCAGAAGTGGTTGCCGATCAGAAGGTTCTTGATAGCTATCTAGGGGCAGGCTTCCATGCTTGACGCGGCGCTCTTATCGATTGACGGGCTCTCTGTTGCCTACGACGGATCGAGCGCATTAAACGGTGTCTCGCTGCAGATACACAAAGGAGAGTTGATCTGCGTCGTTGGGGCGAATGGTGCAGGGAAAACGTCGCTCATCAGATCAATCTCGGGTATAGTACGATCTTCGAGTGGCACCGTAAAAATGAACGGCGTCAATATTACTGGGCTGCCCCCATGGGAGATCTGCGAACGCGGTATAGCGCAGGTCGCCGAGGGTCGACAAATTTTCGGCAGCCTTGCTGTCGAGGAAAATCTTTTGCTAGGCGGATCGCTGAAGCGCGCGAAGGCCCATCAGCTCGAGACGCTTGAGTTCGTCTACCAGCTATTTGAGAGACTGCGGGAGCGTAGACGGCAACTGGCCGGGACGCTATCCGGGGGCGAACAGCAGATGTTGGCGATCGGACGTGCGATCATGTCGAAGCCCGAAATCGTCATGTTCGACGAGCCGTCGATTGGGTTATCGCCTGCACTTACGGACGTGATGTTTGGCGTAGTGAAATCGCTCCACGAGCAAGGCATTACAGTGCTGCTGGTCGAACAGAACGTGGCGAAATCGCTTGCCTTGAGCAATCGCGGCTACGTCCTGGAGAATGGTTCAATCGTACTGCACGGATCGAGTCACGAATTGCTCAACAATTCCGAGATTCAACGCGCATATCTCGGAATGTAGCGGAGCTGTGGCGCAAATTGCGCAGCACTGTGCTCTCTCTTACTCAACGGTCCCACGGACCAGCGGAATTGCACAGCGGTCGAAGCAGATAATGCCGCGATGTGCCACTGGGGCAACCTTTTGTGTTGATGCCTACCGACGATGAAGCGGTGTACAGCAATCAATTCCGAGGTACGTCACCTAGACTCTACTCATGATACAGGATGATGCCCTCTTAATCGATCGCGACCTTGACCTGGTCACAATGACCATGAATAGGCCACCGGCAAACGCGTTAAACAACGGACTAGTTGAGCGCTTGCTGGAGGCCTTTCGGGCGCTTGGCAGCCAGGCGGCGCCGCCAGGTATTGTTCTGACTGGCCAGGGTGCCCGGTTCTTCAGTGCAGGCGGCGACATAAAGGAAGTGACGGGCATCGAGATATCCCGGCCTCGTATGAGGTCGTTCCATGCGCTCCTTTGCGAGATGGAGCGATATCCGGCGCCGCTTGTGTGTGCCGTCCGAGGTTACGCTGTCGGCGGCGCGTTGGAATTTCTTCTGCACGCCGACTACGTGATCGCGAATGGCGAGTGTAAGATCGGGTTCCCGGAAATCAACCATGGTCTTTTGCCTGCGGCCAAAGGCATGCGGAAGGCAGTGCAGAAACTGGGACTTCGTGATGCGCGAGCGCTGCTATATTGGGGCGATCTGGTCGATGCAAGGAAAGCACTCGAGGTCGGAGCAATCGACGAGATTGCAGCGACTTCGGCCGTGACGTCGCGGGCGTTAGAAGTGTGTAAGCACCTTCGCGGAAAGGATCAAAGGCTATTTGCGGCCATCAAGCGCTCGCTGAATCTGACGGACCAGATGGACGACGCCTCCCTTGAGGCGATGACAATTGAGGATCTTGGGGCCTACCTGACGGGAGACAGTTCGGCAGACGCGCGGGCCCGATTTCTGTCGAAAAACGCAAAGTAGGCATCGATGACCGAATTCGCTTCTTCCGATGAAGTTCGACTGGAGTTGATGAATTTTGAGCAAGTGTCGGCCGCCCTGGCGCAGGGGACGTCGACGATCCTGGTACCGTGCGGGGCCGTCGAGCAACATGGACCGCATCTTCCTCTTTGCATGGATGCCGACCACGCTGATGCGCTCGCATCGAAGGTGGCACGGCATCTTGGAAATGCTTTGATCGCACCGACAATCAAGGTCGGCTGCTCAGCTCACCATCTCGTCTTTCCCGGCACAATCTCCCTTCGTCCTGAAACGTTCGAAGCAATCTGCCTGGACTACTGCACAAGTCTCGCTCGGCACGGCTTCAAGCGGATCCTGCTGTTCTCGGGACACATCGGCAATTTTCCAATCCTGCGCGACATGCTTCCTCGATTGAAGCAGGCAGTTCCCCAAGACGTCAAGATCGACGCATTCTCCGATTCGATCGCCTGGATCGACAGGTGGCGAAGCGCCGTCAAAGAGGCCGGTGCAAACCCAGATGCGGTCGGCGGGCATGCCGACATAGCTGAGACGTCTCTCATGCTGTATCTCCGTCCCGACAGCGTGCGGCCGGATCGGTTCGAGCCGGGGCACCTTGGCGCGTTGTCTGAAGAGCAACTTCAGTCCATGTGGAGAAACGGCATCAAATCGGTCACTGCCAACGGCATCATTGGCGATCCGCATGGGTCGACTGCAGCAATTGGCGAGCGATGCCTTGAGGCGATAACCGAGCTTCTCGTCGCGTCTTTTGGCAAATAGACCGGGTCGTATCGAGCGCATCCCGCTCTTCGAGCGCTATCCCCTACGTAAATAGCCACGTCGTTGCGACGAAGGACGTCGATGTCCTGAGACATGACGCGGTTCGGCTGCGTACAGCACAAAATGTGGAAAGTTGCGTCGCGAGACCCTGCATTCGGACGAAAATATTGCTGTGCTTATGAAATGTTAGGCCATCTCGAAACTCCCTGGGGATTAAGAAGATGGCACTTACGTTCGGGTTTTGGTCGGAGCAGGAAACCCAGGTCGGGCAGAGTTATGCGCGCCGACTTCATGAGCTGGTGGACGAGGTGCGCCTCGCAGAAAAAATGGGATTCGATTGCGCCTCGCTCTCCGAACAACACGTCGCATTGGGCGGCATTTCGAGCTCGGCGCCGGAAGTGGTCTATGGCTACCTCGCTGCCGTTACCTCGCGTATCAAGCTGAGGCCGGCGGTCACTCTGATGCCGCAGAAGATCAATCACGCCTTGCGGACCGCGGAGCGCTTGGCGGTGACAGATATTCTCTCGAACGGTCGCATGGAGTTCTACGGCGGCCGAGCCAATACGACCATTGCCATGCGTGCGTTCAACGTCGATCCCGGTGAGACGCTCGCTCAAATGGAGGAGGGGATCGCTCTTCTGAAGAAATCGATGCGCGAAGACATCTTCACCTTCGAGGGAAAGTACTACCAGGTTCCGCCGCGAATGCTCGTGCCGAAGCCACTGCAGAAGCCGCATCCGGTCATCGGCATCGCTGCAACGAGCGAACGCAGTCACAGCTGGGCTGGCGCCGAGGGCCTCGCTGTCATGAGCAATTCGATCTACCAGGGATGGGAGGTCCAGGAAAAGCTGCTCAACTCCTATCGTCGATCCTGGAAGCGCGACGAGCTTGGGCCGCTTGAGCGCCCACGCATCGGCATTCCGCTCTTTTTTGGGATTGGTCCTACGGATCAGAAGGCGAAGGAAGACTACGCCGAGCCGTTGATGAATTATGCGAAGATCTCGACCGACGCTTATCCGCGCTTGGCAAAGATTGCCGATGATTACGCGTACATGAGCGAGAGCGTACCCGCCATGGAGCGCGCCGCCAAGGACTGGGACTATCTGCTCAATCACTCGGCAACTACGGTTTGCGGAAGCCCCGATACCGTCATTCGACAGATCGAAAAGTTCCAGGCATTGGGCGTTGACGAGGTCCTTCTGCATCTGGACTCCGTGAATCACGAGAAGATCATGGAAGCGATCGAAATGGTCGGGCGCTACGTCATCCCGCACTTCAACGACAGAAACAATGTCGTGCGGCCGACTGAGGAGATCCTCGGTCAGATTCGCGCCATGCGGCCCCAAAAGTAAAGTTGCTAGGAAAACACGGGAGCAGACCAATGTCGAAGCAGGGCTACAAATATCTGATTGTCGAGCGGCGGCCGAGCGGTGTTGCCGTCGTAACCATGAATCGCCCGGAAATCCTGAATGCGATCAACTGGGATATGCACCACGAGCTGGAGCGCGTCTTCGTCGAGCTGGACGACGACAAGGCGACACGCGCAATCGTGCTGACGGGCGCCGGGCGCGGCTTCTGTTCCGGTGGCGATCAGAAGACGCTCGACAAGAGCCCGATTCCTTCGCCGACCCGAGGTGGGCGTCATCTGATTCGGAATATGCTGGAAGTCGAAGTCCCGATCATTGCTGCGGTCAACGGCGTTGCCGTTGGTCTCGGCGCGACGCTCGCGCTCTTCTGCGATGTCATCTTCGCAAATCCAACAGCACGGTTTGCCGATACGCATGTTACGGCGGGCGTCGTCGCGGGCGACGGTGGGGCTGTGATCTGGCCTCTTCTGATGGGACCAGCCCGTGCGAAACACTATCTCATGACCGGCGAATTCATTTCCGCGGAGAAGGCGGCTTCCATCGGAATGATCAACGACCTCATTTCCGACAGAGACGTCAAGGAGGCCGCGATCGAATACGCTGAGATGCTCGCGAGCGGTCCGAGGGAAGCGATCATTTGGACCAAATACAGCGTCAACAAGATCATCAAGCAATACGCGCACCTATTGCTGGATACGTCGACTGCTCTGGAGACCATCACTTTCGCATCGCCTGAGCGGAGGGATGCGGTCGCCGCGTTCGCCGAAAAGCGCAAGCGTTTCGCGGAGCGGTGAAATGGACGTCGAACACTTCACGTCGGGGGCTCAGTTCGCGGATGTAACCATTCCGCAGCTTCTGAGTTCTCGACGAGCGGCGCGGCCGGACGAGATAGCATTCAAGCAGAAGCGCCGGGGCGAATGGACTGCGACAACCTGGAGGCAGTATTCAGATCTGGTCGCCAATTTGGCCGCGGCTCTGCAGAGAGCCAGATTCAAACACGGTGACCGTGCGGCCATCATGGGAGACGTGTCCCAGGAGTGGCTGCTTGCGGACATGGCGACGATCTGCGCCGGCGGAGTGATGGTCGGCGTCTATTTTACGTCATCGCCAGAAGAAGTTGGCTACTACCTCAGCGATTCCGGAGCATCCTTCGTCTTTGTCGGGAGCGAACTTCAACTCAATATTGTCCTGGCGTCAGGCCTGGCCGACAAGTTGAGGAAAATCATAGTGCTCGACCCGGAGTGGAAGGGAGCGGGCGGCTCCGCAAATGTTGTCCCGCTCCAGGAGTTCTTGAGAGGAATCTCGGTCGACGCTGATTTGTTCCTTAGGGAGCAGATTGCGAAATCAAAGGCAAGCGATCTCGCGAGCATTGGGTACACATCCGGTACGACGGGGTTTCCGAAAGGTGCGATGCTAACCCACCTTTCGCTACTCGCTGGCGCGCACTCAGTAACAACCTTCAATTCGAGTTTGCGTTCCGATGCGCATCGCGTCGTGGTGCATCTTCCGATGTCCCACACGGTTGCGCGCGCGCAGGCAACGACGTTGCCGTTGCTGATCCGGCTTGTGCCGTACTTTGGGGAATCGAGCGCTGATTTCGCTCAAACGATCAAGGAAGTGAAGCCAACCTACTTCATGGCTCCGCCGAGGTTTTATCAGAGGTTTGCCACCCAGATCCTCAGCAAGGTTCATTCGGGGTCTGAGAAGCAGAAGCAAGACTACCAATTTGCGATGACGATCGCTCGCAAGGCGCTCGACGACCGGCAGGCCGGCGGTGTGCCCAACCCGTTCATATCCGCCCTGTTCGCAGTCTGCCAGGAACGGATTTTCCGTCCCTTGCTTGCCGAGGTCGGGTTTGAAGATCTCACCGTCGCCTATACGTCGTCGGCCGCGATGCCTTCCGAACTCATGTCTCTGTGGCAGCTGTGGGGATTGCAGCTAAAGGAATGCTACGGGCAGACCGAGCTGGTTGGAGCGAACCTGGTCCAGATGGCTGAATGGCCGGAAGCGGGAACCGTAGGCGTCCCCGTGCATGATGCGGCTTGGCAAACTGCCGTTCTTGAAGACGGAGAAATGATCGTCAAAGGTCCCGGGCTCTTTGTCGGGTACTGGAATAAGCCAGAGGAAACGAAGTCGGCCCTCCGCGATGGCTGGCTTTATACCGGCGATATCGTGGAGATTGGGCCGACAGGCCTGTTCAAGCTGGTCGATCGAAAGAAGGAGATCATCAACACATCCAACGGCAAATCGATCAGCCCCACGCAGATCGAGAATGAAATCCGGCACAGTCCCTTCATCTCCGAAGCGGCGGTGATCGGAGAAGGAAAGAAGTATCTGACCGCGTTGATCGAAGTAGATGCGACCGCGACAATGGAGTGGGCCAAATCGCGTGATCTTCGCATTGCGCACTATTCGGATCTGGCGGAGTCAGAGATCGTCGTCCGGATGGTTGAAGGCGAGATTGCCAAAGCGAACGGTCGGCTAGCGAGGGCCGAGCAGATCAAGGCCTTTCGAATACTTCCGGAGGAGCTCTCTCCGGAGAATGGGGTGATGACGCCAACGCGGAAAAAACGCCGCAAGCAAATAATGGAGCGGTACCGGTCACTGATCGATTCGCTCTATGACGATAGTGAGGAGAACCTGATCAAGACCGAGGTGGGAATGTAATCTGATCCGTTTCCGCTTCGTGCGATCATCAAGGTTGCTGAGCGCGTGTCGCGGCTGTGTTCGCGTTGCAGCGCTCTGTCATTCGTAAAGCTTCCCACCAAATCGCCGCAAGTTCCATTGTAGTCAACTGAAAGAGACTTCACATGAAGAATCGCATCGGTAACGGGTTTACTCGCCGGACCGTGCTCGGCAGCGGCGTTGGCATCGCCGCCGGGCTTGTATCGTGGCCGGTCAGGGCGGCGGGCCAAGTCAAGGTTAAGATCGGCGCGATCATGCCCAGCAGCGGCGTGTTGGCGTTCCCCGGACAGGCTTGCGTGCGCGGCATTGATCTCGGCGCGAAGTTTGCCAGACAGAAGTACGGCCATGAGATTGAGATCATTCACGCCGATACGCAGAGCCGGCCGGAAAATGGCCGCATCGCTGCAGAGAACCTGATCCGCCAGGGTTGTACGGTCCTTATCGGCGCCTGGGACTCGGGCGCGACCATCTCGGCGCTTCAGGCCTGCGAAGCAGCGAAGGTCCCGATGGTCGTACATATCGCCAGCGCGACCCAAGTGACCTCGCAGGGGTTCACTCAGGTCTTCCGCTACTATCCGACTTCGCTGATGATCATTCGTCAGTCGCTGATCGATTTGAAAGCTCTGTTGCCGACCCTCAACGGTCCGCCAGCCAGCGCGGTCGTCCTCCACCTCAACAACGTGATGGGGCAATCCAGCGCCACGAGCATAGCACAGGCCTGGAAAGAGGTCGATCTCCCGGTCAAGCTCACCGAGTTCATTCCATACGATGAGAAGGCCAAGGATCTCTCGGTCGAAGTTGCAAAGGCAAAAGCGACCGGCGCTGACATGCTTTTCCCGATTACCCGGGTCAACGACGCCATCATGATCACACGTGAGTGTGTAAAGCAGGGATGGAGCCCGAAAATGATCTACTCGGCGAATTCGAACGGCGTTATCGACAAGGCATATTACGACGCGCTCGGCAAATACGCTGACGGCGCGATGGCGTCGGCGCTCTACTACAATCCGAAGGCGCCCGACGCGCACAAAATTCTCGAGATGTTCGCGGCCGACTACCCCAATGAATGGCTCGACGCAAATGCGGCATGCGCCTTCGAGGCCGTGCAGATCGTCAGGGATGCGGTAAAGCGTGCGGGCTCGTCGGAATCGGGGGCAATTCACGACGCGCTTGAGCTGACGGAAATGCAGCCACTCTTGATGTCGTCTGGGACGATCAAATTTGACTCAAGCGGCCAAAACGTGAATTCCGCCGTGGCTCTGCTTCAGGCGCAAAAAGGCAAGCCGCGCGTCGTTTCACCGAAGGCAATTGCCGAAGCAGACCTGGAATATCCGCTGGTGCCCTTCAGCTCTCGATAAGGCGTCACGAACCAGCGCCCCGGTTCAATGCCGGGGCTGTGGTTCTATACGTGCTATGTGAAGGGCTGGTGATTGCTGAAGCTCGACCGTTCGGCGAGGAAGCGGCGGGGGCTCTTTCCCATTGTCTTCTTGAACATAGTGATGAATGCGCTCGGCGTCTCATAGCCCAGATCGAGCGAAACGGCCTGCACCGACGATCCGGCCGTCAAGCGTTGCAATGCGACCAAGATATGAAGCCGCTGCCGCCAGCGTCCGAATGTCATTCCGGTTTCCTTCAAGACCAGGCGGGCGAAGGTGCGCACACTCATTGCATACCGGGCGGCGAGTTCATCGATGGTGCTGCGGTCGCCGGGATCATTGAGCAGTGATGCCGCGAGATGTTGAAGTCGGCTGTCCGTGGAAATTGGCAAGTACATCTGTTCCGTGGACATCTGCACCAATTCGTCGAGCAGCACTCGACCGAGTCGGCTCGTCGGTCCTTCAATGGGATAAAGGGGCGGAAATACGGATAGCCGGTGTATCAACTCGCGAACGAGCGACGATATCGTGAATGTGCAGCAAGTGTTTGGAAGCATACTTGCCAGCGGATCGATGAAGACGAGGTAGACCTTTCCATTGTCTGATACGCAATTGCTATGCATGACCCCAGGAGGTATCCACACGGCTCCTTGCGGAGGAACGATCCATAACCCACCAGGGGCACGACACATGACTGATCCATGTGAGGCGACGACCAATTGTCCCTTCTTGTGCGAGTGCAGCGGGAGCTCGTCACCATGTTCACCAGTCTCAATGCACATCGAGACGATTGGGCGATCGAACTGATCCGGATCTATCGGGTCGTAATTGAGCCTAAGATCCGGCAGATTCATTCTGGCCAGGCTATGATCCATTTCAGATGCGGGTGACGTGCTCATTGAGTTCACTCGTTAATGGATACGGTTCCATCCGTCAGGTGGCGCGAGTGGAGCTCGCTTCGAGGGCCTGCGCGCGACAATAGCCCTTTGGCAAATGACCGTCACGAAAAAGTAACGTGGTCGAAAAGGGTCTAAGCCGTCGGCTCTGCCTTACCCAAGCGCGACATGAGCCGGATGGGCGGGTAGCCGTGCGGGCGCGATCCAGCCAGCCGCGACAAAGTGTGCTTTCCGGGTACCTCATTGTCCTCTCGCGCGCGACACGGCAGAGAATGCCAAGATCCGCAACAGCTGGCTCGTCCGATCGCGTGTTCAGCCCGAAATGTCGGAGTTTTCGGCGAGATATGCCACGACACCCAATGCTACTAAGGAGGGAGTTCGAAGGAGTCTGACGACAGTGACCATTCGCATCGACGCGCCGATCAAGTCAGCCGGTGGACAATCGCTTGACCAAGACGAAAGCGAAACGGCCGATTGGCTTGCATCCCTCGGATCTCTCCATCGAAGCGCGGGTGCTGAACGTGTACGCTTTATTCTCTCGGCACTGGATCAGCGAGCCAAGGAGCTCGGCGTACTTTCAGATGTGCCTCCCTACTCTCCTTATCGAAATTCGATACCTCTCGAGTCGCAGCCGCCCTATCCGGGTGACATCCAGATGGAGACCCGGATCACTGCGATTATCAGGTGGAACGCCCTCGCCATGGTTGTTCGGGCCAATAGGGCCTATGGGGAGCTCGGGGGCCATGTCGCCAGCTATGCGTCGGCGGCAGAAATATTTGAGGTCGGTTTCAACCATTTCTTCCGCGCGTCAAGTCCGGAGGCGGAAGGCGACATTGTGTACTTCCAGCCGCATTCCTCGCCGGGCGTGTATGCGCGCGCGTATCTCGAAGGGCGCCTGTCAGAAGAAAACTTGAGATACTATCGTCAAGAGCTCACCGGGGCGGGCCTGTCCTCATATCCGCATCCTTGGCTCATGCCAGACTTCTGGCAGATGCCAACAGGCTCGATGGGCATCGGACCAATCAGCGCCATCTACCAGGCGCGTTTCATGAAGTATCTCGACAACAGAGGTTTGGCGCGTACCCAAGACCGCCACGTGTGGGGCGTATTCGGTGACGGAGAAATGGATGAGCCGGAGTCGATCGCCGGCCTGTCTTTGGCCGCGCGTGAGAACCTCGACAATCTGACGTTTATCGTCAATTGCAATCTTCAACGGCTCGACGGTCCAGTGCGCGGGAACGGACAGGTCATCCAAGAACTGGAGATGATCTTCCGGGGGGCAGGCTGGAATGTGATTAAGGTGCTGTGGGGATCGGAGTGGGATCAGATCTTCTCGCGCGACACAGAGCACGCATTGTTGCGCAAATTCGCTGCGACGGTTGATGGGAAGTATCAGACGCTCGGTGCCAAGGACGGAGCGTACAATCTCGCAAACTTCTTCGGTGAAGATCCGGAGGTGCGGGCTCTCGTCTCGCATATGTCCGACACTGACATCGATGCGCTGAAGCGAGGCGGCCATGATTTTCGGAAGCTATTTGCCGCCTTCGCTGCAGCAAAGGCGACCAAGGGGCGGCCGACTGTTATCCTGGCGAAGACCAAGAAAGGATATGGAATGGGAGGCGCCGGGGAGTCGCGCATGACGTCTCATCAGGCGAAAAAGCTCGACATCGATGCGCTCTATGCGTTCCGCGATCGCTTCTCTCTTCCACTGACCAACGAGCAGGTTGAACGTCTCGAGTTCTTCCGTCCCGCGAACGACAGCGCCGAGCTTCAGTATCTACGGTCGAAGCGTGAGGCACTTGGCGGCTACATGCCGACCAGAAGGCGGACGGCGGCGGCCGTTGCCGTCCCCGCCCTACAGTCCTATGCCAAGTTCGCGCTCAAGGGCGAGGGCAAAGAGGCGTCGACGACGATGGCGGTGGTTCGGCTGTTCTCGAATCTGCTTAAGGACAAAGTGCTCGGTCCCAGAATTGTGCCAATCGTTGCCGACGAGGCGCGGACGTTCGGTATGGCTAACCTGTTCAGGCAGGTGGGGATCTACTCACCGGTCGGGCAGCTCTATGAGCCGGAAGACGCGGGCTCGATGCTCTACTACAAGGAGGCGGCGGACGGTCAACTTCTCGAGGAAGGCATCACAGAGGCAGGCGCGATTTCTTCCTGGACGGCCGCTGCGACGTCTTACAGCGTCCATAACTTCGCATTGCTACCGTTCTATATCTACTATTCGATGTTCGGATTTCAGCGGATCGGCGATCTTATCTGGGCGGCCGCGGATCAGCGCGCGCGGGGCTTCCTGATCGGCGCGACCGCCGGCCGCACCACTCTCGGCGGCGAAGGACTGCAGCATCAAGACGGCTCTAGCCATGTCATCGCGGCGACGATCCCGAACTGCCGAGCATACGACCCGGCGTTTTCCTACGAAGTCGCCGTCATCCTGGACCATGGAATGCACGCCATGCTCGAAGAGGGGCGTGATGAATTCTACTATCTTACGGTGATGAACGAGAACTACGCGCAGCCGACCATGCCTGTGGATGTTCGCGACGACATCATAAAAGGTCTCTATCGCATCGTTTCGAGCGAAAATGGACCTGCGAAGGTGCGCCTCGTCGGTTCCGGCGCAATCCTTCCAGAGGCATTGGAGGCTGCAAAGATGCTGGAGAGGGATTGGCAGATCCCCTGCGAAGTATGGTCGGCCACCAGCTTCGCAGAACTGGCGCGGGAGGCTCGAGAAATTGAGCGCAAGAACCGTCTAAACCCGCTCTCCCAGCCAAAGGAGAGCCACGTTTCAAAGTGTCTCTCAGGAAGCGTGCCGGTCGTGGCGGCCTCCGACTACGTGCGTGCCTATCCGCAGCTCATAGCGTCGTATTTCGAGGCGCCGTACACCGTTCTCGGTACTGACGGCTTCGGACGGAGCGATAAGCGTTCCGCGCTAAGATCGTTCTTTGAAGTCGATCGCGCGCAGATCGCTATCGCTGCACTGACATCTCTGGCGCGGTCGGGGGCGATCGATCGCAGCCGGGTGGCCGAGGCCATCGCGCGCTATGACGTCCCGGCGGACGCAAATTCCCCCTGGTCAAGGTAACGCAGGTCAAAGCGAAATCATGGTTGATTCAATAGAAATCGTCCTGCCGGACATCGGGGACTACAAGGACGTGCCGATCGTTGAAATCAACGTTGCGGTTGGCGATGATGTCGTAATCGATACGCCATTGCTCTCGATCGAATCGGACAAAGCAACGATGGAGGTGCCGTCTCCCGCGGCTGGGAAAGTCAAGCAGTTGATGATCGAGGTCGGGAGCCTGGTATCTCAAGGATCGATATTGATGCTTCTGGAAGCAGGATCGGCACCAGGTCACTCTCCTGCTAAAGCAACAAGTGCGACACCGGCTTCATCAGCGAAGGATGCCGGTTCTGTGGCGCAGGAAGGACGCGTGCCAATCGAGTTGGGAGAAGGGCGCGAGCTAGCTGGGGTAGACGGGCGGAGAGGACAGCTAGAGGCAAGTGGAGCGCATGCATCACCGTCGGTTCGCGCATTGGCGCGAGAACTCGGCGTGTCTTTGGATCTCGTAATGCCAAGCGGAGCCAAGGGGAGGGTGCTGCGCGATGATGTTACGAGCTACGTGAAACGGGCGATGGGTTCGACCCAATTGCCACCTTCCGTGGCTCCAGTATCGCCAAAACCGGACTTTGAAAAGTTCGGTGCGATAGAAAGAGTGCCTCTCTCGAGAATCCAGCAGATCACCGGGGCAAACCTTTCACGAAACTGGAACATGATCCCGCATGTCACAAACTTCGACAAAGCTGATGTGACCGAGGCGGAGGCGTTCCGAAAGAATCTCAATGGAGAGGCAGGGGAGGCCTCGGCGAAGCTGACGATGGTGTCGATCCTGATTAAGGCTGCAGCCCTCGCGCTGAAGAAGTATCCCCGCTTCAATTCGTCCTTTGATCAAGATGCCCTAATTCTCAAGAAGTACATTCACATCGGATTTGCAGTCGACACTCCCAAGGGTTTGGTGGTTCCGGTCATCAGAGATTGCGATAAGAAGGGACTGATAGAGATCGCCTCCGAAATGCGTGCGCTCGCGGACAAGGCCGTTGGAGGTCAGTTATCCCCGGGGGACATGCAAGGAGGCTGCATCTCGGTCTCGTCGCTGGGAGGCGTCGGCGGTCATGGGTTCACGCCAATCATCAACGCTCCCGAAGTGGCGATCCTGGGAGCGGGGCGCGCTGTCACCGAGGCAGTCTGGGACGGAAGTGGATTTCAGCCGCGTCAAATGCTTCCGATAACGCTCTCGTGGGATCACCGGGTGGTCGACGGTGTCGCTGCCGCGCGGTTCTTGGGCTTCGTCGCGACTCTGCTGAACGATCTGCGGCGATACGCGTTGTGAGGCCCCCATGGAGCGCGTGATCGATATATTGGTCCCCGACATCGGAGACTTTAAGGACGTTCAGATTGTGGAGGTGCTCGTCAAAGACGGTGACATCGTTGACAAGGAGCAGGGGCTTATTGTTGTTGAATCTGACAAGGCCACGATGGAAATTCCTTCGCCGATCGCGAGTCCTATCAAGGAGGTGCTTCTGAAGGTTGGCGATAAAGTGTCGCAAGGCACCGTCATTGCCAAGGCGCAACCGATTGCGCCGAACCGGACGCCATCCGAGGCTGTACCCCAGAATGGCTCGGCCGCATCTGGCGGAGGCGAGGAACGCTTCGATCTCGCCGTGATCGGTGGTGGACCAGGTGGGTATTCTGCTGCATATCGCGCCGCGGATCTGGGTCTCAAGGTCGTGATGATCGAGCGATACCAATCGTTGGGTGGCGTATGCCTGAACGTCGGGTGTATTCCATCCAAAGCGTTGCTTCACATCGCGGCGGCCAAGGAAGAGGCCGAAAGGATCGCTGACAAGGGAGTGCGATTCGGCGCGCTGGAATTGGATCTGAATGCACTCAGATCATTCAGGGACGGAACGATAAAGAAGCTGACTGACGGGCTCGGTCAGATGGCGCGGGCGCGGGACGTTAGAATCATCAAGGGATTTGCCAGATTTGTCGCGTCGAATTGCTTGGCAATTGATCTCGATACTGGTGCGTCTCAATATGTTGAGTTCGAGAAGTGCATCATCGCCACGGGTTCCTCGGCGAATAAGTTAAGTGTGTTTCCGAAAGACGAGCGGATTGTCACGTCGACCGGAGCCCTGCAGCTAAAGACGATTCCGAAGCAAATGCTTGTCGTCGGGGCGGGCATTATCGGACTCGAGATGGCCACGATTTATAGCGCGCTTGGCGCTCAAATCGATCTCGTTGAACGATTGCCAAGTATGCTCGCCGGCGTTGATCCGGATGCTGTGAAGATATGGCAAAGCAGGAACGCTCATCGGTTCCAACATATTGATCTCAATGCGGGTGTAGTGAGCGCCACGGCAGATAGTAAGGGCGTATCGGTCGAGATTGAAGGCGCAAAGCCGGGGCGTCGAACTTACGATCTAATCCTGCAGTCCGCAGGCAGAGTGCCGAACAGCGCAAGTCTTGGCTTGGAGAAGATTGGTGTAAGATGTGACGCAAAAGGTTTCGTTGCAGTCGACAGGCAAATGCGGACGAATTTGCCTCATATTTTCGCGATCGGCGATGTCGCGGGCAACCCCATGCTCGCCCACAAGGCGGTTCACGAGGGGCATGTTGCGGCCGAAGTGGCTGCCGGGCTCAAGAGCTTCTTTGACGCGAAGATCGTCCCGAACGTTGCCTACACTGATCCCGAGGTGGCCTGGGTTGGCGTCATGGAACATGAGGCTGCCTCGTCAGGCAGGCGCGTTAGATCCGCGAAGTTTCCGTGGTCTGCCTCGGGCAGAGCGATTGCCTCGGGCGCCTCTTATGGCATGACCAAGCTGATCATCGACCAAGAGACGCACCGCATCATCGGCGGTGTGATCGTTGGCTCGCACGCTGGTGACATGATCGGAGAAATCTGTCTGGCGATCGAGATGGGCGCCGATGCAATTGATATCAGCAAGACCATTCATCCGCATCCGACGTTCGGAGAAACAATAGGCCTGGCTGCCGAAGTGTATGAAGGTGTTTGCACGGATGTGTTGCCGGGTGCGAAGAGGCCGACTAGGCGCGCGAGCCACTAGAAATCCAAAACCTGAGCCGGCACCAGTTCTCTCGCTGCCGGTCGTTCATATGGGACCCGAATATGGCGGGAGATTCTCGGAGGGACGTCAAGGTACCTTTAAGCGTTCAAGAGGAGGAATTTGCCGCGGCATGTCGAGACTTCGTTCTGGAGAGAAAACCTGATCTGGCGGCTTCCATCGTCATTGTAGACAACCAGCTCAGGATTGCGAACGATCCCCATGTTCGGGTCGCATTTGTAGAACTCGGTCTTGCCAGATTGGTGCGAGTTCTACATCTCGCAATCGAAGGCAAGGCGATTGCACTCAAAAGAGTGCCAAGGCTCCTGTTCGACCTGTCGAGCTTCAGAAGAAAGATACTCCGCGCGCTAAGTGGAGACGACCGAGGACAGCCCCTCGAGAAATAGGCGCGATTGCTTCAGCGCGCAGTTTCAAGGAATGGACGTTCATCAACGCAACGCAGACCCGGCAGTCATTCTTGGCAGGACCGTCGGCGATTGGGACCTCTGAATTGCAAAAGTGGGTACGGCGGTGCGGGCATTGCGAGATCTAAACCGCGGGATGAAATGAGCTGTTCCGGACGTGCGGAGCCTAGTGATCGGGGCCTGCCAAGTCACGCGCGCGTTCCTTATGGTGTTGTCGAAATCGTACGACGCGTCAAATGTCGGAAATAGCGCTGAGAGGTGCCGGCTTCAGCACAAAATGCTGTCTGATGTGTACGATAGTATTGCTGCTGGAGGTCGTTCGTTGGGTTTCTGCGATCGAATTCCGCATTCGGCGTTTGCGAAAGATTTCCGATCTTTCGTTTTCCTCCCTCTACTCGGCCCGGCGCGATCGCCGGGCCCTTTTCTCGGCTCCTGACGACATCTAGTGCCGCTCGAAGCCGGTTGATCAGCGTCGTATGATCTTCTTCGAGAGTTCGGTGAGCGTTCGAAATTCATCTTGAGTCAGTAGGTAGGTGATCAGATCATCGTCTGCAGTTCGACCTACGTGAATGAGAGGGAAATTGTTCGGCTGAGACCAAGAATCCTTACCTTTGAAGGGCTCCAAGGCCGGCTACCCCAGCCGTTCCGGCCGTTTTTGCGTCGACAGCGCGGCCTAGAAGATCATGGAAGGCACTGCCGCCATGCCAATGGCAGCGAGGAGTCATTCTCGAACCGCGCTAGACGGAAATTTCGTGAACACATGGCGCACCGTCACTCGTGGAAGCCAGAGGGAGCAGCGGCGGAAATGGGGCCTTGATTTGGATCGAGTGACGGATGAGTCAACCTCGGCTCGGCACGCGTAGCGAATAGGCTGACCACAAAGTCATGCTGCCTCGGTCCATGTTGCTGACCTAATTTGGCATGAACGACCGCTGTGAGAACTCGAGCTTCACTATTGCCGCCAGTCCTTCGTCGCGCGCGAGTTAAAGTACAAAGGACGGAACATCCGCCGTGACGGACTCGTTCTTTCTTCGGTGGCAAACATGAGGAGGCAACTATGAGGACACCTCAGCTCTCCGCATTAATGTTAGCTGTGCTTACCTTCAGTGCCGTCGCTGCAGAACCGAAGAAGCTGTGGGAGGCGAGCGGTTTCAAGAACCCGGAATCGGCGATCTTCGACCAAGCCAGCGGGGCAGTTTATGTTTCGAACGTCAACGGCGATGCCAGGAAAAAGGATGGCAACGGCTTCATCTCAAAGCTCGGGCCGGATGGACAGGTCATAGCCCTCGAGTGGGTCAAGGGACTCGACAGTCCGACCGGGCTGGCACTTTCCGGCGGCAAGCTGTACGCCGCAGATGTAGACCGAATTGCGGAAATCGACCTCGCCAAGGGCGAAGTCATCAACCTGTACGAGGCTCTCGGATCCAAGTTCTTGAACGATGTCGCGGCTGACAATAGGGGACGGATTTACGTCTCGGATATGGTGTCAAATAGCATTTGGGTGCTCGATGGTGGCAAGCTGTCGCTCCTGATGCAGGATGATGCGCTCGAAAACCCGAATGGGCTTCTGGCAGAGGACGGTCGGCTTGTGGTGGCGTCATGGGGCAAGATGGCCCCGGACTTCTCGACCCAAGTGCCTGGCCATATGAAGGTGGTCGATCTCGCAACCAAGAAAGTGTCTTCTCTTGGTGAGCCGAAACCGGTCGGTAATCTCGATGGCGTCGAGCCGGATGGCAAGGGTGGCTATCTTGTCACCGACTGGATGAATGGCGGGCTGTTCCACTTCACGAACAATGGCACGGCGACGCGTCTCCTTCCCCTCCAGAAGGGGAGCGCCGACCTTGGCGTGGGACCGGATGGTACCGTCATGATTCCGCTGATGATGGACGGCACTGTTGTCGCTTACAAGGTCGATACGCGCTGAGCGCTGGCAACCGACCCGATAACGGCTCAAGCGTTGTTCGGCTCAAAGCCGCAGGCGACATTCGTCTTGCTGAATTTGTTGATACGGCTCCAGCCAACTGCTCGATCTGTGCGGAAGCTTGAGGTCGCCTGACGAGGAAGCCCGTCCCAAAGACGGGCTTCTAAACTATTCCGCCGGCCAAGTGTACAACCTGATCCCGATCATAATCATCGAGCCGACCGCGACCATGATGGAGCAGATGAACGGCAGCTCTTCTAGCACGGCGGCGATTGTGGCCCGGACTTTAAAAGTTTTCTTCGCGAAACGCCAACCTGCCACACCCATCGGACATCTCCGGTTGGCCCCCAGCAGAGGCGATAGGACTCTTCAACGCAAAGCGCTCCGCGGGCTATAGCCAATTTGAGTGTAATCCTCAATCAAAGTGAAGGAACCGTTCACGCGAGCTTTGTCTGTTCTAAGCGGAAGCCGTTCAACCAGCCTTGCTGCCGGACCGCCAGCTTCCTCGCACGATGCAGGAAATCAGTGTGAGTAGCGGGTTGTGTCGGTCATTCGCGGCTTCTCGCTGCCGTCCGGATGAGTGTCGCGCGCCGATGCTGTGCAACACCGACTGATCGGTTATGTGGGCGCGCGAAGTCCGGGCGACCGCAGCCACTGGTCTATCCGCGCAGCGGTCTCGGCCTGACGAGCTCTCCGGATAAGTCGTTCACGCTGAACGCCATGCGGGGTGCCTCGCGCCTCTTTTCGCAAGCGCTGAGCTTCGTTCAATAAGCGCTGATCCAGGGATGTGGTTTGTTTGATACGGCGGCGCAGCTGCATGGCGGCTCCTCGGCACGGGGAAGGCGGGCGCGCAACTGGCGTTCTCATCACCGATAAATGCCACAAGACCGTGCGGTGATGGCTAAGGTGTAACACTGCTTAGGCCTCGCGTATGTCCACAAGTGCACACACGCGCACACGT
Organism: Bradyrhizobium sp. BRP22; assembly: GCF_020194175.1. Taxonomy (GTDB): domain Bacteria; phylum Pseudomonadota; class Alphaproteobacteria; order Rhizobiales; family Xanthobacteraceae; genus Bradyrhizobium. The sequence continues at coordinate 6,151 of NZ_JADYVX010000025.1, read as the reverse complement.
CAAATTGGGCCATTGGCCGGATCTCTGGCCTGCAGCCTAGCGATTGTTGATGAGCTGTGAATGAAGACCTGTGTTCTTGCGGGCCTCGCTTTGAATATTCTCATTGTTCAGACACTACGGTTGAGATCAAAAACGTATAGTGGTCCACTAGGGTGCTGGCCTCTTTAACGAAGATAGTTTGTAGGCCGGACGCAGGTCCACTGGATTTGGTGGAAGAAGAAGGATGAGTGAGGCGCTGCCGTTCTGTGCTGGCCTGCCATGAACGGGAGTATGACCCCCGGGGTTGGTCCCGTAGTGCCAGCCGGCTGGCTGGTCTCAACCGCTGCTGGTGCAGCTGCGGGAGCTGCAACAGGGGGCATTATTGGTGCGCTTACCCAAGCTGGAGCTTCCAAGGAAGAAGCGTCCCAACATGCGGAGGGCGTCCGCCGGGGCGGGACGCTGGTTTCCGCGCGTGTTGCCGATGGTGACCGGATCAGAGTGGAGCAAATCCTTGACCAGTCGTCAGCCGACCTCCGGCAGAGGAGCGCAGTCTGGCAACAGTCCGGTTGGAAGGACTTCGACGCGGCCAGTCCGCCGCTTTCTTCAGACGACATCCGGCGGGAACGTGAGCTGTACCGCACCGGACGCACTTAAGCATAGTGTCCTACTTGGGTGCTGCGGCCAAGAACCGGACAAACCCGAGCTGTGAGTGCGTGAGGGACAGCTTCTGATGAAGTGGTGCGCCCGCTGCGATAACTGCCGCTGGATTTGCGAGAACCATCCGGCAAGGCCGTGGCTGGGCGGCCACGCATGCACCTGTGGTGGCGCCGGCATGCCCTGCCCCACCCTGCAACCCCAGCGACGAAGAGCCCCCGCCTGACCTGCCGGCAGGCTTCCAAGCGGATCCAGTGGAAAGGCCGTTGAAGCTTATCGACGTCCCGCCCTACGATCCGGCTCAACATCACCAAGCCGAGCGCACCATCCGGGTATCAATACTCAACTCCTTTATTCGAAACCCCGCTCCTGACTTGGATGCGTCCTCATGGAAGGTGACGCTCCAACGGCCGCTCCTCGGATTGAGCGAAACCACGTCATAGCACAGCGATGACCCTTCTGCTCCTGTCGTTGACCCACAACCGACGACCATCATTGTGTGCTGGTGGCCATTGATGGAGATACTTGCCTGCACATGATGAGGAACATGCTTATGCCCATGCAGGATTAAGGACACGCCGCGCTCAGCACACCAGGTGACGAAGCGATCCGCCTGCTCAAATCGGGTAAAGGTGTCTTCATTGCCAGTGATCCTCCTGACGAAGGGTTCATAATAGGCCAAGGCCGACGGAGGTGTTTCGCATGCAAATGGGTGATGATGAACTAAGGCAATCCGCGTGTATCGTCGAATGTCCGTCTGGTGCTCTTGCATCCATTGATCACATTCCTCATTGAACTCCGACGATCCGTAAAAGCTGATCATCAGTGACACGCCCTCTAGCGAGCGCTCCCTCCTCAACCAAGTTGAAACAAAGGAATACACACTCGAGGTCGGGGTCGACGACGATGGGTTTCCAGCCGATATCGAATGCGAACTCATAAGTTTTTCCCAGTATACCCCGCGTGCGAACATCGTGGTTTCCCGGAACGACAATCAAGCTCTTGTTGGTCATTCGCTTGACGTTCGCGCGAAAATCAAGAAATTGATCACGCAGTTCCGCACGCGGACTATTGAATAGGTCGCCCGTAACGACGACCCGATCGATATCGCGAAGCAAGCCCGCGAGGTGACCTGTCACATAACGCCGGCTCTTGTCGGACTGAGGATCGCCAAAGTGGAGGTCGCTCATGTGCAGAAATCGTTTGGTTTCGGTCATCGCTGACCGCGCACGTAATGCGGCGTCAACCGCGTCCGGCGTGGGAATGTCCAGCAGAGCGGTCCTGAAAAATGTTTTTGCTTCCGCTAGATCCAAAGCGCACGCGCCTCCACGCGTGGTCCAGAACACGACGGCGGGAGGGTCAAGGGGTGTCCGAGCCAGTTCCTGTAGGGCAAGAAAAGGGTCAAGAATGTTCATCAGACCTGCCGGGCCGTCCGGCATCAAGGCAAGTGCCCGATGCCGCGAGGATACGGCTATCTCTTGAAAGATTTCGTTCTCTTCGGGGCTGGGATAAATTGTTCCCGTGCGAACAATAAGACAATAAAGCCAATACCCGGAGAATAACGGACGAAGCGGCTCCAGGATATTCCCAACAACCGTAGGCTCGATCACTGTCGTGCGCCCAACTCCAGCGCCGATCTGTTGCAGGAAGGCGTTGTAGGATCTTTCTGCACAGAGGCGAATATCGCGGAGCCAGTCAGGATCGGATGAAATTAGCCGTCGATCGGCAGCGACGTCTCCACGCCTATATTCTGCGTTGGCAGCAAATTCCGTGCGGCCCTCATCTGTACTCAAGCTCCAGATGAATTGCTTCAGGCTTTCGGCTTCGGCACGTGGCGGCGCGACGGGCCCATCGCTGGCCAAGTACGCAACGAGGTTGGCATGATCGAGACTATAGCGCCATCCCATAGCGAACCTCCCCGGAGCTTCTACTTTTGAGATTATCTCCAGCTTTAGTACGAGGCCAGCTTGAAGGTCCGCAATGAGACCGTCAAATGAGATACGTCTGCCTGACTGCCGTTCTCGTCAGCCTAGCTTGATCCCATGCGGACATTCTCAACGACCTGCCGAGCACCCAAGCAGCTGCACCGATGCAAAGGCAGCCGAGTACAAGACCAGCGCGCGGTCCAAGTGGTTTGTCGAGCTAGTCCATGGTCTCGTCCCTCGCTCTTGATGCGAATACAAACGCACCTTACAAAAGCCATCCGAGTGAGCGCAAATTCTTCAAGTTTATCAACGTTGAAGCTGGATATCGACGGTACCCACCCAACTGTACCATTTCCCGAAATTTTCACCGTAGCCGAGAAGCTGCTGACACCGCACAGCATTTCGTGCGCCTCGACTACAAGTGTCGCTAACAAGTGTCGGGCCTAATTTCAGCAAACCAGGTGGTTACGTCACGCGCAGGCCTATTCCCGAAGACGTCCGGGACGTCGAACAGCCGCATCTGAAGGCGTCAGCGGCGCCTCCAGATCAGGCTAGAGCATTTTCGGTTCTGATTGAATCAGAACCGAAGCTCTAGATTCTTGTTTTGACGCGTTTTCTTCACGCGAACCGGTATCCACTTCGCTCGAAAACGCTCTAGACCCATCCTCGTCGAGGAGTGTTACCGCCGTAGGCCGTTTTTGCGGATACACGAGTAATAGGCATTTGCTCCCACCGAGTTCCCTTCGGCGGTAGCAGCGGGATTAGCAGAAGCCATGCCGACTTGGGCTCTTGCCGCCTCGTTGGCCTGCCTGAAGCATTCGGCGCGTATGGCCTGAGTCTTATCCATCGGTCTTGCCGTTTGTGCCGATGATGAGACTGCAAGGAAGGGAAGGGTAGCGACAGCCAACAGTGTTCGCATAGTCAGCATGGTTAGCCTCCTGGAAAACGTTGGGTTGCAGCGTAGTGCGATCTCGCTCCTATCAAGGCAGGCGGGCCTGACGACAATCCGGAAGGCCCTCAGCTCGGCTACGCTAGTGCCAAGGCCGCACGAAGGCAAGAACGGTAAGGACTACAGGTTGACGTAAATCGATGGTGCGGACCTAGCATTGTGCGCTGCGCAAAATCGTAAGCTGGTCAAAGCTGAAGGCTGGCGGGCGGCAGTACCACTCGAGTGCACCACTTATGAAGCCATTGTGACTGATGGAGGAGCCCCGCTGGCGCTTTGGCTGTGATGTTCCCTCTGCGTCGCCTTGCCAAGGCCACGACCTTCACCGACACTTCTTGGGACGTGATGGCGAGAGGAACAATGACGATCGTCGGCTCCACTTATTTCAGGTTCGGTTTGCTGTTGGCCGCGACGGTGATGGTCGCGATGTGGCCGCGATCGAGCACAGCTTACACGCCCGAGCAGCAGCAGGCTTGCTCGCCCGATGCGATGCGACTCTGCAGCGCGTTCATTCCCGACGTGGATATGATCACCGCCTGTATGATCCGCAACAAGGCGCAGCTCTCGCCGCCGTGCCGCGTTTTCTTTGGTCCTGACCCAGAGGAACGACGGGATCGCAGGGAAAGGCGCCGCGCCAGGCCTGAGAATTAAAGCGCGTCGTTGCGAACCGCGAACGAACGCAATTCTGCAGCGTGAATCGAATGAGCGCTGTTTCAAGGCCTATGCGCGCGACAGACTGACGCCTTGCCACGGTCTCGCTCGTCAACATCTTCTCGCGAGAGGAGAAATCGGTGAGCGAACATTACAGAATGGAAATAGACCGGCACTTTGCTTGGTTCGAAGGCAAGCTGCCGCCGCGGCCCGCGAAGTTCGTCGCGTGGCTGCGCAAGCCGTCGTCGCGCTATGCGCGCTTGCCGCTTGCCATTCTCCTGATGTTCGGCGGCGTTTTCAGCTTCCTGCCGGTGCTCGGGCTCTGGATGCTGCCGCTTGGACTCCTTTTGTTCGCGCAGGACGTGCCGGTGCTGCAAAAGCCGACGGCGCGGACTCTCGGGTGGGTTGAACGCAAGTGGAGCGAGCGTCAGCGCGCGAAAGACGTGCTGTGATTGGCTGAAAAGCAGACATCTTGCTTCTATTGTCGGTTGTATTGCACTGCAAGGTGTGACTCAAACAACAACATTTTCCGGCAATTTACGGCTCGCGCCCGATTGTCTGCAAATTTCCGCTTTCGCGAATCACCTCACTGATTCATTTTCGCGGCCTGGGGTCAATCTGGAGGCCAACGTAATGAACGTGATTGTTTTTGCTTCGCGTAAGGGGGGCTCGGGAAAGAGTACGCTAGCCGCCCACCTGGCTGCCCACGTAAACAAATCGACCAAGCCCTGCCTGTTGATCGACGCCGATCCGCAGGGCTCGCTGACGCTGTGGCACAAGCTGCGCGGCACCAACGAACCGCCGATCAAGGCGGCCGTCAATTCCGTCAGCGGCATCGTCGCCGCAGCCAAGCGCGACGGGATCGAGTGGGTGTTCATCGACACGCCGCCGAATCTGTCGGCCGTCGTCGATGATGCCATCAAGAACGCGACCATGGTGATCATTCCGGCGCGGCCCGGTGTGTTCGACGTCAACGCGGTGCAGGAGACGATCCAGAGCTGCCGTTCGGCGCGCAAGCCTTACGCGGTCGTGATCAACGGTGCACCGGCGCAGCGTGACGGCGTCGAAAGCCCGATCGTCACGATCGCGCGCGAGTCGCTGGCGAAATTCCGCGCACCGGTGTGGAGTGGACAGATCACCAACCGCGCCGATCTCTTGATGGCGCTGAGCCATGGTGAAGGCGCCCGCGAATATGATGCCGAGGGACGCGCGGCTGCCGAAGTCGGCCGGCTGTGGGCCGCGATCGAACGCTCGATCAAGGCGATCCGCGGCGCGGCATCGTCGAGCGGCGCGATGCACAAGCAGGCGGCCTGATCACGACAGGCCTTCCAGACTGACAAAAACGCGCGGTCCTCCGCGCGTTTTTGTTGGTGGTTGGTTGTTGGTGGCTAGCGCATGCTGTCATTCCGCGGCGCGCGCAGCGCGAGCCCGGAATCCATTTATCCGCAGACTTCGCGGCCAAATGGATTCCGGGCTCATCGCTTCGCGATGCCCCGGAATGACGGAGTGCGTGGTGGCGTTCACGCCACCATCAACATGTAAAGGATGATCACCGGCGAGAGGGTGAGGATCACCGACCAGATGCCGACGGCCCAGAGGATGTCCTCGGTGGTAAATCCTTGGTGGTCTGAAATTCGATCAAGTTCTTTGTACACGATGCGCCCCATATTCTTTGGCGGGGCGATGGATAGCTGAAGCCTTTTAAGGTTCCGCTCGCAGTTTCGCTTGAATTTGACCCCGGCTGCTACCGCGGATTAACCACGGGCGCGGCGGGCGGGTTGTTGCGCACCTCGCCCCGCTTGCGGGGAGAGGTCGAAATTCGCGTCAGCGAATGTCGGGTGAGGGGGAGTCTCCGCGCATTCCTCTGCCGAGCCCCTTGTATCTGCTCGGACATGATTTGTGCGATGGAAGCGACTTGCGCTTTGGCCGGTGGCCACCGGCCAAAGCGCGTGGCGATGTCGCCCGTTTCCCCCTCCGGCTACAACCGTGGGTGAGC
>NZ_JADYVX010000024.1 GCF_020194175.1 Bradyrhizobium sp. BRP22 | reverse complement strand
GAGCCATGGCGGGTGGTGCCGCGGGTCGCGACGCCGCCGCGGGCCCAGCTCCTGGATGCCCAGCCCTCATCTGTGCCTGGGCGGACGGGCCAACGCTCGCCGTAATCACGAAGCCGCTAACAAAAAAAGCCGTAAGGTAAGCGCCACGCGGAAGCATGATCTTCAGCTCCCCGCCAGTCCTGGTCACCCGCAACTCTTAACGTGCGAGCGCCCGAATCGTTCGCTACTGGCAGCGATCCGCACTGCGATCTTGCGACGCAGGTACTCGTGATCAAGCCGAGTTGCCGAGCGTGAGCCGTCAGGAGAGATCCAGCTTCAAGGCAGCATCGATCCTCTCCACCGCCCAGTCGACGTCATCGCTGTTGATCACCAGTGGCGGCGAAATGCGGATCGTGTGTTCGTGGGTGTCCTTGGCGAGGATGCCCTTGGCCTGCAATGCCTCGCAATAGCGACGCGCGCGGCCGGCCTCCGGATGCAACTCAACCGCCAGCATCAAACCGCGTCCGCGCACCTCGCGGATGATGTTGGCGCGGATGCTCTGCAATCCCGCGAGAAAGCGCGCGCCCTGCCGGGCCGCGTTCTCGATCATCCCTTCCTCGACCAGCACACGCAGCGCGGCGCGGGCCACCGCGCAGGCGAGCGGGTTGCCGCCGAAGGTCGAGCCGTGCTGGCCGGGTTTGAACGTGCCGAGGACTTCGTTGTTCGAAAGCACGGCTGACACCGGATAGAAACCGCCGGACAACGCCTTCCCGAGCAGCGTCAGATCCGCTTCGATCCCTTCGTGCTGTTCGGCGAGCAGCTTGCCGGTGCGGCCAAGTCCCGTCTGGATCTCGTCGAGGACCAGCATGACGTTATGCGCGGTGCAGAGCTCGCGCACCCCAGTGAAATAGCCTGCTGGCGGGATGATGACGCCGGCTTCGCCCTGGATCGGTTCGACCAGGAAAGCGACGGTGTTCGGCGTGATCGCCTCCTCGAGCGCCTTTTCGTCGCCGAAGGGGATGATTCGAAAACCCGGCGCGAACGGCCCGAAATGCTTGCGTGTCTCGGGGTCGGTAGAGAAGCCGACAACGCCGAGGGTGCGTCCGTGGAAATTGTTGGAACAGACGATGATCTCGGCCTGTCCGTCTGGTACGCCCTTCACCTCGTAGCCCCATTTGCGCACGGACTTGATCGCGCTCTCTACCGCCTCGGCACCGCTGTTCATCGGCAGCACCTTGTGGGAGCCGGTCAGCTCCGCGAGTTCCTGGTAGAAGGGGGCGAGCTGGTCGTTGTGGAAGGCGCGTGAGGTCAGCGTCAGTCTGCGCGCCTGTTCCACCATCGCGGCCAGAATTTTTGGATGGCAGTGGCCCTGGCTCACCGCCGAATAGGCCGCAAGGCAATCGAGATAGCGGTTGCCTTCGATATCCCACACCCAAACGCCTTCGCCACGCGACAGGACGACACCCATCGGCTCGTAGTTATAGGTGCCAAGGCGCGCTTCGGTTGCGAGGAAATCAGTGACTGGCGGGCTGCTCATCTTTCGTCACTTCAGTTTGCACACCTTTCCGCATTCTAACCGATAATGCACGGAACGCTCAAAAATCCCCGAAACCGCACCCGGCCGCCGCGTGTCGGCTCGCCGGCGAGCGCGTAATTCGGGAAGCGGGAGAGGAAGCGCGAGATCGCGATCGCGCCTTCGAGGCGCGCCAGCGCCATCCCTGCGCATTGGTGCGCGCCGGTGCCGAAGGCGAGATGGCGGTTCGGCGTGCGGGCGATGTCGAAACGCTCGGGATCGGGAAATTGCGCGGGATCGCGGTTGGCGGCGCCGATGCAGAGCGTCACCGGCGTGCCCGCTGGCATCTTGATGCCGCCGAGCTCGACCTCTTCCACGATCATGCGGTTGCCGAGCTGGTTTGAGGACTCAAAGCGCAACATCTCCTCGACCGCGGTCTTGATCAGGTCGGGCTGAGAGATCAGCCGCTGTTTCTCTTCCGCGTAACGCAGCAGCGTCACCAGGCCATTGCCGATCAGGTTGGTCGTGGTCTCGTGGCCGGCGTTGAGCAGGAAGATGCAATTGTGCAGCAGTTCCTTTTCGGTCAGCCGTTCGCCATTCTCCTCGCCCTGGATCAGCCGCGTCAGCACGTCGCGTTCGGGATTGCCGGGCTTGCTGCGGCGCCGTTCGACCAGCGTTTCGAGATAGGCGAGGAAGTCCTTCACCGCCTTGTTGCCGCGGGCAAATTGCTCGGCCGAAATCACCGGCTCGAGCGCGCCCAGGATTGCCAGCGACCAGTCGCGCAAGGGGCCGCGCTCGTCGTGCGGCACATCGAGCAGATTGCCGATCACCTCGACCGGGATCGCGGAGGCAAAATCCTCGATCAGCTCGACCTTGCCTTTGGCGGCGATGTTGTCGAGCAGGCCGTCGACCAGGCGGATCAGATCGGGCTCCATCGCGGCGATCGCGCGCGGCGACAGTGCGCCCGTGATCAGGCGCCGCACGCGGGTATGCGCCGGCGGATCGTTGAAGACGAGGCTCGTGGTGTGATGCTCGTAGAGCAGGCTGTCGCCGTATTTCGGCAGGAACTCCCTATGCTTGTCGGAGGAGAAGGCTTTCGTGCTCTTGTAGGCGGTGACGAGGTCGTCGTAGCGGGTCAGGAAATAGGAGCCGTTCGGCAGGCGCTTGACCGGCGCGTTATCCCGCAGTGCACGATAGGTCGGGTAGGGGTTGGCGTAGAACTCCGGCGTCAACCGTTCGAGGTCGAAACTGTCAGCCAGCTCTCGTGCGTTTCCGATCATGCTGCCATTCTCTTTTTGAGAACTGATATGCCGTTTTTGTTCTTCCGGAAAGTGCCGCCCGCTTTACAGTTAGCGCGCCTCGCTTATCGGCTCGGAAACGCCCATGCATGCCCGCACTGAAACTGCCTCTGACAGCCAGCCCGCCTGGCCGGAAGAGATTTTCTCGACATTGCAGCGCTTCGATGTCCGCCAGGTGCCTTACGTGCCCGACGCCGGACATTCGCAACTGATCGAGCGCGTGCTCGGCTCGTCCACCATGCGCGGCATTCCACTGACGACGGAAGAGGAGGGCGTGGCGCTCTTGCTCGGTGCATGGGCTGGCGGCCAGCGTGGCGTGCTGTTGATGCAGTCGAGCGGCGTCGGCAACTGCATCAACATGCTGTCGCTGACGCAAGTGTTCCGTTTTCCCTTCCTGACGCTGGTGACCATGCGCGGCGAATGGGGCGAGTTCAATCCGTGGCAGGTGCCGATGGGATCGAACACGCAGGCTGCCTTCGAGCTCTGCGGCGTCAAGGTATTGCGTGCCACGCATCCTGAGGAGGTGCGCGAGGTCGTCGAGGCCGGCGCAGCTCAGGCCTATAACGCTGCTACGCCGACCGCCGTGCTGCTGTCGCAGCGGCTGATCGGGGCAAAGGTGTTCGTGAAATGAGCAAAGCCAATCTCCTGGACCGCCGCGCGGTGGTTTCCCACCTGCTGAAGGATCGCAATGGCGCGATCGCGGTCGGCGGCCTCGGCGCCTCGACCTATGACATCGCCGCCGCCGGCGATGACGATCGCAATTTCTACCTCTGGGGCGGCATGGGCGGCGCAGTCATGATCGGGCTCGGGCTCGCGCTGGCGCAGCCGAAGCTGCCGGTGATCGTCATCACCGGCGACGGCGAGATGCTGATGGGACTGGGGAGCCTCGCCACCGTCGGCGTGCAGAAGCCGGCCAATCTCTCCATCGTCGTGCTCGACAACGAGGCCTATGGCGAGACCGGGGGACAGGTCAGCCATACTGCCGCGTCTGTCGACCTGGTCGGCGTCGCCAGGGCCTGCGGTATCTCCGACAGCCGCGCGATCGCCACCATGGCGGAGGTCGAGGCTTTCGCGGCGTCCCTGAAGGAAGCGAGCCGCGGCCCGCGTTTCGCCAACGCCAAGATCGACGGCGCCAATCTGGAGCGGGTGCTGTCCAACCGCGACGGCACTTTCATCGTCAATCGGCTGCGCGGCTCGCTAGGCCACCAGCCGATCTAGGTTTCGGGAGTTTCGTAGCCCGGGTGGAGCGCAGCGCAACCCGGGGCCGCTTTCGACGTCGACTCGGAGATCCCGGGTTACGCTGGCGCTCTACCCGGGCTACGGCGCCGGAGCTATCGGACTGCGAGGCTGCCGATTTTTGTCAGGTGTGACATCGCGATATCCTTCCGATTTTACAACACCTTATCGGGAGGTTCGGGCTTGACCCAACCTTAAGTTCTGTTTTTGCACTGCCGTAAATTCTTGACATTCTTTTAGGTGAGTGATTACTCACGCGCATGTCTACCCTGCGCATGACAAGTGACTTGCGACGGCAGCTGATCCTGAGCGCCGCCAAGCGATGCTTCGCCCGCCACGGCTTTGCCGGCACCACGACCAAGAGCGTGGCGGCCGCCGCCTCCATTTCGGAAGGGCTGTTGTTCAAGCACTTCCCGTCCAAGGCGGCGCTTTACGCCGAAATCCTCGCCGAGGAGTGCGAGGCCGACCCCGATCTTGCGCACCTGCTCGGGCAGGAACCGTCGACCGCGACCCTGGTCGAACTCGTGAACGGCATGGTCAGGCACTTCCTGCAGATATCACAGGGACCGGACGAGGAGGAAGCGCAGCGGATGCGGCTGATGACCTCGAGCCATCTCGACGATGGCGAGTTCGCCCGGCTTCTCTACGACAAGATCGGCAGTCTGATCGAGCCGATTTTCACCGCATCGGTCGAGCGCGCCATTGCGGCCGGCGACGCCACCCGCATCGGCAGCGTGCCAATCAACCTGTTCTGGTTCGCGCACCATGTCGTGCTGATGTCGGCGCTGACGCGGCTGCCAGCGACGCCGTGCCTCACCTATGACAATGCGCCGGACCTCGAGCGCCAGCTTTGCGAATTCATCTTGCGCGGCATCGGGCTCACCGAATCCGCAATTTCCTTTCATTTGAACCGCCAGCCGTCACCGAACCAGGGACACTCGGTAACTGCAGAAAGTGCATGACATGAACATCGTGACCGAAACCAATATCAAGGGCGAACCGATCGAAAAAAAGCCGCACAAGCGGCCGGTCAGGCTGGGCCGCTGGTTCATCATCGTCGGATTGCTGCTGGCGGTCGTCGTCGGGGGCCTGGTCTGGTTCAACTATTTCCGCGCCAAGATGATCGGCGAGTTCTTCGCCAACATGAAGCCGCCGCCGGTGACGGTGAATGCCGCCGAGGCGAAATCGGAAGTCGTGCCCAACCTTTTGACCGCGGTCGGCGAACTCGCCGCCGTGCACCAGGTCAACGTCACCTCCGATGTGTCGGGACGCATCACCGACATCCTGTTCACCGCGGGCGCCGAGGTGAAGGCGGGGGCGCCGCTGGTGCAACTGTTCGATGGGCCGGAGCAGGGCGATCTCGCCAACTTCAAGGCGCAGGCGACGGTGGCGCAGCTCTCGCTCGAACGCGCCAAGCAGCTTGCGGCACGCAATTTCGGGCCGCAGGCGACCGTCGACCAGACCCAGGCGGCGTATGATCAGGCCCTGGCCGGCATTGCCAAGACCGAGGCGCTGATCTCGCAGAAGCTGGTTCGCGCGCCCTTCAGTGGCGAACTCGGCGTGCGCAGGGTCGAGGTCGGTCAATATCTGACGGCGGGCAACCAGATCGTGTCGCTGACCGATCTGTCGATGCTCTACGACAACTTCACGGTGACGGAAAAGGATAGCGGCCAGCTCAAGGTCGGCCAGACCGTCCGCATCAAAGTGGACGCCTATCCGGACCGCGTCTTCGAGGGCAAGCTGACCACGATCGAGCCGCAGGTCGCGACCGATACCCGCAATATCCGTGTGCAGGCCACGGTCGCCAACCCGGAAAAGATCCTCAAGCCCGGCATGTTCGCGACCACCACGGTGGTGCTGCCCGACAAGCCGCCGGTGATCACGGTCCCCGAGACCGCGGTCGACTACTCGCTCTATGGCGATTCGGTCTACCTGATCACCGAGAAGAAGGAGAATGACGGCAAGACCAGCCTGACGGCGGAGCGCACCTTTGTGCAGACCGGCAAGCGATTTGCCGGCCGCACCGAGATCATCCGAGGCGTGAAGGCCGGCGACCGCATCGTGGCGCTCGGCCAGATCAAGCTGCAGTCGGGCGCTGCTGTCGCGATCTCCGCCGAGCCGACGCCGCCGATCCCGGCCGAACCGCCGCGCTATTGAGAAGCAGGACCCCGTAAATGTCCTTCACCGACATCTTCATCAAGCGGCCGGTCCTGTCGGTCGTCGTGAGCCTGCTGATCCTGCTGATTGGCTTGCGGGCGGCGACCGTGCTCCCGATCCGGCAATATCCGAAACTGTCGAACACGGTGGTCAACGTCACCACCAGCTATCCCGGCGCGTCGGCCGACCTGATCCAGGGCTTCATCACGACGCCGATCGAGCAGGCGGTCGCCTCCGCCGAGGGCGTCGACTACATCACCTCGTCCTCGGTGCTCGGCACCTCCACGATCCAGGTCTACATCAAGCTGAACTTCGACCCGAACCAGGCGCTCACCGAGGTGCTGGCCAAGGTGAATTCGGTCAAATACCTGATCCCGAAGGAATCGAACGACCCGGTCGTCACCAAGACCACCGGCCAGACCACGGCCGTGATGTATCTCGGCTTCTCCAGCGAGGAACTGTCGGGATCGGCGATCTCGGACTATCTCACGCGCGTGGTCCAGCCGTTGCTGTCGACGGTTGACGGGGTGGCTTCCGCCGACATCCTCGGCGGCCAGACCTTTGCGATGCGGCTGTGGCTCGATCCGATCAAGATGGCAGGCCGCGGCGTGTCTCCCACCGACGTTGCCCAGGCGATTGCGTCCAACAACTTCCAGGCCGCCGCCGGCCAATCCAAGGGCTACTACATCGTCTCCAACGTCTCGACCAATACCGACTTGCGCAATATCGGCGAGTTCAAGCGCATGATCGTGAAGTCGAGGGAGGGCGGCTTCGTCCGGATGGAGGATATCGCCGAGGTCGAACTTGCGGCACAGAGTACCGACGCAAGCGTCGCGTTCAATGGCGAGCATGCGATCTTCATCGGCATCAATGCGACGCCACAGGGCAACCCGCTGACCCTGGTGAAGGGCGTTCGCGCCCTGTTCCCTGAACTCGAACGCAACCTGCCGCCGTCGCTGAAGATGAAGGTGGCCTACGATTCCACCAAGTTCATTCAGTCGTCGATCGACGAGGTGGAGAAGACGCTCGGCGAAGCCGTCGTCATCGTCATCGTGGTGATCTTCCTGTTCCTGGCCTCGATCCGCTCGGTCATCATCCCCGTGGTGACGATCCCGCTGTCGCTGGTCGGCGTCTGCAGCCTGATGCTGATCATGGGCTTCAGCATCAACCTCCTGACCCTGCTCGCGATGGTGCTCGCGATCGGCCTTGTGGTCGACGACGCCATCGTGGTGGTGGAGAACATCCACCGCCATCTGGAGGAGGGCAAGACGCCGGTACAGGCCTCACTGATAGGTGCGCGCGAAATCGTGGGTCCCGTCATCTCGATGACGATCACGCTCGCCGCGGTGTATGCACCGATCGGCTTCCTCGGCGGTCTCACCGGTGCGCTGTTCCGCGAATTCGCCTTCACGCTCGCAGGCTCGGTGATCGTCTCGGGCGTGATCGCGCTGACGCTGTCGCCGATGATGTGCTCGGTGCTGCTGAAGAACACCGAGGAAGGACGTTTTGCGCGACTGGTCAACCGGGTGTTCGGCGCGATGACGCGCTGGTACGGCCGCAAGCTCGACCGCTCGCTCGACTACCGTCCGATCACCGGCCTGTTCGCGCTGACCATGCTCGGCCTCGTCGGCTTTCTCTACATGCACACGATGAAGGAGCTCGCCCCCGAAGAGGACCAGGGCATCGTGTTCGCGCTGACCAAGGCGCCGAAATACGCCAACATCGACTACATCGACTTCTACGGCGAGAAGATGGACAAAGTGTTCCAGAAGTTCCCGGAAACGGATCTCCGCTTTGTGCTGAACGGCACGCCGAGCGCGCAGAGCGGCATTGCCGGCATGCTGCTCACGCCGTGGGACGAGCGCAAGCGGTCGTCGATCGCGTTGAAGCCATTGGTGCAGGCGGAGCTGTCCAAGATCGAAGGCGTCAATGCGTTCGCCTTCAACCTGCCGCCGCTGCCGGGTGGTCCGGGCGGTCTGCCGGTGCAGATGGTGATCAATTCGACCGTCAGCTTCCAGGCCATCTATGAGCAGATGGAGAAATTGAAGGCGGCTGCGCGCAAGAGCGGCATGTTCATCGTCACCGACAGCGATCTCGACTTCAACCAGCCGGTGGTGCGGGTCCGGATCGATCGCTCCAAGGCAAGTGATCTCGGCATCAACATGCAGCAGGTCGGCGCGACGCTGGCCACGCTGCTCGGCGGCAATTACGTCAACCGCTTCAACCTGGAGGGACGTTCCTATCAGGTGATCCCGCAGGTGCCGCGCGCCGTTCGTCTGTCGCCGGAGGCGCTCGGCGGCTACTACGTGCCGACCAACACCGGGCAGTTGGTGCCGATCTCGACCGTTGTCTCGATCGAGACGGGCACCGATCCGAACGCGCTGACGCATTACAACCAGCTCAACTCGGCGACGTTCTCGGCGGTGCCGATGCCGGGCGTGACGGTCGGCCAGGCGGTCGATTTCCTCGAAGCCGAGGCGAAGAAGCTGCCGGCCGGCTTCAGCCACGATTATCTGGCGGACTCGCGGCAATATGTGCAGGAGGGCAACCAGCTCGTCGTTACCTTCGCGTTCGCGGTGATCATCATCTTCCTGGTGCTGGCGGCGCAGTTCGAGAGCTTGCGCGACCCGTTGGTCATCATGGTCTCGGTGCCCATGGCAATCGTCGGTGCCCTGATCCCGCTGTTCTTCGGCGTGGCGACCATGAACATCTACACCCAGGTCGGGTTGCTGACGCTGGTCGGCCTGATCACCAAGCACGGCATCCTGATGGTGGAGTTCGCCAACGAACTGCAGCTCAACGAGGGGCTGGACCGCCGCTCCGCGATCGAGATGGCGGCCCGCATCCGGTTGCGTCCGATCCTGATGACCACGGCGGCGATGGTGACCGGCCTGCTCCCGCTCCTGACCGCATCGGGCGCCGGCGCGGCCAGCCGCTTCTCGATCGGCCTGGTCGTGGTCGCGGGCATGCTGATTGGCACGCTGTTCACGCTGTTCGTGCTGCCCGCGGTCTATGTGACGATCGCCACCGATCACCGGGCGAGGGCGACTTCGGAGCGCAACAAGCAGATCGCCGATTACGACCTCGGCGGTGGCGGAGCGCTCAAGCCTACCTGAGACTTCTTGGCCCCAAAGTCTCAGCGAAAGGGCGGCGACGGTTCTACCGTCGTCGCCCTTTTGGTTTTTAAAACATCACCGCCGTCGTCCCGGGCTTGACCCGGGACGACGGCTGCGGCTTTCCTTCGAGACCACATTCTGTTTCCTTGCTAGAAGTCACAAACAAAGATCCAGGGGGAACAGACATGGTGAGTGATTTCGCGCCCGGCAATTATCGTTTCATTCCGGCCGTGTTCCAGTATTCGAGCGGCGCGGCCGCCACTCCCGGCTTCGAAGTCGAACGCGTGCGCTTCGACAAGCTCGTGCCGCTTGCCGAAGGATTTGCCCGGATCGCAAGCCATATTCAGGCCGCGGGACGGCCGTTGACCTCGTTCTGCGCCTGCGAGTTGCGTTCGCCGGCGGCGGTCTCGGAACAGGGGTTCCGCGCCTTCAACGAGCATTACGTAAAGACGCTCGCGGAATGGGGGCTGTTCGATGGCGCCACCAATCCGGTGGCGCGCAGCAATGTCTGCCCTGAGATCGATCCGCCCGCCGAGCCGTCATTCTACGCATTCTCGTTCACGCGCCCGAGCCCGCGG
The DNA here is from genome assembly GCF_020194175.1 of Bradyrhizobium sp. BRP22. GTDB lineage: Bacteria > Pseudomonadota > Alphaproteobacteria > Rhizobiales > Xanthobacteraceae > Bradyrhizobium. Next base: position 122,996 of record NZ_JADYVX010000024.1, on the reverse strand, counting down.
AGCTCGCCATCCTTCGTGATCGCTGGCGGCGCCGAGGCGCGCGGCGGTGCCGGCAGCTATCCGGAGCGCATCGTGCGCTATCGCGATATGAGCCCGGACGCATGGAAGGAGAAGGTGCGCTTCACCGTCGGCGAGATGGAGCGGCGGCTCGCCGAATTCGGCTTCACCTGGCAGGACACCACCGGCGTGCATGCCTATACCGTGCACGATTTCCATGCGCATCTCGCCGACGAGCTGGTGCGCCGCGGCGCAACCCGTTCCGGCCTGACCTGGCACTTTGCCCGGCCCCCGGTGGTCGATCTCGAATACGAGATGGATTGCCGCCGCGTGCTGCGGGAGCTGGTGATCTAACTTAGAGCGTTTTCGAGCGAAGTGGACACCGGTTCGCGTGAAGAAAACGCGTGAAAACAATAATCTAGAGCTTCGGTTCTGATTCAATCAGAACCGAAAATGCTCTAGCGAGGCGGAAGGCGTCCCTCATCCTGAGGAGCGCGCAGCGCGTCTCGAAGGATGAGGCCACCAGCCGGGCCTCATGGGTTCGAGACGGCGCCGCGCGCCTCCTCACCATGAGGGGAGAGAGCGGTGCTCGCGGCCTGCACCTGTCGGTGATCGACGCCCTACCTTCCGACAGCGTAGCCCTGCATGCCCCGCGGATTGGCGGCGGCACGGCGCCTGCGCCCAATGCGTGAGGCCGCGGTCAGGCGGCCCTCCGACCAGTCGGGACCGACCTCGACGATGTGGCCGCGGCGCTGCAATTCATCGATGCTCGCCTTGGGCACGCGACCTTCGACCACAAGCACGCCCGGACGCGCCGTCCGTGGCCAGAACGAGATCGGGAAATGCTCCGAGTGCCAGGCCGGCGCGTCGATCGCTTCCTGTAGATTCAGCTTGGCGTGGACGTGGCGCAGGAAGAACTGCGTGATCCATTGGTCCTGCTGGTCACCGCCCGGAGAGCCCCAGGCCAGATACGGCTCGCCGTCACGCAGCGCCATGGTCGGCGAAAGCGTGGTGCGCGGGCGCTTGCCCGGCGCGAGCGAAGCGGGATGGTTCTCTTCCAGCCAGAACATCTGCGCGCGGCTGCCGAGGCAGAAGCCGAGCTCGGGGATCACCGGCGAGGACTGCAGCCAGCCGCCGGAGGGCGTCGCCGAGATCATGTTGCCGGCCTTGTCGATGATGTCGAAATGCACGGTGTCGCCGCGCACTTCACCGAAGCGGCCGACGGTCGGCTCGCCCGCGCCCATCGCGCCGACCGCCTCGCGATGGCCCTCGGCGCGGCGCAGCTTCACGACAGCGCCAAAGCCTTCGACCGAGCCCGGGATGAAGTCGAGCGACGCTTTGTCTTTCGAGATCAGCTTGCGCCGCTCGTCATTATAGGCATCCGACAGCAGCGTCTCGATCGGGATGTCCGTGAATTTGGGATCGCCATAGAACGTCTCGCGGTCGGCGTAAGCGAGCTTGGCGCATTCGATCTGCAGATGAATGAAGTCGGCGCTGGTGGGATCGAGGCCGTCGAGGTCGAACCCCTTCAGCAGGGCGAGCTGCTGCAGCATCACCGGCCCCTGGCTCCAGACGCCGGCCTTGCACACGGTGTAGCGGCCGTAATCGTAGGTCAGCGGCGCCTCGATCGTCGGCTGCCAGCGCGCCATGTCGTCGGCCGAGAGCACACCGCGATGCGGCGAGCCGGAGACATCCATCACCTCCTGCGTGCGGCAGAACTTGTCGATAGCTTCGGCGACAAAGCCCTTCGACCACGCCTGGCGCGCGCGCTCGATCTGCGCGACGCGGTCGGGGCCTGCGCTTTCCGCCTCCTGCAGGATGCGGGCGTAGGTTTCCGAAAGACGCTTGTTGGTGAAGATCGTGCCGGGCTTCGGGACTTCGTTGTTGGGCAGATAGACTTCGGCCGAGGTGGTCCAATGCTTCCGGAACAACCGTTCGACGGTCTGGATGGTGGCGGCGGCGCGCTCGACCAGCGGAAAGCCGTCGCGGGCGTAGGCGATCGCGGGCTCCAGCACGTCACGCAGGCGCAATGTGCCGTAGTCGCGCAGCAGCAGCATCCAGGACTCGAACGTGCCAGGTACGCAGGCGGCGAGCAGGCCGGTGCCGGGCACCATCTCCAGCCCTTCGCTGCGATAATGCGCGATCGTCGCTTTGGCCGGGGCCGGACCTTGGCCGCAGATCACTTCGGTCTTGCCGCGCTTCACGTCGTGCACGATCACAGGCACGTCGCCGCCGGGGCCGTTCAGGTGCGGCTCGACCACCTGCAGCGTGAAGGCGGTGGCGACGCCGGCATCGAAGGCGTTGCCGCCTTTCTCCAACGTGGCCATCCCGACCGCGGTCGCGATCCAGTGCGTCGAGGTGACGACGCCGAACGTGCCTTCGATCTCGGGGCGTGTCGTGAATGGATCGGGATTGATATTGCTCATGGCTGGCCACCAGTTGTTTCTTGGGCGGGCGCACTTGATCACAGGCGCGCGGCGCTGCCAACGGCGCGGCCGGCATGGCTCAACCCCGATAGGATCAGTCCGAATTACATCCGCCCTGCGCTCCCTCTCCCGCTTGCGAGGGAGGGCTGGGGTGAGGGTGTCTCCACGATGGGATCATCCGTGTGGAGAGAGCTCCCACCCGGCGCTTAAGCGCCGACCTTCCCCGCAAGCAAGCGGGAGAGGTGAAGAATTCGTGGCGGGTTCAATGCCGATGCAGTCGAGTCATATTGCTGCGGCAGCCTCAGTCGGCGCATTCACGGCATGGCAGGCGACGCCGTCGATCAGTTCCGGCGTCCTTTGGCGGCACAAATCGAACGCCAGCGGGCACCGCGGATTGAAGGCGCATCCCTGGGGCGGATCGATCGGGTTCGGGATTTCGCCCTTTACGGGAATACGCTGGCGGCCGCTCATTGCGAGATCCGGAACCGCGCCAAGCAGCATCTTGGTGTAGGGCATGCGCGGATTGGTGAACAGCGCGCGACCCTCGGCGACTTCCACAATGCGGCCGAGATACATCACGCCGATCCGACTCGCCATGTGGCGGACGACGGCCAGATTGTGGCTGATGAAGAGGTAGGTGAGGCCGAACTTGTCCTGCAGGTCGCGCATCAGGTTCAGGATCTGCGCCTGCACGGAAACATCCAGCGCTGAGGTCGGCTCGTCGCAGACGATGAACTCTGCCTCCGAGGCGAGGGCGCGGGCGATTGCGATGCGCTGGCGCTGGCCGCCGGAGAATTCGTGCGGATATTTCAGGCCGTCATCGGCATGCAGCCCGACCAGCGAGAGCAATTCGCCGACGCGGGTGCGGATGTCGCGTTCGCCCTGGATCAGGTCGAAGGCGCGGATCGGCTCGGACACGATGGCATCGACCCGGAAGCGTGGATTGAGGCTCGCATAGGGATCCTGGAAGATCATCTGGATGCGGCGGCGCAACCGCTGGCGTGCCTGCGCCTGCCGCGGATCGGTCATCGACACGCCGTCGATCACGACCTCGCCCGAGCTCGGCGGCAACAGCCCGACCACCATGCGCGCCACCGTGGTCTTGCCCGAGCCGGATTCGCCGACAAGCGCAAAGGTCTCGCCTTTGCGGATATCGAAGGTGACGCCGTCGACGGCCTTGAGGAATTCGAGATGGCTGCCTTCGAGCACGCGGTTGAGCCACGGCTTCGAGACGTCGAATACGCGTCGGAGATTCCTGACCTGGATGAGCGATGTCATGCCGCGCTCTCCTTGGCGGCACGGTCGTAGAGATGGCAGGCGACGGCCTGCGCGCCGTGGCGGATCGGCTCGGGACGCTCGACCCGGCAGCGGTCGAAGACGAAGGCGCAGCGCGGGTTGAACGGACAGCCCGGCGGGATCGCCGACAATCGCGGCATCGAGCCGGGGATCTGCACCAGCCGCTTGTCTTCGCCCGCGAGCGTCGGGATCGCACCCATCAGGCCCTTGGCGTAGGGATGCAGCGGATTGCGCACGACGTCCTGCACCGGGCCGATCTCGGCGATGCGGCCGGAATACATCACCGCGACGCGGTCGCAGGTTTCTGCGATGATGCCCATGTCGTGCGTCACCAGCATCACGGCCGTACCGTGGTCGCGGCCCAGCCGCTTGATCAGTGCGATGATCTGCGCCTGTACGGAAACATCGAGCGCGGTGGTCGGCTCGTCCGCGATGATCAATTCCGGCTCGGCGCAGATCGCAAGCGCAATCACCACGCGCTGGCGCATGCCGCCGGAAAATTCATGCGGATACCCATCGACGCGTTTTTCCGGCGCGGGGATGCCGACCTCGGCAAGCAGGTCGATGGCACGCTTGCGCGCGGCGCTTTCGGAAAGGTTGGTGTGGGTGCGGATGGTCTCGACGATCTGGTCGCCGATCCGGTAGAGCGGGTTGAGGCTGGTCAGCGGGTCCTGGAAGATCATGCCGATGCGCTTGCCCCGCACGCGCCGAATCTCCTCCGGCGGCAGATGATCGATGCGCATACCTGAAAGATGGATCTCGCCGCCGGAGATGCGGCCGGGCGGATCGATCAGGCCAATGACGGCAAGGCCCGTGACCGACTTGCCGGCGCCGGACTCCCCGACGACGCCCAGCACCTCGCCCTTCGCGATGTCGAACGAGACGCCGTCGATCGCGCGCAACGTCGCGCGGCGGGTGACGAATTCCACCTTCAGGTCACGCACGGAGAGGACAGGCACGGTCATCGGAGTTTCGGATTGAGCGCGTCGCGCAGCCAGTCGCCGAGCAGGTTGATCGAGAGGATCAAGCCCGCCAGCGCGAGGCCCGGAAACGCGACGATCCACCATTCGCCGGCGAAAAGATAATTGTTGCCGATCCGGATCAGCGTGCCCAGCGAGGGCATGGTGTCGGGCATGCCGGATCCCAGGAACGACAGCGTTGCCTCGGTGAGGATGGCGAGCGCAAGGTTGATGGTAGCGATGACGAGGATCGGGCCCATCGTGTTGGGCAGCACGTGGCGCAGCATGATCTTCGGCGCGGGCAGGCCGATCAGTTGCGCGGCGGCGACGTAGTCCTTGTTCTTCTCCACCATGACCGAGCCGCGCACGGTGCGGGCATATTGCACCCAGGAACTCAGGCCGATCGCGACCACGAGTACGGCAAGCATGCTGACGGCATCGAGCCGGTTGCTAAACACGGATTTGGCGACGCCGTTGACAATCAGTGCGATCAGGATGGCGGGGAAGGTGATTTGGACGTCGGCGATCCGCATGATCACGGCGTCGACCGCGCCGCCGATATAACCCGCGATCAGCCCGAGCGTGATGCCGATCGCGCCGGCAAGCAGCATGCCAAGCACACCGACGGTGAGCGAAATGCGTAGGCCGTAAAGGATGGCGGAGAACACGTCGCGGCCCTGTTCGTCGGTGCCGAGCAGGAACGGGCTCTGGCCATCGGCAGTCCAGAGCGGCGAGATCCGCGAATTCATCAGTTGTAGCTGCGCCGGATCGAACGGGTTCTGCACCGCAAGCACGGAAGCAAAGATCGCGAGCAGAAAGAACAGCAGGGTGACTGCGGCCGCCAGCATGGTCAGCTTCGAACGACGGAAGGAATAGAACAGATCGCTGTCGACCGCGCGCCGGAACCAGCCCGCGGCATGCGCGGTTTCGGTTTGCTGCGGAATGACGGCGTCTGACATCGAAAGCCCTCGCTCAAGCCGGACGGCTGATGGTGGCACGCAGGCGCGGATCGACGATGGTGTAGAGGATGTCAACCACCAGGTTGATCGTGACGAAGATCAGCGAGACCATCAGAAGGTATGCCGCCATGATCGGGATGTCGACGTTTTGCACCGCCTGCACGAACATCAATCCCATGCCCGGCCACTGAAACACGGATTCGGTGATGATCGAGAATGCAATAACCGAGCCAAACTGCAGGCCGGCCACGGTGATAACGGGAACCAGCGTGTTCTTCAGCGCGTGGCCGAAATGAATTGCGCGGGTGGTGAGCCCGCGGGCGCGCGCGAAGCGGATATAGTCGGTGCGCAGCACTTCCAGCATCTCCGCGCGCACCAGCCGCATGATCAGCGTCATCTGGAACAGGCCGAGCGTGATCGAGGGCATGATCAGCGCCTTGAGGCCTGACACCGTCAGCAGCCCGGTGGTCCACCAGCCGATCCGCACCACTTCGCCGCGGCCAAATGAAGGCAGCCAGCCCAAGGTCACCGCGAACAGATAGATCAGGAGGATGCCGATCAGGAATGTCGGCAGTGAGATGCCGATCAGCGAGACTGCCTGGCAAAGTTTGGCGAGCAAGGTGTCGCGTCTGAGCGCCGCATAGACGCCCATCAGGATGCCGAACACCATGGCGAAGATCGTGGCGCAGATCGCAAGCTCCAGCGTCGCCGGCAGCCGCTCGGCCAGCAGCGTCGAGACCGGCTGCCGGAATTGATAGGAGACGCCGAACTTGAACTGCGCGGCATTGGCGAAATAGCGCGCGAACTGGATCAGCACGGGATCGTCGAGCCCGAGCGATTTGCGCACCGCCTCGCGCTCGGCCGCGGGCGTGTCGATCGAGACGATCTGGTTGACCGGGTCGCCGGCGAAACGGAACATCGAGAAGGCGATGATCCCGACGGCGATCATCACCCCAATGGCCTGAACGGCGCGGCGAAGCGTGAAAGCGAGCATCTGTTTCTTTCACCCGGAGCGTTTGCGATTCCGCCGCTAGAGCGTGATCTTTTCGGAAAACCGGTCTCCACGTTTCCGGATCATGCTCTAAGCAAAAGGTCCCGGAAGCGCGCGGCTGCCGGGACCTTCAAGCGGCGAGGCTTTATTCCGATTTGACCATCCAGTAGGGCAGGACCTGGTTGTCCGGGCGCTGCACCACTTTCAATTTCTTCGACACACCCCAGGCCAGCGCCTGCTGATGCAGCGGAATATAGGCCCAGTCCTTCATCGCGATCTCGAAGCCGGACTTGATTAACTGGTCGCGCTTGGCGCTGTCGGTCTCCTGCAGCACCTTGTCGGTGATGGCGTCGAATTCCTTGTTACAGTAGCCGCCGAGGTTGGTCTCGCCGCGCGCCGATTTCGGATCGTCGCGGCAGCCCATGATGTCGAACATGACATTGTGCGAATCGAGCGTGCCGGGTGTCCAGCCCAGCATGTAGAACGAGGTCTGGTAGCCGCCGGGTTTCAGCACTTTGGCGAAATATTGTGCCTTCGGCTGCGCCAGCAGGTTCACCTTCACGCCGATGCGGGCGAGCATGCCGACCACGGCCTGGCAGATCGCGGCGTCGTTGACATAGCGGTCGTTCGGGCAATCCATGGTGACTTCGAAGCCGTCGGGATAGCCGGCTTCGGTCAACAGCTTCTTGGCGCCGTCGGGATCGAATTTCGGGCGGGTGAAATCCTTCGACAGCGCGAACAGTTGCGGCGCGACCATCAGTGGCGATGGCGTCGACAGCCCGCGCATCACGCGATTCTTGATCAGTTCGATGTCGATCGCCTTGTAGAAGGCTTCACGCACGCGAATGTCCTTGAACGGGTTCTTGCCCTTGACGTTGGAGTAGAGCAGTTCGTCGCGGGTCTGGTCCATGCCGAGGAAGATGGTGCGGATCTCCGGCCCCTTCAGCACTTGCGCATTCGGGCTGGAATCGACGCGCGAGATGTCCTGGATCGGCACCGGCTCGATGATGTCGACCTCGCCCGACAGCAACGCGGCGACGCGGGTCGCATCCGAACTGATCGGAGTGAAGACAATTTCCTTCAAATTGTGTTCGGGCTTGCGCCACCAGTTCGGATTGGCCTTGAACACCGTCTTCACGCCTGGTTGATGGCTTTCGATCGTGAAAGGCCCGGTGCCGTTGGCGTTGAGCGAAGCAAAGCTCGGCGTGGTGGCAGACGCCGGCGTGGGCTGCGTGGCGTTGTTCGCCTCGGCCCACTTCTTGTCCATGATGTACCAGGTATCCCATTGCGAATTCAGGATGGGATTGGGCGAGGTCAGGATGAAATCGACGGTGTGGTCGTCGACCTTGACGACCTTGGCGTCGGCGGGAATTCGGGTTTGCAGATTGGAGCCCTTGGCGCGGACGCGGTCGGCCGAGAACACCACGTCGTCGGCGGTGAAGGGATCGCCGTTATGGAATTTGACGTTCTTGCGCAGATGGAAGCGCCAGCGGGTCGGCTCCGGCGTCTCCCAGCTTTCGGCGAGCGCCGGGATGATCTTCAGATCCTTGTCGCGCGCGGTGAGGCCTTCATAGACCTGCCCGAGATGGGCATGGGTGGTCGTCTCATTCAGCGTATGCGGATCCAGCGATTTGAGATCGCCCTGATTGGCGTAGCGTAGCGTCTGGGCCGAAACGGGTGTCGTCGTCGCGATGATGGCAAGACTTATTGCCGCAAGCAGATGGTGACGTGCCGACATTTGAACCTGTTCCCCGTTTGGGCCCCGCGACGCGCGCTGTTTGGTAGGATATTGCCGGCCAGTGTTGCCAAAGTTTACCGAGTGCGCAAGCGCGATTTCCCGCAGAAGGTGAGACCAGTTTGCGCAGCGGTGCCGCAATGATTAGCTTGACCCTTGCGGGCGGTTGGGCGTGCGCGTGACATTCAACTTTCGGAGTGGGGATGGCGGAACTGAAAGCTGATGTCGTTGTGCTGGGGGCGGGCATGGTCGGTGTCGGTGCCGCCTTGCATCTGCAAAAACGAGGCCGCGACGTCGTTCTCGTCGACAGGCGCGATGCCGCGGGCGAAGAGACGAGTTACGGCAATGCCGGCATCATCGAATGCGCCTCGGTTTTTCCTTACATGTTCCCGCGGAATTTCGGCGAGATCCTGCGCTATGCGCTGAACCGCGCGCCGCAGGTGCGCTACCGTGTCGCCGACCTGCCGATCTTCCTGCCGTGGCTCGCCCGCTACTATGTCGCCTCTTCGCCGGAGGGGGCATTGCGCAGCGCGCTAGCCGAGATGCCGCTGATCCGCCAGAGTCTGATCGAGCACGAGGCGCTGATCGCAGAAGCCGGCGTTCCGGAATTGCTGCGCAAGACCGGCTGGATCAAACTCTATCGCAGCGAGGCGACCTTCGCCAAGGCGGTGCGCGATACCGAGCGTGCGAAGCAATATGGCGTGACCAACGAGGTCCTCGATGCCGGGGGCATCGCCGCGCGTGAGCCGAACCTGTCCGGCGACTTCGCCGGCGCGGTATATTCGCCGGCGCCGGGCTCGGTCGCCGATCCCGGGGCGCTGGCAAAGGCCTATGCCGCGCTGTTCGGCCGCAGGGGCGGCCGCTTCTTTGTCGGCGATGCCCGTACCCTCGAACAGTCCGGCGGCCGATGGCGCGTGGCGATCAGCGAGGGCACCGTGACGGCGCGCGAGGTCGTGGTCGCGATGGGTCCGTGGTCCGACCAGGTATTCGGCCCGCTCGGCTATTCGATCCCGCTTCAGGTCAAGCGCGGCTATCACCTGCACCTGAAGCCCGGCGGCAACGCCATGCTCAGCCATCCCGTCCTCGATTCCGATCTCGGCTATTGTCTGGTGCCGATGAGCCGCGGCATCCGTCTGACCACGGGCGTCGAGTTCGCCCATCGCGACGCGCCGGCTTCCCCGGTCCAGGTCGAGCGGGCGGTGCCGCGGGCGCGCAACCTGTTTCCGCTCGGCGATCCCGTGGAGGCGAAGCCCTGGAAGGGCGCGCGGCCGTGCCTGCCCGACATGCTGCCGGTGATCGGGAAGGCGCCGCGCCATTCCGGGCTTTGGTTCGATTTCGGCCATCAGCACCACGGGCTGACGCTTGGACCCGTGAGCGGCCGGCTGCTCGCGGAGATGATGACCGGCGAGACGCCGTTTGCCGATGCGAGGCCGTTTGCGGTCGAGCGGTTTGGTTGACCGGGCAACGTCCGCCGCCCGCCGTCATCGTGCCGCTTGCGTTGCTTGCCCTCTCGTGGCGATACTGCCCTAGGGCAGGATCCTTTCGAAGAATCGATTGCCGGATCATGTTCTTGCGTTAACGGCATTGAGGAGCGGTCATGAAGGTCAACATCGAAATAGATTGCACGCCGCTCGAAGCCCGGCAGTTCTTCGGCCTGCCGGATGTCGGACCGATGCAGATGGCGGTGATGGACAAGCTGCAGCAGCAAATGACTCAGAACATCGAGAAGATCTCGCCGGAATCGCTGATGCAGAGCTGGCTCGATCCCAAACTGGCCGAGCGTTTCCAGGACATGTTCGTGGCGATGGCCGGCCTCGGCGGCTCCCAGAAGAAGGACAGGAAATAGATGGTGGCCGTGGATGGCAGCCGCGAGGAGCGCGAGCACCGGCTGCGTCCACCGAACATCTGTTTGATGCTGGCCGAGGGCAGAGGTCTGCTCGAGCTCAATTCGAGCCTCCTGCTGTTACCGCTCTTGATGCGCGCGCCGCGAGGGGACGGCCATCCGGTGCTGACGCTGCCGGGTTTCCTGGCGAGCGATTTGTCGATGGCGCCGATGCGGCGGTACCTGAAGACGCTGGGCTATGACACCTATGCCTGGAGCCTGGGCCGCAATGTCGGCGGCCTCAGCCGGATGCGCGCGTCGCTGCGCGATCTGTTGCGGCGGATCAGCGACACCACCGGACGCAAGGTGAGCATCGTCGGTTGGAGCCTTGGCGGCGTCTATGCGCGCGACCTGGCGCTGCACGCGCCGGAGACGGTGCGTTCTGTCATCACGCTCGGCAGCCCGTTTGCGGGCGACATCCGCGCCACCAACGCGACGCGGCTCTACGAGGCGCTGACAGGCGAGGGCGTCGATGACATTCCCGAGATCCGGCAGGCAATCGCCGGCGACATGCCGGTGCCGACCACCTCGATCTACTCGCGCGCTGACGGCATCGTGAACTGGCGCACCAGCGTGCTGCGCCCGTCGGCCACATCGGAGAATATCGAGGTGCTGCTCGCAAGCCATATCGGGCTCGGCGTCAATCCCGCCGCGCTCTGGGCGGTGGCCGACCGGCTTGCGCAGGCGGAGGGCGAGTTCAGGCATTTTGACCGGTCCGGCCCCTTTGCCATTGCCTATCCACCCCCGGAACAGGCACAATCCTGATCGACGCCGCGGCAAGCGGCCGTCCGAGTGAGAGCGCCACCAAGGCGCCGTACACAATCACCGGGAGGAAGCCATGGCCGACGCCAAGAAACTGTCGTCGCTGGACGCGTCGTTTCTCTATCTGGAAACGCCGGAGATGCCGATGCATGTCGGGAGCATGGCGATCTTCCGCCTGCCCGATGATTACAAGGGCGACTTCTTCGAAGCTTTCAAGGCGATGATCGCCTCTCGACTGCACATTGCGCCGATCCTGAAATCGCGTCTGGCGAAGGCGCCGCTCGACATCGACCACCCCTCCTGGGTGGAGGACGACCAGTTCGACATCGACCGCCACATCTTCCGCGGCAGCCTGCCGGCGCCGCATGACCGCGCGACGCTGGAGCGCCTCGTCGGCTGGATCCATGCGAAGCTGCTCAATCGCGCCCGGCCGCTATGGGAGTTCTATGTCTTCGAGGGCATGCAGAACAACGAGATCGGTCTTTATTCGAAGATGCACCACGCCTGCATCGACGGCGGCGCGGGCGCCGCGCTGACCAGCATGATCTACGACATCTCGCCGATCCCGCGGAAGGTCGATCCGCCGACCGCGCGCAAGGTCGCGCAGGAACCGCGCGACATCGCGGCCAACCTGATCGATTCCTATCAGCAGCTCTTCACGTTGCCGATCGATGCCGCGGCGACGCCAAGGACGATCGAGCTGCCGCGCTCGGGCAAGAGCGATCTCGGCTCGATCCTGTTCGACAACGCGATGTTCCAGATCGAGAACGCGATCAAGTTCGCAAGCGCCGTGCCGGCGATGCTGAAAAGCGTGTCGGAGGTGGTAACAAAGATCTCCGATCCCAAGGCGCGCGAAAGTCTTGCCAGCATGGTGTCGCCGCCAACCATCCTGAACAAGGCGATCTCCTCGGAGCGCAGCTTCGCCGGCACCTCGATCTCGCTGTCGCGGGCCAAGGCGGTGGCGAAGCAGGCCGGCGGCAAGCTCAATGACGTGGTGCTGGCGCTGGCCTCCGGCGTGGTGCGACGCCATTTGATCAGCCAGGGCGCGCTGCCGAACAAGTCGCTGACCGCGGCGGTGCCGATCTCGCTGCGCGAGGAGGGCAATACCGAGTCCAACAACCAGGTGTTCGGCATGATCTGCTCGATCGCGACCAATATCGATGATCCCAAGGCGCGACTGGAAGCGATCATCGCGCAGTCCACCAAGTCGAAGGAGATGTCGCATCCGCTGCGGGCGTTCATGCCGCAGGTCTCCAACGTCTCGATGCTGGGCGCGCCGATCCTGGTACAGATCCTGGCGCTGCTCTACAGCCGCTCGGACCTGTCGAACGTGCTGCCGCCGGCCGCCAACATCACCGTCTCCAATGTGCCGGGGCCGCGGCAGACGCTCTACGCCGCGGGCGCGGAGCTATTACATATCTTCCCGGTGTCGATCGCGACCCATGGCCTTGCGCTCAACATCACCGTGCAGAGCTATCGCGACCAGCTCGATTTCGGCTTCATCGCCGGTGCCAACATCATTCCGCATGTGCAGATTTTGTGCGACATGCTGCCGATCGAATTCGAGGCGCTGGAGGCGGCCTTCGTGCCGCCGCCAGCCGAGACCAAGAGCGCCGCAGAATAAGGATTGTCTTCGATGATGGAAATGCCTCCGCTGCAGTTCGCCCAGACCAACGGCATCCGCATGGGTTTCTACGAAGCCGGGCCCACGAACGACAAGCCGCCGATGGTGCTCTGCCACGGCTGGCCCGAGCTCGCTTTTTCCTGGCGCCACCAGATCAAAGCGCTGAGCGAAGCCGGCATCCGCGTGATCGCGCCGGACCAGCGCGGCTATGGCGCAACCGACCGGCCGGAGCCGGTCGAGGCCTATGATATCGAACATCTGACCGCCGATCTCGTCGGCCTGCTCGATCATCTCGGAATCGAGAAGGCCATCTTCGTCGGTCACGACTGGGGCGGGTTCGTCGTCTGGCAGATGCCGCTTCGGCATCCTGGCCGCGTCGCCGGTGTGGTCGGCATCAATACCCCGCACACCAACCGCGCCTGGGCCGATCCGATCGAGCTGCTGCGCAAGCGTTTCGGCGAGCACATGTATATCGTTCAATTCCAGGACCCAGGGCACGAGCCGGACAAGATTTTTGGCAGCCGCGTCGAGCAGACGTTTGATGCCTTCATGCGCAAGCCGGCGCGACGGCCTGACGCTCCCGCGGAGGAGGTCGTCGCCGGCGTCGGCGCATCGCCGCGGCTCAATCTGGCGTTCCCGCAGATGATCGCGAATTACGATGCCAGGCACGATCCCCGCACGCCGATCCTGTCGCCGGAAGAAAAGCAGGTGTTCGTCGATGCCTTCACCAGGACCGGCTTCACCGGCGGCATCAACTGGTACCGCAACATGTCGCGCAACTGGCAACGCGCGGAAGGGCTCGATCACATCGTGCGCGTGCCTTCGCTGATGATCATGGCCGAGAACGACGCGGTGCTGCCGCCGTCGGCCGCCGACGGAATGGAGAAGCTCATCCCGGACCTCGAGAAATATCTCGTCAAGGACAGCGGCCATTGGACGCAGCAGGAGAAGCCGGAAGAGGTCAGCGCCAAGCTGATCGAATGGCGTAGAAGGCGGTTTGGGTGACGTGCATCAGCGACTCCGGTCGCATCAGCGACTCCGGTCGTCATTCCGGGCGCGCGAAGCGCGAGCCCGGAATCCCTCGGACCGCATGCGATGAGGCATAATGGATTCCGGGTCTGCGCCAAGAGGCGCATCCCGGAATGAGGAGGGGAGGCACTTGCGACATGGCGTCCGGCAACCGACTGAGTCCGATCCCGCATCCGCCGACCATGCCCGTGGTCGGCAACATGCTGTCGCTGGATTCGGCCGCGCCAGTGCAGCATCTGGTGCGGCTCGCCAGGGAGCTGGGGCCGATCTACTGGCTCGACATGATGGGGGCGCCGCTCGTGATCGTCTCCGGCCACGATCTCGTCGACGAGCTCAGTGACGAAAAACGCTTCGACAAGGCGGTGCGCGGCTCGCTGCGGCGGGTGCGCGCGGTCGGCGGCGACGGGCTGTTCACCGCCGACACCAGGGAGCCGAACTGGAGCAAGGCGCACAACATCCTGCTGCAGCCGTTCGGCAACCGCGCCATGCAGTCCTACCATCCGAGCATGGTCGATATCGCCGAGCAGCTCGTGAAGAAGTGGGAGCGGCTCAACGCCGATGAGGAAATCGACGTCGTCCACGACATGACGGCGCTGACGCTCGACACCATCGGGCTCTGCGGTTTCGACTACCGCTTCAACTCGTTCTACCGCCGCGACTACCACCCCTTCGTGGAATCGCTGGTGCGTTCGCTCGAGACCATCATGATGACCCGCGGCCTGCCGCTGGAACGCCTGTGGATGCATCAGCGGCGCAAGACGCTCGCTGAGGACGTCGCCTTCATGAACAAGATGGTCGACGAGATCATTGCCGAACGCAGGCGGAGCCAGGCCGATGTCGGCGAAGGCCAGAAGGACATGCTGGCGGCGATGATGACCGGCGTCGACCGTGTCACCGGCGAGCAGCTCGACGACGTCAACATCCGCTACCAGATCAACACATTCCTGATCGCGGGCCATGAGACCACGAGCGGCCTGTTGTCGAGCACGATCTATGCGCTGCTGAAGCACCCCGAGGTGTTGAAGAAGGCATATCAGGAGGTCGACCGCGTGCTCGGCCCCGATATCGACGCTAAGCCGACCTATCAGCAGGTCACCCAGCTCACCTATATCACGCAGATCCTGAAAGAGGCGCTGCGGCTATGGCCGCCGGCGCCGGCCTATGGCATCGCGCCGCTGCAGGACGAGACCATCGGCGCCAAGTACAAGCTGAAGAAGAACACCTTCATCACAGTCCTGGTGATGGCGCTGCATCGCGACCCCAGCGTCTGGGGACCGAATCCCGATGTGTTCGATCCCGAGAATTTCAGCCGCGAGGCCGAGGCCAAGCGGCCGATTAATGCCTGGAAGCCGTTCGGAAACGGCCAGCGCGCCTGCATCGGCCGCGGCTTTGCGATGCATGAAGCGGCGCTCGCGCTCGGCATGATCCTGCAGCGCTTCAAGCTGATCGATGTGCATCGCTATCAGTTGCATCTGAAGGAGACGCTGACGATCAAGCCCGAGGGGTTCAAGATCAAGGTACGCCCGCGCGAGGACAGGGAGCGCGGCGCCTTCGCCGGCGCGGCCGCAACAGCATCGGCCGCGCCAAGAGCGCCGCGGCCGAAACAGCGCGCTGGGCACAACACGCCGATGCTGGTGCTCTATGGCTCCAATCTTGGCTCGGCCGAGGAGCTGGCGACGCGGATGGCGGATCTCGCCGAAGTCAATGGCTTCAACACCAGGCTCGGTCCGCTCGACGACTATGTCGGGAAGCTGCCGAAGGAAGGTGGCGTCCTGATCATCGCCGCATCCTACAATGGCGCGCCGCCGGACAACGCAACGGAGTTCGTCAAATGGCTCGGCAGCGATCTGCCGAAGGATGCGTTCGCCGGCGTGCGCTACGCGGTGTTCGGCTGCGGCAACAGCGATTGGGCGGCGACGTATCAGTCGGTGCCGCGTTTCATCGACGAACAGCTTACCGCCCACGGCGCCCGCGCGGTGTATCCACGCGGCGAGGGTGATGCGCGCGCCGATCTCGATGGCCAATTTCAGAAATGGTTTCCGGCCGCCGCGGAAGTCGCTACCAAGGAATTCGGCATTGACTGGAACTTCACCCGCACGCCGGAGGATGAGCCGCTCTATGCGGTCGAGCCGGTGGCGCCGACCTCCGTCAACACCATCGCCGCGCAGGGCGGCGCGGTCGCGATGAAGGTGCTGGAGAATGCCGAATTGCAGAACAAGTCCGGCGCCAATCCGTCGGAGCGTTCGACGCGGCATGTCGAGGTGGAGCTGCCGCCCGGTATCAGTTACCGCGTCGGCGATCACTTGAGCGTAGTGCCGCGCAACGATCCGACGCTCGTGGACCAGGTCGCGCGCCGCTTCGGTTTCCTGCCGGCGGACCAGATCAGGCTGCAAGTGTCGGAAGGCCGCCGCGCGCAGTTGCCGGTCGGCGATGCCATCTCGGTCGGGCGGTTGCTCACCGAATTCGTGGAGCTGCAGCAGGTCGCCACCCGCAAGCAGATCCAGCTGATGGCCGAGCATACGCGTTGCCCGCTCACGACGCCGAAGCTGCTTGCCTATGTCGGTGACGACGATGCAGCCGCCGAACGCTATCGCAGCGAGGTGATGGACAAGCGCAAATCGGTGTTCGATCTGTTGGAGGAGCATCCGGCCTGCGAGCTGCCGTTCCACATTTATCTGGAAATGCTGTCGCTGCTGGCACCGCGCTATTATTCGATCTCGTCTTCGCCCTCGGGCAATCCGACGCGCTGCAGCGTCACCGTCGGCGTGGTGGAGGCGCCGGCAAGCTCGGGCCGAGGCATCTATAAGGGCGTGTGCTCAAACTATCTTTCCGGCCGTCGCGTCGGCGACACCATTCATGCCACCGTGCGCGAGACCAAGGCCGGCTTCCGCCTGCCGGACGATGCGTCGGTGCCGCTGATCATGATCGGCCCCGGCACCGGCCTGGCGCCGTTCCGCGGCTTCCTGCAGGAGCGCGCGCATCGGAAGTCGCAGGGCGCCAATCTCGGGCCGGCGATGCTGTTCTTCGGTTGCCGCCATCCGGATCAGGATTTCATCTATGCCGACGAACTGAAGGCGTTCGCGGCCGATGGCGTCACCGAGCTGCACACCGCGTTCTCGCGGCTCAATGGCTCCAGGACCTATGTGCAGGACCTGATTGCCGCGCAGAAGAACCGCGTCTGGGACCTGATCGGGAAAGGCGCGATCATCTATGTCTGCGGCGACGGCGGCAAAATGGAGCCGGACGTCAAGGCGACGTTGATGTCGATCCATCGCGAGCAGAATGGCGGCGATGCGGGCGCGGCAGCGCGTTGGATCGAAGACCTCGGCGCGAAGAATAGATACGTGCTCGACGTCTGGGCCGGCGGATAGTCGCGAAGTCCAGTTGTAGGATGGGTAGAGCGAAGCGAAACCCATCGCATTTGTGCGCTTGGTAACAATGATGGGTTTCGCTGCGCTCTACCCATCGTACGATTCCGTCACGCCGCCTTTGCCGCAGCGGCATGCGCGTGCTGATCGATGGCGTCGATGATCTGTGGCCACATCGGGATCGGCAACGCGTGGCCCATGCCGTCGATCATCAACAGCTTTGCGCCCGGGATCGAGGCCGCGGTATCCTTGCCGCCGGCCGGATGCACCAGCGGATCGACGGTGCCATGGATGACGAGCGTCGGCGCCTTCACCGCGCTCAGGCGTTGGTTGCGGCTGCCGGAGGCAAGGATGGCTCGGAGCTGGCGGTTGACGCCAGCCGGATTGAGGCCGCGTTCATAGGTGCGCAGCGCCCGCGAGCGATCGAGCGCTTCGTCGTCCGGGAAGGAGCCGACGCGCAGCATCTTCCAGGTCTGGGCGAAGCGTTCGATATATTCATCCTTCGTTCTCGGCGGCGGCGCCATCAGCATCGCTCCTGCCTCCCGGGTCGGCGGCGGGATCTTCGGATTGCCCGTTGTCGACATGATCGAGGTGAGCGATCGCACGGCTTGAGGAAAGGAGATCGCGACTTCCTGCGCGATCATGCCGCCCATGGAGGCGCCGACCAGATGCGCTGACTTCAGCCCGAGCGCATCCATCAGGCCGACTGTGTCCTTTGCCATGTCGATCAGCTTGTAGGGTGCGGCGACAGGAATCCTGAAGAGACGCAGCTTCAAGAGTTCGAATGCCGTCAGCCGCCTGCCGCCCGTGAGCTTACCGGACTGGCCGATGTCGCGATTGTCGAAGCGGATCACGCGAAAGCCGCGTGAAGCGAGCCGTTCGCAGAATTCATCGTCCCAAAGGATCATCTGGGCGCCGAGCCCCATGATCAGCAGCAACGGTTCGGCGCTCTCGTCGCCGAATATCTCGTAGCAGATGTCGATGCCATTGGCGCGGATCATCTGCGGTGGCTGGTGGGCGAGGGTGGTCACGGGGCCTCCTCGGCTGGGTTCTTCGAGCCCTCTATGCCACGGTTTGCCGCAGCGCAGAAGCTTTCTGATGCGGCGTTCAGCGTCAACTTGGGTTGACCGGCTGCCTGCAACGGTGTGGTATGGACGGCAAACAAGCGAAGCGTGGCAAGCGCTCGTAACCACGTGGGAGAGCGCCAATGGCCGACAAGGGCAACGACCCCGCCGTCATCTGGCAGACGATGATCGGCGAGATGGAGAAGGGATTCAATTCCTTCGCCAACCAGGCGATGGGTACGCCGGAATTCAGCAGGCTGATGAACCAGGCCGGCGGCTTCGCGGCCGGTGCGCAGAAGCAGCTCGGCGAGCTCATGGAGAGATATCTCGTGAGCATGAACCTGCCGAGCCGGTCACAACTCGTCGGCATGGCCGAGCGCCTGCAATCGATCGAAAGCCAGCTCAACGAGATCAGGGCGCTGCTCAACCAGATGAACCGCAGCGCGAGTAATGCGGAGAGCCCGGCAGCCGCCAAGCCGCGGCCGCCGCGCACCAAGCGCCCGCCCGGGGAGAAAGAGCAGAAATGAACGCGCCTTTGGGGATCGATGCCGCGTCGATCGCGGAGCGCGTTCAGTCCGAGGTGCAACGCGCGATTCAGCGCAGCATCAAGGGCGTCGAATATCTGTCGACCTCCGGCCCGTCGCTCGGTTCGACGCCAAAGGACATCCTGCATGTCCGCGGCACCATGAACCTCTATCACTATCGACCCGTCGCGGATGAAATCTATCGCGTGCCCGTGCTGATCGTGATGGCGACCACCAACCGCGGTTACATTCTCGATCTGGTGCCGGGACAGAGCTTCATCGAATTCCTGCTCAAGCGCGGCTACGACGTCTACATGCTCGACTGGGCCGCGCCGAAGCCGGAAGAGAAGCACCTTGGGATGGAGGACTATGTTCTCGACTTTATTCCCGACTGTGTGCGTCGGGTGCAGCAGGATTCCGGCGAGATGGATGTCTCCGTCATCGGCTATTGCTTCGGCGGCGTGCTGTCGCTGCTCTATGGCTCGATCTTCCGCGACGGGCCGATGAAGAATTTGATCTGCTTCACCACGCCGATCGACTTCCGCGAGATGAAGCTGTTTTCGAATTTCTCCGACCGCCGCTATTTCGACGTCGACCGCCTGATCGACAGCGTCGGCAACATGCCGCCCGAACTGATCCTGTCCTCGTTCGAGATGCTGCGGCCGGCTTCGCGCGCGGCAAGCCAGGTGCAACTCTGGGACAACATCTGGAACGATGAGTTCGTGAAGTCGTACCGGATGTTCGATCGCTGGGCGACAGACACGCTGCCGCTCGCCGGCGACTATTTCCGAACCATCACCAAGGACCTGATGTGGGACAACAAGCTCTATAACGACGCCATGTCGGTCGGCGGACGCGCGGCGAAGCTGGAAAACATCAAGGTGCCGATCCTGCACGCGGTCGCCGAGCACGACCATATCGTGCCCTATGAGGCGGCGCGACACCTGATCACGAAGGTCGGTTCGACCGACAAGGAGGAAGTGATCCTCAAAGGCGGCCATGTCAGCCTCGTCGCCGGCGCCAATGCCATCAAACGGCTGTGGCCGAAACTGGATTCCTGGCTGGGGAAGCGATCGACATGAGTGAGACACGTTCCTATCCGCGGCGCGTCAAGACCGACGCCGGCGAGATCGAATTCCGCCTGATGTCGCGGGCCGACGAGGCCGCGGTGCTGGCCTTTGCGCAAAAGCTGCCGACGCATGATCTGCTGTTCCTGCCGCGCAACATCAGCGAGCCGAAGGTGCTTTCGGCTTGGCTGAACGAGATCGAGCGCGGCGACATCGTGAGCCTGCTGGCGCTGAGGGATGGCGTGGTGGTCGGCTGCGGCACGCTGGTGCGCGACCGCCACTCCTGGTCGCCCCATCTCGGCGAGATCCGGATGGTGGTCTCTCTGGACGTCCGCGGGAAAGGTGTGGGGCGGGCGCTGTCGCAGGAGACGTTTGCGCTGGCGCTTGGCGCTGGCCTCGAGAAGCTCTCGGTGCAGATGACGGTCGACCAGCGGGGCGCGATTGCCCTGTTCGAAAGCCTCGGCTTCAGGGCCGAGGCGCTGCTGCGCGACCATGTCCGGGATGCCGCCGGTGCGACCCACGATATCGTGGTGCTCGGGCACAATGTGGCGCAAGTCCGGGCACAGATGGAGGCCTACGGTTTGCCGGGGGCTGTTCGGCAACAGGTTTGACCAGCCTGCCGCCCGCGGCGCGGGCAAATCGCCCAATACTGTTGCTTTTCACGGATTTGTGATATTGCATCGCACCATTGATGTTGCGATGCACCATTAACCATGGCATAAGGACGATGCCCCGGGCCAAATTTGGACGGGGTGAGCCCATAGCTCTAACCGAGGATGGAGAGACCCGTTATGACCACCGAGACCAATTCTGTGTTTGATAGCGTCAAGCAGGCCTTCGCGCCTGTGACCGAAGCTTTTAACAAGCTGCAGAACCTGGAAGTGCCGGAAGCCGCCCGTGAGTTCGTGAAGAAGCAGGCCGAGACCGCCAAGGTTCGTGCCGCCGACCTGCACGCCGGCTCGGAGAAGGTGACCGCCGTGATCGAATCCGCCGTTGCCGGTTCGGTTTCCGAGGCCGCCAAGATCAGCCGCAATATCCAGGAGGCGTTCTATCAGGACGCGGAAGCGTTCTTCAACGGTATCGACAAGCTGGCTTCCGCCAAGTCGCTGAACGAAGCGGTGCAGATCCAGTCGGACCTGGTGCGTGCGCGCGGCGAAGCGTTCGTCTCGCGGGCCAAGGCCAGCACCGAATATCTCGGCAAGCTCGTCACCGAAGGTGCGAGGTCCGCGCAGGACAATTTTGCCAAGGTCTATGGCAAGACCGCCTGATCGCGTCAGGCCTGCCAACTCTGGTTTTCCGAAGGGCCCGCCGGTTGCGGGCCTTCTTTTTTGCGGTGTGCTCCCATACATCCCCTCATGGTGAGGAGGCGCGTTAGCGCCGTCTCGAACCATGAGGCCACGGCCGGGGCCTACATCCTTCAAGACGCGGCGAAGACGCCGCTCCTCAGGATGAGGGTCATCGTTCATCGAAGACTGTCATGACCCTTCCCGCCACCTTCACCATCGTCACTCCGGCCGATGCGATCCGCGCGGCGGAGTTGCGGCGTGTGAAGTGGCTGGCGACCGGGGTGTTGGCTGCGACATTCGTGCTGTTCCTTGCCGCGAAAGCGCTGTTGCCGGCGCATCCCGTGTTCGGCTTCATCGCAGCCTTTGCGGAAGCGGCGACCATTGGCGGACTCGCCGACTGGTATGCCGTCGTCGCTTTGTTCAAGCGGCCGCTGGGGTTGCCGATCCCGCACACTGCGATCATCCAGAGCAATCAGGAGCGCATCGCCGAGAAGCTCGGCGAATTCATCGAGAAGAACTTTTTGGAAGCCGGGCCGGTGGAAGCCAAGCTGCGCGAGATCGATTTCGGCGCCTTCATCGCCGACTGGCTGCGCGACCGCAAACGCTCGACCGATCTTGCGCGTTTCGTGCTGCGTCTGTTGCCGGAGGCGTTCGCGGCGACGGAGAATTCGGGGCTGATGAAATTCGTCAGCCGCCGCGTCACCGCGCAATTGCTGGCGATCGATCTGGCGCCGCTTGCCGCCGGCACGTTGCGCGGCTTCGTGCAGGAAGGCAAGCACGAGGGCCTGCTCGACGATATCCTGCGCGTCCTGCACCAGACGCTGACGACGAAGGAGACCATGGCTGTCATCCGCGACAAGGTCCGTGCGGAAATGCCGACACTGCTGCGGCTCTATCGCGCCGACAAGTTTGTCGTGAACCGGATCATCGCGTCCGCGACGAAATTCTTCGAGGAGGTGCGTGACGATCCGAAGCATCCGTTCCGCGGCGAGTTCGACCGCATGCTGCTGTCGTTCGTCGAGCGGCTCGGCAGCGATCGCGCCTTTGCCGATCGCATCAACGGATTGAAGCGCGATCTGCTGGCGCGGCCGGAGCTCGGAAGCCTCGCGCACAACATCTGGTCGAACGTGAAGGATTTCATCGAGCGCAGCGCCTCGGGAGAGACGCAGGTGCTGCAGCAGCATCTGGCCAGGATGTTCGCCGAAGCCGGCGAGGCGCTGGCTGGCGATGCCGAGTTGCGCGCCGAGATCAATGAAGGACTGGTCGCGATCCTGCGCACGGTAGTCGCCGATCAGAAGAGCGGGGTCTCGACCTTCATCTCCGATCAGATGAAGGCCTGGGACATGCAGCAACTGATTTCGCTGCTCGAAATCAATGTCGGCAGGGACCTGCAATATATCCGCTTCAACGGCTCGCTGATCGGCGGCCTTGCAGGATTGATCCTGTACACCATCGAATACCTGCTGCGGCTGGTGTGACCGGTCGGGCACGAGGGGTTTTGTTGTGGCCGATGTGATCCAGTTCGCTTGAAACAAGAACACCGTTTCCCTAGGTATAGTTGTTGATTGAACCATTGCCCGGCTGCCGCAACGCGAAGGCCGGTGGGAGGAGTTACGATGTCCCTTGCCGCAGAGACGCTTCGCCCGCCGTCCAGGACGCTGATGCTCTTGGAGGGGCGCGCGATCCACGAACTCGGCGCCTTCCTCGGCGCCCTGCCGCTGTTGAGTCTTGCGCCGCGCGGCGATGGGCATCCGGTGCTGGTGCTGCCCGGCCTTGTCGCATCGGATATCTCGACGCGGCCGCTGCGCGCGTTCCTGAAGGGCAGGGGCTATGCGGTGAGCGGCTGGCGTCAGGGCCGCAATCTCGGCCTGCGCACGGGCGTGCAGCAGGGGATGGTCGATCTGCTGCAGGAGATGAACGACGCCCATGGCCGCAAGGTCTCGCTCATTGGCTGGAGTCTCGGCGGACTCTATGCGCGCCAGCTCGCCAAGATGATGCCCGAGCGCGTGCGGCAGGTGATCACGCTCGGCAGCCCGTTCGCGGCCGGGCCGAAATCGACCAATGCCTGGCGCGTCTATGAGATCGCGAGCGGCCGCCGCGCCGAGGAGGAGGATCCGCGCTTCGGCGGATCGCTGGCGAGCGCGCCGCCTGTGCCGACCACGGCGATCTTCAGCCGCACCGACGGCATCTGCGCCTGGCAGGGCTGCCGCGAACAGGCGTCCGCGATGTCGGAAAGCATCGAGGTTGAGAGCAGCCATTGCGGCATGGGCCACCATCCCGCCGTCGTCTATGCGGTGGCCGATCGGCTGGCGCAGCGCGAAGGGGAATGGGCGCCGTTCGATCGGAGCGGCTGGCGCGGCGTGGTTTATCCGGATCCGAACCGGTAGCGGCATTGGGGCCTCATGGTTCGAGACGCGCTTCGCGCTCCTCACCATGAGGGACTGCCAGCAGCTTGCGCCCATGCCAGACCTCATCCCTGAGGAGCCGCGAAGCGGCGTCTCGAAGGATGCAGCTCAGTTACCCACCACAAGCCACGTTGTCCCGCTCGCACGAAACGCGGTATGCCTGCACGCATGCCGCAGCCGCTTGACCGCATCATCGACCAGTTGAAGCGCGAACCGTCGCGCACCGGGTCCATCGTCATCACCGTGTTCGGCGACGCCATCGTGCCGCGCGGCGGCTCGGTGTGGCTCGGCACGCTGCTGGATTTCTTCGCCTTTCTCGACATCGATGGCGGCGTGGTTCGCACCGCGATGTCGCGGCTCGCCACCGACGGCTGGCTCGAGCGCAGCAAGGTCGGCCGCAACAGCTTTTATCGGTTGAATGAGCGGGGGCGGCAGACCTTCGACACCGCGACCAGGCACATCTACGACCCGCCGCCGTCGGACTGGACCGGCCGTTTCGAATTGCTGCTGATCGGCAACGGCGAGGATCGCGACGCTGCGCGCGAGGCGCTGAAGAATGCCGGCTTCGGCACTCCATTGCCGGGTGTGTGGGTCGCACCGTCGGGCGTGCCGATCCCCGATGAGGCCTCGGGCGCCATCCGTCTGGAAGTCGCGGCCGAAGATGAAAACGGACGGCGACTGCTGAGCGAAAGCTGGCCGCTCGATCGCACCGCGGATGCCTATCAGAAGTTCATCCGGACGTTCGAGCCGCTGCGCAACTGGCTTGCGCGCGGCGAGGAACTCACCGATGCCGACGCCTTCACCGCCCGTATCCTCCTGATCCACTATTATCGCCGCGTCGTGCTGCGCGATCCGCTGCTGCCGACGGCCTTGTTACCGAAGGATTGGCCGGGGAGTGCAGCGCGAAAACTCTGCGGCGAAATCTATCGCGGCGTGCTTGCCTTGTCCGAACAATGGCTTGACGCGCATGCGACCAACGAGGACGGCCCGCTGCCGAAGCCCGGCGTGGAACTTTGCCGGCGGTTTGAGGGTACATAAATATGTTACAAGAATACTTGCAAGAATTCGAATTTTGATATATATCAAAGACAATAAAATTCGGGAGGTCGGCCATGTACACGCAGGCGCTGAATACGTCTGACGCAGATGACCGCAATGTCGAGGACGCCGCGCGCGCAGCCGCATTCCAGGCGCGCATCGATGCCGACGAGCGCATCGAGCCGAACGACTCGATGCCCGCGGCCTACCGCAAGACGCTGACGCGGCAGATTTCCCAGCACGCCCACTCCGAAATCGTCGGCATGCTGCCCGAGGGCAACTGGATCACGCGCGCGCCGACGCTGCGCCGCAAGGCCGCACTATTGGCAAAAGTGCAGGACGAATGCGGCCACGGGCTCTACCTCTATGCCGCTGCCGAGACGCTCGGCACCTCGCGCGAGGAACTCGTCGACGCGATGCTGGCGGGCAAGGCGAAGTATTCCTCGATCTTCAACTATCCGACCCTGACCTGGGCCGACATCGGCACCATCGGCTGGCTGGTCGATGGCGCGGCGATCATGAACCAGATTCCGCTGTGCCGCTGCTCCTACGGCCCTTACGCGCGGGCGATGATCCGCGTCTGCAAGGAAGAGTCGTTCCATCAGCGTCAGGGCTTTGAGATCATGCTGACGCTGTGCCGCGGCACCGACGAGCAGAAGGCGATGGCGCAGGACGCGCTGAACCGATGGTGGTGGCCGGTGTTGATGATGTTCGGCCCCCCCGACAAGGCGAGCCAGCACAGCGATACCTCGACGAAATGGAAGATCAAGCGCTTCTCCAACGACGAGCTGCGCCAGAAATTCATCGATGCGACGGTGCCGCAGGCGCAATTTCTCGGCCTCACCATCCCCGATCCCGAGATGAAGCAGGACGAAGCCGGGCACTGGCTGCCGGGCCCGATCGACTGGGACGAATTCAAGCAGGTGCTGTCAGGCAACGGTCCCTGCAACCGCGATCGTCTCGCCGCGCGCCGCAAGGCTCATGACGAGGGCGCCTGGGTGCGCGAGGCGGCGGCCGCTTACGCCGCAAAGCGCAAGCGCCGGCAGTTCGCGCAGGCAGCCGAATAGGGAGGCGGAGATGACCACGCCGAACAGTCCGCTCTGGGAAGTCTTCATCCGCAGCCGCAACGGGCTTGCGCACAAGCATGTCGGCTCGCTGCACGCCGCCGATGCGACGCTGGCGCTGCAGGCCGCGCGCGACATCTACACCCGCCGCGGCGAGGGCCTCTCGATCTGGGTGGTGCCGTCGAGCGCGATCACCGCCTCCGACCCGGCCGAGAAGGGCATGATGTTCGAGCCGGCGGAGTCGAAGATTTACAGGCACCCCACGTTTTACGACGTGCCCGAGGAAGTCGGGCATATGTAGCTCTCTCCCCTCATGGTGAGGAGGCGCGCAGCGCCGTCTCGAACCATGAGGCCCGGATCGTGCCCGTTGTCCATCCTTCGAGACGCCTGCTGCGCAGGCTCCTCAGGATGAGGTTTGAGCAAGTTGATACAGGTGGATTGAGAGCAAATGGCCGTTGCCAACATCCAGATCTCCGAAACGCCGCTGGTGCTCTATACGCTGCGGCGCGCCGATGATGCGCTGATCCTCGGGCACCGGCTGTCGGAATGGTGCGGACATGCGCCGACGTTGGAAGAGGACATGGCGCTCGCCAATATGGGGCTCGATCTCCTCGGACAGGCGCGCGAGCTTTATGCCTACGCCGCCAAGGTCGAAGGCAAGGACAACGACGAGGACAAGTTCGCCTATCTGCGCGACGTCAGGCAGTACCGCAATCTCCTGCTGGTCGAACAGCCGAACGGCGATTTCGCGCGCACCATGGTGCGGCAGTTCCTTTACGCCGTCTTCGCCGATCTCTACTGGCGCGCGATGATGCAGTCGAAGGATGCGACGCTCGCGGCGATCGCGGCGAAGTCCGAGAAGGAGAGCGCCTATCACGTCAGGCATGCCTTGGAATGGATCATCCGGCTCGGCGACGGCACCGAGGAAAGCCATCGCCGCGCGCAGACCGCGATCGACGATCTCTGGTCCTTCACCGGCGAGATGTTCGCCGTCGACGACTCCGAGCGCGGCCTGATCGATGCCGGCATCGCGGTCGATCCGGCGCCACTGCAGCCGCAATGGCTGAAGACGATCACCACTGTGGTGAACGAGGCGACGCTTGGCTTGCCTGCGAGCAACTGGATGCAGCAGGGTGGCCGCAGCGGCCGGCACAGCGAGCATCTCGGCCATCTTCTCAGTGAATTGCAGTCATTGCAGCGAACCTTTCCGGGGGCGACATGGTGACCGCTGATATCAGCGACGCCGACCTGCGCCGTCGCGCATGGGATGCGGCCGCGCAGGTGGTTGATCCCGAGATTGCCGTGCTGACCATCGCCGATCTCGGCGTGCTGCGTGATGTCGCGGTTCACGGCGGCCGGGTCGAGGTCGCGATCACGCCGACCTATTCCGGCTGTCCCGCCATGAACATGATCGCGCTGGAGATAGAACTTGCGCTGGAGCGCGAGGGCATTCGCGGCCCGACAATCCGCACCGTGCTCTCGCCGGCCTGGACCACCGACTGGATGAGCGAAGATGGCCGCCGCAAGCTGAAGGAATATGGCATCGCGCCGCCGTTGCCCGGCAGTTCGCGCCGTGCGCTGTTCGGCCAGCAGCACGTAGCCTGCCCGCAGTGCGGATCCGAGGACACCGAACTCCTGTCCGAATTTGGCTCGACATCCTGCAAGGCGCTATGGCGCTGCAGGAGCTGTCGCGAACCGTTCGATTATTTCAAGTGCCATTGATCCATGATGTTGCGTGCCGTCCGACCCAGAGCGCTGTCATTGCGAGCGAAGCGAAGCAATCCATCTCTCCGCGTGTGGCACCATGGATTGCTTCGCTTCGCTCGCAATGACGATGGGAGATAGTTGATGTCGCTCGCACCCCGCTTTCATCGCCTTGCCGTCCACGATCTGCGCCGCGAAACCGCGGACGCGATATCGATGACGTTTGCGATCCCGAAGGAGCTCGCAAACGACTACATCTTCTCGCCCGGCCAATACCTGACCCTGCGCACCATGCTGGACGGCGAGGAAGTGCGACGGTCCTATTCGATCTGCTCCGGCCCGGACGATGGCGAACTGCGCATTGCCGTGAAGAAGGTCGATGGCGGCGCGTTCTCGAACTGGGCGGCCGAAGACCTCAAAGCCGGCGACGAGCTCGACGTGATGACGCCGACCGGGCGCTTCGGTGCCGTGCCGACGGCGGAGCAGGCGCGGATCTATGTCGGCTTTGCCGCTGGAAGCGGCATCACGCCGATCCTGTCGATCGTCAAAGGCGTGCTGGCGCGGGAACCGGAAAGCCGCTTCTTCCTGTTCTACGGCAACCGTTCGACCTCGGGCATGCTGTTCCTCGAAGAGCTGGAGGAACTGAAGGACCGCTTCATGCAGCGGTTCTCGCTGTTCCACGTGATCTCCGGCGAGGAACAGGACATCCCGATCCTGCATGGCCGGCTCGACGGCGAGAAGGTGAGGGTGCTGCTGCGCTCGCTGGTGCCGGCCGCAAGCGTCGATCATGTCTTCATCTGCGGCCCGACCGGGATGAGCGAGGAGGTCGAAGTGGCCTGCCGTGAACTCGGCCTCGCTGAGGATAGAATCCATGTCGAGCGTTTCGTCTCCGAATTCGGCGGCAAACCGCGGCCGAAAAAGATCGTGGAGCCGGGTGCGCCGCCGAAGGCGCTGGCGTCATTGATCATCGACGGCAAGCGGCGCGAGGTGCCGGTGGCGGATGGTGAAGCCATCCTCGACGCCGCGCTGCGCGCCGGCATCGACCTGCCCTTCGCCTGCAAGGGCGGCATGTGCTCGACCTGTCGCGCCAAGCTCGTCGAAGGCAGGGCCGAGATGGAGGTGAACTATTCGCTGGAGGCGTGGGAATTGCGGGCGGGCTTCATCCTCACCTGCCAGGCGCGGCCATGCTCGGACAAGATCGTGGTCGATTACGACCACGTGTGATAGTTGACCGTCATTCCGGGGCGCGTCGCAGACGCGAACCCGGAATCTCGAGATTCCGGGTTCGCTTCGCGCTCCGGAATGACGAGCGCAAACGTTGACACCTGGTGCAGCGTCTCACAAATAATGCCAAGAGGCCCATTCAACGGGCCCGGCGAAGGGAGTTGAACGTGAACGTCAAGGCCACGCTATCGCCTGAAGATCTCGCGCGCGCCTGCGCCGAAGCGATGTGGAAGGAGGACGCCGCGAGCAAGGGCCTCGGCATGGAGATCGTCGAGATCGAGCCGGGGCGGGCGACGCTTGCGATGACGGTGCAGCCGCACATGGTCAACGGCCAGCGCTTCGCCCATGGCGGCTTCATCTTCACGCTCGCCGATTCAGCCTTCGCCTTTGCCTGCAACACCCACAATGAACGCGTCGTCGCCGCGCAGGGCAACATCACCTTCATCCGGCCCGGCAAGCTCGGCGACCAACTGATCGCCACTGCGCGGGAGATTTCGCGCAGCGGGCGATCCGGAATCTACGACGTCCGCGTCACGTCAGGAGACGAAGTGATCGCCGAGTTCCGCGGACATTCCCGCGCCATCGGCGGCACCTGGCTGCCGACAGCGGACAGCGAGACCAAACAAAAATAGACATCCGAGGAACGCGCCATGGCCATGCCAAAGCTCAAGTCGACGGGAAGTGGTTACAGCGCCGAGATAGACGAAGTCGAAGGCGCCTCGCGCGACGCAATCATCGCGCTGCAGATCAAGCGGCTCGCCTGGTCGCTGCAGCACGCCTACGACAACGTCGCGCACTACAGGCGCGCCTTCGATGAGGCCGGCGTGCATCCGTCCGACTTCAGGGAGCTTTCCGACCTCGCGAAATTCCCGTTCACGGCCAAGACCGACCTGCGCGACAATTACCCGTTCAACATGTTCGCGGTGCCGCGCGAAAGGCTGGTGCGCGTCCATGCGTCCTCCGGCACGACGGGAAAGCCGATCGTGGTCGGCTACACGCAAGCCGATATCGACATCTGGTCGGCGGTGATGGCGCGCTCGATCCGCGCCGCCGGCGGCCGCCGCGGCATGATCATCCATAATGCCTATGGTTATGGCCTCTTCACCGGCGGGCTCGGCGTGCATTATGGCGCCGAGCAGCTCGGCTGCACGGTGGTGCCGGTCTCTGGTGGCATGACCGAGCGGCAGGTGCAGCTCATCAATGACTTCCGGCCCGACATCATCACGGTGACGCCGAGCTACATGCTCGCGATATTGGACGAGTTCGGGCGGCAAAGGCTCGATCCACGAAAATCGTCGCTGAAGTTCGGTATCTTCGGCGCCGAACCCTGGACCAATGCGATGCGTGCCGAGATCGAGCACGCCTTTGATATGGACGCCACAGACATCTACGGCCTGTCCGAGGTGATCGGCCCCGGTGTCGCGCAGGAATGCGTGGAGAGCAAGGACGGGCTGCACATCTGGGAGGATCATTTCTATCCCGAAGTGATCGATCCCGAGACCGGACAGGTGCTGCCTGACGGCGAAAAGGGCGAACTGGTCTTCACCTCGCTGACCAAGGAAGCCTTCCCCGTGATCCGCTACCGCACCCGCGATCTCACGCGCTTGCTGCCGGGCACCGCGCGGCCGGGCATGCGGCGGATGGAGAAGGTCACCGGACGCTCCGATGACATGATCATCCTGCGCGGCGTCAATGTATTCCCGACCCAGATCGAGGAGGCGCTGCTCGCGACCGACTGGTGCGGCGGCCATTTCATCATCGAACTCTCGCGCGAGGGTCGCATGGATGAGATGACGGTGCTCGCAGAAGCCCGCCCCGAAAGCTGGGACGGCAGCGGGCTTGCCGCGCACGCCGAGAAGGTCTCAGTCTTCATCAAGAACACCATCGGCATCACCGCCCGCGTTCAAGCCGTCGCCCCCGAAACCCTGGAGCGCTCGCTCGGCAAGGCCAAACGAGTTTACGACAAGCGCCCGAGGGGGTAATTCTCACTCCTCATGGTGAGGAGGCGCGTAAGCGCCGTCTCGAGCCATGAGGCCCGGCTGGTGGCCACATCCTTCGAGACGCGGCGCAGACGCCGCTCCTCAGGATGAGGAGCAACAGGCTCACTTGTGGCGGCAAAGCGAGTACTCGACAAGCGCGAGTCACGCACGTAACTTTCTCCCCTCATAGTGAGGAGGCGCGTAAGCGCCGTCTCGAACCATGAGGCCCGGCTGGTGGCCACATCCTTCGAGACGCGGCGCAGACGCCGCTCCTCAGGGTGAGGAGCAACAGGCTCACTTGTGGCGGCAAAGCGAGTACTCGACAAGCGCGAGTCACGCACGTAACTTTCTCCCCTCATGGTGAGGAGGCGCGTAAGCGCCGTCTCGAACCATGAGGCCCGGGCTGTGGCCGCATCCTTCGAGACGCCGCTTTTGCGTCTCCTCAGGATCAGGGGTGAGCGTGGGAAATGGGGATCGATATGGTTGAAGGGGCGTTTCTCTATATTCTCCGGTGCGCCGATAGGAGTTTCTACATCGGGATCATACGGACCGCGCTTGAGATCAGGATAGCGCAGCACAATGCCGGGACGCTCGGCGGTTACACCGCGACGCGACGACCGGTAATGCTGGTCTATTCTCAATGGTTCGCTCGCATCACGGACGCAATCGAGAACGAGCGTAAGCTCAAGAAATGGAGCAGGGCGAAGAAAGAGGCGTTCATCCACGGCGATTTTGCGTCGCTGCGACAACTGTCGGCGCGAAGATCGCCTCATCTTCCGGTCACCGCTGTGACGGATTGACGCTCAATGTTTAGGCCAAGCAACCAAACCATCCAGGCCCGCTGCGTGCGGCTGTTGGCCAAGGCGGACAATCCGGCCGCGCTCGATCCGATGATGGAAACGCACGCGCTGTCGCGCGCGGCGGACGAGGTGCTGATCGAGATCAAGGCTGCTGCCGTCAATCCCTCCGACGTGAAGGCGGCGACCGGGCTGATGCCTTATGCAGTGTTTCCTCGCACGCCCGGCCGCGACTATGCCGGCGTCGTGATCGACGGGCCGGCAGAGTGGATCGGTCGCGAGGTGTTCGGCTCGTCCGGCGATCTCGGCATTCGCCGCGACGGCACGCATGCCACGCATCTTGTGGTCGAGGCCGAGGCGGTGGTGGAGAAGCCGGAAAGCATTTCGTGGGAGGAGGCCGCCGGCATCGGCGTTCCCTTCGTCACCGCGACAGAGGGCTTTCGCCGCGCCGGCCTGCCCAAGCCAGGCGAGACGGTGCTGGTGATGGGCGTCAACGGCAAGGTCGGGCAGGCGGCGGTGCAGATCGCGACCTGGCAGGACGCGCGCGTCATCGGCGTGGCGCGCAAGAGCGAGCCCTATGAAGGACACAGCAACGCCAAGGTCGAGATGATCGATGCGTCAACGACCGATGTGGCGGCGCGCGTCCGCGAGCTCACCGACGGCAAAGGCGCCGACATTGTGTTCAACACCGTCGGCGATCCTTATTTCCAGGCTGCGCACAAATCGCTGGCGCGGCGCGGGCGCCAGATCCTGATCGCGGCGGTCGATCGCATCGTGCAGTTCAACATCCTGGAATTCTATCGTGGCCAGCACACCTATGTCGGCATCGACACGCTGGGGCTGTCCTCGATCGCGACCGGCGCGGTGCTGCGCGAGCTCGGCCCCGGTTTTGCCAGCGGGCACTTGAAGCCGTTTCCGATCAAGGCGAACGCGAGCTATCCGCTGGAGCAGGCGAAGCAAGCCTTCATCGCGGTGGCCGGTTCGTCGCGAGACCGGATAATTCTGAGGCCGTGAGCAGCTGTCTCCGCGAGTTCACCTCCCCCGCCTGCGGAGAGGTCGGATCGCATCGCTAGAGCGTTTTCGAGCGAAGTGGACACCGGTTCGCGTGAAGAAAACGCGTCAAAACTAGAATCTAGAGCTTCGGTTCTGATTCAATCAGAACCGAAAATTCTCTAGATGCGATCCGGGTGAGGGCTCTCTCCCCACGGGGAATCCCAATGCGGAGACACCCTCATCCCAGCCCTCTCCCGCAAGCGGGAGAGGGAGCGCAGTGTTCGTCGCAGACGCACCGCACGTCACGCCAACCGGCGCGTCAATCCGCGGCCTTGGTCACGATGCGCACCTCCGACGTCAACGTGCGGTGCACCGGGCATTTGTCGGCGATCTCCATCAGCCGCTTGCGCTGATCGTCGTCGAGCGATGGACCCTCGATCTTGATCACGCGGTCGATCTGGTCGAGCATGCCTTCGCGCGTCTCGCATTCCGCGCAATCCTTGGCGTAGATCTTGCTGTGGGTCAGCGTCACCGTCACGCGATCGAGCGGCAGCGCCTTGCGGTCGGCATACATGCGCATCGTCATCGAGGTGCAGGCGCCAAGTCCCGCGAGCACGAGATCGTAAGGGCCGGGGCCTGAGTCCTCGCCGCCGACCGCGACCGGTTCATCCGCCAGCAAGCGATGCGGGCCGGCGGTGACGGTCTGCTGAAACTTGCTGTTGCGCGTCTCGCGCACCACGACATGCCGCGGCGCTTCGGTGAGATCGATGGCGGTCTCGACCGCCGCGGATCCGATATAGCGCTCGGACCAGGCCGCGATGACGTCGGCCGCATAAGTGGTGTCGCGCTTGTCGGCGAGGAGGTGATCGGCGTCGGCAAGCGAGACGAAGCTTTTGGGATGCTTTGCCGCGATGAACAGCTTGGTGGCGTTCTCGATGCCGACGGTATCGTCGGTGGGCGCATGCATGATCAGCAGCGCCTTGTGCAGCTTTGCGACCTGCGCCAGCAGATTCTGCTCGGCGACATCATCGAGGAATTCGCGCTTGATGCGGAACGGCCGGCCGGCGAGCGAGACCTCGACTTCGCCTTGCGCGCGGATGTTCTCGACCTGGTCCTTGAGCAAATGGGTGACGTGGGCGGGGTCGGACGGCGCGGCGATGGTAACGATCGCCTTCGCCTCCGGAATCTGCGCGGCAGCGGCGAGGATCGCGGCGCCGCCGAGGCTGTGGCCGATCAAAAGATCAGGCGCTTTGCGGGTTTCGCGCAAGTGATCGGCGGCACGAACGAGATCGGCGACATTGGAGGAGAACGTCGAATTGGCGAAATCGCCTTCGCTGGAGCCGAGCCCTGTGAAATCAAAGCGCAGCACCGCGATGCCCTTGGCGGCAAGCGCGACCGCGATACGCTTGGCCGCCAGCACGTCCTTGCCGCATGTGAAGCAATGCGCAAACAGCGCATAGGCGCGAATCTCGCCCTCAGGCGTATCCAGCGCGGCGGCGAGTTGGTGTCCTTCCGAACTTGCGAATTGGAAGCGTTCAGTCGGCACGGCTACCCTCCATCACTGTTTTCCTCACCTCTCCTTATGGGAGAGGCGAACAGCGCCAGCGCGCTCTAATCGCCTGAGTAACGTTCTTCCTTCCAGGGATCGCCGCGGTTGTGATAGCCGCGGACTTCCCAATAGCCCGGTGCATCCTGCGTGAGCAATTCGATCCCCTGCAGCCATTTGGCGCTTTTCCAGAAATAGAGATGCGGCACCACAAGCCGCACCGGACCGCCATGCTCCTCGGTCAGGGGTTGGCCTGACCAGCTATGGGCCAGCAGCGCGTCCTCGGCGGCAAAATCTTCCAGTGCCAGGTTGGTGGTGTAGCCGTCATAGGAATGCAGCACGACGAAGCGCGCCTCCTCATGCGGTTGGCAGGCGGCCAATAGATCGCGTGTCGCGAGGCCTTCCCATTGATTGTCGTAGCGCGACCAGGTGGTGACGCAATGGATGTCGGAGACGAATTGCGATTGCGGCTGCGCGGTGAACTGCGCCCAATCCCAGAACACCGGATGTTCGACGGCGCCATAGACGTCGAGCCGCCAGCGCTCGCGGGAAATCTCCGGCGTCAGTCCGAGATCGAGCGTTGGCCAGTCGCGGGTGAGATGCTGGCCCGGCGGCAGACGCTGCTCCTCGGGGCGCGCGATCCTGCCGGTGAGGAAACGACCCTCGCGCGCCCAGCGCTCCTTGCTGCGCGTCAGCTTGCTTTCCGGCGGTGGCTCCTGGTCGTCAGCCATTGTCGTCGATCTTTGGTGCTGTCAGTTACTCGTGGCGGTGCATCGCCGATGCATGCTTGGTGTCGCGCATGGTTGCATAGATCAGGAGCGAGAGGAAGATCATGCCGCTGAGGTAATAATAGAACCATTCCTCGCGGCCGAGGCTCTTGAAATAGAGCGCGATCGCCGGCGCGGTGCCGCCGAACAGAGACACCGTGATCGCATAGGGCAGGCCAACGCCGAGCGCGCGGACATTGGTCGGAAACAGTTCGGCCTTCACCACGGCGTTGATCGAGGTGTAGCCGGCGGTGAAGATCCAGGCGGCGCAGATCAGGAGGAACGCGACGAACGGCGAGTTGGCGTCCTTCAGCGTGGTCAGGATCGGGACCGTCGAGATCGTGCCGACGACGCCGAAGAAGATCAGGAGCGGCTTGCGGCCGATGCGGTCGGACAGCGCGCCGTAAAGAGGCTGCAGGATCGTCGCGAAGATCAGCGAACCGAAGATGACGAACGTGGTCTGGTCCTCGGTAAGACCCACCGACAGTTTGACGAAGGTCTGCATGTAGGTGGTGAAGGTGTAGAACGCCGCGGTGCCGCCCGCGGTCAATCCGACCACCAGCAGCAGTTCGCGAGGATAGCTCAGCAGTTTCGTGATCGAGCCGGTTGGCTTGCTGACCTTCTTGGCTTCCTCGAAGGCGTCGGTCTCCTGCAGGTTGCGCCGCATCACCGCTGCGATCACGGCAAGCGCCGCGCCGATCGCAAAGGGAATCCGCCAGCCCCAGTCTTTCAGCTGTTCCGGTGTCAGGAACACCTTCTGCAGCAAGAGCAGCACGATGATCGCAGTGAGCTGGCCGCCGATCAAGGTGACGTACTGGAAACTCGAATAGAAGCCGCGATGCTTGGCATCCGCGACCTCGCTGAGATAGGTGGCGCTCGCGCCATATTCGCCGCCGAGACTGAGACCCTCGATGACGCGCGCCAGCGCGAGGATCACCGGCGCGGCAAAGCCGATCGTCGCGTAGGTCGGCGTCACCGCGATGATCAGCGAGCCGAAACACATGCAGACCACGGAAATCGTCAGCGACAGCCGCCGTCCGTAGCGGTCGGCGATGAAGCCGAACAGCCAGCCGCCGAGCGGCCGCATCAGGAAGGTCGCAGCGAATATCACGGCTGCATTGAGCTGCTGCACCACCGGATCGTTGCCGGGAAAAAACGCAGGCGCGAAATACAGCGCAAAGGCAGTGTAGGCGTAGAAGTCGTACCACTCGACGAGATTACCGACCGAGCCGATGAAGATCGCCTTGATCCGTCGTTCGACATCCTGAATGTCGATGCGCTCGTCGGCGACTTGATCTGTCATATCGGAACTCCACGCACGGCAATTTGATCATCCGGCCCGACAGTTCTCACGGCATCGGGAGCGGTCGTGGCCCGCCTAGCACGTCAAATGTCGCGAGCGCAATTGCCTCTCTCCCCTCATGGTGAGGAGGCGCGCAAGCGCCGTCTCGAACCATGAGGCTCCGCCAGTGGCCTCATCCTTCGAGACGCGCGCAAGCGCGCTCCTCAGGATAAGGGGAGAGAGCGCAGATTGTTCGAATGGCTATCTCGCCGCTCTCGGCTCGATCGGCGTCGTGCTGCGCAGCCCCAGAATGTCCTCCAAAACATTCGCGCCGGCCAATAGCTGGGCTTCGCCGCGCGGCGGCGCCACCATCTGCAATCCGACCGGCAGGCCGGAGGCGGTGAAGCCGCAGGGCAGGGACAGTGCCGGACAACACGCAAGTGTGATCGCATAGACGATGCCGAGCCACTCGACGTAATTGTCGAACTTCTTGCCGTCGCATTCGGCGACGTAGCGGTTCTCGACCGGGAACGG
This sequence comes from Bradyrhizobium sp. BRP22, assembly GCF_020194175.1. Lineage (GTDB taxonomy): Bacteria > Pseudomonadota > Alphaproteobacteria > Rhizobiales > Xanthobacteraceae > Bradyrhizobium. The sequence continues at coordinate 86,694 of NZ_JADYVX010000024.1, read as the reverse complement.
CGCGACGATGGTCGCGGGCGCCAGCAACAGGTCGTAGGTCTGGAAGAATTCCAGCGTGCGTGCCGTCATGGCAACGCGCTGGGCCTCGGCGCGCTCGATCTGCTCGACCGTCAACTTCAGGCCTTCCTCGATGTTCCAGATCACCTCCGGCTTGAGCAGGTCGCGCTTGGTGCGGAGCAGCGCCGCCTTGCTGATCGCAAAATCGAAGGCGCGCAGCACATGGAAGCATTCATGGGCTTCACTGAGATCGGGATGCGCTTCCTCGACGATAGCCCCCGCTTCGGCAAAACGTTCCGCCGCCTTGCGCGTGATGGCCTTGACCTCGGGGTGGACGGGCGTGATGCCGAGATCAGGCGAATAGGCGATGCGCCTCGGCTTCCTGCCGGAACGTGCGGCGGAAAGGAATGATGTCACGGGTGCCGGCAGCGACAGCGGATCGGCTGGATGCTCGCCGCTCATCGCGTCCAGAAGCAGCGCAAGATCCTCGACATTGCGCGCCATCGGGCCCTGCACACCGAGATTGCGGTCGATGGCGGCCACCGGCGTATGCGCGACCCGGCCGATGCTCGGCCTGAGGCCGACGATGCCGCAAAAGCTCGCGGGGTTGCGCAGCGAGCCGCCCATGTCCGAGCCATGCGCCAGCCACGCCATGCCGGTTGCGAGCGCCACCGCCGCGCCGCCGGAAGAGCCGGCCGCCGAGCGCGAAGTGTCCCACGGATTCCGCGTCGCACCGAAGACTTCATTGAAGGTGTTGGCGCCGGCGCCGAACTCCGGCGTGTTCGACTTGGCGTAGATCACCCCGCCATTGTCTTCGAGATGCTCGACCAGGATATCGGAACGCGCCGGCACGTTGTCCTTGTAGATCGGCGAGCCCTGCGTGGTGAGCACGCCGGCGACATTGGTGAGGTCCTTGATCGGCACCGGCATGCCTGCGAGCAGGCCGCGCTCGGCGGCCGGCTTCTGCATCAGTGCCTTGGCGTGCTGTCGTGCGCGGTCGAAGCACAGGATCGGGAGCGCGTTGACCTTGTCGTCGACCTCGGCGATCCGTTTTTCCAGGACGTCGAGCAGGTCGAGCGGGGTGACCTCGCCCGTCCGCAACTTGTCGACGACTGTGCAGGCGGTCTCCCGCACCAGGCTTTGATCCGTCACTCGCATCTCCATTGATTGCAGTTCGTGGCAGCGGAGGGAGTAGTGCTCTAAACCATTTTCCGGCAAAGTGGAACGCGCTGGGGGAATGGCTGGAACTGGAGATCTGCTGATGACGACACCCTTCTCTGCGCTCGACTGGCGCGCCATGAGCCAGGAGGAGCGTGACCGCGGCCTCAACAATGGTGCCGCAGTTATAGGCAGCGGCGACATCGTGGAAGGCTGGGGGCAGCGTTCCGCGGAGCTGCGCAAGCGCGATCCCAGTCACATCGATCTCCGCTATGGCCCGCGGGAGCGCAACCGCATCGATTTCCTGAAGGCCGGCGAGCGCGCGCCGACGCTGCTGTTCATCCATGGCGGCTATTGGCAGATGCGCGCCAAGGAGTTCTTCACGGTGATCGCCGAAGGGCCGATGGCGCATGGCATCAATGTCGCGCTGATCGGCTATACGCTGGCGCCGGAGGCGACGCTTGACGAAATCGTCGCGGAAATTCATGCCGGCACGGACTTCCTCGCCAAGCAATTGCCGGCGCTGGGCGCGGCCGAAACCGGGCTCGTGGTGTCCGGCTGGTCAGCCGGTGGGCATCTGACCGCAATGGCGCTGTCGAACCCGAACGTCCGAGCCGGGGTCGCGATCAGCGGCATCTATGATCTCGAGCCGATCAGGCTGAGCTATCTCAACGTCAAGCTCGCCCTCGACGAGGCGGCTTCCTACCGCAATTCGCCGATGCTGCAGACCACCGGGCCGCTGAAACCGTTGTCGCTGGTGGTTGGCGGCGGCGAACTGCCGCTGCTACGCAAGCAGACCGCCGATTTCGCCGGGCACCGCGCCAATTATGGATTGCCGGTGACCTATGAGGAGATCCCCGGCGCCGACCATTTTTCGATCATGGACGAGATCATGTCGCCGAAGGGGCGCATCACCGCGCTGATCCGGCGGCTGTGTGAGCAGGTGGCAGCCTAGCCGTCATTGCGAGCGAAGCGAAGCAATCCACATGTCCGCTTGCTGCGGCATGGATTGCTTCGTCGCTACGCTCCTCGCAATGACGGTGGAGGCGGCCCGGAGTGTCACCACCCGGCGCTGAGCCCGCCATCCACGGTGTAGATCACGCCCGATGTGTAGCCCGCGCGGTCGGACGCCAGGAACGCCATGAGGTCGGCGATCTCGCGCGCATGCGCGGGGCGGCCGAGCGGCAGGCTCTTCTGGAATTCCTTGTAGCGGTTTTCATCGCCGAACTGATTTTTCGCGCGGGTCTTGAGCAATGTCACATGGCGGTCGGTGCCGACGGGTCCGGGGTTGATGCCGACGACGCGGATGTTGTCGGCAAGGCTCTTGCCGCCGAGCGCGCGCGTCAGCGCCATCAGCGCCGCGTTGCCGGCGCTGCCGGCGACGTAGTTGGCATCGAATTTCTCGCCGGCGGCGCCGATGTCGTTGATGATCACGCCGCCGCCCCGCGCCTTCATCTGCGCGTAGATGGCGCGGGTGAGGTTGATATAGCCGAACACCTTGAGCTCCCAGGCGTGCCGCCAGGTCGCCTCATCGATCTTGTCGATCGAGCCGCCGGGAATGTCGCCGGCATTGTTGACGAGGACATCGATATCGGCAGCCTCTTTTGCCAACCGCGCCAGATCCTCCGCTTTGCGCAGATCGACGACCGATATTGCCGCATCGATCTGGTGCGCCGAGCGCAGGCGGTCGGCCACTGCCTTCAATTGGTCGCCGCTGCGGGCGGCCAGCAGCAGATGGCAGCCTTCCTCGGCAAAGGCCTCGGCGGCCGCCGCGCCGATGCCCTTGGAGGCGCCGGTGATCAGGACGCGCTTGCCGCGCAGATGCAGGTCCATGGCATTACTCGCTGTTGGTGGAACGGATCGGAATTGGTCGGCGACAGGGCGCACTCTCTCGTTTGGGGCATGATCCAGCCCGAAAACCGGTGTCCACTTTTCGCGATCATGCTCCGCAGGTCAACATTGCACTGCAGCGTTGCGTCGAAGCGAAGTTTGGTCCATTGCAGGGCGAGACAATAGACGGCACCTCAAGCCGGGCAAAATCACAAGGGTGTTCTTCATGGCGAACGCAAAGAAGCAGTATCGGATCGCGGTCATTCCCGGCGACGGCATCGGCAAGGAAGTCATGCCCGAAGGCCTGCGCGTGCTCGAGGCTGCCGCGAAGAAACATGGCGTTGCCGTGCAGTTCGATCATTTCGATTTCGCGTCCTATGACTATTACGAGAAGCACGGGCAGATGATGCCTGACGACTGGAAGGAAAAGATCGGCAAGCACGATGCGATCTATTTCGGCGCGGTCGGCTGGCCGGCCAAGATTCCGGATCACGTCTCGCTGTGGGGCTCACTGATCAAGTTCCGGCGCGAGTTCGATCAGTACGTCAACCTGCGCCCGGTGCGGCTGATGCCCGGCGTGCCGTCGCCGCTCGCGAACCGCAAGCCCGGCGACATCGACTTCTGGGTGGTGCGCGAGAACACCGAGGGCGAATATTCATCAGTCGGCGGGCGGATGTTCCCGGACACCGAGCGCGAGTTCGTGACGCAGCAGACGGTGATGACGCGCATCGGCGTCGACCGCATCCTGAAATTCGCCTTCGAGCTCGCACAGTCGCGGCCGAAGAAGCATCTGACCTCGGCGACCAAGTCGAACGGCATCTCCATCACCATGCCCTATTGGGACGAGCGCGTGGAGGCGATGGCAAAGAAATATCCCGACGTGAAGTGGGACAAGTACCACATCGATATCCTGACCGCGAACTTCGTGCTGCATCCGGACTGGTTCGATGTGGTGGTCGGCTCCAACCTGTTCGGGGACATCCTCTCCGATCTCGGCCCGGCCTGCACCGGCACCATCGGCATTGCGCCCTCGGGCAACATCAATCCGGAAGGCGATTTCCCCTCGGTGTTCGAGCCGGTGCACGGCTCGGCGCCCGACATCGCGGGCCAAGGGATCGCCAACCCGATCGGCATGATCTGGTCGGGCGCGATGATGCTGGAGCATCTCGGTGAGAAGCAGGCCGCGGATGCGGTGGTCGGCGCGATCGAGCGCACGCTCGCCGAACGCACGCTCCGCACCCGCGACCTCGGCGGCAACGCCGACACCGAGGCCTGCGGCAAGGCGGTCGCGGACATGGTGGATTAGCGGCTGAACCCCTCATGGTGAGGAGGCGCGCAGCGCCGTCAGGATGAGGGCGGCCTGTGCAGAAAAAAGTCGGGTGGGCAAAGCCAACGGGTCGCGCGAACGCGCGCCCGATGACAGGCTCCGCGTGCCCACCGTCGCGCGCGGAGCATTGCACGCGAAGTTCACCGCAAGCTCCATCGGATCGATCTGAACAGCGTCACCGCCGTGAGCTGGCCCGGCAGGATGCGCAGCGTCCACGACGGCGGCCGCGCCGGCGCGAGGCGCTCGAGCTGCAGGGCGACCGAGAGCAGGAGCATCAGGGGAAGGTGAAACGCCGGAGCCATCATCGGCAGCAGCATCAGTGGTGCGCAGGTCGCCGCGCACCACAAGCCGTGCGTCAGACCAAACTGGATGCAGTCGCGATCGGCGGCGGTGCCGAAAGCCGATAGGTTCGGCAGGCGGTGACAGCGGTTGAGCGCCCGCTGGCGCAGCGGCGCTGCCTGCCATAGTGCCGCGATCGCAACTGCGATTGTGATCGCCGGCAGGTCGACGGCGCCGGCAAGAACCTCGACGGCCTTCGGCACCGCAAGCAGCACCGGACCGGCCGCGATCCAGACCAGCAGATAGGCGGCGGCGAACAGGCCGAGCGACCGGTTCCGCCGTCGCGCCAAGCTGCGCAGCCGCAATTGCGCGATCGGTTGCGCCAGCAACGGCGCGGTCATGGCAATGACCATGACGATCCACAACGCGGTCGCCAGTATTGCCGTTGCATTGATGCCATGGATCGTGGAGTAGGCGGCTCCCGCAGTGACCAGGGTCTGAGATGGGGCACACAGCGGGACCGATTGCAGCTCGTGGCTGGTCGCGTAAAGCAGCAGCCAGCAGAACAGGCTGGTGATCAACAATGCCGGCGACATCTGTCGGACCATCGCCGGCAGCGGGATGCGCGCCATCGCGACGTCACCGGCTCTGGCGGTAGATCCTCACCCGGCCGACGTCGACCTTGCTGTTGGCGGATATCGGCGTCTCCGGGACGAATTTGACGTCGAGCGTCTGCGTGTTCAGCTCGCCTTTCAGATGCATGGCATCGACGATGTCGGTGATCTCCAGGGTTTGGGTCAGGCCGGCCCCGGCATGCGGACCGCCGGCTTTGCTGGCCGCGCGGGCGCCGAACAGGGAGACGACACCCGCGAGGTTTTCGGGATGCTCTGCAGGATTGGCGCCCTTGGGAAGGTTCACATAGACGTTGAACACCCCTGCGTCGGTGCTGCTGGTGATGTTCTCCAGCGCAAGGTAGACGCGATCCGGCGCTTGCGGCGCCGCGCCGGGCGCCGCGCGCGCCAGCGATCTGACGGAGAGGTTCGCGGTCAGGTTCCTCGTTGCGCCGCTGTCGAGCTGAACGCTGGCATCGGTCGCCGGGCCGGCAATCCGGACCGCAGTGCTGGTTTGCCCCACAAGTTCCGTGCTCTTCCGCGACGCCATGGCAAGTGCTCCCGCGAGTTGGTTGGCATCGGCCGTAGGCACGCCCAGCCTGTTCAGGCGCGCCGCAAGAAGGGGTTGCTGACCGGCGATCGAAATATCCTGGTACTCATAGTTGAGCGCCGGATCTCTCGTGTTCAATACCTGCCTTGCGGTGGTCGTGAAGGTCGTGCCGTCCGGTCGCGGCATCACGAATTCACCTGCCGGCTGATCCAGCCAGTCAGTGTCGGTCGGGTTCTCGTAGGCATCGGGTGGATCCTGAGGACGCCGGCGCACGGTGAGCCAGGACTCCCAGAGACGATCGATGTTGGCATGGTGCAGCCAGAAGATCGGATCGATACCGGCGGTTTCGAACATCGCCATCAGACCGTTGTTCTCTGCGATGTCCGGATCTGCGCCTTCCTTCGTGCCACCCACGAGCACGTGCACGGGGCCGTGAGGCACTTGTTCCAACAGCCCGGGGCCCGCCCCACCATGACTAAAGGCGGTTCGCGTGCCGCCAAACGAAGTCGGAATGTCATCAGGCTCGTTGAAGAAATCCGGCTCCTGCCACAACTGGACGACAGGGACATCGGCTGCCCGGATGGTGATCGCGCCGTTGCCTCTGCGGCCATACCGCTCCTTCACCCACAGCGGGTTCTTGCTGCCATCGTCGAGGAACTCCTGCGCAAAGGCAGCGGGAAATCGCAGCGTATTGGGCCTGGTCGGATCGTAATTCCAATATGGCAACGCCCAGTCGGCCGGGCCGCCTTTCTTCACGATGGCATCGAGCAGAATGGCCTCGAACGCGGCGAGATAGGCGCGGTGCCAGGGCAGGAAATACCACGAGCCGTGCTGGCATTGATTCCAGAAGCCTAGTGCGTTCGGGTTGAACGGCAGTGTCACCGTCGCGTCGAGATAGCCGAGATCGATCCAAAGCTGCCTGTCGATGCCATGCATCGCGGCAAGCGACCACCAGCTGGTGATGTCGGTAATTGGCTTTGCCTGCAATGTCTTGATCGCTTCGCCGTACCAGAACAGGGTCTTGTCGTTCGCCGGCAACTGCCACACGTCTTTGCGCACGCGCGCCATGGGAAGCCTCCCGAAATAAATCGCAATATCAAAATCCGGCCTTCAAACTTAAGGTAAACTTATATGACGTACTGCAATCAATGATAGTACATCTCGGCACTCGCGTAAATGGCCCGGGCGCATTGCCGCACCGAACGCAGGAAAAGCCAACCGACCAGTTATCAGAATGAGTGGATCAGGACGCCGCAATCCTGCGGCAATGTTCCCACGCGGCGTGGAGCAAGTTCTCGCTGGCCTCCGGCGTGCGGAAGGCGGAATGCGCTGACAGCGTGACGTTTGGCAGTTTCGTCAGCGGATGATCCACCGGCAGCGGCTCGATGTTGAAGACGTCGAGGCCGGCGTGGCGGATGTGGCCGGACTTCAGCGCATCGATCATCGCGGCTTCGTCGATGATCGCGGCGCGCGCGGTGTTGATGAAGATGACGCCCGGCTTCATCGCAGCGATGCGCTCGCGCGTGATGAAGCCGCGCGTCGCGTCATTGAGCAGAAGATGCAGCGAGACGACGTGGCTCTGTGCCAGCAGCGTGTCGAGATCGACGAACTCGACACCCGGATAGCTCTTCGGCGACCGGTTCCAGGCGATCACTTTCATTCCTGATCCTAGGGCGATGCGCGCGACTTCGGCGGCGATGCCGCCGAAGCCGATCAGGCCGAGCGTCTTGCCGGTGAGCTGCATGCCGTCCTCGCGCAGCCAGTTGCCGGCGCGCGTCTCGCGGTCCATCTGCGCCAGCACGCGTGCCGACGCCCACATCAGCGCAACAGCGGATTCGGCCACGGCGGTGTCGCCATAGCCCTTGATCAGGTGCACGGAGATGCCGAGCTCGGCGAGTTCCTCCGGATTCATGTAGCCGCGTGCGCCGGTGCCGAGGAACACGACGTGCTTCAGCCCGGTGCATCGTTTCGCGATGTCGGTCGGCAGCGCGGTGTGGTCGACGATGGCGATTTCGGCACCGCCCAGCACTGCGGGATATTGATCCGGCGTGATGTCGGGATCGCGGTGGATGCGCACCTTGGGATCGCCCGGTTTTTCCAGCCGCTCGAAGATCACCGCAAGCGATTCATTGGCGTCGACAAAAACCCCGCGCACAGCACATCTCCATCTTGCTTGGTGGACCGGATCAGGATGCGACGCCGGCGAGCGCCAGCACAGTATGCATCAGCACGTTGGCGCCGGCGGCGCAATCGGTTTGGGTGGCGTCCTCGAGCTCGTTGTGACTGATGCCGTCCTTGCAGGGCACGAACACCATTGCCGCCGGCATCACGGTATTGAGGTTGCAGGCGTCGTGGCCGGCGCCCGAGGTGATGCGCCGGTGCGAATAGCCGAGCTGCTTGGCGGCGTTCTCGACGGCGTCGACCAGCTTCGGATCGAAATGCGTCGGCGGCTTGCGCCAGACCAGGTCGAGCGTGACTTCGACTTTGCGGCGGGCGGCGATCTCGGCAATCGCGGCGCGGAGATCCTTGTCCAGCGCGTCCATGATGGCGCCATCGGCGCTGCGGCAATCGACGGTGAAGGCGATCTCGCCGGGAATGACGTTGCGCGAGGGCTTTGCGATCACGGCCTCGCCGATGGTGCCGACCGCGTTCGGACCGTGTTTTCTGGCGATGCTCTCCATCGCCAGCACGATCTCCGACAAGGTCGCCAGCGCGTCGCGCCGCAGCGGCATCGGCGTCGAGCCGGCATGGCTTTCGAAGCCCGTGATCCTGCCGTCGTACCACAAGACGCCCTGGCCGGAATCGACCACGCCGATGGTCTTGTTCTCGGCTTCCAGGATCGGGCCCTGTTCGATATGCAGCTCGACGAAGCCGGAGAATTTTTGCGTACCGACCCGCGTCGCGCCGCGATAGCCGATGCTGTCGAGCGCCTCGCCAACCGTGACGCCCTCGGCATCCCTGCGCGACAGGATGTCGTCGGTGGTGAAATCGCCGACATAGGCGGCGGAGGCCATCATCGCCGGCGCGAAGCGCGAGCCCTCCTCGTTGGTCCAGTTGCAGATGCAGATCGGCGTCTCGGTCTCGATGCCGGCATCGTTGAGCGTACGCACGACTTCGAGCGCGGCGAGCGTGCCAAGCACGCCATCATATTTGCCACCGGCCGGCTGGGTGTCGAGATGCGAGCCAAGCCCGATCGGCGGCTTCGACATGTCGCGGCCCTTGCGCAGCCCGAACATCGAGCCGAGCGCGTCGACATGCACCTCCAGCCCTGCGTCTTCGCACGCCTTGCGGAACCAGTCGCGGACCTGCTTGTCCTCAGCGCTCAAGGTCAGCCGCCGCACGCCGCCTTTCGGCGTCGCGCCGAATTTCGCGGTTTCGTGAATCGTGCCCCAGAGGCGGGCGGAATCGATCTGCAGGTTGGATGCGGCTCGGCTCATGCGTCTATTACCTTTTGGCGGTCATTCCGGGGCGCCCGAAGGGCGAACCCGGAATCTCGAGATTCCGGGTTCGATGCTAACGCATCGCCCCGGAATGACGAGGAGTTGTCCAGCATTCGTTCAATGACGCGCCTGCGGTGGCTCGTCAACCGACAGGTCCTGTTGCGCGATCTGATGCGCGAGGTCGGCGACGCGCTCGACTGCGGCGATGTCGGGCGAGGTGAGCCAGCTTGCGCTGAAGGTCAGCGGCGCCAGCTTCACATCAGTGTCGAGCAGTTGGAGCCGTCCATCGGACAGTTCATTCTCGACGATGGCGGAAGGGATCACGGCGATGCCGAGCCCTTCGATCGCCATGTGGATGACGGTTGCGAGCGATGCGCTGGCGTGCAGCCGGATCGGCGGCAGATCCGGCCGGTCGAACACGGCGCGGACGGCCTCATAGGGCTGGGTCTTGCGCGGAAAGGTGATCATCGGAAAGCGCGCAAGCTCATGCCGCGTCACCGGGCCATTGCCGAGACCAAGCGCCGGGCTCGCCAGAAATCCGATCGGATAGTCGCAGAGCACGCGGCTCTGCACGCCCGACGCCGACAGCGGCCCCACCACGAAGGCCAGCTCGATCTCCTGCGCGAGCAGCCGCGCGCTCAAATTCGGCGTGATATCGACCTCGATTTCCAGCGACAGGTTCGGGTAGACCTCGTTGACGCTCTTGACGAGGCGCGTCAGCCAGGTGTGCACGATGGTCTCGGCGACGCCGAGCCGCAGCACGCCGCGCATCGCGGTGCGATCGCCGATCTCGGCCATCATTTCCGAGCGCAGTCCGATCAGCTTCTCCGCATAGACCATCATCTGCCGGCCGCTCGGAGTCGGCGAAGCCACCCGATGATCGCGATTGAGCAGCTTGACGCCCAATTCGCGTTCGAGCTGGGCGATGCGTTGGGAGATCGCCGGCTGGGTCGTGTTCAGCCGCTGCGCCGCCCCGCGAAAGCTTCCGAGCTTGACCACCCAGAGGAACGTTTCGAGCGACCTGAAATCGAGCATTGGAAGCTTTCCCATCCGATAAATGAGACTTATCGAATTCGATTAGAAAGGAAGATTAGACTTTATATCACGCTTGGTGTTGGCTGCGCTTGTCGAGATATTAGGCAGGCCGATCAAATGACTGTTTTAGCGGCAGTGCAGCAAACCAGTGATGGCAACGCCATGCTTCCGAGCCAAAAGGCGCGGCTGGCCTGTCGCAACGGGATGGCTTCGAGCACCGCCGGGGTCGCGAACGGCTTCGTCCAGGGCAACCTCGCCATCCTGCCGGAAAAGCTCGCCGCCGCCTTCCACCGCTTCTGCCAGCTCAATCCGAAGCCGTGCCCGATCATCGGCATGTCAGATGTCGGCGACCCTCGCATCCCCGCGCTCGGTCTCGACCTCGACATCCGCACCGACGTGCCGCGCTATCGCGTCTGGCGCGACGGCGAGGTGGTGGAGGAGCCGACCGACATCATGCAGCACTGGCGCGATGATCTCGTCGCCTTTGTGCTCGGCTGCTCGTTCTCGTTCGAAGAAGCGCTGATGGACGAGGGCCTGCCGATCCGCCACATCGAGCGCAACGTGCGGGTGCCGATGTACCGCACCACTATCGCCTGCAGCCCGTCGGGCCCGTTCGCGGGGCCGATGGTGGTGTCGATGCGTCCGTTCAAGCCGGCGGATGCGATCCGCGCGGTGCAGGTCACCTCGCGTTTTCCTTCCGTGCACGGCGCGCCGGTGCATCTCGGCCATCCGCACCTGATCGGCATCAACGACATCGCCAAGCCCGACTATGGCGATCCGGTCCCGGTCGCAGCCGACGAGATCCCGTTATTCTGGGCATGCGGTGTCACCCCGCAGGCGGTGATCGCGAATGCTAAGCTGCCATTCGCAATCACGCATGCGCCGGGACTGATGTTGATCACAGATCTCAGGAACAAACAATTGGCGGTGCTCTAGATCATGCTCGAAAGGGCAGCGTCTGCCGTTTCTTGAGGCTTTACCGCAAGCGTCATCCGTTTCATTCGAGAGCTTCGCTTCAATAGGGGAATTTCCGCAAATGACGATCACTCGCCGTAATGTGCTGCTTGGAGCCACCGCTGCCGCCGCGCTCGCCCCGATCGCGTCGCGGGCACAAACCAGTGAAGTGGTGATCGGCGTGATCTATCCGCTGTCGGGCGCCAGCGCCCAGATCGGCGTCGACGCGCAAAAGGCATTCGAGACCGCAGCCGACATCATCAACAAGAACTATGATTTCGAATTGCCGCTCGCCAAGGGCGAGGGCCTGTCCGGCCTCGGCGGCGCCAAGGTCCGTCTCGTCTTCGCCGATCACCAGGCCGATCCGCAGAAGGGCCGCGCCGAAGCCGAGCGCCTGATCACGCAGGATAAGGTCTGCGCCATCGTCGGCACCTACCAGAGCGCGGTTGCCGTCACCGTCAGCCAGATCTGCGAGCGCTACCAGATCCCCTTCATCTCGGCCGACAATTCCTCGCCGAGCCTGCATCGCCGCGGCCTGAAATTCTATTTCCGCGCGGCACCCCATGACGAGATGTTCTCGACCGCTATGTTCGACTTCTTCGATACGATGAAGAAGAAGGGCACCAAGATCGACACCCTGTCGCTGTTCCACGAGGATACGATCTTCGGCACCGATTCCGGCAACGCGCAGGCCAAGCTCGCGGGCGAGCGCGGCTACAAGATTGCCGCTGACATCAAGTATCGCGCCAACTCGCCGTCGCTCTCGGCCGAAGTGCAGCAGCTCAAGGCGGCCAATGCCGACGTCCTGATGCCCTCGAGCTACACCACCGACGGCATCCTGTTGGTGAAGACCATGGCCGAGCTCGGCTACAAGCCGAATGCGATCGTGGCGCAGGACGCCGGCTTCTCGGAAAAGGCGCTGTATGATGCGGTCGGCGACAAGCTGGAAGGCGTGATCTCGCGCGGCAGCTTCTCGCTCGATCTCGCCGCCAAGCGGCCGATGGTCGGCAAGATCAACGCGATGTTCAAGGAAAGGTCGGGCAAGGATTTCAACGACTATTCGTCGCGCCAGTTCATGGGCCTGATCGTGATGGCCGATGCCATCAACCGCGCCAAGTCCACGGATGGCGAGAAGATCCGCGAGGCGCTGGTCGCGACCGACATGCCGGGCGAGACGACCATCATGCCCTGGAAGCGCGTGAAGTTCGACGATATGGGCCAGAACAACGACGCCGATCCGGTGCTGCTGCAATATATCGGCGGCAAGTTCGTCACGATCTTCCCGCCACAGGCGGCGGTCGCCGAAGCCGTCTGGCCGATGAAGTGAGCGGCGCGGGCAGGGGACCAACCGTCGTGAGCCTTGAATCGATGATAACTGCGCACTCCGTCATTGCAAGCGAAGCGAAGCAATCCATGCCGCCACGAGATCGAACAGTGGATTGCTTCGTCGCTTCGCTCCTCGCAATGACGAATGGCGGCGCTGGTGCGGAGCAACGGCGGTGACGGCCGAGACCATTATCCAGAGCCTGGCGAGTGGCCTCCTGATGGGGCTGCTCTACGGGCTGATCGCCGTCGGGCTGGCGCTGATCTTCGGCCTGATGGACGTCGTGAACTTCGCCCATGGCGAGTTCCTGATGATCGCGATGTACGCGACATTTTTCCTGTTCGCGTTCTTCGCGATCGACCCGCTACTATCGGCGCCGCTGGTGGCTGCGGCGCTGTTCGTGTTCGGGGCGATAGTTTACTTATTGATCGTGCGCTTTGCCGTGCGTGCCAAGGCCAATGCCGGCATGGTGCAGATCTTCTCGACCTTCGGCCTTGCGATCGTGATGCGCGGACTGGCGCAGTTCTTCTTCACGCCGGACTATCGCAGCGTCACCAATTCCTGGCTGGGCGGCAAAACCATCTCGATTGGCGGCATCTATCTGCCGGAGCCGCAGCTCGTCGGCGCGCTGGTGTCGATCGCGGCCTTTGCAGGGCTCTATTTCTTCATCCACCGCACCGATTTCGGCCGCGCGCTGGAAGCAACGCGCGAGGATGCCGGCGCCGTGGCGCTGGTCGGCATCGACAAGAACCGGGTGTTCGCGCTCGGCTGGGGACTCGGCGCGGCGCTGGTTGGCCTCGCCGGCGCGATCATGGCGATCTTCTTCTATGTCTATCCTGACGTCGGCGCCTCCTTCGCGCTGATCGCCTATGTCACCGTGGCGCTCGGCGGCTTCGGCAGCGTGTTCGGCGCCTTCGCCGGCGGCATCATCGTCGGCCTGGTCGAGGCGACCACTGCGCTGATCCTGCCGCCGTCGCTGAAGTCGGTCGGCATCTACGCGGTTTATCTGCTCGTCGTCTTCGTTCGCCCCCGCGGCTTGTTCGGGTCGATGTGATGGACAAGGATTTCGCCAGGCGGCGCCGCCGCGAGCTCATCATCGCTTTTTGCCTTGCGGCGATCGCCGCGCTGGTGCCGCTGTTCGTGAAGGACGTCTACGTCCAGAACGTCATGGTGCTGACGCTGATGTATGCGGCGCTGTCGCAGAGCTGGAACATCCTGTCCGGCTATTGCGGGCAGATCTCGCTCGGCCACGCGCTTTATTTCGGGCTCGGCGCCTATACGACGGCGATCCTGTTCACCAAGTTCGGCGTGCTGCCGTGGTTTGGCATGCTCGCGGGCGGCGTGCTCTCGGCGCTGATCGCGATGGCGCTCGGCTATCCCTGCTTCCGTCTGCGCGGGCACTACTTCGTCATCGCCACCATCGTCATCGCCGAGATCGGGCTGCTGCTGATCCAGAATTGGGAATGGGCGGGCGCCGCCCTCGGCATCGATATCCCCGTACGCGGCGATAGCTGGCTGAAATTCCAGTTCACGCGCAGCAAGCTGCCCTACTTCTATTTCGCGTTGGCGCTCGCCTGCGTCGCCTGGTTCGTCACCTGGTGGCTGGAGGATTCCAAATGGGGCTATTGGTGGCGCGCGGTGAAGGACAATCCGGACGCCGCCGAAAGCCTCGGCGTCGTCGTGTTCAATTCCAAGATGGGAGCGGCTGCGGTGTCGGCGTTCCTGGTCGCCGTCGGCGGCAGCTTCTACGCGCAGTTCGTGTCCTACATCGATCCTGAAAGCGTGATGGGCTTCCAATTCTCGCTGCTGATGGCGCTGCCCGCGGTGCTCGGCGGCATCGGTACGCTGTGGGGACCGGTGCTTGGCGCCGTGATCCTGATCCCGCTGACCGAACTGACGCGATCCTTCATCGGCGGTTCGGGACGCGGCGTCGACCTGATCGTCTACGGCACGTTGATCGTGCTGATCTCGCTGGCGCTGCCGCGGGGATTGGTGAGCCTGTTCGCACGGCCCAAGTTCCTTTGGCGCAAGGCGGCCGTGCGATGACGGCGCTCCTGGAAACCCGCGGCGTCTGGCAGCGGTTCGGCGGCCTCGTCGCCAACAGCGACGTCTCGATCTCGGTCGGTCGCGGCGAGATCGTCGGGCTGATCGGCCCGAACGGCGCCGGCAAGTCGACCCTGTTCAACCTGATTGCCGGCGTGCTGCCGCCGACCCAAGGCTCGATCTGGTTCGATGGCGAGGACGTCACGCGACTGCCGGCAGCGGAACGCTGCCAGCGCGGCATCGGCCGCACCTTCCAGGTCGTGAAAAGTTTCGAGACCATGACGGTGATCGACAACGTCATCGTCGGCGCGCTGATCCGCAACACGGTGATGCGCGTGGCCCGCCGCAAGGCCTATGAAGTGCTGGACTTCTGCGGGCTCGCCGCGCGCGCCGACGTATTGGCGAGCGATCTCATTCCGTCCGAGAAGCGCCGGCTCGAGGTGGCCCGCGCGCTCGCGACCGAGCCAAAATTGCTGCTGCTCGACGAGGTGCTCACCGGGCTGACGCCGATCGAGGCGCAGACCGGCGTCGAACTGGTGCGCAAGGTGCGCGCCACCGGCGTCACGGTGCTGATGGTCGAGCATGTCATGGAGATCGTGATGCCGCTGGTCGACCGAGCCATCGTGCTCGACCTCGGCAAGGTGCTGGTCGAGGGCAAGCCGTCCGAGGTCGTCCGCGATCCGAAGGTCATCACCGCCTATCTTGGGGATCGTCATGCTGTCGGTGCATGAAGTCACCACCGCCTATCAGGGGCTGGTCGCGATCTCCGCCGTGAGCATAGAAGTCGCCAAGGGCGAGATCGTCTGCGTCGCCGGCGCCAACGGGGCCGGCAAGTCGACGCTTCTGAAATCCATCGCCGGCGCCGAGCGCCCGCGCTCCGGCACCGTCACCTTCGACGGCGCGCGGATCGACGGCAAGCCGCAGCACGTCATCACCGCCGGCGGCATCGCCTATGTGCCGGAAAACCGTCGGCTGTTTCCGCGCCTGTCGGTGCGCGACAATCTCCGCCTCGGCAGCTATCTCTATCGCAGCGAGGCCAATCGCGACGAGCCGCTGGACCTCGTGTTCAAATTGTTTCCGCGGCTCTCGGAGCGGCTGGAGCAGCGCGCCGAGACGCTGTCCGGCGGCGAGCAGCAGATGCTCGCGATCGGCCGCGCGCTGATGACGAGGCCGCGGCTGTTGATGCTCGACGAGCCGTCGCAGGGCATCATGCCCAAGCTGGTCGACGAGATCTTCCAGGCGGTCAAGCGCATCCGCGACGCCGGCATGACCGTGCTGATCGTCGAGCAGCGCATGGCCGAATGCCTCGAGATCGCCGACCGCGCCTACATCCTGCAGACCGGCCGCGTGCTGATGCAGGGACCGGCCGCCGAGATCCAGTCCAACCCCGACGTTCGCAAGGCGTATCTGGGACTGTGATCTCTGCGATATCTCCACCAACGACGACCTCATCCTGAGGAGCCGCGAAGCGGCGTCTCGAAGGATGGGCCACAGCACTCGCGGCCATCCTTCGAGACGCGGCGAAGACGCCGCTCCTCAGGATGAGGTCGGTTTGTGCGGCGAATGCTCCGGCAGCGTCAGCCCGAACACCTTCGTCAAGTCCGCCACCTGCTGCGGCGAGAGATAGCGCGGGTTCAGCCCGCGCAGCAGCAGATAGAGTCTTGCGGTCTCTTCCAGCTCCTCCGTCGCGAACACCGCGGCTTCGAGCGTATCGCCCGACACCACCGGGCCGTGGTTGGCGAGCAGCAAGGACGAATATCTGCCCGCCAATCCCTTGATCGCGTCGGCCACCGCCGGATCGCCCGGACGATAATAGGGCACCAGCGCGGTCTGGCCGCATTTCATCACATAATAGGCCGTCATCGGCGGCAGCGCGGCGCGCGGGTCGATCTCGGGCAGCATCGAGAGTGCCACCGAATGGGTCGAATGCAGATGCACCACGGCGCGCGCCGCGCCGCGGGTCTGGTAGAGCGCCGTATGCAGTGGCACTTCCTTGGTCGGCGCATCGCCCGAGACCAGCCGTCCATCGGCATCGAGCCGCGACATCCTGGCAGGATCAAGGAAACCGAGCGAGGCATTGGTCGGCGTCACCAGCCAGCCGCCATCGTCCAGCCTCACGCTGATATTGCCTGACGAGCCCGGCGTCAGCCCGCGTTCGAACAGCGAGCGGCCGAAGCGGCAGATGTCCTCACGCAGCTTTGTTTCGCTCATGGCAGCCATACCCGTTTCCCGCCTTGTCTCACGCTTTGGCACGGCGGCCAAGCCGTGATAGGCAGGGCGACACCAAGAAGAACATGAGGGATCGCCGCATGCCAGGACAGACCAAACCGCGCGTCGCCGTAATCGGGCTCGGCTCGATGGGATTTGGCATGGCAACTTCCCTGTTGCGCGCGGGTTTCGAGGTGACAGGCTGCGATGTCGCAGCCGACAGCGTCGCGCGGTTCGTCCAGGGCGGCGGCAAGGGCGCCAGGACGCCGAAAGAGGCCGCCGAGGGCGCCGACATTGTGGTCAGCGTCGTCGTCAATGCGGCCCAGACCGAAACCATCCTGTTCGGCGAAAATGGCGTGGCTGAGACGCTGCCGAAGGAGGCTGTGTTCATCTCCTCCGCGACCATGGACCCCGACGTGGCGCGGCGGTTGGCAAAGCAGCTCGAAGCGACCGGACGGCATTATCTCGACGCCCCGATTTCCGGCGGCGCCCAGCGCGCCGCGCAAGGCGAACTCACCATCCTCGCTTCCGGCAGCGCGGCGGCATTCGCGAAAGCCCGTCCCGCGCTCGATGCGATGGCCGCCAAGCTCTACGAACTCGGCGATGCGGCCGGGCAGGGCGCTGCGTTCAAGATGATCAACCAGCTTCTCGCCGGCGTGCATATTGCCGCCGCCTCGGAGGCGATCGCGTTCGCGGCCAAACAGGGCCTCGACATCCGCAAGGTCTATGAGGTGATCACGGCCTCCGCCGGCAATTCCTGGATGTTCGAGAATCGGATGCCGCATGTGCTCGACGGCGACTACACGCCGCGCAGCGCGGTGGAGATTTTCGTCAAGGATCTCGGCATCATCCAGGACATGGCTCGATCAGCGAAATTCCCGGTGCCGGTCTCGGCCGCGGCGCTGCAGATGTTCCTGATGACGGCCGCCGCCGGCATGGGCCGCGACGATGATGCCTCGGTGGCGCGGATGTACGCCCGCGTCACGGGCACGGCCCTGCCGGGCGAGCCGAAGTAGACCCAGCCCGCTCAGGTCGGCAAGCGCGCCGGCTTCTCGTCAATATCGGATACTCGTGGCGGGGGCGGCTTTGCCCGTACGCCAATACAGTTGTCCGGAAATTCGTACCTTTCTCCATTGGCGTGGCTGTGGAAGCTGCGCAAACTTTTCTCTCCCGCAATTATACGAGTTGATCGCAGCGCCATAATTGCGGCCATGTTGCTTCTGCGAGGGGAATTGATTCGGATTGCTTGGTGCCCCCACGCAGTTGAAGTCTGTTTCGCGCGCGGCATGATTTCGATGAGAAACGTTTGAAAGAACATTGCAGGCGCGCGTGGGGGCATTATGGATAAGAGAAGTATGCGGAACGGCGCATTTGCCGTTCTTTCCGCGAGCGCATTTTTGGCTTGGCAGGTCGAAGCGGTGCAAGCACACACGGTCTCGATCGGCTTTGAGAACAGTGGCCCAGGGGCGGTCACATTCTGGTACGGTACCTATCACGCTGCCGTGCCCTTCACCGAAGGTTCGCTGCAACTGGTTGGCGGCAGCTATGCCGCGACCGTGGCCTTTACGCTCCTGACGACGACCAAGCCGGGTGGCTTGATCGATGGAACCACCAACTTCTATTCCGATGGCACAACACTGGTCGGCACCTACGCGGGCACGGTGGCCACCTGGCAGGGGGCGTCTTTCACTGGCCTGCGCGCCGGCACCTACACCTTCACCTATATTCCGATCGCGACGCCGACGGCGGAGTGGCAGCCGATTGACTCCGTTATCCTGTCCTACACGGTCGATCTCAGCGGCGCCGTGCTTGGCAATACCCAGGTGTCGCCATTCGCGACCAATGCCAACCAGCGCTCGGTCGCAAGCGCACTCGACGCGGCGACGGCGGCGGGCACGACCAATGCCGGATTGTCGGCCCTGGGATCGATGGGGGCGGACCAGATCACCAATTCGCTGACCCAGCTATCGGGGGAGAACGCGACAGGCGCGCGCCAGGCCGCCATGCAGACCTTGAATCCGTTTCTCAGCATGATGGTCGACCCCTTCGTGGTCAGCCGGGGCACTGCCTTCGGCGCCGCCGCGCTTGGTTTCGCGCCCGAGCGCAGCGAATTGTCACCGGCCATCGCGCAAGCCTATGCGGCCTTCACCAAGGCGCCTCCGCCTGCTGCGCCGGTTTCGCGGTGGAATGTCTGGGGTTCGGCGTTCGGTGGCCAAAGCCGGGCCGGCGGCAATATCGATGTCGGCAGCCACGACACCTCGGTGCGCACCGCCGGCGTTGCGACCGGCTTCGACTATCGCGTCGCCCCGTCCACGATCGTCGGTTTTGCGCTGGCAGGAGCCACCACGTCGTGGGGACTGGCGGACAATCTCGGCGGCGGCCGCAGCGATGCCTTCCAGGCCGGCGTCTACGGATCGACGAAGTTCGGCGCGGCCTATCTTTCGGGTTCGCTCGCGGTCGCACTGCATTCGATGTCGACCGAACGCAACATCGATGTTGGCGGCTTTGCCAGGCTCGGCGCCAGCTTCGATGCGGTGAATTATGGCGGCCGGGTCGAAGGCGGCTACCGCTTCGACACGCCGGCGGCCGGCATTACGCCCTATGCCGCGGTTCAGGTTCAGGCGTTCCATTTGCCGTCCTACAGCGAAACATCATCCACCGGAATCAGAGACTTCGCACTCAGCTATGGTGCGAGCGATGCGGTCGACACCCGCACCGAACTCGGAAGCTGGATCGACCGTGCCTTTGTACTCGAAGGAGACCGCACGCTGGTGCTGCGCGGCCGGGCGGCCTGGGCCCATGACTGGGTCAGCGGTGCTGCGGTCAATGCGGTGTTTCAATCGTTCCCGACCTCGGGCTTCACGGTCAACGGTGCGGCGACGGCGCCGGACACCGGACTGGTGTCCGCAGGCGCTGATCTCAAATTCGCCAACGGCCTGTCATTCGGGTTGAAGTTCGACGGCGAATTCGCGTCGAGCACGCAGACCTATGGGGGAACGGGAACGCTGCGCTATCAGTGGTGATCCCAGGCCGAGCAAACGCCCATCCCGCACACGATGCTGGATGGGCCCGGTCCGGACATCAAAGCGCGGAATCCTTCCGGGGGGGGCCGCGCTTTTTCCATGCTATGCATCTATGCGAATATCCAGCACGCTCCGGGGGTTGATACGACGCGCGGGTGGCGCAAAACTGTGCTAGCTAGGGCCGCACGATAAGAAAGAGGACCGTCAATGCCCCGCTTTGCCGCCAATCTCACCATGATGTTCAACGAGGTCCCGTTCCTCGATCGTTTCGAGGCCGCGGCGAAAGCGGGCTTCACCGCGGTGGAGTTCCTGTTTCCCTATGACCATCCACCGCAGCAGATCGGCGAGCGGCTGCGCGGAAACGGCCTGACGCAGGCGCTGTTCAATCTGCCGCCGGGCGATTGGGCGGCCGGCGAGAAAGGCTTTGCGGCGCTGCCGGAGCGGTTTGACGATCTGAAGGCGAGCCTTTCCACGGCGTTGCCCTATGCGGAGGCGACTGGCGTCAAGCGCGTGCACCTGATGGCGGGGATCGCCGCAAGGAGCGACAGCCGGGCGGTCGAGGCGTTTTACAAATCCGTCACATGGGCCGCCGAGTTCTTCGCGCCGCACGGCCTCGACGTCGTGATCGAGCCGATCAATCCGCGTAACGTGCCCGGCTATTTCCTCAACGATTTCGGCTTTGCCAGCGAGTTGATCAACGAACTGAAGATTGCGAACCTGAAGCTGCAGTTCGACATCTATCACTGCCAGATCATTCATGGCGACGTCACGATGCGGCTGCGCGAGATGATGCCGATCACAGGCCATGTCCAGATCGCCAGCATCCCCTCGCGCAACGAGCCTGACGGAGAGGAGCTGAACTATCCGTTCCTGTTCGATGAGCTCGACCGGCTCGGCTATGCCGGCTTCGTCGGCTGCGAGTATAACCCGCGCGGCAAGACCACCGACGGTCTCGGCTGGTTCAAGCCCTACGCCGGAGCAAGAGCATGACTTTGGCGCTGGGCTGCATCGCCGACGATTACACGGGCGCCTCCGATCTCGCCAACACGCTGACCCGCGCCGGCCTGCGCACGGTGCAGACCATCGGCGTGCCCTCGGACGATCTCGCTCTGCCCGAGGTCGATGCGGTGGTGGTCTCGCTGAAGAGCCGCTCGATCGAGGCGAGCCAGGCGGTTGCGCGCTCGCGGGCGGCGGAGAAATGGCTGCGCGGCCGTGGCGCCTCCCACATCCTGTTCAAGATCTGCTCGACCTTCGATTCCACCGATGCCGGCAATATCGGCCCGGTAATGGACGCGCTGCGCGAGGATTCCGGCGACAGTATCGTGCTGGTCACGCCGGCTTTCCCGGAAACTGGCCGCACCGTCTACCAGGGCAATCTGTTCGTCGGCGCGGTGCCGCTGAACGAAAGCCCGCTCAAGGATCACCCGCTCAACCCGATGCATGACTCGAACCTGGTGCGGGTGCTGGCCCGCCAGAGCAGGACCAAGGTCGGGCTGGTCGATCTTGCCACCGTTGCGCGCGGCCCGGACGCGGTTCGCGCGCGTCTTGCCGAACTCGCCGCCGGCGACTTCGGCGCCGCCATCATCGATGCCGTGTTCGACGGCGACCTCGGCACCATCGGCACCGTGGCGCTGGATCATCGCGTGTCGGTCGGCGCCTCCGGGATCGGGCTCGGCCTTGCCCGGGCGCTGGTCGGCTCCGCCAAGGTCAGGCCGGAGGCCGCGAGTGCTGCGGCCGGGGCGCCGGTCGGCGGCCCTGCCGCCTGTCTCGCCGGAAGCTGCTCGCAGGCGACACTGCAGCAGATCGCCAACGCCGAGCGCAGCATGGCGGTGCTGCATCTCGACCCCGAGCGGATCGTGACCGGCAAGGACGAAGTCCGCCGCGCGCTCGCCTGGGCGCGCGACCGGGTCAGTGAAGGTCCGGTGCTGATCGCCAGCAGTGCCACGCCCGATGAGGTCGCAGCCCTGCAGTCCCGTCATGGCCGTGATGCAGCCGGGCATGCCATCGAGCAGGCGATGGCCGACATCGCGGAAGGCCTCGTCGACGACGGCGTGCGTCGGTTGGTGGTCGCTGGTGGTGAAACGTCAGGCGCCGTGGTCGATCGTTTGCGAATTCCAGGCTTCCTCGTCGGCGCTGAGATCGCCGCCGGCGTGCCGGTGCTGCGTGCGGTCGGCGCGAGCAAAGGCGAGATGCTGCTTGCCTTGAAATCAGGCAATTTCGGCGGCCCGCAATTCTTCTCGGACGCGCTTGCGCTGATGCGCTGATCGCATCGCGCCGTTCATCTGTTAGTGACGTCTTTTGCCTACCGTAACTTTACGGAGGGGCAAATTAACGCGACCTCAGAACGTTGCGCGGTTTGATCGCCGGCACGGCCTCCTTCGATTCGGTCAACCCCAAGCACCTTGCATCACACGGCGTGCCCGACACGCCCAACGCCAAGAGATTCCCCGACATGTTCGCCAAGTATTCGATCCGCGCCAAGATCATCACGGTCGTTGCGCTGCTACTCGTTGCCATGACGGGCATGGGGCTGCTGGCGGTCCGCAACATGCGGGCGATCAATGCCAATACGGTCGACATCACGACCAACTGGCTGCCAAGCGTGCGCGTGCTCGGCGAGCTGCGCGCCAGTGTCATCACTTACCGCAACGTGATCCGCGAGCATATGCTCGCGGAAACACTCGATGAGAAGTTGGCCCAGGAGAAGACCCTGGCCGCGGTTGTCGACGCCAACGACAAGGCTCGCAAGGCTTACGAGCCGATGATCACCTCGGCGGAGGAGCGGGCGCTTTACAAGCAATGGGCCGAGATCTGGGAGCGCTACAAGAAAGGCGCCGAAGAAGTGATGGCATTGTCGCGGAGGGACGTCGGCAAGATCCCGCATGACGCGCATGAGCTGAACAGCAAGACCGTGAACAAGATCGGGCTCGATGCCGATGATATCCTCAACAAGGACATCAACCTCAACAACACGGGTGCCGACAAGGCCGCGCAGGACGCCGCCGACAACTTCTCTTCCGCCTTCGTGATGCTCGCTTTCATTCTCTTGGCCGCGGTGGTCACGGGCGCTGTCGTCAGCTTCCTGCTCATCCGCGACGTCTCGGCCGGCATTGCGTCCATCGTCAAGCCGATGCAGGCGCTTGGAAATGGGGACCTGACCGCCGAAGTCCCGCACCAGGGCGAGAAGACCGAAATCGGCGCCATGGCCGACACGCTCCAGGTGTTCAAGGAAGCGCTGATCGCCAAGAAGGCTGCCGACGAAGCCGCCGCCGCCGATGCGGAAGCCAAGATCGAGCGCGGCCGTCGGGTCGACGCCATCACCCGCAATTTCGAGACCATGATCGGCGAGATCGTCCAGACCGTCTCTTCCGCCTCGACCCAGCTCGAAGCTGCGGCCGGCACCCTCTCTTCGACCGCCACGCGTTCGCAGGAATTGACCACCGCGGTCGCCTCCGCCTCGGAAGAGGCGTCCACCAATGTGCAATCGGTGGCTTCGGCAACCGAGGAGCTGTCGTCCTCCGTCACCGAGATCAGCCGCCAGGTCCAGGAATCGGCGCGCATGGCAAGCGATGCCGTCGGCCAGGCCCGCAGCACCAACGACCGCGTCAGCGAGCTCTCGAAAGCGGCCGCCCGGATCGGCGACGTCGTCGAACTCATCAACACGATCGCCGGCCAGACCAATCTGCTGGCGCTGAACGCGACCATCGAGGCGGCACGCGCCGGCGAGGCCGGCCGCGGCTTTGCGGTCGTCGCTTCCGAGGTGAAGGCGTTGGCCGAGCAGACCGCGAAGGCGACCGGTGAGATCGGCCAGCAGATCACCGGCATCCAGGCTGCGACCCAGGACTCGGTGAACGCGATCAAGGAAATCAGCAACACCATTGAGCGGCTGTCGGAAATCTCCTCGACGATCGCCGCGGCGGTGGAAGAGCAGGGCGCGGCCACGCAGGAAATCTCCCGCAACGTCCAGCAGGCTGCCCAGGGCACCGAGCAGGTCTCGGCCAACATCACCGACGTGCAGCGCGGCGCGACCGAGACCGGCTCGGCGTCTACCCAGGTGCTTTCGGCCGCGAAGGCGTTGTCCGGCGACAGCGGCCGCCTCAAGGTCGAGGTCAGCAAGTTCCTGGATTCGGTGCGGGCGGCATAGGCGCCGCTGAGCTCGACGAGAGCCGGCGCCGTCTGTTGACACGGCGCCGTGGGACGAAACAAACGGGCGCATGATCGTGTGCGTGAAAGCGCCCTATCGAGTCCACTGCGATTGGAAGGAAATGCTGCGACTTGGTCCGCGGCCGGCCCGATCAATCACGTATGTCGAGGATGTGAACGCGGATTTCTCACCCGAAGTTGGCTTTTCGCGCTTTTTTCGGTAAATCGGCGAGCGAATTGGGTGCAGGGGCGCCAATCCGTTTATTTCACGGGTTCCGGGGAATAACTCGTCAATGATTGCACTGGTCCGTATTGCGCTGAGCCGGCCGTATACTTTCGTCGTGCTCGCGCTGCTTCTCTTGATCGTCGGACCGCTCGCCGCCCTGCGCACACCGACCGATATCTTTCCCGACATCCGAATTCCCGTGATCGGAGTGGTCTGGCAGTACACCGGCCTGCCGCCGGACCAGATGGCGGGGCGCATCACCACGCCATTTCAGCGCGCGCTGACCACGACCGTCAACGACATCGAGCATATCGTCGCCAACTCCTACAACGGCTTCGGGATCATCAAGATCTTCTTCCAGCCGAATGTCGACATCCGCACCGCCAACGCCCAGGTCACGGCGATCTCGCAGACGCTCTTGAAGCAGATGCCACCGGGCGCAACGCCGCCTCTGATCCTGAACTACAGCGCGTCCACGGTGCCGATCATCCAGGTCGCGCTGTCAGGTGAGGGGCTGACCGAGCAGAACCTCGCCGACATCGGCATCAATCAGCTCCGCACGCCGCTCGTCACCGTGCCCGGCGCCGCCATACCCTATCCGTTCGGCGGCAAGCAGCGTCAGGTGCAGATCGACCTTAATTCCACCGCGCTGCAAGCGCGCGGCCTGTCAGGGCAGGACGTCGCCAATGCGCTCGCTGCACAAAATCTGATCACGCCGGTCGGTACGCAGAAGATCGGTCAGTTCGAATACAACATCCAGCTCAACAACTCGCCGCTTCGCATGGAGGATCTCGGCAATCTGCCGATCAAGACCGTCAACGGCGCCATGGTCTATGTGCGGGATGTCGCCACCGTTCGCGACGGCAATCCGCCGCAGACCAATATCGTCCATGTCGACGGCAACCGCTCGGTCCTGATGATGGTGCTGAAGGCGGGCGCAATCTCGACGCTCGATATCATCGCCGGCATCAAGCAGAAGGTGATCGACGTCAAGGACCAGCTTCCGGACGCGCTGAAGATCGGCTTCATCGGCGACCAGTCGGTCTTCGTCCGTGGCGCCATCACCGGCGTCGCCTTCGAAGGCGTGATTGCCGCATTGCTCACCAGCGTGATGATTCTGTTGTTCCTCGGGAGCTGGCGGTCGACGATCATCATCGCGGTCTCGATCCCGCTCTCGGTGCTTGGCGCCATCATCATGCTGTCGGCAATCGGTGAGACCCTCAACATCATGACGCTCGGCGGCCTGGCGCTCGCGGTCGGCATCCTCGTCGACGACGCCACCGTGACGATCGAGAACATCAACTACCATCTGGAGCAGGGCAAGCCGGTCGAACAGTCCATTCTCGACGGCGCCAACCAGATCGTCACCCCGGCCTTCGTGTCGCTGCTCTGCATCTGCATCGTGTTCGTGCCGATGTTCTTCCTGAGCGGCGTCGCGCGCTTCCTGTTCGTGCCGATGGCGGAAGCGGTGATGTTCGCGATGATCTGGTCGTTCATCCTGTCGCGCACGCTGGTGCCGACCATGGCGAAATATCTGCTGCAGCCCCATGTGCACCATGAGGGTGGGCTGCCGCCGACGCGCAATCCGCTGGTTCTGTTCCAGCGTGGCTTCGAGGCGCGGTTCGAGCGCATCCGGCGCGGCTACCGCGACCTGCTGGCGATGGCGCTAGGTCACCGGGCCGTCTTCGTCACCTGCTTCCTCGGCTTCGTCGCGGTGTCGTTCCTGCTGGTGCCGTTCCTGGGACGCAACTTCTTTCCGTCGGTCGATGCCGGCAACATCCTGATGCATGTCCGCACCCAGGTCGGCACCCGCGTCGAGGAGACCGCCAATCAGCTCGCCGAGGTGCAGAAAGCGATCCGCAAGATCATCCCGCCCGAGGAGATCGAGACGCTGGCCGACAATATCGGCATGCCGATCTCCGGCATCAACATGACCTACAACAACACCGGCGTCATCGGCCCGCAGGACGGCGACATCCAGGTCAAGCTGAAGGAAGGCCACAGGCCGACCGAGGAATATGTCCAGGCACTGCGCGAGCAACTGCCGCGGCTGTTTCCCGGCATCAGCTTTGCGTTCCTGCCGGCCGATATCGTCAGCCAGATCCTGAACTTCGGCGCGCCTGCGCCGATCGATCTGCAGATCCGCGGCGCCAATCTCGACGCCAATTTCGCCTATGCCAACAAGCTGCTGAGCCGGATCCGTCGCATTCCCGGCATTGCGGATGCGCGCATCCAGCAGTCGCCGAACAACCCGACTTTCAACATCGATGTCGACCGCACCCGCGCGCAATATGTCGGGCTGACCGAGCGCGACGTCACCAATAGCCTGGTCGTCAATCTCGCCGGCAGCTCGCAGGTCGCGCCGACCTATTATCTCAATCCGGATAACGGCGTGTCCTATTCGATCGTGATGCAGACGCCGCAATACCAGATCGACTCGCTGAGCGCGCTGCAGACGCTGCCGATCACCGCGAGCAACAACCCGCAGTCGCCGATCCTTGGCGGCATCGCCGACATCACGCGCTCGACCTCGAGTGCGGTCGTTTCCCAATATGACATCCAGTCCATGGTGCAGATCTACGCCACGCCGCAGGGCCGCGACCTCGGCGCGGTCGCCGCGGACGTGCGAGCGCTGATCGCCGAGACTGCAAAGGACGTGCCGAAGGGAAGCTCGGTGGTGCTGCTCGGCCAGGTGCAGACCATGAACAGTGCGTTCTCCGGCCTGTTGTTCGGCCTGCTCGGCGCTGTCGTGCTGATCTATCTGTTGATCGTCGTGAACTTCCAGTCCTGGTCCGATCCGTTCGTGATCATCACCGCGCTGCCGGCGGCACTCGCCGGCATCGTCTGGATGCTGTTCACGACCGAGACCACGCTGTCGGTGCCGGCGCTGACAGGCGCGATCATGTGCATGGGTGTCGCCACCGCCAACAGCGTGCTCGTCATCAGCTTCGCCCGCGAGCGCTACGAGCAACTCGGTGATCCCATTGCCGCCGCGCTCGAGGCTGGCTTCGTCCGATTCCGGCCGGTGCTGATGACCGCACTTGCCATGATCATCGGCATGGCGCCGATGGCGCTTGGCCTGGGCGAAGGCGGCGAGCAGAACGCGCCACTCGGGCGCGCCGTGATCGGTGGTCTGATCTTTGCAACGTTCGCGACGCTGATGTTTGTTCCCGTCGTCTTTAGTATGGTACACAAGAAGCAAGGCGCCAGCGCCGCCGCCGCACCGGAGATGTCGCATGCCCACTGAACAACGCCCGCCGGTCTCGCGCTGGAAACTGGGCATTTTCGGGCTTGCCGCCGGTGTCGGTCTCGTCCTCGTCGTCATCACCGGCATCCGTGCCCGCGAGGAGCAGGGCACCAAGCTGAAGGAATGGACCGATAATCAGGCCATTCCGAGCGTCGCGGTAGCGCCGCCCAGCGCCAAGGTGCTCAACCCCACCATCGACCTGCCGGGCCGGCTGGAGGCCTATTATCGCGCCCCGATCTTCGCACGCGTATCGGGTTACCTGAAGAGCTGGAGCGTCGACATCGGCGCCCGCGTCAAGGCCGGGCAGGTGATCGCCGAGATCGAGGCGCCCGATCTCGACCAGCAATTGCTGCAGGCCAGGGCCGATCTCGCGAGCCAGCAGGCCAGCGCCAAACTGTCGGAGGCGACGCTGACCCGGCGCAAGTCGCTGCTTGCCTCCAACTTCGTCTCGATGCAGGAGATCGACGAGCGCACCGCCGACCTCTCCAACAAGAAAGCCGCCGTCAATTCCGGCCAGGCCAATGTCGAGCGGCTCGAAGCGCTTGCCGGCTACAAGAAGATCACCGCGCCCTTCGACGGCGTCGTCACCGAGCGCAATACCGACGTCGGCGCGCTCATCAATGCGGGCGGCGGTGCGGGGCCGGCGATGTTCATCGTCTCCGACATTTCCAAGCTGCGCGTCTATGTGAACGTGCCGCAGAATTTCGTGCCGTCGATCAAGATGGGCGCCAAGGCCGTCATCACGTTGCCCGAATATCCGAACCGCACTTTCACGGCGACCGTGGAAACCTCCTCGCAGGCCGTTGACGTCAGCTCGGGGACGACGCGGATGCAACTCGCGCTTGACAATTCCAGCGGCGAATTGATGCCGGGCGGCTATGCCAATGTGAAGCTGACGTTGCAGCGCGACACCATTCCGCTGCACATCCCCGCCAGCGCGCTGATCTTCGACGGCAACGGCCTGCGCGTTGCGACCGTCGGCCCCGACGACAAGATCCTGTTCAAGAAGGTGACGATCGCGCGCGACCTCGGCAGGGAGATCGAGATCGCCTCCGGCCTTACCGCCGACGACCGCATCATCATCGCCCCGCCCGACGGCATCAACGACGGCGACCAGGTCCGCGTGGTCGGCGGCGGCCCGAAGAAGCCAACCACAGCCTCCGAAAAGCAGGACGTGAAGGGCTAACGCGTTCACGTCGTCGCGTGAGGCGGGCACGCTGCGCTGTGCCCACCCTGCGATTCCCTACGCCACGCGCCACTCCGGCACGCCGTCATTTGCCATGACAATATCGCCCGTGCTGCCGACTGGCGTGCGGTCCATGCTCAACAGATGCGCCAATGTCTTGCCATCGCGCGCCGGCACGCGGCCGAGCGTGCGGCGGTCGTCCTCGGTGCGCAACATGACGACGCCGTGCTCGACCTCGCCATTGCCGCGGTAGATCACGGTGAAGCTCTCGACCTTGCCCTTGCCCGCGACCTCGGCAACGAAGTCGGGCACCTTTCGGCGGTTGCGGTCGGCCGCGGCCTGCACGCTGGTATCCTGCTCGAGCGCTTCTTTCGGTGCCTCACGCGACAGCACCAGCGCATGATGCTTGGTGACGAAGCCGCCCTGACCATAGAGCAGGCCGAGCCTGGCACCATCACGGAGCTTGCGCACCATCGCGCAGGCGGCGTGCGTCATGTAGGTGTTGAGCGGTGCGCCGAAGAAAGTGAGCCCGCCGGTGACCGTCGGCTGCACGTCAGCGCCCAGGCCGAGCGTGCGGCGTGCCATCTTGGGCACGCACGGGAAGCAGCTATAGAGCTCGATCGCGTCGAACTTACTGCCGTCGCCTTCGACCAGGTCCATCACCGCCTTGAGCACCGCGGTCTGCGGATGGCTCTCGAAGAACTGGTCGCGCACGAGATAGTCGCGCGGCTCTTCCGCCGACGCACCGCCGAGCGGATAGACCAGCCGATCCTCGGGGATACCCGCCGCGCGGGCCTTGGCGAGGCTGGTGAGCAGCAGCGCGCCGCCCATGTTCACGGTGGGATTGGCGACCATCAGCTTGGTGTAGGGCCAGGCGATCAGCCGATTCTCCGGCGTGGGCGTGGTGATCTCTTCCGGTGCGAAGCGTTTCTTCAGCCACGAATTCGGGTTCGAAGCCGCAACGCTTGCATAGGTCGACCATAGTTGCCCCGACTCCGCTAGCGCCTCGCGCGGCGTCTGGCCCCAATGCGCCGAGGTGGCGGACTCATAGAGCGGATAGACCGTGATCGGCCTGAACACGCCGAGCTTCACCGCCAGCGGCTTCTGGAATGCGGCGCCGCGCTTCGGCTCCTCGACATCATGCGCAAACGGCGTCCAGGGCAGGGCGACGCCGCCGCGCTCGGCCTTGGTCGCGGTCGACTGCGCTTCGGCGCCGCAGACCGCCGCAACGCTGCATTCCCCGCGCGCGATCCGCTGCGCCGCTTCATGCAGATAGCGGATCGGGCTCTCGCCGCCGACCGGGCCGTAATAGAGATGCGCCGGCTTGATGCCGAGTCGTGCGGCCAGCAGTTTCTCCGGATCGCGATAGCGCCAGCTCAGGAAATTGACGAGGTCAAGTGACTGGATGTCGGCAAGCAGTTTTGCGCCGCTGTCCGCCTCGGCGCGCTTGAGCGCTTCTTCCAGCAGCGCCAGCGGCTCGAGGCCGGCGGCGATCTCCTTGGGACGGTCGACGATTTCGCCGACGCCGACGATGACGGGAATGCGGTCTTCGGGGATGCTAACAGGTATAGTGGTCATTGATGCTGGATTTCACTTTCTGGAGCTAACCCACAGACCTCATCCTGAGGAGCCGCGTAGCGGCGTCTCGAAGGATGGGCCCCGGGTGGGATCCCGGCCTACATGGTTCGAGACGGCGCCGGCCGCAGGAGGCTGCGGGTGAAGTCGCGATGCGCGGGCGAGATCTGCTGCTCCAGGCTTTTCCAGGTGATGTTCTTCTCGCATGTCGCGAATCGGCGATTTCATGGATGCGTTCTCTCTCCCTATGGCAGTTTCACGCTGCTGTTCTTTTTGAATGCGAAGGCTTGTGACGCTAGCGCAGAACGGGTGCGCATGCCAAGCGCAGCAACAAGTACAACCCTCATCCTGAGAGCGCCGCGTAGCGGCCGTCTCGAAGGATGAGCCGCGGGCGAGATCTCGGCCTACCTGGTTCGAGACGGCGCTGCGCGCCTCCTCACCATGAGGGGCAAGCGGCTTTCCACGGGACAGAATATCACCGCACGCTTTGTCTCTTGCGCTTTGGCGCGTCGCGGAGAATGCTGGCCGACAACGAAAAGAATCTTCAGGGAGCCTACCCCATGTCCCTCTCGCCATCCGCGTCCGGCAATCCTGCCGCGCATTTCGACGTTGTCGTGGTCGGTGCCGGTTTCGCCGGCATGTACATGCTGCACCGGCTGCGCGGCCTCGGCTTTACGGCGCGGGTCTATGAGCAGGGCAGCGGCGTCGGCGGTACCTGGTACTGGAACCGCTATCCCGGCGCGCGCTGCGACGTCGAGAGCATGCAGTATTCCTATTCATTCAGCGAGGAGCTGCAGCAGGAATGGGACTGGAGCGAACGCTACGCGCCGCAGCCGGAGATTCTGCGCTATGCCAACCACGTCGCCGATCGCTTCAACTTGCGCCCCGACATCCAGTTCGACACCCGCGTCGATGCCGCCGTGTTCGACGAGACCAGCAATCTCTGGTCGGTGACCACGTCCGACGGCAAGACCGTCACCGCCAAGTTTGTCGTGCTCGCCACCGGCTGCCTGTCGAATGCGCGCAAGCCGGACATCAAGGGCCTCGATAGCTTCAAGGGCCCAGTCTATCACACCGGCCATTGGCCGCATGATCAGGTGGATTTCACTGGGCTCCGCGTCGGCGTGATCGGCACCGGTTCATCCGGGATTCAATCCGTTCCTGTGCTCGCCGAGCAGGCGAGCCATCTCACCGTGTTCCAGCGGACCGCGAATTTCTCGATCCCCGCGCGCAACGCCAAGCTGACGGAGGAGGAACGCGCATGGTTTCGCGCCAACTATCCGGAAATCCGGCGCATCGAGCGGGAGGTGGCGCGCAACGGCATCTATACCGACCTGCCCGATCGCGGCGCGCTCGATGACGGCGATAACGAACGTCGCGCCAAATACGAGGCGCGCTGGCAGCGCGGCGGCCTTACGTTCATGTCGGCCTACAACAATCTCGCGCTCGACAAGGCGGCCAACGATACGGCAGCGAACTTCGTGCGGGAAAAAATCGCTGAGATCGTCAAGGATCCCGAGTCGGCAAGACTATTGCAGCCGAACAGCCACCCGATCGGCTCCAAGCGCATCTGCATCGACACCGATTATTTCGCGACCTTCAACCGCCCCAATGTGACGCTGGTCGACATCAAGTCCAACCCGATCGAGGAGATCACGAAAAATTCCGTGCGCACCGCGGCAGGCGACTATGAACTCGATGCGCTGGTGCTGGCGACCGGCTTCGATGCGATGACGGGGTCAGTGGCAAAGATCGACATTCGCGGCCGCAACGGATTGACGCTGAACCGGAAATGGGCGGAGGGACCGCGCACCTATCTCGGCCTGATGAGTTCGGGCTTTCCGAATCTCTTCATCATCACCGGCCCCGGCAGTCCGTCCGTGCTGTCGAACATGATCGTCTCGATCGAGCAGCATGTCGACTGGATCAGCGATTGCCTCGATTACATGCGGAGCCACGAGCTCGACACGATGGAGGCGACCAGCGAGGCCGAGGACAGATGGGTGGCGCATGTCAATGAGGTCGCCCACACCACGCTCTATCCGCAGGCCAATTCCTGGTACATGGGAGCCAACATTCCCGGCAAGCCGCGGATCTTCATGCCCTATATCGGCGGCGTCGGACCTTACAGGCAGATCTGCAACGAGGTCGCAGCAAAGGGCTACGACGGTTTTGCGATGACGGCGGCGGAGCAGCGGCAGCGGGCGGCCGCGTCCTGAGTGCACTTTCGGAGGGTGTGCAAGGCCAGGCGCGCCCACCATATCCAATGCAGTTGTGGAGGGTGGGCACGGCGCATGCGCGCCTTTGCCGACCCTGCGCCTTGAGCTAATAGTCGCGCCTTCCGCGCTGGAGCCGATCAATGACCGATGCACCCTATGAGCCGCCGAAAGTCTGGACTTGGAACAAGGAGAACGGCGGCCGCTTCGCCAACATCAACCGCCCGATCGCAGGTCCCACGCATGAGAAAGAACTTCCCGTAGGAAAGCATCCGCTGCAACTTTATTCTCTGGCGACGCCGAACGGCCAGAAAGTGACGATCATGCTGGAAGAGCTGCTCGCGCTCGGCCATTCCGGCGCCGAATATGACGCCTGGCTGATCAAGATCGACGGCGAGCAGTTCGGCAGCGGCTTCGTCGCCGTCAATCCGAATTCCAAGATTCCGGCGCTGCTGGACCGCAGCGGGCCGGAACCGATCCGGGTGTTCGAGTCCGGAGCGATCCTGGTGCACCTTGCCGAAAAGTTCGGTGCATTCCTGCCGGCCGGCGGCCAGGCGCGCGCTGAGTGCCTGTCATGGCTGTTCTGGCAGATGGGCAGCGCGCCTTTCCTTGGCGGAGGCTTCGGACATTTCTACGCCTATGCGCCCACCAAGATCGAATATGCGATCAATCGCTATGCGATGGAGGTGAAGCGTCAACTCGACGTGCTGGATCGTCGGCTTGCCGACAACGAATACCTGTCCGGTACCGAATACACGATCGCGGACATCGCGGTCTGGCCGTGGTACGGCGGGTTCGTCAAGGGCCTGCTCTATGGCGGCGGCGAATTCCTGTCGGTGCAGGACTACAAGAACGTGCAGCGCTGGACCGACCAGATCGCAAAGCGTCCGGCCGTGAAGCGCGGCCGCATCGTCAACCGCATCTCGGGCGATCCGGCGAGCCAATTGCACGAGCGCCACGACGCCAGCGATTTCGAGACCAGGACGCAGGACAAGATCGGGCAGGTGGCCCAAACCTAACCTGATCTAATCTAGCCCTTCGCGCCTTCGGCTGCCGGAAACACCACCCGGTCATCGGTGCGGCAATAGCGGTCGGCGAACATGCGGCCGACCGGGTGGTAGCGCTCCATGTGCACGCGCATGGCCTCGCCGTCCCACAGCTCGTCGCGGATGTAGAAGTGGATGCCTTCACCCATGATCAGTCGGCGGTCGCCGTTGACGTCGATGATCCTCCAGGTCTTGCATTCCATCGCCCATGGCGCGTCGGCAAGGCGCGGCACCGCTACGCTGGTCGATGGCGCAAGCTTGAGGCCAAGATAGTCGGGCTCGCCGATCTCGGGCGGGAAGTCGCCGCTGGTCTCGTGCATCGCGTGCGCCAGCGGTTCGTCGGTCATGTTGACCACGAACTCGCCGGTGCGCTCGATGTTCACAAGCGTATCCTTCACCCCGCCATCCGGCCGCAGATTGACAGCGAACATGCAGAGCGGCGGGTCTTCACAGAATACGTTGAAGAAGCTGAACGGGGCGGCATTGACCACCCCGGTTGGACCTATGCTCGTCACCCAGGCGATCGGCCGCGGCAGCACGAAGGATGCCAGTACCTTGTAGCGTTCGCGGGGCTTCAGATCGCTGGCGGCATATTCCATGGTGGCGTTCCTGAGAGGTCCGTAGGGCGGATTAGCCGAAGGCGCAATCCGCCGCTGCGAGAGAAGAGGCGGGTTACGCTGATGCTAACCCGCTACAAATTTACGGCATGCTCAGCTCGTGCCGGCCGACCACCATCCAGTGCACTTCATCCGGACCGTCGGCGAAGCGCAGGTGGCGGACGTCCTGATACATTTCGGCGAGCGGCGTCCATTGCGAGATGCCGGTAGCGCCGTGCATCTGGATCGCCTGGTCGATGATCTTGCAGGCGCGCTCGGGGATCATGGCCTTGACCATGGAGACCCAGACGCGGGCTTCCTTGTTGCCGAGCACGTCCATCGCCTTCGCCGCCTTCAGCACCATCAGCCGCATCGCCTCGATCTCGCAGCGCGCCTGCGCGATGATCTGCAGGTTGCCGCCGAGATGGGCGATCTTCTTGCCGAACGCTTCGCGGGTGAGGCCGCGCTGTACCATCATGTCGAGCGCCTTCTCGGCCTTGCCGATGGTGCGCATGCAATGGTGGATGCGGCCCGGCCCCAGCCGAACCTGCGAGATCTCAAAGCCGCGGCCCTCGCCGAGCAGGATGTTGTCCTTCGGCACCCTGACATTGTTGAAGCGCAGATGCATGTGCCCGCGCGGTGCATGATCCTGCCCGAACACATGCATGGGACCGAGGATCTCGACGCCGGGCGTGTCCTTCGGCACCAGGATCTGCGACTGCTGCTTGCTCGGCGGCGCATCCGGATTGGTCTTGACCATCACGATCATGATCTTGCAGCGCGGATCGCCCAGGCCGGAGATGTAATACTTCTCGCCGTTGATCACCCATTCGTCGCCGACGAGCTTTGCGGTGGTCGAGATGTTCTTGGCGTCCGACGAGGCGACGTTGGGTTCGGTCATGGCGTAGGCCGAACGGATCTCGCCGTTCAGAAGCGGCTTCAGCCACTTCTCCTTCTGCTCCTTGGTGCCGACACGCTCCAGCACTTCCATGTTGCCGGTATCAGGCGCCGAGCAGTTCATGGTCTCGGACGCCAGCGGGCTCTTGCCGAGCTCGGCGGCGATATAGGCATAGTCGAGATTGTTCAGGCCTTCGCCGGTCTCGGCATCGGGCAGGAAGAAATTCCACAGGCCTTCTTCCTTGGCCTTCTTCTTGGCTTTCTCCAGAACCTCGATCTGGCCGTCCGTAAAACTCCAGCGGTCCTTCTTGGTCTCGCCGTGCCGCTGGAATTCAACCGACATCGGCTCGACGGTTTCCCGGATGAATTTCTTCACGTGCTCATAGAGCGGGCGGACCTGATCCGACATGCGGAGGTCGTTGAGCTCGTCGCTCGGATTGAGCGTGTAGTTGGTGGTCCGGGGTATGTAGGCGTGTTTCATTTTTGTCCTCCCATCGCCGAGATCGTTTGCCGGCAACCATAGACGCGGTGGTTTCAAAGTGCGAGCGCACATTTTTCATGGGGCCCGCACCGCGCGGCGCAGGGTGCCATTGCCGCATCACGGAATTCGAACAACGTTTAAAACGCCGTATAGCCGCCATCGATCACGAAGCAATCCGTCGTGTGGTACGATGACGCATTGCTCATCAGATAGACCGCGATGCCGCCGAAGTCGGAGGGTTCGCCGAACCGCCGCACGGGAATGCGCGGCATCACATTGGCCACGAATTTGTCGTTCGCCATGATGCCCGCCGTCATGTCGCTCTTGATCCAGCCGGGCAGGATCGCATTCGCGGTGACGCCGTGGCGGGCGAGCTCGACGCCGAGCGCGCGCACCAGCGCGTTGATGGCGGCCTTGGTGCCGGCATAGTGCTCGTTGCGCGCGGTGCCGAACAGTGAGGCCAGGCTCGATGTGGCGACGAGGCGGCCGAAGGGATCGCCGGCCTCGGCGCGCTCGGTCATGTGGCGGGCGGCGGCCTGGAACACGTGGAAAACGCCGTCGAGATTGGTTGCGAACATGGTTCGCCATTCCTCCTCGGTGCGGTCGATGAAGGCGCGCCGCCCGCCGCCGCCGATCCCGGCATTGGCAAAGCAGCCGTCGACGCGGCCGAAGGCGTCGAGTGTCGCCTTCATCGCATCCTGCACCGAGGCGGCGCTGCTGACGTCGCAGATGCGGCTGTCGACCTTGCCGGCACCCGCCGCCATCGTTGCCGCAGCCGCCTTGTTCTTCTCGGCGTTGCGGCCCCAGATCGAGACATGGCACCCGGCGGCGTTGAGCGCCTGCGCGATGCCGAGCCCGATCCCGCCATTGCCACCGGTGATGATCGCGACGCGGCCCGAGAGGTCGAAGATGCTCATGGTATTTTTCCTTGGCGGATTTCCCTGGAGGTGTTTCCATTTCGCCTGACGCACGTTAATCGTGCATCCGAAAGCGAGGTGTTCTTGCGCCACCATGGACAAGGCCGCCTCAAAAATCAAATATGGGCCGAAGATTTGGCCTACCGCCTTACCTGTAACGCGGGCGCAACCCACGAGGAAACAATGCAATTCAAGCACGTCACGCTCGATTTCGATGGACCGGTCGCGGTCCTCAAGCTCGATCATCAGGAGGTCATGAACGCGGTGTCGATCGACATGCTCGGCGGCCTCGCCGAGGCGCTCGATGCGATCGAGGATAAGCGCGACGAGGTGCGCTGCCTCGTGATCACTGGCGCCGGCCGCGCCTTCTGCACCGGCGCCAACCTGCAGGGACGCAACAACCAGACGCCGGGCAAACGCAACGCAGGCGCGGCGCTGGAGACCGCGTTCCATCCGTTCCTGCGGCGGCTGCGCAATCTGCATTGCCCGATCGTCACTGCCGTCAATGGCCCGGCGGCGGGCGCAGGCATGAGCTTCGCGCTGATGGGCGACATGATCCTGTGTGCGCGTTCGGCCTATTTCCTGCAGGCGTTCCGCCGCATCGGCCTGGTGCCGGATTGCGGCTCGACCTGGTTGTTGCCGCGGCTGGTCGGCAAGGCGCGCGCGATCGAATTGTCGCTGATGGGCGAGCGGTTGCCGGCCGAGAAGGCGCTGGAATGGGGCCTCGTCAACCGGCTCTATGACGACGGTGCGCTGATGGAGGAGGCGCTGAAGCTTGCGCATGAACTCGCCAACGGCCCGACGGTCGCGCTGTCGCTGATCCGCAAGCTCTATTGGGACAGCCCGGAGAATTCCTTCGAGGATCAGCTCGATCTCGAATATCAGTCACAGCGCCTTGCCGGCACCACCGAGGATTTCAAGGAAGGCGTCACCGCATTCCTCGAGAAGCGCCCGGCGAAGTTCAAGGGCAAATGATCGAGGCCGAACTCACACGCTGCGTCGCGTCGTTCCATCCGGGCGCGACCGGCGTCAGCGGCACCGCAAAACTTTCCGGCGGCGCCAGCCAGGAGACCTGGACCTTCGACATCGTGCATCCGAGCGGCAATGTCGGCGCGATCCTGCGCCGCGCGCCGCCGGGCTATGGCGCTGCGCCTTCGCGCGCGGCCGGGCTCGATGCCGAAGCGACGTTGATGCAGCTTGCGCATGACGCCGGCCTGCCGTCGCCGCGGGTGCTGCATGTTCTGAAGCCGGAGGAGGGGCTCGGCACCGGCTTCATCATGGCGCGCGTCGAAGGCGAGAG
This sequence comes from Bradyrhizobium sp. BRP22, assembly GCF_020194175.1. Taxonomy (GTDB): domain Bacteria; phylum Pseudomonadota; class Alphaproteobacteria; order Rhizobiales; family Xanthobacteraceae; genus Bradyrhizobium. Next base: position 49,085 of record NZ_JADYVX010000024.1, on the reverse strand, counting down.
CATCGCGCGCAAGATTCTGCGCGACGAGCAGTTTGCCAAGGCGCGGCCGTTGCTGGCACGCCAGCTCGGCAGGGTCGCAGCCGGCATTCACGGCTTGCCGGCGGCCAAGCTGCCGAAGCTGCGGCAGATGACGGCGACCAGGGAGATCGGTGATCTCGAGCGGGAATATCGCAGCTTCGACTGGCCGCGTCCGGTGTTCGAGCTGGCGCTGCGCTGGCTGCGCGACCACGATCCCGGCCCGTCGGCCGAAGTGACGCTGGTGCATGGCGATTTCCGCCACGGCAATCTCATCATCGGTCCCGACGGCGTGCGCGCGGTGCTGGACTGGGAGCTGGCGCATTTCGGCGATCCCATGGAGGATCTCGGTTGGATCTGCGTCAACTCCTGGCGCTTCGGCGAGATCGACAAGCCCGTCGGCGGCTTCGGCTCGCGCGAGGAACTGTTCGCAGGCTATGAGGAGGTCGGCCGCAAGGTCGATCCTGTCAGGGCGATGTTCTGGGAAGTGATGGGCACGCTGCGCTGGGGCGTGATGTGCTGCGGCATGATGCAGCGCTTTCGCGCAGGCCCCGACCATTCCATGGAGCGCGCGATGATCGGCCGCCGTGCGTCGGAGACCGAGATCGATCTGCTCAGGCTATTGGCACCGCGGGCATGATCCCGAAAACTGGAAACCGGCTTTCGGAAGAGATCATGCCCAAAAAGATGAGGGCGTTGAGATGCAGGACGAACCGACACCTGACGAGCTGATCAAGGCTGTCGCCGATTTCTTGCGCAACGAGATCGCGCCCGCGATCAAGGGCCACAACGCGTTCAAGCTGCGCGTCGGCATCAATGCGCTCGATCTGGTGACGCGCCAGCTCACACTCGCGCAAGCAGCCGATGCAACGGAGGCCGCGCGGCTGAAGCAACTCCTCGGCACCGACGGTTCGCTCATCGAGCTCAACCGTGCGCTTTCGGAGAAGATCGCGACAGGCGAAGTCGATCTGCAGACGCCGGGGCTGGCCGATCACCTCTGGCAGACCACGATGGACAAGCTCGCCGTCGACCAGCCGAACTACGCGTCGTACAAGCGGGAGCTGGGCGACACATCGAGATCGTAGTTGTGTCGTCATGCCCGGGCTTGTCCCGGGCATCCACGTGCGTCCTTCATCGAGGTGCCAAGATCGTGGATGGCCGGGACAAGCCCGGCCATGACGGAGAGCGAAGGCAGCCTACTTCCCCACCCACTTCGGCGGGCGCTTCTCCGCGAACGCCTTCGGCCCCTCGACGTAATCCTGCGACGCCGCCATCGCCTTCACCGCGGGATAATCGCGCTGCTCGTTGATCGCCTGCTCCAGCGACACGGCAAGCCCGCGCTCGATGGTCTGCTTGGAGGCGCGGATCGACATCGGCGAGTTCTTGCAGATGGTCTCGGCCCAGCGCACGGCCGCGGCAAGCGCCTCGCCCTGCGGCACCACCTCGTTGACGAAGCCGAGTTCGTGCCCTTCCTTGGCGCTGACGTGGCGGGCGGTGAGGATCATGCCCATCGCGCGCTTCAGCCCGATCTGACGCGGCAGGCGATGCAGGCCACCGGCCAGGGCCGCAAGGCCGACGCGCGGTTCCGGCAGCGCAAAGGTCGCATTCTCGGCGGCGATGATGAGGTCGCAGGCCAGCGCGATCTCGAAGCCGCCGCCCATCGCCACGCCGTTGACCGCGGCGATGATCGGCTTGTCGCAGTCGAAACGCGAGGTCAATCCGCCGAAGCCGCCCTTGTCCCAGCCGCGCTTGCCGCCGGCCGCCTGCCATTTCAGGTCGTTGCCGGCGCAGAATGCCTTGTCGCCGGCGCCGGTGACGATCGCGACCCACTGCTCGGGATCGGCGGAAAAGTCGTCGAACACCTTGTTGAGCTCGAAATGCGCGTCGATATGCAGCGCGTTGTATACCTCGGGGCGCGACAGCGTCACGATGGTGATCGGGCCCTTGCGTTCCACCTTCGAGAATTTCAGATCCATGTTCGCTCCCGCTGATTTTCTGTGGCGAAGAATATTCGTATTATACTAGCGCGCGCCGGCGCCTTGACGCCATCCAATTACGCAACACCTTTGCGCGCATCAGGCGTGATGCGCTTGCTTGACTTGGGCGCCGTCTTCTCACCTTAATCGAGCCGAGCAGGAGCGCGCAGCGCCTAAACGCAAAACGACAATCAACGACATTTCCGGGAGAGACCGCCTTGGATTTCAACCTGCCGGCCGACCTCGTCGCCTATCTCGCCGAACTCGATTCCTTCATCGCGCGCGAGATCAAACCGCTCGAGCAAGCCGACGACAATATCCGCTTCTTCGACCACCGCCGCGAGTGGGCGCGCACCGATTTCGACAATGGCGGCCTGCCGCGGCACGAATGGGAGGCGCTGCTGCGCAAGGCCAAGGATCGTGCCGATGCCGCGGGCCATCTGCGCTTCGCGATCCCGAAACGCTATGGCGGCAAGGACGGCTCAAATCTCTGGATGGCGGTGATCCGCGAGCATTTTGCCTCGAAGGGGCTCGGCCTGCACAACGATTTGCAGAACGAGCATTCGATTGTCGGCAATTTCCCGGTCGTCACCATGCTGGATCGCTACGGCAGCGATGCGCAGAAGGCGATGATCGACGGCTCGATCACGGGCAAATACCGCATCACCTTCGGTCTCACCGAGCCCGACCACGGCTCCGATGCGACGCATATGGAGACCAAGGCGGAGCCTGCGACCCGTGACAACGTCAAGGGCTGGCTGATCAACGGCGAGAAGATGTGGACCACCGGCATGCATGTCGCGACCCACTGCGCGCTGTTTGCGCGCACGTCGGGCAATGACGGCGATGCGCGCGGCATCACCTGTTTCCTGGTGCCGGCGAAATCCGATGGCGTGAAGGTCGAGCAATATATGTGGACCTTCAACATGCCGACCGATCATCCGCGCGTCAGCTTCACGGACGTGTTCGTGCCTGAGGACGCGCTGTTCGGCGAGGTCGGTCGCGGGCTGTCGCTGGCGCAATGCTTCGTGCACGAGAACCGCATCCGTCAGGCCGCGAGCTCGCTCGGCGCAGCCGTCTATTGCATCAACGAGAGCGTCAACTATGCGCGCGAGCGAAAGCCGTTCGGCAAGGCGCTGGCCGAAAACCAGGCGATCCAGTGGCCGCTGGTCGAACTCGCCACGCAAGCCGAGATGCTGCGGCTGTTGATCCGCAAGACGGCCTGGGAGATGGACCAGCTCACGCAGGCGCAGGTCGAGCACACGCTCTCCGACAAGGTCTCGATGTGCAACTACTGGGCAAACCGTCTGTGCTGCGAGGCCGCCGACCGCGCGATGCAGGTCTACGGCGGCATGGGCTATTCGCGCCACAAGCCGTTCGAACACATCTACCGCCACCACCGCCGCTACCGCATCACCGAAGGCAGCGAGGAGATCCAGAAGCGCAAGGTCGCGGGCTTCCTGTTCGGCTATATGGGTGCAGGAAAGCGCTGAGTGCGCGCAGTTCATTCCATAGGGCCACCACCACCGTCATTCCGGGGCGCGCGCACCGCGAGCCCGGAATCCATTCATCCACTTGCACAAACGCCGAAATGGATTCCGGGCTCATCGCGTCGCGATGCCCCGGAATGACGGTTGCCCCCCCGTCATTGCGAGGAGCGTAGCGACGAAGCAATCCATGCCTCCACGCGCGGCGCTATGGATTGCTTCGCTTCGCTCGCAATGACGATGTTGATGCTTTAGGTGCGACATAACAACCCGACGGGCAAATCAGGACGAAAGTCTGTCCAGCCCTCGTGCGAAAAATAAAACGCTTAACCCGTCGGGCAAATCAGCATTATGACTCCGCGCGTCTCACCCGAGAGAGGGGCGGGTCGCGATCGTCACGAACGTTGCGGTGAGATGCGGTGGACGCGATGGGTGTGACTGACGAGCACGCGCGTCGCGGACGGCGAAGTCGTGTGGTTCTGGCGCCCCGACGCTGGCGCTAAGTTCTGTTCGTTGAACAGGGCGACGGTGGCAAGAAAGCCCGGTCACCGAGAAGAGCACGAAGTAAGCCTGTAAACCATCGCGCAGGGAAAGCCGGTGTTGCTCCGGTTGACCTGTGGCCCTACCCCCGTGCTTTTTGTTGCACGGGGCCCACGGGTGCAACCGGCACCCGGCTTTCCCTGCGCCCTCACTTCGATGCGAGGGTGAAACGAGACGCAAACCTCGGACGCAAAGCGCCGCGAGAGCGCGGACTCACATCCTCTCCACACACTCCCCCGTCATGCCCGCGAAGGCGGGCATCCAGTACCCGGCGGCCTCTCGGCATAAGCACGACCGCCTCTGGAATACTGGATCGTCGGCCTTGACGGACGATGACAGCGGAGACGCTGTTTGACAATTGAATCGAGCTCTCACCCGTGATTGCGAGCGTAGCGAAGCAATCCATCTCGCCATTTGTGGATGCATGGATTGCTTCGCTACACTCGCAATGACGAAGGAGAGAGCAGTGGCTCGCTATGACGCTATCAGCTATCTCACCCCCGCGCGGCGCGATCCTTTTCGTTTTGCGCCTTGATCTGTTCGCGCGCCTTGGTCCAGTCGTCGTCGCTCCAGTCGCGGAGCTGATAGAAATTGCCGCCCATCGCCAGCGCCTGCGCGCCGTCCATCGCGATGGTTTCGCCGTTGATCCAGTCGCAGCCGCCGGAGATCAAGAATACGGCGAGGTTCTGCAATTCCTCCATGGTGCCGACGCGCCCCATCGGGTTCATCGCCTTGGTCCGCGCGCCGGCCTCGTCGCCCGGCTTGATGCGCTTGCTCATGCCCTCGGTCGGGATCTCGCCGGGCGCGATGGTGTTGAGGCGGATGCCGTGCTTACCCCATTCGATCGCGAGCGACATCGTCATCGCGTGGATCGCCGACTTGCTCATCGCCGATGGCACCACATAGGGCGAGCCGTTGCGCACCCAGGTGACGGTGATCGACACCACGTTGCCACGCTGCTTGCCGGCGATCCAGCGCCGCCCCACCGCGTGCGTGACGTAGAACGTGCCGTGCATGACGATGTTCGCGACCGCATCGAAGCCGCGCGGCGAGAGTTCTTCGGAGCGCGAGATGAAATTGCCGGCGGCGTTGTTGATGAGGTCGGTGAGGGGACCGCTGGCGGTCCAGATCGACTCGATCATCTCGTCGACGGCCTGGGCGTTACGGATGTCGACACCGTGGCTAACCACGCGCCCGCCATACTGGTCCATCAGCTCGGTCGCGGTCTCGTCGCAGACGATCTTGCGACGGCCGCAGATGTGCACCTCGGCCCCCAATTGCAGGAACTTCGCGGCCATGGACTTGCCGAGGCCGGTACCGCCCCCGGTCACGAGAATGCGACGTCCGGCGAGAAGCTGATCTGTGAACATGGTTTCCACCCAAAGGGGATTGTCAGTTAATTGGTCGATTGACTAAAACCGGCAATGGCCCTTCTGTAAAGCGGCATCAAGAACAGCGGAGGACAATTCCATGGAGCAACGCGTCACGATCTCGGTTTCCGAAGGGATCGCCGATGTCCGCCTGGTGCGCGCGGACAAGATGAATGCGCTGGATGCCGCGATGTTCGAGGCGTTGGTGGCCGCGACCGAGCGGCTTTCGACTGAAAAGGGCGTCCGGGTGGTAGTATTGTCCGGGGAGGGGCGAGCGTTCTGCGCCGGCCTCGACATGGGACGTTTCGCCGCGATGAAGGAGAAGGGCGGCAACGGGATCGCCGGCGGCGAAAAGCGCGATCTCACCATCCGCACCCACGGCCAGGCGAATTTTCCGCAGCAGGCGGTCTGGGGTTGGCGGCAGCTTCCGGTGCCGGTCATCGCCGCGGTCCATGGCGTTGCCTTCGGCGGCGGCTTCCAGCTCGCGGTCGGCGCCGACATGCGCTTCCTCAGCGCGGACGCGCGGATGTCGATCATGGAGATCAAATGGGGCCTGGTGCCCGATATGGCGGGCACGCCGATCCTCGCCACGCTGGTGCGCGACGACATCCTGCGCGAGCTCACCTACACCGGGCGCATCTTCTCGGCGCAGGAGGCGCTGAGTTACGGCCTTGCCACCCGCGTCTGCGACGATCCTCGCGCGGCTGCCTTCGAGGTCGCACGCGAAATCGCCGGCAAGAGCCCGGATGCGATCCGAGCCGCCAAGCGCCTGCTGAACAAGCTGTCGGTCGATCCAGGCCCGGCGCTGCTTGCCGAGTCCGTCGAGCAGCAGAAGCTGCTCGGCAGCCCCAACCAGACCGAGGCCGTACGCGCGAACATGGACAAGCGGCCACCGCGCTTTGCGGACGCGGGATAGTTTCCACCGTCATTCCGGGGCACGCAAAGCGTGAACCCGGAATCTCGAGATTCCGGGTTCGATGCTGCGCATCGCCCCGGAATGACGGCGTGGTTCATCAACCCGACGAAAGATCGGAAAGCGATAATGGAAACCTCTCAACTCTTCCTCGGGGTCATCAGCGGCGATCGCAGGCGGACGCATCAGGAAGTCACCGAGCGCTCCGAGCGCATCGCCAGCGGCCTGCGCAAGCTCGGCGTCCGCGAGGGCGACAGCGTCTGCATGCTGATGCGCAACGACATCGCCTTCATCGAGGCGGCGTACGCGGCGATGCGACTTGGGGCCTATGGCGTGCCGATCAACTGGCACTTCAAGCCGGAAGAGATCAACTATGTGCTGACCGATTCCGGCACCCGCGTCCTGATCGCCCATGCCGACATGCTGCATCGGCTACGGGATGCGATCCCCGCCGGCGTCACGGTGCTGAGCGTGCCGACGCCCCCGGAAATCCTCGCCCACTACAAGATCGATCCCGATCATCTCGGCGTGCCGGATTTCGCAGTTGATTTCGAGCCCTGGCTCGCGAAACAGCGGCGCTATGACGGCCCGGCGGTGCCGCAGCCGCAGAACATGATCTACACCTCCGGCACGACAGGCCACCCCAAGGGCGTGCGCCGCTTCGCACCGACGCCGGAGCAGGCGGCCAACGCGGAGGCGATGCGCGCCATGATCTACGGCCTCAAGCCCGGCGTCCGCGCGCTGTTGCCCGGCCCGCTCTACCATTCCGCGCCGAACTCCTTCGGCCTCCGCTCCGGCCGGCTCGGCGGCGCGCTGCTGCTGATGCCGCGCTTCGATGCGGAGGATTTCCTGGCCCTGGTCGAGGAGCAGCGGATCGACACCGTCTTCATGGTGCCGACCATGTTCATCCGCCTGATGAAGCTGCCGGAGAAAGTGCGCAGGAAATATGACGTGTCCTCGCTGCGCCATATCATCCATGCCGCCGCGCCCTGTCCGGCCGACATCAAGCGGGCGATGATCGAGTGGTGGGGACCGGTGATCTACGAGTTCTACGGCTCGACCGAGTCCGGCGCGGTGACGTTCGCGAATTCCGAGGATGCGCTGAGGAAGCCCGGCACCGTCGGCAGGATCTCGCCCGGCGCCGAGCTGCGCTTCATCGGCGATCACGGAAAGGTACTGCCATCAGGCGAGATCGGCGAAATCTATTCGCGGATATCGGGCAATCCCGATTTCACCTATCACAACAAGCCGGAAAAACGTGCCGAGATCGACCGCGACGGGTTCATCACGTCGGGCGATGTCGGCTATATCGATGAAGACGGTTACGTCTTCATCTGCGACCGCAAGCGCGACATGGTGATTTCGGGCGGCGTCAACATCTATCCGGCGGAGATCGAGGCGGTGTTGCATGCCATTCCCGGCGTGCATGATTGCGCCGTGTTCGGCATCCCAGATCCCGAATTCGGCGAGGCGCTGATGGCGGTGGTCGAGCCGCAAGCAGGGGCCAGGCTGGATGTCGCCTCGATCCGTACCCAGCTCAAGACGTCGCTCGCCGACTACAAGGTGCCCAAGCACATCGAAATCGCCACCAACCTGCCGCGCGAGGATTCCGGAAAGATCTTCAAGCGCCGCCTCCGCGATCCCTATTGGGAGCAGGCGGGAAGGAGGATTTGAACTCTGTCGTCTGGCGCTCAATGGCAGACCCTCATGGTGAGGAGGCGCGCAGCGCCGTCTCGAACCATGAGGCCCGGATCGTGCCCGTGGCCATCCCTCGAGACGACGCTGGCGCGGCTCCTCGGGATGAGGTTGGAGGTTCGGGCGGGCGGCGCGGCATCGTGTGTGCGCCGCCTCCAACTTCATCTTGCGCTGCGGCAAAAAAGTTGCACACTCCGGAGGTGCCGGGCAGCCGCTGGAGCGATCAGCCATGTCTCCCCAGACCATGCCTTCCGAGACCGAGGTCCGTGCCAATCGCGCCGAGGACAGCCAGGCCCTCGAGGAAGATGCGCGGCTGCGCAATGACATCCGCCTGCTCGGACGCATCCTCGGCGACACCGTGCGCGACCAGGAGGGCGCCGATGTCTTCGATCTGGTCGAGCGCATCCGGCAGACCTCGATCCGGTTCCACCGGGATGAAGACCGGCTGGCGCGGCGGGAACTGGAAACCATCCTCGACAGCATGTCGATCTCAGAGACGGTGCGGATCGTCCGCGCCTTCAGCTATTTCTCCCACCTCGCCAACATCGCCGAGGACCAGAACAACATCCGCCAGATGCGGGGGCGTGGCGCCGGCACGCCGCGGCCGAGCCTGCTGACGCAGGCCGTGAACCATGCGCAGCAGGCCGGCTTCGGCCCGAACGATCTGCGCCGCTTCTTCAAGGGCGCCCTGGTCAGCCCGGTGCTGACAGCGCATCCGACCGAGGTCCGGCGCAAGAGCACCATGGACCGCGAGATGGAGATCGCGGGCCTGCTCGACCGGCGCGAGCGGCTGCAGATGACGCCGGAGGAGGGCGAGGCCAGCGACGAGCAGCTTCGCCGCGCCGTGGTGACGCTGTGGCAGACCAATCTGTTGCGCCGGACCAAGCTCACGGTGCTGGACGAAGTCACCAACGGGCTGTCGTTCTACGATTACACCTTCCTCCACGAGGTGCCGCGCCTGCATTGCGCGCTGGAGGACCGGCTCAACAAGGAGGGCGGCGAGCCGGGCGAGCTCGCGTCGTTCCTGAAGATGGGAAGCTGGATCGGCGGCGACCGCGACGGCAACCCGTTCGTCACCGCCGACGTCATGCGCGGCACGCTGCGGCTGCAGTCGAGCCGGATATTGAGCTTCTATCTGGAAGAGCTGCACGTCCTCGGCGCCGAACTGTCGCTGGCCAGGAACCTCGCCGATGTTTCCGACGAACTGCGCGTGCTCGCCGAGCGCTCGCCCGATCCGTCGCCGCACCGGAGCGGCGAACCATACCGGCTCGCGGTATCCGGCATCTACGCCCGGCTGACCGCGACCGCCGAGAAGCTGCAGGTCGAGATCACGCGCCGACCGGTCGGCAAGGCCGAGCCCTACACCAATGTCAACGAGTTCAAGGCCGATCTCGACGTGCTCGACCGCTCGCTGATCGCAAACAACTCGGCGGTCATCGCCCGCGGACGTCTTCGCTTGCTGCGGCGCGCGGTCGATTGCTTCGGCTTCCATCTCGCCCGCCTCGACATCAGGCAAAACTCCGCGGTGCACGAGCGCACCGTCGCCGAACTGCTCGACGCGGCGATATCAGGCATGTCCTATATGGCGCTCGGCGAGGACGCCCGCATCAACCTGCTGCTCGGCGAGCTTCGCAGCGCGCGGCCGCTGTCCTCGCCCTTCGTGAAGTACAGCGAGGAGACCCAGGGCGAGCTCGCCGTGTTCCGGGCGGCCGCGGAGGCACATGCGACCTTCGGCCCGGAGGTGATTTCCCAATGCATCATCTCGATGTGCAAGGGCATGTCCGACATGCTCGAAGTCGCGGTGCTCCTCAAGGAAGTCGGGCTGATCAATCCCTCCGGCCGCAGCGCCATCAACATCGTGCCGCTGTTCGAGACCATCGAGGACCTGCAAGCCTCCAGCGGCATCATGGACCGTATGCTGGCGCTGCACGACTACCGCCGCCTGGTGGACAGCCGCGGCGGTGTGCAGGAGGTGATGCTCGGCTATTCCGACAGCAACAAGGACGGCGGCTTCGTCACGTCGGGCTGGGAGCTCTACAAGGCGGAGATCGGCCTCGTCGAGGTGTTCGAGCGCCATCACGTCCGCCTGCGCCTGTTCCATGGCCGCGGCGGCTCGGTCGGCCGCGGCGGCGGCCCGAGCTATGACGCGATCATCGCCCAGCCCGGCGGCGCCGTGAATGGCCAGATCCGGATCACCGAGCAGGGCGAGATCATTTCGAGCAAATATTCCAACGCCGAGGTCGGCCGCAACAATCTAGAAATCCTTGCCGCGGCGACGCTCGAGACCAGCCTGCTGCAGCCGAGGCAAAGCGCGCCGCGCGCCGAATATCTGAAGGCGATGGAGCAGCTCTCGGCGCTCGCCTTCAAGGCCTATCGCGGACTTGTCTACGAGACCGACGGCTTTGCCGATTATTTCTGGGGCTCGACCGTCATCAACGAGATTGCGACGCTCAACATCGGCAGTCGCCCGGCGTCGCGCAAGAAGACCCGCGAGATCGAGGACCTCCGCGCCATCCCCTGGGTGTTCTCCTGGGCCCAATGCCGGCTGATGCTGCCGGGCTGGTACGGCTTCGGCAGCGCGGTCGAGACCTGGATCGCGGAGCATCCGGAGCAGGGCATGGCGTTCCTGCAGGAGCTGTACCGGGAATGGCCGTTCTTCCGCACGCTGCTCTCCAACATGGACATGGTGCTGGCCAAGAGCTCGATCGCGATTGCCTCGCGCTATGCGGAGCTGGTGCCGGATGCCGAATTGCGCGAGAAGATTTTCGGCCGCATCCGCCGCGAATGGCATCTGTCGATCGAGACGCTGCTCGACATCATGGGCCATGAGCGGCTGCTGCAGGGCAACCCGCTGCTCGAACGCTCGATCCGCAACCGTTTTCCTTATCTCGACCCGCTCAACCATGTGCAGGTGGAGCTGTTGAAGGAACACCGCGCGCAGAACCCGGACGAGCAGGTGCTGCGCGGCATCCAGCTCACCATCAACGGGATCTCCGCGGGGCTGAGGAATAGCGGGTAGAGAAGAGGCGAATAGCGGACGGGCTTCCATTCGCTATTCGCCGACTGCGTCAGCAGTGATGCGCGCCCTGCGTCTCCACATAGACCGCATAGAGTGACTGGCTCGCGGTCATGAACAGGCGATTGCGCTTCTTGCCGCCGAAGCAGACGTTGGCGCAGGTCTCCGGCAGCACGATCTGGCCGATCCGCGTGCCGTCGGGCGCGAACACCTGGACGCCGTCATAGCCTGGTCCGACCCAGCCGGCGCCGACCCAGATATTGCCGTCGATGTCCACCCGCAGCCCGTCGGGGAAGCCCGACTTGCCGTCGAGCTTCATGTCGATCAACTGCTTCGGGTTCGAGAGCTTGTCGCCGTTGATGTCGTAGGCCCAGACCACGTTGTTGGCGTTCGGATAATGCGTGATCCCGGTGTCGCAGACATAGAGCTTCTTGTAGTCATGGCTGAAGGCGATGCCGTTCGGCTTGAACGGATCATCGGCGACCTTGGTGATCTGGCCGGACTGGCCGTCGATCCGGTACACCGCCTCCTTCTGGTAGGGCTGCACCGAATTGGTGTTGGCGCGCTGCCCCTCATAGATCGAGATCGCGCCATAGCCGGGATCGGTGAACCAGATCGACTTGTCGTTGGGGTGGACCACCATGTCGTTCGGCCCGTTCAGCGGCTTGCCATTGGCTTCCTGGGCCAGCGTGGTGACCGTGCCGTTGTGCTCGAAACGCACCAGCCGCGTGCGCTCGGCCGAAAGCTGCCGACCTTCGAGATCGAAGGAATTGCCGTTGCTCTCATTGGAGGGCTTGCGGAACTGCTCGGAGATGTGGCCGTCGTCGTCGAGATAGCGAAGCTGCCGGTTGGCGGGGATATCGCTCCAGACCAGATATTGCCCCTGCGAATTCCAGGCCGGCCCCTCGGCCCACAGGCAGCCGGTGTAGAGACGCTTGATGGCGGTGTTGCCGACCTTGGCCTTGAAGCGCTTGGGATCGATCACGACGATATCGGGGTCGGGATAGCGCTGTGGCTCGGCATTGGAACCAAAGTCGCGGGCGAAGGCTGCCGGCGCAACCGCCGCAGTCGCAGCAATCGCGGTTGCACCGCGCAAAAGCGTCCGGCGGTCGAGCCCGATCGAGCCTCCGTCCTGCTGGTTGGGTGAATTGTTTGGATTGTTCATGACGTCCTCCCAGGCTTTTTTGTTGTTGGGAAGGAACCCATGCGCCCGCAATCCGGCATAAAGCGGGCAGGCGTGATGAAACAACCGAAGATGGCGTCGTCCCGGATACGAGCCGGGACGACAGTGTCATAAAATCATCAGATAGCGTCCCAGCTGAAGACGTCGGCGGAGCGGTCGAGCTTGTAAAACGACGGCTTCAGCGCCGGGATCGCGTGTTCGGCGATGGTTTGTGTCGTCCAGCCTTCGCCGCGGTGCACAGAGCGGATCGGGCGCGACTGGCCCATCAGGAAGATCTCGTTCATCCGGACCGCGAAGATCTGCCCGGTGACGTCCTTGCCTGCGTCGCTGAGCAGATAGGCGCAGAGTGGCGCGATCTTCTCCGGCCCCATCTGCTGGATGCGCTTGACGCGCTCCTTCTCGGCCTCGGTCTCGGTCGGGATGGTGCCGATCAGCCGGCTCCAGGCGAATGGCGAGATGCAGTTCGAGCGCACGTTGAAGCGGCTCATGTCGAGCGCGATCGACTTCGACAGACCGACGATGCCGAGCTTCGCGGCCGCATAGTTGGCCTGGCCATAATTGCCGACCAGGCCGGAGGTCGAGGTGAAGTGCACGAAGGAGCCGCTCTCCTGCTCGCGGAACAGCCGTGCCGCGGCGTGACTGACATAGAAAGAGCCCATCAGGTGCACCTTGATGACGGCCTCGAAGGCTTCCACGCTCATGCGATGGAAGATCATGTCGCGCAGGATGCCGGCATTGTTGACGACGCCGTCGAGCTTGCCGAAATGGTCGGTCGCGGTCTTCACGATCTTGCTGGCCGGGATCGCTTCCGCCACGGTCTCGAAATTGGCGACCGCGGTGCCGCCGCGCTTCTTGATCTCCTCGACCACCTCTTCCGCGGGCGCGGCGCTGGTGCCCGAACCGTCGGCGGCGACGCCGGGATCGTTGACCACGACCTTGGCGCCCTCGGCGGCGCAGAGCAGCGCGATCTCGCGCCCGATGCCGCGGCCAGCGCCGGTGACGATGATGACTTTGTCCTGCAGTGATTTTGTCATGGGATTTCTCCTGTTGTCTCCGTCATTCCGGGGCACGCGGAACGTGAACCCGGAATCTCGAGATTCCGGATCTGCGCCTGTCGGCGCATCCCGGAATGACGAAGGGATTACTTCTCGTTCGTGAAGATGATCGTGCCTGACGCCGCGAACATGCCGCCGACGCCGTGGCAGACCGAGATCTTCGCGCCCTTGACCTGCGCCGGCGCGATGCCGCGCATCTGGCGCACGCTCTCCTGCAGCGCATACATGCCGTACATGCCCGAATGCATGTAGCTCAAGCCGCCGCCATTGGTGTTGAGCGGCAGCTTGCCGCCGGGACGTGTGTTGCCGTCGGCGATGAACTTGCCGGTCTCCTCATAGGGCATGAAGCCGAGATCGCCGAGGCCGAACAGCGGCAGATGGGCAAAGGCGTCGTAGATCATGAGGTGATCGACATCCCCGTGCGTGATGCCGGCCTCCTTGAACGCCAGGGGGCCTGCGACCTTGAAGGCGCGCGAGGAGTTGAATGTCTCCATCTGGCTGACCATCGGCGTCTCCACGCTCTCGCCGGTGCCGAGGATGTAGACCGGCTTCTGCGGAAAGTCCTTGGCGCGATCCGCTGATGTCAGGATCAGTGCGCCGCCGCCATCGGTGACGAGGCAGCACTGCAGCAGGCGGAACGGATAAGCGATCATCCGCGAGTTCAGGACGTCGGCAACCGTGATCGGCTCCTTCATCGTCGCGCGCGGATTCTTCGCCGCCCATTCGCGCTGCGCCACGGCGACCATGGCGATCTGCTCATGGGTGATGCCGTAGGTCTTCATGAAGCGCAGCACCGGAATCGGGAACATGCTCGGCGGACCGTAGACACCGAACGGCGCCTCGAACTGGCCGTTGAGGCTGTCTGGTGGGGTGAAGCGCGGCTGCTTGCCGATCATCGACTTGCCGCTTTCGGCATGCGTGATCAGCACGGTCTTGCACAGGCCGGCCTCGATCGCCGCCGCGGCGTGGCGGACATGCAGCATGAACGAGCAGCCGCCAACGGACGTGCCGTCGACCCAGGTCGGCTTGATGCCGAGATAATGGCAGACCTGCTGCGGCGTCTCGACGGCGGTGGCGAAGCCGTCGATGTCGGAGAGCTTCAGCCCCGCATCGGCGATGGCATTGAGCGCCGCATCCGCGTGCAACTGGAGCTGCGACATGTTGGGGATGACGCCGAGCTCGGTGGTCTCGGCCGCGCCGACGACGGCAACCTGATTCCTGCGCATCTCTTTAACCCTTCGCCGGACGGAACAAAGGAAGCGTGATCTTGTCGTCGAGTTTCTCGAACGCGACTTCCAGCTTCATGTCGAGCTCGAGCGCTTCCGGCGTCTGCGGGCAGTCGATGATGTTGCTCATCATGCGCGGGCCCTCATCGAGTTCGACCACCGCGATGGCGTAAGGCGGCGTGAAGCCGGGGGCGGCGGGACGGTGATTGATGACGTAGCTGTAGAGCTTGCCCTTGCCGCTGGCCTTGAACACGCTGACCTTGCGCGAGGCGCAGGACGGGCAGAACGGGCGCGGCGGGAAGTAGACATGCGCGCAGCCGTCGCAGCGCTGCAGGCGCAATTCGCCGACCTGCGTGCCATCCCAGAAATGCTGGGTTTCCGGCGTCGGTTTCGGTTTTGCGCGCGCAGCTTCGGCCATTCGGCATCCTCCCTGGATCAGGCCGTCAGGCCTCGTTCAAAAACGTGATGCGACAATTGACTATCCGCCGTCAACGGTCCAGCGTTTGCAATCGCATGGCGGTATTCCGAAGACGAGAGCACGCTTGTATGCCAGCCTGTCTCAGGCAATAGTCCGCCACGCGGCAAATCCGCCGCACCGCGCCTCAAACAACGTTTGACGCAAGATAGAGACCCGAAATCGAAAGCCATGCCTGACAATCCGACCCTTGCCTCACTCGCCGCAGACCTCGAGAGCGGCCGCCTCACGGCCCGCCAACTGGTCGAGCAATGCCTCGCCAAGATCGCCGATCCCGCGGGCGAGGGGCAGCGCGTCTTCATTCACGTCGACAAGGAAGCCGCGCTCCAGGCTGCCGATGCGATGGACCGCCTGCGGAAGGCGAATGCGGCGCCGTCGCCCTTTGCCGGCATTCCGGTTTCGATCAAGGATCTCTTCGACATCAAGGGACAGGTGACCCGCGCTGGCTCCCGCGCACTCGAGGATTCCGCGCCGGCGGAAGCCGACGCGCCTGTGGTGGCGCGGCTTCGCGCGGCCGGCTTCATCGTGATCGGCCGCACCAACATGACCGAATTTGCCTATTCCGGCATCGGCATCAATCCGCATTACGGCACGCCGAAGAGCGCCTACAACCGCAGCGTCGGTCATGTGCCCGGCGGTTCGTCGTCGGGGGCGGCGGTCTCGATCGTCGATGGCATGGCCTTTGGCGCGCTCGGCACCGACACCGGTGGCTCCTGCCGGATCCCTGCGGCCTTCAACGGCATCGTTGGCTACAAGCCGACGCAGCGGCGCATTCCGCTCGACGGCGGCGTGCCGCTGTCGTTCTCGCTCGACAGCTATGGTCCGCTCGCCAATTCGGTGGCCTGCTGCGCAGCGCTCGATGCCGTGCTCGCGAGCGAGCCGCTGCCGGCACTCGCGGCGCGACCGGTGAAGGGCCTGCGGTTCGCGGTGCCGACCACGGTTGCGCTCGATGATCTTGATGATGCCGTGGCAAAAACGTTCGACCGTGCGCTCGCGGCGCTGTCGAAGGCGGGCGCGCTGATCGAGAAGATCGAGGTGCCGGAGTTCCTCGACGTCGGCATCATGAACGCCAAGGGCGGCTTTGCGGCGTCCGAAAGCTATGCCTGGCACCGCTATCTGCTTGCCAGCAAGGGCGACATCTACGATCCCCGCGTCGCCACGCGCATCGCGCGCGGCGAGGGATATCTGGCCGCCGACTACATCGATCTGCTCAATGCGCGAAAGTCTTTCATCGCGCGCACCGAGAAGCGCATCGCGCCCTATGATGCGCTGCTGCTGCCGACCACGGCCAACACGCCGCCGAAGATCGCCGACCTCGCGGACGACAAGGCCTTCACCGCGGAAAACCTGCGCGCGTTGCGCAACTGCACGCTGATCAACGTGCTCGACGGCTGCGCCATCTCGCTGCCGGCCCATCGTGCAGATGATGTGCCGGTTGGCCTGATGGTCGCTGCTGCAGGCGGATCGGATCGCCGTATCTTCGAGATCGCGGCCGCAATGGAGAACATCATCCGTGTATGACCTCACCTTCAACATCGACGACAAGGGCATGGCGACGCCGCTGACGCTCGCCATCGATCAGGCCGTGATCGCCGGCTGGACCGGCCGCGATCCGGTGGCGCGCGACAAGCATATCGCCGAGCTTGAGGCGCTCGGCATCGCGCGGCCGGCGACGACGCCGATCTATTACCGCTGCTCGGCGCGGCGGCTGACTACCGAGGACACGATCGAAGTCTGCGGCGAGGACTCCAGCGGCGAGGTCGAGTTCGTGTTGATCGGCTGGCAGGGCCGCACCTTCGTCGGCTGCGGCTCCGACCACACCGACCGCAAGGTGGAAAGCTACAGCGTCACGGTTTCCAAGCAGATGTGCGACAAGCCGATCGCTTCCGAATTGTGGGAACTGGAAGATGTGATCGACCACTGGGACCAGATGATCCTGCGTTCGTACGCCTGGATCGATGGCAAGCGCGTCCTGTACCAGGAGGGCACGCTCGACGGCATGCTGCCGGTGAAGGACCTGATCGCGCGCGGCTTCGGCGACAAGGGCCTGCCCGACGGCTGCGCCATGTTCGGCGGCACCTTCGCTGCCAAGGGCGGCATCCGCCCGGCCAGCCGGTTCGAGTTCGAGCTGGAGGACCCGGTGCTGAAGCGCACGATCCGCCATGCCTATGACGTGGTGACGCTGCCGGTGCGGGGCTAGATAGCCCCCCAATCGTCATTGCGAGCGCGGCGAAGCGATCCATGCCGCAGGGGCGGAGAGAGGAATTGCTTGGCTACACTCGCAATGACGTTCAATATCGGAAATCGGGTGGTTGATAGTCCGCGCATCTGCCACCACCTCGGGACCAACGCGAGTATCGTGGTTTGACGGCAGACTTATTCGATACCGTTGCCGACCTCCCCGCCCGCGAAGCGATCGCGGAGGGCGCGGTGATCCTGCGCGGATTTGCGCGCCCGCTGGAGCCTGAGCTGATCCCGGCCTTGCGCGAGATCGTCGCGCAGGCACCGTTTCGGCGCATGTTCACGCCCGGCGGTTACCAGATGTCCGTGGCGATGACCAATTGCGGCACGGTCGGCTGGGTCACCGATCGCAGCGGCTATCGCTATGACGGCATCGATCCGGAATCCGGCAAGCCATGGCCGGCGATGCCGCCGGTGCTCGTGCGCCTGGCGCGTGAGGCGGCGGCAGAGGGCGGCTTTGATGATTTTGCGCCGGATGCCTGCCTGGTCAATCGTTACGAGCCGGGCGCAAGGCTGTCGCTGCACCAGGACAAGGACGAGACGGATTTTGCGGCGCCGATCGTATCGGTGTCGCTCGGCCTGCCCGCGATCTTCCTGTTCGGCGGCCCAAAGCGTAGCGACAAGCCGGTGCGGCATCGGCTGACGCATGGCGATGTCGCGGTGTGGGGCGGACCGTCGCGATTGTTCTTCCATGGCGTCGCGCCGCTCGCCGACGGCGAGCACGCGTTGTTCGGCCGCCAGCGGATCAATCTGACCTTTAGAAAGACGCGGTAGCTCGTTTTAGTCGTTCCGGGGCGCGCGTAGCGCGAACCCGGAACCTCGAGATTCCGGGTTCGATGCTGCGCATCGCCCCGGAATGACGGCGTCAAGGTTTCGGCGGATGGATGAACGCCCACGGGCTCACTTCCGAATCCGTCTGCACCTCGATCGCGATCACATACGGCCCGCCATCGGCCAGCGCTTTTTCCAGCGCAGGACGGAAATGATCCGGCGAGGTGACGCGCGCAGCTCCGGCACCAAAGGATTCCGCAAGTCTCACGAAATCGGGATTGACCAGGTCCGACGCCACCACGTGGCCGTCAAAGCGCTCGCGCTGGTCGCGACGCACATTGCCGTAAGAGTTGTTGTTGAACACCAGCGTCACCACGCCGATGCGGAACTGCACGGCGGTGGACAGCTCCTGCACGCCGAACATGAAGCCGCCGTCGCCCGTGATCGCCACCACCGGCCTGTCGGGATTGGCGACCTTGGCGCCGAGCGCGGTCGGAAAACCGGAGCCGAGCGTGCCCTGATAGCCCGAGGTGATGAAGGTGCGCGGCTCGTAGACCGGAAAGCCGTACCAGGAGGCGAAGCCGACCTGCGAGAGCTCATCGGTCACGATCGCATTCGAAGGCAGCACCTCGCGCAGAATCTTCAAATAAGCCATCTGCGGCTGGATGTGCTGGATCTCGCGCGCGGCTGCCGCGGTCGCTTCGCGGATCGCCGCGCGACGGCCGCTGTTCTTGCTATAGCCAGCCTTGCGCACGGCTGCGCGCAACTCGGCGGTGCCGGCCTTGGCATCGCTCACAATGGCCGCATCGGGCGTAAGCCGGCGCATCTCGACGGGATCGATATCGACGCGAATCGATTTGATGCCGTCGGGCTGATACGGCCAGCGGAAACCCGAGGCCGGCAATTCCATGCGGGTGCCGATCCCGATCATCAGGTCGGTGGTCGGCCACAATTTGTAAGCGGCCGCCATGGTCAAACCGAGCTCGTGCGCATTGGAGACGATGCCGCGGCCGCTGCGGAAGGCGACGACGGGCGCATCGATCATGTCGGCAAGCTCGAGGATTTCTTCGCCCGCATCGATCGCGCCGCTGCCGACGAAGACCATCGGCGTCCTGCTCGCCGCGATCAGCGCGGCGGCGGCCTTGATCCTGTCAGGATCCGGCAGTGGCGGGGCAAACGGCTCGAACGGCTTCGATGGACCGACCGCTGCACGCTGGGTGAAAACGTCCCAGGGCATCTCGAGCGACGCCGGGCCGCAGCGGCCCGACAGCATTTCCTGGAACGCGCGCGACACCATCGCCGGTGCCGCGTCGGGATACTCGATGCGATCGGCCCATTTCACGAAGCTGCGCAGCGTCGCGAGTTGGTCCGGCATCTCGTGCAGATGGCCGCGGCCCTTGCCGAGGAAGGCGGTCGGCACCTGCCCTGTGAGGCAGAGCACCGGCTCGTTGCAGCCGAAGGCGGTGAGCAGCGCCGCGCTGGCGTTGAGCACGCCGGGGCCGGGCACCACGCTGAATACGCCGGGACGGCCGCTCGACCGCGCGTAGCCGAAGGCCATGTAGCCGCAGGCCTGCTCGTGGCGGGCGCCAATCACCTTGAGCTGTGCCTGATGGAAGGCGTCGAACAAGCCATAGATCTGCGCGCCGGGCAGGCCGAACACGGTGTCGACGCCGTGGGCGACGAGACCGTTGACGATCGCTTCGCCGCCGGTAATTGAGCTCATCTTGCTGTCCATTGTTTTTACGTTTCGTCGACCACGCCGTTGCGCAAGACGCCGACGCCCTCCGCCTCGATCTCGACGACGTCGCCCGGCTTGAGGTAGCGCGGCGGATCGAACCGTGCGCCGGCGCCCGTCGGCGTGCCCGTGACGATCACGTCGCCGGGAACAAGCGTGGTGAAGGTCGAGATGTAGTTGATGAGATAGCGGAAGCCGAAGATCAACCGTCCGGTGCGATCATCTTGCCGCGTCTCGCCATTGACGCGTGTGGTCAGGCGGATGTCGGCGATCTGCGCCTCGTCCGTGTAGGGAACGATCCAGGGCCCGAGACTGCCGGTGCAGTCGAAATTCTTGCCCTGCGTGACGTTGAACTTGGCGTGTCGCACCCAGTCGCGGATCGTGCCTTCATTGCACAGCGCGATTGCGGCGATGTGATCGAGCGCCGCGCTTTCCGGGATATGCCGCCCGGCCTTGCCGATGACGAGCGCCAGTTCGCCCTCATAATCGAGCTGCGTGGACGCGCGCGGGCGGACCAGCGGCGTGTCGTGCCCGACGAAAGATCGCGGCGTGCGCATGAACATGCTCGGATATTTCGGCGCGTCGCTGCCGTCCTTGTATTCGGCGTTGCGATCCGGATAGTTGACGCCGATGCAGATGATCTTTTCCGGAGCCGGGGTCGGCGGCAGCCAGGTGACGGCGTCGAGCGCATGGTCCGGCGCGCGACGCGCGGCGTCGTCCACGAGACGCATCAGCGCGCCGGCGGCGATCGCCTCGCGCAACGTTGGAAATTCCTTGGCAAAGCGCGCTGAGAGATCGACGATGCCGTTGTCTGTCACGGCGCCATACCGTGTGGCGCCGTCGATCGAATAGGTTGCGAGACGAGGCGGAGACATCGGCTGTTCCGCTCAGTCGGCAATCGTGACGTCGGCGACGAACAGCGGCTCGCGCACCGCCTGGTCAGCAAACGGCGAGCCCTGCTCGAACCAGGAGCGCGGGGCGGGCGCGCCCCACAAGGTCTGCCGCCGCGGGTCCTTCAGCGACCAGCGCAGCGGTTCATGGTCGTGATCGCCAGTGAAGTAATCGCTGGTGTACAGCTCGAGCCGGTGGCCATCGGGATCCCTGACATAGAGGAAGAAAGCATTCGAGATGCCGTGGCGGCCGGGGCCACGCTCCATGTTCTTCAGGAAGCCGCTGGAGGCCATCAGGTCGCAGAGATGCAGGACGTTCATCGCGGTCGGCACCCAATAGGCAAAGTGATGCAGGCGAGGGCCCTTGCCGTTGGTGAAGGCGAGGTCGTGCACATTGCCCTTGCGATGCATCCAGGCCGCGGCGATGCGCCCGTTCGGTCCGTCCTCTTCGCCGTATTCAGTGAGACGAAAACCGAGCCGTGCGTAGAAATCAATAGTGTCCTGCAGCTCGGCGGCGAAGACGTTGAAGTGATCCAGCCGTTGCGGATGGCAGCCTTTGTAGAGGTCGTAACGGCGCAAGAGGTGCGGGCGCTTCTCCATCGTCGCATAGAGCTCGAGCTGGAAGCCGAACGGATCGGAGAACTGCAAGGTGCGGCCATGGAACGGCTGGTCGACGAAGCGATAATCGACGCCGTGCTCGGAGAAGAACGCGGCCGCTTTGTCGAGATCGGCATCATTGCCGACCTTGAAGCCGAGCCGGCTGCAGGCTGCTGCCTGCGCCTTGCGCAGCACCAGCGAATGATGCTGATGCTCCTCGGAGCCGCGCAGATACACCGCCTTGTCGTCGGCGTCCTCGACATGCAGCCCGACGGTGGTCTCATAGAATGCGCGGCTGGCGTCGAGGTCCGTCACGTCGAGCACGACATGGCTGCAGCGGATGATGTTGAACGGCGGGTCAAAGACGTGCTGCGGAACAGGCATCGATGTTTCCCTGCTTGGGCGTCATTCCGGGGCGGTGCGAAGCATCGAACCCGGAATCTCGAGATTCCGGGTTCAGCCCTGCGGGCCGCCCCGGAATGACGGTGGTCGTTACACTCCCAGTCTCTGTATCTTGTGCGTCCCGCGCGCCAGCGAGACGTGCTTGGTTTCCATGTAGAAGTCGAACGAATAATCGCCGCCGTCGCGGCCGATGCCGGATGATTTCATGCCGCCGAACGGCGTCGGCAAATGCCGGACGTTTTCCGAATTGAGCCAGATCATGCCGGCTTCGAGCGCATCCGCCACCCGCAGCGCGCGGCCCATGTCGCCGGTCCAGACGTAGCCGGTGAGGCCATACTGCACGCCGTTGGCGATCTCGACCGCAGCGGTTTCGTCGCGGAACGGGATGACGGTGAGGAACGGCCCGAACACCTCCTCCTGCGCCACCCGCATCTTGGAATGCGCGCCGGTGACGAGCGTCGGCTGCACGTAGTGCCCGCCGCCGGGACCGTCATGCGGCCTGCCGCCGACCGCGATCGTCGCGCCTTCCTGTCGCGCCACGTCGAAATAGGAGCAGACCTTCGCCAGATGCCGCTCATGGATCAGCGGCCCGATCTCGGTTGCGGGATCGAGCGGATGGCCCACCTTCAGCGCCTTCACCCGCGCGGAGAGCTTCTCGACGAACTGCTCCGCAATGCTCTCCTGCACCAGCAGCCGGCTCGAGGAGGTGCAGCGCTCGCCGTTCAGCGAGTAGATCATGAAGACGACGGCATCGAGCGCACGCTCGAGATCGGCGTCCTCGAATACGATCACCGGGTTCTTGCCGCCGAGCTCGAAATGCACGCGTTTCAGCGTCGGCGCGCCCTGCGCCATGATTGCCGAGCCCGTCGCGCTCTCGCCGACAAAGCCGATCGCCTTGATCGCGGGATGCTCGGTCAGCGCCTTCCCGGCCTCCTCACCGAAACCGTGCACGGTATTGAGCACGCCGTCAGGGACGCCGGCTTGCTTCACCAGCTTCGCCAGGAGATCGGCGGTGACCGGCGACCACTCCGCGGGCTTGTGCACCACCGTGCAGCCGGCGGCGAGCGCGGGCGCGATCTTCCAGGTCGACAGCATGAACGGCGTGTTCCACGGCGTGATCACGCCGACCGGGCCGATCGGCACGCGCGTGGAAACGTTCCAGTGCTCGTCGCTCGGCGTGTTGAGGCCGTCGCGAGCCTCGGCGCATTTGTCGGCGAAGAAGCGGAAATTCTCGGCGGCGCGGATCGCGGCTTTCGCCATGAAGCGATGCGTCTGACCGGTGTCGATGCATTCGAGCACGGCGATATCGTCGGCGTGATCCTCGATCGCGTCGGCCACGCGGTGCAACAGCTTGCGCCGCATCGAGGCCGACATCTCGCGCCAGGATTTGAAGGCGAGGGCGGCCGCGGTCGCGGCGCGATCGATGTCCTCGGCATTGCCGCGCGCGACGGTTGCCAGCACGGCACCGTCGATCGGCGACTTCGTCTCGAACCTTTCGCCCGAGATCGACGCCACGATCTTGCCCTCGATCATATGGCCGATGCCGTCGGCCCTCAGCCTTGCCAGCAATGGCGCGGCGCGGTCGCGATTGGCCTGGAACACATCTGATTTTGGCGCCGCTTTATCCATGGACAGCCTCCACCTTCAGCGCATCGTGGATGTTGTTGCGTTTCCAGCTCGTCTCCTTGTCGTTGATCTGCATGTCGAACGACAGCGCGAATTTGCTGCTGGCGAATACCGGATCGAGATAAGTCGATAGCGCCTTGAAGATGTCTTCGCCCGCTCTCTTGCGGGTCGCCAGATCGCGGCCTTCGCCGAGCCGCAGCACCATGTCGAGGAAGCCGTAATCCTTCCGGCCGTCGGCGATCGCGTAGTGCTCGCACCTGATGGCGCGAACGCGGATGCCGCCGAGCGGGAAGATGCCGGTCTCGATCGCTGCCTTGCGCACAAGTTCGACGACCTCGCCGATATCGAGGCGGGAATCCAGATTGGCCGAATATTCGATGGTGAAATGCGGCATCGCGGATCGCTCGCTTCTGGTGCACTGGAATGATTAACATGTTAAATGGATCGGCGTAAATTGATTTGCGGCGTTGTTGCGCCGCAAAAGATTGGCCAAGAGATTGGCGATGGCTCGTAAGAAATCATCATTGAACGGTTCACGGTCGCGCGCGGCGACAGGGATGGGGCGGCGCGCGCCGATGCGCGAATTCTCCCGTTCGCTGCCGATGTCGCTGCTCCGCGCGCGCGAGGCCGTGATGCGGCAGTTCCGTCCATCTTTGCGCCATCATGGGTTGACCGAGCAGCAATGGCGCATCCTGCGCGCGCTCAGCTCGGTGGAGTCGATCGAGGTCACCGAACTCGCGCGGCTTGCCTTCCTGCTCGGGCCGAGCCTGTCGCGCATCCTGCGCGGCCTCGAGGCGCGCGGCCTGATCGAGCGCCGTTCGGCGGAGGTGGACCTGCGCCGCGCCGTGGTGTCGATCTCGTCGAAAGGATTGAAGCTGATCGAAGCGGTCGCGCCGACGTCGGAAGCGATCTACGCCGCCATTACAAAACGTTACGGCTCACGCAAGCTTGCTGAACTGCAGGCGATGCTGGGAGCGCTCGAAGAAAGCCTTGCCGGCCTGTCAGGCGCGGGCGCGGAAGCCGTCGAGGCAGACGAGTAAATGCAAATTTGCATGATGATATGCGTCAGGACGCATAGCTCGCTATCCTGCACATCGTTTGAGCACAAAGGAATATTGGCAAGTTCGCGGAATCTGCCGGAATAGTCACGATCTCGTCGGCATTGATCTTTCTTGATGCGCACGAATGACAATGCATCTCCATCGTTAGTCGAAAACACCGCAATATCAATTTACTCTGACACGGAGAGTCCGTAAGTACGCAGCCGGTTCGCGCCCCGTTAGGGATCGCCAACAGCAAGAAGGGCCGACGAAGACGCCCGGCCTCAGGGAGAAACTGATGAAACTGACGAGACGCGATTTCGCGGCCGGTATCGTCGCCGGCCTTGCTGCGCCCCACATTGTTACGAGCGCGAGAGCGCAGGGCGCCACGATCAAGATCGGCATGTGCGCGCCGGTGACCGGTCCCGCCGCCGAATCCGGTCGTTACGCCATTCAGGGCGCCAAGCTTGCACTCGAAGCCGTCAACAAGGCCGGCGGCATCCTCGGAAAGCAGGCCGAACTGATCATCGAGGACGATCAGACCACCAATCCCGGCATCGTGCTGGCCTTCTCCAAGCTGGCCGCGCAATCCGACATCGTCGGCTTCCTCGGCTCGATCCGGTCCACTCAAGTGCACGCCATGGCGCCCGACGTGCTCAAGCTTGGCAAGCCCGTGATGATCGGGGGAACTGATCCGAACCTCACTCACATGGGCAATCCGTGGCTGTTTCGTTTCCGTCCGAACGACAGCTATTCCGGGCGCGTCATCGCCGAGTATGGCGTCAACACGCTCGGCAAGAAGAAGTGGGCCGTGCTGCATTCGACCGACGCGTTTGGCACCGCAGGCGGCAAGGCTCTGACCGCCGCGCTGGAAAAGCTCGGTTCCCCGCCCGTGCTCGACCAGGGCTATGCCAACCAGAGCCAGGATTTCACCCCGGTCGTGCTCGCCATCAAGCAGTCCGGCGCCGACATCCTCGGTTCCTACTTCACCTTCGAAAACGACCTCGGCATCTTTGCGCGGCAGTTGCGCCAGCTCGGCGTCAACATTCCCTGGGTCGGCTCGCCGTCGATCGTCAATATCACCGCGCTAAAACTCGCCGGGCCTGCGCTGTACAACACCTATGGCGTCGCGGACTACGCGGAAGATTCCAGCGAGGCTTCCAAGGCGTTCGGCAAGCTCTATCGTGATGCGGTCAAGGTCGCGCCGGATAACCAGAGCTCCTGGCCATATGACGCGGTCACCGTGCTGTCGGCGGCGATCAACAAGGCCGGCTCGACCGACCCTGCGAAAATCCGCGAGGCGATCCTGTCGATCAAGAAATTCCCCGGCGCCGAAGGCGAGTATAATTTCGACCAGAACGGCGACGGTTTGCACGGCTACAACATCGTGAAGAACGACAAGGGCAAGATCGTTTTCGACAAGCACATTGAATTCAACGATTGATCACGTTTTCGGCCTCTTCGTTCTCCACGAAGAGGCCGAAAACCTTTCGGCGAATTCTCTGGTTCCTCCTAACCGAAGCTTGTCATGGATCTCGTCCTTCAACTGCTGTTTACCGGCATCGGCATCGGCGCCGTGTATGCGCTGGTCGCGCTTGGTTTCGTGCTGATCTTCCGCGCCACCAATGTGGTGAATTTCGCCCAAGGCGAATTCTCCATGGTCGCCGCCTATCTGATGGTGGTGTTCTCAGTCGATCTCGGCTGGCCCTACTGGCTGTCGTTCCTGATCGCGCTCGGCGGGATGGCGCTGCTCGGCGTCATCTTCAATCTCGGTGTCTATTATCCGCTGCGCCACCGCACCTTCCTGCCTGTCATCATCGCGACCATCGGCGCCTCGATCCTGCTCTCGAATTCGGTGCTGGCGATCTACGGTCCGCAGCCGCAGGTGCTGCAGGGATGGTTCGATACGCCCGGCATCCAGCTTGGCCCTGTCTATCTCGATAGCCAATACCTGCTGATCATCGCGGTCACGATCGCGCTGGTGTTCTTCAACTACTGGTTCTTCGAAAAGACGCTGCTCGGCAAGAAGCTGCAGGCGACCTCACAGGACAAGGAAATGGCCTCGCTGCTCGGCATTTCCGTCTCCACCATGATCATGATCACCTTCATCTATTCCGCCGTGCTCGGCGGCCTGGCCGGCATCCTGGTCGCGCCGGTGCTGTTCGTCTCGATCCAGATGGGCTCGACGATTGCGCTGAAGGCGTTCGCGGCCACCATCATCGGCGGCTTCGGCGATGTCGCCGGCGCCATCATCGGCGGGCTCGCGCTCGGCGTGATCGAGACCTTCGGCGCCGCGTACATCTCGGTTCCCTACAAGGACGGCTTCGCCTTCCTGGTCCTGGTCGCCTTCCTGATCTTCCGGCCGCAGGGCATCTTCGGCGAACGCGTGGCGGAGAAAGCATGAGCGCCCCCAGCGACAACATGCCGATCCCGGCACCCGCCGTCCGCTCGAAACCGCTTCTGATCCGCCATCTGCCATACTTCATCGGCGCGGCGATCCTGGTGGCGCTGGCCGCGGGATTGCGGTTCGACGGCTACGTCCTCAACATCCTGCTGCAGGCGACGACGTTCTCGATCGCGGTGTTCGGCCTGTCGGTCGTGCTCGGCCTGTGCGGCCAGATCAACCTGGCGCAGGCGGCCTTCTTCGGGCTCGGCGCCTATGCGGTCGGCCTCGGCACCACTGACCTGCATCTCAGCTTCTGGCTCTGCCTCGTCGGCGGCTGCGTGATCGCGCTGCTTGCCGGCGCGTTCCTGGGCATGTCGACGCTGCGGCTCGGCGGGCATTACCTCGCGATGGTGACGATCTCCTTTCAACAGATCGTCACGCTGGTCATGATCAACGCGATCTGGCTGACGCGCGGGCCTGACGGTGTCCCCAATATCCGTCGTCCCGAGCTGTTTCAGACCTCGCAGAGCTATCTCGCCTTCTGCGTCGCCATGCTCGCGATCGTCGGCTATTTGGTCTGGCATCTCTCCGACACCAAGCTCGGCCGCGCGATGCGGGCCGTGCGCGACAACGAGCTCGCGGCCGGCGTCAACGGCATCGACGTGTTCCGTACCAAGATCTACGCCTTCGCGCTCTGTGCGCTGCTCGGCGGTCTCGCAGGCGGCCTATTTGCCGGCGGCTTCGCCTATGTCAGCCCCGATCAATTCTCGTTTGCGGAATCGATCGTGTTCCTGACGATGTCGCTGCTCGGCGGCGTCGCATCGCCGATCGGCTCGGCGATCGGCACCGGGCTCTTGATCCTGATCCCGGAATGGCTGCGCTTCCTCAAGAGCGTGCCCGGGCTTTATCTGGCCATCTACGGCCTGTTCGTGATCCTGATCATCCGCTTCATGCCCGACGGCATCTGGGGCTTCGTCGCCGATGCCTTCAACCGCTGGCGCGCGCACACCAAGGCGCCGCCTGCGGCGGCTCCATTGGAGCTGAAGCCCGCGACCGTCGGCGGCGAATACGTGCTGGAGGTCACCGGCCTGTCGAAACATTTCGGCGGCCTGAAAGCCGTCGATGGCGTCGACATCGCGGTAAAACGCGGCGGAGTCCACGCGCTGATCGGGCCGAACGGCTCCGGCAAGACCACGACGCTCAACGTGCTGTCCGGCCTCTACGAGGCAACCTCGGGCAGGATCGTGCTCGACGGCACCGACATCACCCACATGCCGCCGCATCGGCGCACGGCTGCGGGTCTCGGGCGCACGTTCCAGAACATCCGCCTGTTCCGTTCGATGACGGCGCTTGAGAATGTCGAGATCGGCGCCGAGCGGCCCGGCAACACCATGATCGGGAAGGGCGAGGACGCGCTGACCGAACGCGCGATGGAGGCACTGAATTTCGTCGGCCTCGGCAACCGCGCCAACGAGCTGATCTCGAGCTTCTCCTACGGCCACCAGCGCCTGATCGAGATTGCGCGCGCGCTCGCCGCCAATCCGACGCTGCTGTTGCTGGACGAGCCAGCCGCGGGCTTGAACTCGACCGAGAAGCTCGAACTGCATGAGCTGCTCAAGCGCATCGCGGCGCAGGGCCTGACCATCCTGATCATCGATCATGACATGACGCTGGTCTCTGAGGCTGCCCAGCACATCACCGTGCTCAATTTCGGTCGCCGCATCGCGGACGGCGAATCCATGGCCGTGCTGCGCCATCCCGATGTCGTCTCCGCCTATCTCGGGAGCGAATGATGCCGCTGCTGGAAATCCGCAATCTCGTGGTCCGCTACGGCGAGATCGAAGCGCTGCGCGGCGTCACCATCGCCGTCGAGGCGGGGCAGGTGGTGACCTTGCTCGGCGCGAACGGCGCCGGCAAATCCACCACGCTCCGTGCAATCTCGGGCCTCGCCAAGCCTGCATCCGGCGAGATCCTGTTCGATGGCGAGTCGATCGCCGGCCTCGGGCCGGAAGCGATCGTCCGGCTCGGCATCTCGCATGTGCCGGAGGGCAGGCGCGTATTCCCGGGCCTGACGGTCAAGGAAAACATCATGCTCGGCGCGTCGAACCGGAAGGCTTCGGCAGCGCAGATCTCGCGCGAGGCAGACGCGATGTTCGACCTGTTCCCTGATATCCGCGCCTTCGCCGATGCGCTGGGCTGGACGCTATCCGGCGGCCAGTTGCAGATGGTTGCGGTGGCCCGCGGCTTAATGGCGAAGCCGCGGCTGCTGCTGCTGGACGAGCCGTCGCTGGGCCTTGCGCCGGTCATCGTGCAGGCGGTGTTCCGCATCATTTCGCAGATCAGGAAAGACACCACGGTCTTGCTTGTTGAGCAAAATGCGCGCATGGGACTTTCAGTCGCTGATCACGGTTTCGTCCTGGAAACGGGGCGGATCGTGCTTGGCGGCAAGCCCGACGAATTGTGGGGCAACGAGGCCATCGCCGCGGCCTATCTCGGCGGTCACGCCAAGGCCAGCGCTTAAAGCAGCGTGATCCGGAGAAGATCGCGCTCAAACCAACGAAGCGAGCGACATATCCATGGTTACGATCAAGGTCGATAATCTCATTGATTTCGTCGGTGAGGTTTTTTCGCATGCCGACTCCTCGTCCGAGGAAGCCCGTCGCATTGCGACATATTTGACGACCGCCAATCTCACCGGCCACGACAGCCACGGCGTCATCCGCGTGCCCGTCTATATCAGGTGGAAGAAGATGGGCTCGGTGGTCCCGAACCAGACCCCCGAAATCCTGATCGATACGCCCTCGCTTGCCGTCGTCGACGGCAAGTTCGGCTACGGACAGACGGTCGCGCCGGTTGCGGTCAAGCTCGGCATCGAAAAGTGCAAGAAGGCAGGGCTCGCTGCGGTTGCGCTGCGCAACGCCGGCCATATCGGGCGCATCGGTGACTGGGCGGAAATGGCCGCCGCCGAAGGTCTGGTGTCTGTGCATTTCGTCAACGCTGCGGGCTCGCTGCTGGTCGCGCCGTTCGGCGGCGTCGAGAAGCGGCTGTCGACCGCGCCTTATTGCGTCGGCATTCCGCGCCAGGGCCAGGACCCGATCGTGCTCGATTTCGCCACCTCGATCGTTGCCGAGGGCAAGGTCCTGGTCGCAAGCCGCGGTGGCAAGAAATTGCCCGTTGGTGCGCTGGTCGATTCCGACGGTACCTTGAGCGAAGATCCGCACGTGCTCTACGGCCCCTATACTCCGGACGGTCAGCGCGATCACACCAAGGGCACCGGCGCGATCCGCGCCTTCGGCGAGCACAAGGGCTCGGGGCTCGCGTTCATCTGCGAGCTGCTCGGCGGCGCCCTGTCCGGAACCGGCGCGACTGCGCCGGACCGGCGCTTCGCCAACGGCATGCTGGCCTTCTACATCGATCCGAAGGTGATCGATCCCGCCAATTTCTTCGACGGCGAAATCTCCCGCTATGTGGATTTCATCCGCGAGACCAAGCCGATTGCGGGTACCGATAAAGTCCTGATCCCGGGCGACCCCGAAAGAAAGACCCGCGCCGAGCGCACCAAAAATGGCATCCCCTTGCCTGATGACACCTGGGCGGCGATAGTGAACACCGCGCGCGAAGTCGGCGTGAGCGAAGTCAGCATCCAGCGGGCAACCAGCTAACGAGCCCCGTTATTGCGAGCGGAGCGAAGCAATCCACATCGCCAGAAGTGGAAGTATGGATTGCTTCGTCGCTATCGCTCCTCGCAATGACGGACGGCCATGACGGTGAGAGCAAGGGAAGGAAAGCAAAGTGGCAAATAACAAGGTCAAGCAAGTCTGGGCGTCGGGCAAGGCGGTGGTCAACGCGTGGCTGGCGATCCCGTCCGGCTTTTCGGCCGAAGTGATCGCGCAATGCGGTTTCGACAGCGTCACTGTCGACCTGCAGCATGGCGTGCAGGACTATCTTTCCATGGTGCAATGCTTCCAGGCGATGAACGGCCACCCGGTCACGCCAATGGTGCGCGTGCCCTGGAACGAGCCCGGGATCATCGGCAAGGTGCTCGACGGCGGCGCCTACGGCGTGATCTGCCCGATGGTCAATACACCCCAGGAAGCCAAGAACCTCGTCTCCTATGCCAAGTATCCGCCGAAGGGTACCCGCTCCAACGGTCCGATCCGCTCCGGCATGTATGGCTCCGCAGGTACCTATCAGCAGACCGCCAACGACGAGATCGTGCTGCTGCCGATGATGGAAACCAGGACCGCGGTCGAGAACATGGAAGCGATCCTCGACGTCGAAGGCATCGACGGCGTCTATATCGGTCCGTCCGATCTCGGCTTCTCCTACGGTCTGGTGCCGAAGCTTGACCGCGACGAGCCGGAGATCCTCAAGATCTACGAGAAGATCGTCAAGGAATGCGGCAAGCGCGGCCTCAATCCCGGCATCCACTGCAGTGGCGCCGAAGGCGCGGTGCGCGCGATCAACATGGGTTTCAAGCTCGTCACGCTGTCGAACGAGAGCGGCTTGATGATGACCTACGCCAAGATGCAGGTGAACCAGACCCGCAAGGAGTCTGGCGGAAAAGCGTGACGCTCTCTCTTCTCCCTCTCCCCGCGCTTCGCGGGGAGAGATGAACGTCCAACAAGGAGACCCTCCATGGCCCCGGCACCCGTGATCCGTCTGCATCCCGATGACAGCGTGCTGATCGCGCGCGCGAGCTTGCCGCCGGGGCTCGAGGTCGCCAGCGGTGTCGTCACCGTCGATCGCATTCCGGCGGGCCACAAGGTCGCGATCAAGCCGATCGCGGAAGGTGAGCCGATCAAGCGCTACGGCCAGATCATCGGCTTCGCCACCGCGCCGATCGCGCCGGGCCAGCACGTCCACACCCAGAATTGCGGCATGGGCGATTTCGCCAAGGACTATGCCTATGGCGTCGACGTCAAGCCGGTGCCAAATTTCGATCTGCCGGCGACGTTCGAGGGCATCCGCCGTCCCGATGGTCGCGTCGCGACCCGCAACTATATCGGCATCCTCACTTCGGTGAATTGCAGCGCTCATGTCGCGAGCCTCGTCGCCGACGTCTTCAAGAAAAATCCGTTCACCGGCGACAATCCGCTGGCCGATTTTCCGAATGTCGACGGCGTGGTCGCGCTCACCCACAAGACCGGCTGCGGCATGACGCAGGACGAGCCGCTGGCGCTGCTTCGCCGCACGCTCGGCGGCTATGCGCGGCACGCGAATTTCTCCGCCGTGATCGTGCTCGGCCTCGGCTGCGAAGTGAACCAGATCGGCGGCCTGATGCAGGAGCAGAAACTCGCCGGCCGCCTGCGCGCGATGGACATCCAGGAAGTCGGCGGCACCCGCAAGACCGTGGAGGCCGGCGTCGCCTTCGTGCGCGAAGCACTCGCGGACGCCAACAAGGTCAAGCGCGAGAAGGTCGCAGCGAGCGAACTCACGGTCGCTCTTCAGTGCGGCGGCTCCGACGGCTATTCCGGTGTCTCCGCCAATCCCGCGCTTGGCGCCGCCAGCGATCTGCTGGTGCGGCACGGTGGCACCGTGATCCTCTCTGAAACGCCGGAGACCTACGGGGCCGAACATCTGTTGACGCGCCGCGCCGTCAGCCGCGAGGTCGGCGAGAAGCTGGTCGGCCTGATGCGCTGGTGGGAAGAATATACCCAGCGCGAAGGCGCCGAGATGAACGCCAATCCGAGTCCCGGCAACAAGGCCGGCGGCCTCACCACCATTCTCGAAAAGTCGCTCGGCGCGATGGCGAAGGCCGGCAGCACCAATCTCGTTGACGTTTTGCACTACGCCGAGCCGGTGACGAAGCGCGGCTTCGTGTTCATGGATACGCCCGGTTACGACCCGGTCGCGGCGACCGGGCAGGTGGCGGGCGGCGCCAATCTGGTCTGCTTCACCACCGGCCGCGGCAGCGTGTTCGGCTGCAAGCCCGCGCCCTCGATCAAGCTCGCCACCAACACGCCCATGTACAAGCGCATGGAAGACGACATGGACGTCAACTGCGGCACCATTCTCGACGGCGAAGAGAGCGTGCAGGAATGCGGCCAGCGCATCTTCGAATTGATGCTGAAGACCGCATCCGGCCAGCCCACCAAGAGCGAAAGCTTCGATTTCGGCGGCGCCGAGTTCGCGCCGTGGGTGTTAGGGGCGACGATGTGAGAGGCAAACGTCATTCCGGGGCGATGCGAAGCATCGAACCCGGAATCTCGAGATTCCGGGTCTGGTCCTGCGGACCATCCCGGAATGACAGCGAAGCCGCATCTCCGATAGGCACCCGTGCCCGTTGTTAGTGCTTGCTGTCGGCGGGAACCAGTGTTCTGCTTAAAAAAGCTGCTGGAGTCCGCCGTCCGTGTCGATCTTCGTCGCACTGCATCATGTCACGCATTACAAGTACGACCGACCGATCGACCTCGGGCCCCAGACCATTCGCCTGCGTCCGGCGCCGCATACGCGCACGCCGATCCTGAGCTACTCGCTCAAGGTCACGCCGGCCAATCACTTCGTGAACTGGCAGCAGGATCCGCAGGGCAATTGGCTGGCGCGGCTGGTGTTCCCGGAGAAGGCGACCGAGCTCAAGATCGAAGTCGATTTCACGGCGCAGATGACCGTGATCAATCCGTTCGATTTCTTCGTCGAGTCCTACGCCACCTCCTATCCATTCCAGTACACCAACGATCTCAGGAACGAACTCGCGCCTTATCTCGCAACCGTCGAGCCCGGACCGCTGCTGGCAGCTTACCTGAAGGAGATTCCGCGCGAGGCCGACAGCACCGTCAATTTTTTGGTCGACCTCAACGCGAGGCTGCAGACGAAAATACGCTACCTCATCCGCATGGAGCCGGGCGTGCAGACGCCGGAGGAGACGCTAGCCGCCGGCGCCGGCTCCTGTCGTGACTCGGCATGGCTGCTGATCCAGATCCTGCGCCATCTCGGTTTCGCCGCACGCTTCGTCTCCGGCTACCTGATCCAGCTTCGTCCCGATATCGATCCGGTGGAGGGGCCGCGCGAAGTCGAGAACGATTTCACCGATCTGCATGCCTGGGCCGAAGTCTATCTGCCCGGTGCGGGGTGGATCGGCTTCGATGTCACCTCGGGCATGCTGACGGGCGAGGGGCACATTCCCGTCGCGGCCACGCCGCACTACCGCTCGGCCGCGCCGATCTCCGGCACCGCCGGCTTCGCCAATGTCGATTTCGCCTTCGAGATGAGCGTCAAGCGCATCCGCGAGGCGCCGCGGATCACGCGGCCGTTCTCCGATGAATCCTGGGCGCGGCTCGACGCGCTCGGTGAGCAGGTCGATGCCGATCTGAAGACGGAAGACGTGCGGCTCACCATGGGCGGCGAACCCACCTTCGTCTCGGTCGATGATCTCGAGGCGCCGGAATGGAATATCGCCGCCGTCGGTCCGACCAAGCGTGCGCTCGCCGATGATCTGATCCGCCGCCTGCGTGATCGCTTTGCGCCCGGTGGCTTGCTGCATTATGGCCAGGGCAAATGGTATCCGGGCGAAAGCCTGCCGCGCTGGGCCTTCGGCCTCTACTGGCGCAAGGACGGCGTGCCGATCTGGAAGAACGCCGATCTGATCGCGAAGATCGAGAACCCGCACAAGGCCGAGATCAAGGACGCCAAGCACTTCGCCGAAACCATGGCGCAGAAACTCGGGCTTGCGGCCGACCACGTCATTCCGGCCTTCGAGGATCCGGCGTACTGGCTGCAGCGCGAAGGCGCGCTTCCCGCCAATGTCAGCCCCGAGAACTCAAAACTGTCCGATCCCGAAGAACGCTCGCGCCTGGCGCGGGTGTTCGACCAGGGACTAACGACAGCAAAAGGATATGTGCTGCCGATCCAGCGCTTCAGTCCGCTCGCCGGGGTGCGCGGACGCTGGCGCAGCGAGCACTGGAAGCTTCGTCGCAGCCATCTGTTCCTGTCGCCGGGCGATTCTCCGCTCGGCCTGCGGCTCCCGATCTCCTCGCTCGAATACATCCCGCCCGAGGATTATCCCTACATCATCGAGACCGATCCGATGGCGCCGCGCGACGCCTTGCCGGATTTCGATGAGGAATTGAAGCGCCTGCTGAAGGACCTCCCGGAGCCGCCGCCGGTGCGCACGGCGATGTCGATCGAAATCCGCGACGGCACGCTCTGCGCCTTTATGCCGCCTGTCGAGAAGGCGGAAGACTATCTCGAACTGGTGACGGCGATCGAGGCGACCGCCGAAGAGCTGCAACTGCCAGTGCATGTCGAGGGCTATGCCCCGCCGTTCGATCCCCGCATCGAGGTCATCAAGGTCACGCCCGATCCCGGCGTGATCGAGATCAACATCCAGCCGGCGCAGAGCTGGCGCGAGGCAGTCGACATCACCTTCGGCCTCTACGAGGACGCCGCAAAGGTGCGGCTCGGCGCCAACCGTTTCCTGATCGATGGTCGTCACACCGGCACCGGCGGCGGCAACCACGTTGTGGTCGGCGGCAGCAACCCGGAGGATTCGCCGTTCCTGCGCCGCCCCGACCTGCTGAAGAGCCTCGTGCTCTATTGGCAGCGGCATCCGTCGCTGTCCTATCTGTTCTCCGGCATGTTCATCGGTCCGACCAGCCAGGCGCCACGCATCGACGAGGCGCGCCATGACGGACTCTATGAACTCGAGATCGCACTCGCCCATGTGCCGCCGGCGGGCGTCGAGGCGCCGCTGTGGCTGGCGGACCGGCTGTTCCGGCACATCCTGGTCGACATCACCGGCAACACCCATCGCGCCGAGATCTGCATCGACAAGCTCTATTCGCCCGATGGTCCGACCGGCCGGCTCGGCCTGGTCGAATTCCGCGCGCTCGAAATGCCGCCCGATCCCAGGATGTCGCTGGCGCAGCAGCTCCTGATCCGCGCGCTGATCGCAAAGCTGTGGCGCGAGCCGCAGCACGGCAAATTCGTGCGCTGGGGTACGACGCTGCATGATCGCTTCATGCTGCCGCATTTCCTCTGGGAAGACTTTTTGGACGTCCTCGCCGACCTCAGGCGATCGGGCTACGATTTCTCCCCGGAATGGTACACGGCGCAGCTCGAATTCCGCTTTCCCATGTTCGGCCATGTCCATCATGGCGGCGTCGCGCTGGAATTGCGGCAGGCGCTCGAGCCGTGGCACGTGCTGGGCGAGGAGGGGTCGGCCGGAGGCACCGTCCGCTATGTCGATTCCTCGGTCGAGCGGCTGCAGGTCAAGGCGTCAGGCTTTGTCGAGGGCCGTCACGTCATCACCTGCAACGGCCGGCGCATGCCGATGACGGGGACCGGACGCTCGGGAGAGGCGGTCGCGGGCGTCCGCTTCAAGGCCTGGCAGCCGGCGTCCGGCCTGCATCCGACCATCCCGGTGCACGCGCCGCTGACCTTTGACCTGATCGACACCTGGAACGGCCGCTCGCTCGGCGGCTGCGTCTATCATGTCGCCCATCCCGGCGGCCGCAATTACGAAACCAAGCCGGTCAATTCCTATGAGGCCGAGGCGCGGCGGCTGGCCCGTTTCCAGGACCACGGCCACACCCCAGGCCGGATCGAGCCGCCGCCGGAAGAACGCACAATTGAATTCCCGTTGACCCTCGACTTGCGGACGCCGCTCCTGCATTGATACGCATAGCGCGTCGAGAAGCGGAATGGCGACCGGCCAGGAACACAGTCAGGAGAGCAAGCCCCGTCCGGGCCAGCGCCGCATGGCGCAATGGTCGCGCGACTATGCGCGGCTGCCCGGCATTCCCGACGAATACATCGGTCCGGACGGTACGCCGCGCCCGGTCTGGAGCCGCTTCTTCGATGCCTTCGCCGCGCTGTCGCCGGCCGAGATCGAACGCCGCTTCGCTGCCGCCGATCGCCATCTGCGCGACGCCGGTGTCACCTATCGCGCGCCAGGCGAAACCTCTGACCGGCTGTGGCCGCTGAGCCACCTGCCGCTGATCATCGATGAGGCCGACTGGCAGCAATTGGCTTCCGGCATCATGCAGCGCGCGCAACTGCTCGAAATGATCCTGCGCGACATCTATGGCGAGGGGCGGCTGGTCGCCGATGGCGCGATCCCGGCCGCCGCGATTGCCGGCAGCAGCGAATATCTGCGCGCCGTGAGCGGCATCAAGCCGCCGGGCGCGCGCTACCTCCACCTCTATGCCGCCGATGTCGGCCGCGGGCCTGACGGGCGCTGGTGGGTGCTCGGCGACCGCACGCAGGCGCCGTCGGGCGCGGGTTATGCGCTGGAAAATCGCCTGGTGCTGTCGCGCGCTTTCTCCGGCCTTTACAAGTCGATGAATGTCGAGCGCGTCGCGCCGTTCTTCGAAGCGTTTCGCGACGCGCTGCGCGCCAGTGCCGATCGCGACGAGCCGCGCATCGGTCTGTTGACGCCCGGCTCGTTCAACGAGACCTATTTCGAGCATGCGACGCTGGCGCGTTATCTCGGCTTCCTGCTGGTCGAGGGCGACGATCTCGCCGTCAGCGGCGACCGTGTCCACATCCGCACCGTTGCGGGGCTGAAGCGGCTCGACGTGCTGCTGCGGCGGGTCGATTCCAACTGGCTCGATCCGCTCGAGCTCAACGCCTCTTCGCATCTCGGCGTGCCGGGGCTGATCGAGGTGTTGCGCAAGGGTGGGGTTGTCGTTGCCAACATGCCCGGTTCTGGTGTGCTCGAGTCGCGGGCGCTGCTCGGCTTCCTGCCGAGCCTCTGCCGTCGCCTGCTCGGCGAAGAGCTGGAGATGCCGCATATCGCGACCTGGTGGTGCGGCCAGAAGGCGGCGCGCGAACAGGTGCTGTCGCGGCTCGATGATTTCGCGATCGAAAGCGCCTATGGCAGGGGGGTCCCGGGTTTTGCCAGCCATGGTCCCGTGCTCGCGGGCGAGTTGTCGCCGAGCGAACGCGAACGGCTGAAGAATGCGATTGCCGAGCGTGGCATCGACTTCGTCGGCCAGGAACTCGTGCGTCTGTCGACCACGCCGGTGTGGGAGAACGGTCAGCTCACGCCGCGCCCGTTCGTGCTGCGCGTCTTTGCTGCGGCGACGCCGCATGGCTGGACTATCCTGCCCGGTGGCTTCTGCCGGATCGCAGAGCAGGCGGATGCCCGCGCGGTGTCGATGGGCGACGGCGCACGCGCCGCGGATGTCTGGGTGGTGTCGGAAAAGGCGGTCTCGACCGCGAGCCTGTTGCCTGCCGGTGATACCGTGCGCATCCGCCGCATCGCCGGCGTGTTGCCGAGCCGCGCCGCCGACAATCTGTTCTGGCTCGGCCGCTATCTCGAACGCGCCGAAGCGACGCTGCGGTTGATCCGCGCGCTCGGCTCGCCGATGCGCGATCCCGCGAGATCGAATGCGAGCGGCACGTCGAACCTGCATTCGGTCGAGCGTATCCAGCGCATGCTGGTGGCCTGGGGCGCGACCTCGCAGACGGCGCGGGCCAACCCGGCAAGAGTCGTCGCCGAAGCTCTGCAGAGTGAGGAACGTTTCGGCTCGGCGCTCTCACTGGTGCGCGCCGCCCAGCGTACCGCCACCTCGCTGCGCGAGCGGCTGTCGCCGGACGCCTGGCAGGTCATCACCGAGATGGTGGACCGGCTCGGCGAGGAGGTCGAGGATGACGATGGCGTCATCAGCGCGGCGGAGCTGACGCTGCAGGAACTGGCGAGCTTTGCAGGACTCGCGCAGGAGAACATGAACCGTGCCGCGGGCTGGCGCTTCCTCGACATGGGCCGCCGCGCCGAGCGAGCCATCAACACCACGCGCTTCGCGCGGCAATTCGCCTATGACGAGGCTGATGACGACGACCTCGACATTCTGCTGACGCTGGTCGATTGCCAGATCACCTATCGCTCGCGCTATCTGGTGACGCCGATCCTGGCGCCGGTGCGCGATCTCGCGGTGCTCGATCCCTACAACCCGCGCTCTGTCGCGTTCCAGGTCGTCGGCCTCAACGAACATATTGCGGCGCTGCCGAGCCTGAAGGAATACGGGATGATCGAGCGCCCGCAGCGGCTCGCGGTCGCGCTGCAGGCGATGCTGGCGACGGCCGAGGCGGAGACGCTTGATGTCAAGACGCTGTTCTCGCTGGAGCAGGATCTGCTCAACCTCGCCGACGCCATCGGGCTGCATTATTTCCCGCACGGGCCGAATGCGAGCCGCCCGGAGAAGCTGACGGGCCTCGCGTGATCTACGACATCAGGCACGTCACCACCTATTCTTACGAAAGCCCGGTGAGTTTTGCGCGATGCTCGCTGCGGCTCGAGCCGCAAAGCGGCAATGGGCAGAAGTTGATTTCCCACAGCGTCGAGATCAGGCCGCGGCCAGCGGAGCGCGCGACGCGGCGCGACTTCTTCGGCACGCATACCGAAAGCATTTTGATCGAGACCGCGCACCGCAATTTGCGCATCGACTCGCGCTCGCGTGTCTCGGTCTCGCGCCAAGTGCCCGGCCGCGCCGCGGCGAGTCCATCCTGGGAGAGCGTGCGCGACATCGCGTTCGAGGCGACGAGCCTTGGGCCGTCCTCGCCGGTCGGATATGTCTTTGCGAGCACGCTGGTGCCGGTGCTCGGGCCGCTTACCGCCTATGCGTCCGCGAGCTTTCCGCCAGAAGGCGGCATCCTCGCCGGCGCCGCCGACCTGATGCGCCGCATCCGCAGTGACTTCAGGTACGATTCCAAGGCCACCGTGATCTCGACGCCGTTGACGGAAGTGTTCGAGAAGCGCCACGGCGTCTGCCAGGACTTTGCCCATGTGATGATCGCCGGCCTGCGCGGCCTCGGCCTGCCCGCGGCCTATGTCAGCGGCTATTTGCGCACCATCCCGCCACCCGGACAGCCGCGCCTGCAGGGAGCGGACGCGACCCATGCCTGGGTCTCGGTGTGGTGCGGCGACGAACTCGGATGGATCGGCTTTGATCCGACCAACGACCTCCTGGTCGAGAACGATCACATCATCCTCGCGGTCGGGCGCGATTTCTCCGACGTCTCACCGGTCGACGGCATCATCGCCGGCTCGCGCAAGCAGAAGCTGAACGTCGCCGTCGACGTGCTGCTGGTGGAGTGACGCCGTCACATGCTCAGCGAAATACGGCGGCGGACGATGGCAGTCCGCCCGCGCGCTTGCCGCGCAGCGTCTCGGACGGGTACTCGCCGAACAGGTTTCTGTAATATTGCGCGAACCGTCCGAGCTCGACAAAGCCCTGCTGCATCGCGACTTCGCCGACCGTGACCTCTCCCGGCGTGCTTTCCCTCAGCATGGAATGGATGGCGCACAGGCGCTTGTGGCGCAGGAATGTCACGGGGCCGATGCCGAACACCTCGTGAAAGGCACGGTGAAGTCCGCGCCGCGACAGGCTGAATTCGGCGCAGATCTCGGAAATGTGCACCGGCCTCGGACCCACCGTATCGAGATAGTCTTCGACGCGGCGAACGAGCTTCATCGCTGACGGCAAATATCCGCGATCGTCCGGCGGCAGCGAATTGATGATGGTGCCCGTCATGCAGTCGACGATGGCGCGCTTCCAGAATTCGGCCGCATCGTCCGAAAGCGCCGACTGGTGTTGGGTGAGACTTGAGATGATCTGGGGCAGCCGGCGCGCTCCGGCCATGCCGACCCCATCGTTTGCGCGATAGTGGCTCTTCTGCAGCCAATGGGCGGGATCGCTGAGCCGCGCGTCGCCGCCGAAGACGGCGCCGAGATTGGCAAGGTCGAGGCGGACCGCCGCATAGGTGGATGCGCCGTGGAAGATTCCATCATGCTCGACCAGCGGCGGGATCACCAGGACGTCGGACGGACGCATGTCGAACGACCAGTGCGTGACACGGTCTTCGGCATCAAGCAGCATTCCAACAATCAGCCTGTCATCGGTCGAGATACGCTGCGTGCGCAGGCCGAGATTGAACGAGCCGATGCTCAGCGAGAAATCTCCGATGCCGACATGAGACAGGGTCCCGCGCAACCTGCCACGTCCGATCTGCATGACGTCGACATGGCTGCCCTTGACGCCGTGGTGCATGCCCTCGAAGCCATCAAGATTGGAGATGTTGACCGAAAGACGTTGCGCCATGTTGCTTCCCCCCACGCGCGGTGGGGCAGTGCCGGTCCCGACAACAAGTCGGAAACGGGGAAGTTCCTGCCACACCCTGGCACCGATTTGCCGCGGCGATTCGGGTTTCGTGATGGCGCGGGTGCGGCAGCAATTTTCACTGAATTTTAGCCAAAGCGTTCGCAACCGCAGGGGGATCGCGTTGCGGCTGTAAGCCTGCTTGCCGAAAATTGGCACAATCTGCACGTCACAGGCTTGCCGAGTTGGTTTATCGTCCAACCCTCAACCAGAGCAGGCACGTGATCCGGTCGGCGTGGATCGCATCACGCGCGACGGGGACGGCTGCGCTCACGGCAGCCTCATACGACAAGAAAAGGGGCTCACCTGTTGCTGCCGCTGGGCTGGCGGCGCTTGAACCGGAAGGGGCGCGGCACCGCGCAGAGTTGGCGCCATGTTTCGGGCAGAGACCGAGTGCAGTCACCATCAGCCGGATGATCTCCGGACCGAGGACATGGTCTGGATTCCCGGCGGCATGTACCGGATGGGATCGGACCATCATTACCCCGAGGAGGCGCCATCGCATCGCGTGTCGGTGGACGGATTCTGGATCGACCGGACGCCGGTCACCAATTGGCAATTCCGCGAGTTCGTGCTCGCGACCGGCTACATCACCGCGGCGGAGATACCGCCCGGTCCGGCGAACGATCCGGATGCGCCGCCGGACATACGTCAGGCCGGCTCGCTCGTCTTCACCGCGCCGCGGCGCGTGCGCGATTTGCGCGATATCAGCCAGTGGTGGACCTTCGTGCCCGGTGCCAACTGGCGGCATCCCTATGGTCCCAAGACCAACATCAACGTGCTCGGCAGTCATCCGGTCGTGCACATCACTTACGCCGACGCATTGGCTTACGCGAAATGGGTCGGAAAGGAATTGCCGACGGAAGCGGAGTGGGAATTCGCCGCGCGTGGCGGGCTCGAGGATGAGGAATATGCCTGGGGCAATGCGCTGATGCCCGGCGGCATCCACATGGCCAATACCTGGCAGGGCAATTTCCCCGTGCAGAATTTGTGCGAGGACGGCTATGACCGCACCTCGCCGGTGACGGCATTTCCGCCAAACGGCTATGGCGTCCATGACATGATCGGCAATGTCTGGGAGTGGACGACCGACTGGTGGTCGGCACACCACGAAGTTGACGCGCAGCACGGCGTTCCGCACAATCCTATCGGCGGCCGCAAGGAGGCGAGCTACGATCCGGCGCGCCCGCGGGCGCGCATTCCGCGCAAGGTGCTCAAGGGCGGCTCGCATCTCTCAGCGCCAAACTACAGCCGCCGCTATCGTCCCGCCGCGCGACATGCCGAGGCGGTTGACGCCTCCACGAGCCATGTCGGCTTCCGGTGCGTGCTGCGGTCACCCGTTTCCGCGTCTCGCTAGAGCATGATCCGGAAAAATGGAGACAGGTTTTCCGAAAAGATCATGCTCGAACAAATAGCTAATTGGATCGCTTGATCACGCGCTCTTCCGCGTGTCTTCGATCGGATCTGCGCGCAGGTTGCGGAAGAAGCTCTCGACCTCGCGCGACAGCGTCTCCGCCGTCGCAGTCAGCTTGCTGGACGCGGTCAGCACGGATTCGGCTGCGACCGATGTCTTGCCCATGGCTTCGCTGAGTGAGCCGATATTGACCACCAGCGTCTCATTGCCCTGCGCGGCCGCCTGCGCATTGATCGAGATCTCGCGCGTCGCGGCATCCTGCTCACCGACGGCGCTCGCGATATTCGATGTCACCGCGTTGATTTCGCGCACGGCGTTGCCGATCTCGCGCACCGCCTCGACCGAATTGCGCGTCGAGGCCTGGATCATGCCGACATTCTCGCCGATATCGGCGGTGGCCTTGGCCGTCTGTTCGGCCAGCGCCTTGACCTCATGGGCGACGACGGCAAAGCCGCGGCCGGCATCGCCGGCGCGCGCAGCCTCGATGGTGGCGTTGAGCGCGAGCAGGTTGGTCTGCTCGGCGATCGCCTGGATCAGCGTGAGCACGCCGTCGATGCGCTGGGTCGCGGCGGCAAGCCCTTCGATCTCGGCGACCGACCTGTCAGTGCGCTGGCCGGCCTGCTCGACCGCGCCGGCGGACTGGCGCACCTGGCGGCCGATCTCCTGCACCGACGCCGAGAGTTCTTCGGCGGCGCTGGCGACGGCGGAGACATTGTTTGGGGCCTGCGTGGTGGCGCCGGCAGCCGTCACCGCGCGATCGCTGGCGTCAGATGCGACGCTGGCAATGGTCTGCGCCGTGTCGCGCATCGAGGCCGCATTGTCGTTGACCGCGCGCAGCACAGCGCCGATCGCCTCGCGGAACGCTTCCACCGAGGCTTCGATGTGCCTGGTGCGCTCGTCGCGGGCCTTCGATTCCTGCAGCACCTGCGAATTGAGGTTGCGGTTGCGCTGCATCGCCTCGCGGAAGATCTCGATCGCGCGCGCCAGCGCTCCGATCTCGTCGCCGCGCCGCGTGTGGGGAACCGCGACATTCTCCTCGCCTTCCGCAACCTGTCTGATCGTTGTGGTGATCGCCGACAGCGGCCGGGCGACCGAGCGCGCGATGATCAGCACGCCGAGCACCACCAGAACCAGCGCCAGGCCGCCAAGGCCGGTCAGGAGGAGGGCCATGGTGCGGTTGGTGTCGGTCTCCTGCGCCAGCTTCTTGCCGCGCTCGGCATAGACCTTCGACAGCGCCTCCAGGTCCTTGTTCAGAGCCGTGCGCACCTCGCGGTTGGCGTCATTGTCGCCCCATTCGCGGCCGGCGGCGGCGCCGATCTCGACGCCGCGGCGCACCAGCTCCTTGCGGAACTCGACGAACTGCTCGATGCGCTTCTTGAAGGCGGCGAACTGCTCGGCATCGTCGGCCTGGACGATCTGCTCCCAGCTCTTGACTAGGGCGAGGATACGCTCGTTGAACTTGAGCAGCCCATCGCCGTATTTCTTCACCGCGGCCGGATCCGTCGACATGTAGATGCCGCGGGATTCCATCACCACCGCATAGACGAGCGAATTGACCCGCTCGACATTCAGCGCCGCGCGGCTCGCCGTTTCCACGGCTTCCGTGAGTTCGGCATTCCGGCGGCTGTTGTAGTCGGACAGGAAGGTGATGGCCGCAGTCAGCACCGCAAACAGCGCAAAGATCGCGTACAGCCTGGCGGCAAGCGAAAGCCGGGACGCCATGGCGCGGACAGGGGACGGGTGGGGGGATGTCGTGATTTCAGCCATTCGCGGCACTCCAGATCGGCCGGTGAGCACCGACGGCCGGTAAAATGATGTAGAATTTTAGTGGAGAAATTCTTAATTCGCGAAGTTTTCCGCATTGCAACCAAGTGACCCCGGCGCTGTCGG
This sequence comes from Bradyrhizobium sp. BRP22, assembly GCF_020194175.1. Lineage (GTDB taxonomy): Bacteria > Pseudomonadota > Alphaproteobacteria > Rhizobiales > Xanthobacteraceae > Bradyrhizobium. The sequence goes on along the minus strand of NZ_JADYVX010000024.1, from coordinate 5,043 downwards.
CCAATGCCCGTCACGGCGTCGAAGCAGGCCTGCGAGGCCCGCGCCCATGCGTGCTTCCAGCCTTTGCCGGTCAACAGCATGGTCGGCTTCATCGGCCCGGCTTAGTTCATCCGCGCCGGCCCCGCTTGCCGATCGTGCAGGGCTGCTACCCGAATCTGCCCCGCGCCTGATCGCCCGAATCCGCTTCCCGTCCTGTCGCTGCCGTCGACAACCGGTCATGCCCTTGCGGCGTTGGCATCACGCCACAATCTTGAGCAATTTCTGGCCCAGCGTCTGGTGCCGTGCTTATATTTGTTTTGGGCTCGTCTTAAGGAAGTTTTGATGAGAGCTGAGGGCATCGAGACGGCACGACGCATCCTTTGCGTCTTCCCGCGCTACACATCGGCATTCGGTACGTTCGAATACGCCTATCCGTTGACCGACGGCGTCAAGGCCTTCATGCCGCCGCAGGGGCTTTTGCTGATTGCGGCCTACCTGCCCGAAAACTGGCAGGTCCGCTTCGTCGACGAGAACATCCGCCCGGCCCGCAAGGAAGATTTCGAATGGGCGGAGGCGGTATTCGTCAGCGGCATGCACATCCAGCGCCATCACATGAATGACATCTGCCGCCGTGCGCATGCCTTCGATCTCGCCGTCGCCCTCGGCGGCCCTTCGGTCAGCGCCTGCCCGGACTATTATCCGTCCTTCGATTATCTCCATGTCGGCGAGCTCGGCGACGCCACCGATGAGCTGATAGCGCGGCTCGCGCGCGATCCGTCGCGTCCCGCCGAGCAGGTGGTTCTGAGGACCGCAGATCGTGTGCCGATGACGGAGTTTCCGATCCCGGCCTACGAACTCGCCGAGACAAAACGCTATTTCCTCGGCAGCATCCAGTTCTCCAGCGGATGCCCCTATCAGTGCGAGTTCTGCGATATACCCGGCCTCTACGGCCGCAACCCTCGCCTGAAGACGCCGCAGCAGATCGTCGCCGAGCTCGACCGGCTGCGCGAATGCGGCATGACCGACACGATCTATTTCGTCGACGACAATTTCATCGGCAACCGCAAGGCGACGCTGGACCTGTTGCCGCATCTGATCGAGTGGCAGAAGAGGACCGGTTATGTCGTGCGGCTCGCCTGCGAGGCGACGCTGAACATCGCCAAGCGGCCCGAGATCCTCGAGAAGATGCGCGAAGCCTTCTTCGTCACCATCTTCTGCGGCATCGAGACGCCCGATCCCGATGCGCTGAAGGCGATGCATAAGGACCACAACATGATGGTCCCGATCCTGGAAGGCATCCAGACCATCAATTCCTACGGCATGGAGGTGGTCTCCGGCATCATCATGGGGCTGGACACCGACAAGCCGGAGACCCCGGATGCGCTGCTCACTTTCGTCGATCAATCCCAGATTCCGCTATTGACGATCAACCTGCTGCAGGCGCTGCCGAAGACGCCGCTCTGGGACCGGCTCGAACGCGAGGGACGCCTGGTCGACGACGACAGCCGCGATTCCAACGTCGAGTTCCTCTTGCCCTACGACCAGGTCATCGATTCCTGGAAGCGGTGCATGGAGGTGGCCTACGAGCCCGAAAAGCTGTTCGCTCGCTACGAGCACCAGTGCAACTACACCTATGCCAACCGCGTGAAGGCTCCGGTCAGCCCGGAAAGGAAGAGCTGGGCCAATATCCGGCGCGGGCTGATCATGCTGCGCAACATCTTCTGGCAGGTCGGCGTGCTCGGCGACTACAAGCGGACATTCTGGAAGTTCGCGCTCGGGCGGCTCCGGCGCGGCGACATCGAGGGATTGATCGCATCTTCGATGATCGCGCATCACCTGATCACGTTCGCGCGCGCGGCCTCGAGCGGCCAGCAGAACGCGTCGAACTATTCGATCCGGCTGCGCGAGGCCTCCGTGCCCGCCGAGTAGCCGGAAATGACGCTGTCCCTTTCACTGCCCGCGCAGGCCCTGGCTACAAGTCGGTGGCATACCGAATCGCGTGGCTGGCGCGCGAGGGGCTGACCCGCGGGCTCACCGACGTTGCGTTGAAGGACGGAGCGGAGGCATTCCGCCGCAGCTCGGCGCGCCCTGAACTCATGATCCGGGACGGCGGGACTTGCCTTCCGAAAAGATCACGTTCGAACAAGGAGATGAGAGCAGGATCTACTTCGGCCAGATCCGCTCACGCCCTGTGACAAATCCGATACTTAATGGCGATTTTTGTACCGCACACGCGGATTTGACCTCTCCCTCAAGCTTGCGGCGCGGGGGAGGGGCCTGTAAAACCGGCGCCGGTCAATACTTCCATGTTTTCAAGGACTAGTGCCGATGGAAGTGGCCGTCGAGCGTTCCTCGCGCCCGCAACCAAGCTAGACAATTCGCGCCGATTTCAGAACTGGACAGGGCATGCCCGAAAAGAACTTCGAAAGTCAGGTCCACGTTGGAAAGGTCGAGGAGCCGCCGCAAGGACCCAGCATTGCTTTCGGGCTGGAGCGCATCGGGCTGATCGCGGTCAAGGCGCCGGTGGTCTCGCTGATCGTGCTGATCGCGCTGATGATCGCGGCCGTGTTCGGCGTGCAGCGGATCAAGATCGATGATTCGCTGTCGCAGTTGTTCCGCTCCGACACCAAGGACTACAAGCAGTACGAGGAGGTGACGAAGCGCTTCCCCGCGACCGAGTTCGACGTGCTGGTCGTGGTCGAGGGCAAGACGCTGCTGGCGCGCGACAACCTCGAGAAATTGCGCGACATGGTCACCGACCTGCAGCTCGTCGAGGGCGTGCGCGGCCTGGTCTCGCTGTTCTCGGCACGGCAGGCGCCGGAGCCCGGCAAACTGCCGGCGGCGCTATTCCCCAACGACCTGCCGGAAGGCGAGGCCTACGACAAGTTCGTCGAGACGGTAAAATCCAACGAGATCATCCGCGGCAAATTGTTGTCGGAGGACGGCACGCTGGCGCTGATCGTGCTGTCGGTCGATCCCGAAGTGGTCTCGAGCAACAAGCTGAGCACCGTGATCGGCGAGATCCGCAAGGTGATGGCCGACGATCTCTCCGGCAGCGGCCTCGACGCCCAGCTCTCTGGCGTGCCGGTCATGCAGCTCGAGATCCGCAACGCGGTCGAGCGCGACGGGCTGACCTACAATGTCCTCGGCATCCTCGCCGGCTGCATCATCGCGATCATCTTCTTCCGCAAGATCTCCTTCATGGTGGTGGCGGCGTTCCCGCCGATGATCGCGATCCTGCTTGCGCTCGGCGGTCTCGGCTGGGCCAATTTCAATCTCAACATGTTCCTCAACGTAATGACGCCGCTCATCATGGTGATCAGCTTCTCCGACTCGATGCAGCTCACTTTCGCGGCGCGCGACCGGCTGATCGCGGGGCAGGACAAGCTCAGCGCGTTCACCAATGCGGTCCTGGTGGTGGGGCCGGCTTGCGTGCTGACGCACGCGACCGCCGGCATTTCCTTCATCGCGCTGCAGTTCTCCGATTCCGACCTGATCCGCAAATTCGGCGAGGCGGGCCTTGCCGCCACCATCATCGCGCTGCTCGCGGTGTTGTCGCTGGTGCCGGTATTCGGGGTGCTGTTCGTGCGCAACGAGCGTATCTTCGCGGTCAAGTTCCAGAGCGCGGATGCCGGCGTGCAGGCGCTGCGCAATTTCTGCTACTGGATCGCGGTGCGCATGGTCAGCCGGCCGGGGCTGTTCAGCTTGGTCGCGCTGATCTTCGTCGGCGGCCTTGGCATCGTCTATGCCAGTCTCGAGCCGCGCTATCGGCTTGCCGATCAGGTGCCGGACAAGCGGCAGGCGGTCGAGGCCAGCAATCGGCTTGATGCCAAGCTGACTGGCGCCAATCCGATCGACGTGCTGGTCGAATTCCCGAAGGGCGCATCGCTCTACTCGCCCGAGACCTTGAAGGTGATCGCGGAAGTTCACTCCACGGTCGAAGGCGCGGCCGGCGTCGGCAATGTCTGGTCGCTGGAAACGCTGCGCCGCTGGCTTGCCGAGAAGGCGGGTTCAACCGACGTCGCGACGCTCAAACAATATGTCAGCGTCATCCCCGAACATCTGGTGCGCCGCTTCATCTCGGCGAATCAGGATGCCGTGGTGGTGTCCGGCCGCGTGCCCGATCTCGATTCAAGCGAGATCCTGCCGGTGGTCGACAAGCTCGACCATGCGCTTGACAAGGTGCGCGCCGAGCATCCCGGCTACGAAATCGCCGTCACCGGCCTGTCCGCGATCGCGGCGCGCAACAGCGCCAGCATGATCGAGAAACTCAACCACGGGCTGACGATCGAGTTCGCCCTGGTCGCGATCTTCATCGGGCTCGCCTTCCGCTCCGTCGTCGTGATGTTCTCCTGCATCCTGCCGGGCATCTTCCCCGTTGTGCTGTCGGGAACGGTGTTGTGGCTGCTCGGCGAAGGCCTGCAATTTGCGAGTGTCGTGGCGCTGACGGTATCGTTCGGCCTCGGTCTCTCCGCGACCATCCACTTCCTCAACCGCTTGCGGCTCGAGCGCAAGCCCGGCATCAGTGCGGCGCTCGCGGTGGAGCGCGCGACCGTGCTGGTCGGACCCGCGCTGATCCTGACCACGGTGGTTCTGGCCTGCGGCCTGGTCGTGACCGTGTTCTCCGACCTGCCCTCGCTGCGCCTGTTCGGCTGGCTCTCCGCCTTCTCGATGATCGCAGCCCTCGTCGCCGACCTCTTCATCCTCCGGCCGACCGCGATGTTCCTGATCAACCTGTCGGAAAAACTGCGCGGCACGGCCACGCCGCCGCCGCAGGCGAAAGCGGCGGAGTGAGCTTGCACTCCCTTTGCCGCTTGCAGGCAGGGCTACCGTATATAGCTCGTTAGTGGCTGTGGACGAAGGCGGGCCTCATGGTTCGAGACGCGCCGCAAGCGGCGCTCCTCACCTTGAGGGTCTAATTCCGCCGCGAAATCAGACCTCATCCTGAGAGCCTGACTCAAAAAAGCGTAAGACGTCTTCAAGGTCTGGCCAGGCGGCGAATTAGGAGCCTCAGATGGGCGATGAGCAGCCATGCGAGCTCAGTGGCAGCAGAGCCTTCGAAGT
>NZ_JADYVX010000023.1 GCF_020194175.1 Bradyrhizobium sp. BRP22 | reverse complement strand
GTTTACGGCTTACTTCGTGCTCTTCTCGGTGACCGGGCTTTCTTGCCACCGTCACCCGCGGCAGCTCTTGCTGCTCGCGAGCTTAGCGCCAGCGTCGGGGCGCCAGAACCACACGACTTCGCCGTCCGCGATGTCCAGCGTTCGTCTTACGCCGTCATCACGTCCACCGCATCCCACCGCAACGTTCGTGACGATCGCGAGCCGCCCCTCATCCGCCGTGAGACGCGCGGAGTTAAATCACTGATTTGCCCGACGGCGAAAGTGGAATGTTTTTCGAGGCAAGGCTGGACGGGCCAAATCAGCTTGAAATCGTTGGACAAATTTCCTCCAGCAGGAAATTCGCTTTTGCCGATTTCAATTCGCCGGTGATTTCGGCCAAACTCGTTTCTTGCGAAGCACATCGAAACTTCAGGCCAGCCGTGGACCATAAGCCCGACGACCAGCGAGCGGTCGCAGACGAACAGCGCAGCCTGTTGGGCCTCGCGGCGGCGGCGCTCGTCGTCGGGGCCGTCACCGGGTGTGTCGGAGCGAGCTTCCGAGTCCTGCTCGAGCATGCCGATCGCCTGCGCGATGCGATGATCGGCTGGGCGCACGGCCACGGCATCCCGGGATTCCTGATCGTTGTCGGCGCATGCGCCGGCGCCACGTTGCTTGCGGCGTGGATGGTGCGGCGATTTTCGCCACACGCTTCGGGCAGCGGCATTCCGCATGTCGAAGCTGTGCTGCATGGGCAGGTCCCGCCGGCGCCGTTTGTCCTGGTGCCGGTGAAATTCATCGGCGGACTCCTGGCGATCGGCTCCGGGCTGGCGCTGGGCCGCGAGGGGCCGACCGTCCAGATGGGTGCCGGCATCGCGGTCTTCACCGCGCGCCTCTGCCGGCTGTGCTGGGCGGACGGGCGAGTGCTGCTGGCGGCCGGCGCCGGTGCGGGGCTGGCGACGGCATTCAACGCGCCGATTGCCGGGCTCGCCTTTGTGCTCGAGGAACTGATGCACAGGTTCGAGCGCCGCGTCGCTGTCGCCGCCCTCGCGGCGTTGGCAACGGCGATCCCGGTTGCGAGGTTGTTCATCGGCGATGCGCCCGACTTCCAGGTCGCCCCGCTCGGCACGCCGAGCGCCCTATCCGCGCCGCTGTTCCTTGTTCTGGGTGCCGTCGCGGGCCTGCTCGCTGTCGCCTACAACCGCACCCTGCTTGCATTCCTCGCTGCCGGCGACCGATTGGCGCGGTTGCCGATCGAACTCCGCGCCGGATTGATCGGCGCAAGCGTCGGCCTGTTGGCATGGTTCGCGCCTGACCTGGTCGGCGGCGGAGATCAGATCACGCAACGCACGCTGACCGGCCAGGATGGCATCGCCATCGTCGCCTTCGCATTCCTGATCCGGTTCGGGCTCGGTGCTCTGTCATACGCCGCCGGTACTCCCGGCGGACTGTTCGCGCCATTGCTGGTGCTGGGAGCCCAGTCCGGGCTGCTGTTCGGAGCAGCCTGCCGCTTCGCATTTCCGGAACTCGCGATCGAGCCGCATGCATTTGCGTTGGTGGGCATGGCCGCGTTCTTCGCGGGCGTGGTGCGTGCGCCGGTGACCGGCATTGTTCTCGTCGCCGAGATGACCGGCAATGTGACGATGCTGCTGCCCATGCTCGGCGCCTGCTTCGTGGCGATGCTGCTGCCATCGCTGGTGCACAACGCACCGATCTACGATTCCTTGCGCGAACGCACGCTGCACCTGGAGCGGCGGATCAGAGGGGAATGAGAAGGCGGTCGCGGAAACGGCTCGTCATTCCGGGGCGATGCGATAGCATCGAGCCCGGAATCCATTGCTCCACTTGCGTCTGCGGCCAGATGGATTCCGGGTTCGCGCCAAGAGGCGCGCCCCGGAATGACAGCAGTGTCAGTCTGGTGCCGCATCGAGCGCCGCGAGCCGTTCTGCCTCCGCGATGTCCTCGACCGTGTTCGCGTTGAAGAAGGGATCGAGCGGCTCGGTCGGCCAGGTCACGGTGGCGAGTTTGTAGCGGGCGGTCCAGCGGTCGATCTTCCTGACGTCTTCGACGACGAGGGCGTGGCGGAGTTCGTCGCGCAGCGACACGCTCCACAAGCCGATCACCGGATGCGACTGACCGCCGGAGGCCGCTACCGCCAATTGCGCGTTTTCCTTCACCAGCGCGTCGTTGAGCCGCGAGACCAGATCGCGCGGCAGGAAGGGGCAGTCGCCGGCTGCGCTCAGGACCAGCGAGACATCGGGCCGGTTCGCCGCCATCCAGTCCAGCGCCGCCAAAATGCCGGCGAGGGGGCCGGGGAAATCGGCGACGCCGTCGGCGATGACCGGCAAGCCGAACGCGGCAAAGCGCGCGGGATCGCCGTTGGCGTTGAGGATCAGGCCGTAGCATTGCGGCGCAAGGCGTGCGATCACGCGGTCCAGAATGCTGCGGCCGCCGATCGTGCGCATCGGCTTGTCGCCGCCGCCCATCCGCCGCGCGAGGCCGCCGGCGAGCAACACTCCTGGAATTTTGTCGCGCGATGTCATCTGCTTCACCTCTCCCGCTTGCGGGAGAGGTCGCTGTGCTCGAACAGCACAGCGGGTGAGGGCTCTCTCCACACGGGGAGTCCCATCGCGGAGACACCCTCACCCCGACCCTCTCCCGCAAGCGGGAGAGGGAGCGCAGCCGCTTCTCGGATGCAGTTCGCGCTCATCATCCTAATCGTCACGGGCTTCGCCCTTGCGCTTGTGGCGTGCGGATTCTTCCTCGACATAATCCAGGTTCTGGTCGAACACGATGCGCTCCTGGCCTGACAGCGCGATGAAGCGTTTTCCGCGCGTGCGTCCGACCAGGGTCAGGCCGACCTGCCGCGCCAGCTCGACGCCCCAGGCGGTGAAGCCGGAGCGCGACACCAGGATCGGAATGCCCATCCTGACCGTCTTGATCACCATCTCCGAGGTCAGCCGGCCCGTGGTGTAGAGGATCTTGTCGCCGGGATCGACGCCGTGGCGATAGATCCAGCCCGCGATCTTGTCGACGGCATTGTGGCGGCCGACGTCCTCGGTGTAGCAGACCGGCGTTCCCTCCTTGCACAGCACGCAGCCATGGATCGCGCCGGCTTCGAGATAGAGCGAGGGCATGGTGTTGATCGCATGGGTCATCTGGTAAAGCCAGGAGGTGCGCAACTCCGCTCTTGGCAGCGCCACGCTTTCGACCGCCTCGAGCAGATCGCCGAACGCCGTGCCCTGGGCGCAGCCCGAGGTCTGGGTGCGCTTCTTCAATTTCTGCTCGAAATTGGTGTGATGCTCGGTGCGCACGACCACCACCTGAAGGTCGTCGTCATATTCCACCTCGGTAACGACGTCGTCGTATTTCAGCATGTTCTGGTTGAGCAGATAGCCGAGCGCGAGATATTCCGGGTAGTCGCCGATCGTCATCATGGTGACGATCTCCTGCGCGTTCAGGTACAGCGTCAGCGGCCGTTCCATGGGGACCTTGATCTCGACGCTGGCGCCGGTCTGGTCGGTCCCCATCACGCGCTCGGTCAGGCGTGGGTCGTCCGGATTGGGGACGATCAGGGGAACGGGCGCTTTCTCGATCTTCATCATGGCGGCCAGGTTAGCATGACTTTCCCTGCCATCCGATATAAGCATGTCGGAGGCTTGAGGAAATATGGGTTGTCCCGTCATTGCGAGCGGAGCGAAGCAATCCATGGCGCTGCGAGCGGAGAGGTGGATTGCTTCGTCGCTTCGCTCCTCGCAATGACGGCGTGGCGCTCGCAACGACGGCGGAACGAACGGGTTCCTTTTTGGACGAGGTCGTATGAAAGTGATCGGACTCGCAGGCTGGAGCGGTGCCGGCAAGACCACCTTGCTGTCGCGCGTGATTCCGCATCTGCTCGGACAAGGCCTTCGCGTGTCCGTGATCAAGCATGCCCATCACGAATTCGACGTCGACGTGCCCGGCAAGGATTCCTGGGTGCACCGCCAGTCCGGCGCGACCGAGGTGCTGGTGTCCTCCAGCCGGCGCTGGGCGCTGATGCATGAATTGCGCGGCGCCGGCGAGCCGCGATTGGCCGAGCTGCTCGCCAAGATGTCGCCGGTCGACCTCGTCATCGTCGAAGGCTTCAAGCGCGAGCCGCTGCGCAAGATCGAGGTGCACCGTGCCGCCAACAACAAGCCGCTGCTGTTCCCGGATGATCCCGGCATTGTCGGGATCGCGACCGATGTGGCGATTGAAAGCCGGCTGCCGACCGCCCATCTCGACGATGTCACCTCCGTTGCCGCCATGATGCAGCGCGCCGCTGCTGCGGTCGACGAGATCCTGGCGAAGAGCGAGACCTGAATGGCGCAACTGTCCGACGATTGCTTTGCCTTTGGCGGGCCGATGATGTCGGTCGACGAAGCTGTGGGCCTGATCGCGACGCGGGTGACCGCGATAGCAGATCTCGAGACCATCGCATTGGCAGAGGCCGACGGGCGCATCCTCGCCAATGACATTTTGGCGCCGCTGCCGCTGCCGCCATTCACCAACTCCGCCGTCGATGGCTACGCGGTCGCAAGCCGCGATCTTCCCAAGGATGCGGAGCAGGCGTTCACGATCAGCGGACGGTTGCAGGCGGGTGCCGCCGCGAATGCGCCGATCTCGCCCGGCCATGCCGTGCGCATCTTCACGGGCGCGCCGATGCCTGACGGCGCCGACACCGTGTTCATGCAGGAGGATGTGCGCGTCGACGGCGATAAGGTCGTCGTGCCCGCCGGCCTGAAGCCGGGCGCCAATGTGCGGCCCGCGGGCGAAGACATTCCGCTCGGCCACGCCGCATTGCAGAGGGGAAAGCGCCTGCGGCCGCAGGACGTGGCGCTGGCCGCGGCATTCGGCCTTGTCAGGCTCGATGTGATCAGGCGCATCCGCGTCGCGGTGTTCTCGACCGGCGACGAACTGGTCTCGCCCGGCGAGCGCCGCGCGGCGCCGCAGCTGTTCGATTCCAACCGCTTCATGCTGATGGCGATGCTGCGGCGGCTCGGCTGCGACGTCAGCGACCTCGGCATCCTGCGCGACGAGCCTGCGAGCCTCGCACGCGCGCTGAAGGACGTTGCCGGCAATCACGATCTGATCCTCACCACGGGCGGTGTCTCGACCGGCGAGGAGGATCACGTCAAGGCCGGCGTCGAGAGCGTCGGCCGCCTGGTGCTGTGGCGGATGGCGATCAAGCCGGGCCGTCCGGTGGCGATGGGCATCATCGGCGGCACGCCGTTCATCGGCCTGCCGGGCAATCCGGTTGCGAGCTTCGTCACCTTCGTTCACGTGGTGAGGCCGACCATTCTGGCGCTGTCCGGCGGCGCGCCGGAGCCGCTGGTGCCGATGCCGGTCCGCGCCGAATTCACCTACAAGAAGAAGATCGGGCGCCGCGAATATGTCCGCGTCAATCTGCGCAAAGCGCCGGATGGCATGCTTGAAGCCATCAAATTTCCGCGCGAGGGCGCGGGGCTGTTGTCGTCGCTGGTCGACACCGACGGCCTGGTCGAGCTGGGCGAACAAATCGCCCGCGTCGAGCCCGGCCAGAGCGTCGGGTTCCTGTCCTATGCAAGCTTGATCTGAAGCTGTCGCGCAGCCGATTGACGCTGCGCCAATGCTTCGCCATGTTCACAGACATGACCACGACCAGACTCGATCTTACCGGTCTCAAATGTCCGCTGCCCGCGCTGAAGACGCGCAAGGCATTGAAGGCGGTTGCGCCGGGTGATTTCCTCGAAGTGCTCTGCACCGATCCATTGTCGGTGATCGACATCCCGAACCTGATCCGCGAGACCGGCGACAAGGTCGAGATCACCGAGCGGAGCGAACAGCGCATCGTGTTTTTGATCGAGAAGGCGAATGGAGCGATAGAGAAAATCAATGACGCTTCGTCCACGTCGCAACAATAGCCGTGCGCTGCAATAATCGCTTGCGTTGATACCTACCTTTTTCCTATCGACACATTTCAGACCTTCTGCCCAATTGAATCCCTCCGCAGGCGATGGGGCCCGCGGAGCATCGCTCGGACACGAGCGATCTGGGGCGGGCATTCTTCACATCAGGGCTGACGCTGGCACTGAGCGTGTCGGGTCGCGTTGCGGGTTGGGAGTTCTCGAAGGCGCTTGGCAATTCCAAGCGCATCGAGGGAGTGTCGCGGGGCGCTTGCTTCGCGAAGATGAGTTTGGGGATCAAGGAAAGCGAGCACGCTCTACGCAAGAGCGGCCGCAGGGAGGATCGGATGACGACGATTAGCAGCACCGGCACGGTGGCCGGCGCGGGGCTTGGCTTCCTCGACAAGGAGCGGACGATTGCGACCGCCGGCTTCAATCGCTGGCTGGTGCCGCCGGCCGCGCTCTGCATCCATCTGTGCATCGGCATGGCCTATGGCTTCTCGGTGTTTTGGCTGCCGCTGTCGCGCGCGATCGGGTTGAACGCGCCGAAGGCCTGCCCCGACATGTCGCTGTGGCAGGAATTGTTCACCACCACCTGCGACTGGAAGGTGGCGAGCCTTGGGTGGATGTACACGCTGTTCTTCGTGCTGCTCGGCGTCTCCGCGGCGATCTGGGGCGGCTGGCTCGAACGCGTCGGTCCGCGCAAGGCCGGATTCGTTGCGGCGCTGTGCTGGGCCGGCGGCCTGCTGATCGGCGCGCTCGGCGTCTACGTGCATCAGCTCTGGCTGATGTGGCTCGGCGCCGGCGTGATCGGCGGCGTCGGTCTCGGGCTCGGTTACATCTCGCCGGTGTCGACGCTGGTGAAATGGTTTCCCGACCGCCGCGGCATGGCCACCGGGATGGCCATCATGGGTTTCGGCGGCGGCGCCATGATCGGCGCGCCGCTCGCGAACATCCTGATGAACTATTTCAAGACCCCGACTTCGGTCGGCGTCTGGGAAACCTTCCTGGCGATGGGCGTGATCTATTTCGTGTTCATGATGATCGGCGCCTTCCGCTATCGCATCCCGCCGGCCGGCTGGCAGCCCGAGGGCTGGACGCCGCCGACCAAGGCCAATGCGATGATCTCGACCAAGAACGTCCATCTCGACGACGCGCACAAGACGCCGCAGTTCTGGCTGATCTGGTGGGTGCTCTGCCTCAACGTCTCCGCGGGCATCGGGGTGATCGGCATGGCCTCGCCGATGCTGCAGGAGATCTTCGCCGGCAAACTGATCGGCCTGCCCGACGTCGGCTTCAACCAGCTCGACGCGTCGCAGAAGGTGCAGATCGCCGGCATCGCCGCGGGATTTGCCGGGCTCTTGTCGCTGTTCAACATCGGCGGCCGCTTCTTCTGGGCGTCGCTGTCGGACAAGATCGGGCGCAAGAACACCTACTATACGTTCTTCCTGCTCGGGATTGCGCTCTACGCGCTGGCGCCGACCTTTGCCGCGATGGGCTCGAAACTCTTGTTCGTGCTCGGCTTCGGCATCATCCTGTCGATGTATGGCGGCGGCTTCGCCACCGTGCCGGCCTATCTTGCCGACATGTTCGGGACGCAATTCGTCGGCGCCATCCATGGCCGGCTGCTGACGGCGTGGTCGACCGCCGGCATCATCGGCCCGGTCGTGGTGAACTACATCCGCGAGTTCCAGTTGGCCGCCGGCGTTCCGCGCGACCAGCTCTACAACACCACGATGTACATCCTCTGCGCCATGCTGATCGCGGGCCTGATCTGCAACTATCTGGTCAAGCCGGTCGATGCGAAGTGGCATATGAGCGATGCGGAGGTGGCAAAACTGCAGGCGGCGAGCGCGAGCGCGGATGCCGCCGGGCCGCATGGTTCCTACGGCATCGGCTTCGGCGGGCTCGATGCCAAGGCCGCGCTGTTCTGGGCTTTTGTCGGCATTCCGCTCGCTTGGGGCGTTTGGAAGACGCTGGAGAGCGCGGTCAAGATCTTCTGAGGGAGGCGGCGTCGCGGGCGATGCTCCCGCTCGCGACGCCATCCGGAACCGAGGAGGGATAGGCGTGTTGGCATGTCCCTTAAATGCTTAATTAGGCGCGGTAATTTTCTCTTGGCATCTGGCATGCCAGAAGTTAGAGTCGGTCTAATGAGTGGTGAGAACGGGATGTTTCAATGACTGTCCATGACGTGCAGCAGGTTCGCGCGTTCGAGCATCCCGGCGCGGGACGCCGCAAGGCCAAGGCGACGCCGAAGGGGCGTCAGATCGATCCGACGGCCGCGCATGAAGTCGCCGAGTTGCTCGGTGACCAGCCGCGCCGGCGCGATCTGTTGATCGAATTCCTGCACCTGATCCAGGACAAGTATCACCAGATCTCCGCCGCGCATCTCGCCGCGCTCGCGGACGAGATGAAATTGTCGTTCGCGGAAGTGTTCGAGACCGCGACCTTCTACGCGCATTTCGACGTGGTGAAGGAGGGCCAGCCGGACATCGCGCCGCTCACGATCCGCGTCTGCGATTCCCTGACCTGCGCGATGCTCGGCGGCGAGAAGCTGCTGGAGCAATTGCAGGACAGTGCCGGCCCCGGCATCCGCGTGGTGCGCGCGCCCTGCGTCGGTCTGTGCGATATGGCCCCGGTGGCTGAAGTCGGCCATCACTACGTGATGCGCGCGACCACGACCGAAGTGCTGGCGACGGCTGCGCGTGGCGAGATCGAACCCGTTATCCCGTCCTATGTCGACTACGACGCCTATGTGAAGGATGGCGGTTACAAGCTGCTGAACGACCTGCGCGCCGGCCGGATCAGCAAGGAAGACATCCTGAAGGCGCTCGACCATTCCAGCCTGCGCGGGCTCGGCGGCGCAGGCTTTCCCACCGGCCGGAAATGGCGCGCGGTGCTCGGCGAGCCCGGACCGCGGCTGATGGCAGTCAATGGCGATGAGGGGGAGCCCGGCACCTTCAAGGATCGGTTTTACCTGCTGCGCGATTTGCACCGTTTCCTGGAAGGTACGCTGATCGGCGCGCATGTCGTCGATGCCACCGATGTCTACATCTACATCCGCGACGAATATCCGGCGGCGCTCAAGATCCTGCCTCTCGAACTCGCCAAGCTGCCGCCCGGCGGTCCCACCTTGCACATCCGCCGCGGTGCCGGCGCCTATATCTGCGGCGAGGAATCTTCCTTGCTGGAGAGCATCGAAGGCAAGCGCGGATTGCCGCGGCACAAGCCGCCTTATCCGTTCCAGGTCGGACTGTTCGGTCAACCTACCCTGATCAACAATATCGAAACACTGTTCTGGGTGCGCGACATCGTGGAGAAGGGCGCGGGCTGGTGGAGTTCGCACGGTCGCAATGATCGTCACGGTCTGCGCAGCTATTCGGTCTCCGGTCGCGTGAAGAACCCCGGCGTGAAGCTGGCGCCGGCCGGCATCACCGTGCGCGAACTGATCGATGAATATTGCGGCGGCATGGCCGAGGGCCACACCCTTCACGCTTATCTGCCGGGCGGTGCCTCCGGCGGCATCCTGCCGGCTGCGATGGACGACATCCCGCTCGATTTCGGCACGCTGGAAAAATACGGCTGCTTCATCGGCTCGGCGGCGATCGTGATCCTGTCGCAAGTGGACAGCGTGAAGGCTGCGGCGCTGAACCTGATGCGCTTCTTCGAGGATGAAAGCTGCGGCCAGTGCACGCCGTGCCGCGTCGGCACGCAGAAGGCGGCGATGCTGATGGAACGGCCGGTGTGGAACCAGGCGTTGCTCGAGGAACTGAGCCAGGCGATGCGCGATGCGTCGATCTGCGGCCTGGGTCAGGCCGCCTCGAATCCCCTGACCTCCGTGATTAAATACTTCCCCGACGAGTTCAAGGAAGCTGCGGAATGACAACGATCCAGTTCGAACTCGACGGCAAGCAGGTCGAGGCCAAGGCGGGCGAGACCATCTGGCAGGTGGCGAAGCGCCAGGGCCAGGAGATTCCGCATCTCTGTTACTCGCCGGCGCCGGACTATCGCCCCGACGGCAATTGCCGCGCCTGCATGGTCGAGATCGAAGGCGAGCGCGTGCTCGCCGCCTCCTGCAAGCGCACACCTTCCGTCGGCATGAAGGTGAAGACTGCCAGCAGCCGCGCCGTTGCCGCGCAGAAGATGGTGATGGAGCTTCTGGTCGCCGACCAGCCGGCGCGCGAAACCTCGCACGATCCCGATTCGAAATTCTGGCATTGGGCCGAGAAGACCGGCGTCACCGAGAGCCGTTTCCCGGCGGCGGAGCGCTGGGACGCCGACGCCAGCCATCCGGCGATGCGCGTCAATCTCGACGCCTGCATCCAGTGCGGCCTGTGCGTGCGAGCCTGCCGCGAAGTGCAGGTCAACGACGTCATCGGCATGGCCTATCGCAATGCCGACGCCAAGATCGTGTTCGACTTCGACGATCCCATGGGCGAGTCCACCTGCGTCGCCTGCGGCGAATGCGTGCAGGCCTGCCCGACCGGCGCGCTGATGCCCGCGGTGATGCTGGACGAGACGCAGACCCGCGTCACTTATCCCGATCGCAAGGTGGATTCGCTCTGCCCGTTCTGCGGCGTCGGCTGCCAGGTGACCTATCAGGTCAAGGACGAGAAGGTGATCTATGCGGAAGGTCGCGACGGCCCGGCCAACCACAACCGGCTCTGCGTCAAGGGCCGCTTCGGCTTCGACTATATCCATCATCCGCACCGGCTCACCAAGCCGCTGGTGCGATTGCCGAACGCGAAGAAGGACGCCAACGACCAGGTCGATCCGGCCAATCCGTTCACGCATTTCCGCGAGGCAAGCTGGGAAGAGGCGCTCGACATTGCAGCGCGCGGCCTCGTCAAGATCCGCGACGAGAAGGGCGTGAAAGCGCTCGCCGGCTTCGGCTCGGCAAAGGGCTCCAACGAGGAAGCCTATCTGTTCCAGAAATTGGTGCGCACCGGCTTCGGCTCCAACAATGTCGACCACTGCACGCGGCTGTGCCACGCGTCTTCAGTGGCGGCGCTGACGGAAGGGCTGAATTCCGGCGCGGTGTCGGCGCCGTTCTCCGCGGCGATGGATGCCGAGGTGATCATCGTGATCGGCGCCAATCCGACCGTGAACCATCCGGTGGCGGCGACCTACATCAAGAATGCGGCCAAGCGCGGCGCCAAGCTGATCGTGATGGACCCGCGACTGCAATCGCTGTCGCGCCACGCCTATAAGCATCTCGCCTTCAAGCCGGGCAGCGATGTCGCGATGCTGAACGCGATGATCAACACGATCATCACCGAAGGGCTGACGGACGATCAGTATATCGCGGGCTACACCGAAGGCTTCGATGAGCTGAAGGCCAAGATTGTCGATTTCACGCCGGAGAAGATGGAGTCGATCTGCGGCATTCCGGCCGACACGTTGCGCGAGGTGGCGCGGCTCTATGCGCGTGCGAAATCCTCGATCATCTTCTGGGGCATGGGCATCAGCCAGCATGTCCATGGCACCGACAATGCACGCTGCCTGATCGCGCTGGCGCTGATCACCGGCCAGGTCGGCCGTCCCGGCACCGGCCTGCATCCGCTGCGCGGCCAGAACAATGTGCAAGGCGCCTCCGACGCCGGCCTGATCCCGATGTTCCTGCCGGATTACCAGCCGGTCGGCCGCGTCGACCTGCGCGGCAAGTTCGAGGAGCTGTGGCAGAAGAGCCTCGATCCGGTCCGCGGTCTGACGGTGGTCGAGATCATGAACGCGATCCATGCCGGCGAAATCCGCGGCATGTATATCGAGGGCGAAAATCCCGCGATGTCCGATCCCGATCTGCAGCACGCGCGCGAGGCCCTTGCCATGCTCGATCATCTGGTGGTGCAGGATCTCTTCGTTACCGAGACCGCGTTCCATGCCGACGTGATCCTGCCGGCTTCGGCCTTTGCGGAGAAGTCCGGCACCTTCACCAACACCGACCGCCGCGTGCAGCTCGCGCGCGAGGTGATCAAGCCGCCGGGCGATGCGCGGCAGGATCTCTGGATCATCCAGGAGATCGGAAAGCGCATGGGCCTGCCGTGGAATTATGGCGGCCCGGCCGATGTCTTCGCTGAGATGGCCGAGCTGATGCCGTCCTTGAAAAACATCACCTGGGAACGGCTGGTGCGCGAGGGCGCCGTGACCTATCCGGTCGACGATCCGCACAAGCCCGGCAACGAGATCATCTTCACCACCGGCTTCCCGACGGAGAGCGGCCGCGGCAAGATCGTGCCGGCGCATGTCATCCCGCCGGATGAGATACCGGACGACGAATATCCGATGGTGCTCTCGACCGGCCGCGTGCTGGAGCACTGGCACACGGGCTCGATGACCCGCCGCGCCGCGGTGCTCGACCAGATCGAGCCGGAGGCGGTCGCCTTCATGTCGCCCAAGGACATGCGGCGGATGCAGCTCTGGCCCGGCGATTTCATCCGGCTTCAGACCCGCCGCGGCGCGGTCGAGGTCAAGGTGCGCTCCGACCGCGACGTGCCGGAGAATATGGTGTTCATGCCGTTCTGCTATGCGGAGGCGGCGGCCAATCTCCTGACCAATCCGGCGCTCGATCCGTTCGGCAAGATTCCGGAGTTCAAATTCTGCGCCGTGCGCGCGGAAAAGGCCGAATTCCGCTCGGCCGCGGAGTAGGCGAGGGCCGCGCGGGAACCTACCGGACTGCCGGCCGTTGATCGGTCGGGCGCGCAGGTGGGCATCCTATGCTGGCAAACGAGAAGAATCCGGAATTCGAGAGTCCACGCCGGTGGGCGTCCGGTCATCAAGCGCGTCCACGGATCGATCAACCCGGTGTCGTTGCCTCCAGCGTCTATGCGAACGGACGGCGCGTCACGGACATTTCCATTGACGAGGCCGGCGAGTGGTCGAGGAGGCCCGGCCATGTCGTCTGGATCGGCTTGCTGGAGCCGAGTGCCGAACTGCTCGAGAGAATTCAAGGCCAGTTCGACCTGCATCCGCTGGCGATCGAAGACGCATCGAAGGCTCACCAGCACCCCAAGGTCGAGCAATATGGCGACGCGCTGTTCGTTGTCGCGAGAACGGCGCAAATGATCGACAGTCATATCGCCTTCGGCGAGACTCACATATTCGTCGGACAGGGCTACGTGGTCTCGGTCCGTCACGGCGCATCGACCTCTTATGCCGCGGTGCGCGAGCGCTGCGAGACCTGCACCACCTCGCTGGCGCAGGGCGAAGATTACATCCTCTATGCGATCCTCGACTTTATCGTCGACAACTACTCGCCCGTGATCGAAGCGATCCAGGCTGAAGTCGAAGCCCTGGAAGAAGCGGTGCTTCGGAGATCACACCTCAAGTTCCAGTTCGACCGGCTGTACAAGCTACGGCGCGATCTGTTGCAACTGCGACGCGCGGTAGGGCCGGTCGTCGATGTCTGCCGCAGGCTGGAACATATGGACGTCATCGCCCTCGACGAGGCGATGAAGCCGCTGTTTCGCGATGTCCTGGATCACGCCAAGAGAGCGCAGGAAGACATCGATTCGCTACGCGAAATTCTCGCGTTCGCTTTTGAAGCAAGCATGATGGCGGGCCAGTCACAGCAGACGGAGATCGCCCGCCGCCTGGCGGCCTGGGCCGCGATATTGGCGGTGCCTACGGCCGTTGCCGGAATCTACGGCATGAACTTCGAGAACATGCCGGAGCTCAAATGGTCTTACGGCTACTACTTCGTTCTCGCCGCGATCTTCGGCGCCTGCGCGCTTCTCTATGTGCGCTTTCGTCGCTCGGGCTGGTTATGACTGGCTTGCGCGCGCCTTTCTGATCGAATCGACTGGACCCGCACTCCAAAAAGATCATGCTCAAGCAGGAACAGGAGCGGGATGATGATTCAAGGAAGAGGCATCCCGCTCGGGGAATTCTTCGCCGAGTTCGGCAATCGCCTTTGTGAGCTCGGCCTTGGACGCGTCGTTCAACGGAACGATCGGCAGGCGTGTATCGGGCCGCATCAGCCCAAGCAGCGCGAGCGAATATTTCAGCGCCGCCGGGTGTTCGGCGGCGAGCAGCCCGGCAATCGGGACGAGGCGGCTGAACAGATACCTGGCCGATTGCAGACGTCCTTCTTTGAGGCTTGCATAAACCGCCTGGCACAGTTCCGGCACGAGGTTCGCCACCGTGGAGATGCAACCGTGACCGCCGGCAGCCATGAAGGGCAGGGCGGTCAGATCATCGCCTGACAGCAAGCGGAAATGTGGCGGTAACGACGTCCGTATGCGGACGAGGCGTCCGACATCGCCGCTGCTGTCGCGCAAGGCGATGAACTGTTCGGATTCAGTGAGGCACGCCAGCGTTGCATCGGAGATTTCGCGAAGGGTGCGCGAGGGAACGTCGTGCAGGATGACCGGCAGCGCAGTCGCCTCGGCAACCGCGCGGAAATGCGCCTGGATTCCTGATTGCATCGGCTTGTTGTAATAGGGGACGACCGAGAGCACGGCCTCGGCACCGGCGGCCTCCGCCTGCCGCGTCAGTTCGATTGCTCGATCCGTAGAGTTGGATCCGGCGCCGGCGATGACGCGGACGCGGCCATGCGCGATCTCGACGGCATGGCGAATGAGGCCGGCCTTCTCTCCCGTCGTCAGTGTCGGCGCCTCGCCCGTGGTCTCGCCGACCACGATCGCCGCAGCGCCGGACGCGATCTGACGCTCGCATAGCCGCGCAAATGCGTCGAGATCGATTTCGCCGTCCTCGTCAAACGGTGTCGGAAGGTCGGCGATGTAACCCGTGAGCCAGTCTGATTTCATTGGTGCTCCGTGTGGAAAATGATGCGTTCAAGGCTTTCGCACTGCTTCTCTGAACGCATTGAAAGGGATCGCGGCCATGATGCACGTGAGATCCATAGGAATGCGAGACGCCTCGATAAGCGCCGGTGGATGCTGCTCTCCCTCTCCCGCTTGCGAGAGAGGGTCGGGGTGAGGGTGTCTCCGCGTTGGGATTCCCCGAGTGGAGAGAGCCCTCACCTGGCGCTGCGCGCCGACCTCTCCCGCAAGCGGGAGAGGTGAACTCGCGGACAGGTCGATCTCATCTAGCCGGTGCGTCGGCGTGCAGGAAGCGAAGTATTGCCGCGCGGTGCGAGTCCGCGCCAGAGCCAATCGTTGGTCCTCGGTTTTCTTATGCGCGGCGGTGCAGCGTCGATATCGATTTCGACCGCGCTTGCGAATGCCCGCTTCAGGCGAATATCTTCGATCCGCTCGATGTACTGACGCAGATTGGCATCGGCGGCGTCGTTCTGCCGCAGAATGGAGGTGCAGAGATCGGCGCTGACCTTGCGGAAGAAGTGGAAATTCGCCTGCTCCTCACCGCGGTGGCTTCCGCGATCGATCTCGGCGGCAGTCGCCATCACGTTCAACCGATCGGTATTGTCGAGCGTCACGGCAAAGCGCAGGAGCGCCAGTTGCCAGGCGCGCAGCACCCTGCTGCGCCACTCGACCGGATCCTGCGCTTCCATTCGTAACGCCCTCCCAGCGAGGTCGCCGGCGCGCTCAAGTGAGATGACGTTTCCTGATCGTCATCTCGCTTCCGTCTTCATTGGTCAATGAGCGGCCGCGCAAACGCCTCGCGACTTACGCCGCTCTTTCCATTCGCGCGAAACCCTGGCGGTGGGCGGCAAGCACGAGGCCGCGTTGGCACCTCACGCCTGCCTCGATCCGAAAGCCCATCTGCTCGAGCTTTCTTCGGATGCTGAGGCAGAATTCGCCCTCGCGGGAGTCGATCAGGATCGCAATGGTGGCGTTGGCGCTGAGGAACTGCGAGATCTCCAGCAGCGCCGCCTCGATCGCCGGCAGGGATTTGTCGCCCGTCAGCAGGCCGATACCGTGCTGTCTCCTGGGCACGCGGCATGTTGCAGACGTCGCGACCTGAACGAAGCCGCGACGGCGCAGCGAAAGATAGAGCTCCATGGACCCGCTTCCGGCGATGATCGTGCGGTGCAGGTTGGACAGGTGCGTCAGCGCGATCATCGTATCGACGACCTGATCGCGGCCAGCAAGGGAACAAGGCTGCACCATCTGGATCCTCCTGTATGTGGGGCGCGGGCCGAATCAGGCGACGCGTCGCGTGGCTGTTGCTGGTGAGGAGAGGGCGGCGGAACTGCTGTTCATGTCGAGTTCGAACTCGCGCGACAACTCGACGATGGTTTCCGGGTGGTGCCCATTCTCGAACAGTGCGTACTTGACCGCCTGGGCGCGATTGATGAACAGCCCGCCGTAGAGACCGTTCTGTTCCTGGGCGACCCACTGGCCGCGCCTGTTTCTTCCGATAAAGACGATGGTCGACGCGGAGCTGCACGATGGAGGTTCGTCGAGCTTGATGTTCACGAGTTTCATTTTTGTGATTCCCTCACGAGACTTGGTAACGCGTTCAATATCTTTGCGGATGGATATGAAATCGAGGAGGGCGGGCGGCCGATCTCATAAGGGACGTATAAGGTCCCAGGATTGTCGCAGGGCTACCTGCCGGTGGCGGAGGCGAGTGCGCAAAGCGCGGCATAGGCGGCCATCTCGTCCCAATGGTTGAGGTCGGCGTCCATGAATTGCTCTCGCCGCATTAAGGCGATGACGGCACAAAGCACGATGGACATCCACAGCAGGGCTATCAAGCTGCGGCCAAAGCCGATGCTGCCAAAGAGTGCGAAGCCGGCCAGGACGAGCAGGCGAAAGCAAAATCGAACCAGGACCTGGGCCGAGTTCAGCTTTTGCGGCAGGTTGGGCAGCGGCTGCACGGCGTTGCTCGCTCAGGCGAAATTGTCGCTCAGCATCGGCTGATAGAAGCTGTCGGCATGACGCTCGACGCTTGGCACGCTGGGCCGGCTCGACGGTGCGGAGATCCGCTGGGCCTCGACGAATGCGCTCAGGATGGCAAGCGCCAGGTCGGCGTGATGGGTCTCGATCGATTGATCGAGCCAATCAGGCAATTCGCGCTCGCGCGACAGCGAGCAGTACCATTCGCCGTCGTCATAGGCGAGGCGACGGACCTGCCATTGCGGCAGTTCCAGGTCGAGCAGCGCCAGCGCCGCGTCGGTCCATGCGCCGAGTTTCGTCAATGCCTCGACGCGCGCGGTCTTGCCGCTTTGCCCCTGCGACGGAAAACGCCGGCAACAGTCGCGGATGAGATCGGACATCAGTTCGACCGTCACGCGACCGGCGTCGCGCAGCCGGAGGCTGAGGTCAGCGGTAACGGGTTCTGAAAGCAGCGGCATGGCGGGACTCATCGATCATGCGGCTTGACGAAATGCCGCAGGTCAAAGGTGGTCAAAACGCCATTTGAAAACGAGATGGGGCAAGGCGCGGAAATATAGGGATTCCATAAAGATGAAAGGACGCGCGAAGGGAAATCTCACGCGTCGCCCTGGCGAGCGCCACGACCCATATCACCAGTCTGTGTTTGAAAGCACGCTGCGGCGGCCCCACCTTTCCGGAACACGATCTGAGGTTGTGGGTCCCGGCTGCGCCCAAGGCTTCGCCGCGGCGCGCAGGCTCGGGAACGGGCATCTTTATAAGATTCCTATAACGCCGCCGCAGCCTACATCTCGAAAACCTATGCGGCGGGTGGCACTTCACCTGGGAACCAAAACGGGCCGTTTGTCGGCCCACTATGCATAGGAGCCTCCAATGCTTGATCTCGTCATGCTGGTGCTCGCCGCGGCATTTTTCGCGGCAGGCATAGGCTACGCCTACGCCTGCGAACGGCTGTGAGGAGACGCGCCATGATCTTCGACTATTCGCTCGCCGGCCTCGTCTCGCTCGGCCTTCTCTTCTATCTCACCTACGCGCTGCTGCGCCCTGAGCGGTTTTGATCAGGCCATGTTCATGCTCGGGCAGCTTCTCCTGGCGGATGCAGCGCTGACCATCCTGTTGGTCGGCGTGCTCGCCGTGCTGCGGCGCTCAAAGCCCATTCGAAAGGTTTAATGCCATGACCGCCATCGGCTGGTTTCAAATTATCCTCTATTGCGCCATCGTTGTTGCGCTGGTGAAGCCGCTCGGCTGGTACATGACGCGCGTCTTCAACGGCGAGGCGACCTTCCTGTCTCCGGTGCTGCGCCCGGTGGAGCGCGGCTTCTACTGGATCAGCGGCGTCGACGAACGGCGTGAACAACATTGGCTGACCTATACGGTCGCCATGCTGCTGTTCCATGTCGGCGGCTTCCTGATCATCTACGGCGTGATGCGGCTGCAGGCGATGCTGCCGTTCAATCCGGCGGACCAGGCCGCCGTCGCCCCGGATCTGTCGTTCAACACCGCGGTCTCGTTCCTCACCAACACCAACTGGCAGAACTACGGCGGCGAAAGCACGGTGTCGTATCTGGTCCAGATGCTCGGCCTGACGCACCAGAACTTCCTCTCGGCGGCGACCGGCATTGTGCTTGCGGTGGCGTTGATCCGCGGCTTTGCGCGCGCCTCGGTGCGCACGATCGGCAATTTCTGGGTCGATATCACACGCTGCACGCTCTACATCCTGCTCCCGATCTGCATCGTCTACGCGCTGTTCCTGGTGTCGCAGGGCATGCCGCAGACGCTCGGACCCTATGTCGATGCAACGACGGTCGAAGGTGCCAAGCAGACGATCGCCGTCGGCCCGGTGGCTTCGCAGGTCGCGATCAAGATGCTCGGTACCAATGGCGGCGGCTTCTTCAACGCCAATGCCGCGCATCCGTTCGAGAATCCGACCGCGCTGTCGAACTTCGTGCAGATGCTCTCGATCTTCGTGATCGGCGCCGCGCTCACCAACGTGTTCGGCCGCATGGTCGGCAACCAGCGCCAGGGCTGGGCGATCCTCGCCGCAATGGGCGTGCTGTTCATCGCCGGCGTTCTTGTCACCTACTGGTCCGAGGCCAACGGCACTACGGCGCTGCATGCGCTGGGTCTCACCGGCGGCAACATGGAGGGCAAGGAGGTTCGCTTCGGCATCGTTGCTTCGTCGCTGTTTGCGGTCATCACCACCGCGGCCTCCTGCGGCGCCGTCAACGCCATGCATGACAGCTTCACCGCACTCGGCGGCATGATCCCGCTGATCAACATGCAGCTCGGCGAGATCATCGTCGGCGGCGTCGGCGCCGGTCTTTATGGCATGCTGCTGTTCGTCGTGCTGGCGATCTTCGTCGCCGGCCTGATGGTCGGCCGCACGCCGGAATATGTCGGCAAGAAGATCGAGGCGCGCGAGGTCAAGATGGCGATGCTCGCGATCCTGGTGCTGCCGCTGATGTATCTCGGCTGGACCGCGGTTGCCGTGGTGCTGCCGTCCGCGGTTGCTTCGATGGCGAACGCCGGCCCGCACGGCTTCACCGAGGTGCTCTATGCCTTCACCTCGGCGACCGGCAATAACGGCTCGGCCTTCGCGGGCCTCACCGGTAACACCTTCTTCTACAACCTGACGCTCGCAAGCTCGATGTTCGTCGGCCGCTTCTTCATGATCGTGCCGGCGATGGCCATTGCGGGTTCGCTGGCGCAGAAGAAGTCGGTCCCACCGTCGGCCGGCACGTTCCCCACCACCGGTGGCCTGTTCGTCGGCCTTGTCGTCGGCGTGATCCTGATCATCGGCGGCCTCACCTTCTTCCCCGCGCTGGCGCTCGGACCGATCGTCGAGCAGCTCGCGAGCAACGCCAATACCCTGTTCTGATCGAATTGATTGGAGTCACATCCATGGAAACCATGAAACTGCAAAAACAGGTGAGGGCGTCGACGATGCTCGACCCCAAGATCCTTGTGCCCGCGATCAAATCGTCCTTCGTCAAGCTCGATCCGCGGCTGATGGCGAAGAACCCGGTGATGTTCGTGGTCGAGATCGTCGCTGCGCTCACCACGATGATCTTCCTGCGTGACCTCGCCACCGGCGCGGAGAACATCGGCTTCACGTTCCAGATCATCCTCTGGCTCTGGTTCACGGTGCTGTTCGCCAATTTCGCGGAAGCCGTCGCCGAGGGCCGCGGCAAGGCGCAGGCGGATTCGCTGAAGAAGACGCGAACGGAGAGCCAGGCCAAGCTGCTGGATGGTTCGGGGCGGAACTATCGCCTCGTCCCCGGTACCACGCTCAAGGTCGGCGATATCGTGCTGGTCGAGGCCGGCGACATCATCCCGTCCGACGGCGAGGTGATCGAAGGCGTCGCCTCGGTCAACGAAGCCGCGATCACCGGCGAGTCCGCGCCCGTGATCCGTGAATCCGGCGGCGACCGTTCGGCGGTGACCGGCGGCACGCAGGTGCTGTCCGACTGGATCCGCGTCCGCATCACCGCGGCGCAGGGCTCGACCTTCATCGATCGCATGATCCGCCTGGTCGAAGGCGCCGAGCGGCAGAAGACGCCGAACGAGATCGCGCTGAATATCCTGCTGGCCGGCCTCACCATCATCTTCGTGTTCGCGACCGTGACGATCCCGAGCTACGCGGCCTATGCCGGCGGCTCGATCTCGGTCGTGGTGCTGGTGGCGCTGTTCGTGACGCTGATCCCGACCACGATCGGCGCGCTGCTCTCGGCGATCGGCATCGCCGGCATGGACCGCCTGGTGCGCTTCAACGTGCTGGCGATGTCGGGCCGCGCGGTGGAAGCCGCCGGCGACGTCGACACGCTGCTGCTCGACAAGACCGGCACCATCACGCTCGGCAACCGCCAGGCGACCGCGTTCCGTCCGGTGCGTGGCGTCACCGAGCAGGAGCTCGCCGATGCCGCGCAGCTCGCCTCGCTCGCCGACGAGACGCCGGAAGGCCGTTCCATCGTCGTGCTGGCCAAGGAGAAATACGGCATCCGCAGCCGCGACATGCACGAGCTTGCCGCGACCTTCGTGCCGTTCACCGCACAGACCCGCATGAGCGGCATCGATGCCGGTTCGTCCGCGGTCCGCAAGGGCGCGGTGGATGCGATCCTCAACTATATCGGCGGCGGCACCGCGCAGTCGCTCGCGAGCGGCAACGCGGTGCGGGCGATCCAGGCCGGCGTCAGCACCGACGCGGCCCGCGAACTGCAGGGCATTGCCGACGAGATCGCCAAGGAGGGCGGCACGCCGCTCGCCGTGGCCAAGGACGGCCGGCTGCTTGGCGTCATCCACCTCAAGGATATCGTCAAGGGCGGCATCCGCGAGCGTTTCGCCGAACTGCGCCGCATGGGCATCCGCACCGTGATGATCACCGGCGACAATCCGATGACCGCGGCGGCGATCGCGGCCGAAGCCGGCGTCGATGATTTCCTGGCGCAGGCCACGCCCGAGGACAAGCTCAAGCTGATCCGCGACGAGCAGGCCAAGGGCAAGCTGGTGGCGATGTGCGGCGACGGCACCAACGACGCGCCCGCGCTCGCCCAGGCTGACGTCGGCGTCGCCATGAACACCGGCACGCAGGCCGCGCGCGAAGCCGGCAACATGGTCGACCTCGACTCCAACCCGACCAAGCTGATCGAAGTGGTCGAGATCGGCAAGCAGCTCCTGATGACCCGCGGTGCGCTGACGACGTTCTCGATCGCCAACGACGTCGCGAAATATTTCGCGATCATCCCGGCGATGTTCCTGGCGTTCTATCCGCAGCTCGGCGTGCTCAACATCATGGGTCTTGCGAGCCCGCAGAGCGCCATCCTGTCGGCGATCATCTTCAACGCGCTTGTTATCATCGCGCTGATCCCGCTGGCGCTGAAGGGCGTCGCCTATCGCGCGATCGGCGCCGGCGCGCTGCTCCGCCGCAATCTGCTGGTCTACGGCTTGGGCGGCATCATCATTCCCTTCATCGGCATCAAGGCGATCGACCTCGTCGTCGCCGCCCTGCACCTGGCCTGAGGAGACAACCATGCTTAGAGAAATTCGTCCCGCCATCGTCCTTCTGTTGCTGCTGACGGCAGTCACGGGCCTCGCCTATCCGCTGGCGATCACGGCCATCGCCGGCGTGATCTTCCCGACGCAGGCGCAGGGCAGCCTGATCGAGAAGGACGGCAAGGTCATCGGCTCCGCTTTGATCGGGCAGGAGTTCAAGGAGGACAAATACTTCCACGGCCGGCCGTCGGCGACGCTGGCGCCGGATCCGAACGACTCCTCCAAGACGGTGTCCGCGCCATATAACGCGGCGAACTCCGG
Organism: Bradyrhizobium sp. BRP22; assembly: GCF_020194175.1. Classification (GTDB taxonomy): domain Bacteria; phylum Pseudomonadota; class Alphaproteobacteria; order Rhizobiales; family Xanthobacteraceae; genus Bradyrhizobium. Next base: position 113,358 of record NZ_JADYVX010000023.1, on the reverse strand, counting down.
CGGCTCCAACCTCGGCCCGACCAGCAAGGCGCTGAACGACCGCATCAAGGAGGACGTCGAGAAGCTGAAGGCGGAAAATCCGTCCCAGCCGGTGCCGATCGACCTCGTCACCACCTCGGGAAGCGGCCTCGATCCCGATATTTCGCCGGAGGCGGCGCTCTTCCAGGTGCCGCGGGTGGCGAAGGCGCGCAACCTGCCGGAGCTGCAGGTCCGCCAGCTCGTCGAAGCCAACACCAAGGGCCGCTTCGCCGGCGTGCTCGGCGAGCCCAGGGTGAATGTCCTGGCACTCAATCTCGCTTTGGATGGCGCTTCGAAGTAAAGGCGGCTAGGACGAATGGCATGACGCGACTATATTTGCCCTATGGCAAATGAGCATCGCGATCTTGAAAAGCGACCCTCGCCGGACGCGCTGTTGGAAGCCGCCCGGCGAGAGAACGACGCATCCGGGCGGCTGAAGATCTTCGTCGGCGCCGCCCCCGGCGTCGGTAAGACCTACGAGATGCTGCAGGGCGCGCACGCCAAGCTCAAAGGCGGCACCGATGTGGTGGTGGGTCTTGTCGAGACCCACGGCCGGGCCGAGACCGAGGCGCTGCTGCAGGGGCTCGAGGTGATCCCGCGCAAGCGGATCAGCTACAAGGACCAGGTCCTCGAAGAGATGGACCTGGACGCGCTGATCGCGCGCCGCCCGCAACTTGCCATCGTCGACGAGCTCGCCCACACCAACGCGCCCGGCAGCCGCCATCCGAAGCGCTATCTCGACGTCGAGGAATTGCTCTCCCACGGCATCGACGTCTACACCGCCGTCAACATCCAGCACATCGAAAGCCTCAATGACGTCGTCGCGCAGATCACGCATGTGCGGGTGCGCGAGACCGTACCGGATTCGATCTTCGACCGCGCCGATGCGATCGAGCTGATCGACCTCACGCCCGACGACCTGATCCAGCGATTGAAAGAGGGTAAGGTCTATGTGCCCAAGCAGGCGGAGCGGGCGCTTCAGCATTATTTCTCGCCGGGCAACCTGACCGCGCTGCGCGAACTGGCGCTGCGGCGGACCGCCGAGCGGGTCGACGAGCAGCTGCTCACCCACATGCAGGCCAATGCCATCGCCGGTCCCTGGGCTGCGGGCGAGCGTATATTGGTCTGCGTCAGCGAGGATCCGCGCGCGGCCGGCCTCGTGCGCTACACCAAGCGGCTGTCCGACCGCCTGCACGCGCCCTGGACCGCTATTAGCATCGAGACCCGGCGCAGCCTGCAGCTCACCGACGAGCAGCGCGACCGGCTCGCCGACACGATGCGGCTTGCCGAATCGCTCGGCGGCGAGGCGCTGACGATTCCCGCCGTGCATCGGCATATCGCCGACGATCTGATCAATTTTGCGCAGTCCACCAACGTCACGCATGTCGTGATCGGCAAGTCGTCGCGCTCGCGCTGGTTCGAGATCCTGCGGGGCTCGGTCGTGCATGACCTAGTGCGGCGCGCCGGCAACATCAGCGTGCATGTCATCGCTGGCGAGGAGCTGCCCGCCGGCCTCGATAGTAGACCGACAGTGCAGACGGCGGCGCGGACCGAGCCGTTCGACCTGCAGCCTTACGCGAAGTCGCTCCTGATCACGGCGCTCGCGCTCGGCGCGGCCGAGCTGGTTCACCCGCGTTTCGGCGTCGAGAACGTCGATCTCGTGTTCCTTACCGCGGTGGTCGTGGTGGCCGTGCGCTATGGCCTGTGGCCGTCGCTGCTCACGAGCGTGGTGGCCTCGCTGTGCTACAATTTCTTCTTCCTGCCGCCGGTCTACACCTTCACCATCACCGATCCGACCAATGTCGCGGCCTTCTTCTTCTTCATGCTGATCGCGCTTCTGGTCTCCAACGTTGCCGCGCGGGTGCGTATCCAGGCCGATACTGCGATCAGTCGCGTGCGCATGACCGAGTCGCTCTACGCCTTCAGCCGCAAGCTCGCGGGCACCGCGACGCTCGACGACGTGTTGTGGGCGACCGCCTACCAGATCGCGCTGATGCTGAAGGTGCGCGTGGTACTGCTGCTGCCGGAAGAGGGCGTGCTCGCGGTGAAGGCCGGCTATCCGCCGGAAGACCAGCTCGACGATGCCGATCTCGCGGCCGCGAACTGGGCCTGGTCCAACGATCGGCCGGCCGGTCGCGGTTCGGACACGCTGCCCGGCGCCAAGCGACTGTTCCTGCCGATGCGGACCGGTCGCGGCCTGATCGGCGCCATCGGCATCGATAACGACAAGACCGGCCCCTTGCTGACGCCGGATCAGCGGCGCCTCCTGGATGCGTTGGTCGACCAGGGTGCGCTCGCGATCGAGCGCGTGCTGTTGGTCGAGGACATGGACAAGGTCAAGCGCACCGTCGAATCCGAACGCCTGCGCTCAGCGCTCCTGACCTCGATCTCGCACGACCTGAAGACCCCGCTGGCCTCCGTGCTCGGCGCCGCCTCGACCATGCGCGATCTCGCCGGCAACCTCACCGATGCGCAGAAGCACGACCTGATCGCGACCGTGATCGACGAGTCCGAACGGCTGAACCGCTTCATCGCCAATTTGCTCGACATGACCAAGCTCGAGTCCGGCGCCATCGTGCCGAACACGGCGCGGCATGATGTCGGCGAGATCGTCGGCAGCGCGCTGCGACGCGCCGGCAAGATCCTGGTGCGGCACAAGGTCCTGCTCGATCTTGCCGCCGATCTGCCGATGCTGGAGCTTGACGCAGTGCTGTTCGAGCAGGTGCTGTTCAACCTGCTCGACAACGCCGCGAAATATGCCCCGCCCGATACCACGATCTCGATCCGCGGCTGGCGGGACCGGGAGGCGATCATGCTGCAGGTCATGGATGAGGGCAGCGGCATTCCGCCGGCCGAACTCGAAAGCATCTTCGACAAGTTCTACCGCGTCCAGAAGGGCGATCACGTCCGTCCCGGTACTGGCCTCGGTCTTGCCATCTCCCGCGGATTCGTCGAAGCCATGCATGGCACGATCTCGGCCGCCAACCGCCCCGACCGGAGCGGCGCCGTGTTGACAATCCGGCTGCCGATTCCGGCAGCCACCGCTGCGCTGGATACCGCTGCATGAACGCCATACCGATCAAGGTTCTGGTCATCGACGATGAGCCGCCGATCCGTAAATTGTTGCGGATGGGCCTGAGCACGCAGGGCTACGAGATTCTCGAAGCCTCCAACGGCAAGACGGGGCTGGAAATGCTCGCGCAGGGGCCGGCGCTGATCATCCTCGATCTCGGTCTGCCGGATATCCAGGGTCACGACCTCTTGCGCATGATCCGCGCCCGCAACGAAAGCGTGCCGATCGTGGTGCTGTCGAGCCGCGGCGACGAGGCTGGCAAGGTGCAGGCGCTCGACCTCGGCGCCGACGATTATCTGACCAAGCCGTTCGGAATGGATGAGCTCTTGGCACGCCTGCGCGCGGCGCTGCGGCATCAATTGCAGGTGCAGGGCGAGCGGCCAGTGTTTCGCACTGGAGATCTTTCGGTCGATCTGGTGCGCCGCATCGTCAAGGTCGGCGACCGCGAGGTGAAATTGTCGCCGAAGGAATATGACCTGCTCCGTGTGCTGGTGCAGCACGCGGGCAAGGTCTTGACGCATCGTTTCCTGTTGAAGGAATTGTGGGACGAACTCACCGATGCGCAATATCTGCGCGTCTATGTCCGTCAGCTTCGACAGAAGATCGAAGCCGATCCCGAGCGTCCGCAATTCGTGCTGACTGAAACTGGGATCGGCTACCGATTGCGCGCGGCGGACTGAGCGGGTTGCAAAAGCGGAACTTTCTCCGGGGCAGGAACTTAATCTTCCTTAACCGGGAGAACGCCAATGGCACGAAAATATTCCAGGAAAGCGTCGGGCGACGTCAGGCGCGCCATGAAGAAGCGCAAGTCCGGCACGCTGAAAAGCGGCCGGTCGGGCCGCAAGGTCAAGAGCCGCAAGCAGGCGATCGCGATCGGGCTTTCGGAAGCACGCGCCAAAGGCCGGAAAGTGCCGAAGAAGGCTTCGAAGCGGAAGACTTCGAAGAAGACGACGAAGAAGCGGAAGAGCAGTAAGAAGCGCAAGGCGAAGCGCTAGCTCAGTACTCAGCCGTCATTGCGAGCGAAGCGAAGCAATCCATTGGCACCGCGAGTGGGGTAAGAGTGGATTGCTTCGCTTCGCTCGCAATGACGGTGATGACTATTCCGTCATGACGGCGTTTGTCGTTACCCCGCCTTGCGCGCGCGGGCGGTCGAGCGATGGGCTTTGCGTGGCGCGCGGCGATGGGAGGGGCGGCGGCGGGCGGTCGAATGGCCGCGTTTCTTGGCCGCCGAGCGGCCCTTCAGGCTCTGCTTCAGCGCATCCATCAGGCTGACCACGTTGCTAGGCCGCTCCTCGGGCTCCGGTACCTCGATTGTCTTGCCGGCGGCCTTGCGCCGGACCAGCGCCTTCAGCGCGTCCTCATATTCGTCCTTGAATTTCGAGGGATCGAAATGGGCGGCCTTGCTGTCGAGGATGTGGCCCGCCAGCTCGACCATGTCCTTGGTGATCTTCGGCGTCTTGATATCGTCGAAATAATCGGCTTCGTCGCGCAACTCGTAAGGATAGCGCAAGGTGGTGCCGAGCAGGCCCTTGCCGAGCGGCTCGATCGCCATGACGTGCTCGCGGTTGGTCAGCACGATGCGCGCCAGCGCGACGCGGTCCTGGTCCTTCATCGCGTCGCGGATCACCGCAAACGCATCAGCGCCGGCCTTGCCATCGGGTGCGATGTAATAGGGATGGTTGAGATAGCGCTTGTCGATCTCCTCCCTGGGCACGAAGCTTTCGATCTCGATGGTGTGGTTGCTCTCGATCTGGACGGCCTCGAGCTCTTCCGGCTCGATCTCGACGTACTTCCCTTTCCGGAGCTCATAGCCACGCGCCTTCTGGTCGCTTTCGACGACGTCGCCGGTCTCGGCGTCCACCATCTGCTGCTTCAGCCGGTTGCCGGTCTCCTTATTGATCATGTGGAAGCGGGTTTTCGCAACCGCGGTCGAGGCCGGGTACAGCACCACCGGGCATGCCACCAGCGACAGCTTCAAGGAGCCTTTCCAATAGGCACGAGGGGCCATTACACTCTCCGGATCCTTCACAATATGGGAACTTCAACCGATGCGAGGGGTTTTGGTTCCTGGTATATACCGCCGCGCAAGGCAGCGGCCATTTGCGTGAGGTGCATCCGTGCTGCAGAGAAACCTGTCCACCTACCGCAAGAAGCGCGACTTCTCCAAGACCGAGGAGCCCTCCGGCAAGGCCAAGGTCGCGCCCGCCAAACAGCCGCGCTTCGTGATCCAGAAGCATGACGCCACGCGGCTGCATTACGATCTTCGGCTCGAAATGGACGGTGTCTTCAAGTCATGGGCGGTGACGAAAGGGCCGTCGCTCGATCCGCACGACAAGCGGCTCGCGGTGGAGGTCGAGGACCATCCGCTCGATTATGGCGATTTCGAAGGCACCATTCCGGAAGGCCAGTATGGCGGCGGCACGGTGATGCTGTGGGATCGCGGCTACTGGGAATCGGACGATCCCGAAGCCGGGTTCAAGAAAGGCGATCTGAAATTCACCCTGCATGGCGACAAGCTGCATGGAAGCTGGGTGCTGGTGCGGATGCGCGGTGATCGCTTCGGCGGCAAGCGCACCAATTGGCTCCTGATCAAGCACCGCGACGACTACGCCAAGGATGGCGACGGGGAAAGCATCCTCGATGAGGACCGTTCTGTCGCCTCGGGCCGCACGATGGAGCAGATCGCCGCCGGCAAGGGCAGGGCGCCGAAGCCGTTCATGCTGGCGAAGAACGGCCGCGCCAAGGCGAAGGCCGATGCGGTCTGGCAATCCAACCGCGAGGAGACCAGCGAGACGCGCCCGAAAACGAAAGCGCCGTCGCCGAGCAGGCTGGCATCCAAATCGCGCGCTTCCAAAGCCAAGACGAAGAAGATCGACGCGATGCCGGACTTCGTCGCGCCGGAGCTCTGCACCTCCGTCGACCGTCCGCCCGGCGGGGCAGGCTGGTGCCACGAGATCAAGTTCGACGGCTACCGCGTGCAGTTGCGCGTCGAGGATGGCGAGGCCACCCTCAAGACCCGCAAGGGACTCGATTGGACCGACAAGTTCGGTGCGATTGCGAAAGAGGGCGGCAAGCTGCCGGACGGGATGATCGACGGCGAGATCATCGCACTGGACAAGAACGGCACACCGGATTTCTCGACCCTGCAGGCAGCGATCTCCGATGGCAACACCGACCAACTGATCTTCTACGCCTTTGACCTCCTGTTCGCCGAGGGGGAGGATTTGCGTGCGCTGCCGCTGGCCGAGCGCAAGGCACGGCTGAAGCGGTTTTTGGAAGCGCGGAAAGGCAAGAAGCAGCAGATTCAATATGTCGAGCATTTCGAGAGCAGCGGGGATGCGGTGCTGCAATCGGCTTGCAAATTGGAGCTCGAGGGCATCGTCTCCAAGAAGCTGGATGCGCCCTACCGCTCCGGCCGCTCCGAATCGTGGACCAAGGCGAAATGCCGCGCCGGTCACGAGGTGGTGCTGGGCGGCTGGAAGACCACCAGCGGAAAATTCCGTTCGCTGATGGCCGGCGTCTACCGCGGCGATCATCTCGCCTTTGTCGGCATTGTCGGCACCGGCTTCGGACAGGACAAGGTTCGCCGGCTGCTACCGGTGCTGAAGGCGCATGAGTCGGACGAGAGCCCGTTCGGTGGCGAGAATGCGCCGCGCAAGACGCGCGATATCCATTGGCTGACGCCCGATCTCGTGGCCGAGATCGAATTCGCCGGCTGGACCGAGGGCGGCAATATCCGCCAGGCCGCGTTCAAGGGATTGCGCCAGGACAAGCCGGCGAAGGAGGTGGAGGCGGAGGAGCCGGCCAAAGCCGAGATCGCCGAGCCGAAGCCGGGCAAGGCTGCAGCGAGAGCTGCGAAATCGGCTGCCGACAAATCCTCGGTTGTCATGGGTGTCGTGATCTCGAAACCCGACAAGGAGATGTGGCCCGACGCGTTCGACGGCGAGGCGGTGACGAAGCTCGATCTCGCACGCTATTTCGAGGCGATCGGCGAATGGATGATCGTCCATCTCAAGGGCAGGCCGTGCTCGATCGTGCGCGCGCCCGACGGCATCCATGGGGAGAAATTCTTCCAGCGCCATGCCATGCAGGGCATGTCGAACCTGCTGGAGCTCGCGAAGGTCTCCGGCGATCGTAAGCCTTATGTCCAGATCGATCGCGTCGAGGGATTGGCAGCGGTTGCGCAGATCGGCGGGCTCGAACTGCATCCCTGGAATTGCGCGCCTGATATCTACGATACGCCGGGACGACTGGTGTTCGACCTTGATCCCGCGCCAAACGTCGCATTTTCAGACGTGGTCGAGGCTGCCAAGGACATGCGCCAGCGGCTCTCGACCGTCGGCCTCGAAAGCTTCTGCAAGACCACCGGCGGCAAGGGCCTGCATGTCGTGGCGCCATTGACTTATGGCGCGAAGGACCGCGTGGGCTGGAAAGAGGCCAAGGCGTTCGCACAGGCGATCTGCCAGTGGATGGCCGACGACGATCCCGATCAATATCTGCTCAACATGTCGAAGAAGCTGCGCAAAGGAAAGATCTTCCTCGACTATCTGCGCAACGACCGGATGTCGACCGCGGTGGCTGCGTTGTCGCCGCGCGCACGCGAAGGCGCCACCGTCTCGATGCCGCTGACCTGGGCGCAAGTGCGCGGCGACCTCGATCCGAAGAAGTACACGGTGCGCAGCGTGCCGTCGCTGCTGGCCAGGAGCAAGGCATGGGATGGCTATGACGATGCCGCCTCGTCGATCAAGGCGGCGATGAAGAAGCTGGCAGCGAAGAAGTAGGGTGGACAAAGCGAAAGCGTGCCCACCATTGCTTGCGGGAGTGTGGATGGTGGGCAACGCTGCGCGTTGCTCCCCAGCGATTCGACGGTCTTGGCACGGTCATGCCCCGCGAAGGCGGGGCATCCAGTAAGCGGTGACTTCTCGGCTTATGCATTCGACGTCTCTGGAATACTGGATCACCCGCCTTCGCGGGTGATGACAGCGGAGAACAGCATCAGATCCTCCCAAGCAAGAGCAGGATCAGCAGGATGACGATGACGAGTCCAAGCCCACCGCCACCGTAGTAGCCGGTGCCGTAGAACGGTCCGCCGCCGATGCCGCTGAAGCCGCCCAGCAGGAGGATGATCAGAATGATGAGAATGATCGTTCCAATTGACATATAGTGTCTCCTCAGCCCGGAGGGCCTGGTTGCCGCGTTCTGCCCTTCGGTTGGGGAAACGAACCGAAATCATGAAGGTTCCGGCTTTTGCACTGCACGTATCGGCCTTCTGTTCGGCGGAGGTGGCATTACATGCAATTGATCAGAGGAGGAAATTTGCAATGTCTGCTCCGTTGATCGTTTCGATTCCGCATAGTCTTGGCCGCGAGGAAGCCATGCGTCGCCTGAAGACGGGACTCTCACGCGCCGCCAGCAGTGTACCGGTGCTCAAGGTCGACGAGGAGCGCTGGGAGGACAATCGCATGATCTTTCGCGTGCGCGCGCTCGGACAGGCCGCGACCGGCCATGTCGATGTCGACGAGGATCACGTGAAGGTCGAAGTGACGTTGCCCTGGCTGCTGCAACGATTTGCCGAAGTCGCGCAGACCGTGATCCGCGATCGCGGTCGTCTGCTGCTGACCAAGCGCAGTTGACGCGCGGCGGATCCGCAAGGAATGCTGCGCTCCCTCTCCCGCTTGCGGGAGAGGGCGGGGGTGAGGGTGCCTCCGCATTGGGACTGCCCGTGGGGAGCGAGCCCTCATCCGGCGTTGCGCGCCGACCTCCCCCGCAAGCGGGCGAGGTGAAGCCAACTCACTGTCGATTCATCGAATGGCATCCAGTCTAAGCGCGGATGCGCTTTCGCGCCGGACTTGAAGCGGCGGCGACTTTCGCCTTGAGCACCGCGACCGGCAGATGCCGAAACAGCGTGGAGAGCGGAAGCTCGTTGTCGCCGGCGTCGGTGACATAGCCTTTGATGGTGACCGCACCGTCGAAAGCATCCGCCTTCGGCCAGATGCGGCCGACTTCGGTGAAGGGCGCAAAGGACTTTCCAACGACGATGATCACAGCGTCCCGCTCCCATTGACGGGCGAACGCGACGACATGATCGCGGTGCGGCCCGCTCGCCTCCAGCGGCAGATAGTTTCCTTGCGTGAACACGTCGGGCAGTTCGGTGCGAAGCTGTAAGAGGTGCCGGGTCCAGGCGAGCTTCAGCCGGCCGTCGGGCCATTCCCGCACAAGCTGCGCCCAGTCCGGGTTTTCGAGTGTCGCAAGCGCCGACGCGCGCGCGGCGAAATCCACGGGTCGGCGATTGTCGGGATCGACGAGGGAAAAGTCCCAGAACTCGGTGCCCTGATAGAAGTCGGGCACGCCGGGAAGCGTGGCCTTCAGTGTGAGCTGACTCAGCGAGTTCAGCGCGCCCAACAGCGATAGCCGCCGCGCCAGGGTTTCAAGCGCGTTCAGGAATTCGGCCGAACGCGAGCGGTCCAGGATGCGCTCGAGGAAGGTCTTGACCCCGGCCTCATAGGCCTGGTGCGGATTGAGCCAGCTCGTTTCCTGCTTGCCCTCGCGAGAGGCCTTCAGTGCATAGGCCTGCATGCGCACGAGCAGGTCGGGATCATCAGGCTGCCACGCGCCGAGCAGCGCCTGGTAGAGCATGTATTCAGAGGTTGCGGACGGTGCGCGAAACTCGCCGTCGACCACGAGATGCGGCGCATTGAGGACTTTCCAGCGCGACACCGCGCTGGTCCACTCGCCGGGAATTTCCGCCAGCGCCAGGATGCGGGCGCGGGCGTCCTCGCCGCGCTTGGTGTCGTGGGTCGTGGTCGCGGTCATGCCGTGCGGCCATTCGTTGGCGCGCCTCTGCATCATCTCGTGAAATGCGTCGATCGGCAGCGCTTTCGCGGCGGGATCGCCGCCGACCTCGTTCAGCGCGAGCAGCCGATGATAGCGGTAGAAGGTGGTGTCCTCCAGTGACTTCGCCATCATCGGCCCGGTGAATTGCTGCAGCTTCTGCGCAAAGCGGCGGACGCGCGGCGCGCTGTGGGCGGCGCGACCGGGCTTGATCAGGTCCATGGTCAGCGCGTCCTGGATGAAATCGAAAATGCCTTCGTCGGCGGCGAACCAGTCGGCGCGTGCCCGCGTGATCGTCTCGGCGATCAGGGCCCGATCGTGCGGCGTCGGACCGGAGGCGGTGAGATAGGTGCGATAGACCGGGAAGTGCAGCACATAGAGCTCGAGCGCCTGCCGCAGGCTGTCGGCGGAAAAATCGCGGGTCGAGTAGTGGCCGTTCGCGATCCGCGCGAGCAGCCGCCACAGCACGGTGAACTCGCTGGTCAGGAGCGTCTCGAGCACGCGGCGCTTCGCCTCTCTCAGCACCGGCGCCAGCCTTGGCGAGCGGTTGCTGATCTGGCGCCAGATCTCGTCGAGCGGCTCAAGGCCCTTGCCCTCGACCAGGACTTGCGCGATCACGTTCATCCATTCGTAGCCGGTGGTGCCGTGAACGCCGGCAAGTGCCGGCAGCTTCTCCTGCTCGCCGAGGATCTTTTCGATCACCAGATAAAACGGCCGTCCGCCGCCTTGTGCATGGCGGATCAGGCGGCGCAGGCGCTGGCAATACTGCGCGGGATCGAACAGTCCGTCGATATGGTCAAGCCGGAGCCCCTGCAGCTTGCCTTCGGCGATCAACCGCTTCACGAGCAGATGGATCGCCTCGAACGTGCCGGCATCCTCGACGCGGATGCCGGCGAGATTGTTGATGTCGAAGAAGCGGCGGTAGTTGATGTCGCTGGAGGCGAGCCGCCAATGGCCGAGCTTGTAGTGCTGGCGTTCGAGCAGGTGATGCAGCGCGAGCGTTTGCGCAGGCCGGCCCTCGCCGGCGCGATAGGTTGATAGCCCGCGCGCGATGATCTCGCCGGCGCCGGCGATCGCCTTCAGCTCCGCCTTGAAGGCCGGCGCCTCCTTCCGATTGGGATGCCGAAGTCCCCTGTAGCGCGACGCGAGCTCCAGGATGGCCTTGCCGGCATCGCTCTCGGCCGCATCAGCCTCACGCACGATCGTTCGCAGTATCTCGCCGTAGCGCTCCGGCGCGATCGGCAGGCGGTGCTCGAAATACCAGGCGGAGAAACTGCCTTCTCCGGCATCGTAGCGCAGCTCGATCTCGCCGCGCTCGAGCGCCTGCCCATAGGACGAGCCGAGGATCGGCAGCAGCACGCCGCCGCGGGCGCGGTAGGGCAGTTGCTCCCAGTCAATGTCGAAGGAGGCCGCATGCGGCGAGGTGGGGCCCCACTCGAGCACGTCGAGCCACCAGGGATTGTCGTCGAAATGCACGCCGACATGGTTGGGCACGAAGTCCAGGATCAGGCCGAGGTCGTGCTGCTTTAGCGCGGCATTCAAGCGCTCGAAACCGGCTTCGCCGCCGAGTTCCGGATTGAACTGCGTGTGATCGACGACGTCATAGCCGTGAGCCGAACCCTTGCGCGCCTTCATGAACGGCGAGGCATAGAGATGCGTGATGCCGAGCGCCTTGAGATAGGGGACGACCTCGACGGCAGCATCGAAGTCGAAATCGGCGGTGAGCTGCAACCGATAGGTCGCGATCGGAATCGCGGGGGGCATTCTTCTATCCGATGTGCCAGCACACCGACCAAGCGGGGATGTTAGTGCCTAACGCACTGCCCCAGATCAAAGTTCCGGCGGACTGGTCCTTCGGCGCCGCGATCTCGCGATCTCCGAGATTGGCGGTCAGCGACAGCAGCCTGCCATCGCCCATGCGCCAATGTGCCGTCAGCAGGCCGTCATCCGCATGCGCCCCGCCGAAGCTGGCGCCGGCCAGCCGCGGCGTGATTTCGCGGTGGCGGACCGCGAGCAGGTCGCTCGTCAGCGCCAGCCGTGTCCGCCCCGGCTCACGGTCGCGCTCCGTCCAATCCAGCACCGCCGATTGAAAGGTCGACTGCTCCAGCGGATCCGGAACTTCGTCGCCATATTTCGCGTAGGCCCAGGCATATTCCTCGCGCCGGCCCTTGCGGACGGCGTGGGCGAGATCGCCGTGGAAGTCGCAGAAGAACGGAAACGGCGCCGTCGAGCCCCATTCCTCGCCCATGAACAGCATCGGCGTCATCGGCGCCAGCAGCGTGATCGCGAGCGCGGCCTCGATTGCCTTGGGATCGGCGAAGCTCTCCAATCGGTCGCCGAAGGGGCGATTGCCGATCTGGTCGTGGTTCTGCAGGAAGTTGACGAAACAGGTTGGCGACAGCGCACCGCTCGGCTCGCCGCGGGGGATGCCGCCCCAGAAGGTCGACACCTCGCCCTGGTAGACGTAGCCGGACGCCAGCGCGCGGGCGAGGCCGCCACGCGGCGAATCCTGATAGTCGCCGTAATAGCCTTGCGCCTCGCCGGTCAGCATCACGTGCCAGACGTGATGATAGTCGTCGTTCCATTGCCCGCGATATTTGCCGCGCGGCGGGTCCTCAGTGGCATCGAGCAGGCTGGCGCGATTGTCGCTGTTCTCGAGCACCATGTTGATCTGCCGGCCGCTCTCCGCCGCGAACTTGCCGACGGCGATGCTGAGATCGTGCAGGATCGGGATTTCGCCCGCCTCCACGATGGTGTTGACGGCGTCCAGGCGCAGGCCGTCGAAGCGGTAGTCGCGCAGCCAGTGCACCGCGTTTTCGATCGCGAAATCGCGCACTTGCTTGACGCGATAATCGATCGCGCTGCCCCAGGGCGTATGCGCGTCGGTGAAAAAGCCGGGCGCATAGCGGCCGAGATAATTCCCTTCGGGCCCGAAATGGTTGTAGACGACATCCAGCATCACCATCAGCCCGCGCTGATGGGCGGCGTCGATGAGCGCCTTCAGATCCTCCGGCCGGCCATAGGCGCTGTCGGGCGCGTACCACAGCACGCCGTCATAGCCCCAGTTGCGCGTCCCTGCGAAATCGGCGAGCGGCATCAGTTCGAGCGCGGTGATGCCGGTCTCGACGAGATGGTCGAGCTTGTCGATGATGGCGCGATAGGTGCCCTCGGGCGTGAAGGTGCCGACATGCGCCTCCAGCACAACGGCCTCATGCCACGGCCGCCCGCGCCAGTCGGTGGCACGCCATGCGAAGGCGTCGTGATCGATCACTTCGCTCGGGCCGAAGACGTCGTCGGGCTGGAACGCGGAAGCCGGGTCGGGGACGTCGACCTCGTCATCGATGCGGAATTTGTAGCGCGCCCCTCGGGCGACGCCGGGAATTTCAGCAGTGAACCAGCCATCGTCGCCGCGGGTCAGCGCATGCAGCTTGTCGAGCAGCACGTCGACGCGCCTCGCCGCCGGCGCCCACAGGCGGAATAGCGCGCCGTCCTTCGTCAGCAGGGGGCCGAAATGCCGCTCATTCATGCCGAGCCCGCAAAGGCGAGCACCGAACGAGGAGGCGCCTTGGTGTCGGCACCGGATGCGATATCAACGGGCATCTGCTTGTTCTCGGTGGTGTTGAGCACCTGGCGCCAATTCCTGTACTCGGTCATGACAGGCATCTTGAACGCGATTTCTTCCGGTGCGGCATTCAGCACAATAAAGATCGGCGCCTGCCCTGGTTCCATCGGTCCGAGCACATAAGAGAGAAAACGTCCCTCCGGGAAATTCCAGTCGGACTCCTTCATCTCCTCCGCGGCGGGCGTCAGCCACAAGACGCCGTAGGAGCCGTCGGCGCGCCGGCCGGCCAGCCAGCGCTGCGAACGAAGCTGCCTGAATCTGCGGCGCAGCCCGGTCAGATAACCGATGAAATCGGTGAAATCCTCGGTTTCGTCGCCGAAATTGTCCCAATTGACCCAGCCGACCTCGTTGTCCTGGCAATAGGCATTGTTGTTGCCGTTCTGCGAATTGCCGACCTCGTCGCCGGCGAGCAGGAGCGGCGTTCCCTGCGCCAGCAACAGGCAGGCGAGCTGGTTCTTTCGGAGCTGACGGCGCAGCGCGATGATATCGGGGTCGTCGGTGGGGCCCTCAACGCCGCAATTGTTGCTGTGATTGTCGTTGGAGCCATCGCGATTGTCCTCGCCATTGGCCTCGTTGTGCTTCTGGTTGTAGCTGAAGAGGTCCATCAGCGTGAAACCGTCATGCACGGTGATGTGGTTGATGCTCGCGCGCGTCGCGCGGTTGTCGTGATTGAACAGGTCCGATGACGCCGTCATGCGGCTGGAGATGTCGCCGATCAGGCTCCCTTCGCCGCTCCAATAGCGCCGCATCGCGCTGCGATAGCGGTCGTTCCATTCCGACCATTGCGAGGGAAAGGCGCCGACCTGATAGCCGCCGAGGCCGAGGTCCCAGGGTTCGGCGACCAGCTTGACGGTGGCGAGCACCGGATCCTGCCTGACCGCGGTGAGGAAGGAGGCATTGCGCTCATAGCCGTTCGGCCCGCGCGCCAGCGTGGTGGCGAGATCGAAGCGGAATCCGTCGACATGGCAGACTTCGACCCAGTAGCGCAACGAGTCCATCACCATCTGCAACACGCGCGGATGGGTGAGCCTGACCGAATTGCCGCAGCCGGTGAAGTCGTCGTAGTAGCGCGGGTTGTCCGGCTTCAGCCAGTAATACGAGGCGTTGTCGATGCCGCGGAACGATAGCGTCGGGCCCAGTTGGTTGCCCTCGGCGGTGTGGTTGTAGACGACGTCGAGCATCACCTCGATGCCGGCATCGTGCAAGCGTGCCACCGTGGTGCGGAAGGAATCGAGCGCATTATCCTGCGCGTAGCGCGGCTCCGGCGCGAAGAAGGCCAGTGTATTGTAGCCCCAATAGTTGGCGAGCTTCTTCTCGACTAGGATGCGATCATCGATCAGTCCGTGGATCGGCAACAGTTCGATGCTGGTGACGCCGAGCCGCTTGAGATGGTTGATCATCGCGGGCGAGGACAGTCCGCCATAGGTGCCGCGCAGGTTGGGAGCCACATCCTCGCGCTTCTGCGTCAGTCCCTTGACATGGGCCTCGTAGATGATCGTGTCTTCCCAAGGGGTGTTGGGGCGAATTTCGCGGCGGCCCCAATTGAAGGTCTCGTCGACGACGACCGCCTTCGGCATGCCGCGCGCATTGTCGCGCCGGTCGAAGGAAAGATCCTCGCGCGCGCTGCCGGTGCGGTAGGCGAAATGCGCGTCGCTCCACACCAGCCGCCCGGCGATCCGCTTGGCATAGGGATCGAGCAACAGCTTGTTGGAATTGAATCGATGACCGCGCTCCGGCGCGTAGGGGCCGTAGACGCGATAGCCGTAAAGCTGGCCCGGCGAGACGTCGTTGAGATAGCCGTGCCAGACGTCCTCGGTACGCTCGGGCAGCTCGATGCGTTCGAGCTCGCGCCGGCCCTGGCTGTCGAACAGGCATAACTCGACCTTCTCCGCATTCGCGGAGAACAACGCAAAATTGGTGCCCCTTCCGTCCCAACTGGCGCCCAGCCGGGACGACGTTCCCCCAGTCAGTCGCATGACGTCAGCTTTCAGGTACGAGAAAGATCGCAGCCAACGGCGGAATGGTCAGGCTGAGCTCGGGCACGAGGCCTTCATGCGTGACCACTTCACCAATATTGCCGACATTGCTGCCGCCATAGTGCGACGAATCCGAGTTCAGCACCTCGCGCCATTTCCCCCCAAAGGGCACGCGGACGCGGTAGTCGTGATAGACGTTCGGCGAGAAGTTGGCCACCACGAGGCAGCGCGCACGCGCGGTGTTGCCTTTGCGGATCCAGGCGAACACGTTGTGGTCGGCGTCATCGGTGATGACCCATTCGAAGCCGGCCGGATCGCAATCCAGTTCATGCAGCGCCGGCAGCGCGCGATAAAGCCGGTTGAGGTCGCGCAGCAATGCCTGGACGCCGGCATATTTCGGCTGCTCGAGCAGATGCCAGTCGAGCGAATGTTCGTGGCTCCATTCGCGTTCCTGGCCGAACTCGCAGCCCATGAACAACAGCTTCTTGCCGGGATGGCCGAACATGAAGCTGTAATAGGCGCGCAGGTTCGCGAAGCGCTGCCAGTCGTCGCCGGGCATGCGGCCCAGGATCGAGCGTTTGCCGTGCACGACCTCGTCATGCGACAGCGGCAGGATGAAGTTCTCCGAGAAGGCGTAGTGCAGGCCGAACAGGATGTCGCCGTGGTGATACTTGCGGTGAATGGGATCCTTGCCGATGTAGCGCAGCGTGTCGTGCATCCAGCCCATGTTCCACTTGTAGCCGAAGCCGAGCCCGCCGAACTCGACCGGGCGCGACACCTGCGGCCAGGCGGTGGATTCTTCCGCCGCGGTCGTCGCCTGCGGGAAGCGGCCGAACACTTCGGTGTTGAAGCGGCGCAGGAAGTCGATCGCCTCCAGATTTTCGCGGCCGCCATATTTGTTCGGGATCCAGCCACCCGGCGGACGGCTGTAATCGAGATAAAGCATCGAGGCGACCGCATCGACCCGCAGGCCGTCGACGCCGTAGCGGTCGAGCCAGAACAGCGCGTTGGAGGCCAGGAAATTGGTTACCTCGGTGCGCCCGTAATTATAGATCAGCGTGCCCCAGTCGAGATGGCGACCTTGCAGCGGGTTGGCGTGCTCATAGAGCGCGGTGCCGTCGAAATGGCCGAGGCCGTGCGGATCGTCGGGGAAGTGGCCGGGCACCCAGTCGAGCAGCACCCCTAACCCTTCGCGATGGCAGGCGTCAACGAGGGCCGCGAAATCGGCCGGCGAGCCGAACCGGCTGGTGGGCGCGAACAATCCCGTCGGCTGATAGCCCCAGGAGCCGTCGAACGGATGTTCGCTGACGGGGAGGAATTCAAGATGGGTGAAGCCCATGTCGCGCGCATAGGCTGGAAGCTGTTCGGCGAGTTCGCGATAGGTCAGCCATTCATTGCTGCCCTTGCGCCGCCACGAGCCGAGATGGACCTCGTAGATCGAGATCGGCGCGCCGAGCGCGTTGATGCCGGACGGCGCCGCTTGCGGACGCGGAATTTGATCGAGATCGACCACGATCGAGGCGGTCTTCGGACGCAGCTCCGCGCCAAATGCCACCGGATCGGACTTCAGCGGCAGATGCTGGCCGTTGGGGCCGATGATGTCGAACTTGTAGTGGTCGCCGGCGCGGGCATGCGGGATGAACAATTCCCAATAGCCGACGCCGCGCACCCGCATCGGATGCCGCCGCGCGTCCCAGAAGTTGAAATCGCCGACCACGCTGACCCGCCGCGCATTCGGCGCCAGCACCACGAAGGCGACACCCTCGACGCCATCGAGCGTTATCGGATGCGCGCCGAGCTTGTCATAGATGCGCTGGTGAGTGCCTTCGCCGAGCAAATAGAGATCGAAATCGCTCAGGACTGGCGGGAAGCGGTAAGGATCGTCGAGATCGACGACATTGTCGCCGAAGCGGGCGCGCAGCTGGTAGCGGCGCGAGCCGTTCGGCAGCGTGCCGGCGAACAGGCCGGCATCGTGAATGCGCGCGAGCGGCGCGGTCTCGCCGTGCTCCCCGATCGCCTCGACATTGGAGGCTTCGGGCAGGAAGGCGCGCACGACGCTCTGGTCGCCCTCGGCATGAAGTCCGAGATAGCGGAAGGGATCGGAATGACGACCCTCGATGATCGCGTAGGCTTCGGCGGGCAATCTGGTCATTGCTGCTCATGCGGTTGTTGCGCCAGGATGCGGAGCATCCCGGTCAGCGGGACGCGCAGCCAGTCGGGCCGGTGCGCGAGCTCATATTCGATCTCGTAGAATGCTTTCTCAAGCAGGAAGAAGTTGAGCATCCGCTCGGCGGCGTCCGGATCGGCCGGCCACAGAGGCTGGCCCGCCATGGTCTCGCGATAGGCGGCCAGGAATGTTGCGGCGGCCTGGTCACGCCAGTCGGCGAGCGCCAGCGCGAGCTTGCCTTGCTCGTCGGATGCGATCTTCAGCGCCCGATCGAGCGCGGCGGTGACGGAGTAGTCGATCGAGCGGATCAGGCCGGCGACATCGCGCGCCGCCGGCGCCTTGCGCCGCCGCTCGGCGATGCTCCGCCGCGGCTCGCCCTCGAAATCGATAATGAAGATGTCGTCCTTGACGATCAGCATCTGGCCGAGGTGGAAGTCGCCGTGATGGCGGATGTTGAGGCCGTCGATGTCTGCAGGCAGCAGCGCCTTCAGCCGGGCCGGCAAGGTATCCTGCTGCGCCAGGAACTGGGCCACCAGCGGGCGATCGGCCTCTTTCAGCGTATCCCGCCGCTGCGTCAGCGTCTCGAAGACGCGATCAGCCCGGGCCATGATGTCGTCGATCCAGCGTTGCACGTCCTCCGGCCTCGTCGGCTCCGGCACGAACTCGGGCAGCTCGCGGTTGCTCGCCAGCGCGATGTGCAGTTCGGCGACACGCTTTCCTGTTTGCGCCATGTAGCGCAGATAGGAGGTCTGCTGTTCGCTTTGCTTCGTCTCATGGTTGGTTGCAAGCAGCCGCTGCTCCTCGACGAAGCGGTCGAGATAGGCTGATGTCACTGTCCACGCCTCGCCCTGGTTGGTGACAAAGGCGTGAACGACGCCGATCGCGCTGCGCTGTTCGCCATCGACGAGCTCGACCGTGCCGAGCAGCGCGGGCGTGTTGGCGAAGCCCGCGACGTCGGTGAGGAAACGGCCCATCTCGATCTCCGGATTGATGCCGGGCTCGAGCCTGCGATAGATCTTGACGACGTAATCCTCGTCGACCAGCGCCGTGCTGTTGGACTGCTCGGTTTCCACCGCGCGAATGCGCTGGGGCTGCTTGATCGGCTTGTCCGTGAAGCGGCTGGTCGGGCGGAATTCGAGACGCAGCGCGATGCCCAGCTCCTCGTCCTCGACCGTCAGCGACTGCGCCAGATTGCGCAGCAGCAGCGCGATGAAGATCTCGTCGGTCGCGACGTCGAGCAGCGTGCCCTCGCGGGCGCCCTGTCGTACCGCGGCAAGTGCGCGCGGATTGTAGCGCTCGCGGTCGAAACGCACCCATTCGATCCGGATCGGCAGCACGTAGCGTGAGGTGGCGCCGCGCTGCGTCGTCTCGAAGAAGGCGAGCCAGGGGCGGTTGTCGCCGATGTCGCAGAAGGGAATCGCGGAGACGAGCAGCGGCTGGATCGCTTTCGGCAAACTCTCGGGGTACCAGCGTGCCCGCGCCAGATGACCAGGCAGCACGTCGCGCTCGAATACGCCGCGGGCGCGCGCCAGCGACACCCAGGTCGAATTCAGCGGCACGACCAGCGTCTCGAATTCCGGCACCGCGCGCCGCGGCAAGGCGATAGTCTTGTCGGGCTCCTGGAGCTGGAACCAGTAGAAGCCGTACGGCGCCAGCGTGATCATATAGGGCAGTTCGCCAATCGTCGGAAAGCGCGTGCGGCCGAGCATCTCGAGCGGAATGCGTCCCTTGAAGGCGGACAGGTCGAGCTCGGTCGCCTGCGCCGAGCGCGACAGGTTGGCGACGCAGAGGATGACCTCGTCCTGATACTGCCGGACATAGGCGAGCACCGAGCGGTTCTCGGGCCGGATGAAGGTCATCGAGCCGCGGCCGAAGGCCAGGGTCGACTTGCGCACCGCGATCAGCCGCTTGGTGGCGCTGAGCAGCGACGAGAGGCTGCGCGACTGCGCTTCCACATTCACGGACTCATAGCCATAGACCGGGTCCATGATCATGGGCGCATAGAGCCGCGCCGGATCGGCACGGGAGAAGCCGCCATTGCGGTCCGGACTCCATTGCATCGGTGTGCGGACACCGTTGCGGTCGCCGAGATAGATGTTGTCGCCCATCCCGATCTCGTCGCCGTAATAGATGATCGGCGTGCCTGGGAACGAGAGCAGGAGCGAGTTCATCAGCTCGATCTTGCGCCGGTCATTGTCCATCAGCGGCGCGAGGCGGCGGCGAATGCCGACATTGATGCGGGCGCGGGGGTCGTTGGCATAGGTCGACCACAGATAATCGCGCTCGACATCGGTGACCATTTCCAGCGTCAGCTCGTCATGATTGCGCAGGAACAGCGCCCATTGGCAACTGGCCGGGATATCCGGCGTCTGCCGCAGGATGTCGGTGATCGGAAAGCGGTCCTCCTGCGCGATCGCCATGTAGATCCGCGGCATCAGCGGGAAGTGATAGGCCATATGGCATTCGTCTTCCCGGCCGAAATACTCCTGCACGTCCTCGGGCCATTGATTGGCCTCGGCGAGCAGGATCTTGTCCTTGGCATAGGTGTCGAGCTCGCGCCGCAGCAGTTTGATGATGGCGTGCGTCTCGGGCAGGTTCTCGTTGTTGGTGCCCTCGCGCTCGCAAAGATAGGGAATGGCGTCGAGCCGGAAGCCGTCGACGCCGGTGTCGAGCCAGCGCTTCATCACCTGCACGATCGCGCGCACGACGCGCGGGTTGTCGAAGTTCAGGTCCGGCTGGTGCGAGAAGAAGCGGTGCCAGTAGAACTGACCCGCTTCGGGGTCCCAGGTCCAGTTCGACTTCTCGGTATCGGTGAAGATGATCCGCGTGCCCTGGTACTTCTGGTCGGTGTCGCTCCAGACATACCAGTTGCGCGCGCTCGAGCCGGGATGGCTGCGGCGCGCGCGCTTGAACCAGGCGTGCTGGTCGGAGGTGTGGTTGATGACGAGCTCGGTGATGACCCGCAGGCCGCGCTTCTTGGCTTCATGGATGAAGCGCTTGAAGTCCTTCATCGTCCCGAAATCGGGATTGATGTCGCCATAGTCGGCGATGTCATAGCCGTCATCGCGCCCGGGGGACGGATAGAACGGCAACAGCCAGAGCGTGGTGACGCCGAGATCCTGCAGGTAGCCGAGCTTCTCGGTCAGCCCCGCGAAATCGCCGATGCCGTCATTATTGCTGTCGGCGAAGGCCTTGACATGGAGCTGGTAGATGATGGCGTCCTTGTACCAGAGCTCGTCCGCCGTCTCGGTGGCCACCAGTTCCTTCGTCTCGACCGCTGAAAGCACGTTCATGGCGCCGCCCCCTCAAGCCAGGCAGCGGAACAGCACCGCCGGATCCCGCATCGGATCAATCCGCACCCGAATGCCGCCCCAGTCGAGTGCATAGCGTTCGCCCGTGATCAGGTTCTCGACCGCGGCGACGTGACGGCGCTCGTCGCCGGCGCCTAGCTGGACATCGCCGAGCGGCAGCCAGATTTCGTGGATGTCGCTGGACAACGCAATCGCGACCGCAACCGTGTTGCTCCCATCGACGGCTTCCTTGACGAACCCGATCACGTTGCTGTCCTCGATGGGCAGGAAACGCAAATTGCTGGTCTGCTGCAGCGCTGCGTTGGCGCGGCGCACCAAATTGAGGTCGCGGATATAGGGCTTGATGTTGCCGGGCTTGTCCCAGTCGCGCACCTTGATCTCGTATTTCTCGGAATCGAGATATTCCTCCCGCCCGGGGATCGGCTCGTGCTCCAGCAGTTCGAAGCCGTTGTAGATGCCGTAGGTGCCGGACAGCGTCGCCGCCAGCGCGACGCGCGACTTGAACATCCAGGGTTCGCCGCCCTGCAGGTGGAAGGGCAGGATGTCAGGCGTGTTGACGAAGAAATTCGGCCGGTAGTAGTCGCGCTCGGGATAGCTGGTGAGCTCGATCAGGTATTGTTCCAGCTCCCAGCGCTGGGTGCGCCAGGTGAAATAGGTGTAGGACTGGGTGAAGCCGAGCTTGGCCAGCCCCTTCATCAGTTTCGGCCGCGTGAAGGCCTCCGCAAGGAAGATCACGTCCGGATGGTGCAGCTGCACCTGGTGAATCAGCCATTCCCAGAACGGGAACGGCTTGGTGTGGGGATTGTCGACGCGGAAGATCTTCACGCCCTGGTCGACCCAGAACAGGATCACGTCCCGCAGCGCATTCCAGAGCGAGCCAGAATCCTCGCAGCCGAAATCCGGATTGACGATGTCCTCATATTTCTTCGGCGGATTCTCCGCATAGCGCATCGATCCGTCGGGCCGCTTCTTGAACCATTGCGGATGTTCCTTCAGCCAGGGATGATCCGGCGAACATTGCACCGCGAAGTCGAGCGCGACTTCCATGTTGTGCTCTCTGCACGCTGCGACGAAGGCGCGGAAATCCTGCAGCGTTCCCAATTCGGGATGGATGGCGTCATGGCCGCCTTCGGCCGAGCCGATCGCGTAGGGGCTGCCGGGATCGCCTTCCTTGGCGGTCACCGCATTGTTGCGTCCCTTGCGGTTGGTCTTGCCGATCGGGTGGATCGGCGTGAAGTAGACGACGTCGAACCCCATCGCCGCGATGTCGGGCAGGCGGTCGATGCAGTCGCGGAAGGTGCCATGCTGTCCCTGCACCTTGCCCTGGCTGCGCGGGATCATCTCGTACCAGGAGCCGAAGCGGGCCTGCGGCCGGTCGGCGACGAACGGGAAAAGCTGTGACCGTGTCAGGTCCGGCCGCGACTGGCTTTCGGCCATCGCGTCCTGCAATTCAGGCGCGAGCAGCGGCGCCGGATCGCCGGTCTGGAGATAGTTTTCGCACTGCTTGAGAATCACGGCGGCGGCCGCCCGTCCGCCGGCCTGCGCCTTGGTCAGCATGCCCGCGCCTTCGATGGCATCGAGTGTCACGTCGGCACCGGCCTTCTGCTTCAGTTCGAAGCCGTGGCGCCAGGTGGCGAATTCGTCGGTCCAGGCCTCGATCGCATAGAAATAGCGGCCGGGTGCGTCGGGGACGAAGGAGCCAAACCAGCGGTCGTTGCTGTGCATGGTCATCGGCTCGCGGCGCCATTCGTGGTCGAGTTCGCCGCGCCAGATCAGTTCTGCGGCCACGACGTCGTGTCCATCACGGTAGACGTCGGCCCAGACCTCGACGGGCTCCCCCACGATGCGCTTCACGGGATAGCGGCCGCCGTCGATTAGCGGATAGACGTCTTCGATATGGAAAGTGCCGGCGGCACTCTCGACAGTTTGAGCGGTTTTGTTCACGGTGATGCCGCCACTGACACGGAAATGACGCCCCCGTTGCGTGAAGGATACGCTCCGGACTGATATAGAAAGCCGCTCACGGGACATTGGTTCCCGTGGAACGGCCGGAAGGAAAGCGAGTTAAACATCATCTATCCCCTTCCTGCATCTACATAATTTCGTGACCCGCAGTTCGGGTCGAGTGCAAAGCGCGTGCCGAATGGACCTCTACGCCAAAGCCAGCGACCTTGGAATTACGACCGAATATATCGACGGTCAGGGCCACCGCCGTGTGACAGACGCGGCTGCGTTGCAAACGATCCTCGATGCCTTGCCGCCGCGTCAGCCGCGCCGGTTCATCGACCAGCCGGTCGTCGTCCGGCTCGGCCGCCCGGCGGCGCCATCCGAGCTTTCGGCGGGCGCCAAGTTGCCGGTCGGATGGACGATTTCGGCCGGTGGCAAAATGATGGCGAAAGGTGAGGCGCGCGACCGCGCGATATCCTGGCCACAGGATTTGCCGGTCGGGGTTTACCGGCTGCAGCTGAATGACGCCGCCGGATCGACCGACGAGCTGCCGCTGATTGTCGCACCGGCACGCGCCTTTGGTGGCGATTTCGACCGCTGCTGGCTGCTGGCGGCGCAGCTCTACAGCGTGCGCTCCGCGCGCAACTGGGGAATGGGCGATTTCACCGACCTGCGGGGCTTGATCGAACTCGCCCATCAGTTGGGTGCCGGTGGTGTCGGACTTAACCCGCTGCATGCGCTGTTCGATGATCGCCCCGGTGATTGTAGCCCCTATTCGCCGAACAGCCGGCTATTCCTCAACGCGCTCTATATCGACGTCGAGAAGCTGCCGGAATTCCGCGCTGACCCCCGTATCAACGACAAGCTCGCGCAACTGCGCGCCGGGGACATTGTCGACTATCCTGCGGTTGCGGCGTCAAAATGGCAGGCGCTGCGCGCGGCATTCGCCAACTTCAAGGCCAGCCCGACGCTCGAGCGCCGGCAGGACTTCGAACGCTTCAGGAGCGAGCGCGGGCCGCTGTTGTCGCGCTTCGCGTGCTTTGAGGTCTTGCGGAAAAAGTTCAACCAGCCCTGGTGGGAATGGCCCGAGGAATGGCGGCGGCCCGATGACGGCAAGTGCAGCCGTCTGCGCAAGGGCGCCGATTTCGGCGAGATCGAATTCGTCGAATTCGTGCAATGGAACGCCGACCGGCAGCTCGCGGCCTGCAACGCGCTGGCGCACCGGCTCGGCCTGAAGGTCGGGCTCTATCTCGACGTGGCCGTCGGCGTGCAGTCCGATGGCTTCGACGCCTGGAACGAGCAGGTCGCGATCTCACGCCTGCTCGGCGTCGGCGCGCCGCCGGACCCGCTCAACACCGCCGGTCAGGATTGGGGTCTTGCCGGCTTCAACGCCGCCGGCCTCGAAATGCGCGGGTTCGAGCCATATCGGCAAATGCTGCGGGCCTCGATGCGCCATGCCGGCGCGATCAGGCTCGACCACGTGCTCGGCTTGAAGCGGCTTTATCTCGTGCCGCAGGGCTTCGGCCCGGAGAATGGCGCCTATGTGCAGATGCCGTTCGAGGCGCTGCTCGCCGCGACCGCTCAGGAGAGCGTGGCGCATCGCTGCGTCGTGATCGGCGAGGATCTCGGCACCGTGCCGGAAGGCTTTCGCGAGCAGATGAACGACTGGGGCATCTGGTCCTACCTCGTGATGATGTTCGAGCGCGAAGACAGCGGCGCGTTTCGTGGCATCGACCATTACGCCGCCAATGCGCTCGTCACCTTCAACACCCATGATCTTGCGACCTATGCCGGCTGGCGCTCGTTCAGCGATCTGAAGCTGAAGCGTTCGCTCGGTATCGATCCGGGCGAAAGCGACGAGGCGCGCTGGCGTGCCCTGGGCATGCTGGACGAGGTGCTGCGCCAGAATGGCATCGACCGGCATGATCTTTATTCGGTGGCGGCTTTCCTGTCTCGGACCAGGTCCCGCCTGCTGACGATTTCGCTCGAGGATCTGCTCGGCCTGGTCGACCAGCCCAACATTCCCGGCACCGTCGACGAACATCCGAACTGGCGGCGGCGGCTGCCGGTGTCGATCGAGCACATCGCCTCCGCCATCGACGTCGAAGCGCTGAAGAACGCCACAAGCGAGCGGTCGTCGGCCTAGAGCATGATCCGGAACAGTGGAAACCGGTTTTCCGAAAAGATCATGCTGAAATAAAGAGGGAGCAGCCGCCACCGTGTCTTGCAGGATCGAGGATTACGGACTGATCGGCGACTGCGAGACGGCGGCATTGGTCGGTCGCGACGGATCGATCGACTGGCTGTGCTGGCCCGCCTTCGACTGCGACGCCTGTTTCGCGGCGCTGCTCGGCAACAACAGGCATGGCCGCTGGCTGATCTCGCCGGCCGAGGCCGTCGTCAAGACCTCCCGCCGCTACCGCGACAACACGCTGATCCTGGAGACGCGGTTCGAGACCGAAAGCGGCACCGTCGATCTGATCGATTTCATGCCGCCGCGCGGCAACGCCTCCGACATCGTGCGGCTGGTGTGCGGCGTGAAGGGTACCGTCAGGCTGCGGATGGAGCTGATCATCCGCTTCGGCTTCGGCGCCGATATTCCCTGGGTCAAGAAGAGCGCGGACGGATCGGCGCTGCTGGCGATCTGCGGGCAGGACATGGTCGTGCTCCGCTCGCCGGTCGAGACCCGCGGGCAGGACCTGACGACGGTGGCCGAATTCGCGGTCGGCGAAGGCGAGATCGTGCCCTTCGTGATGACCTACGGGCCCTCGCATCTGCCGGTGCCCGGACCGATCGATCCCGCGCAGGCCTTGCAGGACACCGAGGCGTTCTGGACGGAATGGTCGAGCCGCTGCACTTATGAGGGGTTCGCCCGCAACCTCGTGCTGCGCTCGCTGATCGTATTGAAGGCGCTGACCTTCGCGCCGACCGGCGGCATCGTCGCGGCGCCCACGACCTCGCTGCCGGAGAAACTCGGCGGCCAGCGCAACTGGGACTACCGCTATTGCTGGCTGCGGGATGCGACCTTCACACTGCTGGCGCTGATGAACTCGGGCTATACCGAGGAGGCGCTCGCCTGGCACAACTGGCTGTTGCGCGCGGCCGCAGGCGCGCCGGCCAACATGCAGATCATGTACGGCATCATGGGCCAGCGGCGGCTTCTGGAATGGGAGGCGCTCTGGCTGCCCGGCTATGAGGGTGCGCAGCCGGTACGCGTCGGCAATGCCGCGCATGCGCAGTTGCAGCTCGACGTCTATGGCGAATTGATCGACGCCTTCCACCAGTCGCGCGTGGCGAAGCTGCAGCTCGACGATGCGAGCTGGTCGCTGGAATGCGCCGTGCTCGAACACCTCGCGGAAGAATGGGACCGGCCGGATCATGGCATCTGGGAGCGTCGCGGCGAGGGCAGGCACTATGTTTTCTCGAAGGTGATGACCTGGGTCGCCTTCGATCGTGGCATCAAGAGCGCGCAGAAATTCGGGCTCAAGGCGCCGCTCGGCAAATGGCTGCTGCTGCGCGAGACCATCCACCGCGACGTCTGCGCCAAGGGATTTGATCGCAAGCTCAACTCGTTCGTCGAATCCTACGGCTCGCAATTGCTTGATGCCAGTGTCCTGCTATTGCCTGCTGTGGGATTTTTGCCGCCGACCGATTCACGGATCCGCGGTACGCTGGCGGCGACCGAGCAATACCTAATGCGCGACGGCTTCGTGATGCGGCACGATCCGCGCGAGGTCTCCGAGGAGAAGCAGCCGATCGAGGGCGCCTTCCTCGCCTGCACGCTTTGGCTCGCCGACGCCTATGTGCTGGCGGGAGAGGTCGAGAAGGCGCAAACCCTGTTCGATCGTGTCATCGCTATTGCCAACGACCTCGGCCTGTTGGCCGAAGAATACGATGCCGTCGCCGGCCGCCAGACCGGCAATTTCCCGCAGGCGCTGACCCATATCGCGCTGATCAACACCGCGCACAACCTCAGCGCTGCCAAGCGGGCGGCCGAGAAGCCCGCCGTTCAGCGTTCGAAATAACCACCCGCCTGGACCCGCGCGACGGAACCGGCGGGGTCAACGATCATTGTTTGCAAGTATCTCACCGGAGGATCGGGAATGGCTCGCCTGTTCACCGCAGCCCTGCTCGCATGCTCGCTATCGGGGCCGGCGTTCGCAGCCGGCCTCGATGCTGCGGCGATCAACAACGCCGGGTATCGGGCTCGCCCCGTGGCCGAGGACAAGGCCGACGCGACAATCATCAAGGTCCAGGTATTGCTCGACCGCGCGCTGTTCTCGCCCGGCGAGATCGATGGCAAGTTTGCCGAGAATACGCGGAAGGCGCTGCAGGCCTTCGCGGAAGCCAAGGGCCTGCCGTTTCAGAAGACGCTCACACCGGAGATCTGGGCCAAGCTGAATGAGAGCCAGGGCGACGTCATCACGAGCTACACGATCTCCGAGAAGGATACGAAGGGACCGTTCGTCAAGAAGATCCCCTCCAGGATGGAGGCGATGAAATCGATGCCCGCGCTCGGCTACAAGAGCGCGCGCGAGGCGCTTGCGGAGCGATTCCACATGAGCGAAGGGCTGCTGGTGCAGCTCAACCCCGGCAAGAAGTTCGACCGCGCCGGCGAGACTATTCTTGTCGTCAATGGTCGCGATCCCCAGCTCAAGCTGAGCGTGGCGCGGATCGAGGTCGACAAGTCGCGGCAGACGGTGAAGGCATTCGACGGCGGCGGCGCGCTGCTCGCCTTCTTTCCGGCGACCGTCGGCAGCGAGGACAAGCCGACGCCGAGCGGCACGCTCAAGGTGATCTCATCCGATGCCAATCCGTACTACCGCTACAACCCGGCCTACAAGTTCAAGGGCGTGCGCACCAAGCGAGCGTTCATCATCAAGCCCGGTCCGAACAATCCTGTCGGATCCCACTGGATCGGACTTTCCGGGCAGGGCTACGGAATCCATGGCGCGCCCGAGCCCTCGAAGATCAGCAAATCCGAATCCCACGGCTGCGTCCGCCTGACCAATTGGGACGCGACGCTGCTCGGCGCGAGCGTCAAGAAAGAGACGCCAGTGGATTTTGTCGAGGGAACGGAGAGCAACGAAAGCTGACGCGTGATGAGATGAGGTCGAACTTGCATCCGCGATGAGAACTGCGCTCCCTCTCCCGCAAGCAAGCGGGAGAGGTGAAGTGCAAGATCAAGCCGTCTCGTTGTAGTTCAGCAGCATCTCGACCGCCTTGGCGAAGCCGTCGCGCTCGTTGCTGTCGGTGACGAACTTCGCCTGGCTCTTGACCTCATCGGTGGCGTTGCCCATCGCAAACTGAACGCCGCTCCTGGCGAACATCGGCAGGTCGTTGCGCATGTCGCCGATGGTTGCCACAGCCTCGATCGGAATGCCGAGCCGTTTCGCCATCGCCTCGACGAAGGTGCCCTTGTCGTGGCCGGGCGGGGTCACGTCGAGATAATAGGTCTGCGAGCGGACCGCGGTCGCCTCCGTGCCGACCGCCTGCTGCATCGCGGTTTCGCAGCGCGCGAGCAGCGGGGCGTCCGAGGAGGCGCCGACGATCTTGCAGGCCTGGTCGAGATAGGGCGTATAATCGGTGACGATGGTCGGATCGTGCCTGATGGTGTGCCGCTCGTGGGCGACATATTCGCCATCGGGATTGGCGGTCAGCCAGCGGTCATTGGTGAACAGCCAGATGTCGACGCCGAATTCGCGCAAGAGCTCGATGCTCCGTCGCGCGATCGCCGGCGGGATCAAATGCTGCTCGACGGGCCTGAGCTGCGGATCGATGATCGAGCTGCCGTTGAAGGCGCCGACCGGCAGCGTGATCGACAGCGGCTCGACCAAGAAGCCCATGCCGATCGAGGGACGGCTGGAGACGATGGTGAAGCCGATGCCGGCCGCGTGCAGCTTGTGCGCGGCCTCCCGGGCGGCGTCGGTCAGGACTTTTTCCTTGGTCAGCAGCGTACCGTCGACGTCGGAAACGAGCAGGGCGATGCGGGTCATGGGGTGACCTGTTTCATTTGGCGGATGATGGCGTCGACAATGGCTTCGACGGTGGCGTCGATCGAGACCGTGATCGAATGTTCGTTCGGCTCCGGCCGCTCCAGGGTCTGGAACTGGCTGGCCAGGAGGCCCTGCGGCATGAAATGCCCCTTGCGCTCTGCGAGCCGGCCCGCGATCAGCGCCTCGCTGCCGTCGAGGAAGACGATGCGGACGTCATCCCGTCCGTGCAGGAGAATCTCGCGATAGGCACGCTTCAGCGCCGAACAGGCGACCACCAGGCGCTCACCTGCCTTGCAGACGCGGTCGATCTCGCCGGCGATTGCCTGCAGCCAGGGGCGGCGATCGTCGTCGGTGAGCGGCTGGCCGGCGCTCATTTTCGCGACGTTGCTGGCGGGGTGAAAACGGTCGCCGTCCTCGAAGCGCCAGCCGAGCCGGGCTGCGAGCGTCTCGCCGATCGTGCTCTTGCCCGAGCCGGAGACGCCCATCACGACGAGGGCGCACAGGGTTGCCACCTCAGCCACGAAAATTCTCCGGCCGCGCCGCCTCGTCGATCAGCCAGACCGTCTCGCCGATGGATTGCGCGCGGTTCGCCGGGAGGTTCTCGCCGGCGAGGACGCGGGTCAAGATGGCGCGCTTGTCCTTGCCTGCGACCTCGAACAGCATTTCGCGGCAGCAGGACAGCGTCGGCAGGGTCAGGCTGACGCGCGGCACGAACGGTTCGACATTGGCCTTGGGCACGCCGACGACCCATCGGTCGATCACCTCGATCGCGGGGTAGTCCGGAAACAGCGAGGCGGTGTGTCCGTCCGGCCCGACGCCCATCAGCACCAGATCAAACAGCGGGCGGGCAGCCTCCAGAGCCTCCGCGCCGTAGAACGATATCAGCTCACGCGCGTAGCGGTCCGCCGCTTCGTCGGGACTTGCGGCATCGGTCGGGATCGGATGGATGTTGGACGCAGGCGCGTAGCGATCCAGGAATGCCCCGCGCGCCATTGCCATGTTGTTCCTGGGGTCCTCGATCGGTACGAACCGCTCGTCGCCGATGAACCAGTGCACGCGGTCCCACGGGATCCTGTTGTGGTACGCCTCGGTCGCAAGCAATTGGTAGAGCGCTTTCGGGCTCGATCCTCCGGTCAGGCAGATCGCGATCCGGCCGCTGTTGGCGGCGATCCGCGCCAGCACGCGCTCGGCGGCGGCCTGCGCCAACGCCGCGGGATCGGCGACGGTGATGATCTGGCGGCGACCGACGGCGGCCATCGTCAGCCGAGCTTTCGCCAGCTACGGCCGTCGCGGGTCAGAAGCGCGTTGGCGGCCTCGGGCCCCTCGCTGCCGGCCTTGTAGGGCTGCAGGCCGGCGCCGCCGGTCTTCTTCCAGGCATCGAGGAAGGGCTGCACCGCCTGCCAGCCGGCCTCCACGCTGTCGGCGCGCTGGAACAGGATGTTGTCGCCGATCATGCAGTCATAGATCAGCGTCTCATAGCCGGTCGACGGCTCGGCCTTGAAGTAGTCCTTGTAGCGGAACTTCATCTCGACGCCGTCGATGTTGATGGTCGGCCCCGGAACCTTGGTGTTGAACTGCAGCTCGATGCCCTCGGTCGGCTCGGTCGAGATCACGAGGTAGTTCTGCGAGAGCTGGTCGACCGGCGTGTCGCGAAACATCGCGAATGGTGCCTGCTTGAACTTGATGGCGATCTCGGTGCGCTTGGCCGCCAGCGCCTTGCCGGTACGCAGATAGAACGGCACGCCGGCCCAGCGCCAATTATCGATGGTGAGCTTCAGCGCGGCATAGGTTTCGGTGCTGCTTCCCGGCTTGACGTCCTTGGTCTTGCAATAGTCCTCGATCTCGGTGTCGCCGATCTTGCCGCCGCGATATTGCCCGCGCACTGAATTGTGCAGCGCCTCCTGCTCGCTCTGGAGCTGGATCGCGGCCAGCACATTGGCCTTCTCCGTGCGCACCGAATGCGCATCAAAGCGGATCGGCGGCTCCATCGCGACCAGCGACATCAGTTGGAACAGATGGTTCGGAACCATGTCGCGCAACGCGCCCGTGGAATCGTAGAAGCTGCCGCGGTGGCCGACACCGAGCTTCTCGTCCACTGTGATCTGGATATGATCGATATGGTTGCGATTCCAGATCGGCTCGAACATGCCGTTGGCAAAGCGCAGCACCAGAATGTTCTGGACGGTTTCCTTGCCGAGATAGTGGTCGATCCGGTAGATCTGGTGCTCGTCGACCAGCTTCAGCAACTCGGCATTCAGGTGCCTCGCCGAGTCCAGGTCCGTACCGAACGGCTTCTCGATCACGATCCGCCGCCAGTAGCCGTTCTCCTTCAGCATGCCGGTGCGGGCGAGCTCCCTGGTGATCGGCAGGAATGCGCCCGGCGGCGTCGCGAGGTAGAACAGGCGGTTGCCGCCGGTTTCGCGTGCCGCCTCGGCCTTGTCGAGCTGGACCCGCATCTGGTCGAAGGACGCCGGGTCCTTCGGATCGGCTTCAACTGCCGTCACGCATTCGAACAGGCGCTTGGCGATGGCCTCGTCGACCGGGCGGGTCGCGAACTGGCGCAATCCCTTCATCAGGCTCGCGGTCAGTTCCTGGTTCGACATGCTGCCGCGGGCGACGCCGACAATGCAGAATTTGTCCGGCAACAGGTTGTTCGCCGCAAGATTATAGAGGGCAGGGATCACCAGCCGGTGCGCGAGGTCGCCCGTGACGCCGAAAATGATGAAGGAGCAGGGGTCGGGTTTCTTTTGCGCGTGACCGTTCGTCATCCGTAAGCCTTCCCTGGATCATGATCCGATCAGACGGAATCGGATCATGATCTCATCTGTTTGTTTGAGCATGATCTTCTCGGAAAACCGGTTTCCACTTTTCCGGATCATGCTCTAACTCTTCTTGGCGCTTTGCGGCGGCTCCCGGTGGCCGCCGAAACCGGCGCGCATGGCGGAGAGGATCTTCTCGGCGAAGGTGTGGTCCTTGCGCGAACGGAAGCGGGCAAACAGCGCCGCCGTCAGCACCTCCGCCGGCACTGCCTCGTCGATCGCGGCATTGACGGTCCAGCGGCCTTCGCCGGAATCCTCGACGAAGCCGGAATAATTATCGAGCGTGGCGTTCTCGGCGAGCGCGATCGCGGTGAGGTCGAGCAGCCAGGACGGGATCACGCTGCCGCGCCGCCACACCTCGGCAATGTCGGCGATGTCGAGATCGAAGCGGTGGTCTGCCGGCAGCGCTTCGCTGCCCGCATTCTTCAGGATGTCGAAGCCTTCGGCATAGGCCTGCATCAGGCCGTACTCGATGCCGTTATGGATCATCTTGACGAAATGCCCGGCGCCGACAGGACCGGCATGGATGTAGCCCTGCTCGATGCGAGGATCGCGGCCCTCGCGGGATGGCGTGCGCGGGATGTCACCGATCCCGGGCGCAAGCGCGCTGAAGATCGGGTCGAGCCGGTCGACGACCGATTTCTCGCCGCCGATCATCATGCAGTAGCCGCGCTCGATGCCCCAGATGCCGCCGGAGGTGCCGACATCGATATAGTGCAGGCCGCGCTCCTTCAGCGCCTTGCCGCGGCGGACGTCGTCCTGCCAGAAGGTGTTGCCGCCGTCGATGATGGTGTCGCCCGGCTGCATCAGCTTGGATAGCGCGTCGATTGTGGCCTCAGTGATCTTGCCGGCCGGCAGCATCACCCAGGCGGTGCGCGGCTGCTCCAGCTTGAGCACGAATTCCTCGAGCGAGGCGGAGCCGGCGGCATTGTCGGCGGCGAGCGCGGCGACCGCCTTCGGATCCTTGTCGTAGACCACGGCGGTATGGCCGTGAGCCATCAGCCGGCGGACGATGTTGCCACCCATCCGCCCCAAGCCGATCATGCCGAGCTGCATGTTGTTTCGTCCTTGCTGTTGAGCATGATCCGATCCGAAAACCGGTATCCACTTTTCGGGATCATGCTCTAGTTGAGGGCTTCAGTTAGCGCGGCGTCCAGCGTGGCCAGCGCCGGGCCAAGTCCGCCCTTGAGATGGACGCGCAGCGCGCGCCGGCCGCGTTCGGTCAATACGTCGAAATCGCCGCGCGCCTGCGCTGCCTTGATGATGCCGAAGCTCGCCTTCTGGCCTGGCACCGGAAGGTCCTCGGCATCGTCGGCGGTGATCTGCAGGAACACGCCGCTATCGGGCCCGCCCTTGTAGGCTTGGCCGGTCGAGTGCAGGAAGCGCGGTCCGAATTCGGCACAGGTGGCGAGATGCTTGCTGTCGCGCACGGCCAGCCGCATCTTCTGCAGCGCATCAATGAAGGCCTCGTCGCGCTCGATGTAAGCGAGCAGGGCGACATAGTCGCCGCGGTGCGAACGCGACAGGTGCGCCTTCAGCCAGGAGCCGAGCGTGCCGTCGGCGCCGGCCTTGCGCAGCTCGGCGGCGTTGTGCGCGTCGGTGTAGAGGTCGGCCTCGGCGGTGGAGACGACCGGCTGTTCGGCCGGCAGCGATCCGGTCTTCTCGAAGGCTGCGGTCAGTTCGCGGGTCTTGATCTTGGCCGCCTCGACGTCCGGCTGGTTGAACGGGTTGATGCCGAGCACCGAGCCCGCGACCGCGGTCGCGATCTCGAAGCGGAAGAACTCCTGGCCGATATGGTCGATCGACGGCAGCACGATGCGGACCACGGGATGGCCGGCCTGCTCCAGCGCGTCGAGCCTTCCGTCATGCTCGGCGTCGTCCTCGCCCTCGGTGCGGAGGTCGATGAAGAAGCGGTCGTCGCCATAGGCAGCCGGCTCGCCCAGCGTCTCGCCGTCGATCGGGATCAGGCCCTTGCCGTCCTTGCCGGTGGATTCGGCGATCAACTGCTCGGCCCAGGCGCCGAAATCGGCGATCTTGCTGGACGAGGTGATCGTCACCTTGTCGCGGCCCTCGAGGCCGGCGAGGCCCATCGCCAACCCAAGCTGTACGCCTGGGTTCTCGTGCGGCGGCACGTCGGCGCCGCAGGAGCGCACCATCGCCAGCGTATGCTTGATCAGGCTGCGGACATTGAAGCCGGCGGCCGCCGCCGGCACTAGGCCGAACGGGGAAAGCACGGAGTAGCGGCCGCCGATCGTGGGCTCGCCGTAGAAGATGCGGGCAAAGCCCTGGCGCTTGGCGGTCTTCTCCAGCGATGAGCCGGGATCGGTCACCGCGATGAAGCGGTGGCCGGCCTTGGCGGCGCCGATCGCCTTGGAGACGCGATCGAAGAAATAGTCCTTCATCACGTTCGGCTCGGTGGTGCCGCCGGATTTGCTGGAGACGATGAACAGCGTCCTGGAGATATCGACCGTCGCTTCCATCGCCCGCACCTGCGCCGGGTCGGTGGAATCGAGCACGTGCAGCTTGGGGAATCCGGTCTTCTTGGCGAAGGTCTCCGCCAGCACCTCCGGCCCAAGGCTGGAGCCGCCCATGCCGAGCACGACCGCGTCGGTGAATTTCTGGCCCTTCACGCGCTCGGCGAAATCCTCATATTCCGGAATATCGGCTTTCGCAGGGCTGGTCAGCCAGCCCAGCCATTTGTCCTCATCCTCGCCGGTCCAGACCGTCTTGTCCTTCTGCCAGAGCCGCCGGACCTTGGCCGAGGACCGCCATTCCTCGGTATTCTCTTCGATTGCCTTGGCAAGCTCGCCGCCGACCTTGAGTTTCTGGCCGTCGAGGCCGGCGCCGAGCGAGGTGGCGCGCTTGAAGGCGACGGCGCCATAGAGCTTGTCGGCGGAATCGGCGAACAGCTTGACGCCGTCCTTGACCAGTTCGGCGGTGATCGCGTCCAGCGAGATGCCGGACTTCTCCAGTTCGTCGAGCACGCGCCGGGCGTCCTCGACGTTTTCCTCGAGACTGTCGCGCACCTTGCCATGGTCGCGGAAGGCGTCGAGCGTCGCCGGCGGCACGGTGTTGACCGTGTCGGGGCCGATCAGCTCCTCGACATAGAGGACGTCGCTGTAGTCCTTGTTCTTGGTGCCGGTCGAAGCCCACAGCAGCCGCTGCGGCTTGGCCCCCTTGGCCACGAGCTTGTCCCAGCGCGGGCCGGCGAAGATCTGCTTGTAATCCTGATACGCCATCTTGGCGTTGGCGACGGCGACCTTGCCCTTCAGCGACGCCAGCCGTTCCTTCTCGGTGGGGTCGTTGGCCTTGGCGATCTTCTCGTCGAGCTGCTTGTCGACGGCGGTATCGATGCGGCTGACGAAGAAGCTCGCGACGCTTGCCACATGCGAGGGATCGCCGCCGCCCTTCGCGTATTTCTCCAGGCCCTTCAGATAGGCCTCCGCCACCTCGCGATAGACCTTTTGCGAGAACAGCAGGGTGATGTTGATGCTGATGCCTTCGCCGATCAGGTGCTCGATCGCGGGCAGCCCCTCCGGCGTCGCCGGCACCTTCACCATCAGGTTCTTGCGCCGGACCTCCTTCCAGAGCCGCTGCGCTTCGGCGATAGTTGCCTTGGCGTCCATCGCCAGATAGGGCGATACCTCGAGGCTGACGAAGCCGTCCTTGCCATCGAGGTGGTCATAGACGGGACGCAGCACGTCGGCGGCGTGCTGGATGTCCTCGATCGCCAGATGCTCGAACAGTTCGGCGACCGGGCGATCGCCCTTCTTCAGCGCTTTGCCGATTGCCCCGTCATATTCGTCCGAGCTGCCGATCGCCTTCTCGAAGATCGACGGATTGGAGGTGACACCTTTGACGCCGTCCTCGTCGATCAGCTTCTTGAGGTCGCCTTTGGCAACGAAGCCGCGGGCCAGGAAATCCAGCCATACCGACTGGCCGTGGTTTTCGAGTGTTTTGACGGGGTTCATGATGCCTGTTTCTGCTCGATCGGGTCGGTGGACGGGTTCCCCAGCAGCTTTCTGGGGCGGGACCGCATTGTCAACACGGGGCGGAAAGGGCTGCCAAGGGGGAATATGCGCATCGAAAGGAGACAACTCCACCCGGACCCGTTCGATCCCTCGGATTTGATCGGATGCAACCGCGAACTCTGAACAATTTTATGACGGTGCGGTGCACAGCGGTGCACAGCCAGCCCCGCGACTGCAGCTCGGCGAGGCGGACCCCGCCGCCCGTGTCGGCGATCACGAAGCCGGGGAGGTCGGGATTGGCGGCGACCGAATGAAAGGCGCGCAGCGCCCCACCAAAGGCAATGGTAGCATTCTCGGGTCTGCCGACGCCGTCGAGATCGCCAGGATATTGCCGAGCGCAAAGTTGACCATCTCGCGGTCGTTCAGGTGATGGACCACCTTCAGCTTGGCGCGAGGCGACGGTGCGTCGCCGGAGGCTCGGGCGCGCGAGGGTGCCGTCCAAGGCTGAGATCGAGGCGCTGCCGCCGCACAAGATGCTGCGTCGACGCATGGCACCCTCCCTCAATTGAGTTGGCTGGCGGACCAGCGTATTATCCATCTCGGTAACGAGCGTATCATTTGTGGCTGACTGCGGCGAGTTCCCCACAGTCGGTCACAAGCTCGGCACATTCTTCCGCGTCCGCGCGATCGGCGCGAAGGATCTTGTCGTCGGCGCCGGCTATGAGCGCGTCTTCCGCCTCCTTGTCCGGCTTGTTGCGATCTCAAATCCTGATCCGCTCAATGCGGATGGATGGCAGGCTTGTCGTCTTTCGACAGTGCCACATTGATGCCGCCGTCTTCACAAGCGACGCCGCAGCCGAACGGATTTCGTCGCTGGCGTCTGAGACAACATGGTCGCAAAAGCCGCTGGAGTCGAAATTGCCGGTAGGGTGACGGTACTTAATTCCAAGACGGAATGAGTAGCTGGTCGTTTTTTCTTCCAGCGCATTCTCCGCCGTCACCCGTACCTTCACGGCGCTCAGCTTCGGCTCGGACGTTGCGCCAGATGGTTGGCGTCATAACGGCGCACGACAGGCGCAGGTCTTTTCGGCGAGCGGGCGCGCGAATATTCTCTTGTCCGAAGCTGCGGTCTTGGTGCTGTCAACGTTATCCAGGCGTGGCTACGGCCAATACGCAAGCATTGCAGCTGCGACAGCTAGATGAACGGAGAATAAATTACGCTTCATGATCTGTTCAGCGAACGCAAGCGATCTATATGAAATGATACACGCCACTTCGATCGGCGCTGCGAAAATGCTGCGTCACGACGTGCTGACCAGCGTGACGACTTAGTCGCGGCAGATGCCGGATAAGTTCAAACCTGTGGCAGTTCGTAGGCGTGAAGGAGCAGCGCGATGG
This sequence comes from Bradyrhizobium sp. BRP22, assembly GCF_020194175.1. Taxonomy (GTDB): domain Bacteria; phylum Pseudomonadota; class Alphaproteobacteria; order Rhizobiales; family Xanthobacteraceae; genus Bradyrhizobium. Next base: position 76,229 of record NZ_JADYVX010000023.1, on the reverse strand, counting down.
CAGCCGAGAGGCGGTCGGAAGGGCATTTGCTGATGGCAGGGAGCTTGGTGTTAGTCGGGTCCACCGGGATGCGTCCCGGTAAAATCACGGATGTGGCGGACCAGCTACATGGCCAAGAAAGTAAATGACAAATCGCGTTTTTGATGAACTATTAGGCTGGCTGCTTGTTGATAAGGCAGCGGCTGCTTGCGCCGCGCATTGCGGAAGGGAGGCTGGCGAGTGTCCAATAGCTCCAGCATGCCGACCGTGATTCGAGGAACGTTTCGGCGAACCGGCTCGTTCTCGTAAGGCGGCGCAACATATCGTGGAGAGGGATCATGTACAACGATTCTCTGTTCAACGCTTTCGCTAGGTCGTTCGAGGCTCGAAGCCAGAGCGATATGTCGATGGCTGAATATCTCGAGTCGTGTCGAACTGATCCGATGCGATATGCGAATGCGGCGGAACGACTACTGGCTGCGATCGGCGAGCCTCAGATGATCGACACGGCCAAGGACCCTCGCCTTGGCCGTATCTTTATGAACCGCACGATGCGCACCTATCCGGCGTTCGCTGGCTTCTATGGCATGGAAGACACGATCGAGCGGCTCGTCGGCTTCTTCCGTCACGCCGCGCAAGGCTTGGAAGAGCGCAAGCAGATCCTCTATCTGCTCGGACCGGTCGGCGGCGGCAAGTCATCGCTCGCCGAGCGGCTCAAGGCATTGATGGAGGTGCATCCGATCTACGTGCTGAAGGCCGGTGACGAACTGAGTCCGGTGTTCGAAAGCCCGCTCAGCCTGTTCGATCCGGATCAGCTCGGGCCGATGCTGGAGGAGAAGTACGGCATTCCGCAGCGGCGCCTCACCGGCTTGATGAGCCCGTGGTGCTACAAGCGGCTAGAGGCCTTCGGCGGTGACATCTCCCAATTCCGCGTCGCCAAGATCCAGCCGTCGCGGCTGCGGCAGATCGCGGTCGCCAAGACCGAGCCGGGCGACGAGAACAACCAGGACATCTCATCGCTGGTCGGCAAGGTCGATATCCGCAAGCTCGAGACCTACGCCCAGAACGATCCCGACGCGTACAGCTATTCCGGCGGACTCAATCGCGCCAACCAGGGCATTCTCGAATTCGTCGAGATGTTCAAGGCGCCGATCAAGATGCTGCACCCGCTGCTGACCGCGACCCAGGAAGGCAACTATATCGGCACCGAGAATATCGGCGCGATCCCGTTCGGCGGCATCATCCTCGCACACTCGAACGAGGCGGAATGGCAGAGCTTCAAGGCCAACAAGAACAACGAGGCCTTCATCGATCGCATCTGCGTCATCAAGGTGCCTTACTGCCTGCGAGTCACCGAGGAGCAGAAGATCTACGAGAAGCTGATCCAGGGATCCGAGCTTGCCAGCGCGCCTTGCGCCCCGGCGACGCTCGAGACCCTGGCGCGCTTCTCCGTGATGTCGCGTCTGCGCAAGCACGAGAACTCGACCTTGTTCGCCAAGATGCGGGTCTATGACGGCGAGAGCCTGAAGGAATCCGATCCAAAGGCGCGCAGCGTCCTGGAATATCGCGATGCCGCCGGTGTTGACGAAGGCATGGACGGCGTCTCGACGCGCTTCGCGTTCAAGGTGCTTGCGGCCACGTTCAACCACGACACGACAGAGGTCGGTGCCGATGCCGTGCACCTGATGTACGTGCTCGAGCATTCGATCCGCCGCGAGCAACTGCCCGAGGAGGTCGAGAAGCGCTATCTCGAATTCATCAAGGCCGATCTGGCCCCGCGCTACGCGGAGTTCATCGGCAACGAGATCCAGAAGGCCTACCTCGAATCCTACGCTGATTACGGCCAGAACCTGTTCGACCGCTACGTCGATTACGCCGATGCCTGGATCGAGGATCAGGACTTCAAGGATCCCGACACCGGTCAGTTACTCAACCGTGAGCTTCTGAACCAGGAGTTGACCAAGATCGAGAAGCCGGCCGGTATCGCCAACCCGAAGGATTTCCGCAACGAGGTCGTCAAATTCTCGCTGCGGTCGCGAGCGCATAATGGGGGCAAGAACCCGAACTGGACCTCCTATGAGAAGGTCCGCGACGTTATCGAGAAGCGGATCTTCTCGCAGGTCGAGGATCTGCTCCCGGTCATTTCGTTCGGGTCGAAGAAGGACGGCGAAACCGAGAAGAAGCACGACGATTTCGTCGCGCGGATGGTGGAGCGCGGTTACACCGAGCGCCAGGTCCGCCGTCTTGTCGAATGGTATATGCGCGTGAAGCAGGCTGGCTGAGGCGGATGCGAAGTGACGATGCATATTGTCGATCGGCGCCTGAATCCGGGCGGCAAGAGCCTTGAGAACCGTCAGCGGTTCTTGAGGCGCGCCAAGGCCCTGGTTCAGGGAGCTGTCAAGAAGACGTCGCAGGACCGGGACATCAAGGATGTGCTGGAAGGCGGTGAGGTCACGATACCGCTCGACGGCATGGATGAGCCGCGCTTCCGCCGTGAAGGCGGCACCCGCGACATGGTGCTCCCCGGCAACAAGAAGTTCATCGAAGGCGATATCCTGCCGCGTCCGAACCAGGGCGGCGGCCGGGGGACAGGGCCGGGCGAGGGCGACAGCGAGGATGCGTTCCGCTTCGTCCTGAGCCGCGACGAGTTCGTAAATTTGTTCCTCGACGATCTCGAATTGCCCGACCTCGCCAAGCGCAAGCTGGCGGAGGCGGAGAGCGAAGGTTTGCATCGCGCCGGCTACACCACCTCGGGATCGCCCGCGAACATCTCGGTGAGCCGCACCGTCAAGCTCGCGCTGGCGCGCCGTGTCGCGCTGCGCCGGCCGCGGCCGGAACAGATCGCCGAGCTCGAGGCGGAAGCGGAGGAGGCCGACGAGCCGCGACGCTCCGAACTGTTGGCGCAGATCGCGGCGCTGAGGGCCAAGGCGAAACGGATTCCGTTCATCGATCCCATCGATATCCGCTACCGGCGCTTCGAGACCGTGCCCAAGCCGGTGGCGCAGGCCGTGATGTTCTGCCTGATGGACGTGTCGGGCTCGATGTCGGAGCACATGAAGGACCTGGCGAAGCGGTTCTACATGCTGCTCTACGTGTTCCTGAAGCGGCGTTATCGCCACGTCGAGATCGTGTTCATCCGCCACACCGACCGCGCCGAAGAGGTGGACGAGGACACGTTCTTCCATGGCCCTGCTTCCGGCGGCACGCTGGTGTCGAGCGCGTTGCAGGCCATGCACGAGATCGTCCGCACCCGGTTTCGTCCCGCTGACTGGAACATCTACGCCGCGCAAGCGTCAGACGGCGACAACATGACCTCCGACAGCCTCCTGACCGGACGGCTGCTCACCGAGCAGATCCTCCCCGTCACCCAGTTCTTCGCCTATCTTGAGGTCGGCGAGGCGGCCAACTACACCTTCGATATGCCGGACTCCTCGCTCTGGACCCTTTACGAGCGCCTGCGCAACGACGGCGCACCGCTCGCGATGCGCAAGGTGAGCGAGCGCAGCGAGATCTTCCCGGTATTCCAGGATCTGTTCAAGCGTCGCGGCAAGCAGGAGAGGGCCACGCCATGACGATGACAGGTGAACGGCTGTTCGAGGGCGCGGACTGGGATTTCCGCACGCTGCAGCGCGTCCACGATGCCTGCGAGGAAATCGCGAAGTCGGAGCTTGGCCTCGACGTCTACCCCAACCAGATCGAGGTCATCACCTCCGAGCAGATGCTGGACGCCTATTCGTCGGTCGGCATGCCCTTGTTCTACAAGCATTGGTCGTTCGGCAAGCATTTCGCATTTCAGGAGGCGTCGTACCGCAAGGGATATATGGGCCTTGCCTATGAGATCGTGATCAACTCGTCGCCGTGCATTTCCTACCTGATGGAGGAAAACACCGCGACGATGCAGACATTGGTGATCGCGCACGCGGCTTTCGGCCACAACCATTTCTTCAAGAACAACTATTTGTTCAAGCAGTGGACCGATGCCGACGGCATTCTGGATTATCTCGAATTCGCCAAGGGCTATATCTCGCACTGCGAGGATCGCTACGGCCGGCACGCGGTCGAGCACACGCTTGACGCCGCGCACGCCTTGATGTCGCACGGCATCGATCGCTATCCCGGCAAGAAGAAGCTCGATCTGCGCACCGAGGAAAAGCGCGCCGGCCAGCGCCGCGCGCATGAGGAGAGCGCCTTCAATGATCTCTGGCGCACGGTGCCGACGGGACCCGCGAAGACCAGGGCCGCGCTGACCGCGGAGCGCCGCCGCAGCCTGCTCGGGCTGCCGCAGGAAAACATCCTCTATTTCCTCGAAAAGACCGCGCCGCGGCTGCAGCCATGGCAGCGCGAAGTGCTGCGCATCGTCCGTCACATCGCGCAGTATTTCTATCCGCAGAGCCAGACCAAGGTGATGAACGAGGGCACCGCAACCTACGTCCATTACCGCATCATGAACCGCCTGCACGAGCAGGGCCGCATTTCCGACGGCAACTTCCTCGAATTCCTGCAGTCGCACACCAATGTCGTGTTCCAGCCGGAATTCGACGATCCGCGTTTCTCGGGCTTCAACCCGTATGCGCTTGGCTTTGCGATGATGCAGGACATCGAGCGGATCGTGACCGAGCCGGAGGACGAGGACCGCGAATGGTTCCCCGATATCGCGGGCAAGGGCGACGTCATGGGGGTGCTGCGCGACGTCTGGGCCAATTACCGCGACGAAAGCTTCATCGGCCAGTTCCTGAGCCCGCGGCTGACGCGGCGCCTGCGCCTGTTTCATCTGCATGACGACCCCGCGGAGACTGCGGGCATCCGCGTCGATGCCATCCACGACGAGCGCGGCTATCGCCGCGTGCGCCGCGAACTGGCGCGGCAATACGACGTCGGCTTCATCGATCCCAATATCGAGGTCGTCGATGTCGACCTCGAAGGCGACCGGCGGCTGATGCTGCGCCACACCGTCGTCAAGGGATCGCAACTGGTCGAGACCGACGCGCGGCGCGTGCTGCAGCACCTGGCCGATCTCTGGAGCTACGATGTCGTGCTCACCGAGGTCGACACGAGCGACAGGGTGCTGAAGGAATATGTCGTGAGCCCGCGCGTGCTGCCGGCCGCGGTGGCGTAGCGTAGCGGTCCCTGCCGTAGCCCGGGTGAAGCGCAGCGTAACCCGGGATCGCTATCGAACACGGATGCGGATGTCCCGGCTTTCGCGTTCCGCTTCACCCGGGCTGCGAGATTCAATCCGTCGCTTGCTTGAGATCACGATTCCGCGTGCCGAATTGCCGGCACGCGGAATTCTAGCGCGATTGCCTCAGCTCTCGCGATTGGTATGGTGCGCGCGGTCGAAAAAACCAAAAAGGATTAAAGACCGTGACAACTCGCAAATGTCTGGCGGGCGCGCTCGCCTCCGCCGCGCTCTCGCTGCTGATGATCTCCGCATCCGTCGGCGCCGAAACCACCATCAAGCTTGGCAACACCGCTCCCTACAGTGGACCCGCATCGGCCTACAGCACCATTGCGCGCGCGGAAGCCGCGTATTTCCAGATGCTGAACGACCAGGGCGGCATCAACGGTCGCAAGATCGAGTTCGACAGCCTGGATGATGCCTATTCGCCGTCGAAGACGGTGGAGCAGACGCGCAAGCTCGTCGAGCAGGACGAGGTGCTGGCGCTGTTCTCCTCCGTCGGCACCGCGCCCAACATCGCCGTGCAGAAATATCTGAACATCAAGCGCGTGCCGCAGCTTTTCGTCTCGTCGGGCGCGACACGGTGGAACGATCCGAAACAGTTCCCCTGGACCGTCGGCTTCAACCCGACCTACGAACTCGAAGGCAGGCTCTACGCCAAATACATTCTCAAGACCAAACCGGACGCCAAGATCGCCGTCATCACGCCGAACGAGGACGCCGGCAAGGATTATCTGAAGGGCTTCAAGGAAGGGCTCGGCGAGCATGCCGGCCAGATCGTGTCGGAGACGACCTATCTGACCAGCGATCCGACCATCGATTCACAGATGGTGTCGATGCGCGAGTCCGGCGCCGACGTGTTCTTCGCCGAGGCGACGCCGAAATTCGCGGCGCAAGCGCTGCGCAAGGCGGCCGGCATGGGCTGGAAGCCGCTGATCATCCTGCCGACCGTCTCCAATTCGGTGTCCGCCGTGCTCGAACCCGCCGGCCTCGAGAACGCGCTCGGTGTCGTCACCGGCCTTTACCTGAAGGACCCGACCGATCCGCGCTGGGCCGACGATCCCGCGCAGAAGGAATTCTCGGCCTGGATGAAGAAGTATCAGCCGAACGCCAGTCCCGGCGATCTCTTCAACGTGCAGGGCTATACGGTCGCCGGGGTGATGGCCGCGGTGCTGAAGAACTGCAAGGACGATCTCAGCCGCGACAACATCATCAAGCAGGCCAGCAATCTCAATGGGCTCGAACTGCCGATGCTGCTGCCGGGCATCAAGGTGACGACCGAGCCCACCAACGTCACGCCGATCAGGCAAATCCAGATGGCGCGGTTCGACGGCAAGTCATGGGTCCTGTTCGGTGATGTGCTCAGCGACAAGTGATGGGGCGCCGATCCATCCGCGATTATCGTTCCGCCTCCCCTTGAACAAGGGAGGTCGGTTTGCGCGTCAAGCGCAAACCGGGTGGGGATCTTCTCTCCACGCGCACCAGCGCCCGCGGCCTCACCCCCATCCCAGCCTTCCCCCTTTCGGGGGGAAGGAGTTCAAGCTTGCAGTCCGCACCGCTTCCCGCATCCCTCGAAAAGAGCGCAAGCGGGAGAGGCAGTATTCACCGCAGGCTGGCGTTGATCTTGTCCAGCGCGGCCGAGCCTGGGCAGAGCGCTTTCTCGTCGAGCCGGTTGAGCGGGGCGTCCACCGTGTTGAGATGGGCGTGCAGATCCTCCGCTTCCGGGTCGACGTACAGAAGTCCGGTAACGATCTGGCCCTTGGCCGCGTGCTTCTGCAGGAACGTCATCGCGCCCAGCCGGTCGTGCGCATCGTAGTCCGCATCGAGCTTGCGCAGCGCGATCCGCGAGCCGTCGTGCTGCTCGACCACCTGCACGGTGCCGGGGGCATAGTCGACATGGATCGGCTCGCGGCCGACCAGCACGTCGAGCCGGTTCACGGCGTCATTGTGCTCGCGCACATAGTCGAAACTCTTGGTCGAGCCGGCATGATTGTTGAAGGCGATGCAGGGGCTGATGACGTCGATGAAGGACGCGCCCTTGTGCTGGATCGCGGCCGCGATCAGCGGCACGAGCTGGGTCTTGTCGCCGGAGAAGCTGCGCGCGACAAAGGTCGCCCCGAGCTGCAATGCGATCGCGACCAGGTCGATCGCGTTGTCGGTGTTGACCACGCCCTTCTTCGACTTCGAGCCGCGGTCGGCGGTCGCCGAGAACTGGCCCTTGGTCAGGCCATAGACGCCGTTGTTCTCGACGATATAGGTCATGTTGACGCCGCGCCGGATCGAATGCGCGAACTGGCCGAAGCCGATCGAGGCAGAATCGCCGTCGCCGGAGACGCCGAGATAGATCAGGTCGCGGTTGGCGAGGTTGGCGCCGGTCAGAACCGACGGCATGCGGCCGTGCACCGAGTTGAAGCCGTGCGAATTGCCGAGGAAATAGTCCGGCGTCTTCGACGAGCAGCCGATACCGGAGATCTTCGCCACCCGGTGCGGCTCGATCGAAAGCTCGAAGCAGGCCTCGATGATCGACGCGGTGATCGAGTCGTGGCCGCAGCCGGCGCACAGCGTCGAGATCTTGCCCTCGTAGTCGCGATGGGTATAGCCGAGCTCGTTCTTCTTGAGGCCGGGATGATGGAATTTCGGCTTTGCAATGTAGGTCATGACACGGCCTTGCGCAGAGGGGTCACCTTGAGATGGTCCTGGTGGTCGCCGATCGCGTTGGCGATGAAGCGCGCGGTGATCGGCGTGCCGTCATAATGCAGGATCGGCACCAGCCGCACCGGATCGATGCCGTTCTCGTTGACGATCAGTTGCCGAAGCTGCGCGTCGCGATTCTGCTCGACGACGTAAACGAAATCGTGGTCGGCGATGAAGCTCGCGACGCTGGAATGGAACGGGAAGGCGCGGATGCGCAAGCGATCGAGCTGGTGCCCGCGCGCCTCCAGCATCTCGATCGCTTCGTCCATCGCCGGCGCCGTCGAGCCGAAATAGATCACGCCGTATTTGGTCGGCTTGGCCGCATTGGCCTGCAGCGGCCGCGGCACCAGATCCTGCGCGGTCTCGAATTTGCGCACCAGGCGCTGCATGTTGTCGGCGTAGACCGGACCTTCCTCCGAATAGCGCGCATAGCGGTCGCGCGAGGTGCCGCGGGTGAAGAATGAACCCTTGGTCGGGTGCGTGCCGGGATAGGTGCGGAAGGGGATGCCGTCGCCGTCGACATCGAGATAGCGGCCGAAATCGCGGCCCTCTTCCAGCATCTCCGCGGTCATCACCTTGCCGCGGTCGTATTGCCGCGCGTCGTCCCAGCGCAGCGGCCGGCACAGCCGGTGATTCATGCCGATATCGAGGTCGAGCATGACAAAGATCACGGTCTGCAGCCGCTCGGCGAGATCGAAGGCGGTCGCGGCGAACTCGAACGCCTCCGCCGGATCTTCCGGGAACAGCAGCACATGCTTGGTGTCGCCATGCGAAGCATAGGCGCAGGCAATGATGTCGCATTGCTGGGTGCGCGTCGGCATGCCGGTCGAAGGGCCGGCGCGTTGCACATTCATGATCACGGCCGGAATTTCGGCGAAGTAGGAGAGGCCAATGAATTCCGTCATCAGCGAGATGCCCGGGCCGGAGGTCGCGGTGAAGGCGCGCGCACCGTTCCATGAGGCGCCGATCACGATGCCGATCGAAGCGAGCTCGTCCTCGGCCTGCACGATGGCGTATTTCGCCTGGCCGGTCTCCGGATCGTGCCGCAGCTTCCTGCAGTGATTGGTGAAGGCCTCGGCGAGCGAGGATGACGGCGTGATTGGGTACCAAGCGCAGACCGTCGCGCCGCCATAGACCGCGCCGAGCGCGGCGGCGCTGTTGCCCTCCAGGAAGATGCGGTCGCCGACCTTGTCCGCCTTCTTCACCTTGAGCCCGATCGGGCATTTCAGGTTCTGCAACGCCCAGTCGCGGCCGAGATGCAGCGCATGGACGTTGGAGGAGAGCAGCTTCTCCTTGCCCTTGTACTGCTCGCCGATCAGTTGCTCGATCAGCTTCGGATCCATGTCGAGCAGCGCCGACAGCGCGCCGAGATAGATGATGTTCTTGAACAGCTGGCGCTGGCGCGGATCGGTATAGGTCGAGTTGGTGATCGCCGTCAGCGGCACGCCGATCACGTTGATGTCGGCGCGGAATTTCGACGATGGCATCGGCTTGGTGGAATCGTAGAACAGATAGCCGCCGGGCTCGATCGAGGCGACATCCTTGTCCCAGGTCTGAGGGTTCATCGCCACCATCATGTCGACGCCGCCGCGGGCGCCGAGATGGCCGGCTTCCGTCACCCGCACCTCGTACCAGGTCGGCAATCCCTGGATGTTGGAGGGGAAGATGTTGCGGGGTGAGACCGGCACGCCATGACGCAGGATCGCGCGTGCGAACAGTTCGTTGGCGCTCGCCGAACCCGAGCCGTTGACGTTGGCGAAGCGGACGACGAAGTCGTTTACGCTGCTGATCGGGCTTTGGACTGACATGTTGATCCCGCGTGAACCATATCGATGAGATATTTCTGCATGTCCCAGGCGCCGGTCGGGCAGCGCTCGGCGCACAGGCCGCAATGCAGGCAGACATCCTCGTCCTTCACCATGACGCGGCCGGTCTTCAAGCCATCGGCGACATAGAGCGCCTGGTCGTGATGAGGCGAGGGTGCCTTCAGCCGCTGCCGCAGATCGTCCTCCTCGCCATTCTGCGTGAAGGTGATGCAATCCATCGGACAGATGTCGACGCAGGCGTCGCATTCGATGCAGAGCGGTGCGGTGAACACCGTCTGCACGTCGCAGTTCAGGCAGCGCTCCGCTTCGCCGAGCGCGAGCTTGAGGTCATAGCCAAGCTCGACCTCGGCGCGGATGTCCTTCAGCGCGATCACCTTGTCGCGATGCGGCACCTTGAAGCGCTTGTCGGTGGAGATGTCGTTGTCATAGCTCCATTCATGGATGCCCATCTTCTGCGAGGAAACGTGCACCTCGGGCAGCGGGCGCTCGTTGATGTCCTCGCCGGACAGCATCTTGTGGATCGACAGCGCGGCGTCATGGCCGTGCGCCACCGCCCAGATGATGTTCTTCGGGCCGAACGCCGCATCACCGCCGAAGAACACCTTTGGATTGGTGGAAGCGAAGGTCGTCGGATCGACCTTCGGCATGTGCCATTTGTCGAATTCGATGCCGCAATCGGCCTCGATCCAGGGAAACGCGTTCTCCTGGCCGACTGCGACCAGCACGTCGTCGCAGGCCACGGTCTCGTCGGGCTCGCCCGACGGCACCAGATTGCGGCGGCCCTTGGCGTCGTATTCCGCCTTCACCTTCTGGAAGGTGACGCCGGTGAGCTTGCCGTTGTCGTGAATGAAAGCAATCGGCACCATGTAGTTGAGGATCGGGATATCCTCATGGAGCGCGTCTTCCTTCTCCCAGGGAGAGGCCTTCATCTCGTCGAAGCCGGAGCGGACGATCACTTTCACGTCCGTCCCACCGAGGCGGCGCGCGGTACGGCAGCAATCCATCGCGGTATTGCCGCCGCCGAGCACGATCACGCGGCGGCCGATCTTCTCGACATGGCCGAACGACACTGAGGACAGCCATTCGATGCCGATGTGGATGTTGGCGGCTGCCTCCTTGCGGCCGGGAATGTCGAGCTCGCGGCCGCGCGGCGCGCCGGAGCCGACGAAGATCGCGTCGTAGTTCTCGGCGAGCAGTTGCTTGAGACTGTCGATGCGGTGGCCGCCCTTGAACTCGATGCCGAGGCCCAGGATGTAGTCGGTCTCCTCGTCGATCACGGAATCAGGCAGGCGGAATTTCGGGATCTGCGTCCGCATCATGCCGCCGGCCTTGGGGTCCTGGTCGAACACGGTGCAGTGATAGCCGAGCGGGGCAAGGTCGCGCGCCACCGCCAGCGAGGCGGGGCCGCCGCCGACCAGCGCGATGCGCTTGCCGTTCTTCGGCCCGGGCCGCGGCAGGCGGTGCTTGATATCGTCCTTGAAGTCGGCGGCGACGCGCTTGAGGCGGCAGATCGCGACCGGATTTTCCTCGACGCGGCCGCGGCGGCAGGCCGGCTCGCATGGACGATCGCAGGTGCGCCCCAAGATGCCGGGGAACACGTTCGATTTCCAATTGATCATATAGGCGTCGCTGTAACGCCCCTCGGCAATCAAACGGATGTATTCAGGGACCGGTGTGTGCGCGGGACAGGCCCACTGGCAGTCGACAACTTTGTGAAAGTAGTCCGGCGCCGAGATATCAGTCGGTTTCATTCCCACCTTATCCGCGCGGAACCCGAGTCAGATGCGCGGCCTTATCTTTTGCCTGCGAACGCCCAGCGGACGGGCGTTCTTCTGGTTTTCCAATTGCATCATAGCTGTCTCTTATTAGAGCCATTCCAGTTCGGGCACACAAGGCAATTCTGTGCGACATAAGGCTTTCGCGTTGCAGCTACGCGTCTGCCGCTGGGCTCTATGAAAGCTTCATATCGCGGTGCAGCATCGGTTACGCCGCCGGCGCGGATCACGCGTGGGCCAGGTCACTTTTCGCCAGATCCCACATCAGCCTGTAAGTGCCGCTGGACATCACCAGAGGCTTGTAGGCCGCGTTGTCGGTAATGGGCGCGGCAGCCGCGGGGAGCGCCTCCACGTCGGTCGCATCGATCAGCACGAACCAGTCACCAGCGCCGGGGGAAGCGGCCTGCGGAGTGTCGGTCAGTGGCTTCGACAGCGCGGGATCGCTCTCGAGCAGATGCATCGAGATGATCCCGTCGAGCTTTGCCGGATCAAGCAGCTCCCGCAGTGCAGCACGCAGCTTCTCGGCGCCATCGGCCGGCGGACGAAGGCGGATGATGCCCAGCGCCGCGCCGCGCCCGGTGCCGCGGCTGATGCTGATGCGAGCCACCGCGCGGATCATGTTCTCAAAGCGCGCCATGGTCCTGCGCGACCATTCGGTCTGGTTGGCGAGCTTCTCGCGATAGGCCGGGCTGTCCAGCACCTCGAATGTCGCGGTGGAGTAGAGGCAGAGATATTTCGGCTTGCCCTCTTCTGCGACGTAGCGACGCGCTTCCAGGAAGCCGTCGATGGCAACGCGCTCCTCGAGATGCTCGCGGTCGTACCAGCGATTGAAATCGGCCTCGTCGGCAGGGGCGATGTCCATTGACGTCAGCAGCATGCCTTTTCCGGCCAAGGGCATTCGTGTTCTCCGGTTTCGAATTCCAACGACGCGTGTCCGGCGTGTGTACTCGCAAATGAGCGAGCGTGACTAGGTGCGTTCAACGCAAGCTGGTCGCGCGACATGGGCATGTGGTCCGCGTAGGACACTGTACGATCCGGCCAATGTGCCGGTCTCTCTCGCAACTGTTAAGCCTTCGCGAGCCATGTCGCCAGATTGGTTGGTCCAAGCCAGGCGGTTCCTCTCGGCGTCAGGGAGGCATCGTCGATCGGCGCGCCATAATACTGCGCCGTTGGATCACCGATAACAGGTCGGCTGTCGCCCGATGCCTTCAGGCGGCGCGCGATGAATTCGTTGAAGGGCGCCTTCTCCGGGCCTGCGATATCGATCGTGCCGCTCAGCGGCTGTCCGATCGCAACCTTGGCGAGGTAGTCGACGACATCATCGGCCGCGATCGGCTGAAACAGGGCCGACGGAACGACGATCCTGTCCCCGGTCGCTCCGGCTTCGGCGATGCTGGCCAGGAATTCGAAGAACTGGGTTGCGCGTACGATGGTGTAGGGGACGCCGAACGCTTTGACCAGGGTTTCTTGCGCGACCTTGGCACGAAAATAGGCAATGTCCGGCGAGCGGTCGGTCCCGACGATCGACAGCACGATGTGATGCTTGACGCCGGTGGTGGCCTCCGCAGCCAGGAGATTGCGCGTCGAACGCTCGAAGAAGTCGAGCACTGCAGCAGGTTCCCAGGATGGCGAATTCGAGACGTCGACGACGACCTGCGCGCCGGTGAGCGCGGCAGCGAGCCCTTCTCCCGTCAGCGCATTCACGCCAGAGCGCGGAGAGGCCGGCACGGCCTCGTGTCCCTGCTTGCCGAGCTTTGCAACCAGCTTCGATCCAATCAGTCCGGTGCCGCCGATGACGATGATCTTCATGACTGTCCCTCACCGTTTGACGAAGGCGAGCAATTCCGGATTGACGACTGGGACAGCTCGCCAACCGAAGCGCAAATATCTCACGAGCCGATGGGTCCAGCAACTCTCCGGCGATGATAGAAGACTTAGCGAATGTCGTGCCGCGGATCTTGATCTGGATAGGCTGGATGAACTACGAAGCTGCGATCGACAACTCCGGTACTTTGGAGGCACTCCGTGCGTACGACCCGCGGGTCGTCGGGACATTTCCCCTCGGGCTTTCCGTGCCGGGAAGCGATATCGACATCATCTGCCACGCATTTGACCCGATGGCCTTTGCGCGAGCGATCTGGAAACAATACCGATCCTGCGACGGCTTTCGTCTCCATCAATGGACCTCGTCGGGGAGACCGGTGGTCGCTCGCTTTGAGTGGGGCGGGTGGCCCTTCGAGGTGTTCGGCGATTCAAGGCCGGTGGATCAGCAATACGGCTGGTTGCATTTTGAGATCGAGAAAAGATTGCTTGATCTCGACGACGGACGCCTCCGGAAGGCTGTCCTTCAGCGGAGGTCACTGGGAGATAAGACAGAGCCAGCCTTCGCGGCCGTCCTCGGAATATCTGGCGATCCGTATCGCGGGCTGCTCGAACTCGCTTCCGCGACCGACGCTCAGTTGCGCGCTCGGCTGAGATCTTTGCGCCCATAGCCGCGGTCCTTGCCGGCATGGCTGTGTTACCGCTGTAGCTCAAATTCCATCGCGCTTGTCAGATTGATGTCGCATGCTTGGATGACGGAGCATTGCAAGCAGGAGAAAGAAGTGCCCTACGCCAACGTCAACGGTCAGCGGCTCTATTACGAGGACACCGGCGGATCCGGTCCGGCGATCGTCTTCTCACACGGACTGTTGCTCGACGGCACAATGTTCTCCGCGCAGTTGGCGGCGCTGCGGGATCGATACCGGTGCATCGTGTGGGACGAGCGCGGACATGGGAAGACTGCGACAGACACGTTGCCAAGCTTTTCCTACTACGACTCGGCAAACGATCTCGCCGCGCTGCTTTCGTTTCTCGATATCGACAGTGCCATTCTCGTCGGCGTATCTCAGGGTGCTTTTCTGGGGATGAGATGCGCCTTGACGCATCCCGAGCGCGTGCGCGCCCTGGTCTTGATCGCAACTCAGGCAGGCGTCGACGATCAAACAACGCTCGCGGGCTATCGCGCGCTGTTTGACGCATGGATCGTGGGCAAGCTGCCGGAACAAATCGCCACCACGGTCGAGCACATCATTTTCGGTCCAGGCTGGCCCGGCGCCTCCGCATGGAAGGAAAGATGGCGCGGCATGAGCGCCGCAAACCTTTCGGCCTGTTTCGATACCCTCGTCCGCCGAGACGACATCAGCGACAAGATATCGTCGATCCACGTTCCCACCCTGATCATCCATGGCGATGCCGATGCCGCGATTCCGGTTGCCAGGGCGCAGGCCATGAAGGAAGCAATTCGCGGTGCGGAATTGATCGTGATTGCAGGCGCTCACTCGGTCAACATGACAAACCCCGGACCCGTGAACGCGGCCATCAACGACTTCCTTGAGCGGCATCATCTCGTCTCTTGAACGCCCGCGCCGAGCCAGCTTGGGAGACGAGATGACGAACCGAGCTCTCCAGCCACTCGCCACCCGGATCGCCGCGCCGCCGATAGCGGCGCCCTTGGGGTGCTGATCGAGTTCTAGGGATTACGATTAACCGGCCACCGGGTGCCGGTTCGAATCCTCACGCGACACCGTGTTACGCCGCGATCTTGCGATTGAGAAAATCGCGGATCAGCGGCACCATTTCGTCCGCCTTGTCCTCGAGCGCGAAATGGCCGGTGTCGATAAGGTGAAACTCGACCTTCGGGAGGTCGCGCTTGTAGGGATAGGCTCCGTCTGCCGGGAAAATCTTGTCGTTCTTGCCCCAGACGATCAGCGTCGGCGGCTGGTGCTTGCGGAAATAGGCCTGCACCTGCGGATAAAGCGGCAGGTTGGTCCGATAGTCGTAGAACAAGTCCATCTGGATTTCGGCGTTGCCGGGCCGATCGAGCAGCGCCTGATCATGGATCCAGTTGTCCGGTGCGACGCGGCTCACATCACTGACGCCATCGGTGTACTGGAACTTCGTCGTCTGCGGCGCCACCAGCACGTAGAGCGCCTTGCGATGCTCTTCGGAGTGGTCGGACCAATAGGCCTTGATCGGGTCCCAGAACTCCTTGAGGCCTTCGACATAGGCGTTGCCGTTCTGCACGATGAGGCCGGTGATGCGTTCGGGATGCTTGAGAGCGAGACGCCAGCCTACGGGCGCGCCATAGTCCATGACGTACATTGCATAGCGCTTGACGCCGAGCTGATCGAGCAGGCCGTCGACAAGTTCTCCGAAGCGGTCGAACGTGTAGGAAAATGTCGCGCGGGCGGGCATGTCGCTCTGCCCATAACCCGGGTAGTCGGGGGCGATCACGTGATAGCGGCCGGCAAGCTCGGGGATCAGATTGCGAAACATGTGCGACGAGGTCGGGAAGCCGTGCAGCAGCAGTACGACCGGCGCGTCGGCTGGCCCCGCTTCGCGATAGAATATCTTGATGCCGTCAATCGTTGTGGTCCGGTGGTGCGTGACGATCGGCGCTTTGCCGCCCGGCGCGGCATTGGCCGCGGGCGCCCCCAGCGGATAAGCGGCGCCGGCCGCCAACAGCGGCAGGCCGAGAGAGAACCGCCGGCGGTCCACGGTCGTGTCGGTTAAATGAACGGCCTTCATGTCGATCTCCAAGTTTCTTCAAGTTCAAGGTAATTGATGAATTTGCGTGACGCGCGTGGACAGGCGCGTTCGCAGACCAGCCTCGTGAAGAGGCCGGGATGACTCGAAATCGACGTAACGCGTTGCCGCGCGGTCGGGCAGCCCGTATGATCGGGAAGCAACTTCTCAAGGTTTGGAAAGGCGGGATTTGAATGGACCGGTTGGAGGCGATGTCGGTGATCATCGCCGTAACCGAGACGGGCAGCATTTCGGCGGCATCGCGTCGCCTGAAATCCCCGGTCGCAACCGTCAGCCGCAAGGTCGCCGAGCTCGAATCCAGGCTGAAAGCGCAATTGTTTCACCGCACGTCGCGGCGGATGACATTAACCGACGCAGGACGGTCCTATATCGAGGCCTGTAAGCGCATCATCGAGCAGGTTGATGACGCCGAACGGGAAGTGTCCGGCGAGTACCGAGTTCCCAGAGGGGAGTTGGCCGTGACCGCCCCGTGGGGTCTCGGGCACACGCATTTGCTGCCGCTCGCCGTTGAATTCCTGGAAGCTTACCCGGAAATTTCGCTTCGGCTCGCCTTCACCGATCGCGTCATCAATACGGTCGAGGAGAGTATCGACGTCGCTATCCGCATCGGCGTTCTGCCCGACAGCAGCATGATAGCAACCCGCATCGGCTCGATCCGCGTCGTCGTTTGCGGGAGCCCCTCATATTTGAAGGCGCGCGGCCGGCCGAAGCAGCTCAGCGACCTCGACAAGCACGACTGCATCACGATCGACGATCACGCGATGCCTTCGGTCTGGAGATTTGTGCGGGGCAGGCGGGCCAGGATTGCGCCGATCAGATCGCGGCTGTGCGTCAACACTTCCGAGGCCGCGGTGCTCGCCGCCATCGAGGGTGCCGGATTGGCGCGGGTGATGTGGTACAAAATGGATGCCGCGAAGCGCGCAGGAAAACTCGTCACCGTGCTGGAAGAGTTCGAACCGGAGCCGCTGCCGGTGCATATCCTCTACACGCCGCGCAATCCGGCGCCGCTCAAGCTGCGCGCATTTCTCAACTGGATGACACCGCGCCTCAAGGCCCGCTTGACGCTGGCCTGAACGTCGCGCAGCAGGGTGGCGCGTCCGATCTGCTGCGACCAAAGGCCCATGGAACGCTCGTGAAGGCCAAGGATTGCCATAATTAGCGTAATCCTGTTCAGCGCTGGTTCACCCGTCGAGGAATCCAATCGATTGGCATCCGATAGGGGATACGATCATGACGCGCATTCTGTTGGCATTGTTCATCGGCCTGGTGTCAACGATCGCGCTGCCCGCCCAGGCGCAGGAACAGGAGAAGCGGCTCGCGCTGGTGATCGGCAACGGCGCCTACGCAGCCGGCGCGCTGCCGACCGCGGCCAATGATGCGGGCCTTGTGGCGCAGACGCTGCAGGCCGCGGGCTTCGATGTCGTCGGCGCGCGCGACCTCGATGGCGAGACGCTGCGGAGGTCGTTCCGCGACTTCGTGCAAAAGGTGCAGGAAGCGGGACCGAACACGGTCGCTTTTGTCTACCTCGCCGGCTATGGCGTACAGCTCACCGGCGAGAACTATTTTCTTCCGGTCGATGCCAAGATCGCGCGCGATATCGACGTGCCGGTCGAGGGCCTGCGGATGTCGGACTATATGCGTCAGCTCTCGGCGCTTCCGGTCAAAGCGAACATCGTCGTGCTCGATGCGGCGCGTGCGAATTCCTTCGCCAAGGAAGGCCAGCCGCTTGCGGGCGGCCTGGCGCTGGTGGAACCCGACGCGAAAATGCTGGTGGCGTTCAACGCCGCGCCCGGGACGATCGCGCCCGAGGGCCAGCCGCCTTA
Organism: Bradyrhizobium sp. BRP22; assembly: GCF_020194175.1. Lineage (GTDB taxonomy): Bacteria > Pseudomonadota > Alphaproteobacteria > Rhizobiales > Xanthobacteraceae > Bradyrhizobium. Next base: position 58,369 of record NZ_JADYVX010000023.1, on the reverse strand, counting down.
CGGCGCCTACGCGCAGGCGCTCGCCGAGATGATTCGCGCCGGCGGCCAGCCGCTGCCCGAGCTGTTCGACCGCGTTCGCCTCCGCGTCAGCGAAATGACCAAGGGTGCGCAGATCCCGTGGAACGCGCAGAAGATCGATACGCCCTTCATGTTCTTCGAGCGGCAGCCGGACGCGCCGCCGACCCAGGTCGATGCCAGCGTTCGCAAGAAGCCGATCCGCGACTTCGACGCCAAGGATGCCTATGCCGCCGCGCTCGAGCGCGACACGCTGCCGGGCTACGAGGAGTTCCTGCAGGCGTTTCCGAATGATCCGCTCGCCAAGCGGGTGAGAGCGATCGTTGCCGCGCGGCGCGAGGCGATCACCTGGCGGCGGACCTATCGCACCGATACGCCGGATGCCTATTGGTCGTATCTCGATCGCTATCCGCGCGGCCCGCATGCGGCGGACGCGCGACGACGTCTTGCGATCCTTTCGGCAGCGCTGGAGCCGCCGCCGTCCTTTGCGCCGATCGACTACGATGTTCCGCCGCCGCCGCCCGACGAGCTGATGTATGTGGACGATCGGCCGGTGCTCTATTTCGACGATCCGGTGTACGCCTTTGCGCCGCCGCCGCCGGCGCCGGTGTTCTTCCTGCCGCCACCGCCGCCGGATTTCGTGGTGCTGCCGCCACCGCCGCCGCCGGCTGCGGTGTACGTGCTGCCTGTTCCGGTGTTCGTCCCGATCCCGGTCTATGTCCGGCCGCCGGTCTATGTCGCGCCGCCGCCGAACAACATCGTGTTCGCCAACATCCACAACCGGACTGTTATCAACGAGGTCATCAACAATCCCAATCCAACCCCAGCGCAGCTCGGCGCGCTCGGAACGAAGTTCAATGGTGGCGCAGCTCGACCGGCGATCGCGCCATCGCTGCCGCTGGCCGCGGCGCAGCGGGCCAATCTGGTCCAGCCATCGCCGCAGGGCGCCGGTCAGCCGGCGCCAGGCACCAAGTTTGCGCCGGCCACGCCGACATCTCCGCAGGGCGCAGCACCCAGCGCCGCCAGCCCGCAGGCCTTGCCAAGCGCTGGGAGGCAGCCATTGCCGCAGACGACGGCGCCGCCCGCGACCGCCGCGCAGCCTGACGCGGGCACCAAGGCGTCGCGAGTGACGTCTCCGCCCGTTGCGGCGCCCAACGCGGCTGGTGCCAATGCGCCGGCAGGGATGAAGGGGCGGCCCTCACCGCAGACCGCGACGGCGCCTGCCACCGCTGCGCAACCAAACGCGACGCGGCCTGGAGCGTCGCCGAGCGCTGCGGCTCCGCCAACCGACACGAAGCTCAATCGGGCTGCACCGGCACAGCAGCCGTCGGTCGCACGGCCGGCGGATGTTCCGAGGGCCGCTGGCGCGCCGCCGTCTCGCAACGCGCCCGCCGCAGCCGCATTGGCGAGGCCTGCGCCTTCCGTTGCTCCGCCAGCCGCCCATCGTCCGCCACCGGCCGCGATGCGGGCGCCGCCGCCTTCGGTCGCGGCGCGGACGGTCGCGCCGCCGCCAGCCGCACCGCGCGTCGCCGCGCCACCGCCACGCATGGCCGCGCCGCCGCCCGCTGCGCCGCGCATGGCGGCACCGCCACCTGCTGCTGCTCCGCGCATGGCGGCACCGCCGCCGCCGCGGGTCGCAGCACCGCCGCCAATGGCGGCCCATGCACAGCGCATGGCGGCACCGCCGGCCCGGCCCAGCGCGCCGGCGGCGCACGGACCCGTCTGTCCGGGCGGCAAGTGCGCGCGTTGATCGGTGCTTAAAGAGACGCCGCAGCGATCTCAGGTCGGCTTGCGTGAGGCGAGGTCCGCGATTGCCCGCATGACGGCGTCGCGGACGCCGGGGTCGTACAGGATATGCCCGGCGCCTTCGACGATGCGGACTTCGCCCTTCGGCCAGCGTGCGGCGAGCGCAAAGGACGTCGCCGGCGGACACAGCAGATCGTAGCGGCCCTGCACCAGGATGCCCGGAATGTCGGCAAGCTTGCCGGCTTGGTTCATCAGTTGATCGGGCGCCATGAAGCAGTCATTGGCGAAGTAATGCGCCTCCATGAACGGCGTCGCGGGCAACGCGCGCGACGAGTTCAGCGCGGCGAGGTCAAGCCGTATGCGGCTGGGCGCATGGACGGAGAGGATGTGCTCGGTGTCATGCCAGGCGCGCGCGGCGGGGCCGTGCACGGCAGCATCCGCATCGAGGATGCGGCGCCAATAGCCCTCCAGCGGCTGGCCGCGCTCTTCCGCGGGCAGGAGGCTCAGGAAGTCCACCGACAGCGCCGGGTAGAAGCGCGGCAGCGTCTCGAGAAAGGCGCCTTCCAATTCCCTGCGCGTGCCGAGGAAGGTCGCCCGCAGCACGAGGCCGGTGACGCGATCGGGATGCGCCTCAGCATAGGCCAGCGCCAGCGTCGCGCCCCAGGAGCCGCCGACCACCAGCCAGCGCTCGAAGCCGAATTTCTGCCGGATCGTTTCCATGTCCGCGATCAGGAGCGGCAGCGTGTTGGCCTCGCGCCTTCCCTTCGGCCGGCTGCGGCCGGCGCCGCGCTGGTCGAACAGCACGGCATGAAAACGCTCGGGATCGAACAGGCGGCGATGATCGGCCTGACAGCCGCTGCCGGGGCCGCCATGCAGGTAGACGGCCGGCACGCCACCCTCGCGGCCGACGCTCTCGACATAGATCTCATGATCGTCGCCGACAGCCAGCAGTTCGGAAGTCAGTGGCGCGAAGGGATCCGTGCGGCGCGATGATTTCCCCGCCTCGGCGTCAGGCGCCATGGTCGCCTTCCGTCTCCAGCGTGCCGCCGGCGAAATTGCGATAGAGGAAGCGGTTGTTGCCACCGGCCGCTTCGGTCTCCGCGAGCTTGAAGATCTTCTCGTGCATCGGCGACAGCGTGCAGGCCGGGTCGGTATTGCCGGCATCGCCGGTCAGCGCAAAAGCCTGGCAGCGGCAGCCGCCATAGTCGATCTCGCGGAATTCGCAGGATTTGCACGGCTCGGGCATCCACCCGGTGCCGCGATAACGGTTGAAGGCCTCCGAATTCTGCCAGATCCAGGCGATCGAATGATTCGAGCGCACGGATTCGAACTGGAGCCCGGTGATGCTCTCGGCGGCGTGGCACGGCAGCACCTTGCCGGCCGGCGAGATGTTGAAGAACTGCCGGCCCCAGCCGCCCATGCACTTCTTCGGCCGCAGTGCGTAATAGTCCGGCACCACGTAGTCGATCGCGAGCACGCCCTTCAGCCGTGCCTGCGCCTCCTCGACGATGCGGCTGGTCTCCTCGATCTGTTCCATCGTCGGCATCAGGGCGGCGCGGTTCTTCAGCGCCCAGCCGTAATACTGCACGTTGGCGACCTCGAGCCGGTCGGCGTCGAGATCGACAGCCATCTGGATGATGTCGGAAAGCTGGTGCAGGTTCTGCCGGTGCATCACCGCGTTGACGGTGAGCGGCAGGTCGAGCTCGCGCGTCCATCTCGCGGCCTGGATCTTCTTCTCGTGCGAATTTTTCAAGCCCGCGACGCGATCGGCCACGACGGGCTCGTTGCCCTGGAAGCTGATCTGCACATGGCAGAGGCCCGCATCGGCGAGCGCCGAAAGCTTTTCCTTCGACAGCAGCACCGCCGACGTGATCAGATTGGTGTAGAGCCCGACGTCATCAGCATGCTGCACCAGCTCGACGAGATCCTTCCGCGCGGTCGGCTCGCCGCCGGAGAAATGGATCTGCAGCACGCCGAGCTCGACGAGCTCGGTCATCACCTTCTTCCATTCCTCGGTGGTGAGTTCGCTGCCGGAGCGGTCGAGCTCGACCGGGTTGGAGCAATAGGGGCATTGCAGCGGGCAGCGGTGCGTCAGCTCCGCGAGCACCGCCAGCGGAATGCCGTAGCTCGTGGCCGTCGAGCGGCGCTGCTCCAGCACCTCGAGCCCGTCGTTCGGCGCAGCCGTCGTTTTGCCTTCGGTGAGAATGTCGCTCATGGCGTCTTCTCCCGTGCTTCCGTGAGAAAACCTTTGTCCGCCAGGTCCTGCAGCATGGCGATCACGTCGGTCGAGATCGCCTCGCGCGGTGCGGCGTATTTCGCGGCGAGCTGATCGACCATGTCGGCGACGCTGCGCTCGCCGTCGCAGAGCTGCAGCACTTCGACCGCGATCTCGTCCGGCGCCAGCACGCGTTCCGGCGCCAGGATCACCCAGACCTGCCGGGTCTCGTCGAACCTCAGCTTGGCGTGCCGCGGCAATTTCGGCCGGCTTGCCTCGCTGACGCTGATGTTGCGGCCCGCCATCCCAAAATCCTCTAGCTCGCCGTCGGCACGAAAGCGCCGGGCGGGATGTGGCCATCGACATAGGCATGGTAGAGCGCGTCGAGCTGCACCCACAGCACGTTGGTCTTGAAGATCAGCGCGTTGGCGACTGCCTCGCGCTCTGCCTGGCTCGTGGCGTTCTTCTTGACATAGTCGAGCGCGAACCCCGCATCGCGCGGCGCCTGCTGCAGGCGACGCTTGAAATAGCTCATGATGTCGGGGTTGACGAAGTCATAGTGCTGCAGCATCCCGGAGATGCGCTCCTCGTGCAGGTTCGGCGCGAACAACTCCGTCAGCGAGGAGGCGATCGCCTCCAGCGGCGTCCGGTTGCGGCAGAAATGCACATAGGCCTCCACCGCAAAGCGCGTTGCCGGCAATATGCCCTCTGTCGATTCCACATAGGCGCTGTCGAGGCCGAGACCTTCGGTCAGCTTCAGCCAGCGCTCGATCCCTCCTTCGCTGTCCACGTCGCCGTCATGGTCCTCGATGCGGTGGCGCCACTCGATGCGGGTCTTGCGGTCGCGGAAGCGCGAGATCACGACCGCGTCCTTGATCGGGATCGTGCTCTGATAATAGTAACGGTTCAGCGCCCAGGCCTGCACCTGGCCCTTGTTCAATTTGCCGCCATGCAGCAGCTTATGGAACGGATGCAGGCTGTGATAGCGCGTCGCGCCGATATGGCGCAGCATCGCTTCGAGCTCCTCGGCGCTGCTCAGCGACACGCCCTTGCCGATCGAATAGGCGGTCATCCCGCTGGGTGAAGGTGCGTTCAAAGCTCGATCTCCGTTCCATCGGCGGGGATTTGCCAGCCGGCCCGCTCGGCGGCCTTCCGCTCGGGAGAGTCCTTCAACAAAGCCGGGTTGGAGTTGTTGATATGCAGGAACAGTTTTCGGCCGATATCAAGGCCCGCCAAGCTCTCGATCGCGCCGTGGCCGCCTGACATCGAAATATGTCCCATCCCCCGACCGGTCTTGTTGCCGAGACCCGCCGCGATCAACTCGTCATCGCGCCATACCGTGCCATCGAAGAACACCAGCGGCGCTCCCGCAAGCCGCGATTTCAGATCATCGGTCACGCGCGCGCACGCAGCGAGAAAATAGAGATATTTGCCGCTGGCCTTTTCCGCAATGCGCAGGCCCAGCGTGTCGCCTGCGCCGTCCTTGCCGGCCGGATGCGCCTTGCCCTCGAGATACCAGGCGCCCTTGCCGGGAACCTCGAACGGCAGCACCTCGAGCCCGGAGGGCGAGCCGTCGGGGAGGGTGGGCTCAAAGGCGCGGTCCACCTCGATCGATCGGCGCTTCACGTTGTTCTCGCTCAGCACGTCGAAGACGCTGTTGGACTTCAGGATCGCCAGCACCCGCTGGTGCGCGTAGATCGCGAATGGCGAGCCCTCGCGCATCGACAGCAGTCCCGCGATCGCATCGATCTCGCCATTGGTGAGGATGACGCCGGCGATCGGGCTGTGGCGAAGCTCGCCGCGTCTGGGATGCAATTGCGGCGTCGCGACCAATTGCTGGCGCAGATCGGGCGAGGCGTTGATCAGGAACCAGTGCTCGCCGTCAGCGCTGACCGCAATCGAGGCCTGCGTGCTCCGCAGTTCCGGAGCTTCGTCTCTCGCCTTGCTGCAAACCGGGCAGCCGCAGTTCCACTGCGGAACACCACCACCGGCTGCGGCGCCCAGGACGACGACGCGAAGCATGATCCGTCTCCCGGCGAAAACCTGATAGGCAGGAACACAACAAAACGGACCCGGGCGTCAACAGACATTCCCTTCTCGGGAATGTCGGACGCCCGCAAGTCCAGCTACGTGAAAGATAGGCCGTCGCGTCCGCTTACTTGCGGGTCGCGCACATATACATGTTGATTTCCATGCCGACGGATACTTCGACGATCTTCGGTGCTTTCCAGGCCATTAGGCGCTCTCCTTAAATTGAAACCGGACGTATTCCGCCCTGGCCAGTAAACTAATGCGCGCGAAAAAGTTCGCCAGTTAAATTTTGACGTGCTGCGCTGCATCAGTCATGCTGCGTCGCAACCAGGAATTCACGCAGTTGTGCGAGAGCCGCAAGTCAAATCAGACGTTTCGTTATTGTTCGCGTTGCCATCAATAACGATTCTGTTTTGGCTGAGGCTCCAACGTGGGGGCCTTAACCGGAGTGTCTGCCGCCGATGCCGCGCTATTTCTTCAATACCCGTATCGGCGATGAGCTGATTTCCGATCCCGAGGGCGAAATCTTGCGGGACCCCGACCGCGCCTGGGAGATGGCACGGGCGATGATTCGGGAACTGCTGCGCACCGAAGGCGCCGACGCCACGCTGTTGAATGCGGTCATCGAGGTGACCGACGATGACGGCGATATCGTGCTCGAATTTCCGTTCTCGGAGGCGATCATCGGTCTGCCGGACACAGGCTCGGTCACGAAACATTGAAGGTGTGCGCGGTCGTTCTGCGCTACATCGCGTCCCCGCCTTGATTCCGACTATGTTCCGGATTGCGCATCCGCGGACGAATGTCGGAAGTTGCCATTCAGGAAGCCACGCCGGCATGTGCAGGGCGCTGCACATGCGAGGACCAACAGGCTTTCGCATCTGGGGAGAACAACAAAGATGAACAATTTGATGACGCCACGCGGCCTTGCCCTGGCCGGCGCCTTCTTCAGCGCATTCACGCTTGCCGCCCATGCCCAGCAGCCCGCCACTCCGCCAGCGGCCGGCGCGGCGCCCGCCGCGGCGCAGCCGTTGCCGCCCGGCTCGCCGCTGATCGGGCGGCCGGATAACGAGGCGGCCGCCAAGCTGGCGCCGGTCGCGCCGCCGCCGATTGCGGCCGCGCCCGACAAACTGCCGCTCGCCAGGCTCAAGGTGCCGGCCGGCTTCAACGTCGAGGTCTACGCCGCCGGCATGGCGAATGCGCGTTCGCTGGCGCAGAGCGACAAGGGCACGGTGTTCGTCGGCAGCCGCCTGGTCGACAAGGTCTACGCCATCGTCAACAGGGACGGTAAACGCCAGGTGAAGGTGATCGCCTCCGGGCTCTATCGCCCGAACGGCGTCGCCTTCAAGGACGGCACGCTCTACATCGCCGAGCTCTCGAAGGTCTCCAAGATCGAGAAGATCGACGACGTCATCGATAGTCCGCCGAAGCCCACGGTGATCTACGACAACCTGCCGAAGGACGAAGCGCACGGCTGGAAGTTCATCGCCATCGGCCCGGACAACAAGCTCTATGTCCCGGTCGGCCAGCCCGGCAACAACGTGCTGCACGACGATGCGCATGGCCAGATCCGCCGCATCAATCTGGATGGTTCGGGCCCGGAAGTCTATGCGGTCGGCGTGCGCAACACCGTCGGCTTCGACTGGAATCCGGAGACCAAGCATCTCTATTTCACCGACAACGGTCGCGACTGGCTGTCCGAGACGGTGCCGGAGGATGAGCTCAACCGCGTGACCAAAGCCGGCGAGGATTTCGGCGCGCCGTTCTGCTACCAGGGCAACATCATCGACCAGGAGCTCGGCTGGGGTAAATCCTGCAGCGACTACACTCCGCCGGTCGGCCTGATGGGGCCGCATACGGCCGCGCTCGGCATGCGCTTCTACACCGGCGGCATGTTCCCGAAGGCCTACAAGAACGCGATCTTCGTCGCGCGCCACGGCTCCTGGAACAAGTCGAAGAAGGAGGGCGGCGACGTCGTCGTGGTCAAGCTCGACAAGGACGGCAAGGTGAAATCGGTCGAGCCATTCCTCACCGGCTTCCTCGCGGACAACAAATATGTCGGCCGTCCTGTCGACGTGATGCAGCTCAAGGACGGCTCGCTGCTCGTCTCCGACGACTGGAACGGCGCCGTCTACCGCATCAGCTACGGCAAGCAGAAGGTCGCGGGGCGGTAGGATTGCTGCGATCGCGGAGCGAGGATTTTCACTCCGTCATTCCGGGATGGTGCGTCAGCACCAGACCCGGAATCTCGAGATTCCGGGTTCGATGCTTCGCATCGCCCCGGAATGACTCCAGGGACAACCGATGTACAAGAAGCTACTGCCGGCGCTCGCCTTTGCATCCATCACCTTCGCCGCCGGCGCCGAGACCATCCAGGAGCGCGCCGCGCCCTGTCTTGCCTGCCATGGCGAGCGCGGCACGTCGGAGACCGAGAACACGCCTTCGCTCGGCGCCCAGCAGGCGCCGTATGTGCTGATCCAGCTCTTCATGTTCCGCGAGAAGCTGCGCGTGTTCGATACCATGAACGAGATGGCGAAGGATCTGTCCGACGACGACCTGCGCACCTTCTCGGATTTCATCGCCACCTTGCCGAAGCCGGCGCCGCCGGCGGATGCCGGCGATCCCGCCCGCATGGGGCGCGGCCAGGCGCTCGCGCATCAATATCTCTGCAACAACTGCCACAAGCCGGATTTCTCCGGCGGCGACAACGTCCCGCGGATCGCCAACCAGCGCGAGGATTATCTCAACAAGACGCTCAGCGAGTACAAGGACAACAGCCGTCACGGCTATGACGGCACCATGGCCGACGTGATGCAGCCGGTGACCAAAGAGCAGATCGCCGACCTTGCCTATTACATCGCCCACTATCGCTAAAATCGTGGGCGCTCCGGTGCTGGTCATGCCGTGCGTGCGACGCTATAGCGTGATGCAGTAGGGTTGATCGGCGCGGCTCTTCACCTCTCCCGCTTGCGGGGAGGTCGGCGCGTAGCGCCGGGTGGGGGCTCTCTCCCCACGGATAGTCCCGTCGTGGAGACACCCTCACCCCAGTCCTCTCCCGCAAGCGGGAGAGGGAGCGGAGGTCGCAACGGAGTTGGCAATGGAAGAACTTTGGCGTCTGTCGGCCGCGGATCTGGCCGGCCTGATCAAATCGAAAAAGGTTTCGGCGAAAGAGGCGGCGACGGCCGCCCTGGAGCGGCTGGACGCGGTCAATCCGAAGCTGAATGCCGTGGTCGACCACAGGCCGGCGGACGTGCTGGCGCAGGCGGACGCGATCGATGCGGCGATTGCCCGCGGCGAGGATGTCGGCGCGCTCGGCGGCGTTCCTGTGACGATCAAGGTCAATGTCGACCAGGAAGGCTTTGCCACCACCAACGGCTTGAAGCTGCAGCGCGACGTGATCGCCAAGGCTGACAATCCGGTGGTCGCGAACCTGCGCAAGGCGGGCGCGGTCCTGCTCGGCCGCACCAATTGCCCGGCCTTCTCCTATCGCTGGTTCACCACCAATCTGATTCATGGCGATACCAGGAACCCGCGCGATCCCGGTATCACGCCGGGCGGCTCGTCCGGCGGCGCGGGGTCCGCGGTCGCGGCCGGCATCGGGCACATCGCCCACGGCACCGATATCGCCGGCTCGATCCGCTATCCCGCCTATGCCTGCGGCGTGCATGGCCTGCGGCCGACCATGGGCCGCATCCCGGCCTTCAACGCCGCCCTTCCGGAGCGGCCGATCGGCCCGCAGATCAGCGCCGTTTCGGGGCCGCTGGCGCGCACCATCAATGACCTCCGTATTTCGCTCGCGGCGATGTCCGCCCGGGATGTTCGCGATCCCTGGTGGATGCCGGTGCCCCTCGAGGGGCCGGCGATGCCGAAGCGCGTGGCGATGTGCCTCGATCCTGATGGTCTCAATCCGGTCGCCGAGGTCAAGGCGGCGGTCGCGGATGCCGGCAAGCGGCTGGAGCGGGCCGGCTGGACCGTCGAGGAGATCACCGCAATTCCGCCGCTGCGCGAAGCCGCCGACCTCCAGACCAAACTCTGGCTCGGCGATGGCTACGAGGCGCAATTGGCGGCCGCCGAGCGCGAGGGCGATCCTGGTGCGCTCACCTGCCTGCGCGGCAATCGCGCCAAGGTGCATCCGTTCGATCTTTCGAAGGCGCTGACGCGACGGGCAACCTTGACGCGCGAATGGCTGGCGTTCTTCGAACAGTATCCGGTGCTGCTGATGCCGGTCTCCGGCGAATTGCCGTTCCCCGATCAGCTCGACTGCAAGGACGAGGCGTCATTTGCGCGGGTCTGGCATGCCCAGTTGCCGCAGATCGCCATTCCCTTCATGGGACTGCCCGGGCTTGTCGTGAGCACTGGATTGGTCGGCCGGATTCCGGTCGGCGTGCAACTGGTCTCGGGCCGCTACCGCGAGGATCTCTGCCTGGCTGCGGGCGAAGCGATCGAAGTCGGCGGCACGCCGTCTGCGGTCGTCGATCCCGCAGGCTGATCGAAAAAGAAGATGCCGAGCGTCTATGATTTCACGGCCCGCTCGCTGGCCGGTGAAGACGTTCCCTTGAAGCAATTCGAGGGGCAGGTGCTGCTCATCGTCAACACCGCCAGCGCATGCGGGTTCACGCCGCAATACAAGGGTCTGCAGGAACTTTACCGAGGGCTCTCGCCGCGCGGCTTTTCCGTGCTCGGCTTTCCCTGCAACCAGTTCGGCCGGCAGGAGCCGGGCGACGAGAAACAGATCGCGGAGTTCTGCGAAACCAATTACGCGGTGACGTTTCCGATGTTCGCCAAGATCGAGGTGAATGGTACGAACGCGCATCCGTTGTACAATTACCTGACGCGCGAGAAATCGGGCCTGCTCGGCCCGTCGATCAAATGGAATTTCACCAAATTTCTGGTCGACCGGTCGGGCAAAGTGGTGGCGCGCCATGCGCCGACCGCACGGCCCGAAGGACTGAAGACAGCAATCGAGGCCTTGCTATGAGCGAGAACGACGAACCCACCCATGACGAACTGCCGGACCGCCTGTCGGTCGATCCGAACAGTCCGTACTACAACGCGGATATCCTGGCCCGCGATGTCGGCATCCGCTTCAAGGGCGTCGAAAAGACCAATGTCGAGGAATATTGCGTGAGCGAAGGCTGGGTGCGCGTCACCGCCGGCAACGCCAAGGACCGCTACGGCAATCCGCTCACCATCAAGGTCCACGGCCCGGTCGAGCCGTATTTCCGCGACAAGACCAAGTCGTGATTTCTGAAGCGTAAGTAGTTCACTCCGTCATGGCCGGGCTTGTCCCGGCCATCCACGTTCTTTGTTCGCGATAAAGGAAGGGCGTGGATGCCCGGGACAAGCGCGGGCATGACGAGAAACCCGAAGGCCAAATACCCATGTCCGTCCGCATCATCGACGTCCGCGAGGTGACGAAACCGATCTCCTCGCCGATCCGCAACGCCTATATCGATTTCACCAAGATGACGACGAGCCTGGTTGCCGTCGTCACCGACGTCGTGCGCGACGGCAAGCGCGTGGTCGGTTACGGCTTCAATTCCAACGGTCGCTACGGGCAGGGCGGTCTGATCCGCGAGCGCTTTGCGCCGCGCCTGCTCGAGGCCGATCCGAAGGCATTGCTCGATGCGAGCGGCGACAATCTCGATCCGGACAAGGTCTGGTCGACCATGATGTCGAACGAGAAACCCGGCGGCCACGGCGAGCGCTCGGTCGCGGTCGGCACCATCGACATGGCGGTGTGGGACGCGGTCGCGAAAATCGCGAACAAGCCGCTGTTCCGATTGCTCGCCGAGCGCCATGGCCTCGCGGCCAATCCGCGCGTCTTCGTCTATGCCGCCGGCGGCTATTATTATCCCGGCAAGGATCTCTCGGCGCTGCGCGCGGAGATGCGCGGCTATCTCGATCGCGGCTACAATGTCGTGAAGATGAAGATCGGCGGCGCGCCGATCGCCGAAGACCGCGAACGGATCGAGGCCGTGCTGAAGGAGATCGGCAAGGACGCGCAGCTCGCGGTCGACGCCAATGGCCGTTTCGATCTGGAGACCGCGATCGCGTATGCAAAGATGCTGCGGGATTATCCGCTGTTCTGGTACGAGGAAGCCGGCGATCCGCTCGACTTCGCGCTGCAGGCGGCTCTCGCGGAATTCTATCCGGCGCCGATGGCGACCGGCGAGAATTTGTTCAGCCACCAGGATGCGCGCAACCTGATCCGCTACGGCGGCATGCGGCCGGACCGCGACTGGCTGCAGTTCGACTGTGCGTTGTCCTATGGCCTCTGCGAATATCAGCGCACGCTGCAGGTGCTGAAGACCCACGGCTGGTCGCCAAGCCGCTGCATCCCGCATGGCGGCCACCAGATGTCGCTGAACATCGCCGCCGGCCTCGGCCTCGGCGGCAATGAGAGCTATCCCGATCTGTTCCAGCCCTATGGCGGCTTCCCCGACGGCGTGCGCGTCGAGCACGGCCACATCACCATGCCCGATCTTCCGGGCATCGGCTTCGAAGGCAAGAGCGATCTCTACAAGGAAATGAAAGCGCTCGCCGCTTAGGCAGCCCACCATTCGCCGTCATTGCGAGGAGCGAAGCGACGAAGCAATCCATATCTCAGCTTGTGGTTGCTATGGATTGCTTCGCTGCGCTCGCAATGACGATGTGGATGCTTTGGGTGCGACAAAACAAGCCACGAGGCAAATCAGCAAAAACGTGTCTAGTCCCCGCACGGAAAATATTTCTGTTTTTCCGAAATGCAAATCAGTCTATGAGTTTGCGCATCTCACCCGATTGAGGGGCGCTTCGCGATCGTCACGAGTGTTGTGGTGGGATGCGGTGGACGCGGATTGCGTAACGGACGAGTGCGCATGAGGCGGACGGCGAAGTCGTGTGGTTCTGGCGCCCCGACGCTGGCGCTAAGTTTTTTGCGCAAACAAGGTTGCGCGAGAGGCGACGGTGGCAAGAAAGCCCGGTCACCGGGAAGATCACGAAGTAAGCCGTAAACCATCGCGCAGGGAAAGCCGGTGTTGCTCCGGTTGACCTGTGGTCCTACCCCCGTGCTTTTTGTTGCACGGGGCCCACGGGTGCAACCGGCACCCGGCTTTCCCTGCGCCCTCTATCCGATGAGAGGGTGAAACGAGACGCAAAGCTCGGACGCCATGCGCCGCGAGAGCGCGAACTCACATCCTCTCCACCGTCATGCCCCGCCACCGGGTCGGCGCTTTGCGCCGACCCGGTGGCGGACGATGACAGCGGAGACGCTGTTTGACATTTGAATCAGAACCTCTCCCCCCGTCATTGCGAGGCGCGAAGCGCCGCGGCAATCCATTGCCTCCACAAGCGGAAAGATGGATTGCTTCGTGGAGCCTGTCATCGGGCGGCGCTTCGCGCCGACCCGGTGGCTCGCAATGACGCGCACGCGTCACGACAATCGTAGGATGGGTCGAGCGCAGCGAAACCCATCCTGTGCGCAGCTTGCTCCGTCGCGATGGGTTTCGCTGCGCCCATCCTACAAAACGCCTGTTACGACAACCGCTCCAGCAGTCGCCGGCCTTCGCCCTTGAGCAGCTTCTTCACCGCGCTGGAGGCGATCACCTCGCCGTTGTTGGCGTAGGCTTCGTGGTTCTTCTCGATATCGTCGAGGCGATAGAGATAGTTGACCATGATGCCGGCGGATTCGCGCAGGCCCTTCGGCGAGAGGTCGCCGAGCCAGTCGATGCGCTCCAGCCGCGCGCCGTTGCCGAGGTGGAAGCGGGCGACCGAGTCGATCAAGCGGCCCTTGGGCGTGCGCGCCTTCAGGAAATAATAGGCGGCGAGCGGCTCCAGCACGGGGCGGAGTTGCGCGGCCAGTTCGGCATTCTCGAACCAGTCGGGCTTTTCGAGGATTTCAAGCAGCTGCCGATCGTCCTCGGAAAGCGGCACGTCGGTCGCCTGCTTCAGCCACTGCATGAAGCCCGGCACCGGCGACAGCGTCACGAAGGTGTCGAGCTTCGGCAATTCGCGGCGCAATTCCTCAACCACCTGCTTAATCAGGAAGCTGCCGAAGGAAATGCCGCCGAGCCCGCGCTGGGTGTTCGAGATTGAATAGAACACGGCAGTGCGGGCGCGCTCGATCGCTACCGGCTCGCGCTGCTCGAGCAGAGGTGCGATCGCGCCCGGGATCGTCTCGGTCAGCGCCACCTCGACGAAGATCAGCGGCTCGTCGTTCAGCGCGGGATGGAAGAAGGCGTAGCAGCGGCGGTCGATAGGATCGATGCGGCGGCGCAGGTCGTTCCAGTCGCGGATCTCATGCACCGCCTCGTAGCGAATGATCTTTTCCAGAATATTGGCTGGCGTCGACCAGTCTATCCTGCGCAGCACGAGAAATCCCCTGTTGAACCAAGAAGAGAGCAGATGGGTGAGGTCGAGGTCGAGCGCCGCCAGGTCCTTGTTGCCTTTCATCAGGTTGAGCAGATCGGCGCGCATCGCCACCAGTTCGCTGGTGCCGCCCGGCGCGCGGTTGAGACGGCGGATCAGTTCCTGCCGGCGCGGCTCGGAGGCGAAATGCAGCTCGCTGGCTTCGCCGTCGTCGGAACCCTTGCGCCAGGCCTCGATCGCCTGCATCAGCCTGGCGCGATCAGGCCCGAAATCCCGGGCCAGCGTCTGGAAGAACGACAGCCGACCCGCCGCATCGAGATGGTGATAGCGGTCGAGCACCTCGCGCGCCATGGCGGTGCCGGAGGCTTCGCCGCGGCCCGACAACAGCGCCTCGCACAATTCAAGCAGCTCGGAGGCGTCCTGCTTGGTTTCCAACGAATTGCCTCGCCGGAGCAGCGTGCGGCCGCGTTCGGAAATCGTTGCAAGCAGGTCGGAGAAAAAGGCGTTGGCCATGGGAAGGATCGAATCCGGTGAAACCGAACCTTACGCGCGATTTAGGTTCATGCCGACTATAGTCAAGAACACCATTTTGTCATGTCTTGACGATGAAGTTTCGCGTTCATTCCTTGCCCGCGAATTCCGTCGGCGTCTTGCCGGTCACTTGGCGGAAGGCGTGGGAGAACGCCGGAACGCTGGCATAACCGAGATCGGAGGCGATCTGCTTGATCGACACAATCGATTCGGTCGACAATCGTTCGATGGCGGCGGCGATGCGGGCGCGCTGGCACCAGCTCTTGAAACTGAGCTGCGTTTCCGACGAGAACAGCCGCGACAAGGTTCGTGCCGACGTGCCGACCTCGCGCGCCAGCGTTTCGATTTCATGCTGGGCGGTAGGATCGGCGAGGACGATGGTGGCGGCGCGCCGACAGCGCGGTTCCTGCGGCAGCGGAATGAAGGTCGCGGAATCTTCGGCCTGGTCCAGTTCCAGCATGAGCAGTTGCAGCAGAAGCCCGGTGCGCTCGCGATCGTCCTGCCTGTCGAACAGCGCCAGGATGGTCTGGTGCAACAGTGGCGACACCCGCACCACGAATTCGGCATTGAGGCTATTGCCGCGCGCGTTGCGCTTGAGCCAGGGCAGTTCGAAATACAGCGTGCGCATCTGGATGTCGGCGAGCACGTCGATCGAATGCTCCAGCAAGGCCGGCACCCACACCGCGCGGTCCGGCGGCACCAGCCAGCGGCCCTTCGGTGTCGTCACCTGCATGGTGCCCTCGGCGGCATAGACCAGTTGCGATTCGCGGTGCATGTGGGTGTCGAGCCGGACGCCGCGCCGGTAGTGGCGCGCGACCAGATGCACGCCGTCGCCGGTGGCGCGCTGGCCCCGCAAGATCGTGGCAATTGGCGTTTCGGCGACAGTCATTGGCGACATCCCGTCAGGACAACTCCCTATAACCCAGTTCGGAAAACAAGAGGATTCCCTCCAAGAGGACTTCTAAAGGGATCGAAACAGGATCAACGCATGAACAGCCCCGCCCGGGTAATCGCCTTCGTCAACGCCGCCCATTTCATTGACCATTATTCGATGCTGATCTTCGCCGCCGCCGTCATCGTGATGGGACCGGCGCTCGGCATGGCCTATTCGGAATTGCTGCCTTACGCGACCCCGGGCTTCATCGCCTTCGGCGCCGGCTCGCTGCTCACCGGCTGGCTCGGCGACCGCTGGAGCCGTCGCCACATGATGGTGATCTTCTTCATCGGCATCGGGCTGTCCATGATCTCGGTCGGCTTCGTCTCCAGCCCGCTGCAGCTTGGGGCAGCGCTGCTCGCGATCGGTGTGTTCGCCTCGATCTATCATCCGGTCGGCACCGCGATGATCGTGTCCTATGCCGACAAGCTCGGCCGCGAGATGGGGCTGAACGGGGTCTGGGGCAATCTCGGCGTCGCTTCCTCGGCGCTGGTCACCGGCGTGATCGGCCAGTATCTCGGCTGGCGCTTTGCCTTCATCATTCCCGGCGTCGTCACCGTGCTGCTCGGTATCGTCTTCGCGCTGACCGTGGTGCATGAGGATCGCAAGGGCACGAAGCAGGCCGCGGCGCAAGCGCGCGTCGCGAAGAAGGACATGTGGCGGGTGATCCTGGCGCTCCTGATCGTGGTGATCGCGATCTCGACCACGTTCAATGCGGTGACGGTGGCGCTGCCGAAACTGTTCGCCGAGCGCCTCGCCGACATGACGAAAAGCCCGGCGCTGCTTGGCGTGATTGCCGCCGGCGTCTATGTGTTCGGCGCGATGACGCAGTATACGATCGGCAAGCTGCTCGACCGCCATTCGCTGAAGACGGTGGCGCTGCCGCTGTCCTTCATGCTGGCGCCGTTTCTCTATCTGGCAGCGACGCTGTCGGATCTGCCGCTGATCCTGGTGTCGATCGGCATCGTGATGGGCGCGTTCGGCCAGGTCACCGTCAACGATGCCATGGTCGGCAAATACACCAGCGAGGAATGGCGCTCGCGCGCCTATGCGGTGCGCTATTTCGTCGGCTTCACGGCAGCCGGCGCCTCGGTCGGGCTGGTCGCCTGGCTCTATGAGCAGGGCGGGTTTGTCACCATGCTGCAGGCGTTCGCCGGGCTTTGTCTATTGGCGATTGTGGCGGCTATTATCCTGCCCAATGAGATCAGAACACCGGCACCGCAGGTGAATTGAGACTTGGAATGTTCTTGTTGCGGACACGCAAGGTTGATCGTTATGTGAACTGCATCACTTCATGCGTCGCACAATTTCTGGCAAACTTGTTCCGGGTAAGGAGTGTGATAGGCTCTCTATGGGTAGACCTTTAGGTTTCGGGGGCTGAGGCAAATTCGCCTCGACGCTTTATTTTGCGGTTTTTGGAGCCCAACCGATCCATGGGTGAGATTCGTGACTTCAAGTCGGGTAGGCATGAGCGGCCGCCGGGTGATCCGACGCCGCGGCGGCTTGCTGCGATCGTAGCAGGCGACATCGCGGGCTATAGCCGCCTGATGCAGCTCGATGAGGAGGGCACGCACAGCCGCGTCAAGCGGATCGAGCGTGACCTGATCGAGCCGACCATCGTGGAGCATCACGGCAGGCTGGTGAAGACGACCGGCGATGGCTTCATCGCGATGTTCGACAGTCCGGTCGAAGCCGTCAGGTGCAGCATCGTGATCCAGCAGAACCTGGTCGGCCGCAACGCGGCGGTGCCGAAGGACTACTGGATCGAGTACCGGATCGGCGTCAATCTCGGCGACGTCATCATCGAGCCGGACGATATCTATGGCGACGGCGTCAACGTCGCCGCGCGGTTGGAAGGGATCGCAGAGCCGGGACAGGTCTTCATCTCCGGCGGCATCTACGAGCAGATCAAGCACAAGCTGGTGTGCGGCTACGAATCGCTCGGCGACCGCAAGGTCAAGAACATCACCGACCCGGTGCGGGTCTATCGCGTGCTGCCGGATGCCTCGGCCTTCCACCGGACGCGCCGGCGGCGCGAGAACATCCTGATCTTCCTGCTCAGCATCACGCTGCTGATCATCGCCGGCGGCATTCTCTGGTCCTTGCTGATGCCGCGGATCGAGAAGGTGGCGGAGCGGACGCCGGCGCCGGCCTCATCGCCGTCGCCTGCGGCATCGCCGAAGGCGGCCGAACCGGCCCCGGCCACCAAACAGACGGCAGCCCCTACGGCCAGCCCCACGGCGCAACCGCAGCCGCCGCAACCGCAGCCCTCCGCGAGCCCGGCCGTGACGGCGGTCAGCCCGTCGCCCACTCTATCGGTGCGCGAGCCCGAGATGGTCGCGCTCCAGGGCGGCAGCTTCTCGATGGGCAGCAATGATGATGCCTCGGAGCGACCGATCCGAAGGGTGACGATCAAGCCGTTCTCGATCGGCAAATATCCGGTCACGGTCCGCGAATGGAATGCCTGCGCCGCCGCCAAAGTGTGCGGCTTCACCGCGACCGGAAAGGACGATGCGCCGGTCACCAATGTGAGCTGGGCCGATGCCAAGCAGTATGTCACCTGGCTCGCGGACACGACGAAGAAAGCCTACCGGCTTCCGAGCGAGGCCGAGTGGGAGTTTGCTGCTCGCGGCGGGACGCAGACCAAATATTGGTGGGGCGACCAGATGCAGCCGGGCATGGCGAGCTGCAAGGATTGCGGCGACAGCACCGCGGCCGAACAGCCGACCAAGGTCGGCAACTTCAAGGCCAATCCGTTCGGCCTCCACGACATGGGCGGCGGGGTCGATCAGTGGGTAGAGGATTGCTGGCACAAGAACTACCAGGGCGCTCCGGCCGATGGTTCAGCCTGGGTCGGAGGAGACTGCACATCCCATGTGCTCCGCTCCGGTTCGTGGAAGAATGATAACCGGTATGTGCGGCCGGCTAATCGGGACAGCTACGACACCAACGTTCGGTACCCGACGCATGGCTTCCGCGTCGCGCTGTCGCCTTAAAGTACTTTGAAAATGTTCGGACCGGGGGGGGGGCAAATGAGAGTTGCGCGCACACTTCTGATTTCAGCGGTGCTGTCCTCGCTTGCGAACGTTGCGCAGGCCCAGGATAAGTCCGCGCCCAAGGATGCGGCGCTGTATTTCGTCTGGCCGCAGAATGGCGCGACGATCAAGGGAGCATTCTGGTGCCGCTTCGGCCTGCGCAACATGGGCGTGACCCATGCCGGCGATGACTATCCGAATGCGGGTCATCACCACCTGCTGATCGACGTGAACGAGCCGCTCAATCCGAACGAGCCGATCCCGTCGGACAAGTCCCACCTGCATTTCGGCGCAGGCCAGACCGAAGCGCGCATCGAGCTGCCGCCCGGCAAACATACGCTGCAGCTAGTGCTCGGCGACGCCAAGCACTATCCCTTCAAGCCGCCGGTGGTGTCGGAGAAGATCACGATCCGCGTCAAATGAGTTTGTTGCAAAGCTGATGTCGGCTCAACTGCCCCTCATCACAGGCCTGGTTCTCGCGATCGCCATCATGGCCGCGCCGGCCAGCGCCGATGCGCTGAAGGACGAGATCGCGCCGACCGGCAAGCTCCGCGTCGCGATTGCGATCAGCCCCGCGGGCGGCGCATTCTGGTGCACCAGGACTGAATCCGGCTATGCCGGCGTGCCGGTCGATCTCGGCAGGGCAATGGCCACAGAACTCGGCGTGCCCGTGGAATATGTCGTGCACCAGAATTCCGGGCAGATCACCGATGCGGCCTCAAAGGGCACCTGGGACGTCACCTTCCTGCCCAAGGATCCCGAGCGCGAAACCAGGATGACATTCGGCCCGATCTATGAGGTCGCGGACGCCACCTACATCGTCAAGCCGGGCTCGACGGTGACGAATTTCGCAAGCCTCGATCAGCCGGGCATCAAGGTGGCCGCCGTCAACAACACCACGACCATGCGCGGCGCGATCGCGCACCTGAAGCAGGCGAAGGTGACGGGCCATCAGACCTATGACGAGATCTTCAACCTCCTGAAAAATGGCGAGGTCGACGCCTTCGCGTTGTCGCGCGACCAGCTCAATGCGATGGCGAAGAAGATTCCGGGCACACGGGTGCTGGACGAGACCTTTAAGCAGACGGTGACCGCGGTCGCGGTCCCCTTGAACCATCCATTATCGGCCGCCTTCGCGACCAAATTCATGATGGAAGCAACCAGCAACGGTACCCTACGCAAGGCCTACGACAACAACGGGCTGAAGGAGACGCCGATCCGGACGCAGACCAAATAGGTGCTTGGCCGGCATGGCCGGGAGGGCACGAACCGCGTCTTCGTTGGGCAGATTGCCCAAATCGGCGGCATGACACTTGACAAGGCCGGTCGCGACCGCCTCCGCCAAATCCCTGTAATCCCGGTGGGATCGACAAAAACGACCGTTGGCACATCGATTGCTTCAAGGCGCAGGAGTCAATGACGACTGCCGTCCTTCGGATTGCCTAAGCCAGCGTTGGCTTAAGGCGCAGGGATCAAAGCGACCTCACCGAGGCGCCGCGAGCCGTCATTAAAGACGCCCACCCCATATCCCTGTTCCAAACCAGGCTCCGCCAACCGCAGCGTCGCAGCAGGAATGGTTTCGTTCCTATCGCGCCGTAACCCGGCGCACGTCCAGGACGGTCCACTCATCCTTCATATCGCGCTGCGGCCGCGCCGCGGCGCCCTTGGTTTCGCGAATAAGGGGAACTGGAATGGCCTATCTCGTGCCTTCGGAATTCGTCACCAAAATGGTGGACGCGGGCGAGTCGAAGATCTTCATGTCGACACGCGACACTGTGATCCGCGCCTATATGGCCGGTGCGATCCTAGCGCTCGCCGCGGCCTTTGCAGTGAGCGTCAATGTATCGACCGGCGTGCCGATCGTCGGCGCAGCGCTGTTTCCGGTCGGCTTCTGCATGCTCTATCTGTTCGGCTTCGATCTTCTGACCGGCGTGTTCGTGCTGTCGCCGCTTGCCTGGATCGACGGGCGGCCGGGCGTCACGTTCGGCGGCGTGCTGCGCAATTGGGGCCTGGTGTTCATCGGCAATTTTGCCGGCGCCTTCACCGTTGCCGTGATGATGTCGATCGTGTTCACCTTCGGCTTCTCGTCGCCGCCTGACAAGGTCGGTCAGATCATCGGCACCATCGGCGAAAGCCGCACCGTCGGCTACGCGTCGCATGGGGCGGCGGGGATGCTGACGCTGTTCGTCCGCGGCATGCTCTGCAACTGGATGGTTTCGGCCGGCGTGGTCGGGGCAATGATCTCGACCAGCGTCAGCGGCAAGGTGATCGCAATGTGGATGCCGATCATGCTGTTCTTCTTCATGACCTTCGAGCATTCGATCGTGAACATGTTCCTGTTCCCATCCGCCCTTCTGCTCGGCGGCAAGTTCACGATCATGGACTATCTCATCTGGAACGAGATTCCGACCGTCCTTGGCAACCTCGTCGGCGGTCTCGCCTTCACCGGGCTGACGCTCTACGCCACCCATGTGAAGACCGCGCCGAAGCGCGAGCGCCAGCGCCTCGCGGCTTGATCGGAACGCGGATATGGGGCTCTCCTTTGCGGAGAGCCCATTGCCTCCGCACCTCTCGATGTCGCGCCACCTGAAAATATCGGTCGGACAATATTCTGATAAGGGCCGCAAGGGGACCAATCAGGATTTTCACGGCGTGCTGATCCCGGACGAGCCGCTGCTCGGCCTGAAGGGCATCGCGATCGTGCTTGCCGACGGGATCAGCTCCAGCAGCGTCAGCCGCATCGCGAGCGAGTCGGCCGTCAAAGGATTCTTGACAGACTACTACTGCACCTCGGAATCCTGGTCGGTGAAGACGTCGGCACAGCGCGTGCTGGAAGCCACCAATTCGTGGCTACATGCGCAGACCAGGCGCAGCCAGAACCCGTACGAAAAAGACAAGGGATATGTCTGCACGCTGAGCGCCATGGTGATCAAGTCGACCACCGCGCATATCTTCCATGTCGGCGACTGCCGGATCTATCGCCTCGCCGGAAACAGTCTTGAGCAACTGACCGCCGATCACCGCGTCGTTCTTTCTTCGATGCAGAGTTATCTCGGTCGTGCGCTCGGGGTAAATCCGCAGATCGAGATCGACTATCAGTCGTTCAAGGTCGAGCAAGGGGACACGTTTCTGTTGGCGACCGATGGCGTCTATGAGCACATCGCGCCGCGCCAATTGGCCAAGACGATCGCTGACGGCGTCGATGATCTCGACAAGGCGGCCAGGGCCATCGTCGAGGAGGCCTATGAGCGCGGCAGTCAGGACAATCTCACCATCCAGATCGTGCGTATCGACGAACTGCCGGAAAGTAGCGCCAGTGAGGCGTTCGGCCAATCGAGCGAGTTGCCGTTGCCGCCGCTCCTGGAAGCCAGGATGACGTTCGACGGCTACACGATCGTGCGCGAGCTGCACGGCAGCAGCCGCAGCCACATCTATCTCGCCGTCGATGACGACACCGGCACCACGGTGACGCTCAAGCTTCCGTCCATCGACCTGCGCGGCGATCCCGCCTACCTGAAGCGGTTCATGATGGAGGAATGGGTCGCCAAGCGCATCGACAGCCCGCATGTGCTGAAACCCTGGCTGCCGCCGCGCAAACGCAACTATCTCTACGTCGCGACCGAGTTCATCGATGGGCAGACGCTTCGGCAATGGATGATCGACAATCCAAAGCCGCAGCTCGAGACCGTGCGCGGCATTGTCGAGCAGATCGCCAAAGGCATCCGCGCGTTCCATCGCAAGGAGATGCTGCACCAGGACATCAGGCCGGATAACATCATGATCGACAAGACCGGGACGGTGAAGATCATCGATTTCGGCTCGACCAGGATCTCCGGCATCGTCGAGGCGGCGCCTTCGGACGACCGCAACGACATTCTCGGCACCCAGCAATACACCGCACCGGAATATTTTCTGGACGAGCCCGGTACACCGTGCTCGGATCTCTACTCGCTTGGGGTCGTCACCTATCACATGCTGACCGGAAGACTGCCTTATGGCGCCCAGGTTGCCCGCGCGAGGACGCGATCGGACTTCAACAAGCTCAGCTACGGCCCGGCCACGCACATCCGTCCGGAGATCCCGCCCTGGGTCGATCGAACGCTGGAGCGGGCCGTGCATCCCAATCCCTATAAGCGATATGACAGCCTGTCGGAATTCTTGTTCGACCTCCGCAATCCCAACGCAAAATATCTCACGACGTCGTCGACGCCGCTGATCGAGCGCAACCCGCTGTTGTTCTGGAAATGCACGACGCTCCTGCTGGCGCTCGCGCTGGTTATCGTGCTGGCCTACGGCGCGCATCGTTTGCACTAGAGCATTTTCGGCTGAATCGGAACCGAAGCTTTAGATTCTTGCCTTGACGCGTTTTCTTCACGCGAACAGGTATCCGCTTCGCTCGAAAACGCTCTAATGCGTGGTGCTGGAGCGGATCGGCTCCAGCCCGCTCTTGATGAGCTCGGCGCGGGCCTCGGGCGACGTGAGGAACTGGATCAGCGCCCGTCCGGCGTCCGGTTCCTTGGAGGTGCTGGCGATGCCGGCGGAAAACACCGTGATCTTCTGCAGCTCATCCGGCAGCGGCCCGGCGATATCGATGCCGGCGATGGGCTTCAATTCGCTGATCTGCTGGAAGCCGATCTCGGCCTCGCCCTTGGCAACGATTTCGCCGACCGGTGTGGCGGGAATCTTCCGCGCTCGCTCCTTCATCGCTTCGGCAATTCCGAGTTTTTCGAACATCTCGGTCGATACATAGACGCCGCTGGCGCTATCGGAATAGGCAATCGACTTTGCCGCGAGCAGCGCGCGCTTCACGGCGTCCGCCGAGCTGATGTCCGGCTTCGGCGCGCCTGATTTCACTGCGATCCCGATCGGTGATTTGACGAGGTCGACGCGGCTGTCGGCGATGACCTTGCCTTGCGTAGCGAGATCGTTGAGGGCGTAGCCGACCATGATGAGCACATCGGCCGGCTCGCCGCGCTCGAGCCGCACCGGAATTGCGTTGACGGTGGTTCCCATCGACGGCCCATAGGCGGTCGA
The DNA here is from genome assembly GCF_020194175.1 of Bradyrhizobium sp. BRP22. Classification (GTDB taxonomy): domain Bacteria; phylum Pseudomonadota; class Alphaproteobacteria; order Rhizobiales; family Xanthobacteraceae; genus Bradyrhizobium. The sequence continues at coordinate 34,479 of NZ_JADYVX010000023.1, read as the reverse complement.
CACCTTGTGGCCGGTCTTGCGCTCGAATTCCGGCACCAGGGCTTTGTAGGCGGCGGTCAGCCCGCCCGAGATCATCACGTGGATTTCGGCGGCGGATGCAGAGGCGGTGAGGAAGAGTACAGTGACGAAGGCAAGCGTAAAGCTGCGGAAAGCGACGGAGCGCCGCATGGGTGTTTCTCCCGGGGCAATTTTCTGGGTGGTCGTCGTGCTCGGTAGACTATTGCGTGCGGGGTTGCGTAGCTAGGGTCTCCGGCCGGCCGTCGTTGCGAGGAGCATAGCGACGACGCAATCCATGCTTCCGCAAGTGGCGGCATGGATTGCTTCGCTGCGCTCGCGATGATGCGGAGCTCACGAATTCACGTGCACGAAATCGCGCAACAGTGGGTAGATCTCGTTGTTCCAGCGCTTGCCGCTGAACACGCCGTAATGGCCGACGCCGGCCTGCATGTGATGCACCTTGCGATAGCCGCGCACGCCGGCGCAGAGGTCTTGCGCCGCCAGCGTCTGGCCGATCGAGCAGATGTCGTCGCGCTCGCCTTCGACTGTCATCAGACCCATGCGCCTGATCGCAGCGGGATTCACGGGCCGGCCTCGGTGCATCAGTCTGCCCTGGGGCAGCAGGTGTTCCTGGAACACGTCGTGCACGGTTTCGATGTAGAATTCCGCCGGCAGATCCATCACCGCGAAATATTCATCGTAGAAAGTCTTGATGACGTTCGCCTTCTCCTTTTCGCCCTTGGCGAGATGATTGGCGAGGTCCATGTGCTGCTTGATGTGCCGCTCCAGGTTCATGGAGACGAAGGCGGTGAGCTGCACGAAGCCCGGATACACCTTCCGGAACGCGCCCCGGCACTGGATCGGGACATAGTTGATGAGATTGTCCTCGAACCATTTTATCGGCTTGCTCTTGGCGAAATCGTTGACCTTCGTCGGCTGGATGCGCGTGTCGATCGGCCCGGCCATCAAGGTCAGCGACGCCGGCCGCGCGGGGTGATTGTCCTCCGACATGATCGCCGCCGCGGCCAGTGCCGAAACCGAAGGCTGGCAGATCGCCACCATGTGCGCACGCGGGCCGAGCTGGTCGAGGAAGGTGATGAGATGATCGGTGTAGTCCTCGAGCCCGAAACGGCCCTGGTCGAGCGGAATGTCGCGCGGATTGTGCCAGTCGGTGATGTAGACGTCGTGATCCTGCAGCAGCGTCGTAACCGTGCCGCGCAACAGCGTCGCGAAGTGACCGGACATCGGCGCCACCAGCAACAGGCGCGGGTGCTCGGGGCCATCGACCTTCTTGAAGTGCAGGAGCGATCCGAACGGCGTGGCGTAGGCGACTTCCTCCCGTACCTCCAATTCCCGATTACCCACCCTCACGCTGCCGATGCCATAGTCAGGGCGGGTATAGGTCAGGGTCGAGCGCGAGATCAGTTCGAGTGCGGCCGCCAGCCGGCCGAACAGCCGGTCCGACACGCCCTGCGGTACCAGATTAAGATATCTAAGTGCCGCCGTTGCCCCCGTGCGCCATGGTGCCGTCAGGTCCATGTGATTCTGGTAGGCTTGGTACATCATTGACATTGACATCATACGCGACCGCCCTTGCCCGGTGTTGCTATGCAATATCGAAGCCAAAGCGGACTTGAAGCGCCCTTAAAATTGGCACGTGGCTTGCTGCTTGATAATCGGCGCCCAGGCAATGAGCAGGGGTGATATCCGCACGGATGGGCTGGAGGCTTAAGTCCCTGCGGTCGACGTCGAGGCGTGAGGGAAAGGCCCTATGGCGACAACCACACTGACCATCAGCAGCAAGAACTACTCGTCGTGGTCGCTGCGCGGCTGGCTGCTGGCGAAATTCGCTGGGCTGGAATTCGAAGAGGTCACTACGGCTCCTGACGACGCCTCGGCCCGCGCGGAACTCCTGCTGCTGTCGTCGTCGATCCTGGTGCCCTGCCTGCGCCACGAGGGCGCTACTGTCTGGGACACGCTGGCGATCGCCGAGTATCTGAACGAGATCATGCCGAATGCCGGCCTGTTGCCGGAAGACCGCATCAAGCGGGCGCATTGCCGCTCGATCTGCGGTGAAGTTCACTCCGGCTTCACGACGCTGCGCGCCTCGCTGCCGGTCAATCTGAAAGGCCATTTCCCCGGCTTCAAGATCTGGTCGCGTGCGCAAGCCGATATCGACCGGGTCTGCACCATCTGGCGTGAGTGTCTCGCGGAGTCCGGCGGGCCATTCCTGTTCGGCGAGCGTCGCACCATGGCGGACGCGATGTATGCGCCGGTCGTCACCCGCTTCATCACCTACGACGTCAAGCTCGAGCCGACGCTTGCGGCCTATGCCGACACCATCATGTCGATGCCGGAGATGCGGGAGTGGATCGAGGCGGCCAAGGCCGAGCCGGCCGACGTCGAGGAGCTCGAGGTCGAATATTAGGCAGTGCTCGCGGCGGGCTGCCCGTTCAGTGGGCTCACCTGCGATGCAGGTTCTGCCTAAGCCCTGTGCCACGAGAGCCGCGCGCAAGTGGCGGCGGCGGAATGCTGGTTGCGCCGCGAAAAATCGCCCCGCTCAAAATCGGGCTTGGTTCCAAGCGCTTCGTCCGTCTGGCGCCAGCGATGCGCAGAAATCGCCGCACCGCAGCGCGACTGGCGCGGATTTCGCATGGCACAAATCAAGCTGTGAACGCGACGATGCGACGCTGCCGAAAATTTGGACGCCTTGCGTAGCCGCGGGTCTCGCGATCGAGAACGTTGGAGGCTTCAGATGAACCAGCATGCCGTTGTCAGCAAGTTCTCTCATGTCAAACCAGGCGATACCGAATTCAAAGGCGGAGGCCTGCGCGACTTCTTCCTGTACCGCGATCTCGGCATCGCCGATGCCACCGGCGGCCAGGTGATCTGCCATCTGGTCAAGGCCAATCCCGATTGTCCGCCCGAGGATGGCACCGGCTGGCATCGCCATGATTGCGATTTTCAGATCGTGATCATGATGAAGGGATGGGCGCGCTTCATGTACGAGGATAAGCCGACGCTGGTGCAGGCCGGCGACGTCGTGCATCAGCGACCCGGCATCGTGCATTACCTCTTCGACTACTCACCGGACATGGAATATCTGGAGATCGTGAGCCCGGCGGACTTCAAGACCGTCGACATGCCGCCGGCGACCGACCAGGTCCCGTCCGTGACGCCCTGGAAGTAACTGCCTGGAAGTGACCATGTCGTCCCCGGAGGAATTAACTTTTGTGGTCGGCCGTTGGCTGCGGCCGCTGGTTGTTCTCCTGCATGTGGTGCGCTGGCTCGGATTGGCACCGACATCTAGCCGTGAACAACAGCGTACGGCTCTCGATCACTGATTCGGACGCGCTTCGTTCCACCGGCGTTCCGAACCTTAAGACGACGAACTCTGCCGTTGCATTTTGAGACAGAGCGGGTGCGAGAGGGATGAAGCTTCATCTCTCTCGCGCCTTCCATTTCAGCATGATCTCCGCGCGGACTTCAGGTTTGCGCGCAGACGGTAGCAACTCCTTTGTGGTTCTCCCCTAAGCTGCACCTGTTTGCTTGACGCGACGAAAGCGCCAGGCAATCACGGTCGCCTCGACCATGCCGCCAGATTCGTCATTGAGCCAATGACCGTCGGTAAAGCGACAGGCGAACGGCAACTGATATGTGCCGCTTTGATCTTCGCAAAGCACTTCGACGATCTCGTTCGGCGGAGGCTCGCCGCTGCCATCGAATTGTGCCAGTCGCTTTTCGCGCGTTGCCATCTGATTATTCTCCACTTCCGATGCGTGGAAACGTTTGAGTTCCCAAAAGCCCCCCGCACCCCGCAATGTGCGAAGCACAACGCCGGAATGCGGTTACAGTGTGGTATCTCTGGCGATGTCGCCGCGCTTTGAGCACATTGCCGTGAGCGCGTGGAGGATTTAATGAACATTAAGCTGATGTTTGCCGCAGTGACGCTTGTATCCAGCGCACTGGGATCCACCGAAGTTAACGCGCAGGATGTTCCGGGCATCGAAATATGCACCGTCGAGAAGACGTGGGAGCGGCGAACGAGTTGCCTGCAGAGCAATGTCGACTTTCTGCACAAGACGATCACGAAGCTTGTGACCGATCACCAGCAGAAGCTTGATGCCGCCAATCGCCAGATAGAAAGCCTCAAAAGTGCATCCGCAACCTTGCAGAAGCGGGTGGATGATCTGCTGACCGCGCAGAAGAAGATCGAAGAGGACTTGAAGAAGAAAGCGGACGTGTCGCCGGCAAAGGACGCTGCGCCGGCGGCGAAGGAAGGCGGCAAATAGTCCGTCATTGCGAGCAGCGACAGCAACGAAGCGATCCATCTTCCCGCTTGCGGAGGCATGGATTGCTTCGGGGGGCCTGTCATCAGGCGGCGCTTCGCGCCGACCCGTTGGCTCGCAATAACGCCTGAGTTGTCAACCCCGCTCGGACACGCGGTATTGCTCCATCACATCTCGGTCGGGCTCATAACCGAGTCCGGGCCCTTGCGGCACCTCGACATTCCCGCTTGCATCGACATCGGTGCGCCCGCGCCAGAGGCAGGCCGGCCGCTTCATGTAGAAGACCTCGATGAAGCCGTCGTTCCGTATCGACATCAGGTGCAGCGTCGCCAGGAAGCCCGGTCCGAAATAGGGCGAGTGCGGGACGATCTTGACACCGAGTTCGTCGGCGAGCGCCGCAACTCTCAGGAATTCGGTGATGCCGCCGACCTTGATCACCGAGGGCTGGGCGTGGCTGACGGCGCCCGCCGTCATCATCTGCCGGAATTGATGCACGGTGCAGGCGTTCTCGCCAGCCGCGATGTCGAGGCCGCCCTTGGCGCGCACGTCGGCGAGCGTGGCAAAATCCTCCGGCGGCCAGACCGGCTCCTCGAGGAACATCGGGGTTGCCGCCTGGCAGCCTCGCGCGAAAGCAATCGCGGTCGGGCCATCCAGCGGACAGTTCATGTCGACCATCAGCGGGATGTCGCTGCCGATCGCGTTGCGGGCGGCAAACACCGCGGGCGTCGTGGTCTCATGCAGCTTGATCGCGCGATAGCCGCGACGAAGCGCGGCCTCGCTTTCGCCGGCGATATGCTCCGGCGTGCCGATCCGCATCAGGCTCGCATAGGCCGGGATCTTTGCGCGCCTGGCCTCGCCGAGCAGCCGATGCAGCGGCACGCCCTTGATCTTTCCGGCAAGGTCCCACAGCGCGATGTCCAGGGCCGAGATCGCGAACATCGTGATGCCGTAACGGCCAAACAGATGCAGGTTGCGCTGGATCTGTTCCATGACGGCGGGAATACCGGAGGCGTCGGGCACGTCGAGGCCATGCGCCTGCGGCGCGATCATCTCCTCGATCGCGGCGCAGGTCGTGCGTGGGCAGACATAGGCAAACGCGTCGCCCCATCCGGTGAGGCCGGCATCGGTCTGAACCTCGACCACGACCATGTCCAGCGCGTTGATGGCGGACGCGCCCTGCCTGAAGCTCGCGGGGCCGGCGTCATAGGGGATGCGGATGTGGTGTGCGCGGACGTTTGTGATTTTCATGGCGTTTCTCCAAGGCGGAATGGCGTGTCCCGCGCGAGCGGGATACGCCGATTTGAAGCAATCGCAGTCCTAAGAGCTTTTCTCACCGCTCATGACCGGGCCGAACCGTTCCCAGCTCTCGCCCTTGAAGCGCATCATCTGAAGCTGCTCGATCGGTGCGAAGTCGCCGGGCCCGGTCTTGATGCGGGTGCCCGGCAAATAGATGCCGATCTGGAAATCGAGATTGGCTGCCTGCTTCATGACATTCTCACGGGTGAGGTTGTCGCCGCATTGGCGCAGCACCTGCTCGAGCCCCTTGGCGACGCCGTAGCCGAACACGGTGGCGGCATCGTCGAGATCGCCTTCGGGATACCATTTGGCCATGAATGCCCGCCACTCGTTCATCGCCGGGTCATTCTTCCATTCGGCGTCCTTGGGATCCTTCAGGTAAGCGGTGGAAAGTATGCCCTGGCTGGCGTCATAGCCTGCCGGCTTCATGACGCCACCGATCGAGCCGGAGACGTTGGTCAGGAACTGCACCGGATGCCAGTTCAGCTCGGCGATCTTCTTGATCGCCTGGGCCGCGAATTTCGGCGTCGCGATGTTGACGAAGATGTCGGGATTGGCGCCCTTGATCTGCACCACCTGCGAATCCACCGTCGGTGAACTGGTCTCGTAGGAGGCCTCCACGATGATCAGCTTGTTGGCCTGGTCGCCGAGACCCTCGCGCAGCCCGATCACATAGTCCTTTCCGAAGTCGTCGTTCTGGTAGAGCACGCCGATCGTCTTGCCGGGATAATTCTGCAGGATGTACTTGCCGTAGATCCGCGCCTCGACCTGGTAGCTGGGCTGCCAGCCCATGGTCCAGGGCGAGTTCTTCGGGTCGTTCCACTTCGCGGCGCCGGTGGAGACGAAGAGTTGCGGCACCTTCTTTGAATTCATGTATTTCTGGATTGCGGTGTTGCCCGGGGTGCCCAGCGGGTTGAAGATCAACAGCACCTCGTCGTTCTCGACGAGCTTGCGTGCCTGCTCGACGGTCTTCGGCGGGCTGTAGGCGTCGTCATAGCTGATGAAGTTGACCTTGCGGCCGTTGATGCCGCCTTCCGCGTTGAGCTTGTTGAAATAGGCCGCTTCCGTCTTGCCGATCGTGGCGTAGGCGGAAGCCGGGCCGGAGTAGGGCATGATGTTGCCGATCTTGATTTCGGTGTCGGTGGCACCGGGGTCGTATTTCTTTTGCGCGCTGGCTGTTCCCGCGAGCGCGACAGCCAGAAGTCCCGCGAGCAGCATGGATTGGGCGTAGTTCGAGCGTCGGTGGTGCATCATTGTCCTCCCTGACATTTGTGCCGCGGCTCTTGCAGTCTTGATTATGGGCAGCTTGAGGTGAGCCGTCGGATCGATGCGTCAGCGAGTATGCACGATTGGCTTTGCCTTGCCAGCGACAGGGTGGGTTGCAATTTCCGTGGGGCGGAACCACGCTCTGGTCAGTGCGAGACAGCAAGGACTGTCAAACGGCGCACGGTGCGATCGCGCATGATGGAGACGCTTCGAAGGAAGGCCGACAGCCATGAATCCAGCCCAGAAGGCGCTCTGGTACATCGAGAGCCATCTTGGTCAGCCGCTGACGCTCGACGAGATCGCCGGCATCGCCGGTGTTTCGCGCTTTCACCTGGTGCGCGCGTTTGCGGCGGCGACGGGATTTTCAGTGATGCGTTACGTGCGCGCCCGCCGGCTCAGCGAGGCGGCTCGTGCGCTCGCGGATGGCGCGCCTGATATTCTCAGCCTCGCACTGGATGCGGACTATGGCTCCCACGAAGCGTTCACCCGCGCGTTCCGCGACCATTTCGGCGTCACGCCCGAAACGGTTCGCGCCACGACGTGCCTCAGCAAGCTCAAGCTACAGGAGCCGATCATGATGGATTCGACCATGCTCGATCATCTGAGCCCGCCACGTATTGCGACCGGCAAGGCGTTCCTCGTTGCCGGCGTCGGCGAACGCTATAATCATGGCAATTGCGACGGCGCCGGCATCCCGAACCAGTGGCAACGCTTTCACCAGACGGTCGGCAATATTCCCGCCCGCATCGGCAGCGTCGCCTATGGCGTCTGCTGCAACGGCGACGACGCCGGCAATTTCGATTACATTGCCGGCGTCGAGGTCGCCGACTTCTCCGATCTGCCGCGCGAGTTCAGCCGGGTGCGAATCCCCGAGCAGAGATACGCGGTCTTCACCCATCGCGAGCACATCTCCACGATCCGGCGGACCGTGAACACGATCTGGAATCACTGGCTGCCGCAATCAGGCATGAAGGCGGCGGATGCGCCGAACTTCGAGCGCTATGACGAGACGTTCGATCCGGCCACCGGCAATGGCGGCCTCGAGATCTGGGTGCCCGTGAAGGAGTAGGGGACGTGTAGCCTTGTTAGGATGGGTAGAGCGCAGCGAAACCCATCAATGCGCTGGGTGAGATGATCGGTTTCGCTGCGCTCTATCCATCCTACGGCTCAATCCATCCTGCGGCATCTCGCAAGGCTGCCCTGCCTCCGCGCTTGCTTGGCAAGCGAGAACGTCTTTGTCATAACTCCACGCCAACAACACGTTGCGTGGGGCGGTTCAAAAATCCCCTTGCAGCCACAAGCAGCCGGGAGGATTTCATGGCCAATATCCGCGTTCTCGCCACCGATCTCGAATTTCCGGAAGGGCCGGTGGTGATGCCGGACGGATCGGTGGTGCTGGTCGAAATCCGCGGCAAGCGGTTGACGCGGGTCTATCCGGACGGGCGCAAGGACGTGGTGGCGCAGATTCCCGGCGGCCCCAATGGTGCGGCGCTCGGTCCCGACGGCAAGATGTATGTCTGCAACAATGGCGGCTTCAGCTGGATTCCGACGCGCAACATGATCATGCCGGGGCCGCAGCCGGAAGACTATCTCGGCGGCTCGATCCAGCGCGTCGACCTGCAGTCGGGCAAGGTCGAGACCGTCGTCGACAAATGCGGCGAGCATCCCCTGCGGGGACCGAACGACCTCGTCTTCGACAAGCACGGCGGGCTCTGGTTCTCCGATCTCGGCAAGCGCCGCGCCCGCGAGATGGATGTCGGCGCATTCTACTACATCAAGCCCGGCATGAAGGAGATCGTCGAAGGCGTGCACGGCCTGCTGCCGGCCAACGGCATCGGCCTGTCGCCGGACGAGAACACGGTCTACATCGCCGAGACGCCGACCGCGCGGCTCTGGGCCTATGAGCTTTCCGAGCCGGGCACAGTGAAGCCGCGTGAGGTGATCTATCGCGGCGAACGCGGCAAGCCGGTCGCGGGGCTCGGCGGCTACCAGATGTTCGATTCGCTCGCGGTGGAAGCGAGTGGCAATGTCTGTGTGGCGACCCTGGTCTCGGGCTGCATCTCGGTGATCTCCCCTGACGGTACCCTGATTGAGCAGGTTCCGACTGGCGACCGCGTCACCACCAACATCGCATTCGGCGGGCCCGAGCTGAAGACGGCCTACATTACGCTGTCGGGTAAGGGCGAACTGATCGCGATGGATTGGGCGCGGTCTGGATTGCCGCTGAATTTCCTCAACAAGTGACGCCGGCATGCTAGACCCTCATGGTGAGGAGGCGCAAAGCGCCGTCTCGAACCTGAGGCCCCGACGTTACCCGTGGTCATCCTTCGAGACGCACGCTCGCGCGCGCTCCTCAGGGATGAGGAGAGAAAATGCCCTGGCTTGAACCGATCACCCTTCGCAGCGCGCATGCACGGCTGGAGCCGCTGTCGCAGGATCACGCCGGTGGTCTCGTCGAGGCCGTAAAGGACGGCGAGCTCTGGAAGCTCTGGTACACATTCATCCCGCGTCCCGAAGACATGCGGAAGGAGATCGACCGCAGGCTTGGCTTGCAGGCAGCGGGATCGATGCTGCCGTTCACGGTGTTCGATGCCGGCGGCACCATCGCCGGCATGACGACCTACATGAATGTCGATGCGCCCAACCGCCGCGTCGAGATCGGCTCGACCTGGTACGCCAAACGTGTGCAGCGCAGCGCAGTCAACACCCAGTGCAAATTGCTGTTACTGGCACACGCCTTTGAGACGCTTGATTGCATTGCGGTAGAGTTCCGCACGCATTTCTTCAACCACCAGAGCCGCCGCGGCATCGAGCGGCTCGGCGCCAAGCTGGACGGCGTCCTGCGCAGCCACCAGATCGCGCCGAATGGCACGTTGCGCGACACCGTGGTCTACAGCATTATCGCCGGCGAATGGCCGACCGTGAAGGCGCACCTCAACTATCAACTCAACGAAAAGCCGCGGTAGCCGCTCTGCCGCGCCAGAAACGAAGACGATGGAAACGTTCGATTATGTGATCATCGGCGCGGGCTCCGCCGGTAGCGTTCTCACCAACCGCTTGAGCGAGGATGCCGGCACCACGGTGTGCGTGCTCGAAGCAGGGCCAAAGGACTGGCACCCTTATATCCATTTGCCGGCGGGCTTCATCAAGACGTTCCACATGAAGAGCGTCAACTGGGCCTATCAGCAGGAGCCGGGCCCGTGGACCGGCGGCCGCACCATCTATGCGCCGCGGGGCAAGACGCTCGGCGGCTCGTCCTCGATCAATGGCCACATCTACAACCGCGGCCAGCGTCAGGACTTCGACACATGGGCGCAACTCGGCAATCGCGGCTGGGGCTATCCGGACGTGCTGCCCTATTTCAAGCGGATGGAATGCCGCGTCGGCGAGTGTGATGACACCTATCGCGGCCGCGACGGCAGCCTGACCGTTACCACCATGGACTGGAAGGACCCGCTGTGCGAGGCCTTCATGGAGGGCGCCGTCAGCCTCGGCATCCCGCGCAACCCCGATTACAACGGCGCGATCCAGGAGGGCGTCTCCTACTGCCAGCGTACGATCCAGAACGGCCTGCGCATGAGTGCGGCAAAAGCGTTCCTGCATCCGGCGCGCAAGCGGCCGAACGTCCATGTGCGCACGCATGCGCATGTCACCAACATCATCTTCGAGGGCAAGCGCGCGGTCGGCGTGCGTTACTTGAGGGGAGGGCGCGGCGGCGAGCCGGTCGAGGTGCGCGCCAACAAGGAAGTGATCCTCTCCGGCGGCGCCTACAACTCGCCGCAGGTCCTGCAATTGTCCGGCGTCGGCGCGCCGGACCTGTTGCAGTCCCACGGCATCGAGGTGCGTCATGCATTGCCCGGCGTCGGCGAGGGGCTGCAGGATCATTACGCGCCGCGTTCGGTGGCGCGGGTGAAGAACATCAAGACCATCAACGAGCTCCGGCGCGGCCTCAGCCTGTGGGTCGAGGCGCTGAAATGGGCGACGACGCGGCGGGGGTTGCTGTCGCTGTCGCCGACCATGGTCTATTGCTTCTGGCACTCCGGCGAGACCACGGAGAGCTCGGACCTGCAGCTCACCTTCACGCCGGCAAGCTACAAGGAAGGCGTGCAGGGCCAGCTTGAGGACGAGCCCGGCATGACGGTCGCTTCCTGGCAGCAGCGGCCGGAGAGTCGCGGCTATGTCCGCATCCGCTCGTCGGATCCGTTCGCGCCGCCCATCATCCAGACCAACTATCTGGTCGAGGAGCTCGACCGCCGCGTCGTGGTCGCCGGCATGAAGCTGGCGCGCCGGTTGCTGAAGTCGTCGCCGCTGGCGCCTTACTACGACTATGAGGATTTTCCGGGTCCGAACGTGCAGACCGACGATGAATTGCTGGCGGCGGCAACCGAGCGCGGCACCACCACCTTCCATCCCGGCTGTAGCTGCCGCATGGGGCCGGCGGATGCCAAATGGGCTGTGGTCGACGACCAGCTCCGTGTTCACGGACTGCAGGGCCTGCGCGTGGTCGACGCCTCGATCATGCCGCGCATGATCTCGGCCAACCTCAACGCCTCGACCATGATGATCGCCGACAAGGCCTCCGACATGATCCGCGGCAAGCAGGCGCCCGAAGCGGTCAAGTTTCCGGAGATGGCCTGAGCGGTCGACATCCGAAAGTTCGCCGTCATGGCCGGGCTTGACCCGGCCATCCACGTTTCTCGGCGCGGCAAGACGTGGATGCCCGGGACAAGCCCGGGCATGACGGCGTTATTGGTTCAAGCTGAGTGAAATGCCTTCAGCGCGCCTCTGGAGTCGGGAGCCAGATTCACCGGTACACGAACGCCTTGTCGGTCAGATCGATCGTCGGAAACTCGTCCTTCTCGGCCCAGTAGTCCTGGTTGTGCTGCCACTCCGGCTTGTCGCCGCGCTTCGGCAACAGGTGCATGCCGCGCAGCATGTAGCCGGGGTTGAAGTTTTCTTCATCGATCCACGGCAGGATCGGCATGTTATGGTCTTCCGCCCGTAACGCCGGCGTCATTTTCTTCGCTCCGGTCTCCTTCATGTATTTGAGCAGGCGGCAGACGAAGTCGGCGACGAGGTCGACACGCAAGGTCCAGCTTGCGCGGAAATAGCCGAACACCCAGACGAGGTTGGGCACGCCCGTGAACATCATGCCGCGATAGGTCACGGTATCAGCGAAGTCGAGCGGCTTGCCGTCGAGCTCGAATTCGATGTCGCCGGTGGCGCAGAGATTGAAGCCGGTCGCGGTGACGATGATGTCGGCCTCTAACTCCTTGCCCGATTTCAGCAGGATGCCGTTCTCGGTGAAGCGTTCGATCTCGTCGGTGACGACGGATGCCTTGCCGGCCTTGATGCCCTGGAACAGGTCGCCGTCGGGGATGAAGGCGATGCGCTGCCGCCACGGGCGGTAGCGCGGCGTGAAGTGGGTGGCGATGTCGTAATCCTTGCCGAGATAGGCTTCGACCGCAGACAACAGATCCTTCTTCGCCTCCTCGGGCTTCTCGAACGTCTTGCGGGTGAAGGCGGCCTGGTCGAACAGGATCTTGCGGCGGGTGATCTCGTGAATCCATTTTTCGTCGACCTGCAACTGCCGCAGTTGCTCCGCGATTTCGATCGCGTTGCGGCCGGTGCGGAAATAGGTCGGCGAGCGCTGCAGCATGGTCACGTGCCCGGCGTCCTTGGCCATCGCTGGGATCAGCGTCGCGGCGGTGGCGCCGGAGCCGATCACCACGACGCGCTTGCCCTTGTAGTCGAGGTCCTCGGGCCATTTCTGCGGATGCACGATCGGGCCCTTGAACTTGGCCATGTCCTTCCACTCGGGCGTATAGCCTTCGGCATGGCGGTAGTAGCCCTGGCACATCCAGAAGAAGTTTGTGGTGAAGCGGAAATGCTCGCCGGTGTCGGTGCGAGTGGCGTCGATGGTCCAGAGATTGGTCTCGCTAGACCATTTCGCCGACGTGATGGTGTGGCGATAGCGGATGTGGCGGGCGAGATCGTTCTCCTCGATCACCTCGCCCATATATTTCAGGATCTCGGCCGCGGTTGCGATCGGCGCGCTGGTCCACGGCTTGAAGCGGTAGCCGAAGGTGTGGAGGTCGCTGTCGGAGCGGATGCCGGGATAGCGGTGCGTGCTCCAGGTCCCGCCAAACGTCTTTTGCGTCTCCAGCACGACGAAGCTGGTCCCCGGGCATTGCGTCGCCAGGTGGTAGGCTGCACCGACGCCGGAAATACCGGCGCCCACGATCAGGACGTCGAAATGCTCAGAGGTGACGGGCTCGGCGGCACGTATCTGGGTCTGGACGTTCATCTTCCCCACTCTATTGTTGTTTTATTGATGACATGTACGAAGAGCCGGAAGACTCCCGGCGCTTCGGAAAAATCGTCAAGTCAAACTTCGCGGCGGCTCAGGAAGGCCAGCCGCTCGAACAGGTGCACGTCCTGTTCGTTCTTGAGCAGTGCGCCATGCAGCGGCGGGATCAGCTTGCGCGGGTCGCGCTCCCGCAGCATCTCCGGCGTGATGTCCTCGTTCAGGAGCAGCTTCAGCCAGTCGAGCAATTCCGAGGTCGAAGGCTTCTTCTTCAAGCCTGGCACCTCCCGCACCTCGAAGAAGATGCGCAACGCCTCTTCCACCAGGCGCTTCTTGATGCCGGGGAAATGCACGTCGACAATCTTTTCCATCGTGTCGGCATCAGGAAACTTGATGTAGTGGAAGAAGCAGCGGCGCAGGAACGCGTCCGGCAACTCCTTCTCGTTGTTGGAGGTGATCATCACGATCGGACGCAGCTTGGCTTTGATGTTCTCGCCGGTCTCGTAGACGAAGAACTCCATGCGATCGAGCTCGAGCAGCAGATCGTTGGGGAATTCGATATCGGCCTTATCGATCTCGTCGATCAGAAGCACCGGGCGCTTCTCGTTGGTGAAGGCTTCCCACAGCTTGCCGCGTTTGATGTAGTTCTTGATGTCGGAGACGCGCGCGTCGCCGAGTTGGCTATCGCGCAAGCGCGACACCGCATCATATTCGTAGAGGCCTTGCTGCGCTTTGGTGGTGGATTTGATGTGCCAGGTCAGAAGCGGTGCATCGAGCGCCTTGGCGACTTCCTCGGCCAGCACCGTCTTGCCAGTGCCGGGCTCGCCCTTCACCAGAAGCGGCCGCTCCAGCACGATGGCGGCGTTGACAGCGACTTTAAGGTCATCGGTGGCGACATAATCCTTGGTACCGGTGAATTTCATACTACCCCGTCATGATGAGTTTCAATTTGATACTAATGGAAAAACCAAGCAGGTCTAGCGTGGATTCCAGCGCCTGCACGCAACTAAGATCATCGCTACCGCCTTGAAACTAGGCGTATTGTTTCCGCCTTGCGGAATGACCCTCACACCTCCGTTCGAACCCCCAATGCTGCCATGGAGACCCGAGTGCCCTTGACGGGGCGACCCCGGCGGGCGATCTATGGAACATGTTCTTGCAGTTCTTCACATCGCTGCGCGATGCCCAGGTCCCCGTGACCTTGCGCGAATATCTGACGCTGATGGAGGCGCTCGACGCCGACCTTGCCGAGCAGAGCGTCGAGAATTTCTACTACCTGTCGCGCTCGGCGCTGGTGAAGGACGAGCGCAACCTCGACAAGTTCGACCGCGTCTTCGGCACCGTGTTCAAGGGGCTGGAGAGCCTGCTCGATGCCATGGACAAGGCCGAGATCCCCGAGGAGTGGCTGAAGAAGCTCGCGGAAAAATACCTCACCGAGGAAGAGAAGAAGCAGATCGAAGCCATGGGCTGGGACAAGCTCATGGAGACGTTGCGCAAGCGGCTCGAGGAACAGAAAGGCCGGCACCAGGGCGGCAACAAGTGGATCGGCACCGCCGGCACGTCGCCCTTCGGAGCTCACGGCTATAATCCCGAGGGCATCCGCATCGGCCAGGAGAAGAACCGCAACAACCGCGCCGTGAAGGTCTGGGACAAGCGCGAGTTCAAGGATCTCGACGGCAATGTCGAACTCGGCATCCGCAACATCAAGATCGCGCTGCGACGCCTGCGCAAATTCGCGCGCACCGGCGCGCCCGACGAACTCGATCTCGACACCACGATCAAGGAAACCGCCAACCACGGCTATCTCGACGTGCACATGCGTCCCGAGCGGCGTAACGCCGTGAAGGTCCTGGTGTTCTTCGATATCGGTGGCTCGATGGATTCGCACATCGAGCAGGTCGAGGAATTGTTCTCGGCCGCAAAAAGCGAATTCAAGCACATGGAATATTTCTATTTCCACAACTGCCTCTATGAGGGCGTGTGGAAGCAGAACAAGCGGCGCTTCACCGATCGCACGCCGACGTGGGACGTGCTGCACAAATATCCGCACGACTACAAGGTGGTGTTCGTCGGCGACGCCTCGATGTCGCCCTACGAGATCATGGTCCCCGGCGGCTCGGTCGAGCATGTCAACGAGGAAGCCGGCTCGGTCTGGCTCGATCGGATCATCCGCACCTATCCGCACGCGGTGTGGCTCAACCCGGTGGCGCAGAAGCACTGGGACTATTCGGAATCGACCACGATCATCCGCCGCATCTTCTCCGAGCGCATGTACCCGATCACGATCGAAGGTCTGGAGAATGCGATGAAGGAACTGGTACGGTAGGCCTCGTCATTCCGGGGCGCGCGGCAGCGCGAGCCCGGAATCTATTCCTCTGCCGGCGCAAGTGGCCGAATGGATTCCGGGCTCGTCCTTCGGACGCCCCGGAATGACAAGAAACAACAAGGGAGAGCCCCATGTCCCAGACCATCCACCGCGGCATCAAGCAGATGATGGACGAGGCCAATGCCGAGATCGAGACCATCAGTGCCGCCGACGCGATCAAGATCCTTCCGAACGACGATGTCGTGATCGTCGACATCCGCGATCCCCGCGAGATCGAGCGCGAGGGCAAGATCCCCGGCGCCTTCTCATGCACACGCGGCATGCTGGAATTCTGGATCGATCCGGCGAGCCCCTACGCCAAGCCCATCTTCCAGCAGGACAAGAAATTCATCTTCCATTGCGCCGGCGGCATGCGCTCGGCGCTGGCCGCAAAGACCGCGCAGGACATGGGGCTGAAGCCGGTCGCCCATATGGGCGGCGGTTTCGCCGCCTGGCGCGACGCCGGCGGCCCGATCGAGAAGTGGGAGCCGAAGAAGAAGGACTAGGCGGCCCCACCGCCGCCGCCGTCATGGCCCGGACAAGCCCGGCCATGACGCAAGCTGAAAGGATATCGCCAGATGACCGCCACCGACGACCCGCTCGTCTCCACCGATTGGCTTGCCGGCCATCTCGGCGATCCCAAGGTCAAGGTGATCGACGCTTCCTACAAGATGCCGGGCGTGCTGCCGCTGCCGGGGGACGATTTCATCACAGCCCACATTCCCGGTGCGGTGTTCTTCGACGTCAATGCGATCGCCGACAAGAGCGATCCGCGCCCGCATATGTATCCGACCGCCGAGCAGTTCGCGCAGGACGTCTCCGCGCTCGGCATCTCCTCTGGGGACACCGTGGTTGCCTATGATGCCGGCGGCTGGGTCGCAGCGCCCCGGGCGTGGTGGATGTTCCTGTCGTTCGGCCATCCGAACGTGAAGGTGCTCGACGGCGGCTTGCAGAAGTGGAAGTCCGAGGGCCGTCCGACCGAATCCGGTCCCGTCACGCCGAAACCTGGAAAATTCCAGGCCAGGTTCGATCCGAGCTTCATCCGCAGCAAGGAGCAATTGCTCGGCAATATCGAGACCAAGAAGGAGCAGGTGATCGATGCGCGGCCGCGTCCCCGGTTCGAGGGGACGGTGGTCGAGCCGTGGCCCGGCCGGCGTTCCGGCCACATCCCCGGCAGCCGCAACGTTCCCTATGCCGATCTGTTCGACGCCAAGACCGGGGCGATGAAGCCGCTCGACGAATTGCGCAAGGCATTCGCGTCCGCCGGCGTCGATACAGCAAAACCGATCGTCACCAGTTGCGGCTCCGGCGTCTCGGCGCTGGTGTTGACGCTCGCGCTCTATCGGCTCGGCGTGCGCGGCAGCGCGCTCTATGACGGCTCCTGGGCCGAATGGGGGCTGCCTGACGGGCCGCCGGTCGCGACGGGACCTGCTTGATTCCAGACCATCAGCGCGTTGGGCGCATGATCACCGGCTGGCCGAACGCATCGAACTGCTGCTGCGGCAGCATCTGCTGCACCGGGCGTTGGCGCTGCGCCACGCGCCGGCGTTCCTTGGCACGTTCAGTCCGCGCCCGCTTCTTCGCCGCCGCGCCTTGATCCGGCTTCACGTCCGCGCGCTTCGCTGACGTCGTTTCCTCGACAGTGACGGCGGGGCCGCCCAGCGTGGCGATCTTGCTCGCCGCCGAACTCTCGTCCGGTGCCGCCGGCGCCTCGAATGCGGAAGGCGTGGTCTCGTTCGCGGGCGGAACCTCCGCGACCGCCGCGGGCTTGGTTTCCTCGGCTGAAGCAGTGCCCTCCGTGGCGGAAGCGGGACTGTCTGTCCGCGCTGCCGGTGGCTGGACTTCCTGCGCGTCCGCCACGGGCGGCTCGGCGGGCGGCGCCTCGGTCGAGACGGGCTCGTCGGGTTTCACGGCGGCAACCTGCTCGGGCGCGGCCGGCGCGGGAGCGTCCGCGGTCGAAGCAGGAGACGTCTCGGCGTTGTCCGGTGCCCTCTCGGTCGTCTCGGCCGCGGGCGGATCGACGCGCAGCATGGCGAGCGTCGGCGGCGGCTCCGGTTCTCGGGGTTGCGCGAAGACGGGCTCGGGCGGCATGCGCCGTGCCGGGACGTTCGCGACTTCCTCATGCGCGGCCCGCAACAGCGCGGCGGCGCCGAGCCCGAAGATCAGGACCGAGGTCGACAGCACGATCGCCGCGAACAGGAAACGAAGGCCGGGAAGCATGGGCGCGGTTCCGTCTTTGCCGAAGTGTTCTTTTGAGCCAGGAGGAAACGCGGTGACCACAAGAAAAGCCGGCTCGCGGGCAGCGAATCAGGCCGATTCGAGGATATCGCAACCAATGTCGAAGGAATGACGCCCGTAGTCGCACGGAATAATTTTTCCGGGACGGTGAGGCATCTTTGCCGCAGCGATCATGCCCGATCACAAAATGACCGATTCGGGCCGGATTTCGCGGAATTGTCTTGAATGCGCCGCTATCTTCCTTCAACTGCCGTTAACGGTCCGGTGGGGCTTGGGGACTATACAAGAGCGATGATGATCAACCGCATTCTGACGATTTGTGCTGCCGCCGCGTTCGGTGCGGCAGGAATTTCGCTTGCCGATGCGCAGCAGGCCTATCCCGCAGGCCCTGGTCCGGTCTATTCCGCTGCTCCCGGCTCCTATCCGCCGCCGCCTCCTGGCTACGTGCGCGACGATCGTCGCCCGTCGGATTTTGATGTCTTCGAAGAGGACGACGACGCGCCTGGGCCGAACGGCCAAAATTCGGCGGCGCTATCGTCGCCCGGACCGGTGCTTTCGCCCAACGATCCCCGCTATGGCCGGCCGATGGGGGCGCCGCCGGTCTATACGGATCGCAACGTCCCGACCGGTCCGGTGATGTCGCCGGATGATCCGCGCTACGGCCGCCCCGCAGGTCCGCCGGCGGTGATCTATGCCGATCGTCCCCAGGGTCCGGCGCAGAATTATAATTATCCCGACCGTGGCGACGATCGCGCCCTGCGTCCGCCGGAGTCCGTGGGCGCGGCGGGCGGTACGCCTGCCGTCACCGGCGCCGTGCCGCAGGTCGGCAACGACGGCAGGCCGATGACAGTCGCCGCTCTGCCGCCCGAGGAGCAGCCGGAAGCCGCTCCCGTGCAATTGCCGCCGAACCTGCGTCGCCAGGAAGTCTCCTTCGCCACCAAGGAGCCGGCCGGCACCATCGTGGTCGATACGTCGAATACCTATCTCTACTACGTCCTGGGCAACGGCCGGGCGGTCCGCTACGGCGTTCGCGTCGGCCGCGACGGCTTCACCTGGACCGGCGTGCAGAAGATCAGCCGCAAGGCGGAGTGGCCGGACTGGTATCCCCCGACCGAGATGATCGAGCGCCAGCCTTATTTGCCGCGCTTCATGGCCGGCGGTCCCGGCAACCCGCTCGGCGCGCGCGCGATGTATCTCGGCTCGACCGTGTACCGCATCCACGGCACCAACCAGCCTTCGACGATCGGCAAGTTCGTCTCCTCGGGCTGCATCGGCATGCTGAACGAGGACGTCTCCGACCTCTTCGATCGCGTGAAGGTCGGCACCCGTGTGGTGGTTCTGCCAGGCGGTCCGCCGCCCGGAACTGCCACCGCCTCTGCCGCACCGCCGCCCGGCGGGCCGGTTGCAGCGGCTCCGGCGCCGACCCAGGCGCAGGCCGCGCCGTTGCCGGGCACGCAACCCACCGCAGTGCCGCCGTTGCCGGCGCCGGTCACGATTCGCTAGGGCGATCGCAGCTCAACATCGAAAGGCGCGCGAACGGCGCGGCTTTTTTGCCGGCGTGAAGGCCGCTGTCCAAGCGATGATCGACTGGGATCCGGAACGGATCATTCTCGCCCATGGGCGGTGGTATGGTCACGACGGCCGCGCCGAGCTGCAGCGCGCGTTCCGCTGGATTCTGGCGCGTCAGTAGGCTGCCTCGTCTTGGCGGCTTTGCGCCCGTGTCGCATTCGCGCGCTTGAATTCATGTCAGGCCCGACTACGTCCCTGGTGGTCGCAACGAACGTGAGGACCACGCCATGCGCATCCTTGTGGCAGGCGCCACCGGCGCCGTTGGTCGACAACTCGTTCCCGCCCTGGTCCTGGCCGGCCATTCGGTGATCGGCACCACGCGAACACCGGCGAAAGCCGAGGCGATCAAACAGATGGGCGCCGAGCCCGTCATCGTCGATGGGCTCGATGCACAGTCCGTTCGCGCCGCGGTCGTGGCGAAGCAGCCCGAGGTGATCGTCCATCAGATGACGGATCTCGCTCGTGTCACGGATCTCAGGCATTTCGATCGCGTCTTCGCGGTCACCAACCGACTCCGCACCGCCGGCACCGATTTTCTGCTGGCGGCCGCGCGCGAGGTCGGCACGAGGCGCTTCGTGGCGCAAAGTTTCTGCGGCTGGACCTATGGCCGTGGCGGCCCGCCGGTCAAAACCGAAGCCGATCCGCTCGATCCAGATCCGCCGCAGGAATTGCGCCGCACACTGGAAGCGATCCAGTATCTGGAGCGCACCGTCACCGGCTCGAAACAGCCCGAAGGAATCGTGCTCCGATACGGATCGTTCTACGGCCCCGATACCGGCATTCTGTCGCGGCCGATGATCGATCAATTGCGGCGCCGGCGCGTGCCCATGATCGGCGACGGTGGTGGCTGGTGGTCGTTCATCCATGTCGCGGATGCGGCGTCTGCGACCGTTGCCGCGATCGAGCGCGGCAAGGCCGGCAACATCTACAACATCGTCGACGACGAGCCAGCCGAAGTCAGCGAATGGCTGCCGGCGCTTGCAACGATCGTGGGCGCCAAGCCGCCATTCCATGTGCCGGCCTGGCTCGGTCGCCTGCTTGCCGGTGAGCACATGGTGGCGATGATGACCGAGGTGCGAGCTGGCTCGAACGTCAAAGCCAGGCGCGAACTCGGCTGGCAGCCGTCACATCCATCCTGGCGCACCGGCTGTGCCGAAGTCGTCGGGCAGTCCGCAGCGCGACCGGCGGCGGCTTGACTTCAGGCCAATCGCCGCGGCGGTTCGCGGCCCCTGGTCCAGGCATCGATGCACTCGACCATCTGGCCGTAGTGGATCCCGAGGCTCTCCTGGGTGGCGTAGCCGAGATGCGGAGTGAGCACGAGGTTGTCGAGCCTGCGGAAGGGATGGTCGACCGGCAGCGGTTCGACCGAGAACACGTCGATACCGGCGCCCGCGATCCTCTTCTCGGTCAGGACTTCCAATAGCGCGTTCTCGTCGACGATCGGCCCGCGCGCGGTGTTGACGAGGTAGGCCGTCGGCTTCATCCGCGCGAGATCGGCGGCGCCGACCAGGCCTCGCGAGCGCTCGCTCAGCACCACATGGACGGTGACGATGTCGGCGGTCGCAAACAATTCCTCCTTGCTGGCGTAGCCGACGCCGACTTCCTTGCACTTCTCGGCGGTCAGATTGGGGCTCCAGGCGATGACGTTCATGCCGAACGCCTGCGCGAGCTTCGCCACCCGGCCGCCGAGCTTGCCAAGTCCGACCACGCCGAGCGTGCGGCCCTCGATCTCGACGCCAGCAAATGTCTGCCAGGGCTCGCCGGCATGCATCCGCGCGTTTTCCCGGCCGATGCCGCGGGTGAGTTCCAGGATCAGGCCGAGCGTCAGCGCCGCAGTCGGGTCGCGACTGTATTGCGTCCCGCACAGCACCACCTTGTGGTCCTTGGCGGCGTCCACGTCGATCGCGGCATTGCGCATGCCGGATGTGACCAGGAGTTTCAGCTTCGGGAGGCCTGCGAACAGCGTGCGCGGAAATGCGGTGCGCTCGCGCATCGCGCAGATGATCTCGAAATCTGCAAGCGCGCTCGCGGCAGCCGCCTCGCTCGCAAACGGCTCCCTGAACACGGTGATGTCGACGCGGTCCGCGACCTTGGACCAGTCTGCGATCGAAAGTGACAGGTTGAAATAGTCGTCGAGGATTGCACAGCGCAGCCGCGTCATCGATGAATCCGTCTCTGGCGAAAAGGACGGCGAAACGACCGTCGGGAGAGATCGCCATGGTTGCGCGCAATCGTTGGGTCGCGCAAGCGGAGTTCGGGAAACGCCGGCTTCAAATATCCGACAGGCTCAGCTCGACCGGGCCAGGGGGTTGGCGTGTTTGGCGCGCCAGGCCGGTCCAGGCCCGCGCATATAGTGCAGTTCCGGCCGGTAGGGATTAAAGGCCCTGGTGAAAAACTGGCGCCAGAAGGCGCGGAGTTCGACAGCAATTCTCGCAAGGCCGCGGCTGGCCGCAGGGGCGGGTAGGGACGTAGTTGTTGCCATGACGCAGCCCTCCTGGTGGTCATGCGCGGCTTCTCGCGCAAAGCGCCGTTTTCGACGCTGAAAACGAGATTTCGCCCGATTTATTAAAAGATGGTTTCAATTATCGTCATCTTGCGCACACATGGTTTCGAGCCCGTAATCATCGGGGTGAACGGATGGAAAACACGCGATGTGCGGTTGCGCTTTGGGGGGCCGACGGCTACATCGGCGGCAGCAAAATTTCCACAAATCCTGCCGATTCCAGGGGACTCAATGGCCCGCCAGTTCATCTATTTCATGCAAGGTCTGACCAAGAGCTACCCGACCCGCAAGGTGCTCGATAACATCCACTTGAGCTTCTACCCGGATGCCAAGATTGGCGTGCTCGGTGTCAACGGCGCCGGTAAATCGACGCTGCTCAAGATCATGGCCGGCATCGACAAGGAGTACACGGGCGAGGCCTGGGTCGCCGAGGGCGCCCGCGTCGGCTATCTCGAGCAGGAACCGCAGCTCGATCCCAAGCTGACCGTCCGCGAGAACGTCATGCTGGGCGTTGCCAAGCAGAAGGCGATCCTCGACCGCTACAACGAACTGGCGGTGAACTATTCCGACGAGACCGCCGATGAAATGACCAAGCTGCAGGACGAGATCGAGGCCCAAGGCCTGTGGGATCTCGACAGCAAGGTCGACCAGGCGATGGACGCGCTGCGCTGTCCGCCCGACGATGCTGACGTCACCAAGCTCTCAGGCGGCGAGCGGCGCCGCGTCGCATTGTGCCGGCTGCTGCTTGACCAGCCCGAACTGCTGCTGCTGGACGAACCGACCAACCATCTCGACGCCGAGTCGGTGTCGTGGCTCGAAGGCCACTTGCGGCAATATCCTGGCGCGATCCTGATCGTCACCCACGACCGCTACTTCCTCGACAACGTCACCGGCTGGATCCTCGAGCTCGATCGCGGCCGCGGCATTCCCTATGAGGGCAACTACTCCTCCTGGCTGGTGCAGAAGCAGAAGCGGCTCGAGCAGGAGGGCCGCGAGGAGGCCGCGCATCAGCGCACGCTGGCGCGCGAACAGGAATGGATCGCGGCCTCGCCGAAGGCTCGCCAGGCCAAGTCCAAGGCGCGGTACCAGCGCTACGAGGAGCTGCTCAAGAAGGCGAGCGAGAAGCAGACCCAGACCGCGCAGATCATCATCCCCGTCGCCGAGCGGCTCGGCCAGAACGTCGTCGATTTCGAAGGGCTGACGAAGTCATTCGGCGACCGCATGCTGATCGACAATCTCACCTTCAAATTGCCGCCCGGCGGCATCGTCGGCGTGATCGGTCCGAACGGCGCCGGCAAGACCACGCTGTTCCGCATGATCACGGGGCAGGAGAAGCCGGACCAGGGCACGATCACCATCGGTGAGTCCGTTCATCTCGGCTATGTCGACCAGTCGCGCGACAGCCTCGAGGGCAACAAGACGGTGTGGGAGGAGATTTCCGGCGGCAACGAGCTGATCCTGCTCGGCAAGCGCGAGGTGAATTCGCGCGGCTACTGCTCGGCCTTCAACTTCAAGGGCGCCGACCAGCAGAAGAAGGTCGGCGCGCTCTCGGGCGGCGAACGCAACCGCGTGCATCTCGCCAAGATGCTGAAGTCCGGCGCCAACGTGCTGCTGCTCGACGAGCCCACCAACGATCTCGACGTCGACACGCTGCGCGCGCTCGAAGAGGCGCTGGAGGATTTCGCCGGCTGCGCCGTGATCATCAGCCACGACCGCTGGTTCCTCGACCGCATCGCCACCCACATCCTTTCCTTCGAAGGCGACAGCCATGTCGAATGGTTCGAAGGCAACTTCCAGGATTACGAAAAGGACAAGATGCGGCGCCTCGGCCAGGATTCGATCATCCCGCATCGCGTGAAGTACAAGAAGCTGACGCGGTGACGGCATTCTGGCGAACACCGCTGCGGCCAGTTGTCGCTTCCCACCACGGCGAGATTGCGTAGATATAGCGCTCCGCAATCTCAGATCCTGCAGCGAGCAAATCATAATGTCTGCCACCTCCGACGCATCCGTGCCGCCGAAGATTGCCTCGCTGCGCCCGGTTCCCATGCTGATCTTCGGATCGCGCTGGTTGCAATTGCCGCTCTATGTCGGATTGATCATCGCCCAGGGTGTCTATGTGGTGCTGTTCATCAAGGAACTGTGGCACCTGTTCGCCCATGCCTTCGATTTCAGCGAGCAGCAGATCATGCTGGCGGTGCTCGGCCTCATCGACGTCGTCATGATCTCGAACCTCCTGGTGATGGTGATCGTAGGCGGCTACGAGACCTTCGTCTCGCGCCTCAATCTGAAAGGTCATCCCGACGAGCCGGAGTGGCTGAGCCACGTCAACGCCAGCGTGCTCAAGATCAAGCTGGCAATGGCCATCATCGGCATCTCCTCGATCCATCTGTTGCGGACCTTCATCGAGGCCGGCGCACTGACGTCTGGAAAGACCAACTACACTGAAGCTGGCGTGATGTGGCAGACCATCATCCATACGGTCTTCATTCTGTCGGCCATCGGCATTGCCGTCGTCGACCGGCTATCGAATGCCTCGATTGAAGGCGCCAAGCAGTCCGCCGTACATTGAACGTGCGGCGCTTGCGCGTTCATGATAGGATCATGAACGGAGTGCGGCTGATGTCCGCCTCGAAAACGGGACAGCACGCCGATTGGACCGCTGTGTGAATAAGCCGCTCGACTTGCCCTTCTTCCGCACGCTCGCCTTCAGCCTATTCCTGACGTTACTATTGGCCTCGCCCGCCCGCGCCGCCGATGCTGCCTTCACCCAATTCATCGCCTCGCTCTGGCCGGAGGCGCAGGCTGCCGGCGTGTCGCGTGCGACGTTTGATCGTGAGACGCGCGGGCTCGAGCCCGATTACAAGCTGCCCGACTTGATCCTACCGGGACGGCCCGCGACCGGCGCGCCGTCGCAAGCAGAGTTCGTGCAAGTGCCGGCGGACTACGTCAAGGAAGCTTCGATCGCGCGGCTTGCGGCCGAGGGGCAGCGGCTGATGCAGAAGTACCGTGCGGATCTGAACGAGATCGAAAATCGCTTCGGCGTACCGGCGACCGTGGTGCTCGCGATCTGGGGACGCGAGACCGATTACGGCCGTTACAGGCTGCCCTATGACACGCTGCGTGTGGTCGCGACGCAGGCCTATGTCGGCCGCCGCAAGGAGCAGTACCGTACCGAGTTCATCCTCGCCTTGAAGGTCCTCGGTGAGGGCGCGGTGACGCGCCAGGAGATGCGTTCATCCTGGGCCGGCGCCACCGGGCTCACCCAGTTTCTTCCCTCCGAATATTACAAGCACGGCGTTGATCTCGACGGCGACGGCCGGGTCGATATCTGGCACTCGGTCCCGGACGCGCTTGCCTCCGCCGCGCAGCAGCTCGTCAACAAGGGTTGGCAGAAGCGCGTGCGCTGGGCCTACGAGGTCAAGGCGCCCGCCAATGTCGATTGCACCATGGGCGTGCCGGAGGTGACGAAGCCGATTGGCGAATGGCTGCGCGCAGGCTTTGTGCCGGTGCGCGGGCAGAAGCTCAGCCCGACGGAGCAGGCGCAGCCCGCCTCGCTGCTGCAGCCCGAAGGCATCTATGGCCCCGCTTTCCTGACCACGAAGAACTACTTCGTCATCAAGGAATACAATTTCTCCGATCTCTACGTGCTGTTCGTCGGCCATCTCGCCGACCGCATGACCAGCCCGTTGCCGTTCGCGACGCCCTGGTCGGCGACGACGCAACTGCGCACCGCCGATTTCGAGGCGATGCAGCGGCATCTGACGCGGATCGGTCTCTACAAGGACAAGCTCGACGGCAAGGCCGGAATGCAGACCCGCGCCGCGCTCGGCGCCTACCAGAAATCGGCGGGCCTGAAGGTCGATTGCTGGCCGAGCGAAGCGGTGCTGCGCTCGATGACGGCGGCGAGATAGGACTTTGCGGTCGACAAACAAAAACCCGGCCTCGATATCGGCCGGGTTCTTGAATTCGGCTTTATCTGCCGCGGGTCAGCTTAGTCGCAAACCTCGACGCGACGGAAACGCCAGCCGTAGCCGTCCCAGAAGCGCTCGCGAACCATGCGGCACGGCGGCTCTTCAACGTAGACCGGGGCCGGTGCGACATAGACCGGGGCGGGACGGCTCGCTGCGATGGCGCCGCCGAGCAGCGCACCGCCGATCAGGCCGCCGGCAACGCCGGCTGCCACCGCGCCGTCTCTGGCGTTAGCGGCCGGCGCGACGGCCAGCGAACCGGCAATCGTTGCGACCGCGACGAAGGCAGCTAATGTCTTCTTCATGTCTTGGGCTCTCCTGGATGGCGCCTTCAGGCGACGCCGGGTTTAACGATGACTCGCACGCTGGCTTCGAATGCCTGTCGCAAAAAGAGCGCACAACAGTCAATCGAAAGTAAACGTCCGCGCGCTAATGGCCTGAAAAAAACGGTTTTTTCTGGCCATCGGCTGTTGATGTTCCGGAAAACCCGGGGTTTTCCGGTATCCTGTGCGAGATTTAATGAAGGTGAATGCGCGTTAATCGCAGACGCGCACGCTACGCACCCGCCAACCGTAGCCGTCCCAGAAGCGCTGGCGCTGCCAGACGCAAGGCGGACCGTACGCAAGGGGGTCATCGGCGACGTAATAGCCGGGGCCCGGACCGTAGTAGTAACCGGGACCGTAGTATCGGTTCTGCGAGGCGATCGCACCGCCAACGATGGCGCCGCCGATCAGTCCGGCCGCGACGCCCGCGGCAACGCCACGCTGCGCATGCGCTGGAGGAGGTGCCGCCATGATCGCGCCCGCCAATGCGATGGCGGCTAATCCGAGCAATGTCTTCCTCATGGCCTCACCTTTCTTCGAGTCATCTCGTGGAGCACTGGTCTCGATCAGAGTTCCACATTTCCCTGTGACGATCAACGAACGCCGCGGGCGGATCGTTGAAGAAACGGTGGCCGGGTGTGGCGCGATGATCCAGATCACACTTAGAGCCATTCCAATCTACCTCCGTCATCAGTTTGGAATTGCTTCAAATTCCGGTTTTTCCTTTTGCTTCGCTTGGTCGCCTTCAATATCTCTTAGGTCAGCATCACCGACCGGACCCGCCTTCTCGATGATCGTTTGTTCCTGCAACGTCCTTAGCGACCACGATGTCCGTAGTGCTGTGAGCGCCGCCGGCTCGCTGCCGCGAAACGCCAAGCAGCTCTATGGCTGTCTGGGCTGCAGTGCGGAATGCGGTCGCTGTGCCCGGACCATCAAGACCATCATCGACGAGGCGCTTGGCCCATGCGCCAAGGCCTGCTGTGCCGGCTGCCCGCACAGCCATGAGGCAGTCGACGAAGTCGCCGATACCGAGTTCGCCCTCGCGGCCTGCTGAGCCGCCGGGATTTCCCCAGATCTCTTCGCAGATGCTCTCCGAGAGGAGGGTTGCTCTCGCTCCAAATCTGATTTAGAAGCGTTCTAAACTTGGATTCGGGCCCGCTTGGGCCTTTTGAGCATTTGGAGTGAACTATGCAGGGCGACCCCAAGGTCATCGAATATCTCAACAAGGGGCTTCGCAGCGAACTCACGGCAATCAACCAGTACTGGCTGCATTACCGCATCCTGAACAACTGGGGCCTGCTGGAGATGGCCAAGGTCTGGCGCAAGGAATCGATCGAGGAGATGCACCACGCCGACCGGTTCACTGATCGCATCCTGTTCCTCGACGGCTTCCCCAACATGCAGGTGCTCGATCCCTTGCGGATCGGCCAGAATGTCCGGGAGATCATCGAATGCGACCTCGCCGCCGAGGTCAGCGCCCGCGCACTCTACCAGGAAGCCGCCACCTACTGTCACGGCGTGAAGGATTACGTGACCCGCGACTTGTTCGAGGACCTGATGAAGGACGAGGAACACCACATCGATTTCCTCGAGACCCAGCTCGACCTGATCCAGCGCATCGGCCTTGAGCTCTACACCCAGAAGCACGTCGGCCACCTCGAGAACGGGGACTGAGGCGCTCCGACTATCACCCTTCTCTTTCAGGGGAGGGTGATACAGCCAGCCCATCAGAGCTGCGTCTTGTAGCGCTCTTCCACCACCGCCTGGCTTTCCGGCTCGCCGAGCGTGGTCTGGTCGTGGATCACCTCGCTGATGCTCGGGAATACCTTGCGTTCGACGCGCGTGTCCGCCGACCACAGTTTCGAACGCATCAAGGCCTTGCCGCAGTGGAAATAGGCTTCGGTCACGTCGATGCGCAGCACCGCGCGCGGCGGCTTGCCGAATTCCACCATTGAGGCCAGGAGGTCCGGATCGGCCGAGACACGTCCCTTGCCGCCGACGCGCAGCGTCTCGTCGATTCCCGGGACGAAGAAGATCAGCTGCAGGAAGCCGGAGCCTTCGACGATGTTCCGGAAGCTGTCGATGCGGTTGTTGCCCGAGCGGTCCGGCATCAACAACAGGTTCGGCGAGGCGACGCTGACGAAGCCCGGAGTGCCTCCGCGCGGGGAGGCATCGACGCTGCCGTCAGAGCCGGAAGTCGCCAGCACGCAAAATGGCGACATGCCGATGAACTTTCTTGCATGCACGTCGATCTCCGGCCGCGCCTTCGCGATCACGCGCGCAGTCGGCTTTGGATAGATCGAAATGAGGTCGGCGGCGGCAAGATCGGTCACGGGCGGTCTCCGGATGTCGTCTTTGTGACGAACGTATCATCGCGAAATTCCGCCGTCATCCCGCGATCTCAGCCGCGGTCCTCGACGTCCGTCTCGGGCCGGTCGCTGCCGGCTGCGGTCTCGGTGCGCCATTGGCCGTCAGGGGTTTCATACTCGATTGCCTCGGTACGACCGGGCACGCGCTGTTCGGCGGCGGCGCGGCGGGCAGCGGCCAGTGCCGCGGCATGGGTCGCGAATGGTTCGGAGAACACGCCGTCCACCGTGTAGGCCCATCCGCCATCATGTTCGACGATCTTGTAGGTCACATGGCTCATCGGGAACTCGCTTCGCGGTTGCGGCCGGACGGGTGAAGCCACCGGCGCTTTCATGACAGAATAGGCGATGATGTCGGAATTTCCATGGGCCGATCGTCCTTGGGTCGATGCAATCCCGGCCGCCGGTGACAGGAGCAAAGCATGTGCCGCAACATCAAGACGCTGTTCAATTTCGAGCCGCCCGCGACCGAGGAGGAGATCCACGCTTCCGCATTGCAGTTCGTGCGCAAATTGTCCGGCTTCAACAAGCCGTCTCAGGCCAATGAAGCCGCCTTTGATCGCGCGGTCGCCGAGGTCTCGGATGCGGCGCGGCGGCTTCTGACATCGCTACACACCACAGCACCGGCGCGCGATCGCGAGACGGAGGCGGAACGAGCGAGGGAGCGCTCGCGGCTGCGGTTCGGATGAGGTCCGCGCATCGGGCGTGACCTGGCTCACGGTGCGGCGAGGTGCTGGTGGGCAGGAATGGCGTTGCAGTAGCCATCGGAGAACGCCATGCAGACCACGATCCCGCTCAAGCTCGCCTCGATCGCCTTCGCCGTCGCGTGGACCGCCTGGATGATCTGGTCGACCGGCTCGTTCGACGGCGTCGGCATCATCATCCTGACCATGTGCGGCACGCTGGCGGGCATCGCCTGGTATTTCGTAATGCGCTGGCTGTTCCGCCTGATCCATCTGCTGCCGCGCAACGGACAGTAGCCGTCACCGTGCCCGCTACTCCTTGTCCTTGTGCTTGTGCTTCTTCTTTTTCTTGTTCTTGTGATCACCCTCATCGTCCGAATGGTCGGATTCGTCATCAAAGGTGAGCGCCTCTGCTGCGGCGCGCTCAGCGGCTTCCTGTGCGGCGCGCTCGGCCGCCTCCTGCTCGCGCTGGCGGCGATAGTCTTCCCAGGCGTCGAAGATCATGTGCAGCCAGGGCATCACCTGTTCGATCGACGGCAGTTGCCCCGGCGGCCCCGGCTCGCCGCGCGGACCGGCAGGTCCCTGCGGCCCGGCGGGACCTTGCGGACCGGCTGCACCCTGCGGGCCCGGTTCACCGCGCTTGCCTTGCACACCAGGCTTGCCCTGCGCGCCCGGCTTGCCTTGCGGGCCCGGCTTGCCGCGCGCGCCGTCGGGGCCGCGCCGGCCGGGATGTCCCTGTGGTCCCGGCCGTCCCTGTTCGCCGGGCCGACCGCGTGGGCCCGGCGGTCCCGCTGGTCCGCGCCGATTCGAAGCATCATCGGCCACTGCTGCACTCCGAAAGAAAATTGCGTCCCGCGCGTTCTTAGCGGCGTTTGGCGACCGCTTCAATTGCGCGGGGCGCGATTGCCGGATTGATCAACATCAATGATGCAATCGCGCTCCATGGCATCGTTGCAGTGTGTGGTGGAACGGGAGCGAAGCCATGAACGCAGGCTGGAAGATCTTCTTGCTGTCGCTCGCAGTCTTCGCGGTCGGCTTCGGTGCCGAGCGGCTGTTGGTGCCCGACATCGTGCCGATCGGCTTTGCCGAGGAGCCGCAACCGCTGTTGCTCGTCGAGACCGCTTTCGTGCTGCGCGCCATCGAACTGATCGCGGGAAGTGTCGCGGCGATTTCGCTCGTCATCACGATCGGCGCCTGGGCGAGGATGCGCGGCACGCGATCGCAAGCATAGGCAGTCCCGCTTAATCGCTCGGCGCGGGCACCTCGATTCCGTCAGCCGAATAGCACCTGATCTTGTTGCGCAAGGTACGCACGGAGACGCCGAGCACGCGCGCGGCGCGGGTGCGGTTGCCATTGCAACGGATCAGGGTTTGCAGCACCAGCTCGCGTTCGACCTCGCCGACGGTGGCTCCGATCAGGAGCGGCACGATCTCATTGGGGGCCAGTGAGGACGCCGGAATCTCCGGCAGGGGCTGCGTGGACACATAGGACATGACACCTCCCGAGCAACGCCCGTTCGCAACATCGCGAATCGGAAACATCGAGAACTCCAAACCCCTGGCCCGCGCGAGACGGTGGGCGCAGATGGTTAACAAACGATTAACGAGATCGTTACCATCCACATCCGCGGATGGCTTCCGCCTGCGGCATGTTCACACCGCCCGGTAGCCGCCATCCACCATCACGATCGATCCCGTGACGTAGGCCGACAGCTCGGAGGCGAGGAAGATCGCCGGCCCCACGATATCCTCCGCCTTGCCGGGGCGGCCGAGCGGCGTATGTGCCATGAAGGTCTTCACCAGCTCCGGATTGGTCGCGCGCGTCTGGGCGTTCAGCGGCGTCTCGATGAAGCCGGGTCCGATCGCGTTCACGCGCACACCTTCCTTGCCGAGCTCGGCGGCGAGCGCCCTGGTGAAGCCGAGCACGCCATGCTTGGAGGCGGTGTAGGCGGGCGAGCTCGGCGTGCGCACATGCACGAAGGACTGGATCGATGCGATGTTGACGATGCGTCCCTTCGCGGCGCGGATCTGCGGCAGGAACGCATGGGTGACGTTGAACACGCCGGTGAGGTTGATCGCGATGACGTCTTCCCAATCCTTGATCACCGCTTCGTCCGCGCCGAGCATGCCGTTGCGCCGCGCAATGCCGGCATTGTTGACGAGGATCGAGACCTGTCCGATCGTGCCGGCGATCTCCTTGGCGATGGCGAGGCAATCCTCGCGCCTGGTGACGTCGAGCGCGAAGCCGTCGGCCTTGCCGCCGGCGTCGCAGATCTCCTTCGCGGCTTCCGTGGCCGCGCTCGCATTGACATCCAGCAAAGCAACGCGTGCGCCTTCGCGCGCATAGCCGGCTGCGATCGCGCGGCCGATGCCGGAGCCTGCGCCGGTGACGACGGCGATGTGATTTTCGAGAAGGGCCATTGGGGTTTCCTCTTGCTTGTTGTTGAACGCCAGAGGCTAATTCAAAACACGAGCAATTTGTAGGGTAGGCAAAGCGAAAGCGTGCCCACCATCGCGAGCCGAGTGCGGAAGGTGGGCACGCTGCGCTTTGCCCACCCTGCGCGCTGCTTCCGGGCTACACTCGGCAATGTGCGAATCGATGCTTCCTCGCCATTGATGCCTCAAGAAAGTCCCGGAGACCCTCATATGAAAATGCTGTCCGCCTTTCGTGCCGCGCTGCTCGCGCTGACCGCTTTCGTCGGCGCCAGTCTTTCCTCGGTTGCCCATGCCGACAGCGGCACCATCTCGCTCACGATCTACAAGGCGGGCTGGATCATCGGCGGCTCCGGTGGTGGCGGCGTGCTGAATTTCCATGGGCGCAGGTATCCGCTGTCGGCCGGCGGTCTCGACTACGGCCTGGTGTTCGGCGGCTCGAAGACGGTGCTGCGCGGCCGCGTCAGCAACATCACCCGTCCGAGCGACGTCGCCGGCGTCTATGGCGCAGCCGGTGCCGGCCTTGCGATCGGCGGCGGCGCCCGCGCCATCGTGCTCACCAACCAGAAGGGTGCCGTGCTCGAACTCTCCGGCCGTCAGGTTGGATTGATGGCCAATGTCGATTTGAGCGGCCTTGCGATCACGATGAAGTAGCGCGGCGTAAGGCGCCCTTTGAGGCCCCGCTGCTGGCCTCGCCCTTCGAGACGCCGCTCCGCGGCTCCTCAGGGTGAGGGGATACATTCGCGTGCGCTGCCCTTTCGTCATTGCGAGCATGGCGAAGCAATCCATGACGGGGGAGTGTGCGGAGAGGATGTGAGTTCGCATTCTCGCGGCGCTTTGCGTCCGAGGTTTGTGTTCGTTTCGCCCTCTCATCATACAGAGGGCGCAGGGAAAGCCGGGTGCCGGTTGCACCCGTGGGCCCCGTGCAACAAAAAGCACGGGGGTAGGACCACAGGTCAACCGAAGCAACTCCGGCTTTCCCTGCGCGATGGTTTACGGCTTACTTCGTGCTCTTCTCGGTGACCGGGCTTTCTTGCCACCGTCACCCGCGGCAGCTCTTGCTGCTCGCGAGCTTAGCGCCAGCGTCGGGGCGCCAGAACCACACGACTTCGCCGTCCGCTGATGTTGCGCTCGTCAGTCGCAACGTCAGCGTCCACCGCATCTCACCGCAACGTTCGTGACGATCGCGATCCGCCCCTCTCTCGGGTGAGACGCGCGGAGTTAAATCACTGATTTGCCCGACGGCGAAAGCGGAATGTTTTTCGCGCGAAGGCTGGACAGGGCAAATCACGTTGGAATCGCTCGCTTAATTCGTCTTGCCGCGCACGCGATATCAGACCCTCATGGTGAGGAGCGCGTAGCGTGTCTCCGGACAATGCTTCGCATCGCCTTGAGAACCATGAGGCCCCGATCTCGTCGGTGGTCTATCCCTCGAGACGCCGCTTACGCGGCTCCTCGGGATGAGGGTGAGTTCGTGGCGCAGCCATCGGTGGGTTGCGCTTCGCTAACCCACCTGCAATTCCACAACTCACAACTCACAACTCACAGCGAGCAGCGGCGCTGCGCCCGCATCTGCTCCTGCTCGGCCATCGCGGCGGAGAAGGTGGGGACCGGCTTGCTGACGACCTTGTAGGTCGAGGGCCATTGCCACGGCTTCTGCTGCAGGTCCTCATTCCAGATCTGGCAGATGCCGGTGTTTTCCCAGCGGATCACGTAATAGCCGGCGGCTTCCGCGGGTCTCGCGGCAGCAATGGCCGCAACAGCGAAGCAGGTGGCGAGACAGAGGGCGGTGGCGCGACGCATGACGGATCTCCTGTTGAAGAAGGTTTGTTGGCTGCCTCGGCAAGGAGCGAAGGCGCCTGCGGTTTTTCGCGATCGTTTGTGGCGTTATTGGTGCGGCAGGAGTCTCTCGGTCACGAGAGGCGGCAACGATCCCGCGCTTTTCACCGGCGCCTTTGCGCGGCGGTATGCCGGTGCTCCATTCGTTCGTCGGACAGCAGCCAATCCGCTAATTCCTGCCACGGCTGCAACGACCAGCTTCCCGACGCCGCACCCGATGGCGACGCCAGCACGAAGATGTCAGGAAATTCCGGCAACAGCGCTTGCCGGCCGAGCGCGATCGCCGCCGTCGGCCGTCCGTAGAACAGCGATGCCGCTTTCTTGCTGGTAAAGGCGATCGTCTTCGGCCGCCAGGTCAGCATCTTCGCGCGGAATGCGGGCACATCGACAGGGAAGGCGAGCGCCTGATGGTCCATGCCTGCTCCCGTCTTGCACATGTCGGTGAAGCCGATGCCGAGCTCGAGCAGCGCCGGAAATTCATGCGGCTCGTAGCGGCGCGGCGTGATGCCGACCTGATGCAGCGTGCGCCAGAAGCGATTGCCGGGATGCGCGTAGTAATGGCCGAGATCCGCCGACCGCTGGCTCGCGGCCGTGCCGACGAACACCAGGCGCAGATCGGCGGCAAGCTGGTCGGGC
Source organism: Bradyrhizobium sp. BRP22 (assembly GCF_020194175.1). Lineage (GTDB taxonomy): Bacteria > Pseudomonadota > Alphaproteobacteria > Rhizobiales > Xanthobacteraceae > Bradyrhizobium. Next base: position 399 of record NZ_JADYVX010000023.1, on the reverse strand, counting down.
AGCCGTTCGCGAGGCGCGGCCGCGCCGCTCATGCAGCGCGAAGGTGTGCGACGCCCTCGATCTCGATCAGCATCTTCGGATCGGGCAGCGCCACCACCACGCTAGTTGTGCGCGCCGGATAGGGCGCCGGCCCGAACGCCTCGGCATAGAGCCTGTTCATCGCGGCGACATCGGAGGCGCGCGTCAGCAGCACGTTGACCTTGACGAGATCGCGAACCGTCGCGCCCGCCTCATCCAGCACGCGTTTGAAGTTGGCGACGACGTTGGCGAACTGCGCTTCGAAGATGTCAGGCAGTTCGCGGTTATCGCCGAAACCGGGAATGCCTGAGATGAAGAGGAGATCGCCGACGCGCGTGGCGAAGGAGAGCGGCGGGGCCTTGAGGCCGGGCGGGGGAGGGA
>NZ_JADYVX010000022.1 GCF_020194175.1 Bradyrhizobium sp. BRP22 | reverse complement strand
TCACCCACGGTTGTAGCCGGAGGGGGAAACGGGCGACATCGCCACGCGCTTTGGCCGGTGGCCACCGGCCAAAGCGCAAGTCGCTTCCATCGCACAAATCATGTCCGAGCAGATACAAGGGTGTCTCCACAACGGGGCTTTCAATGGTTGATCCCGAACACCCGGACTGGAAGGTCTCCGACCGCCTGCGCGCCAACGCCCGCGCTCTTCGGCGAAACTCCACCGATGCGGAACGCATCCTTTGGTCGGAGCTTCGCAATCGCCGACTGAACGGCATCAGCTTCCGCCGCCAGGTCCCGATCGAAAGCTTCATCGCCGATTTCGTCTGCCGCGCCGCGAAGCTGGTCGTCGAACTCGACGGCGGACAGCATTTTTCCGATCAAGGCGAGCGGGCCGATGCGGCGCGCTCCGCGGTGATCGAAGCACAGGGCTTCAAGGTCCTCCGCGTCAGCAATCTCGACATCATGACCAATCGCGCGGGCGTGCTCCAAACAATTGCCGCTGCCGTCGTGGAGCGAGCCACCCTGGCCCTTCCCCACAGGCGGGAGAGGGAACAAGAAAAGCAAACACCATGAAATTCACGCTCTCCTGGCTGAAGGAACATCTCGACACCGACGAGCCGCTGGAAAAGCTCGCCGACAAGCTCACCATGATCGGGCTCGAGGTCGAGAGCATCGAGGACAAGGCGAAGGCGCTTGCCCCCTTTACGATTGCGCGGGTGATCTCGGCCGAGCAGCATCCCAATGCCGATCGTCTGCGGGTCTGCATGGTCGATACCGGCAACGGCGCTGCACCGGTGCAGGTGGTCTGCGGCGCGCCGAATGCGCGGACCGGCCTGATCAGCGTGTTCTCGCCGCCTGGCACCTTCATTCCCGGCAAGAACATCACGCTCGGCGTCGGCACCATCCGAGGCGTCGAGAGCCGCGGCATGCTGTGCTCGGCGGCCGAGCTCGAGATTTCCGACGATCATGACGGCATCATCGAACTGCCGGCCGATGCGCCGGTCGGCCAGGGCTATGCCGAATGGGCCGGGCTCGGTGATCCCGTCATCGAGATCAACCTGACGCCGAACCGGCAGGATTGCACCGGCGTGCACGGGATCGCACGCGATCTCTCCGCCGCCGACATGGGCAAGTTCATCGACCCCGCGATCAAGCCGATCAAGGGCGAATTCCCCTCCCCCGTGACGGTAACGGTGGAGGACGCCTCGCTCTGCCCGGGCTTCGCGCTGCGGCTGGTGCGCGGCGTCAAGAACGGCCCATCGCCGGAATGGCTGCAGAAGCGCCTTGCCTCGATCGGCCTCAGGCCGATCAACGCGCTGGTCGATATCACCAACTTCATGACCTATGACCGCGCGCGCCCATTGCACGTGTTCGACGCGAAGAAGGTGAAGGGCAATCTGGTGGTGCGCCGCGCCCGCGAGGGCGAGACGCTGCTCGCGCTCGACGGCCGCACCTACACGCTCGAATCCTCGATGTGCGTGATCGCCGATGACGCCGGCGTCGAATCGCTTGCAGGCATCATGGGCGGCGAAGCCTCCGGCTGCGACGAGAACACCACCGATGTGCTGATCGAATCGGCGCTGTGGAACGAGATCAACATCGCCCAGACCGGACGCAAGCTCGGCATCAACTCAGATGCGCGCTATCGGTTCGAGCGCGGCGTCGATCCGGCCTTCATGGTGCCGGGCCTCGAGCTTGCGACCAAGATGGTGATGGACTTGTGCGGCGGCGCGCCGTCGGAAAACATCGTGGTCGGCAATCGCTTCGGCGACGACCGCGTGATCGATTTCCCGCTGACCGAGGTCAAGCGCCTCGCGGGAATCGAGGTGCCGCTGGTCGAGACGAAGCGCATCCTCAGCCATCTCGGCTTCATGGTCGCAGGCGCCGGACCGGTGGTGAAGATCGCGGTGCCGTCGTGGCGCACGGACGTGCATGGCAAGGCCGACATCGTCGAGGAGATCGTCCGCATCGTCGGCGTCGACAAGGTGCCGGAGACGCCGTTCGATCGCGGCGAGGAGCCGCGCAAACCGGTGCTGACCCCGATCCAGCTCCGCACCCGCCGCGCCAAGCGCGCGCTGGCTGCGCGCGGCATGGTGGAAGCCGTGACCTGGTCGTTCATCTCCAAGCCCGCGGCGGAATTGTTCGGCGGCGGACAGGCCGCGCTCGTGCTCGCCAACCCGATTGCATCCGATCTTTCGGACATGCGGCCGAGCCTGCTGCCCGGCCTCGTCGCGGCGGCGCAGGCGAACATCAACCGCGGCTATCCTGACGTTGCACTGTTCGAGGTCGGCCAGGTGTTCAAGGGCGACAGGCCGGAAGACCAGTTCGTCGCCGCCTCCGGCGTGCGTCATGGCTTCGCCTCGTCGGAAGGCGTCGGGCGCAGCTGGTCCGGCTCGGCCAGCGCTGATGCGTTCGACGCCAAGGCCGACGTGTTCGCCGTGCTGGCGGCGGCCGGCGCGCCGGTGCAGGCGCTGCAGATTGTGCCCGGCGGCCCGGCCTGGCTGCATCCCGGACGTTCCGGCACGATCCAGATCGGACCGCAGAACGTGCTCGGTCATTTCGGCGAGTTGCACCCGCGCGCGCTGGAGGCGCTTGGCGCCGATGGGCCAATGATGGCGTTCGAGGTGATCCTCGATCGCATCCCGGAGGCCAAGCGCAAGCCGACCCGCGCCAAGCCGGCGCTCGAACTCTCCGCGTTCCAGCCGGTGTCGCGCGATTTCGCCTTCATCGTCGATCGCAGCGTCAGGGCCGGCGATATCGTTCGCGCCGCGCTGGCCGCCGACAAGAAGCTGATCACCGAAGTCAGCGTGTTCGACGTCTATGAAGGCAAGGGCATGGAGGACGGCAAGAAGTCGATCGCGATCACGGTGACGATCCAGCCGCGCGAGAAGACGCTGACCGACCAGGAGATCGACGCGGTGGCGGGCAAGATCGTCGCTGATGTCACGAAGAAGACCGGCGGCGTTCTCCGGGGATGAGCCCGTCTGGTCTCCTCCCGTCCGAGGTCAGCCTCAACGTTGCGCTCGCAATCTGTGCCATCGCCTTCGTCTCGGGCACGGCGCGCGGCTTTTCCGGCTTCGGCTCGGCGCTGATCTTCATGCCGCTGGCGAGCAGCATTGCGGCGCCGCGCCTGGTGGCGGTGCTGCTCCTGATCATCGATTTCGTTGCCGCCATGCCGCTGGTTCCGAATGCCTGGAAGCACGCAGAGCGCCAGGCCACCGCGATCATGGTGCTCGGTGCGCTCGTCGGCGTGCCGATCGGCACGTATTTTCTCAGCGTGCTCGATCCCGTGACCACGCGCTGGATCATTTCCGGCTTCGTCGCCGCGCTGATGGCACTGCTGCTGTCGGGCTGGCGCTACCGCGGCAAGGACCACGCAGCGCTTTCAATCGGCATCGGCGGCCTGTCCGGCTTTTGCAGCGGGCTGGCGCAGACCGGCGGTCCGCCGATCGTGGGCTATTGGCTCGGCCGCCCAATCCCTTCCATCATCGCGCGCGCCAACATCGTGCTGTTCTTCGGCGCCTCGGATTTCTTCTCCGTCGCCAGCTATCTCTTCACCGGCCTGATCACCGCCGATTCCCTCAAGTTCTCGCTGGTCGTCGGTCCGGTCTACGCCGTCGGCGTCTGGTTCGGCGCCTCCCTGTTCGGCAAGGCCAGCGACAAGACCTTCCGTACTATCTGCTACGCCCTGATCGCCGCGGCGGTCATCGTTGGCCTGCCCATCCTCGACGGCGTGCTGCGCGGCAGCTAGATTCACGCGGGAACGTCACCTCCGTCGTCATTCCGGGGCGCGCCGGAATGGCGCGTGCGTGCCGGCACGGATTTCCTCAATCCAACCAACGTGATTTGGCCCGTCCAGCCTTGCCGCAAAAAACATTCCGCTTCCGCCGTCGGGCAAATCAGCACTATGACTCGGCGCGTCTCACCCGAAAGAGGGGCGGCTCGCGATCGTCACGAACGTTGCGGTGAGATGCGGTGGACGTGAAGCGTGTGACTGACGAGCACGCGCGTTACGGACGGCGAAGTCGTGTGGTTCTGGCGCCCCGACGCTGGCGCTAAGTTTTTTGCGCAAAGTTTGCGCGAGAGATGACGGTGGCAAGAAAGCCCGGTCACCGAGAAGAGCACGAAGTAAGCCGTAAACCATCGCGCAGGGAAAGCCGGAGTTGCTTCGGTTGACCTGTGGTCCTACCCCCGTGCTTTTTGTTGCACGGGGCCCACGGGTGCAACCGGCACCCGGCTTTCCCTGCGCCCTCAGCTATCGAAGAGGGCGAAACGAGGCGCAAGACTCGGGCAATCAATGCCGCGAGAACGTGAACTCATATCCCCTCCACCGTCACGCCCCGCGCAGGCGGGGCATCCAGTACCCGACGGCCTCTCCGCGTAAGCACGACCGCCTCTGGAATACTGGATCGTCCGGTCAAGCCGGACGATGACCGCGGAGAAGCTGTTTGACAATTGAATCAGAACCTCTCCCCCCGTCATTGCGAGGCACGAAGCGCCGCGGCAATCCATTGCCTGCATAGGCGGAGAGGCGGCGCGATAGACGCGCCTTTGCCCCACCCTACGCCGCTAGCCGATCACCAGATCGCAATACGCATAACCATCGCGTTGCACCCGCTCGCCGACGGCAACGGCGAGCCGATGCGAGAACATCGGGCCGGCGACCACGCAGGTGTGAAACTCGCCGTTCTCGCCGCATGGATCGACGCCGTCAGGAAGATCGGCGAGAAGCTGCGCATCGAACCGGCGGCCGGCGAATTCCGCAGGCAGCCGCTTCAGGTCAACGGTCGCAAGATGAGCCTCCAGCCCGCTCGCGATCATGGCTTGCGCCAGCTCTGCCGTCGGCCGTTCCCACAGCGGGAAGATCGGCGTGATCCCGGTGCCCGCCAGCTTCTGCTCGCGGTAGGCGCGGATATCGGCGAGGAAGAGATCGCCAAAGATCATGTGGGTGATGCCGTCGGCGACAGCCCGCGCGACCGCTTCGCCCATGCGCGCCTCATAGATTTCGTTGGAACAGGGGTGCGGAATCGGCACGATCCGCTGCGTCAGTCCGACAGCCTCGCATTGCGCACGCAGAATCTGCTGGCGTACGCCGTGGATCGCGACGCGCTCAAGGGTCTCGGTGACCGTCGTCAGCGCGCCCACCACCTCGAACTCGCCAGCCTGCATCACTTCATGCAATGCGAACGCGCTGTCCTTACCGCTTGACCACGAGATCAGCGCCTTCGGCCGTGGCATCAGTCGAACAGCCCTCGCGGCTGGGCCGATTGCGCCGGTGGCGCGCGCCGGCGCTGCTTCTGGGGTGGCGGTGCCGCCGCCGGTGCCGCCGGCAACGCGCCGATCCGACGCAGCGCCCCTTCCGCGGCCCGCTCGCCGCTCTCCCAGGCGCCGTCGACCGTACCCCACAAGGTTTCGTGCGTGGCCTCGCCGGCGAAATACATGCAGCCGACCGGATCGATCAACGCTCGCCGAGCGGCCTGCCCGCCCGGCGCGGCTACCGACATCGCACCGAGTATATAGGGCGAAGCGTTCCAGCGCGTGGCGCTCGACTTCTTGATGCCGGCCACCGCATCGCTGCCGAACAGCTTCTTCAGCCATTCCGTCGCGAATGCCACCATCGCCTGTTCGCCCTGCTCCGAGAGATCGCGGCCGAACGAGCCCGCGACGTCGACCGTGCACAGGGATGCCCCGCCCACATTGGCGTAGAGCAGCGCGGTGCGCGTCGAGTTGCTCTGCTCGATCAGGACATCGTCGCGCGCAAGCCCAAACGGATTGCCCGGTATCTGCAGCGCGATGCGGTCATAACTGCCGAGGCTGAGCTTCGCGACGGCATCACCGATACGCTTGGGAAGATCGGAGTCGAATTTGAGTTTGCCCGCCGCAAGCACATTGGTCGAAACCGTGATGATGGCGGCGCGCGCCTGGACTTTGCCGGAGGGCGTGTCCACGACGACATCGCGGTTGCTCCAGGAGATGCGGTCGGCGGGCGTCGACAGCGCCACCGGCAACTGCTCGCCGAGCTTGGCAATCAACGTGCCGAGCCCCTGCCGGCAGGCGGTCGCGCTGGCGCGGTCCTGCGCACGTGCCTTGTCGACGACCGAGATCTCCTTGAGGTCCTTGCCGGTGAAGCTGGCGCCGAGCACGAACTCCGTCGTGCTGGCCCAATCGCCAAGCTCCTTCGGCAGCACCGAGGCGCAGGATACGTCGCTTCGCCGCGCGGCATCATCGATCGCGCGATTGGCGCGCACCAGCGCTGCCAGGAATTCCTCGGTCTCGCCGGGACGCGCATTGCGCCGGCCGATCCGGATCTTCTGGCCCGCCGGCGCCGGCATGACTTCGAGGCCCGTGGTGCGCGCGAGCCTGACAATCGGATTGGCCTCGGGATTGTGCGTCCAGCGCGCGCCGCGATCGAACGGCACCTCGAAGGTCGAACTGTCGGTCTGGCACCGGCCGCCGATCTGGCTCGCCGCTTCCAGCACGATCACCTTGCGGCCCGCCGCCAACACGCGCCGCGCCGCAGCAATACCGGCAGCGCCCGCGCCGATGACCACGATGTCGGCCTCGCGCACACGCGCGGGCGCGGCCGCACCGCGGCCGGCAAGCAACGGAGCTGCGGCAATGCCTGCGGACGCCGACAGGAAGTTGCGGCGGGTGATCCTCATATCATGGTTTCCGCAGGCTTGAAGCAAATGGGAACGGTTCGCGAACCTTGCCGCATCTCATGCGGCGCAGCAACCATTACGGTGAATCAATCATGATTGATCGGCTGCGTCGATGAACTAAATTGCAACGGCTCGCGACCATGATAAGGAACCAAAAAGCGGAAGGGCAAGCCGCGCGGGGGGAACACTATGGGCGTCATGCTCGACACGATCGGCAAGGTGATCGCGGGCTACCTGCAGAAGGAGATCCCGGGTTACGAGCCGTTCACGCCGAGCGATCCGGAGCATCTGCGCGGCGTGGTTCAGCCTGGCGATGTGCTGCTGGTCGAAGGCAACAACCGCATTTCCGGCATCATCAAATACCTCACGCAGTCAACCTGGTCGCATGCGGCACTCTATGTCGGTCCGGTCGACGGCGCCGGCGAACCCGACGGCGAGCCGCATGTGCTGATCGAGGCCAATATCGGCGAAGGCGTTACGTCCGCGCCGCTGTCGAAATATTTTCCCTATCACACCCGGCTCTGCCGCCCGGTCGGCCTGTCCTATGAGGACCGCGAGACGGTGTGCCGCTATGCCATCAACCGGATCGGCTTCGGCTACGACACCAAGAACATCGTTGACCTCGCACGCTACCTGTTCCCGATGCCGGTGCCGCAGCGCTGGCGGCGGCGGATGATTGCCTTCGGCTCCGGCGATCCCACCAAGATCATCTGCTCGGCGCTGATCGCGCAGGCCTTCGATGCCGTGCGCTATCCGATCCTGCCCAAGATCACACGCACCTCCAGCCGCAAGGCGCGGCGCGAGATCCTGCACATCCGTGATTCCTCGCTCTACATGCCGCGCGACTTCGACATCTCGCCCTATTTCGAAGTCGTCAAACCCACCATCGTGCACGGCTTCGACTACACCGCCCTGCACTGGGCCGACAAGCAGAAGCCGCTCGAGGAGGTGGCGGGCGAATTCAGTGTGTTTCAGAAAAAATCGCCGCCGCTTGTTCCTGAAGCGATTGACCAGGAGACGCCGCTTCCGGTTTCGCCTGAAGATACGGAAATGAAGGCGCCGGAGCTCGCGGCCTGATTGCGCTAGAAGCGCGCAGCCAGCGTCAGGCGGACCGCGAGCGGCTCAGCCGGGTGGATGTGGCGATCGGCGACGCCATCGATCGGTTCGCCTGGCAGGCGCGATAAATAGTAGTATTCGATCTGGTTGGTGTTGGCGTTGAAGAGATTGAACACGTCGAGCTGCACCCGCATGCCACTGTCGAACTGATAGCCGGCGCGGGCGTTGAAGATCAGCGACGATTGCGAGCGCACGCTGTCATCCTCGATCAGCGGGCGCGGCCCGAAATAACGCGCGGTCAGGGCGCCGAACCAGCCGGTCTCATGGCCGAAGGCCACGGCGCTGCTGGCAACCCAGGCCGGCGCGCCCGGGATGAAATTGCCCACGGGGTCGAAATCGGTGAAGCGGGCGCGGGTATAGGCGAGATCGAAATCGACCCGCATCCACGGCACGGGCCTGTACTGGTTGGTCCACTCGATACCGACGCGCCGGCTCGGACGGCTCGCCTCGGTAGTGCCGGCATCGCCGACGAACAGGAGCTCGGAATCGAAATCGAGCACGAACACCGCAAGCGAACTGGTCAGGCCCTCAATCGCCTTGGTTCGGATTCCGACCTCGGCGCCCTTGGAGCGGACCAGCAGCGGCACGCGATCGAGCGGCGTCACCTTGTCGGTGGGATCGACGGTGATCGTGGCGCCACGGATGTCGTTCGAATGCAATCCGTAGCCGGCGTTGCCGTAGAACTCGGTCTTGTACCACGGGCCCAGCACGATGCCGGCCTTGGGGCTCGTCATCGCGGCTTGCGCATTGCCGGAATTCTGCGGCGTGTCGCTGAAGACGTGGCCGGCGAAGAAATCCTCGCGGATGCCGACCGTTGTGCGCAGCCAGTCGGTCCAGCGCGCGGTGGTATCGGCCCACAGGCCGGCGCTGCCCTCCTGCACGCGATCGTTGCGCACCGTCGAGAGTGCCTCGCGCTGGAAGGTCCTGAACAGGCCGACTTCGATGTCGTCGCCACGGGTCTGCAGGCCGACGCGGGTCTGCGTCTCGATGCCGGCGACGCGCGCATCGAAAGCATGGCTGGCATGGAAGCCATAGATGGTGCGGCGATCGAGCTGACTGAACTGGTCGCCGTTAACAGGGTCGTCGAGAAAATAGGTGAAGTTGTTGAAGAGCTGCAGCGACGAACGGATCACGTAGGCATTCGCGCGGGTTTGCCCGTACTCACCCGATTGCGCCCAATTGCCGGACAGGCTGAAGCGGCTCGAGGTGCCGCCGTCGGTCGGATCGAGCGAGCCGAACCGGTTGATCAGGCCCTGGTCAATCGCGCGCTGCGCCACCTGGTCGGTCGAAGTCCAGCCGTTGGAATAAGCCATCGCCGACAGCGTGAAGCCATCGGTCGCGGTGCCCTGGCTGTAGCGCAACACGCCGTTCACCTTGCGCACATCGTCAGGCACGTCCCACGGGCCATCATATTTGTTGGCCTCGATCGCGCCGAGCAGCGTGCCCTCGCCGATCGCCGCGGAGCCTGCCGCCAGCCCACGCTGATAGCCGAAACTGCCGAAGGTCACCTGGGCAAGGTTCTTCGGCAGCCGGTTGACATAATCGATGCCGACGCTGCCGGCGGAGGAGAAATCGCCGGTGTCGGCATAGTATGGGCCCTTGCGGACGTTGACGGAGCTGATCAATTCCGGGATCAGGAAATTGATGTCGGCGTAGCCCTGGCCATGGCCATGGGTCGGCATGTTGACGGGCATGCCGTCGACGGTGATCGCTAGATCAGTGCCATGGTCGAGATTGAAACCGCGCAGGAAATACTGGTTGGCTTTGCCCTCGCCGGAGTGCTGGGTGACGATCAGGCCCGGCACCACTTCGAGCGCCTCGCCGACGCGCGACACCGGCAAGGCATTCACCTCCTCGCCGCTGATGCGTATCTCGCTTGCGGCAGTGGGCCGAAGATTGGCAGTATCCGAATCTCCCGGACCGGAGGCAACGCCGTTCGCCGCCGAAGCAGGCTGGCCGGATGGAGCGGCGTGAGGATTTCGGCCGGCCCGCAAGCGACGCGGCTGTTCGGCTTGCCTGGCCCGCTTCGGTGGCGTCATCTCCGGCGAGGTCACCGTGACGGATGGAAGCTGGTTTCCTATCCCGACCGCAGCAGTCTGTGCCTGCGCCGCCGACGTGAGAACAACAAGGGAGGCGGTGGAAAAAATCCACCCGACAAGTTTACGCAATGCCCATGCCCCCGCATGGCACCTGCTACAATTCGACAGGCAACCAGTTCGACTTCAACCCGGCCCGTCGAGGCTAGCAAGCTGAGTATGACGTTACAAGAATAATATCATACTGGCGACGCGCGAGACCAAACGGAAACTTCTGATGCAACGGATCACCATCACCATCGAGGACGACCTGCTCGGCGAGATCGATGCCGCGGCAAAAGCGCGCGGCTACCAGAACCGCTCGGAGATCATCCGCGATCTTGCCCGCGCGGGACTGCAGCAGAGCGCGGAGGACACGGCGGCTTCGGGCCAATGCGTGGCCGCATTGGTCTATGTCTATGACCACGCCGCGCGCGACCTGTCGAAGCGGCTGGTGCAGAACTTCCATGGTCACCACGATCTCTCGCTGGCGACGCTGCATGTCCATCTCGACGACGACAGTTGCATGGAGGTGACCGCGCTGAAAGGCGCCGCCGGCGATGTCCGCCATCTCGCCGACCACGTCATCGCCGAGCGCGGCGTGCGCTATGGCCGCGTCGTGATGATCCCGACCGCGCCGGGCAAGAAGCCGCGCAAGCACGGACACCGGCATGACTGAGGCGTAGCGCAATCCGGGATTTCGACCGGCGATACCTTCCCGGGTTACGCTACGCTTCACCCGGCCTACGATAGAGGGCACCCTTGCCGAGGCCACGAAGTATATCTACGTCTCGCGGGGGCTTTCTGGAGGTAAACCCACGATGATTGATGCCGCCGTCAAGGCGCTCACGCAAATCCTGTCTCCGCCGATGCGCTCGATCCTGTGGCGCTCGATCGGCGTGGCGCTGGTATTGGTGACTGTGCTCGCGATCGGATTGCAGCGGCTGTTGAGCTGGTTTGCCGAGTATGGCTCGGTCTGGGCCGAGGGCCTGCTCGGCCCCAACTTCCACTCCACGCTCAACGTGCTGTCCTGGATCGTCTCGATCGCCGCCGGCCTTGGCGTGGTGCTCGGCGGCATCTTCCTGATGCCCGCGATCACCTCGCTGGTGGCGAGCCTTTTCGTGGATGACGTCGCCGACCACGTCGAGCGCGAACATTATCCGGCCGAACAGCCCGGCGTCGCGCTGCCGTTCAACCTCGCCATGGCCGAGGGCGTCAAGACCGCGCTGCTGACGATCCTGGTCTATCTGATCGCGCTGCCTTTCGTGCTGTTCGCCGGCGCCGGCTTCCTGATCTTCTTCCTCGCCACCGCTTGGCTGTTGGGCCGCGAATATTTCGAGCTGGCGGCGATGCGGTTCCGGCCGCCCGCAGAAGCGAAAGCGATGCGCCGGGACAACGCCGCGACCGTGTTCACCGCCGGTCTGATCATCGCCGCCTTCGTGTCGATCCCGATCGTCAATCTGGCGACGCCGCTGTTCGGCATGGCCTTCATGGTCCACATGCACAAGCGCCTGTCGGGTCCGAGGCCGGAATTGCTCGAGTCGCGGCGGCAGGGAATATCAGTACGTTGATCGTGGTGGTCCGGCTGCCGACATTCCGCACTTGCGCATCAGCATCTTGGCAAAGCCGAACGGCTCCGGCGTAAACGGCCCAGGCGGTGCACGGGTGATCAGAGCGACGAAGAACAGCGCGGTCATCGCAAGCCAGAAGCACAGCCAGAAACCGTCGATATAGGCGAGCACATTAGCCTCGCGCTGCACCAGCGCCGCCAATGTTCCCACTGCGCGCGCCTGAGCGAGGCCGATGCCGTGCGCGGCGAATTGGTCGGCGAGTTGCTTGAGCATGCGCATGACATCGACATCGCCATTGGCGACGTGTTGTCCGATATAGTTGGAATGGATCTGCTCACGGACCCGCAGCCAGGTGCCCATCAGCGCCACACCGATCTCGGCGCCGCCAAGCCGCATGATCTGAATATAGGCGGCGAACGCCGTGGCGCGGCTCGGATCGGAATTGGACAGCGCCATGATGATGACCGGCAATAGCGTCAGCGACTGCCCGATCGACTGCAGGATGACGATGCCGATAAAGTCCTCCCGCGCCCACTCATCGGTCAATTGCGTAGCCCAGAGATTGGCGGCCGCGAACGCCGAGAATCCCAGGACGACCACGGTGCGCGGATCGAAATGCCTGAGCAGATAGATCGAGATCGGCACCAGCACGAACATCGGCAGCGCGCCGTAGGTCAGCAGCAGGACGCCGCTCTGCTCCGGCCGCATCAGCGCGATCGTGCTGAGGAAGTTCGGCACCAGCGATGAATTGGAAAGACTGGCGAGGGTGTAGAGCAGAATGACGACCAGCGATAACCCGATGTTGCGCGAGAACAGCACGTTCACATGCGCCCAGGGCTGCCGCACCATGGCCTCGTTGATCAGGAAGACGACGAACAGCGCGGCGCCGCCAAGCAGCAGCGCCATCACCGTGCCGGATTCGAGCCAGTCGAGCCGGTTGCCCTGGTCGAGACCGGCATAGATCATCGACACCGAGGTGCCGAGCAGCAGCATGCCGCCCCAATCCGCATCGCGAAGCAGATCCTTGTTGACGGCTTCATCGGGCGTGCCGAGATAGACCATCAGGCCCATCAGGGGCGCGATGACGACGCCCTGCCAGTACAGCCATTGCCAGCCGAGATGGTCGACATAGAAACCGACCAGCGAGGTCGAGGTGTCAAGCGCGAAGCCGACGCGGATCGAGTAGATCGAGATCGCCGGAATCCACCAGCGGATCGGCAAATTTCGGAACACGATCATCAGCGTCGCCGGCACGAAGGTGCCGAGCAGCAGGCCGTGTACGATGCTGAGCGCGAGCAGCGTCGGGTAATGGTCGACGAACGGAATGATCAGCGACACCCCGGCATAGACGAGACTTGGGATACCCAACACGCGGCGCAGGCCGAACACCGTCGCGAGCCAGGCGACCGCCGGCGCGATGAAGATCTGCGAACCGATACCGGCGGTGGAGAGCCAGGCGCCCTCGTCGAAACCGAGCGAGAAGGCGCCGCGCAGGTCCGGCAGGCCGACCGTGGTCAGCCGGCTGTCGAAATTGGCGAGGAACGAGCCCAGCAGCACCGCGGCCACCGCAAACAGCGGCTGTCGCGCGATGCCGCCCTGCGAGACCGGTCCGTGGCCGGCATCGTCATTATCTGCCATTGGTCTCCGCACCGCCGGTATTGATCCTGGTGACCACGGACATGCCGGGCAGCAGGCGTGACAGCAGCGGCTGGTTTTCGTCGAACTGGATGCGGACCGGGATGCGCTGCACGACTTTGGTGAAATTGCCGGTGGCATTGTCCGGCGGCAAGAGCGCGAATTGCGAGCCGCTGGCCGGCGCAATGCGCTCGACACGGCCACGAAGTTTCTCGCGCGGGAAGCTGTCGACGGTGATCTCGACCGGTTGGCCCGGACGCACCCGCGTGAGCTGGGTCTCCTTGTAATTGGCGATCACATAGACGTTCGGCAGCGGCACGACATTGATCAAATTGGTGCCGATATTGACGTAATCGCCCGGCTGCACCTGTCGCTCACCGACAACGCCGTCGAACGGCGCCACGATTTTGGTGTAGCCGAGCTTGAGCTTCGCGGCGGCGAGCTGCGCCTTGGCGGCATCGAGATCGGCGGCGCGTTGTTTCTTGGTACCCTGCAGCACCTCGAGCTGATGGCGCTGCGCGGCGATCACGGCGCGGCTCGCGCGTACATCGGCCTGCGCTTTTGCATAGGCCGCCGTCGCCTGCTCGAGCCGTTGCCGCGTGCCCGCGTCGGTCTGCGACAACGATTGCTGGCGCTCCTGTTCCTGACGTGCCTCGACCTCCAACGCCGCCGCGGAGACTTGCGCGGCCTCGGCCTGCGCAATCGTCGCGTATTGCAGTTCGACCTGGTTGTTCAGATTGTCGAGCGCGGCCTGCGCGGCGGCAACACCGGCTTCCGCCTGTGCGACCTGGGCCTGGTAATCGGCGGGATCGATCTGCACCAGGAGGTCGCCGGCCTTGACGTGCTGGAAATCCTTCACTGCCACTGTCAACACCTCGCCGGCAACACGGCTGCTCAGCCGCGTCAGCTCGGCGCGGACATAGGCGTCGTTGGTGGTCTGGATCGTGGCGGCGCCCACCCATTCGTCCCAGCGCAATGTGGCGAGCGCAATAAAGGCGAAGGCGGCGAGCACGGCGAATACCGGAATCGCCAGCCGCCCCCAGGTGCTCGAAGGTGCAACCGACGGCTTGGGTGGCGGAGCCGTGGGGGCCGGAGCCGGCGACGGCGCAATCCTGTTCAGGGGCGCCGGGGCGATTTGGTTCTGCTCACTCAAGGTACATTCCCCAGGTCGTTCTGCCACGGAACTGCCGAGACAGTTGCCGGTGGAAAGAACCGATCATCGCTCAGACCGTCTTTTCCGGCCAGCGGCAAAGATCGTTGATCAGGCATACCTCGCAGCGCGGTTTCCGTGCGAGGCAGGTGTAACGCCCGTGCAGGATAAGCCAGTGATGCGCATGCAGCATGAACTCGGCCGGAATCACTTTCTCCAGTCCGAGCTCAACCTCGAGCGGCGTCTTGCCGGGCGCAAGCCCGGTGCGATTGGCGACGCGGAACACATGGGTATCGACTGCCAAGGTGTGTTCGCCATAGGCCATGTTGAGCACGACGTTCGCGGTCTTGCGGCCGGCACCGGGCAGCGACTCGATCTCGGCGCGGGTGCGCGGCACCTGGCCGCCGAATTCCGAGATCAGCTTCTCCGATAGCGCGATGACATTCTTTGCCTTGGTGCGATAAAGGCCGATGGTCCTGATATAGTCGCGCAGCTTCTCCTCGCCGAGCGCGAGCATCTTCTGCGGCGTGTCGGCGACGGCAAACAGCGCACGCGTCGCCTTGTTGACGCCGGCGTCGGTCGCCTGCGCCGACAGCACGACGGCAACCAGCAATGTGTACGGGTTGAGATGCTCGAGCTCCCCCTTCGGCTCCGGATTGGCCTTGCGGAATCGCTCGAATGCGTCGCGCACTTCGGCCGGGGTCCAGGGCTTCGGCGCTTTAAGGGATCTCTTTGTCGCGCGCGCAGGCGGCCTGGCCACCGGCTTCTTTGCCGGCTTTTTCGGCGCGGATCGAACACTGGGTTTCCTGGCGCGTTGAGCGCGGATGATTTTGGCCATGATCGGCATATACTGGTAGGCCATGACCGCAAGCAATGACTTTGACCCGACGCTTGAGCCGGAGCTGTTTTCCGCGCTGTTGACGCCGCACCGTTCGCTGAGCCGCACCGGCTTCATCGTGCTGATGAGCATCGTCAGCGTGGTCAGCTTTGCTGCCGGCGCCGTGTTCTGGTGGCTGGGCGCCTGGCCCGTGTTCGGCTTCTTCGGCCTGGACGTGTTGGTCATCTACTGGGCCTTCCGCGTCAATTTCCGCACGGCCCTGGCGTGCGAGGAGATCACGGTGACGCCGTCGGAATTAAGGGTGCGCCGGGTCAGCCATCGCGGCCATGTCGCGGAATGGGTGCTCAATCCCCTGTGGGTGCAGTTCGAGCAGCAGGTCGATGCCGAGTTCGGCATCGAGCGGCTCTATCTGGTTTCCCGGGGACGCCGCGTCGATATCGGCAGTTTCCTGGGTCCGGACGAAAAAGCCAGCTTTGCCAAAGCTTTAGTGGCAGCGCTGAACGCCGCCAAGCGCGGGCCGACCTATAATCCGATTCACTGAGGTTTATCGGAAAACGGGTGGTTGAGCAGCCGCATGTCTCCTAAATCAGCCCCCATGATGACACTCGCCATCCATGACCAGCGCCTTGCCAAGCCGGGCCTCCAGAGCGCCGCGCTGCGCGACTACGATTCGGTGCGGCGCGCGATCGCCTTCATCTCGGAGCGCTGGCGTGCGCAGCCGACGATCGAGGCGGTGGCGGATGCCGCCGGCGTGACGCCTGACGAGTTGCACCATCTGTTCCGGCGCTGGGCCGGGCTGACGCCGAAAGCGTTCATGCAGGCGCTCACCCTCGACCACGCCAAGAACCTGCTGCGCGACTCCGCGAGCGTGCTCGATGCCGCGCTCGATTCGGGACTCTCGGGCCCGGGCCGCTTGCACGATCTCTTCGTCACCCATGAGGCGATGTCGCCGGGCGAATGGAAGATTGGCGGCGCCGGCATGACGCTGCACTACGGCTTCCACCCCTCGCCATTCGGAACCGCGATCGTGATCGCCACCGCCCGCGGTCTGGCCGGCCTCGCATTTGCCGATCCCGGCGACGAAGCGGCGGCATTTGCCGACCTGCGCCGGCGCTGGCCGAACGCGACCTATGTGGAGGACACCGAAGGCACGGCGCCGATTGCACAGCGCGTCTTCGACACGAAACTGTGGCGGCCGGACCAGCCGCTGCGCGTGGTCCTGATCGGCACCGATTTCGAGGTGCGGGTGTGGGAAACGCTGCTGAAGATCCCGATGGGACGCGCGGTGTCCTATTCCGACATCGCCTGCAAGATCAACAGCCCGAAGGCCTCGCGCGCCGTCGGCGCCGCGGTCGGCCGCAACCCGGTCTCATTCGTGGTGCCCTGCCATCGCGCGCTCGGCAAGAGCGGCGCGCTCACCGGCTATCATTGGGGCATCACCCGCAAGCAGGCCATGCTCGGCTGGGAAGCCGGGCGGCTCGGGTTGCAGTAAAGAAGGATTTCGTAGGGTGTATGATGGGTAGAGCGCAGCGAAACCCATCATCGACGTTGCCGCCGCTTCCGGTGCGCGATGGGTTTCGCTGCGCTCTACCCATCATACGACGCTCTGTTTATGGCTGAGTAATCGCCGCAATCAGTGATCCAGCCGCTTCCAGAACACCGCGGTGTCGCACAGTCGGCCGTCGGGAAACAGCGCGTAGTTCGGGATGATCCCGCTCTCGGTCCAGCCCGCGCGCTTGTAGAGGCGATAACCGTTTTCACCCGGCACAGTGTCAAGCACGAGCAGCCAGCGGCCGCGTCTGGTCGCTTCGGCTTCGACCTGCGCCATCAGCGCTGCGCCGATGCCGCACCCGCGCGCGGAACGGTGAACCAGCATTTTCTTCACATCGGCGCGGTGCGGCTGGTTGGGCGGCGTGTCGAGACCCAACTGGACCGTGCCGACGATCTTGCCATCGCGCTTTGCCGCGAGCAGCACGGCGTCGCCTGACGCGACCGCATCAGCAACCTTACGAAAGTACGCAAGCCCTTCGGCTTGCGAGAACGGTGCCATGAAGCTGACGCTCGCGCCGCCGTCGACACAATCGACGAGAACCGATGCGAGTTGATCGAGGGCTGCGTCCGGTATGGGCGCGTCGAGAACGAAGATCTCGACACCGCCGCTCACGCCGCGAGATCGAGTTTCGAGGCGACGGTGGAATCGGCGTTGAGTCGGTAGACGATCGGTGCGCCGGTCGCGAGCTCGCGCTTCAGGATCTGCTCGGGTGACAGCTTCTCCAGCACCATGATCAGCGCGCGCAGCGAATTGCCGTGGGCGGCGACCAGCGTGCGCTCGCCGCGCAGCACACAGGGCAGGATCTCCTGCACATAATAGGGCAGCGCGCGCGCCAGCGTATCCTTCAGGCTTTCGCCGCCCGGCGGAGATACGTCATAGGAGCGGCGCCAGATCAGGACCTGCTCCTCGCCCCACTTCTTACGCGCGTCGTCCTTGTTGAGACCGGAGAGATCGCCGTAGTCGCGTTCATTGAGCGCGAGGTTTTTCAAAGTCTTCAATCCGGTCTGGCCGATTTCGGCGAGCGCCAGATCGAGCGTATGCTGCGCCCGTTTCAACACCGACGTGAAGGCGATGTCGAAGGACAGCCCCTGTGCCTTCAGCTTGCGGCCCGCCTCTTTGGCTTCGGCAATGCCCTGTTCGGTGAGATCGGGATCTTTCCATCCGGTGAAGAGATTCTTCAGATTCCATTCACTCTGGCCATGGCGCACCAGCACGAGAAGACGATCGTTCATTCCAAATTCCGTTCTTGTTTGCGCACGATCATTTCGGAAAACCGGTTCCCACTTTCCGGATCATGCACTAGAGGTGGGAGAGGCCTAGCACATCCATCATGGAGTATAGCCCGGGCTTCTTGCCATGCGCCCATAGCGCGGCTTTCAGCGCGCCATGCGCGAATATCATGCGATCCTCGGCAAGGTGCGACAGTGTGATCCGCTCATGCGGGCCGGCGAAGATCACGCTGTGGTCACCGGTCACGGTGCCCCCGCGCAGCGACGCAAAGCCGATATCACCGGTGCGGCGCGCGCCAGTGTGACCATCACGGCCGCGCGCCGAGTGCTTGTCGAGCGCAATGCCGCGGCCGGCCGCGGCGGCCTCGCCGAGCAGAAGGGCGGTGCCGGAGGGCGCGTCGACCTTGGCCTTGTGGTGCATCTCGACGATCTCGATGTCGAATGCATTGTCGAGCGACTTCGCGACCTGCTTGACGAGGGCGGCCAAGAGATTGACTCCAAGGCTCATGTTGCCGGACTTCACCACGACGGCGCGGTTGGTGACGCTTCGGATGACAGCATCATCTGAGGCTGACAGCCCGGTGGTGCCGATGACATGGACGAGGCCACGCTCGACCGCGATGGCGACATTGGCGATGGTCGCCGCCGGCACGGTGAAATCCAGGATGCCGTCGGCATTGGCCGAGAGCGACCAAAGGTCAGCCGACAATTTGACGCCGTTGGCCGGCAGACCCGCGAGCACCCCGGCATCCTCGCCGAGGAGCTCGGAGCCGGGCGCTTCCAGCGCACCGGTCAGAACGGCGCCCGGCGTCTCCGAGATGGCACGCGTCAGGGCGCGGCCCATCCGGCCGCCAGCCCCTGCAACGATCAAGCGCATATCGGCCATGGCTTTTCCTCTCCACGCCCTATAGCTGGCGCGGGCCATTCCGGCAACCGAGTCGTCTTGGCGAGATGTTCCGGGAGCCGAAGGAGAGCCGGGGAAACAAGGCGGGCAGAAGGATAGGCCCTTGCCGAGACGGGATCGCTCAGCCGGCATCCCAAGCAGCTATAGCGTTAGTTCCAATTGCTTTTCCAAGAGGACCCGGCCATCGCGTTCGACGGTGTAGGTCGCCTTGTAGGTGCCATGGTCCCAGCCGTTTGGCGGGCGCTTCTTGCCTGCAAACAACATGTACTGCGCCTTGTTGCTCTGGAGCGGTGCGGCTCGATTGTCGGCAAGAACTTTTCCTTGCGGGTCCTTGATCACGAGCCCCTGAGCGTCTCCCGCCTTCAGCCCGATGGCGCGGACAAAGACAACCAGAGCCGGGGAGTCGGCGGATACGGGCTGCCCGTCCACACGCGCCTCCTCAATGAGTTCCATGGTCGGCGGCCCGCTCGTGAATCCGGAGTTCAGGACCGCCCGTTCCTGATAGGCAAGCGGGACGCGGAGCGCGGGCTGCCAAAGAGATTCTCCGCCGCCACATGAGCCGGGAGCGGCCCCATAGGCGAAGGGATCCACGACGGCCCCTTTGTACCTGACGGTGAAATGCAGGTGAGGATATTCGGTGAGACCGGAGAGACCGATGCGGCCAAGCCGTTGCCCGCGGGCGACGTCGTCGCCGGGCTTCACCGCCAGGCTGCCATTCGCCATATGGCAGTATTGGGTTTCCCAGCCGCCGGGATGTTCGATGAGGACGCCGTTGCCGCATTCGACGTCGCGCACGGCCTCGCGCGCTGTCTTGCTGAACGCACCATCGGGCACACCGTAGCGCATGCGAAGAACGCGGCCGCTTGCGGAAGCGAGCACGTCTACGCCGGACCTTTGCGCCGCGAGTGAGGGTATGCGGAAGTCTGTTCCGTTGTGTCCATCGTATGTGAGCGTGCCGCATTTGTAGTCGCGGCTCGACTCCGCAGGATCGTCATCAACATAGTTCTGGATATAGCAGGTCCGGCCTATCTCGCAGGCGACCGGCATTCCCAGCTCTATATTCTCCGCGCGGGCGGAGCAGGCAAAGCCGATTGCCGCCACCATCGCTGAGACGGACCGTATGAATCCCTGAGATATGATGAACGGCCTAGGCATCATCTGGCGGAAGCTTATCAACTATCCAGCGCAGGATCATTTCCTTTCGGCTGACATTCCGACAAAGCGTGGCTCGCCGCCTTCTCACGCCTGCCCGCACCGAAAGGAGATTGTGTGAGATGGTAGAGCAAAAAGAACTCGGACTGTCGGTTAATTCCCAATTTCAGCATGATGCGCTTGGTATAGGTTCTGACGGTTGCTTCGGTCGACTTGCCCGCCCCCGTCGGTCCGATCACGGCGACCATCTCTGCAGGCCGACACTCGAATGTCACGCCGGCCAGGATCGCTCGATCGGCCGCGCCGGTCCGGAATGTCACCCGCTCGACCTTGATCCTTCCCGACGGAGAGGGAAGCAGGGTCTTTCTCTTTTGTGTAAGGACCGGAATTGCGGCCGCCTGGACCTGCTTCCATGCTTCATGGGCGGAGGTCAGCCCGCGCCACGCCGAGATCAAGCCTTCCATCGGCTGCAGCGTCCGGGCGATCAGGATCGAACTCGCGATCAAGCTGCCGGAGAGCACCTCGTTCTGCAGCACGAGCCAGGCGCCGCAGCCGATCGCAGCGATCTGCAGGATCGTTCTTACCATCCGCGCGATTGCGGCGATGGTGTGGACCCGTTCGCTGGCGCGGACCACCGGCGACAGCGCCTCGTCACTCAGATCCATGAACTCGCGGATGGCGCCGCGGGTCCAGCCCATGGCCCGCACCAGGTCGGAATGCCGGATGATCCCGTCGAGGGCCGACTGCGTCGCCTGTGCCGCCTGCGTCGCCTGCCCGATTTCCTGCGCGCAATCCGGTGGCTTATGGCGCCCAGCACGAGCAGGATCGCGGTTCCGATCAGCGCTATCACGCCGTACCAGGGATGCAGGAAGAAGAGAATGAGGACGAAGCCTGGGAGGAACGGCGCGTCGATCAAGGATCCGACCGGGCCGCCCGACAAGAAACTGCGGAGTTCGCGGATCTTTACGAGCGCGTTCGTCCTGCCGTCGTTCCGCGCGGCGGCTCCCATGATCGTGCCTTCAAGGACGATCGGGGCGAGATGGCGTTCGAACTGAACGGCAAAGCGACTGAGCAGGCGATTGCGCAGGATCTCGAATGCGGCGCTGAAGATGAGTGCGGTTGCGGCAATGAGGCTGAGGCCAACCAGGGTCTCGACGCTGCCGCTGCTGAGCACCCGGTCGAACACTTCGATCGAGTAGAAGGGCACGACGAGCAGCAGCATATTGATCGATACGCTGAAGGCGACGATCCAGACAAAAGTAGCCCGTCCCGGAATCGATCCGAGCAACGATCGTTGGCCAGACGCTGGAATCTCACGATGGCAGCGCGAATACATGAACGGCCGAAATATCACTAAGAACTCTACACTTCAGAATGCAGCAGCGGGGCGGCTGACCGCCCCGCTGCAGTTATCGTCATGCCACTGTGATAACGTCGTATCCCGCGGCATTATTGATGTCTTCGATCGATTCGAACGGCGTTGCTCCGCCCGTTATGCCGTCGAGCTGGATCGTGCCGAAGCCGAAGTCGAGCACGGTATTCGTGCCGTCGTCATCGACAACAACGGTGGTCGGATCGAAGCCGTCAGGCGCGTCGACGTTGACGACATCCTCGTCGGCGAAGTCCAAATCGGTGATTTCGTCATCGCCGAACTCGGCACCCGTGCCGTCGCCGAAGTTGTGCGTATCGGTGCCTTCACCGCCCGTCAGCAGATCATCGCCTTCACCGCCATCGAGGGTGTCGGCACCGTTGCCGCCGTCGAGCTCGTCATCGCCTGCTGAGCCGTTCAGCGTATCGCCTCCCGCCCCGCCGGCCAGCGCATCGGCTCCGTCGCCGCCATCCATGATGTCGGCTCCGTTGCCGCCATCGAGCGTGTCGTCGCCCTCATCGCCAGCGTGTCGGCACCGTCGTCGCCGCTGAGTTCGTCATCGCCGAGACCGCCGCTGACGTCATCGACACCAGCACCTCCGGCCAGGATGTCGTCGCCATCGCCGCCGGACACCGTATCATCGCCTTCGCCGCCGTCCGCGGTGTCGGCCCCGTCCCCTCCGTCGATGGTGTCGTTGCCGGCGTCGCCGGCCAGCGTATCATTTCCGTCGCCGCCGTTGAGCTCGTCATCATCGTCGCCGCCACTCAGCGTATCATCGCCGAGGCCGCCGTTGAGCGTATCGGTTCCGGCATCGCCGTTCAGCGTGTCGTCACCGAGGTTACCATTGAGCAGGTCGATGCCCTCGCCGCCGTTCAAGGTGTCGTCGCCGACCCCGCCACTCAGCGTATCATCGCCAGCATCGCCCGAAAGCGTGTCGTCTCCCGCGGCGCCGGTGATCGTGTCATTGCCCTCGCCACCCGCGACCGTGTCATTGCCGGCATTGCCGTTGAGGGTATCGTCGCCCTCGCCACCGTCGATGTTGTCGTCTCCAGCGCCGCCGTTTATGGTATCGTTGCCGGCGTCTCCGGACAGCGTGTCTACTCCCGCGCCGCCGTTGATCGTATCATCGCCCTCGCCGCCCGCGACGGTGTCGTCGCCGGCATTGCCGTTGAGAGTATCGTTGCCGGCGCCGCCATCGATGTCGTCGTCTCCCGCCCCGCCGCTTACGGTGTCGTCGCCCTCCAATCCGGTGATGGTGTCGTTGCCTTGCAGACCAAAGATCTCATCGGGGTCCGCTGTGCCGGGCAGTACATCGTCGCCTGCTGTTCCAATGATGAGTGCCATGATTTCCGCTCCCTACACATAGACGCTTGCGGGTTGGCCTGCGTCCCGCGACGGACGTCTCGATTGCTGAGCCGGCTACTTCACTGTCCATCACCGATTGATGTGGACGTCGACGGTTGCAACCTTGGATGAAAGGGGGGCGGCGTCGCAATCCCCATTTGGATACAAAAGAAACGGAGCGTGCATATCGACACGCCGCATCATGGCGCACCAATTCGTCCCGCTTGTTCCAGGACGATCAAAGAGAAGGATGTGGTTACGCGTCGTTGGATGACGGCGTGACGTCAGTTATTCGACGCTCGCGGCAGTTCAGATTGAGATCACAACTCAAGACATCATGTAACAATCCGGGATGTGTCCGCTCGCGAAGAATACTCGCTCACGACTGCGGTGCGTCGTAGCCCTCGATGATGATGAGATCGGCGATCGAATGCGGCTGCCGAACCTTGACGTTGGCCTGATATTCCGGCGAGCGATAGCAGGCCACCGCCGTTTCATAGTCGGGGAACTCGATTACGACATTGCGGGAGCGGCTCTGGCCTTCCACCGCGGTGAACTTGCCGCCGCGCACAATGAACTTGCCGCCGAATTTCTGGAAGATAGCCGGATTGGCGGCGATGTAAGGCTTGTAACCCTCCTCGTTGTGAACGTCGACGCGTCCGATCCAGTATCCCTTGGCCATCTCTTCTTCTCCTTTGTTAATTATTCAAGCGCCTGCGCAATCTCAGCCTGGATGGCCTCTGCGGCAGCTTTTGGGTCGGCACCTTCAAGGATCGGCCGGCCCACCACCAGATAATCCGCTCCGGCGGCGATCGCACGCGACGGCGTCATGATGCGCTTCTGGTCGCCGCTCGCGGCACCGGTTGGACGGATACCTGGAGTCACCAGCTTCATCTGATGCCCGACGATCTTGCGCAAGGAAGATACCTCCTCCGGCGAACTCACCAGCCCATCGACGCCGAGCACTTGCGCCTGCTGCGCGCGCGCTTCGACGAGATCGGCGACATTGAAGCGATAGCCTGCGGCGTGCAGATCGTTGTCGTCATAGGAGGTCAGCACCGTGACTGCGAGGATCTTGAGGTTCGATCCGGCGCGCGCCTCCACCGCAGCCTTCATGGTCTGCGGATAGGCGTGCACGGTGAGGAACGTCGCGCCGAGCGACGCAATGCTCTCTACGCCGCGCGCGACCGTGTTGCCGATGTCATGCAGTTTGAGATCGATGAAGACCTTCTTGCCGGAGCTTGCAAGTTCTCGCGCCAGCGGAAGGCCGCCGGCATAGGCGAGCTGGTAGCCGATCTTGTAGAAGTGCACGCTGTCGCCGAGCCTTGCGATCATCGCTTCCGCCGCAGCGATGCTGGGCAAATCGAGCGCCACGATCAAGCGGTCCTTCTGGGCGATATCGGCTGGCTGCATGTCACCTCACATCATGCGTTGAGACAGGTCGATCAATTGCCGCACCATGGCCTGCATCGCCTCAATATCTGCGGGATGCTTCAGGTGATCCATATCGTCATAGGCATGTTCGGCGAATGACAGCGCGAGCTGGTTCGGGATCACGGTGGCCTGACAGGCGGACAGGATGAGGCGCAGCGCGGCCAGCGCGCGGCTGCCGCCGAGCCGGCCGCCGGAAGCGGCGGCGATCGCGAACACACGATCGCGAAACACCTGGCCACGAACCTCATGCGGATCTTGCACGCGGCTCACCCAGTCGATGGTGTTCTTGACCAGCGGCGGGACCGACGAATTATATTCCGGCGTCACGATCAGCACGCCATGATGCGCGCCGATCATCCGCTTGAGATTGACGGCGTTCTTCGGCACGCCCGATTTCGCCTGCAGGTCGCCGTCATAGATCGGCAGCGGAAAATCCGATAGCGAGATGCGACTGACCTCGGCGCCCGCCTGCGCGAGCTCATGGGCCGCCACGGCCGCGAGCTTCGCGTTGAGCGAGCCTGATCGCAGCGACCCCGGGATCACAAGTATTTTCAGCGCAGACATTATTTTTGAATCGCGTTCGGCAGACCCGCCGCGCGCGATGCGCGGGGATCATCGACCTTTGCGATACACCCAGACCCGCGCGGGCGGAAGGTTCATCCAGATCCGCTCGGAAGCTTCTGTGGACACGCCCGGCAGCGATTTCGGGATCGGCGGGACGACCGAATAGGTGAATTGGACGAAGGGAGCCCCCGGCGCCAGCGCCATGAAGGCATCGCGGATCAGCCTCAGGCGGGTGATCATCGGCTTGGTGACCAGCGGCAGGCCGGAGACCATCGCCGCAGCCGGCGCATTCAACACGTTCAAGAGCGAGTCCCGAAGGCGGTAGGCATCGCCCTGCACGACCTTGGCCTGCGGATAGCGCTCGCGCAGCAGCGCGCAGAAGCCGGGATTGTATTCGACCAGTACGAGACGCTTCTGATCCACGCCATGCTCGATCAGTGCGTTGGTGATCGCACCGGTCCCCGGACCAAGTTCGACGACAGGACCTTCCGATCTGACGTCGACATATTGCGCCATCGTGCGCGCCAGCAGTCGCCCCGACGGCATCACGGCGCCTACGTGCAGCGGCTTTTCGATCCATGACCGGAGGAAGCGGACCTCGTCATCGAGACGGGGCTTCTTCAACGGACGCACGGACGATTGCAGGGGCATGTCGCTACCAGGCGGGACCGCGCAAGCGGCTGTCAGAAAACAGTCACAAAGAGGTATAGGTCGAAACCGTTATGGTCAAGCAGATCGGCCGCGCATCCGATCCGCCAAACCGCGACGCGGTTCTGCGATAAGGCCATGCACCGATTTGGATTTCAGCGCCATTGCGCACACCGCCGGACCGCTTCTTCCGCCACGCTAGGTACCCGTCCGAGTGCCGAAGAAGTCCTTGACCTTCGAGAAGAAGCCCACTGCTTCCGGTTGCGTCGCGCCGGAAGAGAGCTTTTCGAACTCCGCCAGCAATTCCTGCTGCTTCTTGGTCAGATTCTGGGGCGTTTCGACCACGACCTGGACATACATGTCGCCGGTCTGGCGCGATCGCAGCACCGGCATGCCCTTTGATGCAATGCGGAATCGGCGGCCCGATTGCGTTCCGGCCGGCACCTTCACCTTGGTCTTGCCCTTGTCGATGGTCGGCACCTCGAACTCGCCGCCCAGGGCCGCCGTGACCATCGAGATCGGCACGCGGCAGTGCAGGTCGGCGCCGTCGCGCTGGAAGAACGGGTGCTGGGTCAGTGACAGGAAGATGTAGAGGTCGCCGGGCGGGCCGCCGCGGACGCCGGCTTCGCCTTCGCCCGCAAGGCGGATGCGGGTGCCATCCTCGACGCCCTGCGGAATATTGACCGACAACGTCCGGTCGCGCGTGACCCGGCCGGAGCCGGAGCAAGACGGACAGGCATCTTCGATCATCTGGCCGCGGCCCTGGCAACCGGGGCAGGTGCGCTCCAGCGTGAAGAAGCCCTGGGCCTGGCGGATACGGCCGGCGCCGCCGCACATCGAACAGGTCTTCGGCTTGGTGCCGGCCTTGGCGCCGGTGCCGGAGCAGGCTTCGCAGGTGACAGAAACCGGAATTTCGATCTGCGCGGTCTTGCCGAGATACGCCTCCTCGAGCGTGATCTCCATGTTGTAGCGAAGATCGGCACCGCGCTCGCGGCCGCCGCTGCGACGCTGCCCGGCCATGCCGAACAGGTCCTCGAAAATGTCGGAGAAGGAAGAGGCAAAGCCCGCGCCAAATCCCGGACCGCCACCGCCCATGCCCTGCTCGAACGCGGCATGGCCGTAGCGATCATAAGCAGCGCGCTTGTCGTTGTCCTTCAGGACCTCGTAGGCTTCGTTGATTTCCTTGAACTTGACCTCGCTCGTGGCATCGCCGGGATTGCGGTCCGGGTGCCATTTCATCGCGAGCTTGCGGAAAGCCGCTTTCAGCTTGGTTTCGTCCGCGTTCCGATCGACCTCGAGGGTCTCGTAATAGCAGCGCTTGGTGGACATCAGTCAAACCCGCCCGAATTCATCCTCATGCCGAGCCATGCGGTCGGCAAGATGCAGTGTTCGGCTTAACGAAAAATGACCCCCATCCATGGAGACGCTGCGCGCCCTCTTGGCATGGGGGTCATCATCCTACGCCCGTGTCTTAAGCAGATTTTTTGTTCTTGTCGTCGTCGACCTCGGTGAACTCCGCGTCGACGACATCATCCTTCGCAGCGTCCTTGGCGGCATCGCCTTCGGCCTGCTGCTTGTACATTGCTTCGCCGAGCTTCATCGAAGCCTGCGCCAGCGCGTTGGTCTTGGCCTTGATCGCCTCGGCATCGCTGCCCTTCAGCGCTTCCTTCAGGTCGCTGACGGCGTCCTCGATGGCGCGGCGCTCATTGTCGGCGACCTTCGAGCCATGCTCAGCCAGCGCCTTCTCGGTGGAATGCACCAGTGCGTCCGCATGGTTCTTGGCGTCGACCGCCTCGCGCCGCTTCTTGTCCTCGGCCGCATTGGCCTCGGCGTCCTTGACCATCTTCTCGATATCGGTCTCGGAGAGGCCGCCGGATGCCTGGATCCGGATCTGCTGCTCCTTGCCGGTCGCCTTGTCCTTGGCCGAGACGTTGACGATGCCGTTGGCGTCGATGTCGAAGGTCACCTCGATCTGCGGCATGCCGCGCGGGGCCGGCGGAATGCCCATCAGGTCGAACTGACCGAGCATCTTGTTGTCGGCCGCCATCTCACGCTCGCCCTGGAAGACGCGGATGGTGACCGCATTCTGATTATCCTCGGCGGTCGAGAACACCTGGCTCTTCTTGGTCGGGATCGTGGTGTTGCGGTCGATGATGCGGGTGAACACGCCACCCAGCGTCTCGATGCCGAGCGACAGCGGAGTGACGTCGAGCAACAGGACGTCCTTGACGTCGCCCTGCAGCACGCCGGCCTGAATCGCAGCACCGATGGCGACGACTTCGTCCGGGTTGACGCCCTTGTGCGGCTCCTTGCCGAAGAACTGCTTCACCACTTCCTGGATCTTGGGCATGCGGGTCATGCCGCCGACCAGCACCACTTCGCCGATCTCGCCGGCAGTGAGTCCGGCATCCTTCAGCGCCTTGCGGCAGGGCTCGATCGTCTTCTGCACGAGGTCGTCGACCAGCGCTTCGAACTTGGAGCGGGTCAGCTTCATCGTCAGATGCTTCGGCCCGGTCTGATCGGCCGTGATGAAGGGCAGGTTGATCTCGGTCTGCGTCGTCGATGACAATTCGATCTTGGCCTTTTCAGCGGCCTCTTTCAGGCGCTGCAGGGCGAGCTTGTCGTTGCGCAGGTTGATACCCTGCTCCTTCTGGAACTCGTCGGCCAGGTAATTCACCAGCCGCATGTCGAAGTCTTCACCGCCGAGGAAGGTGTCGCCGTTGGTCGACTTCACCTCGAACACGCCGTCGCCGATCTCCAGGATCGAGATATCGAAGGTGCCGCCGCCGAGGTCGTAGACCGCGATGGTGCCGGACTTCGTCTTGTCGAGACCGTAGGCGAGCGCGGCCGCGGTCGGCTCGTTGATGATGCGCAGCACTTCAAGGCCCGCAATCTTGCCGGCGTCCTTGGTGGCCTGGCGTTGCGCGTCGTTGAAGTAGGCCGGAACCGTGATGACGGCCTGATCGACCTTCTGGCCGAGATGCGCTTCCGCGGTCTCCTTCATCTTCTGCAGGATGAAGGCGGAGACCTGGGACGGCGAATAGGTCTTGCCGTCGGCCTCGACCCAGGCGTCGCCGTTCGATGCCTTGACGATCTTGTAGGGGACGAGCTTCTTGTCCTTCTCGACCATCGGGTCGTCATAGCGGCGGCCGATGAGGCGCTTCACCGCGAAGAATGTCCGCTCGGGGTTGGTCACCGCCTGGCGCTTGGCCGGCTGACCGACGAGGCGCTCGCCATCATCGGTGAAGGCAACGATCGACGGCGTCGTCCGCATGCCTTCGGAATTCTCGATGACCTTCGCGTTCTTGCCATCCATTACGGCGACGCACGAATTCGTGGTGCCGAGGTCGATCCCAATGACCTTTCCCATGGTTCTGATTTCCTTCTTTCTAAGGCAGGTTGGCTGGGCCCTGGCGGCGCACCGAACCGAACCCCCACACGTTCAAATGCTCGCGATATTGCGACGATGAGCCTCATATAGGAGGGGGGGTTAGGCCTGCAAGGACTGGACGCAACCTTGAGGCCTGAAAAGACTGGCGTTTGAAAGATTGTATCAGTCCGGGCCGAGACCGCCTCGACCCCGGCCTGGTCCGCCTCGGCCAACATTAACGGATGCGCAAGAAAGCTGCGGCATTGCACCCTGTGCCCTCAGGCGGCATGAAGCCGCCCGCCCCTGTCGCCGGGCCATCAAAACCGCTAAAAGCGGGCCGACTGAACGAGGTCCGACAGCTTGCGGCCCGCACCGGCCGCCCATTGAACGGCCTCAATGCCAAACCCGGTAGATCCTTGACATGAACCCCATTCGCCTCCTCGCCGCGGTCGCCCTGTTCATTGCCGCCGCATCTCCCGCCTTTGCCGCGGACGTGGTCTTTCCGCCGGGCGCCAGGGTCGGGATGAAGCCGCTGGTCGGGCTCAATCGCGCCAAGGCGTTCACCGGCTTCGAGACCGAGGACCAGGGCGTCAAGGTGCTGGTGACCGACCTGCCGGCGGAGGCCTATGGTGAGGTCGCCAACGCCTTCAAGGCGAATCCGGGCGGCACCGGCGGGATCAAGCCGGAGAGCATCGAGACATCGGCCGGTCTCGCCTATTACACGGTCGAGAGCGCCAAGGACGGCGCCACCACTGTGCGGCGCTATTCGATGATCCTGCCCGGCCCGACCTTCTCCGGCTATATCGCCATGCAGGTCCCGGAGAATGCCGCCAGGATCTATACCGACGACGCCGTCCGCCAGATGTTTTCGACCGCTGCGATCCGGGATCAGGTTCCCGTCGACGAGCAGCTCGGGCTGATGCCGTTCAAGATCACCGAACTGTCGAATTTCAAGAACGTCCGCACACTGGCGCCGGGCGCTGCACTGATCCTCGCCGATGGCGACGAGAAGAGCGGGTTCGAGGTGGCGCCTTTCATGATCATCGGCATCATCGGCTCGACCGCCGCCTCTCCCGATGACCGCGGCCGTTTTGCCCAGCAGATCGCGACCACGATTCCCGGCGTGCGCGACGGACGGATCACGATGTCGGAGCCGATCCGCATCGATGGCCAGCCGGGCTACGAGACGCGGATCGATGCCGTCAGCGGCAAGGACAGTACGCCGGTGACCATCGTGCAATGGCTGCGCTTCGGCGCGCAGACCTCGCTGCGCATCATCGGCTCCTCGCCGCGCACGCAATGGTCGACCGCATTTCCGCGCTTCCGCGGCGTGCGCGACGGGATTGAGCCGCGCTGACGCCGGTTCAGTACTACTGTGCGGCCGAAGCCGGCGCTGTCTTTGCGCCGCCCTTGGAGACACCGACGAGCGCGGGACGCAGCACGCGGTCGCCGATCGTGTAGCCGGCCTGCACGACCTGCACCACCGTACCCGATGGCACTGAGGGATCGGGAACCTCGTACATCGCCTGCTGGAAGTTCGGGTCGAACTTCTCGCCGGTGGGATCGAATTTCTTGACGCCGTTCTTCTCCAACGTGGCGTGCAGCGAACGCTCGGTCAGTTCGACGCCCTCGATCAGGGCCTTCAAGCCAGGGTCGGCCGCCGCCTTGGCCTCGGCCGGGACGGCATCGAGGGCGCGCTGGAGATTGTCTGCGATATCGAGGATGTCGCGGGCAAAGCCGGTGATGCCGTAGGCACGCGCATCCGCGATCTCGCGGCTGGTGCGCTTGCGCAGGTTCTCCATCTCGGCCAGCGTACGCAGCGTCCGATCACGCGCTTCGTCGAGCTCCTTGGTCAAGGCCTCCACCGATCCCTGCTCGGGATCGTCGGGCATGACATAAGGCTTCGAGACCACGGGCTCGCCGGTTTGCGCCGGGTTCTCGGCGTTGTCGTTCGGCCGGTTCGGATCGGTCATGGCTTGCCTTTTCGAAAAATCGCGTCTGGTCAACATTTAGGGATTGGCTGGCCGGGATATCGTGCTTTAGGCAACGAAAATCAAGCGCAACCAGCCGTGTTTCGGGGGTTTAGCCGCCCAGGATCCTGCTGACGAGGCGCGCGGCATAGTCCACCGTCGGGATCACGCGCGCATAATTCAGCCGGGTCGGCCCGATCACGCCGAGCACGCCCACGATACGGCCGGCGCCATCGCTATAGGGCGCGACGATAGTCGAGGAGCCGGAGAGCGAGAACAGCTTGTTCTCGGACCCGATGAAGATCCGCACGCCCTCGGCGTTTTCCGCGCGGCCCAGAAGATCGATCACGCCGCGCTTGGTCTCGAGATCGTCGAACAGCGACTTGATGCGCTCGAGATCCTCGAGCGCATGCAGGTCCTCCAGCAGATTGGCGTGCCCGCGCACGATGAGATGCCGGTCTTCATTGTCGCCACCCGACCAGCTTGCGAGTCCTGCCGAGATCACCTTCTGCGTCAATTGATCGAGGTCGGCGCGACTTTGCGCCAGCGCGGTCTCGAGCTCGAGCCGTGCTTCGGCGAGCGTCCGTCCGAGGATGCGCGCATTGAGGAAGTTGGTGGCCTCGATCAACGCCGAGGATGGAACTCCCGGCGGCAAGGTCAGCACCCGGTTCTCGACCTGGCCATCCTCGCCGACCAGCACCACCAGCGCACGTTCCGGCTCCAGCCGCACGAACTCGATATGCTTCAGCCGCGAATTGGATTTCGGCGTCAGCACCACGGCCGCCGCGCGGGTGAGGCCCGACAGCCGGATCAAGGCCTCGTCGAGCGCGGCCTCGACCGATTGCGCGCGGCCGACCGTCGCCAGCTGGCTTTGGATCGATTGCCGCTCCGCCTCCGAGAGGTGACCGACCTGCATCAGCGCATCGACGAAAAAACGCAGGCCGAGCTCCGTCGGCAGCCGGCCGGCGGAGGTATGCGGCGCGTAGATCAGGCCGAGCTGCTCGAGATCGGACATCACATTGCGCACCGAGGCCGGCGACAGCGGCAATGCGATCAGGCGCGAGATGTTGCGCGAGCCGACCGGCTCGCCGGTCGCCAGATAACTTTCGACGATTTGACGGAAAATGTCGCGCGAACGCTCGTTGAGCTGGGCAAGCCCAGCGTGCGGCGCGATCAAACCAACCGGTTCGTGTTGAGCCACCAGTAACAAACTCCCTCACAACTGGCTCTAATTTGACCATCCACACGTCCGGTGACAAGCGTGCATTACCACCTCGGAAGTGGCCAAAAGGCTTGCCGCACCGCCTGCCCGCTCCTACAAGCACCGCCAGCCATATCGCTCGAATTCCCGGAGGATTCCCCATGCGGCCAAGCCGCCGTGCACCGGACGAGCTGCGCCCCGTCTCATTGGAACGCGGCGTGGTCAAATATGCCGAGGGTTCCTGCATGGTGAAATTCGGCGACACCCATGTGCTGGTCACCGCGACCCTGGAAGACCGCCTGCCACCCTGGCTGAAGGGCCAGGGCCGCGGCTGGGTCACGGCCGAATACGGCATGCTGCCCCGCGCCACGCTGGAACGCACCCGGCGCGAAGCCTCCGCCGGCAAGCAGGGCGGACGCACGATCGAGATCCAGCGCCTGATCGGCCGATCGCTCCGCGCCACCATCGACCTGGAGGCGCTGGGCGAGCGCCAGATCACGGTCGATTGCGACGTGCTGCAGGCCGATGGCGGTACCCGCACCGCCTCGATCACCGGCGCCTGGGTCGCGCTTGCCGACTGCATCAACTGGATGAAGGCCCGCAACATGCTGAAAACCAACGTGTTGCGCGACAACGTCGCGGCCATCTCCTGCGGCATCTATAACGGCACGCCGGTGCTCGACCTCGACTATGCCGAGGATTCGGAGGCCGAGACCGACGCCAATTTCGTGATGACGGGCGACGGCCGCATCATCGAGGTGCAGGGCACGGCGGAAAAGACGCCGTTCTCGCAGGAGGAGTTCCTGGCGCTGATGGCGCTGGCGCGCAAGGGAGTCGCGCGTCTGGTCGACTTGCAGAAAATGGCGGTGGCGTAGTCAATAGGTCATGCACCGCCGAATCACTGGAAAGCTCGTGATCGCGACCCACAATCCCGGCAAGCTGGCCGAGATGCGCGAATTGCTGGCGCCGCATGGCGTAGAGGCGACCTCGGCTGGCGATCTCGGCCTTGGCGAACCGGAAGAGACCGGCGACAGTTTTCGCGCCAATGCCGCGATCAAGGCGATTGCCGCAGCCAAGGCCACCGGTCTGCCGGCCTTTGCCGACGATTCCGGGCTGGTGGTCGACGCGCTCGACGGCGCTCCCGGCATCTATTCGGCGCGCTGGGCCGGCGAGAACAAGGATTTCACCGTCGCGATGACGCGGATCGAACGCCTGTTGCAGGAGCGCGGCGCGACCACGACCGACCAACGCAAAGCGCATTTCGTCTCCGCGCTCTGTGTGGCCTGGCCGGATGGGCATCTCGAGGAGGTCGAGGCGCGCGCCGACGGAACTTTGGTGTGGCCGCCGCGCGGCACGGCTGGTTTCGGCTACGACCCCATGTTCCTGCCCGACGGACACACCCGCACCTTCGGCGAGATGACGAGCATCGAGAAGCATGGGCTGCCGCCGCTCGGGCTCGGCCTGTCGCACCGGGCCCGCGCCTTCGTCAAACTGGCGGAGATATGCCTTGACTGACCGGGACCAGGCAGCCTTCGGCGTCTATGTGCACTGGCCGTTCTGCCTGTCGAAATGCCCGTATTGCGATTTCAACAGCCATGTCAGGCATACACCGATCGACGAGGAACGGTTTGCCCGCGCCTTTGCGCGCGAGATCGAGACCACCGCGGCGCGCGTGCCCGGCCGCGACGTGTCCTCGATCTTTCTCGGCGGCGGCACACCGTCGTTGATGCAGCCGCAGACGGTCGGCGCGATCCTGGATGCGATCGGCAAATATTGGCGCGTCGCTTCCGATGTCGAGGTGACGCTGGAAGCCAATCCGACGAGCGTCGAAGCGACACGGTTTCGCGGCTATCGCGCCGCCGGCGTCAACCGCGTGTCACTCGGCGTGCAGGCGCTTGACGATGCCTCGCTGAAGGCGCTGGGGCGGCTGCACACCGCGCGCGAGGCACTCGATGCGGTCGCCGTCGCCCGCCAGTCCTTCGATCGCTATTCCTTCGACCTGATCTACGCCCGGCCCGATCAAACGCCCGTGACGTGGGCGGACGAGCTGAAGCATGCGATCGCCGAAGCTGCCGAGCACCTGTCGCTCTATCAACTCACCATCGAGGAAGGCACGCCGTTCTTCGGCCTGCATGCCGCGGGCAAATTGCAGACGCCGGACGAGGCCGTCGCGCGCGCGCTCTACGACGTGACGCAAGAAGTCTGTGCGCAGGCAGGCCTGCCGGCCTACGAAATTTCCAATCACGCCCGACCCGGTGCGGAATGCCGGCACAACCTCATCTACTGGCGTGGCGACGAATATGCCGGCATCGGCCCGGGCGCGCATGGCCGCCTCGACATCGACGGCCGGCGCCACGCCACCGCGACCGAGAAGCGCCCGGAAGCCTGGGTGATGCGGGTCGAAACCAATGGCAGCGGCGTCGTCACCGACGACGTGCTCAACAGCGAAGAGCGCGCCGACGAATTCCTGCTGATGGGACTACGTCTCGCCGAGGGCATCGACCCCGAGCGATACGCCTCGCTCTCAGGCCGCGAACTCGACCCGCGCCGCATCGCGCTGCTGCGCGAAGAAGGCGCCATCATCGTCGACGCCGACGGAAGGCTGCGGGTGACGAAGTCTGGATTCCCGGTGCTCGATGCCGTGGTCGCGGATTTAGCCGCGTAGCCGGGCCAATTACGCCCCAAAGCTCTTCGGTGAGCCTGCGACCGCTTGCGTACCGCCGCTGGCGACCTTCATCACCGCAAGTCCGCGCTCATTGGTGCCATCGGCGCGGAAACGGAACAGGCCGTCAATGCCGGCAAATCCGGACGGATTGGTGAGCGTTTCCTGCGCAAACCGTTGCCCGCCCTGCGTCCGCGCCAGCGCGGCGACCAGCGCGACGGCATCATAGGCAAGCGTCGCGGTGCGCACGGGTTCAGAACCGTATTTGCTGCGGTAGCGGCCGGCGAAGCTGCGAAAGCCGGACGGGTCCGGCGCGGCAAACAGGCCGCCCTGCAGCGCCTGGCTTGCGAACACGCGCGGATTGTCCCACAGGCCTGTCCCTAAGAGCTGGATGTTGCGCAAATTGGCACCGGCTGCGGTCAGCGCGTCGGCCGTCGCCACCACCGAATCACCGTCATCGGCGAGCAACAGCGCGTCGGCCTGGCCAAGCGACTGCGCCACCGTACGTGCCGGCGTGGCGCGGTCTGCGCCGTATTTCTCGAACGCGACGACGCGGCCCCTGCGGCCGGCCACCTGCTTGAAGGCCGCCTCGACCACATTGCCATAGGCATTGTCGGGGACCAGCGCAGCGAAGGAACGCTTTCCGATGCTCGCGGAATATTCGATGATCCGGTTGATGTCCGATTCCGGCAGGAAGCTCAGGAGATAGACGCCTCGTCCCGCGACGCTCGAATCGGTCGAGAACGCGATCACCGGGATACCGCGTCCGCGCGCGACCTGCGCGACGGCCGGCACCGACTGGGCGAACAGCGGGCCAAGGATGATCTCCGCGCCCTCGCCGAGGGCCTGCTGCGCGCCCTGCGAGGCGCCTTGCGGACTGCCGCTGTCGTCCTTGATCAGGAGCTGGATGTTCGGGTTCTGGAATTCCGCCAGCGCCAGTTCAGCGGCGTTCTTCATCGACTGCCCGGCGAGGCCGGCATTGCCGGCCGCCGACAGCGGCAGGATCAGCCCGACTTTGACCTGGCCGTTGCCGATCGCCTGCGGCTGCTGCTGCGGGCCGGCGGGAGCCTCCGGCTGCGACGAGGTAAATTGGCTGAGAGTCTGCTGCACTCCCGAACAGGCGGCCAGCAAGGGAGCACCCAGCATCAGGCCGAGCGCCGTCCGTCGCGTCGCGGCGGAACCCCGCGGACCCGAGGATTGCGGTTTGCGACTATGCGGCCCTACCATCTCGTCTCTTCTCTTGACCGACCGCGCTCGGCCGGGCTTCCAACCGCCCAACAAAGGGGACATGGAATCAGGCATATTGTCGGCGAATAGTTAACCAAAACAAAGGGTTTATCGTCCCATGACGGCGCTGCCGGCTGTGGACCACGAACCCCTTCACCCATGTGCGCAGCACAGTCGCCCCCGCTCTGCAGGACGCAAGCATGCTGTGGCGCCAGCGCTGCCCCTCCTCGTTTGAACATGATCTTTCGGAAAAGCGGTGTCCACTTGTCCGGATCATGCTCTAGATTGGCATTATGCGCGCAAAAGCCAGCTCAAGATACGGCGCTGACGCCGAGATGGGTGTCCCCAACAGGACATTTTCCGTCTCGGGCCATGTGCTGAACGCGCCAAAGCCGGTTCCCGGCCTTCATCTGGTGGCAACGCCGATCGGAAATCTCGCCGACATCACCCTGCGCGCGCTGGAGACGCTCGCCGGCGTCGACCTGATCGCGTGCGAGGACACCCGCATCACCCGCCGTTTGACCGAGCGTTACACGATTACGGCCGAGCTGACCCCCTACCACGAGCACAATGCGGCCCAGGCGCGGCCAAGATTGCTGCAGCGCCTGGCCGAGGGCGCCGCGATCGCGCTGGTCTCGGACGCCGGCACGCCGCTGATTTCCGACCCCGGCTTCAAGCTGGTGCGCGAGGTCTGTGCCGCCGGACATCAGGTGATCGCAGTGCCCGGGGCATCGTCGGTGCTGACGGCGCTGTCGGTCGCGGCGCTGCCGACCGACCGGTTTTTCTTCGAGGGCTTCTTGCCTGCGAAGGAACAGGCCCGGCGCACGCGCCTCGTTGAGCTCGCCAGGATCGATGCAACGCTGGTGCTGTTCGAATCCGGCAGCCGCGTGCAGGAGACGCTTGCAGACCTTGCGGCGATCATGGGCGGACGCGATGCCGCGATCTGCCGCGAACTGACGAAGCTGCATGAAGAGATCACGCGCGCCCCAATCGCCGAACTGGCAGCGGCCAGGGATAGGCTGGAGACGCGCGGCGAATTCGTGCTGGTGATCGGTCCGCCGCCGGCGGATGCGCAGACGATGGGGCAGGATCAACTCGACGACCTGCTGCGCACCTCGCTCACGCGCGACAGCGTCAAGGATGCGGTTGCGCATGCGGTCGAGCTTTCCGGCCGGCCGCGCCGCGAGGTCTATGCCCGCGCCCTCGAGCTCGCGAAAGAACTGCGAGGCGATGATGGCCAAGAGTGACGGCTCGCCGCCGGAAGCGGTCGCGAAGCTGGCATCACCCGAACGCATTGCCGCATTTCGCACCGGGCTTTCGGCCGAAAGCCGCGCCGCGGCCTATCTGATGGCGAAGGGCTACCGCATCCTCGCCAAGCGTTTCCGCACGCCCTATGGCGAGATTGACCTGGTGGTGCGCAAGCGCAACCTGCTCGCCTTCGTCGAGGTCAAAGCCCGCGCCAGCCTTGATGAGGCCGCCTATGCCGTCACGCCGCGCCAGCAGCAGCGCATCGTCGCCGCGGCCCAAGCCTGGCTGATGGCGCATCCCGAACATGCGGAATTCGATATGCGTTTCGACGCCATGCTGATTGCGCCCAGGCACCTGCCGCGCCATCTGTTGGCGGCGTTCGACGCCAGCACCTGACTTCCTCGAGAGACCGGACTCAAAGCCCATGAAATTGAACGTCGCCGTCCAGATGGATCCGATTGAGCGCATCAACATTCGCGGCGATTCGACGTTTGCGCTGCTGCTTGAAGCGCAGAAGCGCGGCCACGGCGTTTCCTATTATACGCCGGACAAGCTCTCGCTGCGCGGCGATGAGCTGGTTGCGCCGGTACAGATTCTTACCGTGCGTGACGAGGTCGGCGATCACTTCACCCTCGGCGAGCCCAAGCGCGAGCCGCTGACCAATTTCGACGTGATCCTGTTGCGGCAGGACCCGCCGTTCGATCTCGCCTACATCACCTCGACGCATTTCCTCGAACGCATTCACCCGAAGACATTGGTCGTCAACGATCCCGCCAGCGTCCGCAACGCGCCGGAAAAGCTGTTCGTGATGAACTTTCCGCAACTGATGCCGCCGACGTTGATCTCGCGCGACCTTGGCGAGATCAACGCGTTCCGCGACGAGCATGGCGCCGTCGTCATGAAACCGTTGCACGGCCATGGCGGCGCCGCGGTGTTCCGCGTGATGCCGCAGGACATGAATTTCGGCTCGCTGTTCGACATGTTCTCGGTGACGTTCAAGGAGCCGTGGGTGATCCAGCGCTTCCTTCCCGAGGTCAAACATGGCGACAAGCGCATCATCCTGGTCGACGGCGAATTCGCCGGCGCCGTCAACCGCGTGCCGGCGGCGGACGACCTGCGCTCGAACATGGTGCGCGGCGGCGCGGCGCAGTCGACCGACCTTTCCGACCGCGAGCGCGAGATCTGCGCGACGCTCGGCCCGGCCCTGCGCGAGCGCGGCCTGCTGTTCGTCGGCATCGACGTGATCGACGGCTACCTCACCGAGATCAACGTCACCTCGCCGACCGGCATCCGCGCGATTCAGCGACTCGGCGGCCCGGACGTGGGCGCCAGAATCTGGGACG
The DNA here is from genome assembly GCF_020194175.1 of Bradyrhizobium sp. BRP22. Classification (GTDB taxonomy): domain Bacteria; phylum Pseudomonadota; class Alphaproteobacteria; order Rhizobiales; family Xanthobacteraceae; genus Bradyrhizobium. The sequence goes on along the minus strand of NZ_JADYVX010000022.1, from coordinate 100,899 downwards.
TCATCGAGGCGAAGCGCGCGAAGTCGTGAGCCTCACGGCCTTCCCTTTTCTCTGAGACCTCTTGTCAGCTTGCGGCCGCGGGCGCAGCATGGTTGCGCCCGCCTTCGGGCCGTGGGGCAGAACCTGTCCGCGGGCGGCAACGCGACGACTTGCCAAAAATACAACCCGATAAGAACCGTTGGAGGAAAAGCATGACAATCAACGTCTCGCGAAGGTCACTGCTCGCGCTCGGCGCCGGGCTTGGCGCGAGCACGCTGCTCGGCGGCAGCGCGCTGGCGCGCGCGCCGAAGCTCGGCACGCAAACACCTTACTGGCACCGCTTCATTCTCGGCGATGCCGAAGTCACCGTCGTCTCCGACGGCCCGCTGCCGCTCGGCGATCCCTCCGGCACCTTCACCGGCGTGCCGAAGGAGGAAGTGAAGAAGATGCTGTCGGAGCACTTCCTCTCGCCCGACAATGTCGTGCTGGAGCAGAATTCGCCGATCGTGAACACCGGCGACAAGCTGATCCTGTTCGACACCGGCATGGGCACGTCGAAAGCGTTCGGTCCGACCACCGGCCGCCAGCAGAAGAGCATGGCGGAAGCCGGCATCAAGCCTGAGGACATCGACGCCGTCGTCTGCTCGCACGCGCATATCGACCACATCGGCGGCATCGTCGGCGCCAATGACAAGCCGCTGTTCCCCAACGCGCAGGTCTATATCGCCCAGAGCGATTTCGATTACTGGACCGACGAAGGCAAGATGGGCAGCCCGCTGAAGGACTTCGTCGTTCACGCGCGCAAGAATCTGCTGCCGGTCAAGGACCGCCTGGTGTTCTTCAAGGACGGCCAGGAATTCCTGCCCGGCGTGCAGGCGATCGCGGCGCCCGGCCACACCGTCGGCCACCATATCTTCATGGTGAGTTCGGCCGGCAAATCGTTCGCCTTCCTCGGCGATCTCTCGCACCAGTCCGTGCTGCTGCTCGAGCGGCCGCGGATGGAATTCTCCTACGATACCGACCCGAAGCAGGCGGCAGCCTCGCGGGTGAAGCTGCTGGAGATGCTGGCGGCCAACAAGATCCCCGTGATGTCCTACCACTTCGCCTGGCCCGGCTACGGCCACGTCGCCAAGGCCGGCGACGGCTTCAAATACTATCCCGAACCGATGCAGATGACGCTGTAGGCTGCGCGGGCTCCGGGACAGCCGAGCGCTGGTCCCGGAGCTCATGTTCCTGTAATGTTCTTGCGCTCGGCGTTGCCTTCGGCTACCCTTGGTTCCGGCAAGGGGGCAGCATGGTTCAACGCGTTTCCACCGTCGCTTTTGAGGGGATCGAGGCTCGCGCGGTCGATGTGCAGGTGCAGGTCGCGCCGGGATTGCCGGCGTTTGCGATCGTGGGCCTGCCGGACAAGGCGGTTTCCGAGGCGCGCGAGCGGGTTCGCTCGGCGCTGATCGCCTCAGGCCTCGCCCTGCCGGCGCGGCGGATCATCGTCAATCTGGCCCCGGCCGACCTGCCCAAGGAAGGCAGCCATTACGACCTGCCGATCGCGCTGGGGCTGATGGCGGCGATCGGGGCAATCCCGCCGGATGCGCTCAACGGCTTCACCGTGCTCGGCGAACTCGGGCTGGACGGCTCGATCGCGCCGGTCGCGGGCGTCTTGCCGGCGGCGATCGGCGCCAATTCGCGCGACGAAGGGCTGATCTGCCCCGCCGCCTGCGGCTCCGAAGCGGCATGGGCAAGCCCGGACATCCAGATCATAGCAGCGCACTCGCTGATCCAGATCGCCAACCATTTCAAGGGCACGCAGGTGCTGTCGCGCCCCTCACCCAAAGTACACGAGCAGAAGGAGACGTTGCTCGACCTGCGCGACATCAAGGGCCAGGAAAGCGCCAAGCGCGCGCTTGAGATCGCCGCCGCCGGCGGACATCATTTGCTGATGATGGGCTCGCCCGGCGCCGGCAAATCGATGGTGGCGGCGCGGCTGCCCTCGATCCTGCCGCCGCTGTCGCCGTCCGAACTCCTCGGCATTAGGTAGCAAACTCACCAAGCCAATTACGTCAATGAGGCTGCCATAGTTGGCGGCCCTTCACACGATTCGCGAGTCAAGGTGCGGCGCGTCGGACTCACGAGTTATCCACAGGTTCCACCATCTTTATGGTGTGAAAAAAAGCGGAACATTCCATGATAAATCACATACCGGAACTTGACGGCATCAATGCGCGGGTTCATATGTTGCTCATGAGCACCGACCCGTATGCAATGCTGCTGCACCGCCGGAAGGAGATCGCGTCCGAGCTGGACGATCTCCGAACGCGCATGCGCGCCCTGGAAACTGAAGACCAGGAACTTGCATCCGCAGAGCGGGTGCTTTCGCGATTTGGCGCCGTTCAGCCTGATCTAATCTCTTATGGCCCGGAAGGCGTTACAGTCATTGAGACCAAGACGTCAGGGAAGCCTGAGGGCACACCCACCACCCCGAACATGATCTTGGCGCTGCTGCGAGAGGCTCACGCTCAAGGGAAGCAAGGTCTTGAGCCGCGAGAGATGCAGATTGCCATCGGGAAGCGATGGTGGCCATCCGTCAAGTCTGAGGATGTCGGCCCTACCGCTTGGCGTATGTGGAAGGATGGCCGCCTAGCGAAGGACGGCTCTGTCTACATGATCCCAAAGGATTTTCCGTGGTCGTCCCGTCAGGATGCCCCCCATAAGGAGACAACCGAGACCGAAAAATAAAAACCGGAGCCTTTCGGCCCCGGCTTTTATTGAGAAATTGGGGGTGCACAGTGCAGGGGTGAGTTGTCCAGCTCCGTCCCCGGCGGGTGCAAGTCCCGCTACCTCCACCTCCGGCCCCTTCCACAAGGGCCGGGCTCAGTCCAAACAGCCCCCTTCCATAAGGGGCCACGCCCGCTCCCTTCCACCGGAGTTGGGCGCCGTCCAGAGTACCCGTGCAGCTAGGGGGTCCAAGCCTTAGTTGCGCGTTCCTAACGCCTATAGAATCACAGCTAACGCGGCGCGACAATCCCTAGCTGCTTATCATCGTCAACAAATGCAATCCCTCCGGTCTCCAAAGCAGCTTTCATTGCCGCTAGATTGTTTCTCGTCGGCTCCCGGCGCCCTGCCTCAAAGTCCCGTACCGTCGAAACGCCCACGTTCGCGGCTTTTGCAAGCGCGTCTTGAGGCCAATTTAGCCATGCTCGGGCGGCTCGACACTGTTCCGGCGTCATCACCGGAATATGTTGACAGTCAACATAATAGTCAAGGTCAACGTTTTTCGTTGACACCATCACTTTCAGCGCTTATCAATGAGGTCAACGGAAAACGTTGGTCTCATGTCGCAACACTTCCTTCTCACGGCAAAGGCGAGGTCGCTAAGTTTAGCGAAGGTCGCCCGTTTGTCGGACGAGGAAGCCTACCAGACCTTCAAACTGGTTCGTTGGGCCGCTACTGACGGTGAGCCGGTTTGCCCCCGTTGCGGTTGTGTCGCGGTCTATACCTACACCACGCGCAAGCTGTTCAAGTGCAAGGCCTGCAATCACCAATTCAGCGTCACGTCCGGGACCATCTTCGCCAGCCGCAAGCTCCCCATCCGCGACTACCTCTTGGCAATCGCCATCTTCGTGAACGGCGCGAAGGGCCATAGCGCTCTGCAACTGAGCCGCGACCTGGATTGCCAGTACAAGACGGCCTTCGTGATGGCTCACAAAATCCGTGAGGCGATGGCATCAGAGGCCAACGGCGCGACCGTCTCGGGCGAGGTCGAGGTGGACGGCGCTTACTTCGGCGGCCATGTCCGCCCTGCCAATTACAAGGCTAACCGTCGCGACCGTCGCCTTATCTCCAACCAGACCGGCAAGCGCCGCGTCGTCGTCATTATGCGCGAGCGCGGCGGCCGCACGCTGCCCTTCGTCTTCAAGACCGAAGATGCTGCCGTGGTGACGATTGCTCGCACCGTGACGCCCGGCAGCATCGTTCACGCTGACGAGGCAACGCATTGGGATGCCCTGCACGCTCGCTTCCTGACGAAGCGGATCAATCACAGTGAGGCCTACTCGGATGGCGAGGCCTGCACCAATCAAGCGGAGTCGTTCTTCTCCCGTTTGCGCCGCGCCGAGATCGGCATCCACCATCATGTTGCTGGTCCGTACCTCTCGGCCTATGCGCGCGAGATGGCTTGGCGCGAAAACAACCGCCGCGTCAGCAATGGCGAGCAGTACTTGATGGCTACGGACGCGGCGCTACAGCATCCTGTTTCTCGGCAGTGGAAAGGTTATTGGCAGCGGTCAACGCGCTGATGTCTGACTAGACAACCAAGAGCCGAAGCAAATACTTTGACGTACTACTGATTGCAGGACAAAAAAGTAGGGCCGGCACCCGAAGGTCCGGCCCGCTTTTGTCCGCAGGAGATTTGCGCATCTGCGCAGTGATCCGCCCCACGGCACGTACCGAGAATTCTATCATACGCGAGTCTCGATGCAATACCCCTTCTCACCTATGCCTAACGTTTTGGCGGCGATTGAGTCCACTATGTCACCCGCTCGTCTTAGACGCTATCTTTCCGCTGGAAAGGGCGATAAAAATCATGCACTTAGGCTATATGTATGGAACGCCAGACTGTGTGAGGAATTCTACATTCCAGTGCAGTTCACAGAGGTTGCATTGAGAAATGCCATCCACCGCCAGTTGACTGACCTCTATGGAGAGAACTGGTTTGACAGACAAAGGTTCACTAACATCATCCCTGATCGGCACAAGGCGGAAATCAACAAGACCGCGGCCGATGAACGGCAGAAACGCGGCAGGTCTTTTACCCCCGATCACGTGGTTGCGGGAATGTCCTTTGGCTTCTGGCAAAACCTCTTGGGGCGGAGCTTGGAATTTATTCTCTGGCCTGATGGTGTTGGAAGTGCATTTCCGCACCTTCCGCAGGGTTTTAGCCGTGACGAGGTTTACAAGAGATTAGAGCGACTTCGGAAATTTAGAAATTCCGTCATGCACCACTACGCCATTTTCGATAAGGGTCCCGTAGAGGAGTACCGCAATATCCGAACCCTGTTGCAATGGATGTGCCCCGAAACACTCTGGCTCATGTCTGAGCTTTCCAATCCGGCCGCTGTCCTCCAACGTCGCCCAGCGTTCTGATAGTTACCGCGCAATTTCCCAAAGCATGTACTGCCCCGGCCCCTGATCGCACCGGACAAGACCATTCTCCCGCTGTCCACGGAGCGCGACTCCGACGCGCTTCGTCATGAGCCGCAAGAGCCTCTGATCGCTCTTATCCAAGGCCCTTTCGACAAGTAGCTGTAAGGCGATATCCCGCGTCGTCAGTGGCTCTGAGGCCTGCCTGAGCACGCTCAGGATAATCCGGGACATCTGGCCCCGGTTGCTCCAATCCTTTGGCGGCCGGAAGGCCTTGGGCTTGATGGTCTCAACCTCAAAGTCCGGATCGAACTGGACGATTGTCGCGTCCAAGGCCTCTAGGTCCAAGACCATCTTCCGTAGGGCCTCATGGGTACGCTCGATATCGCCAGCCAACTCAGCCCGTTTCTTTACCAGTCCGCCTAGGACAAATTCGTTCATTGCCTCGCTCCCGTTTGCAGGTACCTGCAATATCGTAAGGGAGGGAGGCAGCGAGGCCGACAGGTTGGAAGGTGAGTTTGCTACCTAATGCCGGAACTCCTGGAAGTGTCGATGATCGCGTCGGTCGCGGGCGAGATCCGTGATGGCGCCTTGACCGCGCGGCGGCCCTTCCGCAGCCCGCATCATTCCGCCAGCATGGCCGCGCTCACCGGCGGCGGCGTGCGCGCCAGGCCCGGCGAGATCTCGCTGGCGCATCAGGGCGTGCTCTTCCTCGACGAACTTCCGGAATTCGATCCGCGCGTCTTGGACTCGCTGCGCCAGCCGCTGGAGACAGGCGAGGTTTCCGTCTCGCGCGCCAATCACCGCGTCACCTATCCGGCGCGCTTCATGCTGGTGGCGGCAATGAATCCGTGCCGCTGCGGTCATGCCTATGAGCCCGGCTATGCCTGCAAGCGCGGCCCGATCGACCGCTGCACGGCCGATTACCAGATGCGCATCTCCGGTCCGCTGATGGACCGCATCGATCTGCGGATCGAGGTGCCGGCGGTGACCGCCGCCGATCTGATCCTGCCGCCGCCTGCCGAAGGATCGGCGGAAGTGGCGGCGCGGGTCGCCAAGGCGCGCGACATCCAGCTTGCACGCTATGCCGCCGCCGGCATGCCCAACGTCCGCACCAATGCCGAGGCGCCATCGTCGGTGCTTGAGACCGTCGCGCAACCGGACGCGCAAGGGCAGAAGCTGTTGCGCGATGCCGCGGAGACCATGCGGCTGACTGCGCGCGGCTATCACCGCGTGCTGCGCGTCGCGCGCACGCTCGCCGATCTCGACGGCGCGGAGAAGATCGGTCGATTGCATCTGGCGGAAGCCTTGTCCTACCGCGCGCTGGCCGACGACATTAGGCGCGCAGCGTAGAGCGCTTTCGAGCGAAGCATGCCCTCGGACTTGATCCGAGGGTGGACACCGGTTCGCGTGAAGAAAACGCGTCAAAACAAGAATCTAGAACTTCGGTTCTGATTCAATCAGAGCCGAAGTTCTAGAGCGCGCCGCGTCAACACGAAAGTAACCAGTTCTCTTTACCCTCCGCCAACCATAAGCCTGCGCTGTCGTGGCCGGCTTTGGTTGAGTGAGTGGTGTCATGTTGCGTTTGAAGATCCTGGCCTCGGTCGTGCCGCTGGCCGTGTTCGCGCTTGTTGCCCGCGGTGAATTGCTGCCCGGTCCGCGCCCCTGCATCGAAGCCGGTGGCGCCACCGTCCAGATCGCGTCGATCCCCTGGCTGGCCCAGCTCCACGTCAGCTTCACCGACGACCCGGCTTCCGCCACCGTGCGGGTCCAGATCTCCAACAGCGCGGACGCCGCCGATTTCACCGTCGTCGATGATGTCGACGATGCCGAGCCCGGCGTCTGCGAGAGCAGCGGCGTGCCGCAACTGGTGGCGATCTCGGCCAGCCCCACCACAACCGATCCCGTGATCTATCTTTCGCAGGACGGCCCGGCCGATTACCGGATCTTCGTTCATTCGAAGAGCTTCTCGGTGCGCGACGCCGCAGCCCTGATCGTCGGCGCGCATGGCGGGCACCGCCGGCTGCAGGCGGCTTCGCTGTAGAGCGTTTTCGAGCGAAGCATGCCCTCGGACTTGATCCGAGGGTGGATACCGGCTCGCGTGAAGAAAACGCGTCAAAACAAGAATCTAGAGTTCTGATTCAATCAGAACCGAAAATGCTCTAGGGCAAACAGTCGAGACCATTAACCCTTTATCAACCCTGTTCGCATCGCGGACCCGGGCCCGACGCCGTCTCAAGCACTTTGCAAGAGCGCCGGTGCATCGTCGACCCAATATGCAAGCCGTCAGCCTTCAGGCAGGTGATCAGGGGATCGGCGATGAACTGGACCTATCGGCTGAAGCTCCGCCTGCTTCGGTTCGGGCGGCGTCACCCCTGGATCATCTTCATCCTCCGCGCCGTCATCGTCTTCGCCGCGGCGTTCGGCGGCGGTTATGCATTCCTCGTTGGCGCCGTCTCGGACCGTGACCCGCGCGCCATTGCCGTGGCTGTCAGCCTGCTGTTCGCGCTCACCTCCGTGGCGCTGGTCGTGCTCAGTGTCCGGCTGCGGCTGATGCGCGGAAGGCTGCGCATGATCGCCGAGCACAACGAAGCGCTCGCCGACCGCAACTGGGAACTGCAGGAAGCCGAGCAACGCGCACGCAGCCTGTTCGAATCGCAAAGCGATCTGATCGTCCTGCGCGATGCCGATGGCATGATCACCTTCGTCAACGATGCCTATTGCGACCTCGCGGGAAAGCCGCGCGAGGAACTGATCCGCAGCCATTTCTCATTCGAGGTGCTGGAACAGGGCGACACGGTGCTGGAGCCAAGCGGCACCCGCGTCTACGACCAGAAGATTGCGGGCCGCTCCGGGCCGCGCTGGATCGCCTGGCGCGAGGGCCTCGTCCGCACCGAAGCAGGACGGCCCGCGGAGATGCAAAGCGTCGGTCGCGACGTCACCGATCGCACCGAGAGCGAGCGCGCGCTCGCCGAGGCGCGCGACCAGGCCGATGCAGCCAATCGCGCCAAGTCGCGCTTCCTCGCAATGGCTAGCCACGAGATCCGCACCCCGCTCAACGGCATCATCGGCATGAGCGGCCTCCTGATGGATACGCCGCTGACGCCGGAGCAGATGACCTACGCCAAGGCGGTAAAGACCTCCGGCGACGCATTGTTGTCGCTGATCGAGGAACTGCTGGACTATTCCAAGATCGAAGCCGGCAAGATCGATCTCGAGTCGCGGCCATTCGCGCTCTCGAAACTGATCGAGGACATTACCGAATTACTGGCGCCACGCGCGGAAGCAAAGGGAATCGAGATCGCCGCCTATATCGATGAGCGATTGCCGATGGACGTCGTCGGAGACGCGGCGCGGTTGCGTCAGGTGCTGCTCAACCTTGCCGGCAACGCGATCAAGTTCACCGCGACCGGCGGCGTCGCCCTGATTGTCGAACCCGGCATCCGGCCGAATGAAATCAGCTTCCTGGTCCGTGACACCGGCATCGGCATTGCGCCCGAGGCGCAGCAGCGCATCTTCCGCGAGTTCGAGCAAGCCGATGAAGGCATTGCGCGCAGCTATGGCGGCACCGGGCTTGGGCTGAGCATCAGCGATCGCATCATCAAGCGCATGGGCGGCCGCATCGCACTTGCAAGCTCGCCTGGCGCTGGCTCGACCTTCGAACTGTCGATCCCGCTCGCCGCTTCCGACGGCGACGGGCCGCCGGCGTTCAGCCCGCCTGACCTTGCAGGCCGGTCGATCATGCTGGTCGCGCCGCAGGGCATCGAGGCTTCCCTGATCTCGCGCCGGCTGCAGCGCTGGGGCGCGCAGACCTGCATGGTATCGGATGCCATGGTGGCCGAGGCCTTGCTGCCCGAGCGTTCATGGCACGCCGTGCTGATCGACCATGCGTTGGGAGCGGCCGACATCAAGCACCTCGGCGCGGCGGCGCGGCTGCATGCCACGCAGCGGATCGTGATGTTCACGCCGGCGACCCGGCAGGAACTGCAGCCATCCGCCGACTCGTCCTTCACTGGCTATCTGGTCAAGCCGCTGCGCGCGGTCTCGCTCGCCGCCCGCCTCACCGCCCCGCCCGAGATCGCTTCTCCGAGCGTCGTGGCAGAGCCCATGGTCGAGCCGGTGGAGGCGGGTTCGGCTTCGCTGTCTGACAAGGGGCTGTCGATCCTGGTCGCCGAGGACAATGAGATCAACGCGCTCTTGATGCGCTCGCTGCTGACGCGCCTCGGCCATCAGGTGGTGATCACCACCAATGGCGAAGAGGCGCTGGAATCCTGGAGGTCGGCGAAATCGACAGGGGCGCCATATGATCTCGTGCTGATGGACGTCCAGATGCCGCAGCTCAACGGCATCGAAACCACCAGACGTATCCGGCAATCGGAAGCCGGCCAGTCCGGCCGACCGACGCCGATCCTCGCGCTGACCGCCAACACCCTGGCGGAAGATCGCTCCGCGTGCTTCGAAGCCGGCATGGACGGCTTTCTGATCAAGCCACTCGATCGCGAGAAGCTGGAACAGGCGCTGAAAGAATTGGCGGCATCACGGCATCTGGCGGCGTAGCGGCCACACTGTCGCCGCCGTCATTCCGGGGCGCGCAAAGCGGGAGCCCGGAATCCATCGGACCGCATACCCAGGTGGAGAAATGGATTCCGGGCTCGATGCTTTCGCATCGCCCGGAATGACGAGGGTGGGCTATAACCGCCGCAGCGCGACCGTCTCCACCACGTGGTCGGCGCCCTTCTTCAGGATCAGAGTGGCACGCGGACGCGTGGGCAGGATGTTGTCCTCGAGATTGGCGCGGTTGGTACGCTCCCAGATCGCGATCGCGGTGGCCGTCGCTTCTTCGTCCGACAGAACCGCGTAGCGGTGGAAATAGGATCGGGGATCGTGGAACGCAGTGTCGCGCAACGCAAGGAAGCGCCTGACGTACCATTCGCGCAACACCGGCTCATCGGCATCGATGTAAACAGAGAAATCGAAGAAGTCGGAAACCACCGGTACGGCCTTGCCGTCGCGGGGCAAGCGGCTGGTCTGCAGCACATTGACGCCCTCGACGATCAGAATGTCGGGACGATCGATCTCGATGAACTGGTTCGGAACGATGTCGTAGGTCAGGTGCGAATAAACCGGCGCGCGCACCGGACGCCGTCCGGCCTTGATGTCGCTCAGGAACGACAGCAGCAGCGCCTGGTCGTAGCTTTCCGGAAAGCCCTTCTTCTGCATCATTCCCAAACGCTCGAGCACGGCATTGGGATAGAGGAAGCCGTCGGTGGTGACGAGGTCGACCTTGGGCCGCGGCGACCAGCGCGCGAGCAGCGCCTGCAGCACGCGGGCGGTGGTGGACTTGCCGACCGCGACCGAGCCCGCGACGCCGATGATATAGGGCATCTTGCGGTCCTGGATGCCGAGGAACTGGCGCTGCGCGTAGTACAGCCGCTGCGTGGAGTCGACATAGATCGAGAGGAGCCGCGACAGCGGCAGATAGATGTCCTCGACTTCGTGGATGTCGAGCCGATCGTGCATCGAGCGCAGCCGCTCGAATTCGCCGGGCTCCAGCGTCATTGGCGTATCGTCGCGCAGCTTCGCCCATTGCTCGCGCGAGAAGATCCGATACGGATTATATTGCTGGTCGGGTGCCTGAATATCCATGGCCGTGCCCTAATCGCGTTTGCGCGCCGCTTTCTCTTCCAATCCGGACATCGACGTGCGCTGCGCCAGCGCCGCCTCGACATCCTCGAGCTTCACACCGCGGGCCTTCAACAGCACCAGCAGGTGAAACACCAGATCGGCACTTTCGGCGATGAGATGATCGCGATTGTTCTCGATCGCGGCAATCACGGTCTCGACTGCTTCCTCGCCGAGCTTCTTGGCACAATGCTCGGCGCCCTTGTCGAGCAGCTTCTTCGTATAGGACGCCTCTCCCCGCGACGCCGCGCGGGCATCGATGATGGCGGCCAGATCGTGGACCGTGAAACGCGACATACTCAACCACCCAGACCGGCCGGAGCCGGCAACACCCCCCGGAAGGGACTTAGCATTTTTGTGACAGGGAGTCCTAGACCAGGATCGCTCCCTAGGGATCAAGACGCATCGGCAAGCCGGCGCGCACCATGTGCTCCTTGGCCTGGCGGATGGTAAATTCGCCGAAATGGAATATCGACGCCGCCAGGACCGCGGTGGCGTGACCCTTGCGGATGCCGTCGACGAGATGATCGAGGTTGCCGACCCCGCCGGACGCGATGACCGGTACTGGGACACTATCGGCGATCGCCTGCGTCAGCTCCAGGTCAAAGCCCTGCCTTGTGCCATCCCTGTCCATCGACGTCAGCAGGATCTCGCCGGCGCCGAGCGAGACCACCTCCTGGGCATATTCGATGGCGTCGATGCCGGTGGGCTTGCGTCCGCCATGGGTGAAGATTTCCCAGCGGTCGGAGCCGCCGGCCCGCTTGACGCGCTTGGCGTCGATCGCGACCACGATGCACTGCTCGCCGAACTTCTCGGCGCCCTCTTTCACGAATTCACGACGGCTGACCGCGGCGGAATTGATCGACACTTTGTCGGCACCGGAGCGCAGGAGCGTTCGGATGTCGTCGACGGTGCGGACGCCGCCGCCGACGGTGAGCGGCATGAAGCAGGCTTCGGCGGTCCGCCGCACCACGTCCAGCATGATGCCGCGGTTCTCATGGGTGGCGGTGATGTCGAGGAAACAGAGTTCGTCGGCGCCGGCGGCGTCATAGGCGATCGCCGCTTCCACCGGATCGCCGGCGTCGCGCAGGTCGACGAAATTGACGCCCTTGACCACGCGGCCGTCCTTGACGTCGAGGCAGGGAATGACGCGGACCTTGAACATATCGTCTCCTAAGCAGCGGCCCGGATCAGCTTCAGCGCCGCGTCGGGATCAAGCCGACCGTCATAAAGGGCGCGGCCGACGATGGCTCCGGCGAGCTTTTTGGCGCGCGGCTCTAGCAACGCCTTGACATCGTCGATCGAAGCAAACCCGCCGGAGGCGATCACGGGAATCGAGATGCTCTCGGCGAGGGCGATCGTGGCATCGAGGTTGAGGCCCTTCAAAAGGCCGTCGCGGGCGATGTCGGTGAAGATGATCGCGGCGACGCCGGCGTCCTCGAACCGCAGCGCGATCTCGAGCGCCGTCACCTCCGACGTCTCGGCCCAGCCCTGCACCGCGACCTTGCCGTCACGGGCATCGAGGCCGACGGCGACGCGGCCGGGATATTTTTTCGCAGCGCCCTTGACGAGCTCAGGGTCACGCACCGCCGCGGTGCCGATGATGACGCGCGCGACGCCCTTCTCCAGCCAGGCTTCCACCGTCCTGAGATCGCGGATGCCGCCGCCAAGCTGCACCGGCACCGTGACTGCCTTCAGCATCGCTTCGACAGCCTGCGCATTCATCGGCTGGCCGGCGAAGGCGCCGTCGAGATCGACGACGTGCAAATATTCGAAACCCTGCGACGCAAAGGCACGCGCCTGCGCCACGGGATCGAGATTGAACACGGTGGCGCGCGCCATGTCGCCCTGCTCCAGGCGCACGCACTGCCCGTTCTTCAGGTCAATGGCAGGAAAGAGGATCACGGCTTCCACTTCAGGAAATTCGAGATCAGCGCCAGGCCGAAACGCTGGCTCTTCTCGGGGTGAAATTGCGTGCCGACCGCAGTGTCCTTGGCGACGACGGCCGTGACTGGCCCGCCGTAATCGGCGCGCGCCAGCACGTCCTGCTCATTGGCTGCATTGAGGTGGTAGGAGTGCACGAAATAGGCGTGGCGGCCGCCCGGCCCGAGCGGCAGGCGCTCCAGCACGGGATGCTCGCGAAGCACCTCGAGCGTATTCCAGCCCATATGCGGGATCTTGAGGTTCTCCTCGCGCGGCTGGATCTTTTCGACGTCGCCTTCGACCCAGTTGAAGCCGTCGGTCGTCACGTGCTCCTTGCCGCGCGTCGCCATCAATTGCATGCCGACGCAGATGCCGAAGAACGGCCGCGCCTTGACCCGCACCGCTTCCGTCAAAGCCTCGAGCATGCCGTCGAGCGCATCAACGCCTCTGCGGCAATCGGCAAAGGCGCCGACGCCGGGCAGCACGATGCGGTCGGCGCGGAACACCGCGTCAGGATCGCGCGTCACCATGATCTTCTGCGGATCTTCCATGCTGCGCGCGGCGCGCTCGAATGCTTTTGCCGCGGAGTGCAGATTGCCGGAGCCGTAATCGATGATGGCAACCGTCATCGCGATCCTCCGGGCTCTGGAAATAATCCGATAATGCCGCCCTGCGGCAGCGGTGGCGGCTTGGAGAACGGCTGGCCCGGAATGTTCCGGTTCGGCGGCGGACCGCCGCGATCAACCGACCGTTGGTCGTTGACGAGGCCCCGATGCGTTGCTGCCCAGCGATCGAAAAAGCGGCGCTCGGCCGATTCCTCGTCATCGGCCACGACGATGTCGAGCTGGCGCCACCGGCCGCGCGACAATGTCCAGCGCTTCAGGCTCGCCGCCTCGAATCCCAAAAGCAGCGCCAGTACGACATTCACGGCCAGGATCGTGCCGCGGCCAATGCCGAGCGCTACCAGGCCGTAATCAATCGCCGCGACCAGCACAACCCAGCCGATCAGTGCCAGCCACAGCCGATGCCAGGCCAGCCAGATCACGCTCGCGACCGCTGCCCAGAAATGAAAGCCGTCACGCACGAAGGTGAACTTGTCGGTCGCCGCAAGATCGACATTGTTCCCCACCGGGGCATGCACTGTGTAGACCGGCATCAGACTCTCCGCCGCGAACTTCTTTGTTTGGACACGATCCGTTCGGAAACGCGGTACCGACCTTTCCGGATCGCCCCGGGAGATCAGCCGCCGAGCTGGCCCTTGGTGGAGGGCACTTCGCCCGCGGCCTGCGGATCGATCGCGACAGCCGCGCGAAGCGCTCTCGCAAGACCCTTGAAACAGGATTCGGCGATATGATGGCTGTTCTCGCCATATAGGGTCTCGACGTGCAAAGTCACGCCGGCATTCATCGCGAAGGCATTGAACCATTCGCGCACCAGCTCGGTGTCGAACTCGCCGATCTTGTCGCGGGGGAAAGCGACCTTGAACACCAGCACCGGGCGGCCCGAAATATCGATCACCACGCGTGACAGCGTCTCGTCCATCGGCATGTGGATCGCGGCATAGCGGGTAATGCCGGCCATGTTGCCGAGCGCCTGTTTCACAGCCTGTCCAAGCGCGATCCCGACGTCTTCGGTGGTGTGGTGGTGGTCGACATGCAGGTCGCCCTCGGCCTTGACCGTGATGTCGATGCGCGAATGCCGCGCCAACAGGTCGAGCATATGGTCGAAGAAGCCGATCCCGGTCGAAACCTGGGACACACCAGACCCGTCGAGGTTTACCGCCACCTCGATGTCGGTTTCCTTGGTCTTGCGCTTGATCGTCGCCTTGCGCATGAAAATTGAGCTTTCCCGTGCCGAAAACGGGCGTCTTTTAACAGGCTGATGACCCCTTCGCTACTGCGGGATGACGCCAAAAGCGGCCAAGTTGCGGCCATGGTGACCGAAAAGGCTGCCGATCTTGTTTTGACGCGTTTTCTTCACGCGAACCGGTGCCCACTTCGCTCGAAAACGCTCTGTTCCCCCGATTGTAAGCCACTGGCCGACGGCCTAAATCTGCTCGGACGAAGAGGTACCCCATGCAAGCATCCCCAAACGAGCCGACCGTATGGCACGGCACCACGATCGTAACCGTCCGCAAGGGCGGCAAGGTGGTGATCGGCGGCGACGGGCAGGTCTCGATCGGCCAGACGGTGATCAAGGCCAATGCCAAGAAAGTGCGCAGGATCGGCAAGGGCGACGTGATCGGCGGCTTTGCCGGCGCCACCGCCGACGCCTTCACTCTGTTCGAGCGGCTGGAAAGCAAGCTCGAGCAATATCCGGGACAATTGACCCGGGCGGCCGTGGAGCTGGCCAAGGACTGGCGCACCGACCGCTACCTGCGGCGGCTGGAGGCGATGATGATCGTCGCCGACAGGGACGTTTCCCTCGTCCTCACCGGAACCGGCGACGTGCTGGAGCCGGAGGCCGGCGTGATGGCGATCGGCTCGGGCGGCAATTATGCGCTGGCCGCGGCCCGCGCCCTGATCGACAGCGACAAGGACGCCGAGGCGATCGTGCGCCGCTCGCTCGATATTGCCGCCGACATCTGCGTCTACACCAACCGCAACGTCACAATTGAAGCGCTTGGCGGCTGAAGCGTGGCGGCCGCTTACACCTTCCGGGAAATGACGACGTCCGATCTTGGGCTCATCAAGCGCTGGCTGGCGATGCCGCATGTCCGGGAATGGTGGGGCGATCCGTCAGAGCAATATGCGCTGGTGAGTGGCGATCTCGACGAGCCGGCGATGGATCAGTTCATCGTCTCCGCCGATGGCAGCGATTTCGGCTACATCCAGTGTTACGAGCTGACGGCTTGGAATCAAGGCTTCGGAACACATCCCGAAGGCACACGCGGCATCGATCTTTTCATCGGCGAGTCCGACATGATCGGACGCGGACACGGCTCGGCGCTGATCCGGCGGTTCGTCGTCGACCGGTTGGAGCAGGGCGCGCCGCGCATCGTCACCGATCCCGATCCGAACAATGCCCGGGCCGTGCGCGCCTATGAGAAAGCGGGATTTGGGAAAGTCCGCATGATCGATACGCCCGACGGGCGCGCTCTGTTGATGGTCTGTGACGCATGAGCGCAGGTTACGAACTCGACATCATTTCCGGCCCGCCGGCAATCCAACCTCAGCTTGCTCTCGCAGCCCCGAACCCCTAGCTAGGTGACATGACCGACTTCTCCCCCCGCGAAATCGTTTCCGAACTCGACCGTTTCATCGTCGGCCAGACCGACGCCAAGCGCGCGGTCTCGATCGCCTTGCGCAACCGCTGGCGGCGGCTGCAGCTTTCCGGTTCCCTGCGCGAGGAAGTGCTGCCGAAGAATATCCTGATGATCGGGCCGACGGGCGTCGGAAAGACGGAAATCGCGCGGCGATTGGCAAAGCTTGCCGGCGCGCCATTCCTCAAGGTCGAAGCCACCAAGTTCACCGAGGTTGGCTATGTCGGCCGCGATGTCGAGCAGATCGTGCGCGATCTCGTCGAGGTCGCGATTGCACTGATCCGCGAGCGCAAACGGAAGGACGTGCAGGCGCGCGCGCAGCTTGCCGCCGAAGAACGCGTGCTGGATGCCCTGGTCGGGCCGGCCTCGAGCCCGGCGACGCGGGAATCCTTCCGCAAGAAATTGCGTGCCGGCGAATTGAACGACAAGGAGATCGAGATCGAGACACAGTCCTCCGGCGGCTTCCCGATGTTCGAAATCCCCGGCATGCCCGGTGCGCAGATGGGCGCCATTTCGATCGGCGACATCTTCGGCAAGATGGGTGGCCGCACCAAGACCCGGCGCCTGACGGTGGCGGGCTCGCACGAAATCCTCGTCAATGAGGAATCCGACAAGCTGCTCGATACCGACCAGCTGGTGCAGGAGGCGATCAACGCGGTCGAGAACAACGGCATCGTGTTCTTAGACGAGATCGACAAGATCTGCGTGCGCGAGAATCGCGCCGGCGGCGACGTCTCGCGCGAAGGCGTGCAGCGCGACCTGCTGCCGCTGATCGAGGGCACCACTGTTACGACCAAGCACGGCCCGGTGAAGACCGATCACATCCTGTTCATCGCCTCCGGCGCATTCCATATCGCAAAACCCTCCGACCTGTTGCCGGAGCTGCAGGGCCGCCTGCCGATCCGGGTCGAACTGCAGGCGCTGACGCGCGACGACATGCGCCGCATCCTGACCGAGCCCGAAGCATCGCTGATCAAGCAATATGTCGCGCTGATGCAAACCGAAGGTGTGAAGCTCGAGATCACGGACGCCGCTATTGACGAGCTCGCCGACATTGCCGTTGCCGTCAATTCCACCGTCGAGAATATCGGCGCGCGGCGGCTACAGACGGTGATGGAGCGGGTGCTGGACGAAATCTCCTTCACCGCGCCCGATCGCCACGGCGACACCATCACGGTCGACGCCGACTATGTGCGCAAGCATGTCGGCGACCTCGCGAAGAATGCCGATCTGAGCCGATTTATTTTGTGAGGTAATCGTCATTGCGAGCGAAGCGAAGCAATCCATGTCTCCAGGTGTGGAGGGATGGATTGCTTCGTCGCTTCGCTCCTCGCAATGACGACGACTAAATCCGCGCCCGCCGCACGCGCACATAAAGCGCGCCCTCGCCGCCATGGCCAACATGGGCTTCCTCGAAACCGACGACGAGCGCGCGGAACTCCGGCAGGCTCAGCCATTGCGGCACCTGTCGCCGCAGCACGCCGCGCTCGGAATCAGCGCTGCCGGCTTTGCCCTTGCCGGTGATGACGAGCACGAACGTCATCCCGTCATGGTGGGCACGCTGCAGGAACGCAAACAGCACGCGATGGGCGCGCGTCTGCGTCATGCCGTGCAGGTCGAGCCGGGCATCGATCTCTTTTTTGCCGCGCGATAATTGCGCGCGCTCGCGGCGGCCGATCGGCGCCAGCGGTGGCGGCGTCTGCGGCCGCGGCGCGGGCGCGGATTTCACTGGAATCGGCTTCGCCGACACAGCCGGTCTGGCAGCGGCCTTGGTCTCCGCTTCAGGCGCGGCGTGCGCCTTGGCAACGGGATGGCGTTTGCGGAGCGGCTTGACCTGCTTTGCGACGCTTTCCCACAACGCGCGCTCCTCTTCGCTGAGCGCGCGCCTTCGCCGCGGCGGCGCCGGATCTGCAATCGGAACGGGACGCTTCATCTGTAGGTGCGGTGATGGCGGTAGTGCCGATGGCGCCGCGTTTCATTCTCCGCCTTGATGCCGCGTCGCGGCTCCGGCAGCGGCACCGGTTTTGCGACGGGTGCATTTTGCGCAGCCGGTGCAGCGGAAGCATCCACGGGCTTCGCCGCGCTGTTCTCTTTTTGCGGATCCACTTGCGGAAACAGTTTTGCGATCTTTTCCGACGGCCGCTCATCCGGCACCGGCATCCTGCGCCCGCGCGCAACGGGATCGAGGCTCCTCGGCACCAGCATCACGAAGCGCATATTGTGCCGCAGCCGACCGGAAACCCTTCCGGCATCGGCCCCGGCGCCGAAATAGAGGTCGGCGCGCGCCGGGCCGACGATCGCCGAGCCGGTATCCTGCGCGATCATCAGGCGGCGGAACGGTGTCCTTGATTGCTCCGACTCGATCGGCAATTCGCCTTCGATGAAGAACGGCGTGCCATAGACATGCAGCGCCTTGTCGACTGCGATCGAGCGGCCCGGTGTCAACGGCACGCCCTGCGCGCCGACCGCTTCGTCCTTGTCCGAGAGCTGCACCTCGCGGAAGAACACATAGGAGCGGTTCTGCCGCCGCAATTCCTTGGCGCCGTCAGGGTTCTGGGCCATCCAGTCCCTGATCTTCTGCATCGACATCTGCTCTTTCGGGATGATGCCGCGGTCGATCAGGATGCGGCCGACCGGCGTATAGGGATAGCCGTTGTGGGCATCATAGTTGATGCGCACTGTCGAGCCGTCCGCGAGGCGCACCCGCGCCGAGCCCTGGATCTGCGCGAACAAGAGATCGGTCTGGTCCTTGAGCCAGCAGATTTCCAGGCCGCGGCCGGCGATCACGCCGTCCTCGATCTCGGCACGGTCATAATAAGGCACGAGCTTGCGGCGGCCGATCTTGCGGAACACTTGGCCCTTGTTCGGCAGGCCAGCCGAGTTCGGCTTGGCGCCGCGGACGAACAGGTTCGACGGCCGGCGGTAGACCGGCACGTTGTAGATGTCGGTCTGGGTCCGCGACCCATCGAGCACGGGCTCGTAATAGCCGGTGACGAAACCCTCGCCCTCTCCGAGCCGCGAAATGCGCAAGGGAAGGAAATGCTCCTCGAAGAACGCTTTCGCCTTGCCCTCATCGGTAAGTTCCAGGCCCTTGGCGATGCGGCAGGGATCGCGCAGCGAGGTGCCGAGCGCCTTCGATTCCGACGGCAGCCCGTGCTGCGCGGCGATCGGCCGGCAGCTCGCGCGAAAGGCGTTGTAGGCCGCAAGGTGATCGTCATCGCGCCAGCCCGGCATGTCGGTCCAGGCCAGCGGCTCATACTGGCTGCCGCTGATCTGCAGCGGAAACTCCAGACGCGGATAGGGCAGGTGGCGGTGATGCTGGACCGCCGAATGCCTGGTCGCCTTCGCTGGCGACCTTGGCCGCGCCTCTAGCGTGGCCGTCGAGCATAGGAGGGCGATTGCGCAGCACGCGGACGTGAGACGCGCAAGGCGAAGCCGGTCAGTGGGCGCTTCCAGTGCCAACCAGTTTCCAGTTCGGATCGCGCGACGCCGTATCGCGGGCGAATGTCCAGATATCGGTGATATCGGCGACCTTGTCCGGGTTGCCGTCGACGATGGTGCCGGCCTTGTCGCGGGTGACGGAGATCATCTGCGACACGAAGCGGACCGTGACCTGCGCCGAGCGATCGCGCGCTTCGGCGCCGACGACCTCGGCCTTGTCGATCGAGACGAAGCGGGTCTCGGTCTTCTGCTCGTGCTTCTCGCGATCCTTGATCGCGGCATCGAAGCTCTCATAGACCTCGCTCGACAAGAGATCGCGCAGCGCGCGGCGGTCGCCATTGGCAAAGGCCAGCACGATCATCTCATAGGCGCTGCGCGCACCCGAGATGAAATGGCGCGGATCGAACGAGGAGTCCTGGGCGACAATGGCGTCCAGCCCCTGCGCCAGCGCGGTGCCCGGTTCGGCGATCCCCTTCCAGCGGTCGGAAGGCGGCGTCACCTCCTTGCTCGGCAGCGGAGGCGGCTGATCGATCACCGACCCCGGCATCGGGACGACATTATTGTCCCGCTGCAGCACGTTTGGGGCCGCGCGGTCATAGGGTGGCCGCTCGCTGCCGGTGCGCTGTCCGAGGACACTGCGCAGGCGCAGAAAAATGAAGACGGCCAGCGCCAGGAAGATGATGGTGTAGATATCCACGTCGTGTTCGCTTTCTGATCTGCACTGGCAACGGTCCGCCCCGGCGGGCGTTCCGCTCTGGGAACGGCGGAGATTACCTCGCCAATTCAGTCCGCAGCATGTAGGCACGAAACTCCGCTCGGCCAATGGCGCGTTTTGGCGCGGTCATTCTAGCGCGTTTTGGCCGCGAGGGGAAATCCGATGATGCCCGGAAATCACGCATCTTCAAACATTTACGTATCAAATGCTGCGGCCTTTCGACCGCGATGGCCGATCTCGGCAGCAAACCGGCGAAGGTTTGGCCAATGAAGGACTGTCGCCTTGTGGAGCAGTGTGGGGCTATGATAGCCACTCGCCCGGCACCAGCATTTCCAAAACCTTAACTGCGGCCTCGGACGTCAGACCGTCTCCGATCGCCAGTGCTCAGGAGAGCTTCCCATGACCAACGGCAACGGCGCACCCCCCGAGCAGGCCCCGCCCCAGCTCAACGTGCTGGCGCAATACACCAAGGACCTGTCGTTCGAGAACCCGAACGCGCCGACCTCCCTTGGGCCACAGCAGCAGCAACCGGCGATCAACATTCAGATCAATGTTTCGGCCAAAAACCTCTCCGAGAGCGAATATGAGGTGACGCTTTCGGTCGACGGCAAGGCCGAGACTGCCGGCAAGGTGATGTTCAGCTTCGACCTGCAATATGCTGGCGTGTTCCGGATCGTGAACGTGCCGCAGGAAAACCTGCATCCGCTGGTGATGATCGAGTGCCCGCGGCTGTTGTTCCCGTTCGCGCGCGAGATCATCGCCACCGCCGTGCGCGACGGCGGCTTCCCGCCCTTGATGCTGGATCCCGTCGACTTCGTTGGCCTGTATCGCCAGAACATGGAACGGCAGGCGGCAGCACAGGCTACCCAGGCGTCCGGTGCGAAACCGAGCTAAATCCTACTCTGCAGCTTCTGCCATCGCCGGTAGATAATCGTTCCAGATCGGCTTGTCGCCGAGCGTGGCGATGAAGGCGCGATGCGCTTCGCGTTCTGTGTCGGTCACCCGCGGCGCCAGCGGAATCTCACGCTGCCGCCGCGGCATATCGCCCTGGCCGACCTGGGCGATCGTGACTTCCGAGGCCAGGACGAGCTGCGACTGCCTCGCCCCGATCAGGTCGATATAGACCTCCGCCAGGAGCTCGGCATCGAGCAACGCGCCGTGCTTGGTGCGGCGGGAATTATCGATCGAATAGCGCGAGCAGAGATCGTCGAGCCGGTTCGAGACGCCGGGATGCTTCCGGCGTGCCAGCAGCAGGGTGTCGACCAGCCGATCCTTGATGATCACAGGCCGCTTGATCCGCTCGAGCTCGGCATTGATGAAGCTGATGTCGAACGAGGCGTTGTGGATCACCAGTGGCGCATCGGCGATGAATGCCAGGAATTCGTCGACCACTTCTGAAAACAGCGGCTTGCCGGCCAGAAATTCGGTCGAGAGGCCGTGAACGGCAAAGGCCTCCGCCGGCATGTCCCGCTCAGGATTGATGTAGACGTGGTAGGTCTGCCCCGTCGGCATGCGGTTGAAGATCTCGATGCAGCCGATCTCGACCAGCCGATCGCCGCGCAGGGGATCAAGGCCGGTGGTTTCGGTATCGAGAACGATTTCGCGCATGGATTTCTAGGACCGGAAAGTACCAGGCGAATCAGATTCGCCGCTTCGGCATCTTAACCACCTCAGCCAGAATGTCCTTGATTTGCGCGCGCACCGGATCAAGGCCATGTGAGGTATCCACCACGAAATCCGCCCGCTTGCGTTTCTCGGCGTCGGGCAATTGGCGCGCCAGGATGGCATCGAGCTTTTCGTCGTCCATGGTCCCGCGTGCCAGCACCCGCTCGCGCTGGATTTCCGGCGAGGTGGTCACGACGACCACCGCATCGACACGTTTCTCGCCGCCCGTCTCGAACAACAGGGGCACGTCGACGACCACGACAGGCGCGCCGGAGGCTTCCGCGTCTTCGAAGAATTTCTTCCGGGAAGCACCGAGCATCGGATGAACGATCTGCTCCAACTGTTTCATGGCGGCGGGGTCGTGGACCACGCGTGCGGAAAGCTTGGCGCGATCCACCTTGCCATTGGCGGTGGTGCCGGGGAAGGCGGCTTCGATCGCGGCCGCCGCTTCGCCTTCGTAGAGTTTGTGCACGGTCGCGTCAGCGTCATAGACGGGAACACCGGCTTCCGCGAACAGTTTCGCGGTGGTGGATTTCCCCATCCCGATCGAGCCGGTCAGTCCCAGGATCAGCATCTTTCAGTCATCGCTTGGAAAGGTGTCAGATTGCCAGCAAATTCTCGCTACGCAGGAAAGCGAGCAGGGACAATAGCGGCAGGCCGAGGATGGTGAAATGGTCGCCGTCGATGCGCTCGAACAGATGTGCGCCGAGGCCCTCGAGCTGATAGGCGCCGACGCTGGTGGTCACGGCCTCGCCAGCCTGGTCGAGATAGGCGTCGATCTCGTCCTCACTGAGCGGACGCATGGACATGCGTGCCACGCTGGTGTCGGCAAACAGGATCTTGCCGTCACGGGCAACGGCGACGGCGGAATGCAGTTCGTGAACACGGCCTGCGAGCGCACGCAATTGTCGAGCCGCCTGGTCGCGGCTTGTAGGCTTGCTGAACAGCCTGTCGTGAAGCGCCAGTGTCTGGTCGGCGCCGATGACGAATCGTCGCGGCCGTTGCGCGGAAACAAACAGGGCCTTCTCGCGTGCCAGCCGTGAAGCGATTTCCGCCGGCGCCGAAAGGCCCGAATGTTCCTGGATCGCCCGTTCGTCGATGTCCGCCGGCAGCGCCTCGAACGCAAGCCCCGCATTGGCCAGCAGCATCTTTCGCGCGCTGCTTTGTGAAGCAAGAACCAGTGGATCTTTTCCGCGCCAGATCGTCATCGCCACCGAATCACTCCAGCGGTCGCTGCCGCTGGCGGTCGTTATAGAGCTTCATCACCGCTGCCGCGGTCTCTTCGATCGAGCGGCGCGTGACGTCCAGCAGCGCCCAATTGAATTTTGCGCTCAGACGGCGCGCGAACGCAACTTCGTCGGCGACCGCCTGCTTGTCGATATATTCGTCATTGCCGGAAGCGGCGCCCATGCTCAAGAGCCTGTTCTGCCGGACCTGGATCAGGCGCTCCGGCGTCGCATGAAGGCTGACCACCAGCGGCTTCTTGAGGTGCTCCAGTTGATGCGGCAGCGGAATGCCGGGCACCAGCGGCACATTCGCGGTGCGGATGCCGCGGTTGGCGAGATAGATCGAGGTCGGCGTCTTCGAAGTGCGGGACACGCCGACCAGGACGACATCGGCCTCCTCCAGGCCTTCGACATGCTGGCCGTCGTCATGCATCATGGTGTAGTTCAGCGCGTCGATGCGCTTGAAATATTCCGCGTTCAGCACGTGCTGCGCGCCGACCCGGCCAGAGGTAGCCGCACCCAGATACGCCTCGAACAGTTGCATCACCGGGCCGATGATCGACAGGCTCGGAACGTTGATCTCCCTGCACTTCGCTTCCAGCCGGCTGACGAGATCCTTCTCGAGCAGCGTGAACAACACGATCCCGGGCGACTCCTCGATTTCATCGAGCACGCGGTCGAGCTGCTTCTGGCTGCGCACCAGCGGATAGACGTGTTCGACCGGCGAGACATTGGCGTATTGCGCGGCCACCGCGCGCGCCACTGTGATCAGCGTCTCGCCGGTTGAGTCCGACACCAGATGCAGGTGAAAGTAATTGCCTGATGTGGGCACCAGAACCTCTGCCTATCCTGTGAATCCCTGTGGAGGTTGCCTACAACTATCGGCGCGAGATCGCCGCCTTAGGGATATCTAAACCTTTTCTTCACAGCGCCTCTTGCGAGGACAAGTCCGCCGCGTTGCTGGCATGATAGTGAGAATATGTGAACTTGTCTCTTGATAAGCTGGCCAAAGAATCCGGCAAACGCTTGAGGCGCTGGACGATATTTCGCTGAGCGACGGCAGAGGCGGAATTGTTGAGCGGTGTGAACAAGCGCTCGAGAACGGCGGGATCGCATTGCATGAGTCAAATCCACGGCCACCTAGACTCAAACCTAAGATTCTAAAATTAATTGGTTTTAAGAGAGCGGAGCTTGCGGATATGTATCCGTGACCTCGCTGGCTGGCCCTCCCTGAGAACGGTGATGCTGCCCGAGATGTTCCGAGGAGCTCAGCAATCACGATGTACGAGTGGATCAAGGCGCTGCACATCATTGCGGTCATCTCCTGGATGGCCGGCATGCTCTATCTGCCGCGGCTGTTCGTCTATCATTGCGCGGCCGAGAAGGGTTCGACGCAGTCCGAGACCTTCAAGGTGATGGAACGGCGCCTTTTGAGGGCGATCATCAATCCGGCGATGATCATCACCTGGCTCGCCGGCCTGTACCTGGCCTGGGCCGGTCACTGGTTCAGCTCCGGCTGGCTGCACGGCAAGCTGCTGCTGGTGCTCGTGCTCTCCGGTGTCCACGGCTTTTTTGCCCGCTGGATGAAGGATTTCGCCGCCGACCGGAATACCCGGAGCCAAAGATTTTATCGGATTATCAATGAGGTACCGACGGTCCTGATGATCGCGATCGTGATCCTGGTGGTGGTCAAGCCGTTCTAGGCAAGCCGTTTGCCCACGAATCAGGCTTCAGTCCTTCTTGCGGAGCGCAAAGCGATTTTCTATATTTGTCTCAATCCCACCCCACGCAGGCGGATGTGATCGCGTTCCGGTTCCATCAACGGGCCGGCCGCCACATCAGGTTTGAAGCCCCACCGGCGCTTTCCTTGCTTAGACCTGCGGACCTTCATTTTTGCGTCCGCTTTTTCTCAAAGCCACCTCGCAAGACCCTTCTCTAAAAAAATGCTCCACAGGACCACCCCCATGCGGGAAATCAAACTTCAAGACCTCAAGTCCAAGACGCCGGCCGAGCTCGTCTCGTTCGCCGAAGAAAATGGGGTCGAAAACGCCAGCACCATGCGCAAGCAGGAGCTGATGTTCGCCATCCTCAAACAGCTCGCGATCCAGGAAACCGACATTATCGGTGAAGGCGTCGTCGAGGTTTTGTCCGATGGTTTCGGCTTCCTCCGTTCGCCCGATGCCAATTATCTGCCGGGCCCTGACGACATTTACGTCTCGCCCTCGCAAATCCGCCGCTTCGGCTTGCGCACCGGCGATACGATCGAAGGCCACATCCGCAGCCCGAAAGAGGGCGAGCGCTACTTTGCGCTGCTGAAGGTCAATTCGCTCAATTTCGAGGACCCTGAAAAGTCCAAGCACAAGGTCAATTTTGACAATCTGACGCCGCTGTTTCCCAATCAGCGCTTCCGGATGGAGATCGATGACCCGACGCGAAAAGATCTTTCTGCAAGGGTGATCGACATTGTCGCGCCGATCGGCAAGGGCCAGCGTGCATTGATCGTGGCGCCGCCGCGCACCGGCAAGACCGTGCTGATGCAGAACATCGCGCATTCGATCACCCACAATCATCCCGAATGCTATCTGATCGTGCTTCTGATCGACGAGCGTCCGGAAGAAGTCACGGACATGCAGCGCTCGGTGAAGGGCGAGGTGGTGTCCTCGACCTTCGATGAGCCGGCGGTGCGTCACGTGCAGGTCGCCGAGATGGTGATCGAGAAGGCCAAGCGCCTGGTCGAGCACGGCCGCGACGTGGTGATCCTGCTCGACTCGATCACGCGCCTGGGCCGCGCCTACAACACGGTGGTGCCGTCATCCGGCAAGGTGCTGACCGGCGGTGTCGACGCCAACGCCCTGCAGCGGCCGAAGCGCTTCTTCGGCGCCGCCCGCAATATCGAGGAAGGCGGTTCCCTCACCATCATCGCCACCGCGCTGGTCGACACCGGCAGCCGCATGGACGAAGTGATCTTCGAAGAGTTCAAGGGCACCGGAAACTCCGAATTGATCCTCGACCGCAAGGTCTCGGACAAGCGGACTTTCCCGGCGATCGACATTTCCCGCTCTGGCACGCGCAAGGAGGAGCTGATCACCGACCCGCAGGTGCTGAAGAAGATGTACGTGCTGCGCCGGATCCTCAATCCGATGGGTACGATGGACGCCATCGACTTCCTGCTCGACAAGCTCCGGAATACGAAGAACAACTCCGAGTTCTTCGATTCAATGAACACGTAAGCGGGGATCGGAGACAGCCCAGTAATTATGCTGCGATGCAATAAGCGTAGTTTATGCTGCGACCTAGCTGCAGCATAAGCTATATCGATTTAGGATGTCGCGGTTAGTCTAAGTGTTTGATAGGTAGAGTATTCTATCGACACGCGAAGACCTGATTGGGTTGGCCCGTTGCGGATATCGCAGCAAATTGCTGCACAATTGCTGCGATAAGGTACCTTCATATTGCGCTGCAATAAAAGGCATTAGCGTCAGGGTGCGCTAATTCAGCGTTGCCTTCCTGCTGGTTCGCTAACAAATAGGCGATGCATCCACGCGACCAGACTATCTTTGCTCTTTCCTCGGGACGGCCGCCAAGTGCGATCGCCATTGTCAGGGTGTCAGGACCGGGGGCTGGTCCGGCATTGGTGAAGCTGGCCGGCAAGATTCCAGCGCCGCGGATGGCGGCCAGGGTGCTGCTGCAGGATGCCCGTGGCCAGCCGATCGACGACGCGGTGGTCCTCTGGTTTCCCGCGCCCGCGAGCGCCACGGGCGAAGACGTCGCCGAGTTTCATGTCCATGGTGGACGTGCGGTGCTCGGTGCGTTGTTCAATGCGCTCGCCGGCCTGGACAACGTTCGGCCCGCCGAGGCCGGCGAATTCACCCGCCGCGCCTTCGAGAATGGCAAGCTCGATCTGACCGAGGCCGAAGGGCTCGACGATCTCATTCATGCCGACACCGATCGCCAGCGGCGTCAGGCGCTGCGCCAGTTGAAGGGCCTGCTCGGCGATCGCGCCCGCGATTGGCGCGCACAGATCATCGAAGCGTCCGCGCTGATCGAGGCCGGCATCGATTTTTCCGACGAGGGCGACGTGCCAGCCGAACTGATTACGCCGGCTCTCGGGAAGGTCAAAGCGCTGTTGGTCGAGATTCAGCGAGTGCTGGCCGCCCAGGCGCAGAGCGAACGGCTCCGCGACGGCCTGGTGGTCGCGATCGCGGGCCCGCCGAATGTCGGCAAGTCGACTTTGATCAACCAGCTCGCCCGGCGCGACGTTGCGATCGTTTCGCCCCATGCCGGCACCACGCGTGATGTCATTGAAGTGCAGCTCGATCTCGACGGCTATCCAGTAACGGTGATCGACACCGCCGGCATCCGCGAAACCGACGATCCCGTCGAACAGGAGGGAGTGCGCCGCGCCCGCGCCCGTGCCGAGGAAGCCGACCTGGTATTGTGGTTAACCGATGGTAAAGGGCTGGCGATTTCGCACGAGGGATCGGCGCCGGTCTGGGCGGTACGGAACAAGATCGACATCAGTTCAGCGGCTGAGGATCGGCCGGCTGTATCGGGACGAGCGACGGGGATCTTCAGGATTTCGGCCCGAACCGGGGAAGGCATCCCGGAACTGATCGCGGCCCTGGTCCGCTTCGCCCATGATTATTTTGGGTCCGGCGAAGGCGGCCTGATCACCCGGACGCGTCAACGCAAGCTGTTGCAGGAGACGGCCGATTCGCTGCAGCGGGCGATCGCGGTGGTCGGGGCGGGTGAAGAACTCGCTGCAGAGGAACTGCGGAGCGCGATCTATAGCCTCGGGCGGCTTCTTGGGCGCGTGGACGTCGAAGACATCCTCGACGTGATCTTCCGGGAGTTCTGCGTCGGGAAGTAGGCCTTTGAGTCCGCAACCGCATAGGCCACTGGGCCAGCGGGGCTCGCCGTTTCACGTGAAACATCATCCGGCGTAGCTCGCTTGATTTGTAAGGTCCGCGACCCCGTTTCACGTGAAACAGGATTGGGATTGGATCGGCGAAACTTGTCTTTCGACTTTCACCGCTCCGCGCTAGAAGTTGAGCATGTCTACACAATCGCTTTCATTCGACGTCATCGTCATCGGTGGCGGCCATGCCGGCTGCGAGGCCGCCGGCGCGGCTGCCCGGATGGGCGCGAAGACGGCGCTGGTGACGCATCGCTTTTCGACCATCGGCGCGATGTCCTGCAATCCCGCGATCGGGGGACTCGGTAAGGGCCATCTGGTCCGAGAAGTTGACGCGCTGGACGGTCTGATGGGTCGGATTGCCGACGCCGGCGGCATTCAGTTCCGGATGCTGAACCGCCGCAAGGGTCCCGCCGTCCGCGGACCGCGGGCTCAAGCCGATCGCAAGCTTTATGCTGCGGCCATGCAGGCTGCGATCCTCGATACCGCCAA
Organism: Bradyrhizobium sp. BRP22; assembly: GCF_020194175.1. Taxonomy (GTDB): domain Bacteria; phylum Pseudomonadota; class Alphaproteobacteria; order Rhizobiales; family Xanthobacteraceae; genus Bradyrhizobium. The sequence goes on along the minus strand of NZ_JADYVX010000022.1, from coordinate 72,463 downwards.
TCTGAGCGTGGTCGAGGGCGAAGCCGATGATCTCCTGACCTCCAATGGGCACCTCAGCGGCATCCGCCTCGGAGATGGGAGGGTTCTGGCAGCCGGCGCCGTCGTGATCACGACCGGCACTTTTTTGCGCGGCCTGATCCATCTCGGCGAGAAGAATTGGCCGGCCGGCCGAGTCGGTGAGGCGCCGGCCATGGGCCTTTCGGTGTCGTTTGAGCGCCTGGGCTTTACGCTTGGCCGGCTGAAGACCGGGACGCCGCCGCGGCTCGATAGCACCACGATCGACTGGTCCGCAGTCGAAATGCAGCCCGGCGATGATCCGCCCGAGCCGTTCTCTACCATGACGGACCGGATCACGACGCCGCAGGTCCAGTGCGGGATCACCCGCACCACGCCCGAAACGCATGAGGTGATCCGGGCCAATGTGCATCGCTCGCCGATGTATTCCGGCCAGATCAAGAGCACCGGGCCGCGCTATTGCCCCTCGATCGAGGACAAGATCGTCCGCTTCGGGGACCGCGACGGTCACCAGATCTTTCTGGAGCCCGAAGGCCTCGACGACAACACGGTCTATCCCAATGGCATCTCGACCTCGCTCCCGGAGGACGTCCAGCTGGCGATCCTCGCCTCGATTCCAGGTCTTGAGCGGGTCAAGATGGTCCGGCCGGGCTATGCGATCGAATACGACCATGTCGACCCGCGCGAGCTTGAACCCACGCTTGAGACCAAGCGATTGCCGGGGCTGTTCCTGGCTGGCCAGATCAATGGCACGACCGGGTACGAGGAAGCGGCGGGGCAGGGGATTGTCGCTGGCCTGAACGCGGCGCTCTCCGCCGGCGGCGCTGATCCGATCGTTTTCGACCGCGCTGATGGCTATCTCGGTGTGATGATCGATGACCTCGTCACGCGCGGGATCACTGAGCCCTATCGGATGTTCACCTCGCGGGCCGAGTACCGGCTCACGCTCCGGGCCGACAACGCCGATCAGCGGCTGACGGACAAGGGGATAGCGTTGGGGTGCGTCGGCGAAGCCCGCGCCAGGCGCCACATCGCGAAAATGGCGGCGCTGAATGCCGCGAGGGCGCTGACTAGGTCACTTTCCATCACGCCGAACGAGGCCACAAGGCACGGGCTTGCGCTCAACCGCGATGGCGTCCGTCGCTCGGCATTTGAGCTGCTGTCCTACCCAGAAGTGGAGTGGTCGACGCTGCGCGGCATCTGGCCGGAGCTATCGGCCATTGAGCCATCGGTCGCCGTTCACCTGGAGATCGATGCAAAGTACGACGTCTATCTGAAGCGCCAGGTCGCCGACGTCGATGCCTTCCGCCGCGATGAGGGATTGATCCTGACTGGCGTCGATTATGATGACGTGCCCGGCCTCTCCAACGAGGCGCGCGCCAAGCTGAAGGCTGCGCAGCCGCGGACCGTCGGCCAAGCGGGTCGGATCGATGGGATGACCCCGGCGGCGCTGGGCATCCTGGCCGCCTATCTGCGCCGTGAGGCCCGGCGGAAGACGGCGAGCGCGACTGCGTAGGGTTTCACGTGAAACGGGGCTCGCTCGCCACGACAGCCTGCTCTTGACCGGCATCTTCCCGACCGATGATCAAAGCATCACCGCCTAAAGCACTAACAGCCGCCCGCACCGACAAGGCAGCGGCGCTCGCCCTCATCCCCGTTTCACGTGAAACGGAAGTCCGGCTCGAGCGCTATGTTGCGCTTCTCCTGGAGTGGCAGGCCAAGACCAATCTCGTCGCGCCGTCGACGCTTCCCGAACTCTGGACCCGCCATATCGCCGATTCGATGCAACTGCTGACCCTTGCTCCTGCAGCAAAAATCTGGGTCGACCTCGGCAGCGGCGGCGGCTTTCCGGGTGTCGTGCTCGCCTGCGCGCTCGCGGAGGCGCCGGGTGCCACAGTGCACCTGATCGAGCGTAACGCCAAAAAGGCGGCCTTTCTCCGTGAAGCGCTTCGAGTGACGGGTGCGCCGGGGACGGTGCATCTGGCCGACATCGGGGATATTGTGGATAGAATCAGCGGGCCCATCGATTGCGTGACCGCGCGGGCGCTGGCTCCGCTACATCAACTCATCGGCTTTGCGGAACCGCTGGTGCGAAAGGGTGCAAAAGCGCTGTTTCTGAAGGGCCAAGATGTAGAGGCTGAATTGACCGAAGCCACTAAATATTGGACAATCAAGCCGCAACTTCACTCCAGCCGGACCGGCGGACATGGCTGGATTGTCGAGCTCGACTCCATCGGGCGACGTTGAGCTTTACGCAGGGGATCAGCAGGGCAACGATATGACCGTAATTGATGAGGTTTATCAAGAGGATAGGGCGCCGCAGCCGGCCGGCCATCCGCGCATCCTGTCGCTCGCCAACCAAAAAGGGGGCGTCGGTAAGACAACCACAGCGATCAATCTCGGAACCGCACTCGCGGCAATTGGCGAGCGGGTCCTGGTCATCGATCTCGATCCGCAGGGCAATGCATCGACCGGGCTCGGCATCGACCGCCGCAATCGCAGCTGCTCGACCTATGACGTGCTGGTCGGCGAGGCGCCGCTGCGCGACGCGCTCGTAGCGACTGCGGTGCCGCGGCTTCATATTGCCCCCTCGACCATGGATCTCTCCGGCCTCGAGCTCGAACTGGGTACGACGCCGGGCCGCGCCTTCCGCCTGCGCGACGCCATTGCCGGACTCAACAACAACACCTCGCCGGACGCCGACTACACCTATGTGCTGATCGATTGTCCGCCGTCGCTCAACCTGCTCACCGTGAATGCGATGGCGGCGTCGGATGCGATCCTGGTGCCGCTGCAGTGCGAGTTCTTCGCGCTCGAAGGTTTGTCGCAATTGTTGCAGACGGTTGAGCAGGTGCGCTCGACGCTCAATCCGAACCTCTCGATCCACGGCATCGTGCTGACGATGTTCGACTCCCGCAACAACCTGTCGAACCAGGTCGTCGCCGACGTCAGGCAGTTCATGGGAAGCAAGGTCTACAACACCATGATCCCGCGCAATGTGCGCATCTCCGAAGCGCCGTCCTACGGCAAGCCGGTGCTGGTCTACGATCTCAAGTGCGTCGGCAGCGAAGCCTACCTGAAGCTCGCTACCGAAGTGATCCAGCGCGAACGCGAGTTGCGTGCGAGTTAAGGGTGATCCGCAGGATGGGTAGAGCGCAGCGAAACCCATCGTTCTCTCACGCGATGACCGCGATGGGTTTCGCTGCGCTTGACCCAGCCTACGATCCGACCAATCTGAAATTCTGTTTCCGGAGTTTGCTACGTGAATCCAAGGGAGCTGGCGACAATGGCCGACGAAGCGCGTTCGCGACTGGGCCGCGGGCTTGCAAGTCTGATCGGAGACGTCGGCGGCGAGGCCGCGCATGTCGAGCGGCCGCGCACGCAGCGCAAGGTGCCGATCGAATTCCTCAAAGCCAATCCGCGCAATCCGCGCCGCAGCTTCGCCGATGCCGAGCTCCATGAGCTCGCCGATTCGATCAAACAGCGCGGCGTGATCCAGCCGATCGTGGTGCGCCCGGTCAAGGGCGCGCAGGATCGCTACGAGATCATCGCCGGCGAGCGGCGCTGGCGCGCCTCCCAGCTTGCCGGCCTGCACGAAGTGCCGATCGTCCCGGTCGAGGTCAACGACAGCGACGCGCTCGAGATCATGATCATCGAGAACGTGCAGCGCGAAGACTTGAACCCGATGGAAGAGGCGCAGGGCTATCATGCGCTGGCCGACGAGTTCAAACGCAGCCAGGAAGATATCGCGAAGATCGTCGGCAAGAGCCGCAGCCATGTCGCCAACATGATGCGACTGACCAAGCTGCCCGCCGAGGTGCAGGCCTTGATCGCAAGCGGTGAATTGTCCGCCGGTCATGCGCGCGCGCTGATCGGCGTGCCGGATCCGCTCGGCGTCGCCAAGCGCATCGTCGCGGAAGGCCTCAACGTGCGCCAGACCGAGGCGCTGGCGCATGACGAGGGCGTGCCGGTGCGCAAGCCGCAGAAGGCGCGCGGCGGCAGCAAGGAGAAGGACCCCGACACGCTTGCGCTGGAGAAGCGCGTCTCCGATGCGCTGGGCCTCACCGTCAGCGTCAACCACCGCGACCCCGGCGGCATCGTGCAGATCAGCTACCGCAGCCTCGAGCAGCTCGACGAAGTGATGCGGCGGCTCGAGGGCGGCTAGTCCGGCCTTACCCAATGCGCATTCCCGTCATTGCGAGGAGCGAAGCGACGAAGCAATCCACATTTCCGCAAGCGGCGAGATGGATTGCATCGGTCGCAATGACGCTTGGGATGCATCGCGTCTCATCCTCTCCTTCGTGCATTCGCGGCAATCGAGAGCAGGGCGCGTTGCGCGATCACGGCGGCGAGCGAGTTCTGCTTGCGCATGTCGAGCGCGGCGGTGCCGAGCTGCTCGATGATGCCGGCCAGCCGCTGCGGGCTGAAGTTACGCAACGCGATCTCGACCGCGCCCTTGCGCGAGAAGTGCAGCCGCGGAAAGCCGCCCTCGAGCACCGACGAAACCGGTGCGCCATCGGCAATCGCCAGCGCCGATTTGTGCAGCCAGGCCGCCTGGCGCTGAGCGGCCGAGATGATGACACCGGGATAGGTGCCGGCGACCATCGCTTTCGCAAACTCGCTCTCCACCGCGGCCGCATTGCCGGCGAAGGCGCTGTCCACGATCGGATCGAGCTTCAGCTCGGATGCATCGGAGACCACCGTCATCACATCCTCGAGCGTGACCTCGCCACGGCCATGGGCATAGAGCGTCAGCTTGCGCACTTCGTTGCGCGAGGCCTGGCGGTCGCCGCCGAGCAGTGACATCAGCACCGCGCGGGCATCCTGCGCGATACGCAAATTGGATGCCCGCAACTCGTCATCGATCAGCTTGGCGAGGTCGCGCTCGGTGTCGGGATAGCAGCCGATCGCCACCGCAGTCTTGGCGCGCTCGCAGATCTTGCGCAGCGGTGAGTCCGGCCTGATGTCGCCGGCCTCGATCACGATGCGGCAATCCTTCACCGGCGAATCTGAAAGCGTCTCGACGCCGCTAGCAAAATTGCGTGAGCCGGCACGGACGCGGATCGCGCGCCGTCCGCCGAACAGCGGCACCGTCATCGCTTCGTCAACCAATCGCGAAGGCTCGGCGGCGAGGTCGTCGCCGTCGAGACGGACCAGCGAGAACGGATCGTTGGGGTCGTCGACCGCGGAGGCCATCAGCGCGTCGGCGCGCTCGCGCACCAGGCCGGCATCGGGGCCGTAAAGCAGGATGATCGGACGGCCGGGATCGGGCCGGGCGAGGAAGGCGTCGATGTCTTTTCCGCGAAGCGCGACCAATGGCGATCAGGTGCCGGCGGTGAAGAAGGAGGCCAGCCGGGTATTGATATTCTCCGCGATCTCCTGCGCGGCGCGATCTTCGGCGTCACGCAAGGCGCGCGTGCGGGTGAAGCGCTGGTAGGAGCCCGGCATGTCGTAGGACACGCGCGAGAAGGTGGAGCCCGTCATCACCGACTTGTTGGAAGCGATATCGACCAGGTTGTACTGCGCGTCGATGCCGAAGTTCTCGCCGGTCGGCAGTGCCGTGTTCGGATCGACCATCAGCGACGAACGGCTGGTCGTAAAGCGGATCACCAGTCGATGGGTCGGCGGCATGCCGGTGGCGTTGCCATAGAGCTTGAACGCCAGCGCGTTGCGGACTTCCACGCCGATGCGGGCCTCGCGGGACGCGTTCGGCTTGTCGGTGATCGGCGGGAGCTCGACGCCCATCAGCTTCTCGCGCAGCGCCGGTGTGCCGTCGGTATGCTCTGCATACATCGGCTGGAAACAGCCGGCCGTCAGCGCGGCCAAAGCGGCCACCGCGACGAGCCGGAGAGCGATCCGGATCCTAGCCGACGACATTCACGATCCTCATGGGCACCACGATCACCTTGCGGACGGGCTTGCCGCCCATGGCGGCTTTTACCGCATCGAGCGCCAGAACGGCAGCCTCGATCTCAGGATTTTCGGCCGCCCGTGGCACGGTAACATCACCCCGTTTCTTACCGTTGACCTGGACCACCAGGGTCACGCTGTCTTCAACCAGCAAATCGCGTTCGATTTGCGGCCAGGAAGCCTCCGAAATCAGCCCCTCCCGGCCCAGAACCTGCCAGCATTCCTCGGCCAGGTGCGGCATCATGGGCGCGAACAGGTTAACGAGGATGACCGCGGCTTCGCGGACCGCCCAGGCGACGTCCGGCGCGGGCTTGTCGCCCTTGGCCAGGGTCTCGGCCAGGGCATTAGCGAATTCCCTGATATGGGCGAGGCAGACATTGAAATGCAGCCGCTCGATGCCGGAGGACACCTTGTCCAGCGCGCCATGGGCCGCCTTGCGCAAGGCGAGCGCCTCGGGCCCGAATGAGGCCGGCCGGGCCGCTGGCGCCGCCTTGGCGATCTCGGCGGATTCATTCACCAGCCGCCACAGCCGCTGCACGAAACGCGCCGCGCCCTGCACGCGCTCGTCGCTCCAGATCACGTCGCGGTCGGGCGGGGAGTCCGACAGCATGAACCAGCGCGCGACGTCGGCGCCGTAGGCCGCGATGATGTCGTCAGGGTCGACCGTGTTCTTCTTCGACTTCGACATCTTCTCGATCGGTCCGATCGTGATCTCTTCGTCGCCATAGATCATCGTGGCGCGGCGTTCACCGCCGATCACCTCAACCTTCACTTCGGCAGGCGTCACATAGGTGCCGTCGGCCTTCTGATAGGTCTCGTGCACCACCATGCCTTGCGTGAACATGCCGGCGAATGGCTCGTCCATCGCGATGTGGCCGGTCGCCTTCATCGCGCGGGTGAAGAAGCGGCTGTAGAGCAGGTGAAGAATCGCGTGCTCGACGCCGCCGATATACTGATCGACCGGCATCATCCGGTCGGCGACCGCGGGCGTGGTCGGCGACGTCTCGTTCCAGGGATCGGTGAAGCGCGCGAAGTACCAGGACGAATCCACGAAGGTGTCCATGGTGTCGGTTTCGCGTTGCGCCGGCCCACCGCATTTCGGGCAGGTGACGTGCTTCCAGATCGGATGATGGTCGAGCGCGTTGCCCGGCTTGTCGAAGGTCGCGTCCTCCGGCAGCGTCACCGGCAGCGCGCTGTCGGGCACCGGCACCACGTCGCATTTCGGGCAGTGGATGATCGGAATCGGGCAGCCCCAATAGCGCTGGCGCGAGATGCCCCAATCGCGCAGGCGGAAATTGACTTGCCTCTCACCCACGGGCGCGTTGCCGCGCAGCTCCGATTCCAATCGCTTCGCCACTTCTTCTTTCGCCTGCTCGATCGTCATGCCGTCGAGGAAGCGCGAATTGATCATGCGGCCGTCGCCGTCATAGGCGGTGTCCGTGATCACGAAGCTCTTCGGGTCCTGACCCTCGGGACAGACCACCGGCGTGTTGCCAAGACCATATTTGTTGACGAAGTCGAGGTCGCGCTGGTCGTGCGCCGGGCAGCCGAAGATGGCGCCGGTGCCATATTCCATCAGCACGAAGTTCGCGACATAGACCGGCAGTTTCCAGTTCGGATCGAACGGGTGGATCGCCTTGATGCCGGTATCAAAACCCTGCTTCTCGGCAGTGTCGATGATCTCCTGCGCGGTGCCGATCCGTTTGACCTCGGCGATGAACTCGGCAAGCTTCGGATCCTTGGCGGCCGCAGCCTGCGCCAGCGGATGGTCCGCCGAGATCGCCATGAACTTGGCGCCGAACAGCGTGTCCGGCCGCGTCGTGAAAATCTTCAATTCGCTTTCGCCGGCCGGCGTGGTCGCGGTGTCAAGCGCGAAGCGGATCAAGAGGCCCTCGGAGCGGCCGATCCAGTTGCGCTGCATCAGCCGCACCTTGTCCGGCCAGCGGTCCAGCGTATCCAGCGCGTCGAGCAATTCCTGCGAATACTTTGTGATCTTGAAGACCCACTGGTTCATCTCGCGCTGCTCGACAACAGCACCCGAGCGCCAGCCGCGGCCGTCGATCACCTGCTCGTTGGCGAGCACGGTCATATCGACCGGGTCCCAGTTGACCTTGCGCTTCTCGCGCTCGACCAAGCCGGCGCGCAGGAAGTCCAGGAACAGCTTCTGCTGGTGCCTGTAGTAGCTGGGGTCGCAGGTCGCGAATTCCCGACTCCAGTCGAGCGACAGGCCGATCGAGCGGAGCTGCTTCTTCATCGCCGCGATGTTGTCGTAGGTCCACGCCTTTGGCGCGACCTTGCGCTCGATCGCGGCGTTCTCCGCCGGCAGGCCGAACGCGTCCCAGCCCATCGGATGCAGCACGTTGAACCCCTTGGCGCGCATGTAGCGGGCCAGCACGTCGCCGAGCGTGTAGTTCCGGACGTGGCCGATATGGATGCGCCCGGAAGGGTACGGGAACATCTCGAGCACATAGTATTTCGGCCGCGGATCGTCGTTTTTCGACGCAAAGATCGCCTTCTCATCCCACTGGCGTTGCCAGCGCGGCTCGGATTCACGGGCGTTGTAACGTTCGGAGGTCATGGAGCAGGGCTCTTGGGGCCTTTCGGCCGTTTAGAAGACGGCGGACTAGGCCATAGAATTGGCTGCGGGGTCAACGGGTTGGGCACTTGCCCCGTCCTCATAGGTAGGATGAGTCGAGCGCAGCGAAACCCATCGCAATGGAGTGAGCGGCAAGATTGATGGGTTTCGCTGCGCTCGACCCAACCTACTGTCGCCCCTGCGAAAGCAGCGACGACGGACGGAGAGATCTGATTCAATTGTCAAACAGCTCTCCGCTGTCATCGTCCGGCTTGACCGGACGATCCAGTATTCCAGAGGCAGTCGTGCTTACGCCGAGAGGCCGTCGGGTACTGGATGCCCCGCCGGAGCCTGTCATCGGGCGGCGCGTACGCGCCGACCCGTTGGCGGGGCATGACGGTGGAGGGGATATGAGTTCACGTTCTCGCAGCATTGATTGCCCGAGTCTTGCGCCTCGTTTCGCCCTCTTCGATAGCTGAGGGCGCAGGGAAAGCCGGGTGCCGGCTGCACCCGTGGGCCCCGTGCAACAAAAAGCACGGGGGTAGGACCACAGGTCAACCGGAGCAACACCGGCTTTCCCTGCGCAGTGGTTTACGGCTTACTTCGTGCTCTTCTCGGTGACCGGGCTTTCTTGCCACCGTCGCTCCGTTCAACGAACAGAACTTAGCGCCAGCGTCGGGGCGCCAGAACCACACGACTTCGCCGTCCGTGATGTGTGTGCTCGTCAGTCACACCCGTCACGTCCACCGCATCCCACCGCACGTTCGTGACGATCGCGAGCCGCCCCTCATTTGGGTGAGACGCGCGGAGTTAAATCACTGATTTGCCCGACGACGGAAGCGGAATGTTTTTCGCGCAAAGGCTGGACGGGGCGAATCACGTTGGAAACGCTGCAGAATCTCCGCCGTCATTCCGGGGCGATGCGAAGCATCGAGCCCGGAATCCATTTCTCCACCTGCGCCTGCGGCCCGATGGATTCCGGCTCGCGACTTCGTCGCGCCCCGGAATGACAGGAGAGAAATCTAACTCGCCATTGCCATCGCCGCCGCGCCGCCGGCATCTCGCACCAGACCGTGCTCGACGACGGTGTTGCGGCCGAGATGCTTGGCGGCATAGAGGGCGGCGTCGGCGGCTTCGATCAGGTCGCTGGGGTGCAGCGACGGGCCCGGCTTGGTGCAGGCGACGCCGACGCTGGCGGTGACGATCTGGTGGCTGGAGGTCGCGTGCGGCAGTCGGAGATCCTGCACCGCGGCGCGCACGATCTCGCCGATCTCCTTGGCGCGCACGGTACTGGTGTTCGGCAGCAGCAGGCAGAACTCCTCGCCGCCGTAGCGGCAGGCAAAGCCCAGCGTGTCGGCGGCGATGCCGGAGAGCGTCTCGCCGAGCCTGGTCAGGCAGGCGTCGCCTTCGGGATGGCCGTAGGTGTCGTTGTAGAGCTTGAAATGATCGACATCGATCATCAACAGCGACAGCTCGCAATCATATTGCTGCGCCTTCATCCACTCGAAATCGAGCCGGCTCTGGAAACCCCGGCGGTTGGCAAGCCCCGAGAGCATGTCGATCGAGGCCATCACCGTCAGGCGGTCGTTGGTGGCGACGAGATCGCGTTCGCGCTGGCTGAGCTGCGCGGCCATCGCATTGAAGGCGCGCGCGAGCGGCACGAACTCCGCCGGCAGCTTGCCCTTCGCGACGCGGACGGACCAGTCGCCTTCGCCGAAGCGCCTGGCCGTGCGGGTCATCACGTCGATCGGATGGATGATCAGTTTTTCCGCGCCGACCAGCGCACCGAACAGCACGAGCAGGCAGACGAAGCCGAGCTGCCAATAGGCGGTGCGGATATCGCTATCGATTGCAGCCGTCACCCTGGCCTCGTCGATGCTGACGATCAGCCGCGAGCGCGTGCCGGGAATGCGGGCAAAGCTGATCGTGCGGTTGGTGCCATCCGCCGCGGTGAAGGAGATCGAGCCGGACGATTCGCCGTAGCTGAGCGCCTTGTCCGCGATTGCTGACATCAAAGGCACGGTATCCAGCGAGCGGCCGATCATGCTCGCCTGATCGAGCGGTGCTGCGAGAACCGTGCCGGCGCTGTCGACCAGCACAGAGGAGACGCCGGCGCGTCCGCCGTAATTGGTCATGATCCCCGACATCCAGTCCAGGTTGATTGCCGCGAGAACCACGGAGTCGGTTTCGCTGTTGATGGCGCCGACCGGGTAAGCGGCCATCACGACCGGCGTATTGGAGGGCCGCGCCACGATGAAATCGCTCAAGACGAATTCCCGGCGGGTCCGCGCTTCCGCGACATAGGGCCGGTCGCTGAGATCGATGCCGACATAGGCGTTGTCGGTCGAGCACTGGATCCGGTTGTCACTGCCGAGAAACATCAGGCTGCGGATCCACGGCATGTTGGCGGGCACGCTGGCGCGCAGGATTTCGCAGCTCTTGCCGATGCCGCCGGCGGATGCGCGGATATAGGCGGCGGATTTCAGCACCGTTTCGACCGAGGAGATCACCTCGCGCTGGGCGTCGGCGCTATGTGCTGTGAGGGTGGCGAATTCTTCGACCGCATGCGCGAGCTGCTTGGCGCGCGAGTCTTCCAGGGTGCGGACGCGGTCCAGCATCAAGGGAGCCACCAGCAACAGCGCAAGCAGTGCCAATCGTGCGCGAATTCCCAGAAGATTCTTGAGTTTCGCGCGTTTGCGGTTGAAATTAATTTTAGACATCATTGTCCCCTAGCCCCACTCGTGAAAGTAGAAGGAAGGGTTCAAGAAGCCTTTCCCGGATTTGGTAAAATTCGAGGAAACCCTCGCAGGACCACGCGTTGGTAGATGACATGACACCGGAAAACACGGCGCCGCTAACCGCGCATTCACCAAACGGTCTCGCAGAGGTCGAGCAGGAAATCGCGCGCGCCTGCAAGGATGCGCGTCGCGATCGTGGCTCGGTGACGTTGATCGCGGTGTCGAAAACGTTCGGCGCGGATGCGATTTCGCCTGTCATTGCGGCCGGGCAGCGCGTTTTCGGCGAGAATCGCGTGCAGGAGGCCAAGGCGAAGTGGCCCGAATTGATGCAGGCTCACCCGGGCATCTTGCTGCACCTGATTGGGCCGTTGCAATCCAACAAGGCGAAGGAGGCGGTGGCGCTGTTCGATGCCGTCCATTCAGTGGACCGCCCCAGCATTTGCGAGGCGTTAGCCAAGGAAATCAAAAATCAGAACCGGCATCCGCAATTGTTCGTCCAGATCAATACCGGCGAGGAGCCGCAGAAGGCGGGCATTTCTCCTTCCGATGCCGACGCCTTCATCGCGCGCTGCCGCGAGCATTACGGGCTTTCGATCTCAGGCCTGATGTGCATCCCGCCGGTCAACGACCCCCCTGCCCCGCACTTCGCGCTGACGGCCAAGATCGCCGCGCGCAACGGCCTGACGAATCTCTCGATGGGCATGAGCGCAGATTTCACCACCGCGATCCAGATGGGCGCCACGCATGTGCGGGTGGGATCCGCGATCTTCGGCGCGCGGTGAGGATGACTGGCGCTCTCCCCGTCGTCATTGCGAGCGAAGCGAAGCAATCCATTTCGCCACTTGCTGAGGCATGGATTGCTTCGTCGCTTCGCTCCTCGCAATGACGTTGTGGAAGCTTGGTCGAACCCAACTGACTCCTTCCCCGCAGAGCAAAACCGGCCCTCTACCCAATCACGATTCTCGTCCGCGGGCTCATCCGGCGCAGCAGCCGCAGCATTGACGACTTCGTCATCGAGACGCAGCCGGCGGTCGGCGCGAAATTCGGGCGGGCGAGATGCAGGAACACCGCGCTGCCGCGGCCGGCGATGCGCGGCGTCGTGTTGTGGTCGATCTCGATGATGAAGTCGTAGAGATGATCCTGGCGCGTCAACCGGTCGCCGTACTGCTCGCGGATGAGTTGCATCGGCTGGTTGTAGTGGCGGTCCGCCGGGTCCTCGCACCAGGCGTCCTCGGGCCGGATCGGGCGTGTCGGCAGGAAGGTGCGCGGCCGGGAACTGCGGTCCGCCCGCCACCACAATTGCCTCGGGTGGAAGACCCCGCGGGGGGTGCCGCCGTCACCCTCGCGCTTGTTGGCAAGGATGCCGCCGCGGCCGAGCGCGACCGGCACCGACCAGCCGTCCGCGGTCAGCCACCCCCGGCACGGGTTACCGGCGGCCGGCCGGATCTGAATCAAGGACAACGGCCGATCACGCGCGGTTGTCTCATAAGTGATTGAAAAATTGGAACTTCCCATGTGAATCGAAAAGCTCGCGCCTTGCCTCCCCGGCCCCGATTGTTCTATCTGGCGGGATTACAGCACATTCATCCAATCGGCCGCTGATTTGGGATAGACTGTGATTGGCTTGTGAATCGGTAATGAACGACTACCTACATACGACTCTCACTATCAAGTCTCGGCCAAAAGCGCTGTCCGCTTGTGTCCGCTGCTGCCTGCCTCCAAGAGGATCGTTCCTATGGCCAATGCCCGCAAGATTTTGATCGTGGACGATGATACCGACTTGCGTGATACGCTCGTCGAACAACTTTCGCTTCATGAGGAATTCGAAGCCTCCGCGGTCGACACCGGGGCCAAGGGCGCCAGCGCCGCCAAGACCAATTCTCCCGATCTGGTCCTGATGGATGTAGGCCTTCCCGATACCGATGGCCGCGAGGTGGTACGTTCCCTGCGCAAGGGCGGCTTCAAGGCACCGATCATCATGCTGACCGGGCACGACACAGATTCGGACACCATCCTCGGTCTCGAGTCCGGCGCCAATGACTACGTAGCAAAGCCCTTCCGCTTCGCGGTGCTGCTGGCACGGATCCGGGCCCAGCTCCGCCAGCACGAGGCCAGCGAAGACGCGGTGTTTTCGGTCGGTCCTTACAGCTTCCGCCCCGGCTCGAAGATGCTGACCGCCGCCAATGCGCGGAAGGTGCGGCTGACCGAGAAGGAGACCGCGATCCTGCGTTTCCTCTATCGCGCCGGCCAGATGCCGGTGTCGCGCGAGACGCTGCTGCAGGAGGTCTGGGGCTACAATTCGGGCGTCACCACCCACACGCTGGAGACGCATATCTACCGGCTCCGGCAGAAGATCGAAAAGGACGCCGCCAACCCCGAGATCCTGGTGACGGAAGCCGGTGGCTACAAGCTGGTGCCGTGATACGATTCGCGACCGAATCGTATCCCCGGTCACCGGCCTGAATGTCGATCGAAGATGACGTAGCGCTGCTCGAACGCGTCTCCACCTTGCGGCTGCTGGGGGATACTGCGCTACGCATGCTCGCGATCGGCTCCGAACAGCGTAATTTCGAACGTGGCGATGTTCTCTTCCATGCCGGCGATGAGGCCGATGCGGGCTATGTCGTGCAGCACGGCACCTTCCGCGTTGAGGACGGCGGCGCCGAGATCATCGCTGGCCCCGGCGCACTGATCGGCGAACTCGCCCTGATCGTGCGGATGAAGCGGCCGTCAACGGCGACCGCGCTGGAGCGCGCCTCTTGTATTCGTATCGCGCGCAGCCTGTTTCAACGCGTGCTGGAGAGTGATCCTGCCGCGGCGCGACGACTGCGCGACGAATTCGCCACCCGCACCACCCAGATCGCGAGCGACATTCTGGTGGCGGGTGGGAAGCTGAGTTCGTAGCTGCCGATCCTCATGGTGAGGGGTAGGTTGGGGCGCGTTGCTCTCTCCACGTCATTGCGAGCGCAAGCGAAGCAATCCATGCCTCCACAAGCGGCGCGATGGATTGCTTCGCTGCGCTCGCAATGACGTGGTCGGTGCTACACCTCGAGCGTCACCGTCACCGGCACGTGGTCCGACGGCCGTTCCCAACTGCGGGCGTCGCGGGTGATGGTGAAATCCGTGACGCTGTCCTTGAGCGCGCGCGAGACCCAGATGTGATCGAGCCTGCGGCCGCGATCGCCCACCGTCCAGTCGGCGGCGCGGTAGCTCCACCACGTATAGACCTTCTCCGATAGTGGAATTCGCTCCCGAGCGACGTCGAACCATTCGCCATGCAACTGGGCTGCGAGCAGCTTCTCGGTTTCGATCGGCGTGTGCGAAACGACCTTCAAGAGCTGCTTGTGCGACCACACGTCGTTCTCATGCGGGGCGACGTTGAGGTCGCCGACCAGGATGTGACGGTCGTCGCCGCGCGGATGCAAGGGCTCGCAGGCTTTCATCTCGTCGAGGAATTGCAGCTTGTGCTCGAATTTCGGATTGAGCGCGGGATCGGGGATGTCGCCGCCGGCCGGGACATAAAAGTTGTGCAACACCAGCGGTTTTGCGAGCTGCGCCTTCTCTCCGAATTCGACCGAGATGTGACGGGAATCGATCTTGTCGCAGAAGGTGCGGATGTCGGTCTTCTCGAACGGCACTTTCGAGATGATGGCGACGCCGTGATAGCCCTTCTGTCCGTTCAGCGCGACATGCTCATAGCCGAGCCGCTTGAACCGCTTCAGCGGAAAGGCGTCGTCGATGCACTTGGTCTCCTGCAGGCAGAGCACGTCCGGCCGCGCCTGCTTGATGAACTTGGCGACGAGGTCGATGCGCAGGCGCACCGAGTTGATGTTCCAGGTTGTCAGGGAAAGACGCATGGGAAACGCGTCTTAGCATGGATTGGAGCGTCGGAATCGATTGTCCACAGGGGACGCGCAAAGCGCAATAGGGCCGTACGATGGGTAGAGCGAAAGCGAAACCCATCATTCTCGCATGCGGCACCATGATGGGTTTCGCTGCGCTCGACCCATCCTGCGATCAACTAACCCGGTGGGGTCTGGTAGTTCGTGAAATCGATCTTGAACAGGCCCGGATCGATCTTCTTGGTGGTGTCGAGATTGTACACGGCGACCGTGGTGTCGTAGCCCTGCGGGTCGGTGACGGTCCACTGCTTGAGCTGGCCGTCCTTGGCGCCGACCATCAGCATCAAGCGGCTGGTGCCGATCAGCGCCTGCTTCTCCTCGATCGTGATCGAGATGAAGACGTCGTCGGCGGTGACGCTGACGACATTGGTGTCCTTCATCAGGTCGATGCGATCGGACAGCAGGTAGCGCAGTGGCGTCTGCGACAGCGGATAGATGTCCTGGGTGGAGAGCTTGCGGTCGCGCACCGCGACCGACGAGCCGTCGGCAACGATGTCGATCGGGCTCGGCGGCTCATATTCGAAGCGAACCTTGCCCGGCTTCTGGATGTAGAAATCGCCCTTGGTCTTGGAGCCGTCGGGGCCGACCTGCACGAAACTGCCTGACAGCGTCTGCAGCGAGGAGAGATAGCTGCTGATCCGCGCGGCCTGCGCCTTCTGGTTGGCGTCGAATGTCGCGAAGATGTTGGCCGGAACGTTGCGGCGCGGATCGGGAATCACAGGGGTCGGCGGCGTCTGCGTCGAGCCCGTCGTCGTCGGGCCCCTCTGCTCCTGCGCGCTCATCTGCGTGCCGTCGCGGCCCTTCGGCGCGGGCTTCGGCACCGGCACGTTCTGCGCGGACGAAGGCGCGGCGCCGGCGATCGACGTGGCGATCAGGATCGCCAACCCGGCATGGATGGCGCGATAAGCGTGGTGTTTGGCCATTCGGTATTTCGGATTCTGATGCAACGCGTCGTTCCGACCTTTGGGCATGATCGTTTCGGAAAACCGGTGTCCACTTTTCCGGATCATGCCTGAGTTTACCGTGGGTAGTGCCGCGGGGATATCGTTTTTCCGTGAAATTATCGGGGCAGGATCACATGCTGCCTTCTTCTTCGATCAGGATCTCGCGCTTGCCGGCATGGTTGGCCTGGCCGACGATGCCTTCGAGTTCCATCCGCTCCATCAATGAGGCCGCGCGGTTGTAGCCGATTTGCAGGCGTCGTTGAATATAGGAGGTCGAGGCCTTGCGGTCGCGTTTGACGATCGCAACCGCCTGCGAGTAGAGGTCGCCGCCGCCATCCCCGCCCATGCCGGTGGAGTCGAATACCGCGCCGTCCTCGTCGGTCGGCTCTTCCGCGGTAACGGCTTCCAGATATTCCGGCTGCCCCTGCGTCTTGAGATGGCGCACCACCTTCTCGACTTCCTCGTCGGAGGCGAACGGGCCGTGCACGCGGCTGATGCGGCCGCCGCCGGCCATGTAGAGCATGTCGCCCTGCCCCAGCAGTTGCTCGGCGCCCATCTCGCCCAGGATCGTGCGGCTGTCGATCTTCGAGGTGACCTGGAAGGCGATGCGGGTCGGGAAGTTGGCCTTGATGGTGCCGGTGATGACGTCGACCGAAGGACGCTGGGTGGCGAGGATCACGTGCAGGCCGGCGGCGCGCGCCATCTGCGCAAGGCGCTGCACTGCGCCTTCGATGTCCTTGCCGGCGACCATCATCAGGTCCGCCATCTCGTCGACGATGATGACGATGTAAGGCAGCGGATCGAGGTCGAGCTTCTCCGCCTCGTAGATCGCCTTGCCGGTCTCCTTGTCGAAGCCGGTGTGCACCGTGCGCGTCAGCTCCTCGCCCTTGGCCTTCGCCTCGACGAGACGCGCGTTGTAGCCGTCGATGTTGCGGACGCCGAGCTTGGCCATCTTCTTGTAGCGCTCTTCCATCTCGCGCACGGCCCATTTCAGCGCGACCACCGCCTTCTTGGGATCGGTGACGACGGGCGTGAGAAGATGCGGGATGCCGTCATAGACGGAGAGTTCGAGCATCTTGGGATCGACCATGATCAGGCGGCACTGATCGGGCCGCAGCCGATACAACAGGCTCAGGATCATGGTGTTGATGGCAACCGATTTGCCGGAGCCGGTGGTGCCGGCGATCAGCATATGCGGCGTGCGCGCAAGGTCGATGATGACGGGGTCGCCGCCGATGGTCTTGCCGAGGCAGAGCGGCAGCTTTGCCACCGACTCGGTTGCTTCCTTCGCGGTCAGGAGTTCGCGCAGGTAAACTTTTTCGCGATGCGCGTTCGGCAATTCGATGCCGATCGCGTTGCGGCCGGCGACGACGGCGACGCGGGCCGACAGCGCACTCATCGAACGGGCGATGTCGTCGGCGAGGCCGATCACGCGCGAGGACTTGATGCCCGGCGCCGGCTCGAGCTCGTACAGCGTGACGACCGGACCGGGATTGGCTTTGACGATCTCGCCGCGGACGCCGAAATCCTGCAGCACGCCTTCCAGCGCGCGCGAATTGGCTTCCAGCTCGGCCTTGCTCAGCGGGTGACGATCCGCAGCCTTCGGCGCCGACAGCACGGAGACCGAGGGCAGCTCGAACTTGTCGGAGGATTTTTTCTTCTCGCGCGGGGCCGGTTTCTTGCGCGGCGCCTGGGCGACCGGAGCGGCCTCCTCCTCGTCGTCCTCTTCGTCTTCGATCTCCTCGTCCTCGTCGAACTGTTCGCTGGCCTCCGGGACCACGGAGGGCGCGGTGCGGCCGCCGAGACTGGGCTCCTGCCGTTCGAACGCGCCGGCGCGCGGCTGTGGCGCGCTCGAGACCAGCGAGCGATAGGCGGTGCCGAGCAGCCAGCCAAGCCGCGCCTTGGCGCTCATCATTGCGTGGAACAGCCAGCCGAGCGAGATCGACGAGCGATCCCCTTCGTCGTCCTCGACGAACGGCTCGTCGTGATCCTCGAGCGGCGTCAGCTCTTCTTCGGCTTCCTTCGCGCGCCAGCCGCTCGCGAACAGGAAGCTCGCCGTCATCGCGACGAACAGGATCGCGCCAAGCACCAGGCGATAGATCACGCCGGCCGGACCGAACACCACCGCGGGCGCGCGCACCAGCGCGTCGCCGACCACGCCGCCGAGCCCGGTCGGCAATGGCCAGGCGCCGTTGTTCGGAAAACAGCTCGCGAAACCGGCGGCGATCACGGTGGCGAGGATCCAGCATCCGAGCCGCAGCGCTTCGCGATCGAACGGACGATGCGTCAGCATGCGCCAGCCCCAGACCGCGATGGGCAGGATCAGCATGATGGCGCCGAGGCCCAGGATCTGCATCAGGAGGTCGGCGCCGATCGCGCCGGGATAGCCGAGGATGTTGCGGATCGGGCGCGAGGTGGCGTGGCTCAGGCTCGGGTCCTGCACCGACCACGTCATCAGCGCCGCGGCGGCGACGCCGGCAAGCGTGATCAGGCACAAGCCGCCGAATTCTCGCACCCGCCGCTCCAGGGCTTCGCGGATCGGGACCGGCAGATGGCCGACCAGGGGAATGACACGTTCGATCGCTGGCATGCGCTTTCAGAGCCTTGCGATTAACTTAGGGTTTCGACCAGGCGGTGCAGCGCCTCGGCCGTTGATTCACTGTCGGAGACCAGCGCAAGGCGGATATAGCCCGCGCCGGGGTTGGAGCCGTCGGCTTGCGGCCGCGCCAGATAGCTGCCCGGGATCACGCGCACGCCGGCATCGCGATAAAGCTTCACCGTCGCCGCCTCGTCGCCGCCACGCTCGGAAACATCGAGCCAGACGCAGAAGCCGCCGGCCGGGCGCTGGTAGCCGTAGCGGCTGCCCAGGATCTGGTCGGCGAGGTCGAACTTGATCCGGTACAGCCTGCGGTTCTCCTCGACATGCGCCTCGTCGCTATAGGCGGCGACCGCGACATGCTGCAGCGGCACCGGCACTTGCGGCGCGGCCACGTTGCGCAGCTCATGGAAGGCGGCGAGGAATTTCGCATCGCCCGCGGCGAAGCCGACGCGCATGCCGGGCAGGTTCGAGCGCTTGGAGAGCGACTGGAACACGACGATATTGCTGAAGTCGGGACCGGCGCATTCCAGCGCGCTGCCGGGCGCTTCCCGGGTGTAGATCTCCGAATAGCATTCGTCGCTGAGGATGATGAACCCGAAGCGGTCGGCGAGCGCTTTCAGCCGCGCGAAATAATCGCGCGAGGCGACCGCGCCTTGCGGGTTCGCGGGCGAAGCGATGTAGAACGCCACCGTGCGCGCCAGCAGCGCGTCATCCAGCGCGTCGAGATCGGGCAAAAATCCGTTGGCCGGCGTGGTCGGCAGATAGACCTGCTCGCAGCCTGAGGCACGGGCGCCGGCGCCATAGGCCGGATAGAACGGGTTCGTCATCAGGATCGCCGGCGTCCCCTGGCGCGGGCCGACATAGCGGGCGGCGGTGATGGCGGCGAAGAACAGGCCCTCGCGGCTGCCGTTCAGGACCAGGACTTCACGCTCGGGATCGACCGGCCGCGGCAGATGGAACCGGGTCGACAGCCAGTTCGCCACCGCGCGGCGGAACGGCTCGATGCCCCTGGCGAGCGGGTAGCGGCCGAACTCTGCGGTGTGCCTGGCCAGCACCGGCCCGACAAAGGCCGGAACCGGGTGCTGAGGCTCGCCCAAGGATAGCGTGATCAATGGCTTGCCCGGCTGGTACGGCGCCAAGAGCTCGGCCGTGCGCGCAAACGGGGAACGCTCGGCCTGACCGGCCGGCATTGCACTGCCGGCGTCTTGCGCCACGCCGGAGGGAGCGGTCATTGCCATGTCTAAACGCCAGCACTTTCAATGCGGTCGAGGAGAATCCGACCCGACCGTAAACCGATCAAGCCACCATAGATACGGCGAGGTTAAGACGCGATTAACCATCGGCCCTGCTGGACAATTTGCTTGGTATTACCATATGCTGTTTGAGGTATTACCTGCCGATTGGAATCAAGATGACAACGACTGTGACCCGCAAGGGGCAGGTGACGATCCCTAAGTCGGTTCGGGATTACCTGGGTATTGGTCCCGGCAGCCAGGTGAATATTCGCCGTGCCAACGACGGCAGTGTACTGATCGAGAAGGCGGACAGACCCCGGCCGCCGAGCCGGTTTGCCAAAGCGCGCGGCTCCGCGGGACCGGGCATGACCACTGACGAACTCATGGCTCTCTTGCGCGACGAGCCGGAATGACGCTCGTCGATTCGAACGTTCTTCTCGACCTTGCGACCGACGACGAGAACTGGGCAGACTGGTCCCAGGCGCAGCTCGAGCTGGCAGCCTCCGCTGGGCCGCTGCTCATCAATAGCGTCATCTACGCGGAAGTCTCCGTACGCTACCGCACGGTCGAGGCGCTCGATGCCACGCTCCGCGACTTGAAAGTCGAGCTTGCAGAGATTCCCCGCCCTGCGCTCTTTCTGGCCGGCAAGGCCTATCTCCGATATCGCGGCGCCCGTGGCAGCCGCACGGGGGTGCTATCCGACTTCTTCATCGGCGCCCATGCTGCAGTCAAACAACTGCCGCTGCTGACCCGCGACACGCGGCGCTATCGCACCTATTTCCCGACCGTGGCGCTGATCGCGCCAGACGGCGAACGGTAGCTTGGCGATTCTTTTCGTCGGCCCCGGCCAAAAAAGAAAGGGGCTCCAACTTGCGCTGGAGCCCCTCAACGGTCGGGGCATTGCCGGGTATGTGCCCAAACCGTAGTTCTGGGTGTGACCCCGGGAGAGATCACACCCCGGGAGAACTCACATGTTGTAGGCGCGCTCCGTGTGCTCGGTGATGTCGAGGCCTTCACGCTCGGTCTCGACGTTGGCGCGCAGGCCGACGATCACGTCGACGACCTTGTAGATGATCGCCGAACCGACGCCCGACCACACCAGCGTGGTGCAGACGCCCCAGATTTGCGCGATCATCTGCGTGGTGAAGTCGTAGTCGGCGATCTTGCCCGCGACGTAGTCCATGATGCCGGTGCCGCCGAGCGCCGGGTTCACCAGGATGCCGGTGCCGAGCGCGCCGACGATGCCGCCGATGCAGTGGACGCCGAACACGTCGAGCGAGTCGTCGTAACCCAGCGCATTCTTCACCACGGTGCAAAAGAACAGGCAGACCACGCCGACCACGAGGCCGAGCACGATCGCGCCCATCGGACCGGAGAAGCCGCAAGCCGGCGTGACGGCGACCAGGCCCGCGACCGCGCCGGAGATGGCGCCGAGCACGGAGGGATGACCCTTGATGATCCACTCCGCGAACATCCAGGACAACGCCGCCGCCGCGGTCGCGACGAAGGAGTTGGTCATGGCGAGCGCGGCGCTGCCGTTGGCCTCCAGGTTCGAACCGGCGTTGAAGCCGAACCAGCCGACCCAGAGCAGCGAGGCACCGACCATCGACATGGTCAGCGAGTGCGGAGCCATCAGCTCCTTGCCGTAGCCGGTGCGCTTGCCGATCAGGAGCGCGCCGATGAGACCGGCGATGCCGGCGTTGATGTGGACGACGGTGCCGCCGGCGAAGTCGATCGCGCCCTTCTTGAAGATCCAGCCGGCGTCGGCGTTGATCTCGTCGAGCTTGGCCTGCGCCGCGGTCTTCGCCGCGCCGTCAGCCGCAGCTGCCAGCGCCTTCGCGGCATCGGTGATCGCGTCCGGACCGGCCCAGTACCAGACCATGTGGGCGATCGGGAAGTAGATCAGCGTCACCCAGAGCGGGATGAACAGCGCAACCGCTGCGAACTTCATGCGCTCGGCAAAAGCGCCGACGATCAGCGCGGGCGTGATCGCCGCGAAGGTCATCTGGAAGCAGATATAGACGAGTTCCGAGATGTTGGCGTCGACGCTGAAGGTTGCCGCCTTGGAATCCGTCGTGACCCCCGCCAGGAAGGCCTTGGAGAAGCCGCCGATGAAATCCGAGCCGCCGGTGAAGGCGAGGCTGTAGCCATAGATCGCCCAGATCACGACGACGATGCAGACGCTGTAGAACACCTGCATCAGCACCGAGAGCATGTTCTTGGTGCGGACCAGGCCGCCATAGAACAGCGCCAGTCCCGGGATCGTCATCAACAGCACCAGCACCGTCGAGGTGAGCATCCAAGCGTTGTCGCCCTTGTTGACGGTCGGCTCGGCATAGGCAGCGGTCGCGGCGAACAGGCCGAATGCGAGTGCCGCCAATCCCGCGCTGTAGGGACGTTTGAACGTCATGTTATTCTACTCCTGAATTGTAAGGTTTGAGCGCGCAATCAGAGGGCTGCGGCATCGGCCTCGCCGGTGCGGATACGGACCGCATGGTCGAGGTTGATGACGAAGATCTTGCCGTCGCCGATCTGTCCGGTCTTTGCCGCCGAGGTGATGGCGTCGATGGTCTTGTCGACCTGGTCGGCCGCAACCGCGACCTCGATCTTGATCTTGGGCAGGAAACTCACGGCATATTCAGCGCCGCGATAAATCTCCGTGTGGCCCTTCTGACGCCCGTACCCCTTGACCTCCGTGACCGTGAGACCGTGAACGCCGATGGCGGTCAGGGCGTCACGGACTTCTTCCAGCTTGAATGGCTTAATAATCGCCATAACAATTTTCATGTGTCCTATCCCCGCTTGGGCCCGGTGCAGACGAACCGGGTGTTGTCGACTGAGATCCACCACGCGGAGAAAATTCACGACGCGGTCACAGCCGCCGGCGTTAGAATCAAATGCCGTGCCAGATCGACGGCGCTGCCTAACGGATTATGAATCCGCCCATTTTCGCGCTGAACGGGAATTGGTCAGACCTGCGCTATTCCGCCGCGCTCAAAACGTAATCAGTGTCGCCCAATTCCTGGGCATGCCAGAGTCTGGACATAATTCTGCCCAGCGCGACGGCAAATCGGAGGTAATTAAGTAGCGCAGCTACCGCAGCGCCTCGCATGCTGCGAAATATCGAGGCCTTCCAGCTCCTGCTGCAGCGATACCCGGAGCGGGACACGGCCCCGCGCCATACCAAGGTGACGGCAACGCCGGAGAGCTGGATCAGCACCTGCTGCGGGTGGCCTTCGATCAGGCCGGCCGCTCCGCCGATCGCGCTCACAGGAAGGCTTCGGAAAGAGCTTAGAGAGCGTCGCTGTCGGTCTCGCCAGTGCGGATCCGAAGCGCGTGATCGATCGGGGTGACGAAGATCTTGCCGTCGCCGATCTGGCCGGTGCGCGCCTTGGCGGTGATGACCTCGACCGCCTTCTCGGCGACGTCGGACGCGACGGCGATCTCGATGCGCAATTTGGGCAGGAAGTTCACGACATATTCTGCGCCGCGGTAGATCTCGGTGTGCCCCTTCTGCCGGCCGTAGCCCTTCACCTCCGTCACGGTCATGCCGTGGATGCCGATCTCGGTCAGCGCCTGGCGCACCTCGTCCAGCTTGAAGGGTTTGATGATGGCGACGACAAGTTTCATGGCTAGCGGCCCGCATTTCTCTTGAGGCGCGGCCAACCCTGGTCTTCAGGGTGGCCTCCGATGCCGCGTCAATCTGGCATCTTTCTGAGCAAATGGCACAAAAAAGTTGCAGGTTTAGGGGGAAAACATCGGCATCCCCCGGCCGCGCTCCCTGTACAGGGGACATGATCGTCCGTCACAATGCGGCTTTCCTGCCTCGCCAGCGGCTCCGCTGGTGTGTCTTCCCAAGAATCGGATTCATTCCAAGGAAATGCTATGGCCGATCGATCCTGGTTTTATGCATCCGAGGGTCAGCAAAGGGGCCCGTTTCCGGAGTCGCAGCTCCGCGAATTCATCGTCCGGGGCATCGTTGGGCCGGACACGCTGGTCTGGACCGAGGGAATGTCGGGCTGGCAGAAGGCGGCCGAGATCGAAGGCCTGATCACGGATGCCTCCCGTCCACCGGCGATGGCGCCCGGGGGCACGCCTGTGGTCGGCGCGGCCGGCTATACCGGCGGGACGCTGTCGATCGATTTCAGCGTCTGGGAGATCACCTGGCGAACCATCGTGCTTTGGCTGGGCCTGATCTTCATCATTCCGACGCCGTGGGTCATCGTGATGTATTGCCGGTGGATCGTGTCGTGCGTGCACGTGCCGGGACGACCCAATCTCTCGTTTACCGGTCAGCCGCTCACGCTGTTCTGGTATTTCGCCGCGCTGGCCCTCTTTATCGCCGTCGCCATGGTCGGCTCAGAGTTGCTGAACAATCTGATGTTCCTGGTGCAGATCGCGCTGTACTGGCTGTTGATCAAATGGTTCGTGGCCAACATCGCCGCCAACGGCCAGCCGCTTGGCCTCAGCTTCAACGGTTCGATCTGGGCCTATCTGGGCTGGAATATCCTCGTCGTCCTTTCGGTGATCACCATTATCGGCTGGGCGTGGGTCTACACGGCGCAGTTGCGCTGGATCTGCCGCAATATCGGCGGTACGCGCCGCGAGGTCATCTTCAAGGCATCCGGTCTGGACATGCTGTGGCGGACCATCGTGTTCGTGGTCGCCTGCGCTTTCCTGATTCCGATTCCCTGGGCCTTGAGCTGGTACACGAAGTGGTACGTGTCGCAATTCGGTCTGATCGAACGCAGCACACTCGCCAACGCCTAGAGCATTTTCGGTTCTGATTGAATCAGAACCGAAGCTCTAGATTCTTGTTTTGACGCGTTTTCTTCACGCGAACCGGTCTCCACTTCGCTCGAAAACGCTCTAAGGCTCACTTCCGTTCGCGCACCGAGCCTTCCTGGGCCACGGAGGCCACCAGCGTGCCGTCGGGCTTGAAGATCAGGCCGCGGGTCAGACCGCGGCCGCCTTGCGCGCTCGGAGAATCCTGGGCGTAGAGCAGCCATTCGTCAGCGCGGAACGGGCGGTGAAACCACATCGCATGATCGAGGCTTGCCGGCATCATGCGCTTGTCGAACAGCGTGCGGCCGTAGCGCGCCATCACCGCATCGAGCAATGAGAAATCGGAAGCATAGGCAAGCGCGCATAGATGCAGCGCGGGATCGTCCGGCAGCTTCGCGGCGGTGCGGATCCAGACATGGATGCGGCCCTCCTCGATCTTCTGACCGAAATAGCGGCCGAGCTCGACCGGGCGCAGCTCGATCGGCCGATCGGATTCATAATAGCGGCGGATGAAGTCAGGCATCTCGCGAAACATCGGCTGCTTCGATACTTCCTCCGCGGTGAGCTTTTCCGGCGGCGGCACGTCCGGCATCTTCTCCTGGTGATCGAACGCGCCCTGCTCTTCGGCATGGAACGACACCATGATCGAGAAGATGGCGTTGCCGTGCTGGATCGCGGTGACGCGGCGGGTCGAATAGCTCTTGCCGTCGCGCAGCCGCTCGACCTGATAGATGATCGGGACCTGCGGGTCGCCGGGCAGGATGAAATAGCAATGGATCGAATGCGGCAGGCGGCCCTCGACGGTGCGGCAGGCCGCGACCATCGCCTGGCCGATCACCTGCCCGCCGAACACCCGCTGCCAGCTCGTTTTCGGGCTGTTGCCGCGGAACAGATTCACCTCGAGCGGCTCGAGATCCAGGATGGAAAGCAGGTCAATCAGGCTTTTTGACATGAAGCTTCCTCTTCCTCCGTCATTCCGGGGCGCGTCGAAGACGCGAACTACGATGTGCACTCGCACATCGGAGAATCTCGCGCAAAAACCTCCGGATTCCGGGTGCGCGCTGGCGCGCGCCCCGGAATGACGATGCGCGGCATTAAGTACCTTGTTTGGGACCCCTGTTTCGCCCAGCTGTTATCAGGTAGCAAGCACAGTCTGAGGGCATGAGCGCGTAAGGGACTTGCATGTCGGCACAGCGAGGCATTGTCATTTGCGGGGGCGCCTTTGCGGGTCTGGCGCTGGCCCTGGCGTTGCGCCAGGGGCTGGGGCCGGAAATCCCCGTCATCGTGGCCGATCCGGCGCTTGCGCAGCGTCCGAGCCGCGATCCGCGGGCGACCGCGATCGTCGCCGCCTGCCGCCGCCTGTTCGAGGCGATCGGCATCTGGGCCGAGATCGCCGAAACCACCCAGCCGATCCTCGACATGGTCGTCACCGATTCGCGGCTCGACGATGCCACCCGCCCGGTGTTCCTGACTTTTGCCGGCGATGTCGAGCCCGGAGAGCCGTTTGCGCATATGGTCGAGAACAGACTGCTGATCGACGCGCTGGTGGCGCGCACCGAGGCCGAAGGTGTTGATCTGCGCGCGACCGCGGTGTCAACCTTTGACGCCAGTGCCGATCTCGTCAGCGTCACGCTCGCCGACGGCAGCGTGATCGAAGCAGGCCTGCTGGTGGCCGCCGATGGCGCACGTTCGAAGCTGCGCGAGCGCGCCGGCATCGTCACCCATGGCTGGGAATACGATCAATCCGGCATCGTCGTCACCGTCGGTCATGAGCGCGACCATCAGGGCCGCGCCGAAGAGCATTTCCTGCCCGCAGGTCCGTTTGCGATCCTGCCGTTGAAGGGCAAGCGATCATCGCTGGTGTGGACCGAGAACCGCAAGGAAGCGTCGCGCATCGTCGGCTTGAGCGAACAGGAATTCCACGACGAGCTGGAGCGACGTTTCGGGCTGCATCTCGGCGAGGTCAAGGCGCTCGACAAGCCGCGCGCCTTTCCGCTCGGCTATTTCGTCGCGCGCTCCTTCATCGCCGAACGGCTGGCGCTGGTCGGCGATGCCGCGCATCTGATCCACCCCATTGCAGGGCAAGGGCTCAATATGGGCCTGAGGGATGTCGCGGCATTGGCGGAAGTCGTGGTCGATGCGGCGCGGCTCGGCATCGATCTTGGACAGGCCGACGTGCTCGAGCGCTACCAGCGCTGGCGGCGCTTCGACACCATGGCCATGGGAGTCGCGACCAATTCGCTGAACTTCCTGTTCTCCAACGAATCGACCTTGCTCAGGACCGTGCGCGATGTCGGGCTCGGCATCGTCGACCGTCTGCCACCGCTCAAGAGCATGTTCATCCGCCAGGCCGCCGGCCTCTCAGGCGAAGTGCCGCGACTGTTGAAGGGCGAGGCGCTGTAGCTGCGATTACAGGGCCGTAGCCCTCTCTCTCTGCGTCATTGCGAGCGAAGCGAAGCAATCCATGTCTCCGCAACGAGAGCGATGGATTGCTTCGTCGCTATCGCTCCTCGCAATGACGGTTCAAATCGATCACTCGATCTTGCGCGCTTCTTCCGGCAGCATGATCGGGATGCCGTCGCGGATCGGATAAGCGAGTTTTGCAGAGCGCGAGATCAGCTCCTGCCGTGCCGCGTCGAACTCCAGCGGACCCTTGGTGATGGGACAGACCAGGATTTCCAGGAGCTTCGGATCGGCGGTGCTTTCGAGATGATCGTTCGGGGAAGTCATGACGGTTTTCCAGCTTGACGCCTGTTCTCTATCACATTCGATTAGCGCGCCGCCATCCGCAGCAGTTCGTCGATGATCGCCTGCTGTTTTGCTTTCGGCAGCGGCTGCTCCGTCAGCGCGTGGCCTAGAAACGCCCAATAGAGAATCTGGGCGCGGGCGCGGGCCACATCGTTCGCGACACCGGCGCGCTTCAGAAGGCCTTCGACATAGTCAAGCCGCCGCTGGTCGATCGCCTGCACGGCGGCGCGCGCTGCAGCGTCGACGCTCGCCCAACTGCGGACGGCGTTTTCCAGCGCCAGCTTTTCGGAAAACACCCGCCGCAGCAGTACAGCCAAGGCGCCGGAACCCGCGCCGGTGGCCTCGACGTCGACGATGATCCGCTCCGCGGCGATCTCGCGCCAATGTTTCAGGACGGCGGCATGGTAGGCGGCGATATCGGTGAAGTGCCAGTAGAAGCTGCCGCGGGAAACGCCCATCTCCTTTGCCAGGGGGTCGGCTTTCAGCGCGGTGAAGCCGCGCTTTGCGAGTGCTTTCAGGCCCTGATCGACCCAGTCGTTCGCGGAGAGCTGATCGGTCATACGGCGCACCATCGTCACCCTACCATACACCAGTGTATTGACATGTGCCAACGCACGCGCGATAACCATACACAACTGTATGGAGGCGAACGATGCGCGATGTCCTGCTGCAATGTTCCGGCCTCGCTGCGATCGCGGCGGCGTTGATCCACGGCTATCTCGGCGAGTTCAAGGTGTTTCCGAAAATGACGATCGAACCGGCGCGGCTGCGCACGCTGATCCGGCTGGTCTGGCAGGCCGGCACGGTGGCCTGGATCGGCGGCGGCGTGCTGCTGCTCGCCGCGCCCTGGATGGCCTCGGAGGTGGCGCGGCACTGGATCGTCGTCACGCTCGCCTGCGTGTTTGCCTTTGCCGCGTTTGCCAATGCGGTTGCCACGCACGGCCGGCATTTCGGCTGGATGGCGCTCACCGCTGTGGTCGCGATGGCGGTCGCGGGGTATTAGAGCGTTTTCGAGCGAAGTGGATACCGGTTCGCGTGAAGAAAACGCGTCAAAACAAGAATCTAGAGCTTCGGTTCTGATTCAATCAGAACCGAAAATGCTCTAGCTGGCCGCGTGTAACGCTGTCATTCCGGGGCGTCTGAAGGACGAGCCCGGAATCCATTTCTCCACCGGAGTATGTGGCTCTATGGATTCCGGGCTCGCGCTGCGCGCGCCCCGGAATGACAGGCAGAATCACTGCAGCGGCGGGTCGCCGCTGGTGCGCTTCTTGGCGAGGTCCATCTCGGTCACCGCGATCAGGATTTCGGCGCGGGTCTTGAGGTCGGGCGCTTCCAGCATCGCCTGCTTTTCCGCCGGGCCGTAGGGCGACATCATCGCGAGCGCGTTGACCAGCGCCTCATTGGGCGCGGCTTCGATGCCGGCCCAGTCGACCTTCAGATTGTTGGCTTTCAAAAAATCCGTCAGCACCGCCAGCAGGGCTTCGCGGTCGACATCCTCCTCGCCCTTGCGCGCGACGAAATCGGCGGCGAAGGAGAAGAAATCGACCTTGCACTGGCGGTACGCCGTCAGCACGCTGAGCTCCTCGACCACCTTGAAGCGGGCCACGCCGGTGAGCTCGAGGATGTAGCGGCCGTCGCCGGATTCGGCGAGCTGGGTGATGCGGCCGACGCAGCCGATGCGGAACAGCGCCGGCTTGTCCTCATTGTGCGAATGGGTCACGTCGGGCTGGATCATGCCGATCAGCCGATGGCCGTCCCGGAAGGCGTCATCGACCATCGCAAGATAACGCGGTTCGAAGATGTTGAGCGGCATCTGGCCGCGCGGCAGCAGCAGCGCTCCCGCAAGCGGGAAAACCGGGATCACCTCGGGAAGTTCGGCCGGGCCCCGATATTCGGCATTGATCGGCATCTGCGGCCCCGGTGTTATGCGCCTTACTGGATTATGATCCGATTGAACGAAATCGGATCATAATCTCATCTTCATGTGTGAGCATGACCATTTCGGAACCGGTATCCACTTTTCCGGATCGTGCTCTAGGAGAACAGGATCGTCGAGAGCCGCTTGCGTCCCTCGACGGTCGCTTCATCCGCCCCGCCCCACGCTTCGAAGAACTGGACGAGCTGCTTGCGTGCACCGTCGTCGTTCCACTTGCGGTCGCGCTTGACGATCTCCAGGAGCTGGTTGGTCGCCTCGCTGCGCTTGCCCATCGCGTTCAGCGCGGTGGCGAGATCGAACCGCGCCTGATGATCGAGCGGGTTTGCGGCGACTTTCTGTTCCAGTTCGGTGACCGGACCGACCGACTGCGCCTGCTCGGCAAGGTCGATCGCGGCCTGCACCGCCTTCACGGCCGGATCGTTGCGCTTGGATTCCGGCACCATGCCGAGCGTCTGCTTGGCCTGGTCGACCGCGCCTGATGTGACATAGCATTTGGCGAGACCGGCGAGCGCGGCGATATTGGTGGCGTCGATCCCGAGCACCTCGGCATAGATCTGCGCCGCGGCCGCCGCATCGCCCTCGGCGAGCACGGCGTCGGCTTCCTTCAGGATCTCGGCGATGTTCGGCTCGC
Source organism: Bradyrhizobium sp. BRP22 (assembly GCF_020194175.1). Taxonomy (GTDB): domain Bacteria; phylum Pseudomonadota; class Alphaproteobacteria; order Rhizobiales; family Xanthobacteraceae; genus Bradyrhizobium. The sequence continues at coordinate 42,445 of NZ_JADYVX010000022.1, read as the reverse complement.
CCGCGGCCGGGACACCCTTGGTCAGGCGCTCGATGAAGGCGTTGACCTGGCTTTCCGGGACCGCGCCCATGAAGCCGTCCGCCGGCTGGCCGCCCACGAAGGCGATCACCGCCGGGATCGACTGGATGCCCATCTGGCCGGGGATCGACGGATGCTCGTCGATGTTCATCTTGACCAGCTTGACCCGGCCCTTGGCATTGCGCACCGCCTTTTCCAGGATCGGGGTGAGCTGGCGGCAGGGTCCGCACCAGGGCGCCCAGAAATCGATCAGCACCGGCTGGCGCTTCGACTCCTCGATGACGTCCTTAACGAATGTCTGGGTGGTCGTTTCCTTGATCAGATCGCCTGCCTGCGGCGCCGGACCGCCGCCCTGCTCAACTATCGTCACGATATCCTCGCCTGATGTCTCGAGATTGGCGCCTGTTCTAGCACGGCCGGAACCGAACACCCGTCAGCTAAATGGCGGTTTGGCGCCAAATTTCAATCGGGACGCCCTTCCCGTTCCGCCGCGGCGCCAGCCGGCCCTGGGCAGCCGGTAACATGGAGTCATGATGAAATGCGGCTGGAGTTTGCAGGGTTGCTCGCGCCGAATCGGTCCGTGGCGGCGCGAGACGGGAAAAGCGGGTTCCCCGCGTCAAAACGCACCAAATCGCCAACAAATCGCACCCTCCCGCGCGGCTTCCGGACGCTTCTGCACCATTTCCGACCAAATCAGGCGATTTCGCCGCCTTCGGGCCTGTTGCATTCGCGGTCCGCTTTTGGCATAGCTCTGCCGTTGACGGCGAGCGATCGCCGCATCAGGACGCGGGTGTAGCTCAGTGGTAGAGCACGACCTTGCCAAGGTCGGGGTCGAGGGTTCGAGCCCCTTCGCCCGCTCCAAATTTTCCCCGAAGCCGGGCTGATATTTTCCCGCAGCCGCGCGCGAGCGCCTTCGAGCGCTTGATCGGGGCTCCACAAGGATCTCGCCGGCGAAATGCAAGCCTCGGCCTGACCGCTCATTCGTCCGACGATTAACTCGACAGTCAGCCGGATTGCCGCTCGAAACGCGCGAGAGATGCGTTAGCTTCAAACGAATACTGCGCTGCGACGGCATCGCTCGTCGTCTCGCAAGAGAATAGTGCAAGCGAAGCTTCTCAACTTGTCTTGACCGCGCTCGAATGCGGACTTCATCGCCTGCGCTTCTCTCGCGCGGGGGATGTGCTAACATTTTTCCGGTCTGGCCCACCTCGCGCAGACCACTGCGATCGTCTCGTTAGAATCAATAAAGAGCCAGCCGCCCGGCTGGATAGGGGAGTAACGCGATGCAATCGGTTTTCAATCGTTCCATTCTTGCGCTTGCCGCCATCGCCCTCGTGGCGGGGACTGGCCTTGCCAATGCGCAACAGCAGCAGGACAAGGGCAGGGCGCTGAAGAAATACGAATCCGGCTCCAAGGAATTCTGGACCCATCCGCCGGATGACTGGTTCCTGGGCGACGAGACCGAAGCGCAAAAGGGCCTTGCGCCGCCGTCGGGACCGCCGACCGGCGCCTCCGATTCCGAGCTCGCGGCGCTGATCAAGAAGATCAAGCTGCCACAGGGCTTCAAGATCGAGGTCTATGCGTCGAACGTGCTCGCCGCGCGGCAGATGGCCTGGGGCGACAAGGGCACGCTGTTCGTCGGCTCGTTCGGGCTCGGCAACGTCTATGCGATCAAGGACAACAACGGCAAGAAAGAGGTCAAGACCATCCTCAAGGGGCTGAACATGCCCACCGGTCTCGCCTTCCGCGACGGCGCGCTCTATGTGATCGCGGTCGACAAGCTGATCCGCTACGACAATGCCGAAGCCAATCTCGACAATCTCGGCCAGGGCAAGGTGGTCTATGACGACATGCCCTCCTATGCCGCGCATGGCTGGAAATATATCGCCGTCGACAAGGACGGCTGGTTCTACATTCCGTTCGGGCCGCCCTTCAACATCGGCATCCCTCCGACCAGCCTCTCGCAGATCCGCCGCGTCGATCCCAAGACCGGCAACGCGGAAATCTGGGCGCTCGGCGTGCGCAACAGTGTCGGCGGCGACGTCGATCCGCGCACCGGCCGCTATTGGTTCACCGAGAATGCGCGCGACTGGGTCAGCGACGATCTGCCGAGCGACAAGCTCAACATGATCTCGAAGATCGGCGAGCATTTCGGCTATCCCTATTGCCACCAGGGCGACATGCCCGATCCGAAATTCGCGATGGGGCATAAGTGTTCGGAATTCACGCCGCCCGTGCTCAACCTAGGGGCCCATGTCGCGCCGCTCGGCATGAAGTTCTACACCGGCAATCAATTTCCCGCCGACTACAAGAATAACATCCTGATCGCCGAGCATGGCTCCTGGAACAGGCACAAGTATCAGGGCGCGCGCATCGTGCGCGTGATCGTCGGTCCCGACGGCAAGAACGCCAAGCAGGAAGTGTTCGCCTCCGGCTGGATCGAAGGCGACCAGAACTATCTCGGCCGTCCCGCCGACATCCTCCTCGACAAGGACGGCTCGATCCTCGTTGCCGACGACTGGGCCGGTGCGATCTATCGCATCAGCTACAGCAAGAAGTGACACGATAACGATGGGAGGCTGCGGTGGCCGGATGGCGGCCGCAGCCTCTTTGTTTGACTGAACGACGGGGGGGCGATGGAGTGGAGTCTGACTGATGCGCCGACTGTTCGTCTCGTACCTATCTGGTGGACTCGCACTCCTGGCCGCGACCATCAATCCCGCGCTCGCGGCCGATGTTGCGGCCGGCAAGGAAAAGGCCGAGATGTGCGTCGGCTGCCATGGCGACAACGGCATCTCGCAGACCGAGAACATTCCCTCGCTCGCCGGCCAGCCCGATCAGTTCATCCAGTGGCAGCTCGTGTTCTTCCGCGCCGGCACGCGCAAGAACGAGCAGATGCAGCCGATCGTCGAGCAGCTCAACAATGAGGACATCCGCAATCTCGGCGCCTATTTCTCCTCGCTGACGCCGCCGAAGGGTCCGAAGGACGACGATCCTGACCTGTCGGAGAAGGGCAAGCAGGCCGCCGCCGGCCGCCGTTGCGCCTCATGTCATACCGACAGCTATGCCGGCACCAAAGCGGTGGCGCGCATCGCCGGCCAGCGCGAGGAATATCTCGTCAAGGCGCTGCACGACTACAAGTCCAGCGCGCGCTCCGGCGGCGGCATGGCCGCGATGGCCGATGTCGCCTATCCCCTGAGCGACGAAGAGATCACCGCGCTCGCGCACTATCTCGCGCATCTCTGATGGTGATGACGGAGCTGTAGCCCGGGTGAAGCGCGGCGTAACCCGGGGCAGCTCTTTCCGCTGCGCTCCGCCCGGGCTACGGGACTCGCTACTACCTGCCCCGCTGCAATTCGTACGCCTTCAGATGCGTATAGGCCGTACGCAGCTTCGGCACGGGAATCTTGGCGGCGTCGGCGCGGGCGACGAGGTCGCCGATCACATGATCGGCTTCGACCGGAAGGCCGGCCTTGATGTCGCGGAACATCGAGGCGGTCATCGGCGAGCCTGCGGCCGTCAGCATGCCCTTGACGCGCTCGAAGTAGGGTCCGCTCGGCGCATAGCCTTCGGCGGCTGCCACCGCGCTGCATTCGTCGAGCATGCCGAGCAGGAAATCCTTGCCGCCGGGCGCGGCCAGGATGTTGCCGACGGAGGTGCGCATCAGGCTGGTGGACGCCGCGAGCGAGGCCAGGAAGAACCATTTCTCCCACATGTCCTGCATCACCTGATTGCTGGCGCTGGCGCCATTGATCGCGGAAAACACCTCCGCGATCGCGCGCACGCGGTCCGACATCCTGCCGTCGCGCTCGCCGAAAGTCAGCGACTGCATCGGCTGAAGCTGCACCACCTCGCGCGCGTCGTTCAGCGTCGCCGCAATCGCGCAGAGCCCGCCGAGCACATGCTCCGCGCCGAACTTCTTGTCGAGCGCATTGAGATGCAGCATGCCGTTGAGCAGCGGGATGATCGCGGTGCTGGGGCCGACCGCCGGCGCGAACGACTTGATGGCGTCCTCCAGGTCGAACGCCTTGCAGCTCAACAGCACGACGTCGTACTTCTCGTTCAACCTGTCCGCCTGCACGGTCGGCGGGTTCTTCAGCGTCACGTCGCCGTTCGGGCTCTTGATCACGAGGCCAGCGGCCGCGAGTTCGGAGGCGCGCCTGGGGCGGACCAGGAATGTGACGTCACGGCCGGCCTGCAGCAGCCGCCCACCGAAATATCCGCCGATCGCACCGGCACCGACGACGAGAACGCGCATGGGATCATTCCTTGTTGTTGCTTTAAGAGATGGGCGGGGAACCGTCTGGCAGACAGGCTGGCGGCCCTGCCCTGCCTTGTTTCTCCTTGGCCGTATTGTGGCGCGATCCGCGTGGCCCGTCTACAATATGATCATCGTCATATTGTAATGGTGCTGCTTCCCGATCAAATCATGCGCTTGACGGTCTGCTTCCGCCAGACCAGCATGTAATAGCCCATCTGCAGCAGGAACATGGTGCAAAAGGTGATCGGATAGGCGGCCCAGACGCCCTCGATGCCGATCAGGCGGCTGAGGATGACGGCGGACGGGATCTCGACCAGCGTGATTGCGACGGCGGAGATCAGGAGCGGCATCCACACCGTGCCGCCGGCGCGCATCGCGCCCGAAAACACCGTCGACATCCCGAACAGGACCGAGCTCCACAACACGATATGCAATAGTCCCTGCGCGAGCTCGAGCACGGCCGGGTCGGTGATGAAAAAGCCCATCAGCGTGCGCGAGAACAGATAGGCGATCGCGACCAGTCCGCCGGTCAGGATCACGTTCATCTTCAGCCCGGTGCCGACGATGGCGCCGATCTGGCCGGCATCGCCGCGGCCGATCGCCTGCGCGCCGAAGATCGAGACCGAGATCGCGATCGAGAGCGCGGGAAATTGCACATAGCTCAAGACCTGATTGACCGCACCATAGGCCGCGGTGGCATTGGAGCCGTAGCCGTTGACGAGCCCGAGCAGCACCAGTTCGGCGAGCGACATCACCACCATGCCGAGCGCGGCGGGAATGCCGAGCCACAACACGGTCCGCAGCAGCCTGCCGTCCGGCCGCATCGCGCGCAGGAACGCGACATCGAAAGCCAGTGCATGGCTTCGCCGCCGCAAATGGAGGTTGAGCCACACCAGTGTCAGCAGGCTCGACACCGCCGAGGCCCAGGCGGCACTCGCAACGCCGAGCTGCGGCAGGCCAAGCCAGCCGCGGATCAGCGCCGGCGTGACCATGAGGCCGATGACGGTCGAAATCGCGAGCGCGAGCAACGGGGTCAGGGTATCGCCGACGCCGCGCAGCATTGCGGTGGCCAGGATGAAGGCGAAGGTCAGCGGCATCGTGACCATCATGGTCCGCGCATAGGACGTGGCGGCATCGAGGATATCGGCTGGCGTCGCAAGCGCGACCAGGAGTTCGCGCGTGAACAGCAAGCCGAACAGCGCAATACCAAGTGCCAGCAAGAGCGCGACCGTCAGCGTCGTGCCGGCCACCGCCTTGACCTTGTCAGCTTCTCCGGCGCCAAAGGCCTGGCCGACCAGCACGGTCGCGCCGGAGCTCAAGCCCATCACGAAGGCGACCAGGAAGAACATCATCGGGAAGAACACCGAGACCGCGGCGAGCGCATCGACCCCGATCATCTGTCCCAGATAGATGTTGTTGATGGTGCCGAACAGCGCCTGCAGGATGTTGCTCAGCATCATCGGCAGCAGGAAGGCGAGGAACGTCCTCCAGAGCGGCGGCGGCTTGGACATGGAAAGGGTACCTGTTGAAATGTGATAGGTCGTTGATTGAATCAGTCGTGCCGCGAGTTCACCTCCCCCGCTTGCGGGTGAGGTCGGATCGCATCGTTAGATGCGATCCGTTTTTCTCCACCTGAAGAGTCCCGCCGCGGAGACACCCTCACCCCGCCCTCTCCCGCAAGCGGGAGAGGGGGCGCGCCTCCGTGGTGGCTTAGCTCCCGCGCTAATCGGCGCGGTCGCTGTAGGCGAGCTTGACGACGTGGTCGCGGATATCCGGCGGCCAGTTGGCGATCTCGCTGACGAAGCGACGGCGGTCGTCGGCGAACAGCGCGCGCGAAGCCTCCTCGAAGTTCGGCAGGTCGCCCGCCATTGCCGACATGAAATGGTAGGCGGCATCGCGCGCGGCGCGCTGGCGATCGCGGTCGCCGCTCAAGCGGCGGGCCTCGTCCACAAGCTTGCGCAGCGCGACCGAGGCGCCGCCTGGCTGCGCGTTGAGCCACTCCCAGTGGCGCGGCAGCAGCGTCACCTCGCGCGCGACCACGCCGAGCTTCGGCCGGCCACGGCCGCGCGGTTCGCTCGGCTGCTCTTCCGACGCTTCGCCTGGTGAAACCGATGTCGGCAGCCTTGCCAGGATCTCATCGTCGCTCCCGCGAAGGTCGAGATCGACGGCGCGGCCGGTCCGGTCGGAGAAGATCGCGATCGGCTCGGCAGTCTGGTCGGCCCGCTTGACCGCCAGCGCGACCTCGGGGAGGGCGCCTGAGGCAAGGCGGCGCTGGCCCTCGAAGGCTGTAAATGTCTGATTCATCTGAAATATCCGATTGATCCGCGTTTCGTAATTAATACCCGGATATAATTTGGATGTCAATATCACCCGGGTAAATAATTTCGTCTGCTTGGCCTGATCGCGAATCCGGCGATTGCCTGATAGGGAACGCTCGGTTCTTTGTTTTTCGGGGGGCACCGTGCTGACCGTTCATCATCTCAACAATTCGCGCTCGCAGCGGGTGCTGTGGCTGCTGGAAGAGCTCGGCGTGCCCTATGAGATCGTGCGCTATCAGCGTGGGCCGGACATGCGCGCGCCAAAGGAGTTGCTGGCGGTGCATCCGCTCGGCAAGTCGCCTGTCATCACCGACAACGGCAACACCATCGCGGAATCCGGCGCGATCGCCGAATACATCCTCGCCACCTACGGCAACGGACGCCTGATCCCGCCGCCGGAGACGCCGGAGCGGCTGCGCTATACCTACTGGCTGCATTATGCCGAGGGTTCGGCAATGCCGCCGCTGCTGCTGAAGCTGCTGTTCACGATGATGCCGAAGCGCGCGCCCGCGCTGCTGCGGCCGCTGGTGCGCAAGGTCACCAACCAGGCGCTGACGGTGCTGGTCAATCCGCAGCTCAAGCAGCACATGGCGTTCTGGGAGGCGGAGCTCGGCAAGAGCCAGTGGTTTGCGGGCGACGAGTTCAGCGCGGCCGACATCCAGATGAGCTTTCCGCTCGAAGCCGCTTCCGCGCGCGCCGGGCTGGAGGAAGGCCACCCCAGGTGCATGGCGTTCCTCGAACGCATTCACGCGCGCCCGGCCTATGCGCGCGCGCTGGAGAAGGGCGGGCCGTATCAGGTGGGGCGGTAGGCGCACGCCGTCATTGCGAGGAGCGAAGCGACGAAGCAATCCATGTCTCCGCAAGTGGTGAAATGGATTGCTTCGCTTCGCTCGCAATGACGGAGGGCCACTAGCGCGCCACCGCCGCGATCACCTCTTTCACCAGACGCGCCAGGCCACGGATGTCGCCGGTCGGATCGACGCTGTCGCCGAGGCGCACCACGACGAGATGCTGCGTCGGCATGATGACGATGCGCTGGCCGAGATCGCCCGACGCAAAGAAAGCGTCGCTGGGAATGCCGAGCGCGATACGGGCCCTGGCGCCCGCATGTTCGCTGCGGTTGGTCCAGAAACCCGCGCCATAGCTGGTCTTCAACGTCGCAGCGGCGGAAAAGTCCACCCAGTCTTCGTGCAACAGGCGCTTGCCGCCGACCACGCCGTCATTGAGATAGAGCAGCCCGAAACGCGCCCAGTCCCGCGCGCTCGCCAGCATATAAGCGGTGCCTTGCAGCGTACCGCTGCCGTCGAATTCCAGCGTGACGCTGCGCATGCCGAGCGGGTTGAACAATTCGCGCCAGGCGAAGGCGAGCGTCTGCTCGGGACCGCCGACGGCATCGCGGATGATCCGCGCCAATAGTTGTGTCGACGGGCTCGAATAGTGCCAGCGCGTGCCGGGCGGGGCCATCAGCGGCGCCTTCACCGCAAAGCCCGCCATGTCGTCGTGCAGATAGACCATCTGGCTCGAGGGGTCGAAGCCTGAATTGGTCTCGTCCAGCGCCAGCCCCGTGGTCATGCGCATGAGGTGCTCGACCTCGATCTCGCGACGCGGATCATTCCGGCCGCGCCATTCCGGAATCGGCGCCGGCATCGACGGCGTAACCAGGCCTTGCTGGGTCAGGATTCCGATCAGCGCATTGATCACCGACTTGGTCATGGAAAAACCGAGCAGCGGCGTGTCGACACCGATGCCGTTCGCGTAGCGCTCGGCGATGACCTTGCCGTTATGGACGACCACCACCGCCTTGGTGCGCCGGAACGGCGGCTCGGCCGGCTCCTCGAAGGCATGATCGAGTGCCGCTTTAAGCGCCGGGTCCGACGGCTCTACAGGTTCAGGGCCTGCGATCTCCTCAAGTAGCGGCGGCGCTTTGGTCACCTTCAGCGCGTCGATATCGCTCTTGAGCAAATAGGGCGCCTTCGCCCCGTGCAGCAGCACGCATCCGAGCCCATCGTGAAAGACGGCGCGGCTTGTCAGCCACCCCGCCACCGACGCATCGATGGTCCTGCCGGTGCGGTCGAGCGCAAAACGAAGCAGCGGACGCAGCCTGCGGATGCCGGCACGCTCGATCGTTTCCGAAAAAACTGTCTCCGGATCGAGGCCGGAGACGAACACCTTGGAGCAGACATTGTGCGCGACCGCGCCGGTTACGACGCGAATGGCGCGATCAGGACGGAAGTAGACGGCAACCGCCACCGCGGCGGCGACAGCAATGGCTGCCGCGATCCATTTCTGCCAGCCCACAAATTCCTCCGCCCTGCAGCTGCGGTGGTTTCTATCGCGACTTCGAGGCTCCGCCATCGGAGGGCAGCGGCTGCACGGTCACGCCGGGCGGCGGGACGTCGTCGTCGGGCACGAAGAAATCCGACATCAGCGCGACCTCCGGGTCGACGCGGTAGCGGTCGAAATCGCGCACGCCGCTGTCATAGAGCACCTTGTCGTCGATGCAGAAGCGTCCGGTGAATTCGCGCGCCGGTTTGGTCAGGATGGCGTGCGCGGCATCACCCATGATCTCGGGTGTGCGGCTGGCGCGCATCATGGCGTCGCCGCCGAGGAGATTGCCGACTGCGGCGGTGGCGATCGTGGTGCGCGGCCACAGCGCGTTGACGGCGACACCGGCCGATCGCAATTCGCCCGACAGCCCGAGCACGCACATGCTCATGCCGAATTTCGCCATGGTGTACGCGGTGGAGTGCTCGAACCACTTCGCTTTCATATCGAGTGGCGGCGACAGCATCAGGATGTGCGGGTTCGCCGCCTTCTTCAGATGCGGGATGCAATATTTCGACACCATGAAGGTGCCGCGGGTGTTGATACCCATCATCAGGTCGAACCGCTTCATGTCGGTGGCCTGCGAGTTGGTCAGGCTGATCGCGCTCGCATTGTTGACGCAGATGTCGATGCCGCCGAATTCCGCAACGGTCTTGTCGATCGCGGCGATGACTTGCGCTTCGTCCCTGATATCGCAGACCACAGGCAAAGCGTTGCCGCCGGCGGCGAGGATCTCGTCGGCGGCGGTGTAGATCGTGCCTTTCAGTTTCGGATGCGGCTCGGTGGTCTTGGCGGCGATCGCGATATTGGCGCCGTCGCGTGCCGCCCGCAGTGCGATTGCGAGGCCGATGCCGCGGCTCGCACCGGTGATGAACAGCGTCTTGTCCTTCAGCGACGTCATCCGAACCTCCCGTTCGAGTACGAAATGCCTTTGCCTAATTCACTCCCGCCGCAAGCTCAGTGCACCTCTCCCGCTTGCGGGGGAGGTCGGTGCGCAGCACCGGGTGGGGGCTCTTTCCGCTGCGGGACTCTACCTTGAATCACGGCGGTTCAACCCCGTGGAAACACCCTCACCCCGGCCCTCTCCCGCAAGCGGGAGAGGGAGTGCAGCTCGATCTCATCATGCCTTATCCATCCGCATGCAGCACGCGTCCTCGTGTCTCCGGCAGCGCGTAGGCGGCCAGGAAGAATACAGCGTATGCGGCGACCGCGAAAATCGCGATTGCATTGGCGAGCGAGGTCGTGGTCGAGAGCGCGCCGACGAGATAGGGGAACAGCGCGCCGATGCCGCGGCCGAAATTATAGCAGAAGCCCTGGCCGGAGCCGCGCAGCCGCGTCGGATAGAGCTCGGTCAGGAACGCGCCCATGCCGGAGAAATAGCCCGAGGCGAAGAAGCCGAGCGGAAAGCCCAGCACCCACAGCAATTCGTTGCTGATCTCGACCTGCGTATAGACCAGCACGACCGCGATGGCGCCGAGCGAGAAGGTCAGGAACAGGTTCCGGCGGCCGATGCGGTCGGCGAGCCAGGCGCCGACGAGATAACCGATGAAGGAGCCGATGATCAGCGCGGCGAGATAGCCGGTCGAGGTGACGATCGAAAGGTGACGCTCGGTGGTGAGAAAGCGCGGCACCCAGAAGGTGATGGCGTAATAGCCGCCCTGACAGCCCGTCGCCGCCAGCGAGGCCAGAATGGTCGTCTTCAGGATCGGCCCGTGGAAGATCTCCCACAGCGAGGGCCGATCGCCCTCGGCCTGCTGTTTTTCGCGTGTCGCGGCCGCGATCTCAGGCTCGGTGACGTAGCGGCGCAGATAGAATACCAACAGCGCCGGCAGCGCGCCGATCACGAACATCCAGCGCCACGCGGTCTCCGCTGGAAGGATCGAGAACAGGATCGCCTGCGCGAGCACCGCGAGACCCCAGCCGATGGCCCAGCCCGATTGCACCGAGCCGACCGCGCGTCCGCGATATTGCGGCCGGATTGCTTCGCCCATCAGCACCGCGCCCGCCGCCCATTCGCCGCCGAAGCCCAGGCCCAGGATTGCCCGCGCGATCAGGAGCTGATCGAAGTTCTGCGCGATTGCGCAGATCAGCGAAAAGAACGAGAACCAGAGAATGGTGATCTGCAGCGTCCTGACGCGACCGATGCGATCGGCAAGATAGCCGCCGAGCCAGCCGCCAATGGCAGATGAGAGCAGCGTCACGGTGCCCGCAAGGCCGGCGGTGCCGGCATCGACCTTCCACAGCGTGATGATGGTGCCGATCACGAGCGGATAGATCATGAAATCCATGCCGTCGAGCGCCCAGCCGGAGAAGCAGGCCCAGAAGGTGCGCCGCTCCTGCAGGTTCATGTCGCGATAGAAGGCGAGCAGGCCGGTGTCGTGGATTTCAGCGACTTCCATCGCTTTCGATGGATCCGATGTCGTCATGCGTGAAGTTCTCCGGGAGTTTCTTATTGGCCGGGCCTATCGCACGCGACGCGTTCGCGGGAAAGGTAAATTTATCGCGATAGTTCCGCAAACGCAGGCCTATGGCCGTGCCGATCTCCGGACCGCACCGTCATTGCGACCGAAGCGAAGCAATCCATGCCGCCGCGTGGAGAGAGATGGATTGCTTCGCTGAGCCTGGCATCGGGCGGCGCTGCGCGCCGACCCGGTGGCTCGCAATGACGAGGAGAGCGCGCGCGGCCCAGCCCATAAATTGCGATCAATATCCCGCGGCCTCGGCGCCGCGGGTGCGAGGATCGGGGGCGCCGAGCAGGCCGTTCGACGTCACCAGGATCGAGTTGGCGGAGGAATAGCCGAGCGGCTCGACGAGCTTGTGGCCTTTGGCGCGGAGCTCGGCCAGCACATCGTCGGGAAATCCCTTCTCGATCCGCACTTCATCCGGCAGCCATTGATGATGCACGCGCGGAGCGGCGACCGCAGCGGCGATATTCATCTTGTAGTCGATGACATCGACGATCACCTGCGTCACCGCTGATATGATGCGGCTGCCGCCGGGTGTGCCCGTCACCAACACCGGCTTGCCGTTCCTCAGCACGATCGTCGGCGACATCGACGACAGCGGCCGCTTTCCCGGACCCGGCAGGTTGGCTTCGAAGCCGACCAGACCGAATGCATTGGAGGCGCCGGGGGCGGCGGTGAAATCGTCGAGCTCGTTGTTGAGCAGCACGCCGGTGCCCTCAGCGACAAGACCGACGCCATACGGGAAGTTCAGCGTATAGGTGTTGCTGACCGCATTGCCGTGCGCGTCGACGACAGAGTAGTGCGTGGTGTTGGAGCCTTCGCGCTGCGGCGCCGCCGCAATCGCTTCGGCCCAGGGCGTGGCGCGGGAAAGGTCGATGGTGGCGCGCTGTTTGGCGGCGTAATCCTTGGCGAGCAGGGCGACCGTCGGCGCGTTGATGAAGGCGGGGTCACCGAGATAGCGGGCGCGATCGGCATAGGCGCGCTTCATGGCTTCGATCATGACATGGAGCGAGGCGGCGGAGCCCTGCTTCATGTCCGACATCTGGAAACCTTCGAGGATGTTCAGGATCTCCAGCAGCACGATGCCGCCCGAGGAGGGCAGCGGCATCGAGACGATGTCGTAGCCGCGATAGGTGCCGCGCACCGGCGCACGGATCACGGGCTGATAGGATTTCAGATCATCCAGCGCCATGATGCCGCCGGCATCAGTGACAGCCTTGACGAGCTTTTCCGCGACCGGTCCTTCATAAAAGCCGCGTGGGCCCTGCTCGGAAATCGCGCTCAGCGTGGTCGCAAGATCGCTCTGGATCAGCGTATCGCCGTCGTGCAGCGGCGAGCCGTCGGTGCGGGAGAACGTCCTGGCCGCGTTCGCCCAGCGCGACATGCGCCGATACATGTCCGGCAAGGTGTCGGCGATATCGTCGGCAACCGGAAATCCATCGTGCGCCAGATCGATCGCGGGCTTCAGGAGTTGCGCCAGCGTGAATTTTCCGGAACCATATTTCTCAAGCGCGAGTGCGAGACCGGCGACCGTGCCGGGCACGCCGATGCCGAGCGCGGAATTGCGCGACTTGTCAGGATCGGGCTTGCCCTCGGCATTCAGGAAGATGTCACGGGTAATGGCCCCAGGGGCGGTCTCGCGATAGTCGATCGCGATATCCTCGTTGCGGTCGGCGAGGTGAATCACCATGAAACCGCCGCCGCCGATATTGCCGGCGCGCGGATAGGTCACCGCCATGGCAAAGCCGGTCGCGACCGCCGCATCGACGGCATTGCCGCCCTGGCGCAGGATGTCGGCGCCGACGCGGGCTGCGAGCTTCTCCTGCGCCACCACCATGCCATGTTCGGCGGCGACGCCGTGCATGGTATCGGCGGCGGGCGGCGTGTAGAAGCGACGTTGCTCCTGCGCAGCCGCCGGCACGATCGCGAAGACCACCAGCACGATGGCCGCGACGATCCTGCGCCAACTGGTTGAGGAAACTGTCATCAATATTTCGCCGCGGTTGGAGCCGAAGTGAAGTCCTCGCGTAAGCGCCGCATGCTATATGGATTTGAGGTGCACAGGCAAAGCGCCAGTTCGTGATTGGGGCAGGGACGATTTTCGCATGGACATGGCGATCAGCGAGGCGGGCAACGCGGAGTTGCCGAAGGCATATCCGGGCCGTGGCGCCGTCGTGAGCTGGATTTTTTTCGACTGGGCCGCGCAGCCCTATTTCACGCTGATCACGACCTTCGTGTTTGCGCCCTATTTTGCCGGCTTCGTCGCGCCCGATCCGGCGAGCGGCCAGGCGATGTGGGGCTTTGCCACCGCTGCCGCAGGGCTCGCGATCGCGCTGCTGTCGCCGGTGCTCGGCGCCATTGCGGACGCCAGCGGCCGGCGCAAGCCGTGGATCGCGGGCTTCGGCGCGCTGCTCGTGCTCGGTTCCTCCTTGATGTGGATCGGCCGGCCCGGCGATGCCAGCATCATCCCGTCGCTGCTGTTCGCCTATGCGCTCGCCTCGGTCGGCGCGGAATTCGCCACCGTTTTCAACAATGCGATGATGCCGACATTGGTGCCGCCGAACAGGATCGGGCGACTCTCAGGAACGGGCTGGGCCACCGGCTATGTCGGCGGCGTGCTCAGCCTGTTCCTGGTGCTGGGCTTCCTCGCCGCGAACCCGGAGACCGGCCGCACACTGCTCGGCCTCAAGCCACTGTTCGGGCTCGATCCCGCCACCCATGCGGGCGACCGCATCACCGGGCCGTTGACCGGCCTCTGGTTCATCCTGTTCGTGACGCCGCTGTTCCTGTTCACGCCGGACTATCCGGCGAAGCGGCCGGTGCGGCAGGCGCTGCGCGAGGGCTTGCGCGAATTGAAGCAAACGCTCGGCGAACTGCCGAAGCGGAAATCGGTCGCGACCTTCCTGCTCGCCAACATGATCTATGCCGACGGGCTGGTGTCGCTGTTCGCGTTCGGTGGCATCTATGCCGCCGGCACCTTCGGCTGGCGCACGATCCAGATCGGGACGTTCGGCATCATCCTCGCGATTGCCGGCGTGTTCGGCGCCTGGCTTGGCGGCAAGCTCGACGATCTCCTGGGGCCGAAGCGCGTGATCGCGGGCAGCCTGGTCATCCTCTTGTTCTCGATCACGGCAATCCTGCTGGTCGACAAGGATTCGGTCCTGTTCGTGCAGGTCGCGCCGCCCGAGCCGGGCGGCCCGCTGTTCGCCGGCGCGGCGGAGCGCGCCTATCTCGTGCTCGGCTGTCTGATCGGCGCCGCCGGTGGGCCGCTGCAGGCAGCCTCGCGCACGCTTCTGATCCATCTCGCGCCGAAAGATCGCATCGCGCAGTATTTCGGACTGTTCGCGCTGACCGGCAAGGTGACGTCCTTCATCGGCCCGCTTCTGATCGGCCTCATCACAGCGGCAACCGCGAGCCAGAAGGCCGGCATGGCGGTGCTGGTGCTGTTCTTCCTCGCGGGGCTCGCGCTATTGACTCGGGTGCGCGATTAAATCCCGCCGTCGTCCCGGCTCAAGGCCGGGACGACGGCGTGTAGCGTGGATGGCGCGCACGCGGGCTACGCTTACCGGCTCAATGCCGGAAATGCCTGATGCCGGTGAACACCATGGCGATGCCGTGCTCGTCGGCGGCCTTGATTACTTCATCGTCGCGCACGGAGCCGCCGGGCTGGATCACCGCGGTGGCGCCGGCCTCGATGCAGGCGAGCATGCCGTCGGCGAAGGGGAAGAAGGCATCGGAGGCGACGACCGAGCCCTTGGTCAGCGGCTCGGCAAGCTTCAATTCGGCTGCGGCGTCCTGCGCCTTGCGCGCGGCGATGCGGGCGGAATCGACCCGGCTCATCTGGCCGGCGCCGATGCCGACGGTCGCAAGGTCCCTGGCGTAAATGATGGTGTTCGATTTCACGTGCTTTGCAACGCGGAAAGCGAATTGGAGATCGCGCAGCTCGGCATCCGACGGCGCGCGCTTCGTCACCACCTTCAGCGCCATGTCGTCGACAACGGCGTTGTCGCGGCTCTGCACTAGCAGGCCACCGGCAACCGTCTTGGCGGTGAGGCCGACGCTCCGCGGATCGGGCAGGCCGCCGGCGAGCAGAAGACGGAGATTCTTCTTCGCCGCGACGATCTTGATCGCCTCATCGGTCGCGTCAGGTGCAATGATGACTTCGGTGAAGATCTCGGTGATCGTGCGCGCGGCTTCCGCGTCGAGCGTGCGGTTGACGGCGACGATGCCGCCGAACGCGGACGTCGAATCGCAGGCGAGCGCCTTGCGATAGGCGCTGACGAGATCCGTGCCTTCGGCGACGCCGCAGGGGTTGGCGTGCTTGACGATGACGCAGGCGGCAGTGCGTCTGGCATCGAACTCGCCGATGCATTCATAGGCCGCATCGGTGTCGTTGATGTTGTTGTAGGACAGTTCCTTGCCCTGCACCTGCCGTGCGGTGGCGACGCCCGGGCGCTTCTCCGGCGTGGCGTAGAACGCGGCGCTCTGGTGCGGGTTCTCGCCGTAGCGCAGCTTCTGGATCAGCCGCCCGCCAAAGGCGCGGAAATCCGGCACCTCCGTCTCGAGCTGTTTCGCAAACCAGTTCGAGATCGCCGCGTCATAGGCCGCAGTGCGGGCGTATGCTTTCGCGGCGAGTCGGCGGCGAAGCGCGAGCGTGGTTGCGCCCTTGTTGGTTGCGAGCTCGTCGAGTACCGCCGGGTAATCCTGCGCCTCGACGATCACCGCGACGTCGTCGTGGTTCTTCGCTGCAGCGCGGATCATCGCCGGGCCGCCGATATCGATGTTCTCGATGCACTCCTCGAAGCCGGCGCCCTTCTCGACAGTCGCCTCGAACGGATAGAGATTGACGACGAGCAGGTCGATCGGCGCGATGCCGTGGGCCTGCATCGCCGCCGCATGCTCCTTGTTGTCGCGGATCGCGAGCAGGCCGCCATGCACCTTGGGGTGCAAGGTCTTGACCCTGCCGTCCATCATTTCAGGGAAGCCGGTGAGGTCGGAGACATCCTTCACCTTGAGGCCGGCGCCGGCAATCGCTTTCGCGGTGCCGCCGGTGGAGACGAGCTCGACGCCACGGGCGGCGAGCGCGCGGGCAAACTCGATCAGGCCGGTCTTGTCGGAAACGGAAAGGAGGGCGCGGGTGATGCGGCGGGTCGTGTCAGTCATGGGCAAGATCCTCTGTCAGGGAGTACCTATGCCCAGGCGCGCGGCAGATCTATCCCGCGCTTCCCGATGGTGCTCCATCCAAGGTCGCCAGTCGCGCGAGCGAATGCTCGTTAGCAGCTTTCGACGATTTTCACAACGGCCCAAAGCGCTTGGACGGCGCGCGTCCAGATTCTTGTTTTGACGCGTTTTCTGCGCAGATAAGTCTACGCAATCTGCGTAAACTTGATTGCTATGCGAACCGGTATCTACCCTCGGATCAAGTCCGAGGGCATGCTTCGCTCAAAAACGCTCTACAGCGGCAGTTCCGGCTCGCGGCGGGCGTTGCGTCGGGCATTGGTCTGTGACGGCGAGGTGGTGGAGCGTACGAAGCTCCAGCGGATGGTGGAGACCTGCCTGGCATCCTGCCGGATCACGATCTGAGAGGTGCGGCGCGGGCCGTCATTGCCGGCAAGGAACACGCTGTCTTCGAGATCGACCTTGTCGTCGAGCGCCTCGAAGGTCCAGACGTCGCGGTTCGGCAGCACCAGCATCACGCCGCGGGCATCCGAAAGCCGGCTCGCCTTCACCGACGGATGCAAATGAAACCGTAGGGCATATTCGCTGTCGTGGCCGCGGATGCGGCCGCCCGATGGCGGTGACAGCGTGTCCTCGCCGTCGAGCCTCGAGCCGTCTTGCGCCGCCATCAGCACGCGGTGGTGGATGAGACCGAAGCGCGAGAGGTAGCCGTCATGCGAGGTGGTGAGGACATCGCCATTGCTCGTCACCTCGCGATAGCTCTCGACATTGCTCGGACCGCTGGTGATCGGCGCGCCCTTGAGCAGGCGCTTCATGGCCGACATCTCCACGAACTGGCAGGATGAGGTGTCGTGATAGGTCAGCGTCGAATGCGCCGCGGTCGAGCGCGCAAACGGCCGCCAATTGTCGCGGCCGGTGGCCGGCATGCCGCAATTGACGACGATCCGGCTCGGTCCGGACGAAAGCTCGAACGACAGACAGCCGGCATGGGCATCCTGGCTGACGCTCGGCGGTGGCGGCGGGCCGGTATCGATGATCACGGTCATGTTGCCGGCATCGAGCCGCTGATAGCCGGTATGCGGCATGCTCGCCATCGGCGCGCCGTGGGCGTCGTCATAGGCCAGGAGCGTGGCGACGAGGTCGGACGGCGCGGTGCTCATGCCGTTGAACAGCGCGAAGCTGCCGTCGCCATGGCGGAAGAAGCGCAGCATCGGCATCATGCGGTCGATGGCGTTGAGCAGCGCCGGCGGCGGGGCGATGTTCCGGGCGGCAAAGGTCTGGCGTAGCGGCAGCATGTCGCTGAGCAGTTCCACCAGCGCGCCGGGATTGCGCGAGATATGGCCGCCGTCGGGCAGGATCTGCCGCTGGAATTCGTCGGACAGCCGTCGCGTCGCCGAGCGGATGTAGCGGGCCTGGTTGGCAAGGCAGAGCGAGGCGTAGCAGAGCGCGATCAGGACCTGCAGCCGCGGCACGCCATCGGCGACATCGAACATGCCGTAGCGCAGATAACGGATCTCGCGGCCGAGCCCGCGCAGATATTTTCGGTAGAATTTCCCGTCGGTATCGCTGAGCACCAGCGGCGCCTGCGACAACAGCGAGATGACGCGCCGCGCCCTTACGTCGGCACGGCGCTCCAGCGGCCGCTTGCGGGAAGCGTTCGACATCCAGTCGTCGATCAGGGAACGCGCATTGGCCCGGGTGAGGGCGGTATCGGCGACACGCAGATGCCGCAGCCAGCCGAAGCCGAGCAGGGCCGCCTCCCAATCCTCCGACGGTGGTTCGAGGTCGAAGATCGAGCGGCCGTGGCAGGTCACGATCTTGCCGGCGAACACGAAGCGGCCGGCATAGATTTCCGCGGCACGGGTGGCGTCCGCCGTGCGCAGGTCATGCGGGGCGATGATCAGGCGGTCGGTGCGGCCGGGCCACAATCGCGACAGCGCAACGGTTCCACCGCTGGCGCGCGCCGCCACGCTGCGCGCGAAGCGGCCGGCAATCAGCGTCGAGATACGTCTGCGTTGAGCGACGGACACACCTAACCTTTGAGGGGAGGAGAGAGCCTAGCGAATCCTTTTAATCCGGAAACGCCGCCAAGACACCATCTTGAAACGGCGCGAATCAGGTGAAGCGCGATCCGGAACGGTGGCACGGGTTTTCCGCGCGACAAGCGCAAGGCGTTTGCGCTGGGATCACGCTCAAATGACGACGAAAATCCAATGAAATCAGGATTTAACCAGCCGCGCGGCGTAAAATCCGTCCAATCCGCCAAGCTTGGCATCGACATGGGGCAGATGGCTGGGCAACGTGCGCAAGTCGCCGTCGGCGGTGATGAGCTCGGAGAGACCGGCGACTTCGCTTGGGGTGATTGGGACGCGGCGCAGGCCTGATTCGCTCCCGAGCAGCGCCGCGATGGGCTGCTCGCCCTCTTCCGGTTCGAGCGAGCAGGTGCAATAGACCAGCGTTCCGCCTGACTTGAGCAGCGTGACGGCCTTTTGCAGCAGCCGCTTCTGCAGCGCGGCCAGGGTCGCGATGTCGGCCTCCTGTCGCAACCAGGCCACGTCCGGATGGCGGCGAATGGTGCCGGTCGAGGTGCAGGGCGCGTCGAGCAGCACGCCGTCGAAGCCGCCAGCGTCGCCCGGCCACTCGATGGCGTCGGCGACGATGCACTCAGCTTCGAGCCCAAGCCGCGCAAGATTGTCACGCAGCCGCGCCATCCGCGCCGGCGAGCGATCGACGGCGGTCACCTGCGCGCCAGCATAGGCAAGCTGCGCCGTCTTGCCGCCGGGCGCGGCGCAGAGATCGGCGATGCGCTTGCCTTTGATGTCGCCGAACAGCCGCGCCGGAAGTGCGGCGGCAGCGTCCTGCACCCACCATTGCCCTTCTGGAAAACCCGGCAGCATTGTCACTGAGCCATGCAACAAGGTGCGCACGGTTCCCGTCGGCAATGTCTCGCCGTGCAGCCGGCTCGCCCATTGCGCCGGATCGGATTTCACGGTGAGGTCGAGCGAGGGCTCGCTCGCGACGGCAAGCGCCATTTCGCGCGCGACGGATTCGCCGTAGTGGGCGGTCCAGCGCGCGAGCAGCCAATGCGGAAGATCCAGCGTCTGTGTCTTGACCTCCTCGACCAGCGTATGGCCCTCGCGCGCGCAGCGGCGGAGCACGGCATTGACAAGGCCGGCATATTTCGCGGCGCGCCGATCCGATTGCACGAGCCGCACCGACAGATCGACCGCGGCATGATCGGGGACGTCCATCCAGAGGATCTGCGCGGCACCGATCAAGAGTGCGCTCTGCGCGCGCGGCGCGTCGGTGGGGATGCCGCGATCGAGCAGGCGCGACAAGACATGGCCGAGAGTTCCGAGCCGGCGCAGGATCGTCGACACCAATCGCCGCATCAGCGCGCGATCGCGATCGGCAAGCGTCTTCAGGCCGGGATGGGCGCCGGTGCCGTCGAGCTGGTCGTCGAGCGTGCGATGCTTGTGCAGCACGCCGTCCAGAATGTCGGCTGCGATCCGTCGCGCCGCGAGGCCGGGCACTTCGATCGATGCTGCAAATCTTGAAGGAGGCATGGAGCGGAAATATCTCAATCGGGGAAAGCGGATAGCGCCGCGGCTCATGCCATCGTGCGGGGAGAGACAAGAGCTGTGGCATGCGAATATGCCAAATGTAAGAATCGGTCTTCTAATTTCGTGATCGTGATGCCAAAGCTTTACGGCTGTCCGCGATATAAAAATTGTTGCAGGAAAACCGTATCATGACCGAGCATGCGTCACCGCCGGAACGCAAGCCGCTGACGCCGGCCGCGCAGCGTGCACTCGCTGAAGCTGAAGCGCGACGGAAGGCCGCGGCGGCGAGCGCCCAGCCAATGCAGAAGGAAGTTCAGGGGCCGAAGGGACCGGAACCGACGCGCTACGGCGATTGGGAGAGCAAAGGCATCGCGTCGGACTTCTGACATGGTCGCGATGAGATAATTCGAGTTGACGCCGCCGTATCTTTCCCCGTCGGGAAGAGGTGAAGCAGGCATCGGACCGAGCCTACCCTACAGATCCTCGTTGTGGCGCATGCTCTCTACATCCGTCATTGCTTCGCAGCGCTCGCAATGACGAGGTTCTGTTCGGAAAACCGGATTCCACTTTTCCGGATCATGCCCTAGCGTGGCGCAATGCCTTTCCGCGAGCGAATCACCCCGTACCGGCAATCGTTTCGTCGCTCTCCATTTGGCCGCCGGTTTTCGGCTGCCTTGCCATGGGTGTTCGTGATCGGCATTGCGCTCGGCACGATGCTGCCGATCCGGCAATGGCTGCCTTGGCAGCTCCCGCATTGGGGCAGTGGCCGCGTGCAGGATGCCGATGCGATCTGGCAGCGCGCCGCTACGTCCGATGTCCGCCGCGCCGTCGACGTCGTCAGAACGATCGACGGTGATACGTTCGAGGCGCGCGTGCATCTGGAGCAGGGGCGAGATCTCATGACCCATGTGCGCCTGCGCGGGATCGACGCGCCGGAGTTGAAGGCATCATGCCGGGAAGAATTTGAAAAGGCAGAGACCGCGACCGATGCCTTGCGCAGCCTGCTCAGCCAGGGCGGTGTCGTGATCTACAATATCGGTCCCGACAAATATCAGGGACGCGTCGTCGCTGACGTCGCGACCAGGCGTACCGACAATGTCTCGGCGGCGTTGCTCGCGGCAGGCCATGTGCGCAGCTACAATGGCGGCCACCGCTTCGGCTGGTGCGCGAGGAGTCGGCGCTTCTGGGAATGAAGGAAGCCGCGCGGTCCCGGGTTGCGCTGCGCTTCACCCGGCTACTAGAGCATGATCCGGAAAAGTGGAGACCGGTTTTCCGAAAAGATCATGCTCAAACAGAGAGCTAGAGCGGGATGACGATTCGAAGAAAAGTCATCATGCTCTAGAAATCAGTGCGTGACGACCACGATGGCGCCGACCGGGACGCGGGAATAGAGGTCGGTGATGTCGTCGTTCAGCATGCGGATGCAGCCGTAGGAGACGAAGCCGCCGACCGAGCCCGGCACGTTGGTGCCGTGGATCGCATATTCGCCGCCGGCGAGCGTCATCGCCGCAACGCCCATCGGATTCCTCGGCGAGCCGCCGGGAATCACGTCGGGCATCGAGGGCTTGTCGCGCTTGACTTCGGCGGGCGGTGACCAGGCCGGATGGAGATACTTGCCGTCGATCTGCGTGGTACCGGCCCACTGCTTGCCGGCCTTGCCGACGCCGACCGGGTAACGCATGGCATGACCCGAATCGAGAATGAGATAGAGGCGTCGTTCACTGGTCCTCACCACGATCGTGCCCGGAGAATAATGGTCGTCGTGCATGTCAACCACTTCCGGCCGCGCTTGCGCCGCCGTGGGCATTAATGCACCCAGCCCAAATGCGCCCAGCCCAAAGGTGGCAGCCATGGCCACCGCGACCCTCATAGACATGAAGCTCTCCACTTCCAGCCGCCCTTTTTCAGCACCCTGAGATCTCGGGGGCCCTCAGATATCGCGCCGCCGGTCAGGCGCGGGCCTGCCGTTCGCACCAGATATTCTTGGCCGCGTTTATTAACCGGCTGTTTTTTGTGTCGGGCGTGGGATGGCTTGCGATGGCGGCAAGAAAAGAAAAGTTGGAAACAAAGTAAATGACCCGGAAACAACACGTGACGGCGAACGCGCCGCCATCGCTGCGATCCGCCTGACGATCGCGTGAGACGATGCCGACACTAGCGGGTGCCTACGTGCTCGACTTCTTCTTTTTCTTGCTCGCGGGCTGCTTCTCCGGCTTCGGCTCGGCGGCACCCGGCGCCTTCTTGCAAGGGCCGGCATAGTCGATCGCGACCTTGACGTGGCGCGCTTCGCACTCGTTCGGGTAGGTCTTGCCGTTGCAGCCGCAGACCGGCCGGTGAATCCGGATGCAAAAGGCCGGGGCCTTCTCGCAGGTGCCCTTGGCGTCCTCGACGCCGCACTGTCCGACCTCCTTGCGGCAGAACAGCGCCGAGTTGCAGGTGATCTTACCCGACCCTCCGCAGGCTTCGTCGAGGTTCGCCGCGCGCAAGCTGAGGGTGCCGAGCAGAAGGCCGGCCGCGGCGAGCAATGCCGCGGCGGCAAGACGACCGAGATAGACCCGCATGAACGCCCCCCTTTGCCGCAGTCTTAAACCGCGGCACCCTTCTTGTTCTGCCGGTTCTTGACGAGATCATCGACCACGGCGGGATCGGCCAGCGTCGAGGTGTCGCCGAGGCTTGACGGTTCATCCTCGGCGATCTTGCGCAGGATGCGGCGCATGATCTTGCCGGAGCGGGTCTTGGGCAGGCCCGGCGCGAACTGGATCAAGTCGGGGGAGGCGATCGGACCGATGTCCTTGCGGACCCAGGCGACCAGCTCCTTGCGCAACTCCTCGCTCGGCTGCGTGCCTGCCATCAGCGTGACATAGGCGTAGATGCCCTGGCCCTTGATGTCATGGGGATAGCCGACCACGGCGGCTTCGGAGACCGCCGCATGCGCCACCAGCGAGCTCTCGACCTCGGCAGTGCCCATGCGGTGGCCGGAGACGTTGATGACGTCGTCGACACGGCCGGTGATCCAGTAATAGCCGTCGGCGTCGCGCCGGCAGCCGTCGCCGGTGAAATACTTGCCCTTGTAGGTCGAGAAATAGGTCTGCTCGAAACGGGCGTGATCGCCATAGACGGTGCGCATCTGGCCGGGCCAGGATTTGACCAGGCAGAGATTGCCGGTGGCCTCGCCCTCGAGCACCTTGCCCTCGGCATCGACGATCTCCGGCACCACGCCGAAGAACGGCCGCGTCGCCGAGCCCGGCTTGAGCTTGGTGGCGCCGGGCAGCGGGGTGATCAGGATGCCGCCGGTCTCGGTCTGCCACCAGGTGTCGACGATCGGGCAGCGGCTGTCGCCGACCACGCGGTAATACCATTCCCAGGCTTCCGGATTGATCGGCTCACCGACCGAGCCGAGCAGCCTCAGGCTGTTGCGCGACGTCTTCTTCACCGGCTCGTCGCCGCCCTGCATCAAGGCGCGGATCGCGGTCGGCGCGGTGTAGAAGATGTTGACCTTGTGCTTGTCGATGACATTCCAGAACCGGGAATTGTCCGGATAGTTCGGCACGCCTTCGAACATCAGCGTGGTCGCGCCGTTCGCCAGTGGCCCATAGAGAATGTAGCTGTGACCCGTCACCCAGCCGACGTCGGCGGTGCACCAGTAGACGTCGCCGTCGTGATAGTCGAACACGTATTGATGCGTCATCGACGCGAACACGAGATAGCCGCCGGAGGTGTGCAGCACGCCCTTGGGCTGGCCGGTCGAGCCTGACGTATAGAGGATGAACAGCGGATCTTCCGCGTGCATCGGTTCGCACGGGCAGTCCGTCGTCACCATCTCGGCCGCCTCGTGGTACCAGAAATCGCGGGTCGGATTCATGTCGACGGCAGCCCCGGTGTGCTTGACCACGACGACCCAGTCGACGCCCTCGGTCCGGGAAAGCGCCGCATCGACATTGGCCTTCAGCGGCACCTTCCGTCCGCCGCGCAATCCTTCGTCGGCGGTGATGACCACCTTGGATTTGCAGTCGTTGATGCGCTGGGCGAGGCTGTCGGGCGAGAAGCCCGCGAACACCACCGAATGGATGGCGCCGATCCGCGCGCAGGCCAGCATCGCATAGGCGGCCTCGGGGATCATCGGCAGATAAATGGTGACGCGGTCGCCCTTCTCGACGTTGCGGTTGCGCAGGATGTTGGCCATCCGGCAGACTTCGTCGTGCAGCTCGCGGTAGGTGATGTGCTTGGACTTCGAGGGATCGTCGCCCTCCCAGATGATCGCGGTCTGGTCGCCGCGGGTCTCGAGATGGCGGTCGATGCAGTTCCAGGCGACGTTGAGCACGCCATCCTCGAACCATTTGATCGAAATGTTGCCGGGCGCGAAGGAGACGTTCTCGACCTTGCTGTAGGGCTTGATCCAGTCGATGCGCTTGCCGTGCTCCGCCCAGAAGCCGTTGGGGTCGGAAACCGAGCGCCCGTACATCTCCCGGTACCTGGCGTCGTCGACATAGGCGCGCTTGGCCCAATCGGCTGAGACGTCGTAGATCTTCTCGGACATTATCCCCTCCACTCGAGATCAGGCCCGCGTCATCCCGGTGTTGCGGGCCGTCTTGATCGTTACGGTAATTATGCGTCGCCGGACAACACCCGGACAAGCGCCGCCGTCTTGGACCTTGGTCGGCTGTCCTGGTTCCATTGGACCGGAGCGATCAAAATCACGTTTTGAGCGAAGTCAAAATCAACGTTATCGCGCGAATGGCACCCATGAACGGTATTTAGAAACCGTTAATGACTGATTCGCGACTCGCAAAAACCCAAGCAACCCCCTAAATGGCGTTCCCGGGGCCAGGGGCCTCCGGAACCAAGCCATAAAAATCGGCATTACCGACAAACAGTGGAGCCAAGGCGTCAACGGTCATGATGGATCAGCAGAATTTTGTGGCTACGCGGCCCGTTTCCGCCGATCCGACCCTGCCTTTGGCGAAAGCACTGGGTCAATGGCCGCCCAAACTGCCCACCCCCAAGCAGAAGATCGCGATCAGGACCTCGGTAAAGGAACTCGCCGAGGAGCTGGGGCTGAAACTCGGCGACCAGGCGGTGCTGACGATCCGCCGCCTCAAGCGCGGAAAGAGCTATGCCTTCGTCCGCGCCAATGGGTCGCGCATCCGCGACGCCAGGACCATCCGTCGCCTGCACGCGATGGCGGTGCCGCCGGCCTATCGCGAGGTGCGCTACTCCCACGATCCGAGTTCGCATTTGCAGGCGGTCGGCCGCGACGCCGCCGGACGGCTGCAATACCGCTATCACGCCGACTGGGAGAAGGTGCGCGAGCATCGCAAGGCGCATCGGCTGGCAAAGCTGGTTGGCGCGCTGCCGAAGATCCGGCGCAACGTCTCGAAATATCTGTCCGGCGATGAGCCGACGCGCGAATTCGCGCTGTCGGCGGTGATCGAATTGATCGCGCGTACGGCGATCCGTCCCGGCAATGAATCCTATGCCCGGCTCAACGGCACCCGCGGCGCCACAACGCTTTTGAAATCCAACGTCACGCTGGAAGACGACTCCTTGGTCCTGACCTTTAAGGCCAAGGGCGGCAAGGCGGTGCGCAAGGAATGCGACGCGGCCAAGCTGGTGCGCGCGATCGGCATCCTGCGCACGGTACCGGGCAAGCGCATGTTCCAGTATCGCGACAAGTCCGGCACCGTGCGCGCGGCCTCGACGACGTCGGTCAACACGTTCTTGCGTGAGATCGCCGGCATCAAGATTTCGCTGAAGGATTTCCGCACGCTGATGGCTTCCGCCGTGGTGCTGGAATCGCTGTCGCGGATCACGCCGGCGTCCAGCGCCCGCGGCCGCAAGAAGCAGGTGCTGGAAGCGGTGCGTGCCGCGGCCGATGAACTCTCCAACACGCCAGCGATCTGTCGCAAGAGCTATGTTCACGACACCATCGTCACCGCCTTCGAGGACGGCATCCTGGAGCGCTTCGCCGCGACCATGAAGGGCTATCGCACGCAAGCCAAGCGCGAGCAGCTATTGGCGCAGGTGGTGACCGCAGCGGCGGTGTAGTAGCCCCTATGGTGAGGAGCCGCAAAGCGGCGTCTCGAACCGTGAGGCCCCGATCGAGCCCGCGGCCATCCTTCGAGACGCCTGCTCCGCAGGCTCCTCAGGATGAGGTCTTCCAGCGTTGGTAGTTTGTAAGTGGGCAAAGCGTAGCGTGCCCACCGTCAAGCACTCCGCTCGTGGAGGTGGGCACGCTGCGCTTTGCCCACCCTAGAGCGTTTTCGGTTCTGATTGAATCAGAACCGAAGCTCTAGATTCTTGTTTTGACGCGTTTTCTTCACGCGAACCGGTATCCACTTCGCTCGAAAACGCTTTAGGCAGCGGCGCTTGTCACAGCCCGCCCATCTTGCAGACGATCTTCCATTCTTCAGCGGTGACCGGCTGCACCGAGAGCCGCGAATATTTCACCAGCGCCATGTCGGCGAGCTTCGGCTCGGCCTTGATCGCGCCGATCGTGACCGGCGTCTTCAACGGCTTGTCGGCCTTGATGTCGACGCAGACGAATTTGCCGGTCTTGTCGGTCGGGTCGGGATAGGACTCCTTGATGACTTCCGCGATGCCGACGATCTCCTTGCCCTCGTTGGAGTGATAGAAGAAGGCCTTGTCGCCCTTCTTCATGTTCACGAGGTTCTGGCGCGCGGTGAAATTGCGCACGCCGGTCCAGGCCTCGCCCTTGGCGCCCTTTGCCACCTGCTGGTCCCAGGACCAGCTCGACGGTTCGGATTTCACCAGCCAATACGCCATCGTCATCCCTCCGCCTTGAACGGCCGCGTCAAGAGGCCCTCGATCGCCGCATCGATCGTCAATTGCTTGCCGAGAATCGCTGCGACTGCATTTGATACCGGCATCTCGATGTTTTGCGAAGCGGCGAGCTCGATCAGCACCGGGGCCGTGAATTCTCCTTCCGCGAGCTTGCCGGTCGCCGGCCGTTCGCCGCGGCCAAGCGCAATGCCGAGCGCGAAATTGCGCGACTGCAGGCTGGAGCAGGTCAGGATCAGGTCGCCGAGGCCGGACAGTCCCACCAATGTTTCGGCGCGGGCGCCGCAGGCGCGACCGAGCCGCGCCAGCTCGCTGAAGCCGCGCGTGGTCAAGGCGGCAAGCGCCGATGCTCCGAGATCGCGGCCAGCCACGATGCCGGCCGCGATCGCCAGCACGTTCTTGGCGGCGCCGCCGATCTCGACGCCGCGGACATCGCTCGTGTGATAAGGCCGGAATGTCGGCGATCCCAGCGCCTGCACCAGCGCGCTCGCGAGCGCTTCATCTCTTGTCGCCAGCGTCACCGCTGTTGGAAGCCCGCGTGCGACGTCGTCGGCAAAACTTGGTCCCGACAGGATCGCCGGCGTCGCATCGGGCGCGGCTTCCGCAATCACGTCGGTCATGAACTTGTGGGTGCCGCGCTCGATGCCCTTGGCGCAGGCGATCACCGGTGCACCCTTTGCAAGTTGCGGCGCCAGATGCATGACGGCAGCGCGCAGATGCTGCGCGGGCGTCGCGACCAGGATGAGATCGGCGCGAGCAATCGCAGCGATATCTGCGGTCACCTTGATGCTGGCATCGAGAAGCACGCCGGGAAGCCTGGGGTTGGCGCGCGTCGCCTCTATCTGCGCAGCATGCGCTGCGTCTCGCGCATAGAGCGTGACAGCGCGGCCGGCCCGCGCCGCGACAGCCGCGAGCGCTGTGCCCCACGCGCCGGCGCCGATCACGCCAACGGATTGATGCGCCGGCATCGGCTAAAATCCCGCGCGGGTGTTGGCGTAGCCCGCCGGCGCTTTGGCGTTGGCGTCGAGCAGCCAGCGCGCGCGGGGCGGCGCGTCCATGGTGTCGGTGAGGCCAAGCGCCATCCTTTCGGCGCCAGCCCAGGCGATCATCGCACCATTGTCGGTGCAGAGCGCCGGCGGCGGAATGATCAGCGTCGTCTGTGCATTGGCGGCGACATCCTGCAGCGCGCCGCGGATCGCATGATTGGCGGCGACACCGCCGGCGGCGACCAGCGCGCGCGGCGGACCAAACTGCTCCTGGAATAATTTCAGGCCGACACTCAGCCGGTCCGCGGTCGATTCGAGTACCGCTGCCTGAAACCCGGCGCAGAGATCGCTGACATCCTGCGGCTCCAGCGGCGCCAATCGGCTCGCTTCGTTGCGCACGGCGGTCTTCAGGCCTGACAGCGAGAAATTGGCGTCGGGGCGACCGAGCATCGGTCGCGGAAGCGCAAAGCGCGTGGCATCTCCGCTCGCGGCCGCGCGCTCCACCTCCGGCCCGCCCGGATAGGGCAGCGACAGCATCTTCGCGACCTTGTCGAAGGCCTCGCCCATGGCGTCATCGACAGTGGTGCCGAGCCGCACATATTGGCCGACGCCGATCACGGCAACGATCTGGGTATGGCCGCCGGAGGCCAGGAACAGGCAATAGGGAAAGGCGAGCGCGCAGGTGAGCCGCGGCGTCAGCGCATGCGCTTCCAGATGGTTCACCGCGATCAGCGGCGTGTCGTGCACCATCGCAATCGCCTTTGCCGTGGTGAGGCCGACGATGACGCCGCCGATCAGGCCGGGGCCTGCGGCGGCAGCGACGGCGGACAATTGCGCATAACCGACATCAGCCTCCTTCATGGCGCGATCGACGATGCCGTCGAGCAGATCGACGTGGGCGCGCGCGGCGATCTCCGGCACCACGCCGCCGAAGCGCGCATGCTCTTCAGTCTGCGAGCGCACGATATTGGAGAGAATCCGCCCGCTGCCGTCACTCTGGCGCTCGACCACGGCGGCTGCGGTCTCATCGCAGGTGGTCTCTATACCCAACACCAGCATCGGCGTGTCGTTACCCAAGATCGGTCCTTGTGCTATCGCTTGCTGTCACTCGGTAGCATTGTGAGGTCACAGCGTGCAATCGTCGGTTCAGCCCCAAATGTCGCTCCTGAAAGCCTGAAGATGGCTGTTCTTGTCACGCGCCCGCAGGGAGACGGTGAGGCCACTGCCGACAGCTTGCGCAGCCGGGGTTTTGAGGTCCTGCTCGCGCCGATGCTGCGGTTGGAGGCGCTGCCGTTCCAGGAAGAAGATGATGCTCGCTATGACGCCGTCATCGTCACCAGCGCCAACGCGCTGCGCGCCGCTGCGCCCCAGCTTGCCGGCCACGCGCTGCTTCGCCTGCCGCTGTTTGCGGTCGGTGACCATACCGCCGCCGCGGCGCGCGAGGCCGGGTTCGCCGAGGTGCTCAGCGCCAGCGGGGATGCCACGGCGCTGAGCGAGCTGGTGCGGGCGCGCAGGAAGGCCAGGAAACTGAAAAAGGCGGCGACTTTACTTTATCTCGCCGGCGCCGACCTTTCGCGCGATCTCGCCGGCGAATTGGGCGACGCAGGCTTCACGGTCGTCACCCGCACGACGTACCGGATGATCCCGGTGACGGGCCTGCCGCGGCAGGTGTGTGACGCTTTCATGGCGGGTCGCATCGAGGCGGTGCTGCATTATTCCCGCCGCAGCGCACGGGCGTTTCTCGACGCGGTGCGAGCCGAAGGCCTCGAAATATCGGCCTTGGCGCTGGCACACTGTTGCATTTCGGCGGGCGTCGCCGCCGTCCTGCGCGAGGCCGGAGCCACCAAGGTCATCACCGCCGTCTCGCCGGACGAAAATGCGTTATTCGAGGCCCTGGCGCGTGCTTTGCGGCCCTGATTGGCTTAAGAGAACCGGCTCTAGCTCCTTGTTTGAGCGTGATCTTTTCGGAAAACCGGTGCCCGCTTTTCCGGATCATGCGCTAGTCTGCTAAATCTTGGCGTCGCAACTGGTTAAGGGAACCGCTGCATGGTCGATCAGAGGCCCGAAGATAGCGAATCAGGGGCGGATTCGTCCGCCCGGCCGCGCCGTGCGCCGCCGACCATCGATCTCAAGGCAACCGAGGTGTCGAGCGAAGCGCCCAAGGAAGTACCCAACACGGATTCCGCCCAGACGGATGACGCGCAGGCGGCTGGCGAGAATGCAGGCGCTGAAACGGAGGCTGCCGAGGCGCCACCGCAACCCGAGCCGGCCGTGGAGACCGCCGCGGCCGCGCCGGATCCGGAACCCGAACCTGCGCCGTCCGAATCTCGGCCGCGGCCGATCTCGCCGTGGGTGGTCGCGCCGGTTTCGGGCGCGGTCGCAGCCGCACTGGTGATCGGCGTCGGCTGGTTGCTCGGCTGGCCGGCGGTGCAGCCGGCGCAGCCGCCGGTGCCGCAGCTCAATGCCGGCGCCATCGACGAACTCACGGGGCGCGTCGCAGGACTGGAATCAAGGATCAGCAATCCGGCGGCGACCGCGCGGATCGACGGGCTGGAGAAATCCGTGAGCGCGCTGCGCGGCGAACTCGCGGCATCACGCGCGCAATCGGACAGGCTGACGGCCGCGCTCGACCAGGCGAAGGCCGCGCCACGCGATAGCGGCGTTCCCGCGCCGGATCTTTCGGCTGTCAACGATCGCATCGCGAAGATCGAGAGCGCCGTGCGCATGCAGGCAGCCGAACTCGGCCAGCAAGGCAGCAAGATCGCGGAAGTGGGCACTGCCGACGCAAAGCAGGCCGATGATATGCCGCTGCGCCGCGTGGTTGCCGCATCGCTGCTCGACGTCGCGGTCCGCCATGGCGATGCCTACGCGGCGCCGCTCGGGGCCGCCAAGCAGTTTGCGGAAAACCCCGATGCGCTCAAGCCGCTCGATGCGTTCGCGGCTTCCGGCGTGCCGAGTGCCGGCGCGCTCTGCCGCGAGCTGCTCGAGATCGTGCCCAAGCTCGCGCCGCCTCCACCATCGGCCGCTGCCACCACCGGTACCGGCATCGTCGATCGCCTGCAGGCGGGCGCGGCAAAGCTCGTGCGCATCGAACGCACGGATGCAACTGGCACCGACCCGGGCAGCATCGTCGCGCGCATCACCAAGGCCACGCTGCGCAACGACCTTGCCGAGGCGGAGCGCGAACTGAAGACGCTGGCGCCCGCCGATCGCACCGCGGCGCAAGCGTGGCTCGAAAAAGTGCAAGCGCGCGCCGCAGCACTCGCGGCCTCGCGAGCATTCGCAGA
Source organism: Bradyrhizobium sp. BRP22 (assembly GCF_020194175.1). Classification (GTDB taxonomy): domain Bacteria; phylum Pseudomonadota; class Alphaproteobacteria; order Rhizobiales; family Xanthobacteraceae; genus Bradyrhizobium. The sequence continues at coordinate 11,246 of NZ_JADYVX010000022.1, read as the reverse complement.
CAACGCCATGGCCGGGCTCGCGAAGGCCGGACAGTAGGTTCTCGATGATCCGGATCATTCTGTTTCTTGTGCTGATCGCGCTCGCCGCGGCGGGCGCGGCATGGGTCGCCGATCAGACCGGCGACGTCGTGCTGTCCACGGGCGGCTTGCGCATCGAGACCACGCTGCCGGTGTTCGCGCTGGGGCTTGGCATCGCCGTCGTCGCGGCCGTCATTTTGTTGTCGATCCTGTACTTGCTGTGGCGGATGCCGGCGTGGATCCGACGCGGCCGGCGCGAGCGCCGTCACGCGCGGGGCCGTCATGCGATCACCCAGGGCCTGCTCGCGATCGGCCATGGCGATTCCACGGCGGCGCGGTCGCATGCGCAAATCGCGCGGCGTCACGCCGGCAGCGATCCGCTCACCCTGCTGCTCAACGCACAATCGGCGCAGCTCGACGGCGATCGCGCCGGCGCGCAAGCCGCGTTCCGCGCGATGGCCGAGCGCGAGGATACGCGGCTGCTTGGTTTGCGCGGCCTGTTCATCGAGGCGCAGCGCTCCGACGATGCGGTTGCCGCGGTCATGATTGCGGAAGAGGCGCTGAAGGTTTCGCCGTCCTCGCCATGGGCTTCGCAGGCCGTGCTCGGCTTCTGCTGTGCCAAGGGCGACTGGGCCGGCGCGCTCGCTATTCTCGACAACAACCAGACCTCCGGTCTGATCGACAAGGCAACCTATCGGCGGCAGCGCGGCGTGCTGCTCACGGCGCGCGCGCTCGAACTCGAGACCGTCGACCGCGACCTGTCACGCGACAGCGTGATGGAGGCGATCAAGCTGGCGCCGACGCTGATCCCGGCCGCGGTGCTTGCCGCCAAATATGAGAGCGAGGCGCATCAGGTGCGGCGCGCGATGAAGATCGTCGAGACCGCGTGGCTGTCGCAGCCGCATCCCGATCTCGCCGATGCCTATGCGCATGTGAAGCTTGGGGACTCCGCGCGGCAACGGCTGGTGCGGGTCGAGACGCTGGCGGCGAAGACGCCGGGCCATATCGAAGGCGCGCTCGCGATCGCGCGCGCCGCGATCGACGCCGCCGAATTCGCCAAGGCGCGCGAGGCGCTCAACCCGTTCATCGCCGCGGCAACCCAGCGCGTGGCGCTGCTGATGGCCGAGATCGAGCGCACCGAGCATGGCGACAGCGGCCGTGCCCGCGCCTGGACCTTGCGCGCGGTGCGCGCGCTGCACGATCCGGCCTGGACCGCGGATGGCTATGTCAGCGACCGCTGGCGGCCGGTCTCGCCGGTCACCGGCCGCCTCGATGCCTTCCAATGGAAGACGCCGGTCGCAGCACTGCCGTCCGACAAGGGCCCGGCAATCGAATCCTCGCCGTTCGAGGAAGCCATGCTGGCCTCGAAACGGATCGAACTGCCGAAGGGGGCGCCGAGCGCGCCGCCGCCAAATCCGGTCGAGCCGGCGGCCGAGCAGCCGGTCGAGCCCATGAAGCCGGTCGAAACAGCCCCGCCCGCGGAGCAGGACAACACGCCGCCGGCTACGCTCCCCATGGAACCGGCGCCCGCCGCACCGCCGGCGCCGTCCGCCCCGCCAGCGCCCGAGCCGGCACGAGCCGAATCATCACCCGAAGTGGTCGCCCCGCTGTTCCGCGCCCGCCAGGACATCCCCAAGACGCCGCCGGCGCCGATTCCGGCCGTGATTCCCATCGTGCGCGCCCCCGACGACCCCGGAATCGAGGAGGACGGCAGTCGCGACGAATTTTCCGAGCAAATCGGCCCGCCAAAGGCCCAGGCCGGCGGCTGGCGCGGATTTCTGTCCCGCTGGAGCAGCTGAGATGCGGTCGAATGACCGCGTCAACCTTGCCAATCGAGGCCACGCCCGATATCAGTGCGCACGCATTTTCCGGCCTGTCGCCGAACGGGTCCGCCGCAATAGCTCAGTTGGTAGAGCACGTCATTCGTAATGACGGGGTCGGGGGTTCGAGTCCCTCTTGCGGCACCACCGCTCACATTTTGATATTTCCGAACGCCCTCAAAACGCGAAGGCCGGGACAAGCCCGGCCATGGCGACAACAGCGCGCGTCGTTCGATCAGCTACTGCTGCGACACCGTCTGGACCACGCTGGACAGCGGACGCGCGCTCACTGCCGGGACCTTCATGTCCTTCACCAGGAGGGCGTCGTATTCGGGCAGGGTTTCCAGCGGCTCCTTCGCCTTCATCTGCACCACCCTGTAGCCGCCGGCCTTGAGGCGGCGCAGCAGTGTCGGCAGGGCTTGCGCGGTGTGCTTCTGCAGATCGTGCATCAGGATGATGCCCTTGCCCTGCTTGTCCAGCTTGGTCATCACGGTCTGGACGACCTGGTCGGGCGAACTGGACCGGAAGTCTAGCGAATCGATGTCGACGGAGAACATCGCGATATTCCGGCTGGCCAGATGGGCGAGCGTGACTTGCGTATGAGCGAGCGCCGGGAAGCGGAAGAACGGCGAGGGCGCGGTGCCGATCGCCATCTTCACAGCGCTGAATCCCTTCTCGATCTCGTCCTTGGCCTGCTGCTCCGTCAGCTTCTTGCTGTCGAGATGCGCGTGCGACCAGGTGTGGGAGCCGATGGTGTGACCGGCGGCGGCGACCTGCTTCAGGATATCAGGATGATAGGTGGTGTGCAGGCCGATCGGGAAGAACAGCGCCTTGGTGCATTCGTCCGCAAGCGCCTTCAGCACCGCCGGCGTGGTCGGCCACGGGCCGTCGTCGAAGGTCAGCACGACCTCCTTGTCGGTGAGGAAATCGAACTGCTTGTACTGCAGGAAGCCGAAGCCGGGCCCGCCCGTGGTATCGATGACAACGGTGCGGCTGACGCCGAGCGCATCGGGATTGGCGCAGGTCGATTTCGCCTGCATCGGCGCAGGTGCCGGAGCAGGCACTGGCGCCGGGGCGGCAGCCGCCTGTTTCGACACCGCGGCGGTGGTCTCGACATCGTCCTTGGCGGCCGATTTCGCGGCGGCTGGCGGCAGCGGATCCGCCGGCCGGGCGGCGACGGTTTGCGGAGGGGCCGCATCGGCCCGTGGCGAAGCAGTCCAGAACCACACGCCGGCGATCACGACCGCCGAAACAACAACGGCCAGCAAAAGGCCTATCGGATTACGCATCGCTACTCTCTTGGGAAACTCGGGACACACGCTCGTAACGAGCCATTAGTGCCAACGAGGTCTTAACGCGATCCCAACGCGCTTTCGTTTGGTGAAGAAAATTAGGCCGCTATTCTGCGTGATGGTCATCACAGACGCTTGCGGCGATGCAGCACAGCGTCTTTGCAGGCTTGGCCGTTCGGCCGGAACCGAGCCGCGGGTGCCGTCGTTTGAACCTTTCTTCGAGGTGCGTGAACAATATAGCACGCCGTTGTCCTGCCTATTGCCCATACGAAGGCTTGAGAAATGACTAGATTGCTGTTCGTCATTCCGCTGCTTCTGGTGGCGTCCGCGGCCTCGGCGCAGCAGCAGCAGGGGCGGGAAGCCTGCACGCGCGACGCGTCGCGATTCTGCCGAGCGTATCTCGACAAGGGTGATGATGCCGTGCTGGCCTGCCTGAAGGAGCACCGTGGCCGCCTGACCAAGGCCTGCCAGCAGACGCTGACCGCGCACGGGCAGTAACGGCTCATGTCATTCCGGGGCGCGCGCCAGCGCGAACCGGGAATCCAGAGGTCAGCAAGCTCGAGATTCCGGGTCCGCGTCTTCGACGCGCCCCGGAATGACGGTGAGGGTCAGGTGCTGCTCCCGGCCGCCGTGGCGACGACAGGCAACACTTCGGTGGCTCCGGGGTCTGGCGTCTCGTCCTTCCAGCGCACCGAGCCGAACGGGCGCTCCAGCATGCGGCGCACCCTGATCGGTTCGGGGCCGAGATGGAAAGCTATCGCCTTTAGATGCAGTTCTCGCTCGGATTGGGTGGCGCGGTTGCGCTGGCGCAGGTAATCGAGCCAGGTCGGGCAGTGATAGCGCTCGGTCCACAATTCGGGATCGGCGATGTCGCGCGCGATCGACCAGCCATAGGCGCCGTTGCGCTGCCGGCTGAGCTGCACCTCCAGCATCACATTGTGAAAGGCGCGGGCGTTGTCCTGCGCGACGCGATACTCGATCTCGACCACCAGCGGGCCGCTGCGCGGGGTGAGTGACAGGCGAACCTCGGGATCGGCGAGCGCCTCGGTGGCATCTTCGTTGCGGGCGCCGATCGGCGGCATCCTGAGCCATAGTCCCAGCAATGGCGACAGCAGCATCAGCCCGGCGGAAACCAGGAGCGCCGTCTCGACGCCGGCGCTATCGGTGAGGCGGCCCCAGCCCCAGCTCCCGATCGCGATTCCGCCCGCGATCGCGGCCTGGAACGCCGCCAGCGAGCGGCCGGCGACCCAGCGCGGCGCCGAGAGCTGCACGCCGATATTGAACAGCGCGATCGCCAGCATCCAGACCGCGCCGGCCAGCACCAGCGCTGCCGCCGTCACCACCGGCTGCGTGCTGATCGCGACCGCGGCAATCGCGCCGGCCATCAAAATGGCGCAGACGCGCACCGCCGCTTCGCCGCTCATCCGCTTGCGCACCTCGCCGATATTCAGCGCGCCGAGCACCGCGCCCATGCCGAAGGCGCCGAGCATGATGCCGTAGGTCTGCGCGCCGCCATGCAAGAGGTCGCGCGCCACCAGCGGCATCAGCGCGGAGACTGAGCCGCCGATGATGCCGGTCACCAGCGTGCGTGTCAGCACGATCTTGATCGCTGGCGAATGATTGATGTAGCGCACGCCGGAGACGATGGCGCGGTTCAGCCGCTCGCGCGGCAGTCGCGACGGCTCGCTGACGCGATCCCAGAGAAACAGCACGATCAGAAGCGGCAGATAAAACAGGGCGTTGAGCGCGAAGGCGGCCACCGCGCCCGCGGTTGCGACCACGATGCCGCCGATCGCCGGCCCGAAGCTGCGGGCGATGTTGTAGCTGATGCCGTTCAGCGCCACCGCGGCGGGCAGCGTTTCGGGCGGGACCTGCTCGCTGACCGAGGACTGCCAGGCCGGGCCGAACAGCGCCATGCCGCTGCCGACGATGAAGCAGAACGCGAGCAGGATGTTCGGCGTCACCAGATCGAGCCATGCAAGCACCGTCAGCACCGTGGCGCCGACCAGTGCGATCACGAGCGACACCATCGCCACGACCCGGCGGTCATGCATGTCGGCGATGGCGCCGGCCGGCATCGAGATCAGCATGATCGGCAGCATCAGGGCGGTCTGCACCAGCGCCACCTTGTCGGCCGACGACGTCATCTGCGTCATCGCCCAGGCGGCGCCGACGCCCTGGATCAGGATCCCGAGGTTGGAGAGCAGGCTCGCCAGCCAGATGCGCCGGAACACCGAATGCACAAGCGGCGCCAGGATGCCGTCGGCGGCCAGGCTCGAGCGTCGCGGCGATGCTGTCATGGTGGTTCCGTAGTCCTCTGTTTGGCTGATTCCGGCAGCGGAGTGATGCCCGTCAAAGGCCGGCATTGTCCAGCCGTCTTGCTGTCATTTCGGCCCCGCAAAGACATGGCTTGAGAGCTTGAGGAGAGGCTGGCGAGGTAACAAATGAGCGTGTTCAGGCGAACTCTCCCGGAAGACGCCCTTTTATGTCTTCATCACCCCCGGATGGAGAGCGTAGACTAGCGGTTCGAGACTGGAGCAAGCACCATGAGCATAGCCGAGCTCTACGACCTGCCAGTCACGCGCAAGCGGCTGGTGCCGCCGGCGCCGCCGCGCGCGCCCGAGGACATGTCCGTCTTCAGGCGGATGAGGGCGATCCGCGAAAGCCCGATCGGAAGCTGGAGCCAGCGCGCCTATGAGGAGGAGATCGTCTGCGGCCGCTTCTTCGGCCGCAGCAGCTTCATCCTCAATACATCAGATGCGATCAGGCATGTGCTGGTCGACAACTATGAGAATTATACGCGCACGCCGGCCGCCTTCCGGGTGTTGCGCCCGATGCTTGGCGACGGTCTTCTGGTCGCCGAAGGCCGGGCCTGGAAACACCAGCGCCGCACGCTCGCACCGGCCTTCACGCCGCGCGCGATCACGACGCTGGTGCCGCACATGATCGCGGTGACCGACGAGACCATCGGAAAGCTCATGGCCGTGAGCCACCGTCCGGTGGACCTCCGCGAGACGATGCAGCGGATGACGCTCGAGATCGCTGGCCGCACCATGTTCTCGTTCGGCATGGATCGCCATGGCGGCACCTTGCGGGATTTCGTCATGGAATATGGCGCGCGGCTGGCGCGGCCGCATTTCCTGGACATGGTGTTGCCCCTGAGCTGGCCGAGCCCGCAGGACTTCGCGCGCGCCCGTTTCCGCAAGCGCTGGACCGCATTCGTCGCCATGCTGATGGCGGAGCGCCGCGCTGCCGGCAAGACGAGCGATGCGCCGCCGCGCGACCTGTTCGACCTCATGGTCGCGGCGCGCGACCCCGAGACCGGACAGGCCTTCACCGACGCGCAGCTCGGTGACGAGATCGCGACCATGATCCTTGCCGGCCACGAGACGACGGCGACCGCCTTGTTCTGGGCGCTCTATCTGCTTTCGCTCGATCCGGCGACGCAGGAGGATCTCGCCGCCGAGGCGCAGGCGGTGGCCGCGAGTGGCGGCCTCGAGATCGAGCGGCTGAAATTCACCCGCGCCGTCGTCGAGGAGACCATGCGGCTCTATCCGCCGGCCTTCCTGATCGCGCGCGCCGCGGCGGGTGCGGACACCATCTCCGGCATGCCGGTGAGAAAGCACGACGTGGTGCTGATCGCGCCGTGGCTGCTGCACCGGCACGAGAAGCTCTGGCATGATCCGGCGGCTTTCGTGCCGTCGCGTTTCATGACCGGAACGCCGCCGGATCGTTTTGCCTATCTGCCGTTCGGCGTCGGCGCTCGGGTCTGCATCGGCGCGCATTTCGCGCTGGTCGAGGCGACGCTGGCGCTGGCGAAACTGATCGGCGCCTTCCGCGTCGAGCTGGTCGACAAGCAGCCGGTGATGCCGGTCGGCGTGGTGACGACCCAGCCCGACCACTCGCCGATGTTTGCGATCACGCCGAGATAGCCAGACCTTGCGTTTCGGCGCGGGTCATCTCATCTAAGGTTCCGCCATGAGCGACACCCAGGCCCAGTTCGCAGTGTTGAAACAGACGGCCGATCCGGCCGTCGTCGACGAGATCGCGCGGCTGATCGCCGATGGTCGCGATCGCGATCTCAACCGCATCAACCTGCTGGACTTCGCCAGGCGTACCGGGCTCGACGAGGAAAAGGTCATTGCCGGCTTCCTCCACGCCTCACGGCTCGGCCTGTTCGACATGAGCTGGAATGTGCTGTGTCCGGGCTGTGGCGGGGTGCTCGATGCGCACTCCACGCTGAAATCGCTGCGTCATGACGATTACAATTGCGCGCTCTGCGCCGCCGGCTACGAGGCTTCCGTCGACGAAATGGTCGAGGTCGCCTTCACCGTCAGCCCGCGGGTCCGCCGCATCGGCGCGCATGACCCCAACACGCTGCCGCTCTGGGACTATGTGCGGCAGATGTTCTGGAGCTCGGGCGTCGACATCAACGAAGAATCGTTTTCACACCTGATCAACGAAACCACGCTCGAAGCGCTCGAACTGCCGGCCGGCGAGAAGGCGATCCTGTCGCTGAATTTGCCCGGTCAGTTCGTCATCGTGTTCGAGCCGGTGACGCATTCGGCACACTTCCTTGACATCCAGGGCGAGCCGACCACCGATCGCCAGCAGCTTTCAATCGTCTACAACAAGCTGCAGGCGCCGACCGGCACGACGTCGCTGCGGCCGGGGCCGTTGCGGCTCTCGCTGGAAAATCAGGCCGGCGTCCGCGTATTGCCGTCGGTCTGGGTCGCGGGCGACGCGCTCCACGAGATGTTGGGCAGGCGCAAGCCGATTCTCACTGCCAAGCGGATGTTGAGCAACCAGACGTTCCGCGACGTCTTCAAGGCCGACAATCTCAACGTCGACCAGCGATTGAAGATCACCTCGCTGACCTTCCTGTTCACCGATCTCAAGGGCTCGACCGCGCTTTATGAGCGGGTGGGCGATCTCGCGGCTTTCGATCTCGTGCGCGCGCATTTCCATGCTCTGCTCGAGATCATCGCTTCCGAGCACGGCGCGGTCGTCAAGACCATCGGCGATGCCGTCATGGCAACCTTCATCAAGCCGGAACACGCGCTCGCCGCGGGCTTGCGCATGCGCGCGGCGATGAAGAAGCTCAACGACGAGCGCGGCAAGGAGGATCTGATCGTCAAGATCGGGATCCACGAAGGTCCGTGCCTCGCGGTGATGCTGAACGAGCGGCAGGATTATTTCGGCCAGACCGTGAATATCGCCGCACGCGTGCAGAGCCTCTCGACCCAGCAGGAAATCCACATCACCACGCCGGTGATCGATTCGCCGGAAGTGCTCTCGATTTTGAAGAAAGCGGAGATCCGGCCGATCCAGAAGGAAGCAGCCCTGCGCGGCATCGCCGACAAGATGGTGGTGTACGAGATACCTTGAGTGGCCGGTCCCAACCGTCATTGCGACCCGTTGGCTCACAATGACGTTTCGTCGTCCCGGCCTTGAGCCGCGACCCACACCGCGTGATCTACCTGTGAGGCAATCTGTTCGACGCCTCCGTCAAGCAACGGCTCCTGTGGTTATGGGTCCGCGTCTTCGCGGGACGACGCCTGAGATTGCCTAAACGTAATGCAGGCCGCAGAACCGGCGCAATTGCGCGAGCCCTGTTTCCACGCCATATAGCTCCAATACACCTGTCAAGCGATAGAGGCGTTGATGCTCGACGGACTTCGCCAGTTCATTGCCGATATTGTGTCGCCCGACGCGCAAGCCGATCGTGCGTTCGATGACAATGATTACCGCCTTGCCGCCACCGCGCTGCTGGTCCACGTCGTCTCGATCGACGGCGAGCCGACCGCAAACGAAAAGCGCAAGCTGCACAGCCTGATCGAAACCCGCTTTGGGCTCGATCCCGGCACCGCGGACAAGTTGATCGCGTCCGCGACGCGGATCGAAGGCGAGGCGGTCGATCTCTATCATTTCACCAGCGTCATTATGCGGCAGGTCAATGAGGAGGGTCGGCTGCGCATCGTCGAGATGATGTGGGAACTGGTCTATGCCGACGGCCAGGTCAGCGAGTTCGAGGACAATGTGGTGTGGCGCGCCGCCGATCTGCTCGGCGTTTCCTCGCGCGATCGCATCGATCTGAAGCGTCGCGTCGCCGAGAAGCAGGCGAGCCTGCCCCGGGGTCCCTGGGGCGTTGCGGACGCGGCAATCTGACACGGCGTTCGCGGGCTGTTCGCTTGCCGCCGTGCAGATGACCAAACTTTAATGTACATTCCCTAAGTAGTTTGGCAGCGCGATCGATCGGAAAATAGCGCGTTCCGATTGAAGGCGCGGCCGGCGTTGCATGTCGATATTCCGGCGGACGGCTTGCGCCCGGCCACAAGCCTATGCTCTCGTCCGGCCGTTCGTAGTGGGGCCCTGTAGTTGATTATGAGCATTCGATCGTGACCGAGCGTGTGACACTGATTACCGGTGCATCGGCGGGCATAGGCACCGAGCTGGCGCATGTTTTCGCATCAAACGGTCATCGTGTGGCGTTGGTGGCGCGCCGCGCCGAGCGCCTCACCGCGCTCGCAAATGAAATCGCGGCCAAGGGCGGCGCGACGCCGATCGTGATTCCCTGTGATCTCGTGCAATCCGACGCTGGCGACAAGATCGCCGCCGCGCTGGCTGAGGCCGGCGTCGAGGTCGAATATATCGTCAACAATGCAGGCTTCGGCGTGTTCGGCTATGCGAACAAGTGTGACCGGACCGAACAGCTCAACATCATCAACGTCAACATCCGCGCGCTGACCGACCTGTCGCTGCGATTCACGGATTCGGTGATCCGCCATCGCGGCGGCATCCTCAATCTCGGCTCGATCGCCGGCTTCCTGCCGGGGCCGGGCATGGCGGTCTACTACGCTTCCAAGGCCTATGTGCTGTCGTTCACGGAGGCGTTGCGCAAGGAGCTTGCGCCGCACGGCGTCCGTGTCACCGTGGTCTGCCCGGGGCCGGTGCCGACGGAATTCCAGGCCCGCGCCGGGTTCGCGCCGGGATTCGACTCCGCGATTCTCAACGTCTCGGCGGCGGAGGTCGCGCGGCAGGCCTATCACGGCTTGATGGCAAACAAGCGCGCGGTGCTGCCCGGCCCGATCAAGGTCGTGCCGTTCCTGCTCCGATTGTTCCCACGCTCGTTCATCCTGGCGGCGTCCGGCGGTTTCCAGCTCCGTCGACGCTGACGCACTTTTCCGGACCATGGGCCGCCCATCTGGCCCGTGATTTGCTTTCAAATTTCGATGAGTTGGCGTGAACTCACCTGAAATTAAGAATCACTCAGGCATGCTGCCAGCTTGCTGCATGCCGCCTGAGGTCGATGTCGTCACGGTCTGAAAAAGCCAATTTGGTGCTGCCTTTCCCGGGTGGAAGGCGCGCGGTCGTCACCCCAAGCGAATCTGCCTCCCTGCTGCCGGTCCTGATCGTCCTGCACCAGGAGACCTCCAAGCCCGGCCGCGTCGGCAACGCCTTGGCGGCACTCGGTCATCCCCTGGATATACGCCGCCCGCGGTTTGGCGATCCGCTTCCCGAGACGCTTGATGAGCACGCCGGTGCCATCATCTTCGGCGGCCCGATGAGTGCGAATGACGGCGATGATTTTGTGCGGCGGGAGATCGACTGGATCGAGATTCCGCTGCGCGAGCAGCGGCCGTTTCTCGGCATCTGCTTGGGGGCTCAGATGCTCGCGAGGCAGCTCGGCGCGACCGTCGCGCCGCATCCGGAAGGCCGCGCCGAGATCGGTTACTATCCGATCCGCCCCACCGAGGCGGGCCGCGCGCTTTGCGCCCACTGGCCCGCGCAGGTCTATCATTGGCACCGCGAGGGATTCGAATTGCCTGACGGCGCCGAGCTTCTCGCCGAGGGCGACGACTTTCCGGTGCAGGCGTTCCGGTATGGACACGCCTTCGGCCTGCAGTTTCACCCCGATGTTACCTACGCCATGATGCATTGCTGGACCACGCGCGGTTGCGACCGCATGGACGCGCCCGGCGCCCGTCCTCGCCACCAGCACTTTGCCGACCGCGCTATCTACGACGCGATCGAGCGGGCGTGGCTGAAGCATTTCATTGGCGACTGGCTTGCGCGCGTGCCGATGGCCGTGATGTCGGAGGCGGCGGAGTAGGGG
>NZ_JADYVX010000021.1 GCF_020194175.1 Bradyrhizobium sp. BRP22 | reverse complement strand
GGAAAGAGGGAGGGCAGGGTCGGGGGTCAAGCCACGGGCGCAGGCGCCAATGGAGCGGGATGATCCCCACCCGGTTTGTGCTCACGCATATTGCTTGTCTCGCTGACGGCTTTCCGTCGTTTGATTGAGCTCGTTCAGGACGACGCCGATCAGGTTGCGCTCCGCCCCGCCGAGCGCGGCGATGATGTCTTCCATGCAGTCGTTGATATCGAGATGGACCGGGAGCACGGCGAGGAGGCCGTCGGCGAGGTCGAGCAGCTTGCGGTCCGTCGCGCTCAACGGCATCGCCGGCCCGTCGAGAAGGATGAGATCGTAGCCGCCTGCGGATCGCGCTTGTGCGACCGACTTGCGGATGGCTTCCGCCGCCTTGGCGTCGCCGCCGGCGACGACGGGCAGGATGGAAATTCCATTCGCCGTGTTGATGGCGCGCGTTGCCTTGCTGCCGATGCTGAGCCAGCCAAGGCGGCCGGCCTCGCTCCTGCCGAGCCTGATGACCTTGCCCGACAACTCGCGGTCGCGATGATCGGCATCGATCATCAGCACCTTGGCGCCGTCACGCGCGGCGGAGAGCGCGACGTTCAGCGCCACGACGCTGCGGTCGGCAGATGAACCCGCGCCGATCACGGCCATGACTGGTGCGCCGGTCGCGGGCGCGCGCTTCTTGAGCGTCGCGCGCGCCTCGCGCATGGCGTTGAGGAAGGTCATCAATGGGAAGCCTGCGCGCAGCGTCGGCCAACCCAGCCGGGTGACGTCGGCGATCTGGCCTCCGGTGAGGATGCCGCCCAGTGTCCGCATCACGTCGGATTCCTGCAGGCGGGCGATCAGCGGCTTCTCGATGACGCCGACTGCTGCTTGCGGCGCCGGCTTGCTGACGACGGGCTGTCTTGCGGGCGCCGTCGTCTGCCTCTCGGGCGAGGTCGATTTGCTTGGCCGCAGCGGGTCGGCGCCTGGCGCAAGCTGGTCGGCGGCGATGATCCAGGCGGCAGCCGCAAGCCCGCCGAGCACGAAGCCGATCATCGCGAGCAGGCTCATCGCCGGCGGGAAGGTGCGCCGCTGCGGCACGGTGGCTTCGCCGATGACGCGCGCGCTCGAAGTGTTCAGGCTTTCCTGTTCCTCGGTCTCGCGCGAGCGCTTGAGGAAGGACTGGTAGACGTCGCGGCTTGCCTCGACGTCGCGTTCGAGTTCGCGCAGATGCACCGAGGCCTGGCTCATCTGCACGCTCTGGCGCTTCTGCGCATCCAGCGCCTTGTTCAGCGACGCCTCATAGTCGCGGGCGCGGGTCAGGTCGTTCTTCGCGGCCTGCGCGAAGCGGTCGATCTCCTCCTTGACGGTGCGGCGGAGATCCTCGACCTGCTGCTCGACCTGTCGGAGCGCCGGATGCCGCGGGCCCAGTTCGCTCTGCAGTTCGGCCTGCCGCTTCTTGGCGTCGGCATATTGCGCGCGCAGGTTCGCAATGGTCGGCGACTGCAGCGCCTCGGGGATCGCGCCGGGGTCGCTCGCATTGCGGCGGCTGGCCTCGATCTGGTCGTACTTCGCCTGCGCATCGAGCGTCAGCGCGCGCGCAGCGGCGAGCCGCTGGTTGCTGGCGGAAAGCTGCTGGTCGGCGATCAGCGTGTCCTGGGTGCCGACGAAATTGTTCTGAGCCTTGTAGACCGCAAGCGCGTTTTCGGCGTTGCGCAGCCTTTCCTGCAATTCCTTCAGCCGGCCCGAGAGATCCCGCGTGGCGCGCCGGGCGGCGGCGGATTGCGACTGCTTGGATTCGGCGAGGTAGGCGCTCGAAAGCGCGTTGGCGAGCATCGCCGCCTTCGCCGGCTCATAGGACCAGACGTCGATATCGACGACGAAGGTGCGATCAGTCTTGCGCACATTGATGTGGCGGCCGAGGGCATCCAGCGCGCTCATCGTCGCCTGGTACTGCTGTTCCGCCGTCGGACGCAGCTCGATCCCGATCAGGCCGAGCAGCGAGCCGAACAGGCTCTTGCCATCACCGCCGCCGAACTCGGGATCTTTATCGAGATTGGTGTTCTTGATGACCTGCAACAGCACGCTGTTGGAGGTGATCACCCGCGCCTCGCTGTCAACCACCATCGCAAGGCCCGAAACGTCCTGGGCGCGCGGGGTCAGCTCGCGTTCAACGAGCTGCAATTCGCGCGGGTCGACATAGAGCTGCGCGGTCGCCGTGTATTTCGGAGTGAGGCTCTTGCCGATCGCAACCGCGATGCAGGCGCAGAGCAGCGCGGCGGCGACAATCGCAGCCTTGCGCCGCCACAGCAGCAGGGCCAGGTCGACCACGTTGAAGCCCTGGCTTCGGCGCTGTTCGCCCGTGGCCTGGCTCTTGGCCGGGCTGTTTATCGGCTGGTCGTAATCAAGCATCGACCCCAGCTTCCATTCCAAACGCCGCACGCATCGGCTGAGGGGTTACTCTTCGGGCCGCGCGATGCGCGACAGCGGACTGCGCGACAACAACGCAACAGGAAAAATTAACCATAGTCTTTGAGGGACTATTCACCGAAAAGGCAAACAAAGCGTTTAAGCGCTCGCGCATCGGAACGCCTCCGCCATGGTCAGGGCCGGAATATCGCGCTTCGCCGCCACCTCCAGCGCCCGGTTCAGGAGCCCCGGGGAGCAGCCATAGAAGCTAGGCCGCTTGGCCACGTCGTGGCTGTAGAAAATTAACCAGCCGTTATGGATTTGCGCCTCGTCGAGGGCGCGCTCGATCGCATCGCTGTTCATCTGGCGATCGATCAGCGGCATCGCGCGCAGGAACTGCAGGTCGACATTGCCGAAGTTCACGCCCTCGACGATCGAGCGGCAGGTCGCAAATCTGGACTTGAGCAGGTATTTGTGCGCGAACGAGCCATAGCCGAACGGATAGGCGAAGGTCTCGGCCCCGATCGACGGATCGAGCAAGTCGAAGTAGCGACGATTGCGGGCGATGTCGTCGGCAAGCGAGCGTTCATCGAGATCGCTGGTGCGGCGGTGCGAGAACGTGTGGCAACCGATCTCGTGACCACGGCGATGGAGCGACAATACGTCATCATCGTCGCCCGACGTCCAGTTCGCCGAATCGATGCCGACCAGGCCGCCCGACACATAGAAGGTGCCGCGGGCGCCATGCGCCTCCAGCATCTCGGCGCCGGTGGTCACCGCGCTCTTCGGCAGGTCGTCGAAGGTGAAGCTGACCATCGGCGTGGCGTTGCGCAGCCGGACGCGACCGACCGGCAGATGCATCGCCAGCCGGTGGCTGACCTTCACCACCGCTTCGGTCCACAACGCGTGCATGCTCTCACAGCTTCCGCAGGATCACGTGATAGTCGCCGTGCCGCACGTCGATCTTGCCGGGCAGGAAGAAGTTCAGCGCTTTCGCGGCGGCGTCGACCAGCGTGGCGAGCAGGGGCTTGCGCAGACGCATTTCCGGATAGCGCGGGCTCTCATAAACCTTGCGGTAGATCACCTGCAGGCCACGCGCCCTGGCGAAGGCTTCGAGCCTGCCCAGCGTGACCAGCGGATGAAAATGGGTCGGGAATGGTGCCTCGCCCGGCAGACCGGCTTTCTTGTCGCCGCGAACATAGCGGTAGAACCAGACGTGGAACCAGTGTGGCGAATACTTCGTCACCACGCCGGAGAGCGACTTCGGATTCGGAGCGCCGATCAGGATCAAACCGTTCGGTTTGATCGCCTCGCAGAAACCGCTGAGCGCGGCCTCGACATCGGGCACGTGCTCGATGACGTTGTAGCAGACGATGAAATCGAAGCTCTTCGGTTGGAAACGATAGGTCTGGATGTCGCCCAGGATCGTCGTCTGTGCGTAGTTGTTGTTCTTGACCTGGTCCTCATCGATGTCGACCACGGTGATGTGGCTGCGGCGCAGCACCTTGAGCGGCAGGAAACTGGTCGAGCCGCCGCCGGCCTCGTAGATCGCGAGCGGGCCTGCCGGCAGCGCCGCCTCCAGGATGCTGTGCACGGTGAGGAGGCTCTGCCGCGCTTCGCCCGGCGGCAGGTCGAGCAGCGACTGGGGATGGATGGCCGGCGCCGCCGCGTCAGCATCGGCGAGCGGTGTATGGATGCGATCCAGGGTGAGGGTGTTGGTCATTGGCTGTCATCCAATGTTGCTGTTTGCGAATTTTGCTCTGAATGCCGCAAGGCCATGCTTCAGCCGGCCGCGAATCCGGGCGATGTCGAACAGCCAGGCCAGCGCGGCATAGGTGAGGATGCCAACTCCCGCCAGCACGACGCAGGCGGCGAGATCCGGAATGCGCAGGACGCGATCGAGCGCTGCAACCGTCAGCGCCATCGCGAGCGCGGCGATCAGGACCAGTGCCAGTCGACCGAGCGGCAGCGGAACGCGGAAGGCATAACGGGTGAGCACCAGCGCGCAGGCAAAGCCGATGACATCGGCGCCGAGCCGCGCCCAGGCCGCGCCGACCGCGCCGTTGTGGCTGACGAGGAGATAAGACAGGATCACGTTCGCCGCGATCAGCGACGCGGTATTGATGAGATAGAAGCCATTCTTGCCCGACAGCAGGAAGCTTGCGTGCAGATATTGTTGCGTCAGGATCTGGAACACCACGGCGACCGCGATCACCGGCATGATCTCCGCAGCGAGCTCGCGGAATTCGGCACCGAGGATGATGTTGGCGATGTGCGAGGCGATCACGGCAAAGCCGAGCGCAGCCGGCAGCGTGAGGGAGAGCAGCAGCTCGAGGCATTCGGCGAGATGCGAGCGCACCGCGCCGTCGCCCTGCTTGGCGTGGATCTGAACGGCGAGCGGAAAGAACGCCGCCGCCATGCTCATCGCCGGCATCATCAGCGTCTGCCGCACCAGGTCGAGCGAGGCGACATATCGGCCGGCATCCGCCGCGCCGACGAGGTTGGCGATCATGAAACGGTCGGTGATGCTGGCCATCGCAAGCAGGGTCAGCGACAGCGTCAGCGGCAGGCCGGTCTTGGCCACGGCCATAAGGCCGGCGTGATCGAAGCTGATGTGCGTGCCACGCCAGGCGGTGCGCGACTGCACGAGCACTGCGAGCAGATAGGCGAGGGCGGAGGAGAGCAACAGCCAGAAGCCGTTCGGTCCGACCTGCGCCACGACGACGCCGAGTGCGAGCACGGCGATGGCGCGCACCAGCGTCGCCTTCATCACCGAAAACGCCATCAGCCGCGCACGAACCAGGTCCTGCGTCAGTTCGAACAGGCCGATCGCGACCGACAGCACCACGGTGGCGAACGCCGCGGTGTTGTCCAGGCCGGCGACACGGGCGAGCATATAGGCGATCGGCGCGGTCAGGCAGCAGATCATATAGCCTGACATCACAAGCCCGCGGACGTCGGTGCCATCGTTGCGGGCATGTCCGCTCAGGATCAGATTTCGGAACCAGCCGACCAGGAATACGCTGATCACGGAAGCGAAGCCGATGCCGAGCAGATAGACGCCGTAATCATGCGGCGAGAACAGCCGCGTGAAGACGAACACGCTGAGCAGCCCGAGCAGCGCCGACAGGATGTTGGCGGTCAGGTTGATGCTGGCTTGCCCGATCAGCATAACGCCGCGAACTCCGCGCGTTGGCTGCCGCCGGCGAGTGAAATGATCTCATTGCTCTCCGCAATCGCGGCGCGAATCGTCTCGACCGGCGTACCGGAGAAGGATGCGATCGAGAAGGCGACGTCGTCCTTGTTGGCCCGGCGCAAGAGATCCTGCAGCTCATCCTTGCTAAGCCTCGGATCGTCCCAATAGCTGATGCAGGGCGTGGTCGGCACAGCGGTATGTCGCAGCGAGGCCGCGGCGTCATTCTGCACGAAATAGCCGTACAGCATGTATTCGGAGAATTCGCGGGTCTTGCACAGCGCGTCGATCCAGTCGAGGGCGGTGACGGCCTCGATGCGCTCGGCCAGAGCGCGGGTGGTTCGCTTGTCCCAGAAGATGATGTGCCCGATGAAGTCGTCGGCCGGGAACGGCGGCGTCTTCAGCCCGAGCAATTCATGGCTGGTCACGAGCCAGCGCGAATGCCGCGGCTGGTCCGCGGTCACCACGTTGGACATGGTCAGCATCGGGATCGCGTTCGGAAATTCGAACCGCCTCAGATCGAAGTCGCGGAAGAACACGATGTCGGAATCCAGGATGCAGAAGCGCTGGTGGGGCAGGGCGATGGTGGCGGCGATCTTGAGGATTTGCTGCACATGCCAGCCGTTTACGGGCTTGGCCCGCAGCGACCACCAGAACTGGCGTCGCCGGCGCTGGATGATGCGCGGCAGCGGCCGCAGCCAGTCGGGCAGGAAGCTGGAAGCCGGAATGATGATGCGCCGTTCGCTCGCAAGCGGCGCGAACAGCGGCAGGTCGCAATCGGGAACCAGGAGATAATGCTTGGAGAACGAGGTGACGTGCCGGTCCACGCTCTCGCAAAGCAAGGTGCAGATTTCCAGATCGCGCCCGTAGGTCGGGGTCAACAACGCAACGGGGTCCATCTCGTAGATCTCTCTGGCGATCACGTTCACGGTTGTCGCTTTCCAAGCCGCCGTTCTTCCTCGGCGAGGCTTGCAGCAAGATCGGTGCCGAACCGCCGTGCCGCCCTCGGCCGCGATCGACGTTAGTTAATTTTGTTGGCGACTGAGCCGCGCGGTGCAGTTGATGCCGCGAAGTAACCATAGGAGGTCGTGCTTCAGGCCCAGAAGGCGCGGCTTGCCCGGATATTGCAGAGCCGGATCGCGCATCGCCGATGCTGTTCGGCGCGGGTGTGAGTGCATGTGGATTTACAGGTCTTCCGGGTGTGACCTCGCCGCGGATGATATGCGGGCTATGCCGCCGGTCCGTTTCGGCACAGCGGCTGCGTCCGTGGTGTCCGTTTTTGAAACGGCGGCGGCAGATGGGCTCGGTCATCGGCCGAGGGTGGGACGATGAAGTACCGTCCGGATATTGACGGGCTTCGGGCGCTCGCCGTCATTCCCGTGGTGCTCTATCACGTCGGCGTCCCCGGCTTTGCCGGCGGTTTCGTCGGCGTCGACATCTTCTTCGTGATCTCGGGCTATCTGATCTGCGGCATGACCGATGCGGATATCCGCAACGGATCGTTCTCGCTGTCCAATTTTTACAAGCGCCGGATCCTGCGCATCCTGCCGGCGCTGGTCGTCATGCTGCTCGCGACGAGTGTGTTGGCCTATTTCTATTTCCTGCCGGTCGAGCTCGAGGATTTCGCCAGGAGTCTTGCTGCAGCTGTCGGCTCCGTCTCGAACGTCTATTTCGCGCAGACGACGGGTTATTTCGAAGCGCCCGCGGAAACCAAGCCGCTGCTGCATACCTGGTCGCTTGGTGTCGAGGAGCAGTCCTACCTGGTCGTGCCGATCGTAATGGTGATCGCCTATCGCTTCGTGCCGAAACGCGCCAAGCTCCTGTTCGCGGTCGCCGCCGCGCTCTCGCTTGTTGCCGCCATTGCCATCAGCTACCGCAACGAGGCCTTTGTCTTTTACCTGACGCCGTTCCGCGCCTGGGAATTGGCGCTCGGCGCGCTGCTCGCGATCGGCTTCGTCCCGGCGCCGCGAAGCATGTTGTGGCGAAATCTTTGCGGCGCTGCGGGGCTGATACTGCTGTTCGGCGTCACCGTGTTCGGCTCGTCGTCCGCACCGCTGCTCCTGATGACATCGCTCGCCGCCGTTGGAGCGACGCTCGTGATCGCCTCGAGCGAGCGCGGCGTGTCAATGGTGGGGCGTCTATTGTCGCTCCGACCATTCGTGTTCGTCGGGCTGATCTCTTATTCGCTTTATCTCTGGCACTGGCCGCTGATCGTGTTTCAGCATACCGATGCAATCCTCGCGCTGGGATCGCCGGCGACGGTCAAGCTGACATTGGTCATCCTGTCGCTCGGCATGGCCTATCTGTCGTGGAAACTGATCGAGCTGCCGTTCCGCAGCCTGGCGCACGAGACGTCGAAATTCACCGTGTTCGCGACGGCGTCGACGGCGATGGCATCGATCCTCGCGCTCTGCGGCCTGGTGATGGTTGCGGGCGGCGCGCCGTTCCGGTTTCCCGATCGCGTGGTGCAGATCGGGTCCTACCTCGCCTATGATTCTGCATACGCGTTTCGTACCGGCCGCTGCTTCCTTTTGACCAATCACCAGCAGTTCGATGCCGAGACGTGCATCAAGCGCGACCCGGAGCGGCAGAATTATTTGCTCGTAGGCGACAGCTACGCGGCGCATCTGTGGTACGGCCTTTCCGCGGCTCTGCCCGACGTGAACGTGATGCAGGCCACCGCCAGCCTCTGCCGGCCGGCGGCCAAGGGCGGGTCGCGCTACGATACGCCGATGTGCCGGCGCTTGCGGGACTTCATCTTCAACGACTTCCTGGCGCACAACAAGGTCGACAAAGTTCTCCTCGCCGCCTCATGGAAGGATGAGGATCTGCCTGTTCTGGAAGGCACGCTGGACATCCTGAAAGCACGCGGGCTCGAGGTCACCGTGTTTGGCCCGGTCGTCGAGTACGACAGCGCGTTGCCGCGGCTTCTGGCCGATGAGATCCTGCATGACCATCCGGCCGCCGCCAGCCACATGAAGCGCGCCGGCGTGCGCGAACGCGACGGGGCGATGAGCCGGCTGGTCGCGGCACATGGCGCGACCTACGTCTCACTCTACGATGTCATGTGTCACGAGGGGCGCTGCGACGAAGTCGTCGAAGGCGGCGTGCCTATCCAGTTCGACGGCGGCCACCTGACGATGCGATCGATCGAAGTAGGCAAGCGGATCGCCCCATTGTTCAGCCGTAAACTCGCGAGGACAGCGAATGGCTCGAATTGAACGGTTGAGCCGGCGTCGGTTCGTCGGCGGGATGCTGACGGCATCCGCCGGCGCAGTTCTCGGCGGCGTGACCCCGGCGCGGAATGCCGCCGGCGCGGCCTCCCGCTTCGGCGCCGATCCCGCGCGATTCGCCGGCGCCTTCGTGAACTGGGGGAGCGACGGCCGCGAGCATGTGCTGCAGGCCTGGGAGAAATGGCTCAAGCAGAAGCCGTCATCCGTGCTCGGCGTCGACTTTTACGGCCAATCGACCTGGGAGGATTTTCGCAAGGTGGATTGGGTGCCCGGCGTCTGGAGACGGCTCAATCCGAAGCGGAACGTGGTCTGGTCGATGCCGCTGACGATCACAGGAACGCCGCTCGCCGATGTCGCCGACGGACTGCACGATTCGGACTTCGAGGCGGCCGCGCGCGCGATCTCCGAAGCGCAGCCACGCGCGATCATCCGGCTCGGCTGGGAGATGAACCTTTCGCAGATGGGCTGGTTCGCCAAGGGCCAGGAGGCCGATTACATCAGGGCGTTCCGACGCGTCGCGGACATTTTCCGCCGCGCGTCCGGCGAGTTCAAGTTCGACTGGTGTCCCGGCTGGGGGCCGCAGGAGATGCCCGCCGACCTTGCCTATCCGGGCGATGATGTCGTCGACTATATCGGGCTCGACGTCTACGACTTCAAATCGGAAGGCTCGGTGGAGCAGCGCTGGCGGGCGCTTTATCTCGAAGCGCCTTTCGGTCTCGAATGGCACCGTGATTTTGCCGCGCGGCACGGCAAGCGCATCAGCTTTCCGGAATGGGGCGTCGGCCATGCCGGCGACAATCCCTATTTCATCCAGAAGATGTGCGACTGGTTCGTCGAGAACCGCGACAGCATTGCCTATGCGGCGTATTTCAACGTTGACGGCCTGTGGCCGACACAGATCGATACCGGCCGCTTCCCCGAGTCGGAGAAATTGTTCCGGAAGCTGTTCGGACGGTGACTGCCTCGTAGCCCGGGTGGAGCGAAGCGCAACCCAGGGACATCTGCGTCAATATCTGCGAACGATCCCGGGTTACGCTGCGCTTCACCCGGGCTACGGCATTTACGAGCGGCTTTCGGATTACGCTGCCGCTTCGCCCGGGCTACGGTTGCTATTGCCCTCGTTCGCCTGCGCCTTTGTTCCCGTCAGCAGGGTCAGGCCCATCTTGAGCTTGTCCTGCAGCGTGCGCTGGGCGAGGCAGGTGAAGAGGCAGAGCTTGTCGCAGGCCACGGTTTCCTTGCGGCGCATGCGCGCTTCCTCGCTGTACCAGATTTCGCGCGCGGTCTGCGTGCGGACATTGCCGATCGGCTTGAAGAACCAGCAGACCTCGAGGCGGCCGTCGGAGCGGATGAAATAGTTGCGCATGCCGACCCGACAGGGCATCACCTCCGGCGGCGCCTTCTCGCGGCGGAAATGATTTGGCCAGGCGTTCAGCACGGCTTCGCCATTGAGGATCGGCGCGCCCTGACGCTTCAGCCGCAGCAACTCGTCGCGAACCGCGATGAGATCGTCCATCTCGCCTTCGCCGATCCACAATTCGTCCTCGACTTCCTGCGTGCCCATCTCGACCGGCTGGAAGCTCAGTGCGGTGGCGCCGATCTGCTGGATCCAGTCGACCATCTCCGGCAGCTGGCGGAAGTTCAGCCTGTGCACGACCGGTTTGATGATGATCGGAAAATCCAATCCTTCGGCGCGGCGCTTCTCGGAGACGTTCCGGATGCCCTGCACAATGTCGTTCAAGGAATTCTCGATGCCGCGCGAATAGTTGTGGATCTTCGGATCCCGCGAGTCGATCGAGATGTTGATGTTGAAGGGATGCGCCTCGACCGTCTGCGCGACGATCTTCTTGTTCAGATAGGCGCCGCCATTGGTGGTCACGCCCCAATGGATGTCGTTGTCGCGGCAGAACCGGACGAGGTCGAGGAAACCTTTCTTGATATACGGCTCGCCGCCGGCGAATTCGACATGATAGGCGCCGATGAATTCCTTGAGGCTCGATAGCGCACGCTGCCATTCCTCGATCGACATTTCCTCGCGATAGTTCGGACGGCGCCAATAGTCGCAATAGCGGCACTTGTAATTGCAGCGCTCGACGACCTCAGCGAAAATCGCGGCCGGCCGGGTGACGTCGCGGCCGGTGCGCAGATAGAGTTCTTCCGACAGGGCGTTGCGGACATGCCGTGTGCCCAGCGAGACGAGGTCTAGCGCTTTCAAGGTGAAACCTCAGACATTTGCCAGTGTTGTATGACTCAGCCGATTTCTTTGTCGTACCGAGGGACAGCAAATCGAATGCCAGAGGCATCAAGGCTCTCCGCTGCGGCGTTGCCGACCGCGTTTAACCTTAACGAATTGCTGCCAATGCGCGGTGGAGCGCGCGTCGATGCGGATCGACTGGTAGTTGAGCGCAAAGGCACGCTGAATGCCCCCGATTAACCCTCGCAAGAGATCGTGGTGGCACTACGCGCGGGTGGATCGGATTTTGCCATGACCTGGCCATACCGTGTGAATCGCTATCGTACGGCTCCGTCCATCAACGATTTCGGGACGATTACGTCTCATGATGGTGACGTGACCCGTTCTGGGACGGCGTGTCGCGGACTGGGAAGACGCCATGAACAAGATGTCGATGTCGACCGAGTTTCTTACAACGGACCGCGCCTGGGTCGCGGCCTCGCCCGGGCTCGACTGCTCCGTCGAGACCGTGGTCTGCATCCCGAGCTTCCGCCGGCCGCAGCATCTGCGGCTGACGCTGGAATCGGTCGCCGCGCAGCGCACCACGCGCCGCTTTGCGGTCGTGGTCGTCGAGAACGACGCAGCCAACTGTGAAAGCGCGCCGGTCGCCGCGGAATTCCTGGCATCGGGAAGGCTGAATGGCATCTGCCTCGTCGAGCCGCGGCAGGGAAACTGTCACGCCATCAATGCAGCGTTCGAGACGGCGCTCGGAACCTTTCCGCAGGCGATGAACTTCCTGATGATCGACGACGATGAGGTTGCCTCGCCCGAGTGGCTCGAGCGGATGGTCGAGGCCGCCGAGACGACCGGCGCGGAGGTGATCGGCGGGCCGGTCTGGCCGAAGTTCGACGACGAGCACAAGCGCGGCTTGACGCGTCACCCGGCGTTTGCGCCAGCCTATCATGACAGCGGACCAGTGTCCGTCATCTATGGCTGCGGCAATTGCCTGATCCGCCGCCACGTCTTCGATCGGCTTGGCAGTCCCGCCTTCGATCTGCGCTTCAACTTCCTCGGTGGCGGCGACCACGATTTCTTTGCCCGCTCCCGCCGGGCCGGCTTCCGCTTCTACTGGGTCAAGGATGCCGTCATCACGGAGACGGTACCGCGGAGCCGGACCAGGCTCGGCTGGATCGTGCGGCGCGGCCTGCGGATCGGGGCGATCAACTATCATATCGAACGCAAGGGCGCGCAGTCGACGTGGTCACGCGCCGCCGTGATGGCCAAGATGTTCGGCCTGGTGCCGTTCTCGCTGTTCCGCGCCACGCGCATCGTCTTGAGGGAGCACCAGCCCATCATCGCGATGCATCCGATGATGGTCGCCGTCGGCAGCGCGCTTGCGGTGCTTGGCATCGAGCCACAACCCTACGCCGCCTCGAAGATTGCTTCGTGACCGAGTTTCTCATCACGTCCGAAGCCCGGGCGGTCCTTGCCGATGTGTGGCGGCGGCCGGTGATGGATTTCGTCCGCGCCGCGGCCTTCATCGGCATCCTGCTCCTGATCTGGCTTTCGCTGCATCCGTTCGACGATCTCTCCGACATGCGCGTGGGCGAGGTGACCTCCGGCAAGGAAGCCGTGCTCTACGCGCTGTTCGGCGTGCTGATGGTGCTGATGCTGTTCCTGACCATGCGCGACAACATGCCGGCGCTGGCCTCGCTGTTGACGCCCGCTTATGTGCTGTTCGGGGCCTGGCTTTGCCTGACGGTGGTGCTGTCGTTCGATCCAGCCACCTCGGGCCGCCGTTTCGCGCTGTCGGTATTCGTCGTGGTGGTGACGGCGACCATGATGCTGTTGCCGAAGTCGCAGGGCGAGTTGATGCGCTGGTTCAGCATCGCTGCGCTGGGTTTGATCGCGACCTGCTATCTCGGACTATTGCTGGCGCCGAACCTGTCGATCCATCTGGCGACCGACCCGCAGGAGCCGGCGCTCGCCGGCAATTGGCGCGGCGCGTTCGGGCACAAGAACGTCGCCGCCGCGATGATGGCGATGATGATGTTCCTCGGCGTCTACTTCATCCGCGCCGGCGGATGGATATCCGGTGTCATCGTCATCGGGCTCTCGGCCCTGTTCCTGGTCTACTCGGCCGGCAAGAGCTCGATCTCGCTTTGCCTTGCCGTGCTGCTGCTGACCTCGCTGACATCAGTCGTCCGTTCACTGTGGGGACGGGCATTGATGCTGCTGCTGCCGCTGATCGTGCTCAACCTGTTCAGCGTCGGCACGGTGCTGAGCGATACGCTCGCATCAATCGCCAAGCTGTTGCCGCTGGATACCAGCTTCACCGGCCGCTCCGATATCTGGGTCTTTGCCGTTGAGTCCTTGCATCAGCGGCTCCTGACCGGCTATGGCTTCGAAGCCTTCTGGGGCAGCAACGCGATCACGAATCTCAAGGAAGGCAAGGAATGGGCGGGCTACGCCTCGCACAGCCATAACGGCTATCTCGACACCGCGCTCGGCACCGGCCTGCCGGGTCTCGTGTTTCTGATCGCCGCGATCGTCGTCAAGCCGCTGCGCGATTTCCAGGCCGCCGACGATGGCGGCAATGACGGCCCGCTGCAGATGCTGTTCCTGCGCATCTGGCTGTTCGGGCTTTATCTGTCGTCGATGGAGAGCTTCTTCCTCGACCGCGCCGATCCGATCTGGGCGACGTTCCTGATCGCCGTGTTCGGCCTGCATTATCTCGCGCGATTTCGCTTGCGGGCATAGATGACAGCCGCCACGGCCGTTGCCACATCGTGCCACCAGCCGGCGAAATCGAACGGCGCCTGCCACGGCGGTTGTCTCGCCGCGGCCAGGATTGCATCTGCATAAACCTCGCCCGCCGATCCGCGCGGAACCAGGACGATCGCGCCACGATCGATCAACTGCCGGAAGCGCGGATGGTGATCGAATTCATCAGGCAAAGCGGGGCCGGTCGCGACCAGCGGACGTCCCGATTGCGCGCAGGTGAGGATGCTGGATCGACGGGCGGTGATGCCTTCGTCCAGCGGATAGCAGAAGGCATCGACCTCGCTGAACAGGCCGAACACTTCGGCATCCGAGGCGACGAAGCCGGAGACGATGACGTCGTCACCGAGGCCGAGTTCGGCGGCGCGGGCATGGAAATTCTCCTCGACCTTGTCGACGCCGCGGATGAAGGAGCCGATATAGACAAGCAGCGGCCGCAATCCGCGCGCTTTCAGGATCGCACCGATCTCGAGCAGCGCATTCGGCTGCTTGCCCGGATAGATCGAGCCGAAATGCCCGATCACCAATCGTCCGCCGGCGCGCGCCGCTGATAGCCGCCGCCGCAATTCCGAGTCTTCGATCTGCGCCGGCGCCTCGACATTGGGCGGCAGCGGCGCCAGCATCGATTTCTTCACGGCGGAGGCGACCACGGCGTCATCGGCAAGCTCCTTGCGGACCAGCGGCGAGAACATGACGATGCTGTCGGCGAGCCATACCGCGGGGATGTAGGTAATCCGCCGCATCCAGTTCAGCCCGGCCCATTCGTGTTCGACCAGGACAACCTTGCGCCGCCTGAGCCTTGCGATCGCGAGCGCCACAAGCGGCCGCAGGATCACGCGCTTCCAGGCCACGATTGGAAAATTGCAGACCACGCTCTGCGCCGACCCGACCGCGCGCCAGATGTCGCGGAGCGATCCTTCGCTGCGCGTCACGGTTAACGTTTGGCTACTGCCGGGATCGAGCTTTTCGATCGCCTCGGCGAGCAGGCGCGTGAACTGCCCGACGCCGCAATGCATCTCGGCTCCCGCGCCGAGAAACAGCGCCCGATATCGCGGTGTAGAGGTCATCGCTGCAGCGGCGGGGCTTCCGAGGTCATTTTGTTAGCCCTACCGCGCAGACCTTAGCTTCCGGTAAGCGCCGCAAATGGCGTCGGCACCGATCTTGCCGATCCTGACGTGAAAGCTGCCCGGTCGTCCCGTAACGGGACATCGGAAGATCAAAAAGACGCAAGGCGACCAGGAGCGTGACATGACGGCAGGCAAGATCTTCACCAAATGGGACGACACCCATTCCGAGCTCTGGAGCCATCAGCCGATCCGGCTCGAGCACGCGATGCACAAGCAATCCGCGTTCTCGATGAATGAACTCGCCAAGCTGATCGAGAACTATCCGCGCGAGCATTACAGCCTGGTCCAGACAGGTGCGAAGGGTTCCAGTCGCGTCTGGCGCGAAGGCGAGATCGGCAAGCTCAGTGGTCGCCAGGTGATCGAAGCGATTTCGCGCGGCGGCCTCTGGCTCAACCTGCGCAACGTCACCTCCGTCGATCACCGTTTCCGCGAGATGGTCGATCAGATGTTCGCGGAGATCGCCGTCAAGGTTCCCGGCTTTGATGCGCCGACGCACCAGGCGGGCATCCTCATCTCCTCCCCGGACGCGCAGGTCTATTACCACTCTGACTTGCCGGGACAGGGACTGATCCAGATCGCCGGGCGCAAGCGCGTCTACATCTATCCAAACACGCCCCCATTCATCCGGCCGGAGCATCTCGAGGACATCGCGCTGTTCGATGTCGAGGTCGATATTCCCTATGCGTCCTGGTACGACCAGCATGCCCAGGTGATCGATCTCGAGCCTGGCCAGATGTTGAACTGGCCGCTGAATGCGCCGCATCGCGTCGAGAATCTCGGCGTCGTCAACATTTCGATGACGGTATCCTACGTCAACGATGACATCCGGCGCGCGCAGATCCTGCATCTCGCCAATGGCATGCTGCGTCATCGCTTCGGCTACACGCCGAAGAGCCGCAGCCTGCGCGGTCCGTCCTTCTTGGCCAAGCAGGTGATCCAGAAGCTCCTGCGCGACGGCAAGTGGGTGAAACGCGAGCGCTCGGTGCGCCGGCCGATCGACTTCCGGCTCGACGAGACCGAGCTCGGCAAGATCGTCGACTTGCCGAAAGCGGCGTAGGCGCGGCTTGCGGCCATGACCGTGCTTGCGACATCGGCGGGCAAGCCCTCCGCGTACACGAAAGCGCGCGCGGCCGGCTACCGCGTCGAGATCCTTTCCGACTGGCAACAGACACAGGCGCGGTGGAGTACGTTCGCTCCTCCGACCGCGTTCCAGAATCCGCGCTGGTATGAGGCCTGGTACGACGCTTTCGCCGACACCGACGGCATCTTGCCGGTGATCGCCTTCGTCACCGATGCTGCAACAGGCGAGCCGGCGGCGCTGTTGCCATTGATCCGTCGCCGACAGGGCGGCGTTCGAACGATCGAGTTCGCGGACCTTGAGCTCACCGATTACAACGCGCCGTTGCTCGGGCCTGCTGCGCCGCGCGATGCGGCGGCGGCGCGTGTGTTCTGGCGCGACTTGCGCGCCGCGTTGTGCAAACTTCCCGGCGGCGCCGATCTCATCCGCCTCCGCAAGATCGTACCCGATCTCGACGGCCGGCCCAATCCGCTGGCGCTGCTCGATACTGCGGCGGTTTGCCCGGTCAACGGCAATCTCGTCACCATCGGCGAGGATTACGATGCTTGGCGCTACACGCTGGAGCGGACCACGCGCAAGGAACTGGAGCGGAGCTGGCGCGTGTTCACCCGTGATCCCGCCGCTGCATTCTCCGTTGCAGCAGATCCTGACGAGGCGCAGAGGATTCTAGCGACGACCGAGGCTCAGCAGAGCGTGCGAATGCAGAGCCTCGGAGTAAAGTTCATCCTCAATGATGAGAATTGCGCCGCGTTCTATCGCAGCCTGGTCCGCAACGGCGTCGCCAGTGGCTATGTCATCGTGACGGCGCTGACGGCAGGCGAGGAGGTGGTGGCAACGCTGCTCGGTGTGCGTAACGGTCCACGCTATGTGATGATCCGTATCAGCAACGCCGGTGACAAATGGAGCAATTGTTCGCCGGGACGGCTGATCATCGAGCGCACCATGGCGGCGCTGCACAAGCAGGGTGTCCGCGAGTTCGATTTCTCGATCGGCAATTACGCTTACAAGCGCCGCTTCGGCGTCAAGCGGCTGCCGCTGCTCGATGTCAGCGCCGCCTTGAGCTGGCGCGGATTACCCCATGCGCTCCGCGACCGGGCGACAAGTGAGCTGCGTCGTTATCCCAAGTTAACCGCGTATCTGAAACGCGTCATTGGCAAGCCGGTCTCACGCGAAGACACCTGATCAAGCTTCCATGCAGAATTGTCACACTCACGCGGATTGTGTGAGCGTTCGTTCTATGTTCGCAAAAGTCCACAATTGTGGTCGCCGCATCGCACTATGCTGGCTGCGGGCTAAGGGCCACCGGGAATGTTTCCGCCAGGAGAAGCCCACATGCCAGCCTATATCCATCACCATGCCGTGGAACCGGACTTCATCATCTGCCCGAGCTGCGCCGGTCTCCCGATGTTCGTCACGGATGTTGCGCCGCATTGGAGCATGGCGAAGATCGACTTTACCTACGAATGCTCTGATTGCGGTGCGCAGGTCAGGCAAACGGTGACAAAGCCGGAGCTGTTGAACTAAAGCGTTTTCGAGCGAAGTGAACGTGAAGAAAACGCGTCAAAGCTCGAGAACGTGATCCGGAAGAGACGAGATCATGAGCCGATTTCAGGCCGATCGGATCATGATCTAAGCCCGGCGTTACTCAGAACTGCCGCACCACGCCGGGTCGGCCAAGCGGGCACTCCAGTGCCGGGCGGTCCCATTTCGCGGCAATCGCAGCGGCCTCATACGTGCTTTGCAGGAATTCCAGCACCGCCTGGTCGGGATCGTCGGAGGTGCGCGCGGCATCGTAGGGCAGGATGAATTCGCCGAGCTTCTCGCTGAAGAAGGCCGCGTCGGGTCGCACCTTGGCGGTGCGGAAGCCCGCGGGCTCCGGATAGGCATAGGAATAGAATGCCGGATAGTCGACGGCGCCGCCGCCCGGCCAGAAGCCGGCGCTGCTCACCTCGTGCGAATAGGCTTCGTGCGCCACTGCATCGGGCAGGTTCGGCACGCCACCGGGATGGCGTGGCGCCGTCCTGCCGGAGAAACGCGTCACCGCGAGATCAAAGCTGCCCCAGAAGAAATGCACGGGGCTGGCCTTGCCGAGAAAGCCGGTGCGGAATTGTTTGAACAGCCGGTCGCAGTTCAAGAGGATCTGGAAGAATCGCAGCACTGCGTCCGCATCGTAGGCGCGGTGCTGATTGTCTTCCGGGAACCGGATCGGGTCCGGTAATTCATTCGGCGTTTCGTCGATCGCAACCTCGATGCCGAGCTCTCTCAGCGCGGAGAGCACCGCCGCGTAGAAGCTCGCCACCGAGAGTCCGGCCAGCGCAAACTGTCGCGCTGCGCCGTCGCTGGACGAGATGTGCAAGACGTGATCGATGAAATCAAAATCGATTTGAAACGTTCTAATGCCGTCAGGGATCGGCGAGGTGGTCAGCCCGCGCGCCGTGACATAAAGCGTGACGTGCCACGAATGGTTCAGCCAGGGCGACTTGGCCAGCCGGATCTTGCCGACGATCTGGGTCCAGAGATGCAGCGTGGCGCAGGTCTCACGCCATGCTTGGGTCGGCAGTTCCGGCCACAAGACTTGCCTAGTGTTGCTCATGCCAAGATCTCATCCGTGACGGCTATTTGCGTGGCGGCTCTCGAAGCAGTCAGCCTATCACGAGTTCGTTATGCCGGCTCCACGGACACGGCCCGACAGATCGACATCACGACTTCGTGCATTCCGGACAGCGGCGTTGTCCGCGCGTGGCGCGGAAAAGACTCTTGCACCACCAGCGCCGCGCCATCGCCTGCAGCGGCCTGCGCACCAGCTGGGCCATGAACAGCATTTCAACCATGTCGTAATCCCCGAACGCGCATGTGCCGCCAGGCCCGGGGGGCAAGAGCCTGGCGGCTGCAGTCATGCGGTTTGAACATGAAGGTGCGATCGAATGAAATTTCCGACCGCACCGTCTACATAGGGCCGTACTCGCAAACGAGAACGCCCCCGAACTCGTATCAGCCATGCAGTTTGTTCGCGGTCTCCGCGATCACACGTCCTTGATAGCGCGCGCCTGCAAGCTCATTCGCGCTCGGTTGCCGGCTGCCGTCGCCCCCGGTGATCGTGGTGGCGCCATAGGGCGAACCGCCGGTGATCTCGTCGAGCTTCATCTGGCCGGCAAAGCCGTAATTGAGGCCGACCACGGTGACGCCGAAATGCAGGAGATTGGTGATGATCGAGAACAGCGTCGTTTCCTGCCCGCCATGCTGGGTCGCGGTCGAGGTGAAGGCACCGCCGACCTTGCCGTGCAAGGCGCCCTTGGCCCAAAGACCACCGGCCTGATCGAGGAAGTTCGCCATCTGCGAGGACATGCGGCCGAAGCGGGTGCCGGTGCCGATGATGATCGCGTCGTAATTGGCGAGATCGTCGATCTTCGCGATCGGCGCTGCCTGGTCCAGCTTATAGTATGACGCCTTCGCGACTTCGGCCGGCACGAGCTCGGGCACCCGTTTGATATCGACAGTAGCGCCGGCTTCGCGCGCGCCTTCCGCGACCGCATTCGCCATGGCCTCGATGTGACCATAGGCGGAATAATAGAGGACGAGAACTTTGGCCATGATGGCTCTCCTTTGGTTTGGTGTTGTTGAATTTGGAGGGTTGGTTGCCGGGCTTGACCCGGCAACCGATCACAATCGAGAAACCTCCCGAAGGGGATGGATGCCCGGGTCGGGGACAGGCGCCCGGGCATGACGAGTGGAGTTACGCCGCGTCGACCAGCACCAGCTCGGAATCCTCCAGTGCGGTGATCGTGAGTTTGGCTTCGTCACGGATCGCGGCGCCGTCACGGGCATCGACACGCACGCCGTTGACGTCAATGCTGCCGGCTGCGGGCACGAGATAGAGATGCCGCTTCTGCTCCGGTGCATATTCCGCGCTTTCACCAGCCTTCAGCGTGGTGGCAAGCACCCGCGCCTTGGCGCGGATCGGCAGCGCATCGGCGTCATTCTCGAAGCCGCTCGCGATCGTTACGAGCTTGCCGGAGCGATTGGCCTTCGGGAAAGGCTTGGAGCCCCAGGTCGGCTCGCCGCCATGCGTCGTCGGCTCGATCCAGATCTGGAATATCTTCGTCTTCGACGGCTCGAGATTGTACTCGGCGTGACGGATGCCACTGCCTGCACTCATCACCTGCACGTCGCCCGCTTCAGTCCGGCCCTTGTTGCCTAGCGAGTCCTGGTGCGTGATCGCGCCTTCGCGGACATAGGTGATGATTTCCATGTTGGCGTGGGGATGCGGTGGAAAGCCGGTGTTCGGGGCGATCTCGTCATCGTTCCACACGCGCAAGGCGCCATGGCCCATATTGTTCGGATCGTAGTGGCTGCCGAAGGAGAAGTGGTGTTTTGCCTTCAGCCAACCATGGTCGGCGCCGCCGAGTTTTGCATAGGGTCTGAGCTCGATCATCGGGGTATTTCCTGAAGTTTCGATGGAGATTGGATATGCCGCCCGGCGTGGTATAGAAATAGAAACTATCGAAACTCATTGTTTCCATTTGTGGAAAAGGGCGGCGCCGAAATGCCAAAGCTCCCGGACTTCGAAGCGCTCGCAATCTTCGCAAAGGTCGTGGAATTGCGGTCGTTTGCGGCGGCCGCTAGCGAGCTTGCGCTGTCGAAGGCGACCGTCTCCAAGGCGGTCAGCCGGCTCGAGGGCCGGCTTGGCGCGCGGCTGTTCAACCGCACCTCGCGTCGGTTGGCGCTGACGGATGCCGGACAAAAACTGTCCGAGCGCGCCGCGCGCCTTCTGGCAGACGGCGAGGCGGCCGAGAATGAGGCGCTGGCGCAATCGGCCACCCCGCGCGGCCTGGTGCGGCTCGCGGTGCCCATGACCTTCGGGGTGACGTCGGTCGCGCCGCTGCTCCCGGAGTTTCTGGAGAAATATCCGGAAGTGTCGATCGACCTGCATTTGAGCGATGCGACCGTCGACCTGATCGGCGAAGGTTTCGATGCCGGCTTACGCATCGCGCGCCTGCCCGATTCATCCTTGATCGCGCGGCGGCTCTGCGCGATGCCGCGTTACACGGTGGCGGCGCCGTCCTACCTGAAGCGCTGCGGACGGCCGACGCATCCGATGCATCTCGCCGAGCACAAGTGCTTCGGCTATGCCTATCTCTCGACCGCGGGCGTCTGGCACTACACCAACGCAGCCGGCGAGCAGGCAAG
The DNA here is from genome assembly GCF_020194175.1 of Bradyrhizobium sp. BRP22. Classification (GTDB taxonomy): domain Bacteria; phylum Pseudomonadota; class Alphaproteobacteria; order Rhizobiales; family Xanthobacteraceae; genus Bradyrhizobium. The sequence continues at coordinate 120,307 of NZ_JADYVX010000021.1, read as the reverse complement.
CGTGCGACCCGCCGGGCAACTGCGCGTCAACAATGGCGAAGCGCTGCTGCCTGCGGTGATCGCCGGTCTCGGCATCGCCGATCTCCCCGACTTCATCGTTGGAGAAGCCATCGCGCGCGGTGACGTCGAGGTGATCCTGAAAGGCTGGAAACAGCCTGAAGGCGCCGTGCACCTGGTGATGCCGCCCGGCGGCCCACGCCCCGCGCGCGTCGAAGTCCTCGCGGACTTCCTGGCGAAGCATTTCGTAAAGGGCAGGAAGCGGTGAGGCGAACCGCGCCTTTGCCTATCACGACCTCCATCGGCTACTCTCTGCGCATAAATCAAACCAAAACAAGACCACTGGGGAGAGGATGCCGATGAATCGCCGGGAGATTCTGAAAGCCGCCGCCGCATGGCCGCTGGCGCACGCCGCGCTTTCGCATGCTGCTTTCGCGCAAAGCGCTGTCTATCCCAACCGCAACATCACCATGATCGTGCCGTTTCCGGCGGGTGGCCAGGCCGATCTGGCCGCGCGGCCGGTCGCGTCGGCACTCGAGCGGATCCTCGGCAAGCCCGTGATCGTCGACAACCGCGCCGGTGGGGCCGGCGGCTCGGTTGGCAATGCGCAGGCCGCGCGTGCGGAGCCGGATGGCTACACGCTGCTGATGACGCTGTCGTCGCTTGCCGTGCTGCCGGAAGCCGATCGGCTGTTCGATCGCCCTGCGGCTTACGAGGTCTCGCAATTCGCGCCGATCGCGCGCGTGCTCGCCGATCCGACGCTGCTCGCGGTGCCGGCGTCGGCACCATGGAAGACGCTGCAGGATCTTGTCGACGACGCCAAGAAGCGTCCTGGCCAGATTCCCTATGGCTCGTCCGGCCCCTACGGCACGCTTCACGTCGCGATGGAGATGTTTGCCGCGAGCGCGGGCATCAAGTTGCTGCACGTGCCGTTCCGTGGCGCAGGTCCGGCGCTGACCGCGCTGCTGAGCGGCACGGTGCAGGCGGTGGCATCCGCGCCGGGCACGCTGAAGCAGCAGGTCGCCGACGGCAAGATGCGGGTGCTCGCCAATTGGGGCGCCGAACGCATTACAAGCTTCCCCGACCTGCCGACGTTCAAGGAACTGGGCTACAAGGATGTCGAGTTCTACATCTGGGCCGGCCTGTTCGCGCAGCGCGGATTGCCCGCGCCGATCATGATGCGGCTGCGGGAGGCGATGGCTGAAGCGGTGCAGGCGCCGGAGGTGGTCAAGACGTTCGAGACCGCGGGCAGTCCGGTCGCCTATCTCGATGCGCCGGAGTTTTCCAAATTCGTCGCTGACGACAGCGCGCGGCTGATCGCGGCGGTCAAGAAAATCGGCAAGGTGGAGTAGGCGATTTCACATTTTGTTGCGGGTCGCGAACCTTCCGCAGTCTCATTCATTTGGCATAGTTGCAGCGCGGCGTGCGCCTGGAACCGCCGCGCTGAGCGAACATCGAACGAGACGTCTATCGATAAGACATTGAAAGAGGATCCCTGCATGCGAACGCCGCGCATTGTCCTGGGTTGTGCGATCCTGATCGGCACCGGACTGGTCGTGCAAAACCCGGCATTCTCCGAAGAGTATCGCGGAACTTTCGAACAGCAGATGGCCTGCACGCCCGACGTCTGGCGGCTCTGCAGCGATCAAATCCCTGACGTCAACCGGATCACGGCGTGTTTGCGGCAGAACACGCCGCAACTTTCCAATGGTTGTCGCGCGGTATTCGAATCCAGCGCGAGTGCCCAGCAGCCGCCCTCACGTGTTCCGCCGCGAGCCGCGCCGCGTGCGCGAGGCGCACCGCCGCCTGCGCAGCTTCAGCCGGCGCCGCCAAGGCCCGACGACGACGAATAGGCCGACGTGTCCTCCTGCGGCCGATCGCAGACGTCGACCCATTCGGCCGACGTCAGTTGCGCCATTCGCTCCGGCGTGATCCTGACCGCGCTGTGGGTCGAGCCCGCGGCAGGCACGACGATGTCGAAGGCCTTCAGCGACACATCGCAATAGATCGGCAATGGCGTTCTCAGGCCGAAAGGACAGACGCCGCCGACCTCGTGGCCGGTGATATCGGCCACCTCATGCAGTCCCAGCATCTTCGGCTTGACGCCGAACAGCGCCTTCACCTTCCTGTTGTCCATCCGCGAGGTGCCGCTGGTGACGATCAGCACCACGCGATCGCCGACCCGCAGCGACAGCGTCTTGGCGATGCGCCCCGGCTCGACGCCGTAGGCTTCCGCCGCCAGCGCGACCGTCGCGGAACTCTTGGTTGATTCGATCACGGATATGTCGGGCGCCTTCTCGGCGAAGAAGGCGCGAACGGATTCCAGGCTCATATTCTAGGACCTGCGGGAGGAAAGCAGCGCGGGAAGTTCGGACAGTGCATGGATGCGATGGTCGGGCGTAACGCCGAGCTCATCCATCTGGGTGCGCAGCGCCTTGAACATCGTGAGCGGCGGCAAGGTCTCGCTTTCGACGCAGGCGAGCGCCATCGCCTGCGGCGTTACTCGTTCGATCCAGGCGACGTTCAAGCCGAACGCCTTGGCGCCGCAGGCGTCCCACGGATTGGAGGAGATGAACAGGACGTCCGAGGGCGGCACGCCAAGCGCTTCTTCGATCAGCGCGTAGGCCTCAGGGCTCGGCTTGAAGGTCTTCTTGGCATCGACGCTGATCGTTGCGTCCAGCACGCGATCGAGTCCGCTATTGCGCACCAGCGCGCTCAGCATCTCCGGGCTGCCATTGGAGAGGATCGCGAGCTTCTTGTCCTTGATCGCCTCGAGCGAGGCAAGCGCATCCGGATAGAGATCGAGATGCAGGTATTTGTCGATGATCCCATCGAACGTGCCGGCGTTATATTGCAGGCCGAGGCTTCGCAGCGTATAGGCGAGCGAGTCGCGCGTGACGACGGAAAAATCCCGGTAGCGCCGCATCAGCGAGCGCAGCCAGCTATATTCGAGCTGCTTGATGCGCCAGATCTGCGTGATGATCTCGCCATAGCCCGGAAATGCGTCCTCGGTCACGTCGGCGACCGACTGGACGTCATAAAGCGTGCCATAGGCGTCGAAGACAACGGCTTTGATGGTCACTGTCATTTCCTTTCGTCCCGATGCGTACCGGAACACCAAGGCATGATGTAGAGACCGCCTTATATACCCAAAATCTTCCGCGCGTTGGCCTTCAACACTTTCGGGCGGATCTCCTCGCGGATGTCGAGCTTGGCGAAATCCGAAAGCCAGCGGTCCGGCGTGATCACCGGCCAATCCGAGCCGAACAGCATCTTGTCCTGCAGGATCGAGTTGATGTAGCGCACGAGGATCGGCGGAAAATACTTCGGCGACCAGCCGGAGAGGTCGATATAGACGTTCGGCTTGTGGGTCGCGACCGAGAGCGCCTCTTCCTGCCAGGGGAAGGACGGGTGCGCGAGGATGATCTTCAGGTCCGGGAAGTCGGCGGCGACATCGTCCATATACATCGGGTTGGAGTATTTCAGCCGCATCCCCATGCCGCCGGGCATGCCGCTTCCGACGCCGGTCTGTCCGGTGTGGAACAGCGCGATCGCGCCGCCGTCGTTGATCGCCTCATAGAGCGGATAGGCGAGGCGGTCGTTCGGATAGAAGCCCTGCATGGTCGGATGGAATTTGAAACCGCGGACGCCATAGTCCTCGATCAGCTTCCGCGCCTCGCGCACCCCGAGCTTGCCCTTGTGCGGATCAATGCTGACGAACGGAATCAGGACATCGAGATTTTCGGATGCGACTTCCAGCATCTCGTAATTGTTGTAGCGGCGGAAACCGGTCTCGCGCTCGGCATCGACAGGGAAGATCACGGCCGCGATGTTCTTGGACCGGTAGTAGGCCGCGGTTTCCGGCACCGTCGGCGGATGCTTGTGCGGCGACTTGAAATACTCCGCCATCTGCGCCTGGAAGTCGTCATAGCCGTCGTCGCCATGCATGCCGCAGGGCTCCTCGGCATGAGTGTGGATGTCGATCGCGACGACGCTCTCGATGTCGGGCAGCTTGAGCTTGGGCATTCTTAAGGGGTCCTTGGGTTCCCGGCGGCCTGCTTCCTGGATTGCAAAATTGATTATACTATATAACGAATTCCGCAAGGCAGCCAGAAACTCGCGCGCGACGGGTCCATTCGGATTGACATTTGTGCCTCCGATCGCCTAGAAGGCGCGCGTCCCGTGCGGCTGGGCCGTTTTTCGGGATAAATCCCATGTTGTCACATTTGGGCAGGTTTTAGGTTCGGGCTTGAGCACGGCCTTTCAACGCATCAGGATTGTCCCATGAAGGTCCGTAACTCGCTGAAATCGCTGCGTGGCCGCCATCGCAACAACCGTCTGGTCCGCCGCAAGGGCCGGGTCTATGTTATCAACAAGGTGCAGCGCCGCTTCAAGGCCCGCCAGGGCTGATCGCGGGTCTTTAGCCCCGGTTGCCCCCAGCACGTCGTTTCACACGTCTTTGACGTCGCGCTGCTTTGCAGCGCGACGTTGTGCGTTTAAGCTGCGGCGATGGAATTGAGATTCCTGAGGTCCGTAACCCGTCAACTCGCATTCCTGTGCGCCGCGGTCGTGATTGCGGCGCCTGCGGCGGCGTTTGCCCAGGGCGACCCGCGGGTCATTCCTCCGCCCAAGGAGCAGAAGAAGCTGCCCGAGGCGCCCAGCAAATTGCCGCAAGTCGGCGCCGACCGCAGCCGCGGACTGGATTTCCTGTTCGGTGCGCTGAAGGCCGCGCCGGATGAAGCCAGCGCCAAGCACGTGGAGGCGCGGATCTGGGCGCAATGGCTGCAGACGCCAAGCGATACCGCGGCGCTGCTGATGGTGCGGGCCAAGGCTGCGCTCGACGCCCAGAACGTCGATGTCGCGCTGAAACTGCTCGATGCCGTCGTGAAGCTGCGCCCCGACTATATCGAGGGCTGGAACCGGCGCGCGACAATCTACTACCTGAAGAATGACTATGCGCATTCGCTGGAGGACATCCAGCAAGTCCTGATCCGCGAACCCCGCCATTTCGGCGCGCTGGCCGGCCTCGGCATGATCATGCAGGACCTGGGCGACGACAAGCGCGCACTGGACGCCTTCCGCAAGGCGCTTGCCATCAACCCGCACCTGGAAAAGGTGCCGGAATTGGTGAAGCAGCTCAGCGAAAAGGTCGAAGGCCGCGATATCTAGTTCCCGTGGATTAACCACGACTTCCGTCAGCCGATTGCAGCGCGGAACGATTGCGGCTAGCGGGCTTGGTTCCCCCGCGCCAACCCGCTTGGAGCGAACCATGAAAGCGTTGCTGCTGGCCAGCACGGTGATCGTTGCGGCGACGGCCGTAGGTCTTGCCGACGGGCTGTATTGGGTGGTGGGCAACCACGCGACCAACACCTGCGACATCGTCACCAGCAATCCCATCGTCGACGAGAACATCTGGTTCGCCGACGGTCCCTACAACTCGGCCGACGACGCCAAGCTCGCGCGCTCTACCATTCGCGAATGCCCAAAGGATCAACCGCCGGCCGACGACGCCAAATGACGGCGTGGCGCTGAACCCTCGAACTCAGTGCAGCAGCCTGCCGCCGCGGGTGAACTGGTCGCGCGCTGCCGCGGCGTAGAGCTGCTGCAGCTCGGCCTCGAGTTGCTCATTGACCAATAGAAGTGCCCTCAAGGCGCCATGCAGGTCGCCATTGCAGCGGGCCACGATCTGGTCGATGGCCGCTTCGCACGGATCGGAACTCATTGATACTTCTCCGAATTTCTGTCTTCTGAACTGTTAATGCGGCGTCCTGTTCCTGTGGATTGTGTGGACAGATTTGCCGTATTCCGTTTCGATCAAGCCGCGCGTGTTTTGGCAGAATGCCGGCAGGAATTTAAGGAACAGGTAATGACGCTGGTATGAACCCGCTATCCACAGGTCGGGCGCATTGTGGAAAACCGACTGGGCCCGACCATATGAGATCGGCATCGGCGGACGCCATCATTTACCCTGCAACGGATCATCCGGACCTTATCGATGACGATTGTGATCGCGGTGGCGGCGCTGGCGTTGCTGGCCGCAGCCACGCAGCTGGGCGTTGTGCTGGTGCAACGGGCCTTTCCCGCGCAGGGTATGATGGTCGAGGTTACAGGCGACGCGCTGCATGTCGTCGATATCGGCCCGCGCGAGGCGGCCTCGCCGCCGATCGTGATGTTGCATGGCGCAAGTTCCAATCTCGAGGTGATGCGCCGTCCGCTTGGGGACCGGCTCGCCAGAAATCACCGCGTGATCCTGATCGATCGTCCCGGCCACGGCTGGAGCACCCGCGCGCGGGCCAGCGATTCCACGCCCGCGATCCAGGGGCGGATGATCTCGGAGGCGCTGACCAAGCTCGGCATCGAGCGGGCGGTCGTGGTGGCGCATTCCTGGAGCGGCGCGCTCGGCCTGAGGTTGGCGCTTGATGATCCCGACCGGGTGGCCGGCCTCGTGCTGCTCGCGCCGGTCGCCTACCCCTGGAAGGGCGGCGTCGGCAAGTACAACGAATTGATCGCCACGCCGGTGATCGGCCCGCTATTCGCCTACACGATCACGCTGCCGCTCGGCACGGTGCTGACCGGGTCAGGTGCGCGCGGCGTATTTCTGCCGCAGACGATGCCGGATGGTTTCGTGAAGGATACAGCGACGCCGCTCCTGCTGCGGCCGCGCGAATTCATCGCCAACGCGCGCGACCTGGTGACATTGAAGGCCGCGGTCGCCGAGCAGGCGCCGCGCTATGGCGCGATCAAGGCGCCGCTCACCATCATCACCGGCGACGCCGACAAGACGGTGTCGACCGACATCCACTCCCGCCCGCTCGCCGCCGCCGTACCGCATGCCAAGCTGATCGTGCTGCCGGGCACCGGCCACATGATCCAGAACGCAGCGCCTGACCTGGTGATCGCGGAGATCGAAGCGATGATCGGAGCGCCGTACAGCAGCGCGGCTGGCGCGTAGTGGCAATCAGGATGCGAACTGTTATGGTCCGGATATGACCGAATTACTCGAACGTGCAATCGAACGAATGCCGGAGCTTCCTGCGCAAGATCAGGACGCTCTTGCTAACGCACTGCTCTCACTTGCCGGAGAGCCAACACCCGTTGTATCTCTGGATGACGACACCCGCGCTGCTATTGCGGAAGGCTTGCGCAAGCCAAGCGTGGCGACTTTGTTTCAGACGAAGAGGTGAGAAACGCCGAGAAGCGTCGGGGTCTATGAAGGTCCGATACACTCGGCGCGCGTTCAACGATCGCGAGGCGATCTACGACTTCCTGAAAGAACAGAGCCCAACTGGGGCAATCAACGTTCAGCGCGCCGTTCTCAATACGATCCACGCGCTCAGATCGTATCCTCGTCTCGGGCAACGAACTGAATTTGCCGACGCATAAGAGCTAACCGTTCCCCGCTAGGCGTACAAAGTTTACTACCGGCTCGAGGGTGACGAGGTGTGGATACTGCACATTCGCGACGCTCGCCGCCGGCCGCTGCAGGAACGAGATTTGATTTAACTTGGGCATCGTAACGCCTCGTCGAGAGGCGCCACGACGCAAGATACTCGCTACTACTGCTTGATTTTCCCGTCCTTGTCGAACTGTGCGAGATAGGCCCAGAGGTTGTTGGCTTCCGTCTCGTTCTTGATGCCGGCGAATGCCATCTTGGTGCCTGGGATCTTGGCCTTGGGATCCTTGATGTATTCGAGGAACGATTCCTTGTTCCAGGTGATGCCGGAATTCTTGTTGGCGTCCGAATAGTTGTAATCAGGCGCGGTGCCGGAGTGGCGGCCGTCAAGGCCGTTGAGCTCGGGGCCGACCTTGTTCTTGGCGCCTTCGCCAATTGCATGGCAGGCGAGGCACTTGTTGAACGAGGTCTTGCCGGCGGCAACATCCTGCGCCTGCGCGCCCGACGCTGCGAACATTGAGGTGACGACGGCCAACGCGCTCAAGATCGATGTTTTCATGTGGTGCTCTTTGTTTCTTCCCTGGTAGGTGGGCGGGTCGCCTTGTGGCAGGCCCGTCTCCGTTGGACAAGTGACGAAACTTTGACAGGGTTTGCGGTGGCACGCTTGTCCGAGAGCGAACTTGACTTGCCGGAGCAACCGGACTTTCCGCCGGCCTTCCCATTTGAGCCTGGAAATGCTTGATTTTCCCGGACAAATCGATAAAGCGCAACGTTTGGAGGGATCCGCATGGCCATCATGATGCCGGCCGCCGATCAGGCGGTTCTCAGCCGCCGCGGGGAGATCGTTGCTGCATTGCGGGCGATCGTGCCGGGCGAGGGCGTGATCGACAGCGCAGCCGAGATGCTGGCCTACGAATCCGACGGCCTCACGGCCTATCGCCAGCCGCCGATGGTTGTGGTGTTGCCCGATACCACCGAGCAGGTCTCAAGAGTGCTGAAATACTGCCACGAGCAGGGCATCAAGGTGGTGCCGCGTGGCTCCGGCACGTCGCTGTCCGGCGGCGCGTTGCCGCTCGCCGACGGCGTGCTGCTGGGCCTGGGCAAGTTCAAGCGCATCCGCGAGATCGATTTCGACAACCGCGTCGTCGTCACCGAGCCCGGCGTCACCAACCTTGCGATCAGCCAGGCGGTGGCGCATGCCGGTTTCTACTATGCGCCCGATCCGTCGTCGCAGATCGCCTGCTCGATCGGCGGCAATATCGCGGAGAATTCCGGCGGCGTGCATTGCCTGAAATACGGCATGACCACCAACAACGTGCTCGGCTGCGAGATCGTGCTGATGAGCGGCGAGGTGCTGCGCATCGGCGGCAAATCGGCGGAGAACGCCGGCTACGACATCATGGGAATCATCACGGGCTCGGAGGGCCTGCTTGGCGTCATCACCGAAATCACCGTGCGCATCCTGCAGAAGCCGGAGACCGCGCGCGCGCTGATGGTCGGCTTCGCCGAGGTCGAGGCGGCCGGCGAATGCGTCGCGCGGATCATCGGTGCCGGCATCATCCCCGGCGGTATGGAGATGATGGACAAGCCCGCGATCCACGCCGCCGAAGCCTTCGTCCATGCCGGCTATCCGCTGGACGTCGAGGCGCTCCTGATCATCGAGCTCGACGGCCCGAGCATCGAGGTCGATGAGCTGATCACGCGGGTGGAGACCATCGCAAAGGGCTGCGGCTCGGTGACCCTGCAGATTTCCAATTCGGAAGCCGAGCGCAACCTGTTCTGGGCCGGCCGCAAGGCCGCGTTCCCGGCGGTGGGGCGGATCTCGCCCGACTATCTCTGCATGGACGGCACCATCCCGCGCGGCGCGCTGCCGAAGGCCTTGGCGCGTATCCGCGAGCTCTCGGAAAAATACCAGCTCGGCGTCGCCAACGTGTTTCATGCCGGCGACGGTAATCTCCACCCGCTCATTCTCTATGACGCCAACAAGCCCGGCGAGATGGAGCGGGCCGAAGCCTTTGGCGCCGACATCCTGCGCTGCTGCGTCGAGCTCGGCGGCGTGCTCACCGGCGAGCATGGCGTCGGCATCGAGAAGCGGGACCTGATGCCGGAAATGTTTTCCGAGGTCGATCTCAACCAGCAGCAGCGGCTGAAATGCGCTTTCGATCCGCAAGGCCTGCTCAATCCCGGAAAGGTGTTTCCGACCCTGCACCGCTGCGCCGAACTCGGCCGCGTGCACGTGCACGGCGGCAAGCTGGCATTTCCCGATATTCCGCGGTTCTAGAGCGTTTTCGAGCGAAGTGGATATCGGTTCGCGTGAAGAAAACGCGTCAAAACAAGAATCTAGAGCTTCGGTTCTGATTCAATCAGAACCGAAAAAGCTCTAGCCCGTCATTCCTTCCCTTCTCACCTTGTCGTGGGAGAAGGTGGCGCGAAGCGCCGGATCAGGGGTTGCCTCCACCGGCGATGGTGCTGGTGGAAACAACCCCTCACCCAAGTGGGTCCGGTGCCGGCAGCGGAGCTGCCCTCTCCCACAAGGGGCGAGGGCGCAACGAACGGGCACTTTTACAAGCGACAATCACAGCAGCGCGTATTGCACGCGTTCGCGCTTTGCCAGCAGCGGCAGGGCTTCGCCAGCGATATAGGTCTTGAAATGGGCGCTCTCCTGATGCGCCTTGAAGGCGGCTTCGTCGCGGAACAGTTCGTAGAACAGGAACTGCGCCGGATTATCCTTGGCGCGCGAGATCAGGAACAGCTTTGCACCGGGCTCGCGCTGCGCTTCGGGCAGGAAGCGCGACAGGATATCGGCAATCCGGTCGGCCTGGCCTTCCTTCGCCTCCCATTGCGCGACCACCAGCAAGCCGCCATCGCCGACGGCTTCGTTCACGGTCTTGTCGATTGCATATTGACCCATGGCCATTGCTCCTTTGATTGAGGTTGCGCGGAAGCTGCTTCCTACATCCGTGGCCACCGATGATAATTCGATATCGGACGAATGATGATCGAAGTCATTTCGATGTTGTTCGAAGTGTGCCAGCGAGGAGCGGCGCCACGATCGCGGGCCGAATCGATCGCGGGCGGGGTGTAGCGAAACCTCCATCGTCCGGCACGGTGCCCTTGTCTCCGGCATTGATGCCTATAGAAGGGGTTGCGGGACAACAAGGCGGCGGCGGTGGAAAGGCAGGGCGGTAGGCGTGGATATCCGGAAGGTACGAGATGCTCAAGACGTCGAGCAGGTGGTGCGGGCGGCGATCGCCGGCGAGCAGCCGCTTGAGATCATCGGTCATGGTTCCAGGCGGGGAATCGGCCATCCGATGGCGACCAACGCGGTGCTCGATCTCTCCGCGCTGCACGCGGTCGTCTCCTATGAGCCGAACGAACTGATCATCACCGTGCAGGCCGGCGCCCCGCTTGCCGACGTCCAGTCGCTGATCGATGCCAAGAATCAGCAATTCGCCTTCGAGCCGGTCGATACCTCGGTGCTGCTCGGCACCAAGGGCAGCGGCACCATCGGCGGCATGATCGGGGCGGGGCTCGCCGGGCCGCGCCGGATCAAGTCCGGCGGCGTCCGCGACCATCTGCTCGGCGCCCATGCCGTCTCCGGCTTCGGTGACAGCTTCAAGACTGGCGGCAAGGTCGTGAAGAACGTCACCGGCTATGATCTCTGTAAATTGCTCAGCGGTTCCTGGGGCACGCTCGCGGTCATGACGGAGGCGACGCTGAAGGTGATGCCGAAGCCTGAGGCCGAACGCACGCTTATCCTGCGCGGTCTCGACGACGTCACCGCCAATGCCGCGATGACCGCGGCGCTCGGCTCGCCTTTCGATGTCTCCGGTGCGGCCCATCTGCCCAGTTCGGCGTTCCGGCCGACAGATGCTGCGCTCGCTCCTCTGGCGGCGTCGGAACAGGCCGTCACGCTGCTGCGGCTCGAGGGGATTGCGGCATCCGCCGCGCACCGTGCCGCCAGTCTCGCCAAGGCGCTCGCTTCCTACGGACCGGTCGAGACCATCGAGGATGCCGCCTCCCTCTCGATCTGGAGTGCGTTGCGGGACGTCGCGCCGTTCGCGGCCAACGGCGCGCTCGGCGCCTGGCCGGTGTGGCGGATCGTCTGTCCGCCGGCGTCCGGCGGCGCGCTGGGACAGTCACTGGCGCGGGCGACCGGCGGCGACGTGATCTACGATTGGGGCGGCGGGTTGATCTGGGCGGCGGTGCCACCCAAGGCGGATGCGCAGGCCGCGCAGGTCAGGAGCCGCGTTGGAGCCGCCGGCGGCCACGCCACCCTGATCCGCGCATCCGAGGAGGTGCGGCGTACCGTCGACGTGTTCCATCCGCAGCCGCGCGGGCTCGCCGATCTCAGCGAACGCGTGCGCCAGAGCTTTGACCCTAGGAACATCCTCAACCGCGGCCGGCTGACGCGGGGGACTGCATCATGAAGACCGAATTCTCACTCGCCCAGCTCGCTGACCCTGACATCGCCGAGGCCGACAAGATCCTGCGTGCCTGCGTCCATTGCGGCTTCTGCACCGCGACCTGTCCGACCTATGTGCTGCTCGGCGACGAGCTCGACAGCCCGCGCGGCCGCATCTACCTGATCAAGGAGATGCTGGAAAAGGACAAGCCGCCGACGGCGGAGGTGGTCAAACATATCGACCGCTGCCTCTCTTGCCTCGCTTGCATGACCACCTGTCCCTCCGGCGTGCATTACATGCACCTCGTCGACCAGGCGCGGGTCAGGATCGAGCAGGATTATCAGAGGCCGTTCGCCGAGTGGCTCTTGCGGTCCGTGCTGGGCTTCGTGCTGCCCCGACCCGGCGTCTTCCGCACCAGCATGGTGCTGGCCCGGTTGGCCCGGCCGTTCGCGACGCTATTGCCGACGCCCAAGGCCGAGGCCACCCCAGGTCTGGTCCGGCGAATCAAGGCAATGCTGGCGCTGGCGCCATCCAGCCTGCCGCCCCCAGGCTCACCGGCGGGAAGCGTGTTCCCGGCGGTGGGGAGACGGCGGGGACGGATCGCACTGCTGCAGGGGTGTGCTCAGCAGGTGCTGGCTCCGCGCATCAACAAGGCAGCCATCAATGTGCTGACCCGCCATGGCATCGAGGTGGTGCTGGTCAAGGACGAGCAATGCTGCGGCGCCTTGACCCATCACCTCGGGCAGGATGGCGATGCGCTCGCCCGCGCGCGCGCGAACGTCACGGCATGGCAGAAGGAGGCGGAACAGCGCGGCCTCGACGCCATTCTGGTAACCACGTCAGGCTGCGGCACCGTGATCAAGGACTACGGTTTCCTGCTGCGCGAGGACCGCGAATTCGCAGCTCCTGCCGCGAAGGTCTCCGCACTCGCAAAGGACATCACCGAGTATCTGGCCGGCATCGAACTTGATCCGCCGCGCCTCAAAGACGAGGTCACCATCGCCTATCACTCAGCTTGTTCGCTGCAGCACGGGCAGAAAATCACAGGCCTTCCGAAAGAATTGCTTTCCAAGAATGGATTCGTGGTGAAAGATGTGCCGGAGAGCCATTTGTGTTGCGGTTCGGCGGGGACCTACAACATTCTCCAGCCCGACATTGCGATGAGGTTGCGCGATCGGAAGCTCGCCAACCTCGCGACAATCAAGCCGGACATGATTGCTGCGGGCAATATTGGCTGCATGGTTCAGATTGCCGGCGGTACATCAGTTCCTGTGGTGCACACGATTGAGCTTCTCGATTGGGCGACAGGAGGTCCTCGGCCAGGGGTGAATTGATCGATTGCCTATCGAGCATGAACCGGACCCGGGGGCCGTGTTGGGGCGACGCGGGTCACGGTTTTCTCCACGACAGGCGCAGGCGTTTGCGCGGAGTCATGCACGACAAAGGACGGGGCGGGAGATGCTTCGAACAAGCACGATCCCGATCCGGGCAAGCGGACTATTCGAAGCGCTCGACAGACTGAATCAGCGGCAACAGGAGGATCACGATGGCTAAGGCGAAGAAGGGTAAGAAGGGGAAAAAGGCCAAGAAGGTTAAGAAGGCGGTAGCGGCGAAGAAGAAGTCTGCGAAGAAGGTCGCCAAGAAGACCGCGAAGAAATCTGCGAAAAAGGCTGCCAAGAAGACCGCGAAGAAATCCGCGAAGAAGTCGGCAAAGAAGGCCGCGAAGACAGCCGCCAAGAAGGCGGCGCCAAAGAAGACCGCCAAGAAGAGCGCGGCAAAGAAGGCTGCTGCTCCCAAGCCGGCGGCCCCGGTCGCTGCCCCCACTCCCGCGCCGGAACCCGAACTCGGTCCGAGCTGGGCAACCCCTAGCCCCAGCGCTTCGGAGAGGACGGAAGGCTCGGAGGACTCCTCCAGTCCGTCCTGACGCGACCAGGCAAACCTGACCCGAGAGCCGCAGCGTTCGCCGCTGCGGCTCTTTTCGTTTTGCGGGTGCGCGGATCGGGGCGCGGTATGGATGATTCGGCGGAGCGCAGGCCCGGACCGTTGCAGCGGGGGAGGACTCAGTCGTCACGTGTGAGAGGTGCGGATGCCCTTCACAAGGTGCGGAAGTCGGTAAAGTTGTTGTGAGATTGCAACACCCGCCAACAACCTCACCGAAACAAGGCAGAACGCCTAAAAAGTCGGCACATGCTCGTCTTTTTTGCTTCAACATGGAGGGCATGGCGTTCCAGATTGCCTGCGGATTTTGGTCGCAGTCGGTGATCGCTCGCCCCGGGGGGCCGGAAGAGCTGGACTGTATTGAACGTGTGGGGATCCTTCATGAAGAAACTGGCTTTGTTAGCAACGGCGCTGGCAATGTTCTCTAGCTCGGCAATGGCTGCCGACATGGCCGTCAAGGCCCTCAAGGCGCCGCCGCCGCCCCCATTCGAACCCTGGGATTTCGCCTTCGGCGCTGCGCTGATGAGCGACTACGTGTTCCGCGGCATCACACAGTCGAACCACAAGCCCTCGGTCGCCGCCTATTTCGAGCCGCGCTACAACGTCACCAAGGACCTGCAGCTCTACATCGGCGCCGCCGGCGAGAGCATCTCCTTCCCGAACCGCGCAGCGGCCGAAATCGACATCTACGGCGGTATCCGTCCGACCTTCGGCATCTTCGCCTTCGACTTCGGTGTCTGGGGCTACCTGTATCCGGGCGGCTCGTGCTTCAATGCCGCCGCGCTCCCGGGCTCCGGCATTCCGGGTTCGGATGCGAGCTGCGCCGCCAGCCCGTTCGGCAACTCCGATCCGATCACGCTCGGCCTGCCGATCAACGGCAACTTTGCCAAGAAGAGCGCGAGCTTCTATGAGGGCTACGCCAAGCTCAACATCAACATCAATGACCAGTGGACGGTCGGTTTCAACGAGTACTACTCGCCGAACTTCCTGAACCTCGGCGCCTGGGGCAACTACGCGTCGATCACCGCGAAGTGGACTGCGCCCTCGACCATCTTCGGTTCGACCGGCATCGGCATGTACGTCTCGGGTGAGTTCGGTCGGCAGTGGCTCGGCACCTCCGACTCCTTCTATGGCACCACCATTCCCAGCCCGCTTGGCGGCGGACCGTACCCCGGTGGTATCCCGGAGCCGAGCTACAACACCTGGAACATCGGTGTCGGCTTCACCTACAAGGTGTTCACGCTGGACCTGCGCTACACCGACACCAGCCTCTCGAAGGGTGATTGCAACGCCTTCACCAGCGATTACACCGCCCGCTTCGACGGCAGCTTCACGCCGATCAACCCGGGTGGCTTCAGCTCCAACTGGTGCGGTGCGACGGGTATCGCCAAGCTCTCGGCTGACCTGACCGCGATCTCGAACCTGAAGTAAGTTCCACGCGCGTGGATCAAGGGGCGGCGGAGCGATCCGCCGCCCTTCGTTTTTCGTAGCGGTCGCGGCGCCGGCGCGAAGCCGTCTCAACCTCCCTTCAAAAGGGGAGGTTGGTTTGCGCTGGAAGCGCAAAGCGGGTGGGGATCAGGTCTCTCCACGCGAGACAGTGTGACTCGCGGCAGACCCCCATCCCAACCTTCGCCCTTGCAGGGAGAAGGGGTGCAGCGGTGCAAGTGGCAATCCCGCTTTAAGACGGCGCGGCGGCGTTGGCGGCTTCACGCAACGCAAACCGGTCGCCGTCGCGGACCAGCGCGATATTGCGCTGGTGGAATTCCTCCAGCGTCGAGCGGTGGCCGATCGAGACAATCGTGGTGGCCGGCAATTGCTCCATCAGCAAACGATAGAGCGCGGCTTCCGAGGGCTCGTCGAGCGAGGCGGTCGCCTCATCGAGGAACAAATAGTCGGGCGCATGCAGGAGAGCCCGCGCCAGCCCCAGGCGCTGCTGCTCGCCGAGCGACAACATCCTGTTCCAGTGCCCCTCTTCCTCGAGCCGCGATGCAAGCTGCGGCAGGCCGATCTGGGCGAGCACTTCCCTGACCCTGTCGGCGCTGAACTTTTCGGCTTCGGCCGGATAGACGATCGCCGCGTGCAGCGAGCCGATCGGGAAATAGGGCTTTTGCGGCAGCATCATCAAGGATGCCTGCTCGGGAATGACGATCGAGCCGCTGCCGAACGGCCAGATGCCGGCAACCGCCCGGAACAGCGTCGACTTGCCCGCACCAGACGGACCGGTGACCAGCGTGCGTTCGCCGGGACGAAGCTTGAGATCGGTCGCCGAAACCAGCGGGGCGCCGTTGGGCAATTCCACGAGAAGCTGCTGCAGATCGATCGCATCGCTTGCCGCGGGCGCCGCCCTGACCGCGGTGGGATCAGCAGCGATCCTTTCCGCCTCTGCGATAGATCGTTCGAAGCCATCGAGGCGGGCAACCACCGCGCGCCATTCCGCCAAGGTGCGATAGACCGATATGAAGAACGACAACGCATCCTGCACCTTACCGAATGCTTCCAGCGTTTGTATTACGGTTCCAAGCTGTATCTTGCTGGCGAAATAGGCCGGGGCCGTGAGAATGATGGGAAACACCACGGCGGTCTGCGAGTAGCTCTGCGTGAACGCAGTCAGCCGCTTGGTCCGGCTCATGATGCCGTACCAGTTGGAGACCACGCGACTAAAGCGCGTCGACAGCTGCTCACGTTCGGCGCGATCGCCCTTGAGCAGTGCGATCTGTTCGGAGTTCTCGCGAACCCGCACCAGGTTGAAACGGAAATCGGCCTCCAGTCGCTGCTGATCGAAGTCCAGGCGCACCAGCGGCGAGCCGATCCACTGCGTCAAGGCCGTGCCGAAGATGGCGTAGACCAGGGCGCCCCACACCAGATAGCCGGGGAACGACAGGTCACTGCCGAACAGATGCAACGGCGCCGCCGCCGACAGACCCCAGAGAATCACGACGAAAGACGCCAGCGTCACGACCGAGCTCAACAGCCCGATGCCGAGTCCCAGAGTCTGGCTGACGAACATCTTGACGTCGTCGCTGATGCGCTGGTCGGGGTTATCGGCGGCATCGCCCTGAAGCTGCATGCGGTAGTGGTTGGCGTCATGCAGCCATTCGCCGAGATATTTGCTCGTCATCCAGCGGCGCCAGCGGATCTGGAGCCACTGGTTGAGATAGAGCTGATAGATCGACAGTCCGGTGAGGACCGTTGCGAGCACGCAGAACACGATGAGCTCGCGGACGAAGGCGTCCCAATTGTGGTCCTGCAGCGCATTATAGAAACGATTGCGCCACTGGTTCAGCAGCACGTCGTTGGCGACCAGCGCCAGCTCGATTGCGATGACCGCGGCAAGCAGGCCGCGGCCGGCCCATTTGTCTTCCGAGTTGAAATAGGGCGCCGCGATGCGCCACACCGTCGTGAGCGTCGAACGAATGTTGTTCACAGATTAGCGTCTCCGGAGGGCCATCTACAAAGGCTTGAAAAATCGGGACAATCAGGGAACGTCTAGACTAAAGTCGTAGGTTCCGCGGTCAGCGTCCACTTGTCGCAGCATGAGAGTCAACCCTAGCATGCCGCCGCGACGCGGGGCGGGGGACTTTCTGATTTCGCGAGGTTGTGAGCGTTTCGGCCGTGCCGACTCGCGCAGGCCTTTTTCGCACGACATCATCTTGATCGCGCCGGCTTCACGCCCTCGCAGGCGCCGACAGCCAGCGTTGGGGAGGAACAACAAAAATGTGGAATCAAATCTACAACCCGCTCGGCAACGCCGCGCTCTCGACCATCGCAGCCGCGGTTCCCGTGGTCACGCTGCTGGTGCTGATCGCCAGCGGCAGGGTGAAGGCGCATGTCGCCGCCATCATCGCGGTGATCGTGACCAACCTGATCACGATCTTCGTCTTCACCATGCCTGCGAACATGTCGATCCGCGCCACGCTGCTCGGCGTGGTGACCGGCTTCTTCCCGATCGGCTGGATCGTGCTGAACGTCATCTTCCTCTACCAGATCACGGTGGCGACCGGGAAGTTCGAGCTCTTGAAGCGCGCGGTCGGCGGTGTCACCGAGGATCGCCGCTTGCAACTGCTCTTGATCGCGTTCGCCTTCGGCGCGTTCTTCGAGGGCGCCTCCGGCTTCGGCACGCCGGTCGCGATCACCGGCGCGGTCCTGATTGGCCTCGGCTTCTCGCCGCTCGCGGCTTCCGGCCTGTCGCTGATCGCCAACACCGCGCCGGTCGCCTATGGCGCGCTGGGCACGCCGATCCAGGGCCTTGCCTCGGTCACCGGTCTGGACCCTTACGTGCTCGGCGCGATGGTCGGCCGACAACTGCCGCTGTTCTCGCTCATCGTGCCGTTCTGGGTGGTGTGGGCGTTCGCCGGCTGGCGGGGCATGAAGGAGGTCTGGCCGGCGATCCTGGTCACCGGCGTTTCCTTTGCGGTCCCGCAATTCGTGATCTCGAACTACATCAATCCGTGGATCGTCGACATCGGCGCCTCGCTGATCTCGATGGGCTGCCTGATCCTGTTCCTGCGCGTCTGGCAACCGCGGCAACTCTGGCTGTCGCCGGCGCTGCGCAACCACGATGAATCGGCCGCCACCATGGCGACGCCGAAGGCGCTGGACAAGACGCCGCTCACGCAAGGTGAATTTTGGAGCGCGCTTCTGCCGTGGATCATCGTCTGCATCCTGATGCTGATCTGGGGCAACGGCGCGTTCAAGGCCTGGGCGAATGCCAACTTCGTCTGGAACTATCCGATCCCCGAGCTCGACAAGATGATCAACAAGATGCCGCCGGTCGCCGCCAAGCCGACGCCGGAAGGCGCTGTGTTCGGCTTCACCTGGCTGTCGTTCACCGGCACGGGCATGCTGATCGCGGCGATCATCTCGGGTCTGCTGATGGGCTTCTCGCCGCTGCGGCTGATCACCGAATATGGCCGCACCATCCGCCTTTGCGCGATCTCGCTGATCACGATCTCGGCGATGCTCGCGATCGGCACGCTGACGCGGCTCTCCGGCGTCGACGCCACGCTCGGGCTCGCCTTCGCCGCAACCGGCGTGCTCTATCCCTTCTTCGGCACGCTGCTCGGCTGGTTGGGCGTGGCGCTGACCGGATCGGACACCGCCTCCAACGTGCTGTTCGGCAACCTGCAGAGGATCACCTCGGAGCAGTTGGGTCTCTCGCCGATCCTCATGGCCGCCGCCAATTCCTCCGGCGGCGTCATGGGCAAGATGATCGACGCGCAATCGATCGTGGTCGCCTCCACCGCCACCAACTGGTACGGCCATGAAGGCTCGATCCTGCGCTACGTGTTCCTGCACTCGATCGTGCTGGCCTGCCTCGTCGGCCTGTTCGTAACCCTGCAGGCCTATGTCTACCCGTTCACCGAGATGGTGCTGAAGTAGCGCTCTCTCTCCTTGCACCGTGTCGTAGCCCGGGTGAAGCGCCAGCGTAACCCGGGTCCGCTCGTAGATATTGACGCAGACGTCCCGGGTTGCGCGTTCCGCTCCACCCGGGCTACGACGCACCTCCGTCGTGAATGCAGATCGTTCTGATCTCATCAGGCCCCGCGACGTATTCGCACGTGTCCAGTGAAAGGGCGCGTTGGTGATCTCAGAGAGGATTCATGGTTCCACGGAATTGCACGAGAACGGCCCTCGTCCTTGCGCTACTCGCGGCCACGGTGATGGCGACCGAGGCTCATGCGCAGGAAGAGTTTCCCTTTGGCTTCGAGATGACGCTCGATGCCGCGCGGATGCCCGGCTCCAAGCGCATCCCCTCGCTCGACATCGGCGACAATGGAGAGGTGGTGATCGAACTCTGGTGCAAGGGCGGCAGGGGCCAGTTCTCGGTCGCCGGCAACACCATCATCTTCGTTCCCGGCGCGATGGAAGCGCGCAATTGCCCGCCTGACCGCGCTCAGGCCGACGACGACCTGCTCGCCGCATTGGCCGATGTCGCCACCTGGCGCCGCCAGGGCGATGCCATCACGCTCACGGGGTCGAAGACTTTGCGCTTTCGATTGAACACGAACTAATTTAGCGGCCGCGTAGCCCGGGTGGAGCGCAGCGCAACCCGGGACATCTGCTTCCACATCTGCACGCGATCCCCGGGTTGCGCTGCGCTTCACCCGGACTACGGGCGCTGCCTTACTTCCACGCCGATTTGTCGGCGTCCCAGCGCTGGGCCTTGAACTCCCTCGCAAGCGCCTCGATCGAGCCGTTGTCGTCCTGCGGCTCGCCGCCTTCCTCGTCGCCAACGGAGTCTTCCGAGAGGTTCAGCTTGGGGCCCGACCCTTCGTCGGCGGTCGTGACCACCGGGCTCGAAACCCACAGCATCAGTCGGTCCGACGTGCCGGGCTTGTCCGAGGACACCAGCGCCGAGATTTCGATGGTCTCGGTGAGGCCGAGCGCGGGATAGACTTGGCTTGGACGCTTGAACATCAGCTTCAACTTGCCGGTATTGGCGTTCCAGGATGCCGATGACGGCTTTGCTGCCAGCGTCTTGCTCAGCACGCCCGATATTGCGGATGCGATCTTGTCCTTGTTGATCTTGTCGCCGGTGAGCCACTCGGCGGCGGCGAAGCGGATGGTGCGATCCATCTCGACGCTGCCCGTGGTCCAGCCGGCCGCGACCACGCCCGGCATCGCCTTGGCCTTGGCGACGAAGGCCGCAGCCTGTTCCGGATCGACGGTAAGGTTGATGGTCTGCTCGCCGGCGCGCAGCGCATCGCAGGTGATGCCGAGGCTCGAGAGACCGACCTCGACCACCTGGCCCTTGAGGCTCTTCAGGAAGTCCAGCGCCGCGTCGAGCTTGACGCGCACGCCGACCGATTCGGGAGAGACTTCAGTGAAATCCTTCGGGGCCGGCGTGATGCCGTCATCGGTGGTCTGGCTCTCCTGAAATTCGTGCTCCGAGAGGTCGGTATTGTCGGAGGAGGCCACTTCGGTCACCGCTTGGCCGATCGTGATCTGGCCGCGAAATTCGAAGCTGTCGCCGGTCGGCTTGCGCACGAGCTTCACTGTGATGGGCGATTTGTCATTCAGGCTCTGCGTCGTGCCGCTCAGGTTCTGGCCGTTGACCGCGAGATTGACGACGAAGCGGTCCTTGCGGTCGGAACCTTTTTCCGTGGGATAGCAGACGTCGAGCACCGCCGCGGTGACGTTCTTGCCCTGGCGGGTTTCCTTCAATACCGCGTCGGCATTGCCCTCCATCAAGCCGTCGATCGAGGTGAAATAGCGCGTCTCGGTCGCGCCCGGCGCCGTCTTGGACGGCAGCTTCATCTGGGCCAGAGCGAGATCCGACGAGGCCGTGATGAGGCCCAACAGGCAGCAGAGCAGGGCGCGCATATAAGGATCCCCTTGAGGAACAGAATCGCCAACGCCGTAACTAGCAAACCTTTCGTGAAAAAGAAGGCCGCTTCAGAGATGTAACCCAAAAATGCACGGCCGACCTTCAGGACGGGGTGCCGGCAGGGCAACCCGGGTCAATGGGCTATGCGGATCGGAGCGCCCGCAGTTGCAGAGGGTTCTTCAGCTAGCCGGATGAGGAATGCGCCGGGATGGCAGTAGCATTTGCTCGCTTCCGCTTCAGGCGACGCACGACCGGAATTCCGCCACTCGTCGACTGCTGCGGCAGTACGGCGCGACGCCGACGCCAGACGTCCGTTTCATTCTTTAGCTTGGCGGCCCAACCGGCTTCGATGCCGTTATCTTGTCAGCCACATCCGAGACCGGCATGCATCCTCCAGCAATCAGTCAAACATAACAGCCGCGACATTGCTCGCGCGATAGCGACGGGCAGCGCGCGCGTCCCGCAATGGTTGGGTTCATTGAATTCCGCAGCACGGCTGCAGTTCCCTCGGCGGCGCTGGGTCCTGGCTTCCGGCACTATGGCGTCGGCGCTTGAGTTTGATGTTGCGCGGCGTCACACTGGCCCATCAGGGCATGCGGCAAGTGCACTACTTTTCAGCGGGAAAATCTAGCAAGAGCTCCGCAGAGCAACCTTGAGATTCCACATCATCCGCCGATGGCAAGCAGAACAACGCGACGATCAGCAAGGCCATGGAAACGAGCCGGAAACTTGTTTCCACTTCCCCTTTTCAATCCGCCAGCCGTTTTCCATCGGCGGTATGACAACGGGATAGAACGGCAATTCGTTCCGTAGCGTTCGGAACTTGTGCGAGTGCATGAAGTTCTTTGAGCGCCGCATGTCGCGGCGAGGAGAATCCAGATGAGGAAGATGCTTTTGCTTTCCGCGGCTGTCGCTCTGATGTCGAGCGGAGCGTTCGCGCAGAGCACCGTCACGACGACGACCGGGACCGCAAGTACCACGGTTCAGATCGAGCCGGAGTACCGCACCAGGATCAAGACCTACGTCACCGAGCATAGGGTTCGTCCTGTGACGACCAAGGAAAAGATCGTCGTCGGCGCGACGGTACCGCGTGATGTCGAGCTCGAGGCGGTGCCGTCCGATTGGGGGCCGTCGCTCACGAAGTATCGTTATGTCTATTCCGGCGACCGCGTGATGCTGGTGGATCCCGGCACGCGCACTGTGGTTCAGGAAATTGATTGACGTAAGAGGGAGGCCGCCGCCGGCGGCTTCCCTGTTCTCGCCGTGAGGAGAAAGAAAAAAATGGAATCGCATTTTGAGGCCCGCATCGTCGGCCTCAGCCTGGCAATGGTCTACGCCGCTTGCCTGCTGCTCGCCGCCATCAGCCTGACCTGACAAGGGAGTACTCGGCGACTATTCGGTTCTGATCTAATCAGAACTCAGTACCTCCAGTCCGGATGCGAAAAGGCCGCCCGAAGGCGGCCCTTTGACTCGATCGCGAGGGTATCGGGCTCAGAAACCCATGCCGCCGCCTCCGGGCGGCATCGCCGGTGCCGGCTCCTTCGGCAGTTCGGCCACCATGGCTTCCGTCGTCACCAGCAGGCCTGCCACCGAAGAGGCGTCCTGCAGCGCGGTGCGCACGACCTTGGCGGGGTCGATGATGCCCTTCTCGACCAGGTCGACATATTCCTCGGTCTGGGCGTCGAAGCCGAAGGTCTCCGACTTGTTCTCGAGGATCTTGCCGACCACGATCGAGCCTTCGACGCCGGCGTTTTCCGAGATCTGGCGCACCGGGGCCTCGAGGGCCTTCAGCACGATGTTGATGCCGGCCTGGACGTCGGAATTGTCGTTGGAGAGACGTCCGACCGCCTTCTTGGCGCGCAGCAGCGCCACGCCGCCGCCGGGCACGATGCCTTCCTGCACCGCGGCGCGGGTCGCGTTCAGCGCGTCCTCGACGCGGTCCTTCTTCTCCTTGACCTCGACCTCGGTGGCGCCGCCGACGCGGATCACCGCGACGCCGCCGGCCAGCTTGGCCAGCCGCTCCTGCAGCTTCTCGCGGTCGTAGTCGGAGGTGGTCTCCTCGATCTGCGCCTTGATCTGGGTGACGCGGGCATCGATCTCGGCCTTCTTGCCGGCGCCGCTGACGATCGTGGTGTTCTCCTTGTCGATCACGACCTTGCGGGCGCGGCCGAGCATCTTGATCGTGACGTTCTCGAGCTTGATGCCGAGCTCTTCGGAGATCAACTGACCGCCGGTCAGGACCGCGATATCCTCCAGCATCGCCTTGCGGCGGTCGCCGAAGCCGGGCGCCTTGACGGCGGCGACCTTGAGCCCGCCGCGCAGGCGGTTGACCACCAGCGTCGCCAGCGCCTCGCCCTCGACGTCTTCGGCGATGATGAGCAGCGGCCGGCCGGACTGCACGACGGCTTCCAGCACCGGCAGCATCGCCTGCAGGCCCGAGAGCTTCTTTTCATGCAGGAGGATGTAGGCGTCCTCGAGCTCGGCCGTCATCTTCTCGGCGTTGGTAATGAAATAAGGCGAGAGATAGCCGCGGTCGAACTTCATGCCTTCGACGATGTCGACCTCGGTCTCCAGCGACTTGTTCTCCTCGACCGTGATCACGCCCTCATTGCCGACCTTCTGCATGGCCTGGGCGATCATCTTGCCGATCGCGGTGTCGCCATTGGCCGAGATGGTGCCGACCTGGGCGACTTCGGAGGAGGCGGCGACCGGCTTGGCGCGCTTCTCGAGATCCTTGACCACGGCGTGCACTGCGATGTCGATGCCGCGCTTCAGGTCCATCGGGTTCATGCCGGCGGCAACCGCCTTGCCGCCCTCGCGCACGATCGCCTGCGCCAGCACGGTCGCGGTGGTGGTGCCGTCGCCCGCGGTGTCGTTGGTCTTGGAGGCGACCTCACGCAGCATCTGCGCGCCCATGTTCTCGAACTTGTCCTCGAGCTCGATCTCCTTGGCGACGGTAACGCCGTCCTTGGTGATGCGCGGGGCACCGAAACTCTTTTCGATGACGACGTTGCGGCCCTTCGGGCCGAGCGTGACCTTCACCGCGTTGGCAAGGACATCGACGCCGCGCAGCATGCGTTCGCGGGCTTCTCCAGAAAATTTAACGTCTTTGGCAGCCATATCTTGCTCCTGGAATGATTGAGGGCGCTGGGCGGCATTCTTTTGTCGTCATTGCCGGACCCTGTCCCCGACCTGATCGGGAATGAGCCGGCAATCGATCTTGAAGTGCGATGGATACCCGGGCCCGCGCCCGGGCATGACGTGTGTGGATGTTGCAGCCGTTTCGATAGATTACGTCAGGTCAGAACGCCCATGATGTCGGACTCCTTCATGATCAGGAGTTCCTCGCCATCGAGCTTGACCTCGGTGCCCGACCACTTGCCGAACAGCACGCGGTCGCCGACCTTGACATCGATCGGGATCAGCTTGCCGGTCTCGTCGCGGCCGCCCGGCCCGACGGCGGTGACTTCGCCCTGCGAGGGCTTTTCCTTGGCGGTGTCCGGGATGATGATGCCGCCCTTGGACTTCTCTTCGGCTTCGATGCGCTTGACCACGACGCGGTCATGCAGCGGGCGGAATTTGGATTTAGCCATGACGTTTCCTCTTGGAGGCTCGGTTTCAGGTCTCGTTCATCGGGGCCGGGATTGAATGCCGGCCGGTCGACGGCTTGCGGGCAGGACAGTCCGGCGCCTTAGCAATCGTCGCGCCAGAGTGCTAATTTGTGGGCCGGGAAATATGGCTTGGCGCCTTTCCTGTCAAGCAAAGTGGTTAAGGCCTTGGTGAGGCCAATATAGGATGCTGCAAGCAAACCAAATCAGAACCCAGTCGGAGTTTTCACGTCATCGTTTCGACGTCATTGCTCTGCCTTACCTTTTACGCTTGGTTGCAGGACGGGTGCGACCCAAGGATATGCAGCCCAAGGATATTTCGGGGGAACACGGATGATCGGATCAGGTGTTGCGCGCGCGGTTGCGCAATTTGCGACCGTCTCGGCGCTGACGCTTCTGTTGGGAGCGTGCAGCAGCGTCAACCTGCCGTCGCTATCGTCCAATCCCGGGCCCGCGCCCGAGCCGGAGGCGGCGCCGGAAATGCGCGCCACCATCCGTTCGGACGAGATCGTCGGCCGCTGGGGCCTGGCCTCCTACCAGAATCCCGCGGATCGCGCCCGCACCGAGAAGATGGCGCGCGATCAGTGCAGGCAGCCTTACGTAATCGGCGCCGGCCAGACCGGAGGCGTGGTCATGCATCTCGCCGACCAGGCCACTCCGCAGGAACTGCGCCTGAAAGGCTCTCCGAGCGGCAAGAACTATATCGGCCCGCCCGGTCCGGCTGGCACCGAGCAGGACCGGGAGATCGTCTCCTTCGACGGCCGCGTCATGATCACCCGCTTCGTCGACAAGGACGCCGCCGTCCGCTACGGCAACATGGTCTATGTCCGCTGCGCCCCACGGGCGTGAGGGCTGGCGCTTTGTCCGTCATGCCCCCGCGCAGGCGGGGCATCCAGTAACCGCCGCCGTCTGTGCTTGAGCAGAGACGCCGCTGCTTACTGGATCGTCCGCCTTCGCGGACGATGACAGCGGAGGGGGCCCGCCGCGCATAAAACAAAAAACGCCGGCATCGCGCCGGCGTTTTTGCTGTGTCCGTCGAACTGCGCTCAGTCGAACATCGCGTCGATATCGTCCTGCGAGGCGTGGCCCACGTCGCCGTCGAGCCTTGGGCCGTTGAGCAGGCGGGCGTCGCCCTCGCGGGTGTCGATGATCGGCGGCGCGTGCGCCTTGATGGCGTCGACACCGCCCCAGATATCCATCATCGCATTGATGTGCTGCTCGATGAACTTCATCGTGTTCATCACCTTGTTGATGCGCTGACCTGTGAGGTCCTGGAAGTTGCAGGCCTCGAAGATCGACACCACGCGCTCCTGGATATCCTCGGTGAGCAGCTTCTGCTGTTCGGGCGAGGCGACCTTGGTCAGCGCGGTGGCGGCTTGGTCGATCGCCTCGGTCGCCTCGAGGATCTGCTGGGTGGCTTGTTCGGTGCCGCCGACGACGGCGCCGAGCTCGCCGTTCACCTTGGCCATCTCCTGGCCGTCAAAGCTCTTGCCGTGCAACACCGCGATCTCGCGCTTGGTGCGGTTGATGGCGTCGTGGATCAGGTCGAGCTCGACCTTCAGCTTCTCGCATTGCTCGATCTGCGCGCGATAGGTGTCGAGCAGCGCGTGCGCTTCGGCGACCTCGCGCGCCACCGCCGCCTCGGTGGCTTCGGTTGCGGCCGGACGCTGGGCGTGGCCGCCGAGTGCCATCTGCGCGCGGATGGAGCGAAGCTCCGCCATGATCTCCCGATGCATTGGACCGATTTCGCCGCCCTCCACCACAACTGGTGCCGGCATTGGCATGTCGCCCATAATGGCTTGTTCAACACGAAAACGCTTACGATTAACCGACATGAGACTATTCCCGCCCCTTCACTCCTGCTGTTCTACGCAGAAGCGATTTAATAGGGAGTTCACATAGGAACATTTTGCCGCGCACGTTTCGCGCCGCGCCGCATACCAGCGATTAACCATGTACGTCCGGCATTTAAGCAAAATAAACGCTAAGTTTGAAATCCACGCCCGATTGCCGACGTGGTGAATCCAAACGCTCGCTACGTTTACCAAACCGATGCGGTTTTGATTTTGATTGGCGGCATGCCGCGGGCGTGCACGCCGAGAGCGGCTGACGATTGACGAAACAGTACAGAGTACGTCGATGAAGAAAACATTCTTTGCGCTTATTGCCGGCGCGTCATCCCTGCTTGCCGCTCCACATCAGGCCTTTGCGATTGACGGCGCGCCGCTCGCCGAGCCGACCGTGATCTACTCCTATCAGTCGCCGCCTCAGCCGGTGCGTAGGGCGTCCAACCTCGGCGGCGGCTTCATCGAATTCCTGTTCGGCGACGGCCCCGACCAGGGCTCCGCGCAATCCTACGAGCGGCAGCCGATGTATCAGCAGCAGCCCGGCTATTATGGTGAACGGCGCATGATGCTGCCGCCAATGGATCCACAACAGCCGATGATGCGCCAGGAGCAGGCGGCCGATCCCGCGCAGCGGCCGTTCGATCCGAAATATGAGAAGCAGCTTGTCGATTACACCGGCAAGGAAAGCCCGGGCACGATCGTCGTCGATACCCCCAACAAATTCCTCTATCTCGTGCAGGCCGACGGCAGGGCGCTGCGCTACGGCATCGGCGTCGGCCGTCCCGGCTTCACCTGGTCGGGCGTCAAGACGATCTCCGCCAAGCGCGAATGGCCGGACTGGACGCCGCCGCCGGAAATGCTGGCACGCCGCCCCGATTTGCCCAGGCACATGGTTGGCGGACCGGAAAATCCGCTCGGCGCGCGCGCGATGTATCTCGGCTCCTCGCTTTATCGCATCCACGGCTCGAACGAGCCCTGGACCATCGGCACCAACGTCTCCTCCGGCTGCATCCGCATGCGCAACGAGGACGTCATCGACCTCTATGGCCGCGTCAATGTCGGCACCAGGGTCGTGGTGATCTGATGACATGACGCTGTCGGGGTTATGGGTCCCGGCCTTCGCCGGGACGACGAAAAGAAACGGCCGCTTGAATCGGGCGGCCGTTCTGCTTTTCACCTGCGCTGCGGCTTACGCGTAGTCGCTGCCGCCGTCGTCGCCGCCGTCATCGAACCCATCGTCGTCGTCATCGGGACCGTAGCCATCGTCGTTATTGTTGTTGTTCGATGCCTGGTCGAAGAAGCCGGCGCGTGAGTCGTTGTCGCGGCCGCCTGAGCCGATGTCGCCAAGTCCGGCGTCGCGCGCGAGGTCGCCGCCGGACTGGTCATTCCCCCACGGCTTGTCGTCGCCGGCATTGCCTGAATCCGCGAACGCCTGGTGACCGCCACTGCCACCCATCAGGCCGCGGATGCTGTTCATCAGCAGTGAGCCGCCGACCACGCCGGCGGCCGCCGCCGCGGCGGTGCCGAGGAATGAGCCGCCGCCACCGCCGAACGGACCCGCCTGCGGCGCGCCATAAGGCTGCGGCTGCTGGCCGTAAGGCGGCTGGCCATACGGTCCAGGACCCTGCGCCTGCTGCATCGCCTGGCCGCTATTCCAGACCGGACGGCCGCCACCTTCCGGCGGACGCACCGGCGGAACCGAGCCGCGCGACTGATTCTGATTCTGGCCGAAGATCGCATCACGCATCGAATCGAGGAAGCCGCCGCCTTGGCCCTGCTGCGGGCCGCCGCCGAGCTCCGCTTCCAATTGCTGGATGTGGTCGTTGGCGCGCCTCAGCGCCTCGTCCTGCACCAGCGCGGTCTGCACCAGCGCATAGGCGGCGTTGGGCGCCTTGCGCAGCCCTTCCGAGATGGCAGCCAGGGCCTCGGGATCACGCGGGGCGTTCTCCAGCTTGGCGAGCCGGTCGAAGAGATCGTCGATCAATTGGCGTTCTTGCGGGGTCATGGCCTTCTCCATCGCGTCGATTGCATCGAAGCGCCGAACATGTAGGGCTGTCTTTGTGGCGCAAGGAGTGGCGCAGCGAATTAAATTTCAGTATGCGACAAAACGACCAACAGATTCTGCTGCGGATTTTCGCGCACGGCTTCAGGCAAGTGTAACATTGTTCGCCACGAGCATTTGCGCGAATCGATCGCTGCCAAGAAACGCATGCTCCTTTTCGCGCTGGGTCGTCAGCGGATCGAGCTCTTTGAGCGTCTCATCGACAAAACCGGGATGGCACATCACGAGCCCGCCGTCGGGCAGTCCGTCGAGAAACTGCTGCATCAATGGGCCGAAGTCGGGCGATTTCGAAAAATCGTAGGCGCCGGCAAAAGCGGGAT
Source organism: Bradyrhizobium sp. BRP22 (assembly GCF_020194175.1). GTDB lineage: Bacteria > Pseudomonadota > Alphaproteobacteria > Rhizobiales > Xanthobacteraceae > Bradyrhizobium. Next base: position 91,409 of record NZ_JADYVX010000021.1, on the reverse strand, counting down.
TGAAGGGAATGCCGGCGCGCAATGCGCGTTTCCTGAACTGCGCACTCAGCATATCCAGCACCAGCGCTTTCGGCGCGCGCAAGCGTTGCGGGAGAGGCTGGTTGCGTCCGCCCTGTCGCACCCAGGCTTCGGGCGCAGCTTCCTTCACGGCACGTAAGAAGGCGTCGCGCACCTGCGGAAACAATTGCACATGCTGATGGCCGTCAACAAAGTCGGGCGCGCAGCCGAACATGTCCTTGAACGTCGCCAGTTGCTCCACGAGTTCGGCGTGGATCATCTCGCGATCGAGCCGCCTGAGCATGCCGGCGCGCAACATCCTTGGGAATGGCAGGAACAGCCCGCCATTGACGGGCCGGAAATGCATGGTCAGCGGACGGAACGGCGCGCTCAGCGTCGCATGCAGCCCGACCGCGCAACGCGGGCTTTCGGCGGCAACGCGCTTCAGCGCCGCCACCTCGTCGCGGCCGATGGCTGCGCCGACCATCATCACCGAAGTGGCGTTGAGACGGCCGCGCGCGATCAGCTCGCGTATGCCGCGGTTGACGCCCTCGCTCAATCCGTAATCGTCGGCGCAGAGCCAGATCCGGCGCGGCTGCGCGGCGTCGTTCATTCGGCCGCGGTCCGTTCGCCGCTTGCGGCAGTCGCATCGGGGCCGGCGCGCTTCTCGCTATGCTCGGCAACGAAATAGATCGGCCGCGCCTTCAGCTCTGACAGGATCTTGCCGATATATTCGCCGACGATGCCGATCATGATGAGCTGCACGCCGCCGATCGTCATCAGCCCGATCACCAGCGAGGGATAGCCGGGCACCTGCTTGCCGGTCGTGAAGACCTCCCACAGGATCGAAAGCCCGAACAGGAACGCCGCGGTCGCGAGCAGCACGCCGAGCAGGCTCGCAAAGCGCAGCGGCGCCACCGAGAACGACGTCAATCCCTCGATCGACAGGCCGATCAGCCGCGTCGCACTGAACGTGGTGACGCCATGCGCGCGCGGCGCCGGCTCATAGTCGACCCTGATCTGGCGGAAGCCGATCCAGCTTGCCAATCCCTTGAAGAAGCGGTTGCGCTCCGGCAATTGCCGCAGCGCCGCCACCGCACGCGGCGACAACAGGCGGAAGTCACCGGCATCTTCGGGGATCTTCTGCCGCGCGCCCCAGTTGATCAGCGCGTAGAAGCCGTGCACCGCGACCCTGCGCAGGAACGGTTCGTTGTCGCGATGCGCCTTCGCGGTATAGACGACGTCGTAGCCGTCATCGATCCAGTGCGAGACCAGTTTCTCGACCAGGCTGGGCGGGTGCTGGCCGTCGCCATCCATGAACAGCACGGCGCCGCGCCGGGCGTGATCAAGGCCAGCCATCAGCGCGGCCTCCTTGCCGAAATTGCGCGACAGCGACACCACCTGGACATCGAGCGTGTCGGGGATAAGCGAACGCGCGATCGACAGCGTGCTGTCCTTGCTGCCGTCGTCGACATAGACGACCTCGCACGAGAGCCCGTAGCGATCCCTCAAGGTCCGCGCCAGGCCAATCAGCCGCTCATGCAGCAGCGCGAGCCCGGCGGCCTCGTTATAAACGGGAACGACGATCGACAGCCCTCGCGCCGCAGCATTCACCGCGGTGGTGGTCAGGCCGGAAACGTCAGAGCCCAGCGTCATCGATCAGGTTCCAGATTGTCAAAAATATATGGTACCGCCCGGTAGCTGTCGCCACGATGAACAAGCGTGCGACCTCATTGCCGCAGGAACGCCTCGAGCCTGGCGAATAGCGGGTTCTCGCGGTCGAAGACGTAGTCGAGCGAGACCACCGACACCGTATCGGCGCCATGCTCGCGCAGGAAACTGCCGAGCGCATAGAGCTGCGCCGGTGGGCAGTGCAGCGTCAGCATGCCCGACGAGGTCGGCCCGCCGAACGGCGCGACCACGCCGAAGCGGTTATGGGCTTCCGCGAGCAATGCTGCATCGCATCCTTTGAAGCGGGTGCGGACCTCGCGATATTTATTCGCCCGAGCGCGCGCGGCGATGTGATCCAGGATGACGCGCGCGGCTTCGCGGGCCTCGGTGGACCAGTCGGCGTCCTTCGAGGCGACGAGGTTGGCCTGGCTGCGCAGGATCACGCCGTCGTCGAGCACTTTCAGTCCGTTGGCGGCGAGCGTTGCGCCGGTCGTGGTGATGTCGACGATCAGTTCCGCCGTGCCGACCGCGGGCGCGCCCTCGGTCGCGCCGGCGCTCTCGACGATGCGATAGTCGAGGATGCCGCGGGAAGCGAAGAAGGTCCGCGTCAGGTTGATATACTTGGTTGCGATCCGCATGCGCCGGTGATGCTGCTCGCGGAAGCCGGTGGTGACGTCGTCGAGATCCGCCATGGTGCGCACATCGATCCAGGCCTGCGGCACCGCGACCACCACATTGGCATAGCCGAAACCGAGACCGTCGATCAGGTGCACGCGCTTGTCGGCATCCGCGATGCTCTCGCGCACGAGGTCCTCGCCGGTGACGCCGAGATGCACCATGCCGCGCGCGAGCTGCGAGGCGATCTCGCTCGCCGAGAGATAGGCGATCTCGACATTGTCCAGCCCCGCGATGGTGCCGCGATAATCGCGGGCGCCGCCGGGCTTGGACAGGGTCAATCCGGCGCGGGCGAAGAACGCCTCGGCGTTTTCCTGCAAACGTCCCTTCGAGGGGACCGCGAGAACAAAGGGCGCGCTCATGCCTTGCCTCCGTGGAGAGGCTTGCCGAGCTGCGTCAGCGTCTCAATCCAGACCGAGAAGCCGACCGCGGGGATCGGCTGCGCCGAGCCGAGCTGCGTCATCAGGCCGTCATAGCGGCCGCCGGCGACCAGCGGTTCGGCGCCGTTGCCCCTGGCGTGCAGTTCGAACTCGAAGCCGGTATAGTAATCGAGCCCGCGCCCGAACGAAGTCGAGAAGCGCGTCCGGCTCGTATCGATGCCGCGCGCGGCCATGAAGCCGACGCGGCGTTCGAACTCGTCGATCGCGTCCGAGAGGTCGAGCTTGGCGTCTTCAGCCAGCGTGCGCAGTTGTGAGACGGCGTCATCAGGCTCGCCCGAGATCGACAGGAAGCGCTTGATGGTCGCGATCGCGTCGCGCGGCAGCGCGCCGGCCTTCAGGGTCGATTGTTCGAGGAAGCGGTCGGCGATCTCGGCGACGGTGCGGCCGCCGACATTGGTGGTGCCGGCGATCGACATCAGGTCGGTGACAAGCGCCAGCGCCGCCTTGCGGTCGGAGCCGGCGAGTGCGGCGAGCACGCCCTGATATTCGTTGCGACCGGAGCCGCCGGCGAGCGTCAGCCGCTCGATGTCCTCGGTGAGGCTGACCTTGCGGTTGAAATCCTTGATCAGGCGCCGCCGCCACACCGGATAAAGCTCCAGCGCCTCGATCAACGCATTGAACAGGGCGACGTCGCCGGTGCGGATCTCGACGTCGGTCAGTCCGAACGCTGCCGTCGCCTCCAGTGCCAGCGCCAGCATCTCGGCATCCGCCGCGGCGCGGTCCTGCCGGCCGAACGATTCGATCCCGGCCTGCAGGAACTCGCTGGGCTGGCTCCCGCGATAACGGAATACCGCGCCGAGATAGCTGAAGCCGGCCGGCTTTCCGGCCTCTGGCGAGGCGAGATAGTCGCGTGCCACCGGGATCGTCAGGTCGGGGCGCAGGCACAGTTCCTCGCCGCTCGCGTCGGTGGTGAGGTAAAGGCTTTTGCGGATGCCCTCGCCGGAGAGGTCGAGGAACGGCTCGGCCGGCTGCAGGATTGCGGGCTCGGCCCTGACGTAACCGGCCTGCGCAAACGACAACAGCAGTGCATCCGCCCATGCGGCGGAGGAGGCGGCACCGCGTGCGGTGGCGGTCACGGTCATCTCGACGTCCAAATTGCCCGAAAACGGGTTCCCGAAGCGGCTCAAGGGTTTGCGGGCGTGCCCTTAGCACGGCAAAAGCGCTGTTTCGACCGCCATCGGCCAAATCGCTTAATGGTCGGTGCCTTACCGATTTAAGCCGGCATTGCCTAGTCCTGGCGAGGGCTTGTAGCCCGGCTGGAGCGGAACGCGAAAGCCGGGATATCTGCCTCAGCGGTTACCGGGCGTCCCGGGTTACGCTGGCGCTCCACCACCCGGGCTTCGGCGCCAGTCCCCGAGTGCTGCCTGGACCAGGGCCAGCGCTGCGACCCCGGCGGTGTCCGCCCGCAGGATCCGCGGTCCCAGCGCCAGCCGGAGGATTTTGGGTTGGCGCAACAGCAGCGTGCGCTCCTCCTCGGAGAATCCGCCCTCCGGGCCGATCAGCACGTCGATGCCGCCGGTGGCGGCTCCCTGCTGCAGCGCCTGAAGGGGATCGCCAAGGTCGGCGGCCTCGTCGCAGAACACCAGGAGCCGGTCACCGGCGCGCCCAGGGAGGAAGCGCTCGAGCGGGACCGGATCGGCCACCTCGGCCAAAGCGGTGATCCCGCATTGTTCGGCTGCCTCGATCACGTTGGCGCGCATCCGCTCGCCGTTCACCCGCGAAACCTGGGTGAAGCGGGTCAGGACCGGCTGCAGGCGCGAGGCGCCCATCTCGACCGCCTTCTGCACCATGTAGTCGAGCCGGGCATGTTTCAGCGGCGCGAAGACATAGGCGATGTCGGGCAGGCGGTCCTGCGGCCGGGTCGGGCGCTGGATGGTCAGTGTGTCCACCCGCTTGCGGCCAGCGAGTTCAGCCTGCCATTCGCCATCGCGGCCGTTGAATACCAGTATGGTGTCACCCGCCTTCAGCCGTAACACGTTACCGAGGTAGTTGCTCTGGTCGCGGCCCAGCGTGACGATTTCGCCCGTTTGCAGGGGGGCGTCGACGAACAGGCGAGGGGCGCGAAAGTCGTAGTCCGGCATCTGTTCATGTTCCATCGGGGCATGATTGCGGAAAAGGTGGAGACCTGTTTTCCGAACAGATCATGCCCAAGAGTCCGCGCTTTTAGCCTAAAGCGCTAGAATCCGTAGCCTATTTTTGATCGATGGCGCGGCGTGACGCCGCGCTGTTGCCCCAATCCACGGGTTGTTAAGGATCGGCTGGAATCGTAAAAAGCCGCATGGAAATTGTGCTTCGATTTGAAGCCGGCTGCCGGAGACATACCCCTTGATGACCCGCCTGATGGTGTCGCTGACGGTTGCCGCCGTGGTGCTCCACGCCGGCCAGGCTTTTGCGCAGGGCGCGTTTCCCGCGCCGCTGCCCGGTCAGCAGGCCGCAACGCCTGCGAACGCCTCGCCTTTCCCGCCGGTGAACGGCGCGGCTCCGTCCGCGTCGATCGGCGCGCCTTCGGCCTTCCCCAGCCAAGGTGCGACGCCGCTCGCGGGCGGTGGCGGTGGATTCGCACCACCGGCGCCCCCGAGCGCGGGCGCGGGCCCGTCAGATGCCTGCATGAAGGGTTTCATCCCCTTGCGCGAGGAGACCGAGCGGCGCGGCAAGCTGATCAAGATCGCCGGTGAGAAGAAGGCTGGACCGGACGAAGCCTGCAAGCTGATCGGTAATTACAGCCAGGCCGAGTTGAAGATGATGAAGTACGTCAAGGACAACTCGGCGAAATGCGGAATTCCGCCGCAGATCCTCGAGCAGCTCCAGAACGGCCACAAGAACACCGAGGCGATGCAGAGGAAGGTCTGCGCCGTGGCGCAGCAGATGCAGAACCGCCCCCCGGCCGGCCCGACCTTGAGCGAAGTACTGGGATCCGCCTCCGCGCCCGAAGCGGTGCCGACCCGCAAGGGCGGCAGCACCTTTGATACGCTGAACGGCAACGTGCTGTCGCGATGAGCGACGTCACCGCCCGTGTTGCCGATGCGACCGGCAACTGGGTCGACACCCGCGCGCCGTCCTGGTCGCGGCCTTACCTGCGTCTCTCCCGTTTCGACCGGCCGATCGGCTCGTGGCTATTGTTGATGCCGTGCTGGTGGTCGGCGGCGCTCGCTGCCGGCGTCGCCCACGACCTCCGCCAGCTTCCGCTGGTCATCATCCTGTTCTTCATCGGCGCCTTCGTGATGCGCGGTGCGGGCTGCACCTGGAACGACATCACTGATCGCAATCTCGATGCGAAAGTGGAGCGGACGCGGTCGCGGCCGATCCCGGCGGGTCAGGTGAGCGTGACGCAGGCGCTGGTCTTTCTGGTCGCGCAGGCACTGATCGGCCTCGTGGTGCTGCTGCAGTTCAATCGCTTCGCGGTGGCGACCGGCATCGCCTCGCTCATCATCGTCGTGATCTACCCGTTCATGAAGCGCATCACCTGGTGGCCGCAGGTGGTGCTCGGGCTTGCCTTCTCCTGGGGCGCCCTGATGGGATTTGCTGTCATCCTCGAGCGCATCGATCTGACCGCGCTAGCGCTCTATGCCGGCTCGATCTCCTGGGTGATCGGCTACGACACCATCTATGCGCATCAGGACGCCGAAGACGACGCGCTGATCGGCATCAAGTCGACCGCACGCCTGTTCGGCGCAGCTACGCACAAGGCGCTCGTGCTGTTCTATTCGCTCGCGGTGGTCCTGATCGGCGTGGCGCTCGTGCTCGCAGGTGCGCATTGGTTCGCCTGGATCGGCCTCGCCGCCTTCGCGTTGCATCTCGCGATCCAGATAAGGCGGCTCGACATCAGGGATCCCGCGCTGTGCCTGCGCATCTTCAAGTCCAACCGCGACGCCGGCCTCATCCTGTTCGCCGGCCTGCTGATTGATGCCGTGATGCGCATGAATTTGTAGGATGGGTTTCGCTTCGCTCCACCATCCTACAAGCTACAGATTCACGCTTAATCCTGCGCGATGATCTCGCGCTCGCCGCGATGGACGTTCGGCGCATCGAGCGGACGGCCGGCGCGGCGGCGCACCAGGAAACGCGGTCGGCGCTTCTGGATGACGTTGCGGCGGCGGCGCCTTGCCGCGGGCTCGCGCGGTGCTTGCTCGCTTAGTTGCGGCAGGCGGAGCACATCGCTCCACGTCTGCCAGGCACTTTCGATCTCGTCGCGGTCGGAACTGACGCCAAGCGGAATCGAAAGCGACGGATCGCGGTGGACGAGCGTCAGCATCTGCTCGCCGCCAAAGTCGCACAGCGCGACGCCGATGAAGTCGCTGACGCGAACATTGACCGCCATCCGCATGCCCTTGACGGCACGGCGCAGCACGACGCGTTCGTGATGAAGTTCAACCTGCCGCACGCCGCCGTCTGCGCGGACGTCCTGCGCAGGGAAGCTGAGCGGAAGAGAAAGCGGGTCGAGCCGCTGCACACGGCCCGACCCGGCGGGGTTCAGCCCGCCTGTTGCTGTTTGACGCCTCACGGCTTTATCTCCCCGCCGGGATTATGTTCCCGGTCGATGCGAAGACCTTAGCGCAGCCGTTTCCGGATCAGCTTAAAAAGCCTGGTTAAAGAGAGGTCAAAGGCGCTCATGCTTGACAAGACCTTGCCGGGCTCAAGCAATTCTTCTTCATCGCGCGGCAAAATGCTTGAAATCGCTGCAAATCCGGCACATCTGGTGGGTTTGGCGCTCCGCGTTCCATCACCCCTTCAATGTCGGGAATTTGTTCGTGAACCCTTCATCATCGCTTGCCGAAAAATCCGCGACCGATCTGTTCGATCAGTCGGCCTTGAGTGAATTGGCGCAGCGTCTCGTCGAGGCAGCCAGGCGCGCCGGGGCGGATGCGGCGGACGCGGTCGCGGTGCGCGGCGTTTCGCAAAGCGTCGAGGTGCGCGACGGGCGGGTCGAGGAGTCCGAGCGCTCCGAAGGCGACGATGTCGGTCTGCGTGTGCTGGTCGGTCAGCGCCAGGCGGTGGTCTCGACCAATGATGTCTCCGGCGACGGGGTTGCCAAGCTTGCCGAGCGCGCGGTCGCAATGGCGCGCGTCGCGCCTGATGATAAATATGTCGGGTTCGCTGATCCCGCGCTGCTCGCGCGCGACTTCCCCGATCTCGACCTGCTCGACCGCAACGTGCCCTCGACCGCGGAACTCGAACGCCGCGCCACCGAGGCGGAAGCGGCGGCGCTGGCGGTCAAGGGCGTGACGAAATCCGGCGGCGCGTCGGCGTCCTCCGGCATCGGCGGCATGGTGCTCGTGACCTCGACCGGCTTCCATGGCTCCTACCTGCGCTCGAGCCAGGGCATCTCGATGACCGCGATCTCGGGCGAGGGCACGAGCATGGAGCGCGACTACGATTTCACCAGCGCGTTGCATGCATCCGATCTCGCGTCGCCTGCAAGCGTCGGCCGCAAGGCGGCCGAGCGCGCGGTGGCGCGCACCAATCCGCGCAAGGTCGAGACCTGCAAGGTGCCCGTCGTCTACGACCCGCGCGTCTCGAACTCGCTGGTCGGCCATCTCGTCGGCGCCATCAATGGTGCATCGATCGCGCGCAAGACCAGTTTCCTGAAGGACCGTCTCGGCCAGCAATTGTTCGCCAGCAACATCCGCATCATCGACGATCCCTTGCGCGTGCGCGGCCTGCGCTCGCAGACCTTCGACGCCGAGGGCGTCAAGGTGAAGAAGATGGCCCTCGTCGATAACGGAGTGCTCACCACCTGGCTGCTCGATTGCGCGACCGCGCGTGAGCTCGGCATGGCAACGACCGGACATGCGCATCGCGGCGTCTCCTCGGTGCCGTCGCCCGGAGCCTACAATCTGCATCTCGAGCCCGGCACGGCGACGCCGAAGGAACTGATCGCCGATATCAAGCAGGGCTTTTACGTTACCGACCTGATCGGTTCCGGCGTCAACGGCGTGACCGGCGACTATAGCCGTGGCGCCTCGGGCTTCTGGATCGAGAATGGCGAGATCACCTATGCCGTCAGCGAAGTGACCATCGCAGGACATCTGCTGGCGATGTTCAAATCGCTGGTCGCCGCGAACGATCTCGAATTCCGCTACGGCGTGAACGCCCCGACCCTGCGCATCGAGGGACTGACGCTTGGCGGACGCTGACACGGACGACGCGATCCTGGCGCGCGACGCCGCCCTGCTGGCGGACACCGTGCGGGAGGCGGGCGCGCTGGCGCTCTCGCTGTTTCGCACAGATTTGAAGAACTGGATCAAGGGCGCCTCGTCGCCGGTGTCCGAGGCCGATATCGCGGTCAACGATCTGCTCGAGCGGCGTCTGCGTTCGGCAACGCCCGATTACGGCTGGCTGTCGGAAGAGAGCGCAGACGATAAGGCACGGCTTGGCAAGCGCCTGGTTTGGATCGTCGATCCCATCGACGGCACCCGTTCCTATCTCGCCGGGCGTGAGGACTGGTGCGTCAGCGTGGCGCTGGTCGAAAATGCCTCGCCCGTGCTGGCCGCGGTATTCGCGCCAGCAAGCGACGAATTCTTCTTCGCCGCGCGCAGGCAGGGCACCGCGCGCAATGGCATCACTGTGCGCGCGGCCGCGGGCACCGATCTCGATTTCTCCCGCGTGGCCGGCCCGAAGCCGCTGGTGCAGCGATTGAGCCCCACAGCGCATGAGATCACGCTGCACCCGCGAATCGGTTCGCTGGCGCTCAGACTATGCCGGGTCGCGCATGGCGCGCTCGATGCGGCCTTCGCCGGCGGTAATAGCCACGATTGGGACCTTGCGGCGGCCAATTTGATCGTGCAGGAAGCGGATGGTAGGATGACAGCGCTCTCGGGGGATGCGATTGCGTATAATCGCCGGGAGCTGGTGCATGGGGTGCTGGTGGCGGCGGGACATGATCGTCATGCACGTATTGTCGAGCATTTTCGCAACCGCCCGTTGCACTGATCGACTCGCGCCACAGGACTGGCCTGCCGGGCATCTCATCAGGAAAAACAATTATGTCAGATAGCGCCCAGCCGCAGCAATTATTGCATCTCGTCATCGGCGGCGAGCTGATCGATCTCCAGCACAACACCTTCAAGGATCTCGATCAGGTCGACATCGTCGGCGTATATCCGAATTACGCCAGCGCTCACGCGGCCTGGAAGGCGAAGGCGCAGCAGACCGTGGACAACGCCCACATGCGGTATTTCATCGTCCATCTCCATCGGCTGCTCGATCCGGGCCAAAGTCCAAGCCAGGGACAAAGCCACAATCCGGGCCCAGACACGAAGCCTTCCCGTTGAAACGACTGATTCGCGATTTTCTGCGCAGCGGCCTCGTGCAGCGTGCGCTAGGCCTGCTTGCGGCCGAATATCTGCGACTGGTCTGGCTGACCAACAAGTTCAGCTTTGAGCCGCCTGATGTCTATGAGCAGGTGGAACCGCAGATGCCCTGCATCTTCGTGTTCTGGCACGGCCAGCACCTGATGACCCCCTTCATCCGGATCAGGGGCAGCTACCGCGCCAAGGTCCTGATCTCCCGCCATCGCGACGGCGAGTTCAACGCGATTGCGGCCGAGCGGCTCGGCGTCGGCACCATCAGGGGGTCGGGCGACCATTCCGGCAGTTTCCACCGCAAGGGGGGCGTCGGCGCCTTCAAGGAGATGCTGCGGGCGCTGGAGGAGAACTGGAACGTCGCGACCACCGCCGACGTGCCCAAGCGCGCCCGGATCGCCGGCCTCGGCGCCATCATGCTGGCGCGCGAGTCGGGGCGGCCGATCATGCCGTTTGCCATGGTGACCAGCCGGTTCATCCGGTTGAAAAACTGGGATTCCACCACCATCAATTTGCCATTCGGAAGGGGCGCATTGGTGGGCATCGATTCCGTGAGCGTGCCGCCCGACGCCGACGCCGAGACCATGGAAACGCTGCGGCTCAGGGTGGAGACCTTGCTAAACGAAGCGACCCGAAAGGCCTATGCCGCCGTCGGGCGTCCGGAGGGAGCGCTTGGCTAAGTCGCTGCCGATGACGTTGCGGGTCTACCAAAGGCTATCGTCCGCGATGGTGCCGCTCGCGCCTGCCTTGATCCGGCGGCGGCTGAAGCTCGGCAAGGAGGATCCGGCCCGGGTCGGCGAACGGCGCGGCGTCAGCGCCGACGTGCGGCCGCCCGGGCCGCTGGTGTGGATCCACGGCGCCAGCGTCGGCGAGGTGCTGGCGGCGGCGGCGCTGATCGAGAAGCTGCGTGAGCTCAATTTGCGCATCCTGCTCACCTCCGGCACCGTCACCTCGGCGGCGATCGTCGCCAAGCGCTTTCCGCCCGACGTCATCCATCAATATGTGCCCTATGATTCGCCGCGCTATGTCGGGCGTTTCCTCGATCACTGGCGGCCGTCGCTGGCGCTGTTCATCGAGTCGGATCTGTGGCCGAACCTGATCCTGTCGAGCTCCGCGCGCCGCCTGCCGATGGTGCTGATCAACGGACGGATGTCGCAGCGCTCGTTTCCGCGCTGGCAGCGGATGTCTAACACGATCTCGGCCCTGCTCGACCGCTTCGATATCTGCCTGGCCCAGTCGCGAATGGACGCCGAACGCTTTGCCGCGCTCGGCAGCCGCAACGTCGTCATCACCGGCAATCTCAAGCTCGACGTCGCCGCGCCGCCGGCCGATCCCGCCAAGCTGGAGCGGCTGATGGCGGTGACGCGCGGCCGGCCGATCGTAGTCGCGGCCTCCACTCATCCCGGCGAGGAAGAGCAGCTTGTGGAAGCGCATCGCGCATTGGCCGGATTCTTCCCCTCGCTGCTCACCGTGATCGTGCCGCGCCACCCGGATCGCGGCGAGGCGGTTATGCGCGTCGTCGAGGCGTTCGGCCTGCACAGCGCGCTGCGATCGCGCGAGGAACTGCCGGTCGCGACCACCGACGTCTATGTCGCCGACACCATGGGCGAGCTCGGCCTGTTCTATCGGCTGGCGCCGATCGTGTTCATGGGCGGCTCGCTGGTTCCGCACGGCGGTCAGAACCCGATCGAAGCGGTGAAGCTCGGCGCTGCGATCGTGCACGGCCCGCACGTCTTCAACTTCACCGATGTCTATGAGGCGCTCGACCGTGCCGGCGGCGCGCGCCGCGCCGATACGCAGGAAGCATTGGTGAAACAGCTCGGCCAATTGCTGGCCGATGCCAAGGCGCGCGAAGCCTCGCTGGGAGCCGCCGAACATGTCGTGCAGCAGCTCGGCGGCGCGCTGGAGCGGACACTTGGGGCGCTCGAACCGTATCTGTTGCAGTTGCGGCTCGAGATGGGAGCCGCCAATGCGTGAGCCGGCCTTCTGGCACGGTCCGGCATCCCTGACTTCGTATCTGCTGCAACCGCTCGCCGTGCTCTATGGCGCTGTTGCCGCCAAGCGCATGCAGCGCAAAGGCATCAACGCCGGCATTCCCGTGTTCTGCGTCGGCAATTATCACACCGGCGGCGCCGGCAAGACGCCGACCGCGCTGGCGCTGGCAAAATTGCTCCGCGAGCTCGGCGAAGTGCCTGTTGTGCTCAGCCGCGGCTATGGCGGCCAATTGCGCGGGCCGGTGAAGGTCGATCCTTCCGGACATTCGGCCGCGGATATCGGCGATGAACCGCTGATGCTCGCCGAGCGGCTGCCGGTCGTGGTCGCGCGCGATCGCGCCGATGGCGTCGCGCTGGCGAAGTCGCAGGGCGCGAGCGTGCTGCTGATGGATGACGGCTTCCAGAATCCGGCGATCGTCAAGGACGCCTCGATCATCGTGATCGACAGCCATCGCGGCCTCGGCAATGGAAAAGTGTTTCCGGCCGGTCCGTTGCGCGCGCCGCTGGCGCCGCAGATCGCGCGCACCGATGCGCTCGTGGTGATCGGTGACGGCACTGCCGCAAAAATGGTGGCGACGGAGATTGCCATGCGCGGAAAGCCGGTGCTGACAGCGCGGCTGCAGCCGGACGATGCATCACTGGAGTCACTGCAGGGCAGGCGCGTGCTTGCCTTTGCCGGCATCGGCGATCCCGCGCGCTTTTTCAACACCCTCCGGAACAGCGGCGTTGACGTTGTCCGTGAGCGTGCCTTCCCCGATCACCACGCGTTCTCGAAGGCCGACATCGATGGCCTGCTGTCGGAGGCGAGACGTGACGGTCTGACATTGGTGACCACGGAAAAGGATCTGGCGCGGCTCAAGCAACGCGGCGAGTTGCCTGTCTGGGCGCAGGCGGTCGTGCCGTTCGCGGTGACGCTGGAGCTCGACGACCCGGCGGCACTGCGGACGTTCGTTTCAGACAGCCTGTTCAAGGCGCGCGAACGCAGTTTCCAGGAGACGAATTCGTAGCCGGGGTTACGCTTCACTCCACCGCGGGTTACCGAACGCAAGCGGCCACACGTGACGTCCTCACCTGAGGAGGCCGCGAAGCGGCCGTCTCGAACGATGGGCCCGGGGCCTCATGGTTCGAGACGCGCTACGCGCTCCTCACCATGAGGGTCTGGCGTCGTGCCCGCGGAGCAGCCCGTAACCTGGGTACGGAACGAATGCGCCCTATCCCTGTTTCAGCGCTGCGGGAAAGTGCCTCTGCAGAACGGCGCCCGGGGTCGCATAGGCTTCCTGCAGGTCGACGCTCCAATATTTCAGTTCGTCGAGCGGAATCCGTACGTCCGTGATGGCGCAGCGCACATAGGTTCCCGGCGAGACCACGCGGAAATCGCCATCCAGATATTGCACCTGCGCTTCGCCGTGGCCTGAGGGACCGAACTTGTTCAGCACTATAAACTCTCCGCCCGGCCTTGCCGCGAGGCCTCGTTGGGGTTGCGGTTCATACCTACCATAAATAGGCTTTAGTGTCCGCAGGTTAAACCACCGACTTGTGATGAATTGCGGCCAGACTGCATGCTAGTTTCGCAAGTCATGGTCCGCTCGGTCAGCAGCGCCACCATGATCCGGCCAATTGAAATGCGGTTTTTGTCAGCAGCCATTTTCCTGACGCTCGTTGCCGTGGCTTCGGCCGCGACGGCGGCGCCGCTGCCGGCCCCGCGCCAGGTCGACATTCCCGCAAGCAATCTCACGTTGCGCGCGCAACTCTACAAGCCCGATGGCAACGGACCGTTTCCGACCGTGATCGCGCTGCATGGCTGCGGCGGCCTCGCCGGGCGTTCGGAGCCGGTTCTGCCGCGTTACCGCGACTGGGTGGAACAATTGCTCAGGACCGGCCACGCCGTGCTGTTGCCTGACAGCTACGGCTCGCGCGATCTCGGCCCGCAATGCCGCGTCAAGGAGCGGGAACGGCACGTGCTGGCCCGTCGCGAGCGCGTCGGCGATATCGTAGCGGCACGGCAATGGCTGATGCAACAGCCCTGGGTGGCGCGTGAGCGCATCAGCCTGATCGGCTGGGCCAATGGCGCCAGCGCACTGTTGTGGGCCGTGCGGCCGCAACTGCTGTCGCGCGGCACCGAGCCCGACTTCCGTTCGGCGATCGCGTTCTATCCGGACTGCCGGCTGTCCTCCAGGCTTGGCTGGAGCGCGCGCGTTCCGACCCTGGTCATGATCGGCGCCAACGACGATGTGAGCTCCCCGCCGGCCTGCCACCAGATGGTCGAGGGCGCGCACGGCCGCAGCGCGCTGGCGCGGATCATCGTCTATCCCGGCGCCTATCACGACTTCGATCTCGCCAACCTGCCGCTGCACGCGATTGCCGGAACGTCCGATGCCGCAGTGCCCGAGGGCGGCCATGTCGGCACCGACGCCGAGGCCCGCACCGACGCCCAGAAACAGGTCGCCGCCTGGCTCTCGCGGTAGCCGTTTCACCTCTCCCGCCGGGCGAAGGGCTCTCTTCACTCGGAGAGTCCCAATGTGGAGATACCCTCACCCCGCCCCTCTCCCGCTCGCGGGAGAGGGAGAATACGCATCTCCCGTTTGGCAACCTTGCCGCGGAGCGGCCTTTGAAGTCACCTCGCCCGCTTGCGGGAGAGGTCGGCGCGCAGCGCCGGGTGAGGGCTCTCTCCCCACGATCGGACAGCATGAATCGCAAACTGTCGTAGCCCGGGTGAAGCGCTAGCCCGAGTCACCGCTCGCAATGCGGATGCCCGCGCCCCGGGTTACGCGTTCCGCTCCACCCGGGCTACAAGCTAGAACAGGCTGCCCTGATCGACCGGCTTGGCCACGCGCTTCGGTGCCGGCTTCGGCTCGCGCGTGATCGGTTTCGGCTGCGCGGCAGGCGCTGCGGTGGCAGGGCGATCGCTATCGGCGGTCGCGGCCACGCGGCCGTCGGCGAATTCGATCGACAGTTGCGCATTCGGCGCGACGCTGGCCGCGGCATGCACCGGATGCCCCGCTTCGTCGCGCACCAGGGCAAAGCCGCGCTCGAGCACGCTGCGATAGGAGAGCGCCGCCAGCAATTTTCCGCTCTGGCCGACGCGCGCATCCAACCGCTGCAGCAACGTGACCATGGCGCGCTGTGCGCGCTCGGCGAGCCGGTAGGTGCGTTCCCGCTGCCGTGCGATGGCGTTGCGCTGCGCCTGCGCATTGGCGAGCTTGGAGGCCTTGAAGCGGACTTCGAGCCCCGTAAAGCGCTCGCGCCGAGAGCGCAGCAGCGAGCGCGCCGAAAGCGCGATCCGCTCGCCCGACACGGTCAGGCGCTGCCTGGCATGCGTGATCTGCCCGTGCAGCACGCGCAGCGTCAGCCGGCCGCTGGTGGACGCGAAGCGGCGGAAATGCGCGTGCGTGTTCGCCTTCAAGCCGCGCGGCAGTGCGGCGCCAAGATGATCCAGCCGCTGCCGCGGGATCGCCAGAAGCTCGCTCGGTGCCGGCAGCGCCCGCGCCGCGGCGCGCAGTTCGTTGCGGCGGGCCTCCTGGCCGCGCTGCCAGCATACGGAGACGCGCCGCGCCAATGCCGCGACTTCGGCGAGCAACTCGCTGCGCACCGGCACCGCCATTTCGGCTGCCGCCGTCGGCGTCGGCGCGCGCTTGTCGGCGGCGAAATCGATCAGCGTGATGTCGGTTTCGTGCCCGACGGCGGAGATCAGCGGGATCACGCTGTCGGCGGCGGCGCGGACCACGATCTCCTCGTTGAAGGACCAGAGGTCCTCCAGCGAGCCACCGCCGCGCGCCACGATCAGAAGATCGGGGCGCGGGATCCTGCCGCCCTCGGGCAGCGCGTTGAAGCCGCGGATCGCGGCGGCAACCTGCTCGGCGGAACCGTCGCCCTGCACCTTGACCGGCCACACCAGCACGCGGCGCGGAAAGCGGTCCTCGAGCCGATGCAGGATGTCGCGGATCACGGCGCCGGTCGGCGAGGTGACGACACCGATCACTTCCGGCAGCCAGGGCAACAGCTGTTTGCGCGCCTCGTCGAACAGGCCCTCGGCGGCGAGCTTCTTCTTGCGCTCCTCCATCAGCGCCATCAGCGCGCCGATGCCGGCCGGCTCCAGCGCCTCGATCACAATCTGGTACTTGGAGGAGTTCGGATAGGTCGTGAGCTTGCCGGTCGCGATGACCTCGAGCCCCTCCTGGGGCTTGAAGCGCATGCGGGCGTGGGCGAACTTCCAGATCACCGCCTCGATCTTGGCGTTCTCGTCCTTCAGCGCGAAATAGCAATGACCGGAGGAGTGCGGGCCCCGGAAGCCGGTGATCTCGCCGCGGACCCGGACATGGCCGAACCGGTCCTCCACCGTGCGCTTCAGCGCGGAGGACAGTTCCGAGACAGTGAATTCGGGCGCGTTGAGCAGATTCGGGGCAGCGGTCATCGTCTTATAGAATCGGGCTTTTCGGGCCCGGGTGCAAGGTCCCAGGGCGATGAGTGGGCCGCCACGCCACATATCCACATCCACGCTCAGGCATTTGTTGCCGTGGCGGAGCGCGTGCTAAACCCTCGCGCTATGGCGCGGCAACCCTTATCTCACTGCATCCCATGAACATTCTCCTGATCGGTTCCGGCGGCCGCGAACATGCCTTGGCGTGGAAGATCGCCGCCTCTCCGCTGCTGACAAAGCTGTGGTGCGCGCCGGGCAATGCCGGAATTGCGCGCGAGGCTGAATGCGTGGCGCTCGATGTGGCCGATCATGCCGTTGTGATCGAGTTCTGCAGGCGCAATTCCATCGATCTCGTCGTGGTCGGTCCGGAGATCCCGCTCGCGGCCGGGATCGTCGACGATCTCGCCGCCGCCGGCATCAAGGCGTTCGGCCCGAGCAGGCTCGCGGCGCAGCTCGAGGGCTCCAAGGGCTTCACCAAGGATCTCTGCCGCGAGTTCGACATTCCGACCGGCGCCTACCGCCGCTTTGACAATGCCGATGATGCGCTCGCCTATGTGCGGGCGCAGGGCGCGCCGATCGTGGTCAAGGCCGACGGTCTTGCGGCCGGCAAGGGCGTCGTGGTGGCAAAAACCGTGGGCGAGGCGGAAGCGGCCATCGCGATGATGTTCGAGGGCGGTTTCGGCGCAGCCGGCGCCGAGGTGGTGATCGAGGAGTTTTTATCCGGCCGCGAGATCAGCTTCTTCGCGCTGTGCGACGGCGAGACCGCGATCCCGCTCGCCTCGGCGCAGGACCACAAGCGCGTGTTCGATCACGATGAGGGGCCGAACACCGGTGGCATGGGCGCCTATTCCCCGACGCCGTTCGTGACGCCAGAGATCCACGACCAGATCATGGCGCGGATCATCCTGCCGACGGTCGCCGGCATGAAGCAGCGCGGCATTCCATTTCGCGGCGTGCTCTATGCCGGCGTGATGCTGACGGAGCAGGGTCCAAAGCTGTTCGAATACAATGTCCGGTTCGGCGATCCGGAATGCCAGGTCCTGATGCTGCGGATGATGTCCGACATCGTGCCGGCCTTCCTCGCCGCCTCTGACGGGCAGTTGAAGAACTTTGATCTGCGCTGGTTCCCCGAACCGGCCCTGACTGTGGTGATGGCCGCCAAAGGCTATCCCGGCGATTACAAGAAAGGAACGCGCATCGAAGGGCTGGACGAGGCCACTCAGATCGAGGGTGTCGAAATCTTCCATGCCGGCACGGTCGAAAAGGATGGCGTCATCCTCGCCAATGGCGGCCGCGTGCTCAATGTCTGCGCCTCGGGCAGGACCGTGACGGAAGCCAAGCAGCGCGCCTACGAAGCGATCGACCGCATCCGCTGGCCGGACGGCTTTTGCCGTCGCGACATCGCCTGGCAGGCGGTGGAGGCCGAAAAGAGCTAAACTCGATCCGAAATTGAGAGGAGGCTTGCGATGTCCGATCTCGCCGATCTTTTCCCCGGTTATGCCTCCGAATGGATCAACACCTCCTCAGGCCGCATCTTCGCGCGCGTCGGCGGCAAGGGGCCGCCGCTGCTCCTGCTGCACGGCTTCTCGTCCACGCATGTGATGTGGCATCCGGTGGCACCAAAGCTCGACGACCGGTTCACGCTGATCATCGCCGACCTGCCGGGCTATGGCTGGTCTGACATGCCCGACAGCGACAAGGACCACACGCCCTATACCAAGCGCGCGATGGCGAAGACGCTCATTGAAGCCATGGAGAAGCTCGGTCATGTGCATTTCGCGCTCGCCGGTCACGACCGCGGCGGCCGCGTCTCCTATCGGCTGGCGCTCGATCATCCCGGCCGGCTGTCGAAACTCGCCGTGCTCGACATCCTGCCGACCTATAATTACTGGGAGCGCATGAACCGGCTCTATGCGCTGAAGATCTATCACTGGACCTTCCTGGCGCAGCCGGCCCCGTTCCCGGAGACGCTGATCCTGGGCGCGCCGGATTTCTTCCTGAAGCACAAGATGGCGAGCCAGACCAAATCGAAGACGCTGGATGCCATCGATCCGCGGGCGCTGGAGCACTATCTGGCGCCGTTCCGCGATCCCTCGCGTGTCCATGCGATGTGCGAGGATTACCGCGCCGGCGCCTATGCCGATTACGAGACCGACAAGGCGGATTTCGAGGCGGGCAGGAAGATCACGATCCCGATGCTGGCGCTGTGGGGCGATGCCGGCATCGCGAGTGCCGCGGCCACGCCGCTCGACACCTGGAAGCAGTGGGCGACCAATGTCGTGGGATCGCCGGTCGATTCCGGGCATTTTTTGACCGAGGAGAATCCGGAAGCGACGGGGAGGCTGCTGCGGGAGTTCTTTCTAGCGGGCTAGCTTCCGCACGGCTCGTCATACCTCGCGAAGGCGGGGTATCCAGTACGCATCGGCCGATCGAATAGTCACTGCCGTCTCTGGAATACTGGATCATCCGCCTTCGCGGATGATGACAGCGGTGGTGTCGGCGCAGCAGGGACACAACTCACCGGCGCTCGCGAAAGAACTCCCGCAACAGCGCGGCGGCCTCCCGCTCGCCGATGGCGGGATAGATTTCCGGCCGGTGATGGCAGGTCGGTGAGGAGAAGAACCGCACGCCGGACTCCACCGCGCCGCCCTTCGGATCGGCCGCGCCGTAATAGAGCCGGCGGATGCGGGCGAACGAGATCGCGGCGGCGCACATCGTGCACGGTTCGAGCGTGACATAGAGATCGCAATCCACCAGCCGCTCGGTGCCGATCGCCTCCGCGGCCTGCCGGATCGCCAAAATCTCGGCATGGGCGGTCGGGTCGCGGTCGGTCAGGGTCCGGTTGCCGGCGGTGGCGATCACCTCGTAGCCCCGCACGATCACGCAGCCGATCGGAACTTCGCCGGCCTTTCCGGCGTTTTCGGCGGTTTTCAGCGCCAAATCCATGAAAGAAGGGGCAGTCATGCCTCGTATCATCACAAGAAACCTGCTACTAGCTGCGCCTTCAGCAACAGTGGACACCGGCTTTGCAAAAGATGCGGCGTGATGACGGCGCGCGCAAATGCCTTTTGACCGACCTTAAAGTGAGACCTTTCATGCCCCGCGACCGCGATAAACACAACGATACCCCGCGCGGCCGGCGGGACGGGGGTCCGGCCAAGGGCCGTTCCGGCAAACCCCGTGGGCCGGACAAGAAGTTCGCCAAGCGCGGCTACGGACGGGACCGGGACGAGGGTGAGAAGCGCTCGTTCGGTGGCAAGCGCGAGGATCGTCCCTTCCGCCGCCGCGAGGGGGGCGATGCGCCGCGCCGCGATTACGGCGACAAGCCGCGGTTCAACCGGGACGACCGCCCGCGCGGCGACCGTCCGAAGTTCGACCGTGACGATCGCGGTAGCGAAAAGCGCCCGTATACGCCGCGTGCCAATCGCGATGACGCCCGGCCGGCCGGCCGCTTCTCGGACCGGAAGTTCGGGGACAGGAAGCCTTATGCTTCACGCGACCGCGATGGCGAGAAGCGTCCTTTCCGCGAGCGCGACGAGGGGCACCGCGGCGAGCGATCGTTTGGCGAGCGCCCGAAGAGAAAGTTCGGTGACGACAAGAAATTCTCCCGCGGCCCGCGGAAGGATTTTGGCGACCGTCCGCCGCGTGGCGAGTCCAAGCCGTGGGAGAAACGCGAGCGCAGTTCCGACCGCCCGGACCGACCGAAGTTCGACAAGCCCCGCTACGACCGCGGCGGCGACGAGCGTCCGCGCTTTTCGCGCGCGCGCGACGACCGTCAGCAGGGCGACCGTCCGTTCCGCGAGCGGCCGAAATTCGATCGTCCCCGCGAGCGCGATGATCGCAAGTTCGACCGTCGCCGCGAGCGCCCCGAAGGCCGGACCGACTGGCAGGAGCATCCGCGCAGCGAGGGGCGCTTCTCCGACCGTCCGCGTCGCGACAATGAGGATGACAGCAAGATTTTCGCGAAGCGTCCGGCGTTTGGCGGTCGCGGCGCCTATCGCGAACGTCCGGCCGATTTCGAAAGGCGGCCGCGTCCGGAGCCGAGGCCGAAAAAGTCCGGCGAGCGGATTGCAAAAGTGCTGGCGCGTGCCGGCCTTGCCTCACGCCGCGATGCCGAGGAGATGGTGACGCAGGGCCGCGTCACCGTGAACGGCCGCGTCATCAATTCGCCGGCGCTCGACGTCACCACCAATGATGTCGTCGCCGTCGACGGCAAGCCGTTGCCGCCGCGCGAACGGACGCGGTTGTTTCTCTATCACAAGCCGCGCGGGCTGATGACGACGCATGACGACCCTGAGGGGCGTCCGACCGTGTTCGACAATCTGCCCGAGGGTTTGCCGCGGCTGATCAGCATCGGCCGACTCGACTTCAATACCGAGGGGCTGCTCTTGCTCACCAATGACGGTGGGCTGGCACGCGTGCTCGAATTGCCCGACACCGGCTGGCTCCGGCGCTATCGGGTCCGCGCCCATGGCGAAGTGACCCAGGCGCAGCTCGATGAACTGAAGAAGGGCGTCGAGGTCGAGGGCGTCAAATACGGCCCGATCGAGGCGACGCTGGAGCGCGACCAGGGTTCGAACGTCTGGCTGGTGTTCGCGATCCGCGAGGGCAAGAACCGCGAGGTGCGCAACGTGATGGCGCATCTCGGCCTCGAGGTGAACCGCCTGATCCGCATCTCCTACGGCCCGTTCCAGCTCGGCGAGCTCGAGGAAGGCAAGGTCGAGGAGGTCAAGACGCGGGTGCTGCGCGAGCAGCTCGGCGAGAAGGTGGCCAAACTTGCGGGCGCGGACTTCGCCCGGCCCGAGCACCATGCCGGCGGTGACGACGATGCGCAGCGCGGCAGGAAGCCGTCGAAGCCGGTGAGCGAGCGCGCAGTGATCGCCGACCGCAAGGGCCGCCGCGTGCTGGTGCAGCGCTCCGGCAGCGAGGAGGCGCGCATCCGCAACGAGGAAGAGAATGCCGGCTACGGCCCGCCCCGCCGCGTCAAGCGCGCCTATCACGGCAAGCGCGATCTGAAGCCGAGGGACGAGTAGGCGATAGATGCGCGTCGTCGGGGGACGATTGAAGGGCCGCAACCTGGCCGCGCCTTCTTCGCGCGACATCCGCCCGACCGCGGATCGGCTGCGCGAATCCGTGTTCAACATCCTCGTCCATGCCTATGACGATCCGATTGCGGACGCGCGCGTGCTCGATCTCTTCGCCGGCACCGGCGCGCTCGGCATCGAGGCGGTGTCGCGCGGCGCGAAGTTTGCGCTGTTCGTCGACAATGGCGCCGAAGCGCGCGCGCTGCTTCGCAACAATGTGGAGTCGCTTGGGCTTGGCGGCGTGACGAAAGTGTTCCGCCGCGACGCCACCAATCTCGGCCCCGCGCATCCCGTCGAGCCGTTCTCGCTGGTGTTCCTCGATCCGCCCTACGGCAAGGGACTGGCGGAGAAGGCGCTGGCTTCGCTCTGCGACGGTGCATGGCTGACGCCAGGCGCGCTGCTCGTGGTGGAAGAGGCGAAGGCCGCGGCCTTTGCCGCGCCTGAGGGATTTGAGGAATCGGAGCGCCGTGCCTATGACGACACGGAGTTCGTGTTTTTGCGGGCGCGATAATCGCGCGGCCACGACTGTCGTCATGGCCCGCGGAGGCGGGGCATCCACTAACCCGCAGCCTCTCAGTTTGAGCCGAGATGCCTCTGGAATACTGGATCGTCCACCAGAGCCTGTCATTGGGCGGCCGTTCGGCCGACCCGGTGGCGGACGATGACAGCGGACCATTATCTCCGCCCGAACAGCTTTTCGATATCCGACAGCTTCAATTCCACATAGGTCGGGCGGCCGTGGTTGCACTGGCCGGAGTTCGGCGTGTCTTCCATCTCGCGCAGCAGCGCGTTCATCTCTTCCGGCTTGAGGCGGCGTCCGGCGCGTACCGAGCCGTGGCAGGCCATGGTGGCGGCGACATGCATCAGGCGTCGCTCCAGCGGCAGCGCCTCGTCCCATTCGGCCATGTGCTCGGCGAGGTCGCGGAGCAGCCCGGCCGCATTCGCCCTGCCGAGCAGCGATGGCGTCTCGCGCACCGCGACCGCGCCAGGGCCGAAGGATTCGATCGCAAGCCCGTAACTGGCGAGCTCCTCGGCGCGATCCAGGAGCTTCTCGACGGTGGATTCGTCGAGCTCCACGACCTCGGGGATCAGCAGGATCTGCCGCTGCACGCCGTTTTTGGCCAGCGACGCCTTCAATTTCTCATAGACGATGCGCTCATGGGCGGCGTGCTGGTCCACCACCATGAGACCATCGCGGGTCTGCGAGACGATATAGGTCTCGTGGATCTGCGTACGCGCCGCGCCAAGCGGACGGTCGAGCAGATCGGCGGCCGGCTGCGCCTCGAAGCGGACATCGGCCGTCGGCGCACCGACGTCGAAGGCGGCCTGACCGGGCTCGGCCAGCGCGCTGGCGGCGACGGCATCGAACGAAGGCATCGGCCGCACCGGATAGGCCGGCGAGCGCCGCCAGTCCCAATTGGTCGGGCGGGGGGCGAAGGAGGGACGGAAGGCGGAGAGCGCCGCGCCATCGGTGTTGGCCGCGGTGCGCCGTCCCTCGCGCGCCAACCCCTCCTTGAGTGCATGCACGATCAGGGCGCGGACCAGGCCGGCATTGCGGAAGCGCACCTCGGTCTTGGCCGGATGCACATTGGCGTCGACCTCCTGCGGCGGCAGCGTCACGAACAGCGCCACCACCGGATGGCGGTCGCGCGGCAGATAGTCGGCATAGGCCGCGCGCACGGCGCCGAGGATCAGCTTGTCGCGCACCGGGCGGCCGTTGACGAACAGATACTGGCCGAGCGCATTCGCCCGCGTCAGCGAGGGCGCGGCGGCAAAGCCTTCGACCGCAACGCCGTCGCGCTCGGCGCGGACTTCGATCGCGCTCCCGCGGAAGTCAGCGCCCAGGATATCGCCGAGCCGCGTCAGCCGGCCGGGGGCGCCGGGCAGCGCCGCGGCCCAGGTGACCGGCGCGCGCTCCTCGCCGGCGAGCGTGAAGGCGATGTCGGGCCGCGCCATTGCGAGCCGCCGCACCACCTCGCGGATCGCTTCGGCTTCGGTGCGGTCGGTCTTGAGGAATTTCAGCCGCGCCGGCGTCGCATAGAAGAGATCGCCGACCTCGACCCGGGTGCCCTGGCCGAGCGCCGCGGGCATGACCGCCGATTTCACGCCGGCTTCGACCGAGAGCGACCAGGCATGCGGTTCGCTCGCATGTCGCGTCACGATGTTGAGCCGTGCCACCGCGCCGATCGAAGGCAGCGCCTCGCCGCGGAACCCAAGCGTCCGGATCCGCAAGAGGTCCTCGTCGTCGAGTTTCGATGTGGCGTGGCGGTCGACCGACAGCGCAAGGTCGGCGCGGGTCATGCCGCCGCCGTCGTCAGTGATGCCGATCCGCCGCCGCCCGCCGCCATCGGTGAAGACATCGATCCGGCTGGCGCCGGCATCGATCGCATTCTCCACCAGCTCCTTGACCACGCTCGCGGGACGCTCGACCACCTCGCCGGCTGCGATGCGGTTGACGACCTCTACGGGAAGCTGGCGGACGGGCATGGCGTGCGATCGATTCGAGCTGCTGCCCCATTCTAGCCGGCGTGGCGGCAAATGCATGCATCGAGGTCCGGAAATCCACGTCGCGCTGGGGATGGGCGCCGGCTATCGCATTGAAGACACTGACATTCGCGGGACGGCGGCTGTGCAGCGCAGGATTGTCGGGTGGCACGGCCGGGTATATCGTTTAGAAAAATTATAATCTGGCGGGAGGATTCCATGTGCCATTTGTTCGCCCATCAGCCGCAACGCGATTACGAATCGCAGACGAGGTCGCTGCGCCTTGGCGGTCATTGCACCTCGATCCGGCTGGAACTGGCATTCTGGGACACGCTGGAGGAGATCGCGGCGAAGGAGGGGATGAGTCTGGCGAAATTCCTCACGACGCTGCACAACGAGGTTCTCGACCATCACGGCCAAGTCAACAATTTCGCCTCGCTGCTCCGCTGCTCCTGCCTGATCTATCGCTCGAAGAGTGCGGCGGCGCCGGAGGTGGGCGGCGAAAGGGCCGCGATGTTGGACGCAGCGGAATAGCTGCGGCGCCGCTGCGCTCCCTCTCCCGCTTGCGAGAGAGGGTGGGGTGAGGGTGTTTCCACGATGGGATTATCCGTGTGGGGAGAGCCCCCACCCGCCGCGCTTCGCGCGCCGGCCTCCCCCGCAAGCGGGAGAGGCGAAGCGACTCGCGGTTAGAGTGAATCACCCAACCGACATCAGCCTAAGTCTCCTTCCGCTGCATCGCGCCGGCGATGTGGTCGGCCTGCCGGATCGCCAGTGACACGATCGTCAGTGTCGGGTTGCACGCTGCCCCGCTTGTGAACTGGCTGCCATCGGAGATGAACAGGTTCTTGATGTCGTGGGTCTGACCGAACTTGTTCACCACGCCATCCCTCGCCTTCTCGCTCATCCTGTTGGTGCCGAGATTATGCGTGCTCGGGTAAGGCGGCGTCGGATAGGTGACGGTGGCGCCGACCGCCTCATAGACCGCGGCACCCTGCTTGTAGGCATGGGCGCGCATCGCGAGGTCGTTCGGATGATCGTCAAAATGCACGCTTGCGACCGGCATGCCGAACTTGTCCTTGGCCTTGGGATCAAGCGTGACCCGGTTGGTCTCCTGCGGCATGTCCTCGCCGACCAGCCACATGCCGGCCATCCGGGGATAGCCTTCCATTGCGCTGGTGAACGGACGTCCCCAGGCGCCGGGGTTGAGGAAGGCCGCCATGAAGGGCAGGCCGATCGACAGCGTCTCCATCTCGTAGCCGCCGACGAAGCCGCGTGATGGATCGTTCCTGGACTCGTCGCGGATGATGCCGGCCATGGTGGTGCCGCGATACATGTGCACCGATTTCTCGAACGCCGCATAGACGCTGCCGGTCATGTGCCGCATGTAGTTGCGGCCGACCTGGCCTGAGGAATTGGCGAGCCCGTCCGGGAACATGTTCGAGGCGCTGTTGAGCAGCAGCCGCGGGCTTTCGATCGAATTGCCGGCGACCGCGACCACGCGGGCCTTCTGCCGCTGCATCGCGCCATTCTCGTCGGCATAGACCACGCCCGTCACCTTGCCGGATTGATCGTGCTCGATCTTGATCACCATGCTGTTCGGGCGCACTTCGAGATTGCCGGTGGCTTCGCCTTTCGGGATCTCGGTGTAGAGCGTCGACCATTTCGCGCCCGATTTGCAGCCCTGGAAGCAGAAGCCGATCTGCTGGCAGGCGCCACGGCCGTCACGCGGCTCGCTGTTGATGGCCATGTTGCCGGTGTGCACGGTCTTGTAGCCGAGCTTCCTGGCGCCGGCCTCCAGCACCTTGAAATTGTTGTTGCCGGGTAGCCCGGGAATGCCGTTGGTCCGCGTCACGCCCATCTTGTTTTCGGCCTTGGCGTAATATGGCTGCATCTCGGCAAGCGTGATCGGCCAGTCCAACAGATTGGCGCCGGGAATGCCGCCATAGGTGCTCTTGGTCTTGAATTCGTGCTCGTCAAAGCGGAGCGATGCGCCGGCCCAATGCGTGGTCGAACCGCCGACCGCCTTCACGATCCATGCCGGCAGGTTCGGAAAGTCCTTGGCGACGCGCCAGCTTCCTGACGTCGTGCGCATGTCGGACCAGGCGAGCTGCGCAAAGCTGTCCCATTCGTCGTTGATGAATTCATGATTCTCGACGCGCGGCCCGGCCTCGAGGATGACGACCTTGACGCCCTTCTGTGCGAGCTCGTTGCCGAGCGTTCCGCCGCCGGCGCCGGATCCCACGATCACCACCACGCCGCTGTCATTGAGATCGAATTTTGCCATTGTGATCCTCACAGAGCGTTGGTTGGCTTAAGCTTTCGGGAGCCAGTCGATGTCGGCGAAGCCGCGATTGAGGTAACCGCCATATTCGGCGGACGAGCCCTCATAGCCGAACTTCGGCCAGACCTCTTTCTGGTTGTACAGAGAAACCACGAGGTCGCCGCGGATCTTCTGGAAAAACGCGGTCTGTTCGATCCGCTGCAACAGCGCCACGCGATCGGCTTCCCAGGGCACCTGCACGTAAGCGACCTTGTGGCGGTCATTGGCCTCCTGGTCGAGCCTGGTGACACCGTCGGTGATCAGCGACTTCACCGCGGGATCCTTGGCTGCCTTGCCGTCCCACGGCTTGATCGCGGTGATGTAGTAGCTGTCGGCGAGGAAATCATGCGGATAGATGTCGCGCGCCATCTTCACCAGGGTCTTCAATGTCGCCGGCGTCAGCGTGGTGGCGTCATCGGCCCAGGCATCGCTGATGGTGAGGCCCGTGCTGCTGGCGATGGCGACGGTCGGCACCGCTGTTGCCGCGCCCTTCAGGAAGACGCGGCGATCATATTTGCTGCGACGATCGACTTCTCTCATGGGTTTCCTCCGTGGAATGTTTTGTCATTGTTGATTGCTCGTTATCTGTTCCGATCATGCGCTAGCCGAAGCGGCCGCCGCGCTGGATCACCTCGATCTTGTAGCCATCGGGATCAGCGACGAAGAAGAAGCGCGCCAGCGTCTTGCCGTTGTGCTTGAAATCGCGCAGCGGTCCCGGCGCGAGCTTTTCCTGCTCGAACCGCGCATGCTCGGCATCGACGTCGTCGACGACCACAGCGAGATGGCCGTAGCCGTCGCCGAGCGAATAGGGCTCCTTGCGGTCGAAATTGACGGTCAGCTCGACCTCGAAGGATGAGGAGGGATGGCGCAGATAGATCAGCGCGAAATCGTCGAACTTGAGATGGTCGGCGACCTCGAGACCGAAGGCGCGCGCGTAGAAATCGAGCGCCCTCGCTTCGTCGAGCACGCGGATCATGGAGTGAACCGGTTTTGCCATTCAGTTGAGCTCCTTCAGATAGGCGATGATGGCGGCACGGGTCTCCGGCTTGGCCTGGCGATAGGCCATGACGGAGCCGGGGATCATCGCCTGTGGGTTGGCGAGCCATGCATCGAGTCTGCCATCGTCCCAAGTGAAATCGGCTTTCGCGAAACCGTCTGAATAGTGAAAGCCTTCCGCCCTGCCTGCCGGTCGACCGACGATCTTGAACAGGGACGGGCCCTGCCGGACCGGATCGGACAGGTTCGTGGTGTGACAGGTCGCGCATTGCTGCTTGAACAGTGTCGCGCCATCGGGCGGCTTGGCGGCGGGCAACGGCATCTGCGCGGCCGCGATCGTCGCGAGCAGCGCACTGCAACATCCAACCCCGATTGCCGCTGCTGCGCGTAGCCGTCTCATCCACATCACCGCCTGTGCGCGGTAACTCTAGGTCGCTGGCGAAAGGCGGTGGTAGTAGCGGGCTGTTTCACCGCAGAACAAAACGCGCCGATCTAGTTTGTTTGACGCGTTTTCTTCACGCGAACCGGTGTCCACTTCGCTCGAAAACGCTACGGGTAGGAAAATAGTGCCGGCGAAACAGCCTCGCATCGCCGCATATGTGAAGCGCAATTTCGCGAAATTGCCCCGAAATCCCTGCACGATCTCCACACGACGCAGTTTGCATGACGCACGCGTCGTTTGCGACACGTTCAATCCGCGTGAGGGGAGTCCGGCGCAGCAGGCGGCGCATGGAACCGCCGAACATTCCCGCACGAACAAAATCCAGGAGCAATGGATGAAGCTAGCGAAAACCTCCGTGATCGCATTTGCCCTCTCGGCCGTACTCGTCGGCCCTGCCCTCGCGCAAGGCGCTGCCACCGGCGGCACGATCCGCGGCGGCGCGCAGGAAAGGGGCGCGGCGCCGGGTGGAATGACCGGCGGCACCGATGAGGAGATGAACGCGCAGACGGAGACTCAGACTGGAAAGGCTGGCGCGAAATCCGGGGCCAAGGGTACCGTCGGCGCCGGCGGCAGCGCGCGCAAAGGCACGGCAACGGAACCCGCTCCTGGAAGCAAGCGGTACTAGAGCATTTTCGGTTCTGATTGAATCAGAACCGAAGCTCTAGATTCTTGTTTTGACGCGTTTTCTTCACGCGAACCGGTATCCACTTCGCTCGAAAACGCTCTAAGCGTCGACTCGGCGGAGCCGCGCGCTCCCTTCACCTCTCCCGCTTGCGGGAGAGGTCGGCGCACCCGGATCGGCGCTTCGCGCCGTCCGAGTACAGGCTCCGCGTCGGGTGAGGGCTCTCTCCGCACGGAAAGTCCCATCGCGGAGATACCCTCTCCCCGACCCTCTCCCGCAAGCGGGAGAGGGGGCGCAGCGTGCATCGCGGACGCGATGTGACCATACCCTAATCCTCAAATCCTCGCGCGCCGCGCCGGGCCTTGATGTCGCCGCGGCGCTTCTTGCCTTCAAGGCGGCGCTGCTTGGAGCCGAGCGTCGGCCTGGTTGGCCGGCGCGGAGTCGGCCGCACCATGGCCTCGCGCAAGAGTTCGAGCAGGCGCTCGATCGCGTCGACGCGATTGCGTTCCTGGGTGCGGAAGCGCTGGGCGTGGATCACGATCACGCCCTCCTTGGTCATGCGCTGGCCGGCCAGTCGGGCCAGCCGCGCCCGGACGTCCTCGGCGAGCGCGATTCTGCTGGTGTCGAACCGCAGTTGCGCCGCGGTCGCGAGCTTGTTGACATTCTGCCCGCCCGGACCCGAGGCGCGCACGAAGCCGATCTCGATATCGTTCTCGTCAATCAAGAGGTCGTGGGCAACCCGCAGCATGGCATCACCGGTGGTGCAGTAGAATCGTCTGCTACACCATACCGGGTTTGTGAGACGCGCGCCCGCGGAACGGCCGGGGCTCCTCGCGGCGGACAGCCGCCCTGCGTCTCCACGACCACAGACCTCGTCCCGAGGAGCCTGCGGAGCAGGCGTCTCGAAGGATGGGCCACGGGCGAGATCTGGGCCTCATGGTTCGAGACGGCGCTGCGCGGCTCCTCACCATGAGGGGCAGGCAATCACGCCACACCATGCCGTTGCTCCTCACCACGAGGGATCGCTAGCGTGGCTCGCGGCCCGGCCGGGCTGAGGCAACCAGCCCGGCGAAAAAGCACTCAGTTCGGCGCGGATGGCTTTGCGGCTGACGGTGCGGCGGCTGGTGGGCTTGCGGCCGGCGGTGTCGCGGCCGATGGCGTGCTGACGGGCTGGGCTGCAGCATGCGGGCTGCGGCCGACAACGACCGTGAGCAGGCCCTGGCCCCAGAGCCGCTGCGATACCTTCTTGGCGTCGTCCAGCGTCACCGCATCGACGATGGCGTTGCGCTTCTCGATATAGTCGATCGGCAGCTTGTCGATCTGATACTGCAACAGCGCGCCTGCGAGCTTCGAGGAGGTGTCGAGCGCCAGCATCTGCGAGCCCTTCAGATAGGACTTGGCCTCGTCCAGCTCCTTCTGGGTCGGGCCTTCCTCGGCCATGCGGCGGACTTCCTTCTCGATCGCGTCCACCGTCTCGCCGGCGCGATCGGCGCGGGTGCCGGTATTGCCGATGAACAGCGAGGAATGCTCCATCCAGACCAGCGCTTCATAGATCGAATAAGCCAGCCCACGCTTCTCGCGGACTTCGCGGTAAAGCCGCGAGGACAATCCGCCACCGCCGAGGATGTGGTTGACGACATAGGCCGGCATGAAATCCGGCTCGCTGCGGCGGACGCCGGGGCCGCCGAACGTCACCACCGTCTGCGGCACGTCCAGCGGAATGAAGGCGCGCTGCGGCGGCTTGGCCGCGACGATGTCGGCGACCGGCGTCAGCGTCGCCTTGGCGGGCAGGCTGCCGAAGGTGTGGTCGAGCAGTTTGCCAAGCGTGTCCGGATCGACATCGCCGACCGCGGCGACCTTGAGCGTGTCCTTGGCGAGCACGCGGCGCACATAGTCCTTGAGTTCGGCGACCTCGATCTTCGGCACGCTCTCGAGCGTGCCCTGGGCGTGCCGGCCATAGGGATGGTCGCCGAAGGCGACTTCGAGGAATTTGCGGCCTGCAAGTGCGCTCGGGTTGGTGGATTCGCGACGCAGGTTGGACAGCACCTGGGCGCGGATGCGCTCGACGTCGCTCGCCTCGAAGCGCGGCGAGGTCAGCGCCGAGCGCAACAGGTCAAAGGCTTCGTCCTTGTTTTCCTTGAGCATGCGCAGCGAGCCGCGGAAATTGTCGCGGGTCGAGGAAAAGCTCAACTCGATGGCGCGGCGATCGAGCCGTTCATGGAAAGTCTTGGAATCGAGATCGCCGGAACCTTCGTCGAGGAGGCTGCCGACCAGATTGCCGACGCCGGGCTTGGCGGTGGGATCCTGGCTGGCGCCGCCGTCGAAGGCATATTCCATCGCGATCAGTGGCACGGTCGAATCCTGCACGAACCAGGCTTCGATGCCGCCGGGCGAGACCAGATGCTGGATCCTGGTTGCAGCCTGCGCCGGGCGCGATGCGAGCATCGTCGTCAGCGCAAGCGCGCTGCCGCCGATCAGGACCGAACGCCGTGTGAGAGAATAGGTCACGAGCGCTTCTCCTCGCGTTTGGGCGCAACATCCTTGATCAGGTAACCGGTCACCGAACGTTTCTTGTCGAGCCACTCCTGCGCGGCTTGGCGGACCTGCTCGGCGGTGACGGCGCGGATGCGGTCGGGCCAGCTCCTGATATCGTCGACACTGAGGCCGGTGGTGAGCGCGCCGCCATACCAGCGCGCCAGCGTCGCCTGGTTGTCCTGGGCGTAGATCGCTTCCGCGATCAACTGGGTCTTGACCCGCTCGAGGTCCTCGGCGCGCGGCGGGTTCTGCGCGATGTCGGCAATGACCTTGTCGATGGCGTCCTCGATCTGCGCGAACTCGACGCCCGACTTTGGCGTTGCTGAAATGATGAATTGCGAGGGATCGAGCGAGGTGCCCTGATAATTGGCGCCGGTGGAGATCGCGAGCTGCTGGTCGATCACCAGCGAGCGATAGAGGTAGGAATTGGCGCCGCCGCCCATCAGTTGCGCGAGCACGTCGAGCGCGGGGCTTTCGCCCGCGGCCGCGGTGGCGGCCGACGGGACCAGGTAATAGCGGCGCATGGTCGGCTGCTCGACGCGCGGATCGGCCAGCGTCACCGTGCGCGGCGCGGTCGGGGCCGGCTCCTGCGGACGCAGGCGTTTGGCCGGGATCGCGGGCTGCGCGGGGATCTCGGCGAAATTCTTCTCCACCATCGGGCGGATCTCATTGAGATCGACGTCGCCGGCGATGATCAGGATCGCGTTGTTCGGCGCATAGAACCGCTTGTAGAAGGCGAGGGCATCCTCGCGGTCGAGCTTTTCGATCTCCTGGTGCCAGCCGATCACCGGACGGCCATAGGGATGGTTGAGATAGAGCGCCGCCATGATCTGCTCGGTGAGCCGCGCGTCCGGATTGTTGGCGACGCGCATGTTGTATTCTTCCAGCACGACGTCGCGCTCCGGCAGCACATTCTCGTCATGCAGGATCAGGCCGGTCATCCGGTCGGCCTCGAATTCCATCATCCTGCCGAGCTGCTCGCGCGGCACGCGCTGAAAATAGCCGGTATAGTCGGTCGAGGTGAAGGCGTTCTCGTTGCCGCCGACCCGCAGCACGGTCTGGGAGAATTCGCCGGCCGGGTGCCTGGCTGTTCCCTTGAACATCAGGTGTTCCAGGAAATGTGCCAATCCCGATTTGCCCGGGGTCTCGTCCGCGGAACCGACCTTGTACCACATCATCTGCGTCACAACCGGGGTGCGGTGATCGGGGATCACCACCACCTGCAGGCCGTTGTGCAGCGTGAAGCTCGCGGGGCGTTCCGAGGTGACCGTGGTCTGGGCAATGGCGCTGGAGGCGGAGAGGGATGCCGTCGCAAGCAACCCGGCAAAAAGCGAAACCACAAGGCGGTGCTGGGACATCAGGACCTATCTAAAAACCCGGAGCAATATTGCTCCGGGTATGGCGGCATCATAGGCCGCGCGTAAAAGCCGCCAACCTCACGAACGCGAGAGACGAGGTTAATTAATCGCCATACTTGCCCTGGGCCGGGTTGTATTCCTTGTTGAGCGATTCCTTCGGCCCGGTGCCATAGGCAAAGTTCGGCGACGGTGTCTGGTAGCCGGGCGGCGGCTGCGTCAGGGACTCTCGCGTCGGCTCGCTCTTGAAGGTCGCCGTCTCCGTCTTGCTGCCGCCGAACAGGCCGCTGAAGCCGCCCTTATAGCCGAGCTGCTCCGGCGAGAGGATCGCGTTGGCGCCGGGGTTGCCGCCGGGCTGGTCGACCGACTCGCCGCCGCTCGACTTTTTGTCGCTCTTCTGAGCGAGCTCGCTCGGCGTCAGGACCCGGCTGGCCTCGCGCGGATCCTTGTTCGTGTTCTTCCGCGCCGCGATCGCGGCCTTGCGGCGCTGCACGTCGGGGTCCTTCGGCCAGTTCGGCACGTTGGCCTCGGCGGAAGTCGCCGGCGGGGGCAGGTTGAGGCTGGGGGGCACGACCAGCGGCGAGCGCTCGCGGTAGTCGATGCCGCGGTTTTCCATGTTGGTGCCGCCGAGGCCCTTCATGATGCCTTCGATGACCTTCTCTTCGAAGGTCTTGTCGTCCTCGTCGTCCTCATCGTCGCCGGCCCGCACGGGACCTGCAGCCATCACCAGGCCAATGCCGAGGGCGACCGCGGCGAGCCGCAAGGCGTGTGTCAGGGCTTTCCAGGAGGTTGAGGTATTGGCTTCCGAGGCGTTGGCTTCAGCGTGACGCATCGCGCTCCCCACACATTAAAATTCGGTAAGGCGATCACCGGCTTAGGCACGGCTCCGCCTTTGAAATCCTACCCGCTTGCCAAGGCCGTATCGGCCGCGATCAGGGCGCTTTTGCGGCGGGTACCCCCAGAAAAGAATCATACAATAGCGCCGCTACCCCGGCAACGATGGCCACATCCGCGACGTTGAACACGTACCAATTGAAGGTTTTTTCCCCGATCTGGATGTGGAACAGCGCGAAATCGACCACCGCGCCATAGGCGATGCGGTCGATGGCGTTGCCGATCGCGCCGCCGATGATCAATCCCAGCGCAACCGTCGCAAGCAGGGTACGGGAGTACGCCATCCAGATCGCCAGCGCGAGCACCGCGAGCGCCTTGACCGCCATCAGCACGATCTGGGCCGTCGGGCTGTTGCTCTGGAACCAGCCGAAGCTGATGCCGACGTTCCAGGCCAGCACCAGGTCGAAGAACGGCGTCACCTTCACCACCCCGCGCCGGGCGAGGTCGAACGAAAACAACAGCCAGAGCTTCGACGCCTGATCGAGGATCAGCGTCGTGACGGCCGCGATGATGCCGGCGCGCAGGGGAGAGGTCATGCGGCCGCGGGCTCCGCCGTCGTCCCCGCGAAGGCGGGGACCCATAACCCCAGGCAGGAGTTGCTTGAACGAATCTGCGTCATCTGCCATCGCCCATTCCGGACCGCGGTGGTTATGGGTCCCGGCTCAAGGCCGGGACGACGAGAGACTTAGACGCTGACACCCAGCGCCTTCCACTCCCGCAACGCCTGCGCGTCGCGCGGGGAGACGTCGGGATATTCGGTGTCCTCGCCGACGGTGGGCAGGATCTTCCACGACCGCGCGCATTTCCGCCCGACCGCCTTCTCGACCACGACGGCAACGCCCGGCACGTCGTTGAGGCGGAAGGCATGCTCCGGTGCGTCCTGGTTGGTCACCATCGCGTTCGAGGTGATGCAGACTTCCGCAAGGTCGACATTGAACAGCGTGTCGAGCATCTCCCGGTCGGAGACGTAGACCAGCGGCGAAGCCTCCAGCGAGGAGCCGATGTTCTTGGCGGCACGTTCGATCTCGAGCGCGCCGGTGACCACGCGCCTGATGTCGCGGACGGTCTCCCATTTGGTGGCGAGCCGCTCGTCGCGGAATTTCTCCAGCCCCTCGGGGAACAGCGTCAGGTGCACGGAGGGCTCCGCATCCGGCCGGTACATCCGCCACGCCTCGTCGGCGGTGAAGCTCAGCACCGGCGCCAGCCATTTCAGGATCGCATCGCAGATGATGTCGATCGTGGTCAGCGCCGCCTTGCGCGCGATAGAGGACGGCGGGTCACAATAGAGCGTGTCCTTGCGGATGTCGAAATAGAACGCCGACAGTTCCGTGTTCATGAACGCGGCAAGGCTTGCGACCACGGTCTTGTAGTCGAATTCGGCGTAAGCCTTGCGGACGATCGCGGCCTGGCCGGCAAGCTCATGCAGCATCAGCCGCTCGAGCTCGGGCATCTCGCCATAGGCGACCTTCTCGCCCGGCGTGAAGTGATGCAGCGTGCCGAGCATCCAGCGCACGGTGTTGCGCAGCTTGCGATAGGTCTCGATGGTGTTCTTCAGGATTTCCGGGCCGATGCGCTGGTCGTCGGAATAGTCGGTCGCGCAGACCCACAGACGCAGGATATCGGCGCCCGAATCCTTGATCACCTTCTGCGGCTCGACGGTGTTGCCGAGCGACTTCGACATCTTGCGGCCGTTCTCGTCCAGCGTGAATCCATGCGTCAGCACGACGTCATAGGGCGCGCGGCCGCGGGTGCCGCAGCTTTCGAGCAGCGAGGAATGAAACCAGCCGCGATGCTGGTCGCTGCCTTCCAGATACATCACGGTATCGTCGCCGCCGTCGACCTTGCGCTTGATGACGGCTAGCCCGGGGAAGTGCACGGGGTCCTCCAGCACGAAGGCATGGGTCGAGCCGGAGTCGAACCAGACGTCCAGGATGTCGTCGACCTTCTTCCAGTCCTCATTGGCAAGTGACCCGAGGAAGCGCTCGCGCGCGCCGTCGGCATACCAGGCGTCCGCGCCTTCCTTTTCGAACGCGTCAGCGATGCGCTGGTTGACGGCCTCATCGCGTAGAATCTCCGCCGACCCATCGCCCTTCTCGCGCACGAACACGGCGATCGGCACGCCCCAGGCGCGCTGGCGCGAGATCACCCAGTCGGGGCGGTTCGCGATCATGCCGTTGATGCGGTTCTGGCCCGCCGGGGGCACCCATTGCGTCACCGAGATCGCCTGCAGTGCGCGGGCGCGCAGCGTGTCGCCCGGCTTTGCCTTGCCCTCGTTGGCGATGTCCACAGCCCCGGGCCTGCCCGCGGCGTCCACGATAGGTTTATCCATCGCGATGAACCATTGCGGCGTATTGCGGAAGATCACCGGCTTCTTGGAGCGCCAGGAATGCGGATATTGGTGCTTCAGCCGCCCGCGCGCGAGCAGCATGCCGCGCTCGATCAACGCCTTGATCACGGCTTCGTTGGCGTCGCCCTTTTCGCCCTTGTCGTTGATCACGCGCCTGCCTTCGAAGCCCGGAGCTTGATGAGTGAAGGCGCCGTTTTCATCGACGGTATAGGGGATCGTAGGATTGATGCCGCGGCTTTCCAGTTCGCGCGCATTCGCCGTCCAGACGTCGAAGTCCTCGCGGCCGTGGCCCGGGGCGGTGTGCACGAAGCCGGTGCCGGTATCGTCGGTGACGTGATCGCCCGCGAGCATCGGCACCGTGAATTCATAGCCGCCGGCAAGGCCCTTCAGCGGATGCGCCGCCTCGACCGCATCGAGCGTGTCGGCCGGCAGATCGCGCACCTTCTCGTAGGCGGTGACGCGCGCCTGCTTGAACACGCTTTCCGCAAGCGCATCGGCGAGGATCAGGAGGTCACCCGTCTTCGCCCAGTTGTCGGCGGGCGCATCGGTGACCTTGTAGAGGCCATAGGCGATCTTGGGCGAAAAGCTGATGGCCCGGTTGCCGGGCAGCGTCCATGGCGTCGTGGTCCAGATCACGACGCTCGCCTTCGCCAGCACGCCATGCGCGGGCGAGGTGACCGGAAACTTCACCCACACCATATCAGAGGTGTAGTCCTCGTACTCGACTTCGGCTTCTGCCAGCGCGGTCTTCTCCACCACGCTCCACATCACCGGCTTGGAGCCGCGATAGAGCGTGCCGTTGGCCGCGAACTTCATCAGTTCGCGCGCGATCTGCGCCTCGGCCGGATACGTCATCGTCTCATAGGGATGATCCCAGTCGCCGATCACGCCCAGCCGCTTGAATTCCTCGCGCTGCACGTTGATCCAGTGCGTCGCATAGGCGCGGCATTCCTTGCGGAACGCCACCATCGCCGCGGAGTCGCGGAAGTCAGGCTTCTGCTTGCCTTTGGAACGGTAGTTCTCCTCTTCGATCTTCCACTCGATCGGCAGGCCGTGGCAGTCCCAGCCCGGCACGTAGTTGGAATCGAAGCCCAGCATCTGCTGGCTCTTGGTCACCACGTCCTTCAGGATCTTATTCAGCGCGTGCCCGATATGGATGTTGCCGTTGGCATAGGGCGGGCCGTCATGCAGCACGAATTTGGCGCGGCCCTTGGCGGACTGGCGCAGCTTCTCGTAGAGGCCGATCTCGTTCCAGTATGAGAGGATTTCCGGCTCGCGCTGGGGCAGGCCGGCGCGCATCGGGAATTCGGTCTGCGGCAGGAACAGGGTTTTGGAATAGTCTTTGGCGTCGGACTTTTGCGGCTTTTCGGACATCGGATCAGGTTTGGGGTCAGGCTTGGCCAGGATGGGCGCGTTTGAGCGATTGGTCGCGGGAGGAACATGAAATCCCGGTCTTGCGCCGAGCCTTGGGAGCTCAGACGGAAGCCGGGCCGCTAATGCCGATGATGCGCCGTATCAACATGGGGCCTTCCATAGCAGCCGGAATGGGAAATCGCAAAGGCTGGCGCCAGCACGTCTGGTTCATCACGAACGGGCCCGGGCAGGGTTTCCAGTGACAATCTGGCCTGCGGCGACGTCGCGCGTGACCACGCTGCCGGCGCCGATCACGACATCATCGCCGATCGAGACGCCGGGCAGGATGATAGCACCGCCGCCGATCCAGACATCGCGGCCGATCCGCACCGGCCGGCCGAATTCGAGGCCGCTGCGCCGGGTCTCAGCATCGCGCGGATGGTCGGCGGCATAGATCTGCACGGCGGGCCCGATCTGGGTGCGATCGCCGATAACGACCTCGACGACGTCGAGAATGACGCAGTTGAAATTGAGGAAAACCTCCTCGCCCAAACGAATGTTGTAGCCATAATCGCAGAAGAACGGCGGACGGATCACGGCGCCTTTGCCGACGTGGCCGAAATGTTCCGACAGCAGCGCATGCCGTTGCGATACCGGCTCGGCCAGGGCCGCGTTGTAGCGCGCGAGCCAGGCCTTGTTGGCGGCGGCATCAGCCTGCAGTTCCGCATCACCGGGACGATACAATTCACCGGCCAGCATCTTCTCCTTTTCGGTCTTGCTCAATCGATCGCTCCGAGTTTCGGGAATGCATCCGCCGCCGCAGCGAGCTGCGCCTTGGCGCGCGCGCTGTCGTCGTCCATCTGGCGGATCAACGCTTCAATGTTGTCGAATTTCAGCTCATCGCGGATGAAGCCGATGAAAGCGACGTCGAGCAAATTGCCATAGAGATCGCCCTTGAAGTCGAACAGGAACACTTCGAGCAGTGGTGCGCCATTGTCGAAAGTCGGGCGGCGGCCAAAACTGGCGACACCATCGATACGCTCCGACCCACGACCGACCCGCACCGCATAGATGCCGTGCTTCAGGCCGCAATTCTTGTCGAGGCGGATATTGGCGGTGGGATAGCCGAGATCGCGGCCGCGCTTCTCGCCATGGATCACCTCGCCGGTGACGAACCAGGGGCCGCCCAGCATCGCGGTCGCGTCCGCGATCTGGCCTTCCGCGAGCGCCATCCGGATTGCGCTCGAGGAAACCGGCCTCTCGTCGATGTCGACATGGGCCTGGACGTCGACCTCGATGCCGAGCCGCGGCGCCTCGGCGACGAGCAGGCTCGGCGAGCCGACCCGGCCCTTGCCGAAATGGAAGTCGTAGCCGACCGCTATTCCGCTGATCCCAAGCCGCCCGATCAGGTCGTGGTGGATGAAATCCTGCGCGCTGGTGCCGGCGCGGTTCTTGTCGAAGGTCATCACCACGGCGCCGGCAAGCCCGGTGCCTGCGAGCAAGCGCAGCTTGTTGGTTTCGTCGGTCAGGCGGAATTGCGGGCTGCTCGGGCTGAAAAAGCTGCGCGGATGCGGCTCGAAGGTCAGCGCCAGCGCGGGCTTCCCATGCGCCTTGCCCATTTGCAGCGCGGCCTCGATCACGGCGCGGTGTCCGAGATGGACACCGTCAAAATTGCCCATCGCCACCACGGCGCCCCTTGGGATCGCGCTTGCGGGGGTATTGTCACGAATAACGGTAAAACCGGTCGTCATTTTCTCTTGCGTTCTTGAGGAATTCTTAAGCGTCGACTAGAGCATGATCCGGAAAAGTGGCAACCGGTTTTCCGAAAAGATCATGCTCAAACAAGGAGATGAGATCATGATCCGGTCCCTTCCGATCAGATCATGATCGAGCGGCCGGACGGTGGCTTGCCTGCGCCACAGAAGTCAAGCGCGCGAAATCGCATCAAAACGGACGCAATCCGCCCCAAGCCGGTTAACGCGCTGTTTAACGCCTGATGCTACAGCTTCGACCGAGTAATGCGGGTCGCGCAGGCCTGTTGGTTTTTTCGTGCAAGCGTCAGTCGCGCGTGGGGGAAGAGAAGATGGCGGTTGATTTGTCCATGCCGGTTCTGGTGGTCGATGACTACAGCACCATGATCCGCATCATCCGGAATCTTCTGAAGCAGCTCGGTTTCGAGAACATCGACGATGCGTCCGATGGCTCCGCGGCGCTGAACAAGATGCGCGGCAAGAAATACGGTCTCGTGATCTCCGATTGGAACATGGAGCCGATGACCGGCTACGACCTGCTCAAGGAAGTCCGCGCCGATCCCAACCTCGCCACCACGCCCTTCATCATGATCACGGCAGAATCCAAGACCGAGAACGTGATCGCCGCAAAGAAGGCCGGCGTGAACAATTACATCGTCAAGCCCTTCAACGCGGCGACGCTGAAGACGAAGATCGAGGCGGTCTTCCCCGACATGGCGACGGCGTAAATTTCTACCTCGCCCCGCCCTTGCGGGGAGAGGTCGGCGCGCAGCGCCGGATGAGGGGACTCACCGCGAACTCACATCCATCCAATTTGCGGAGGCAGCCCCTCACCCCACCCTCTCCGCGCAAGAGCGGGGCGAGGGAGCATAGGGAGCCTCGCGCCTACCAGCGCAACTCCCGTATCAGCGCCTTCGGCGGGTGTCCGAACAGCTCCGTCACCGAGGCCGGGTCGAGCTGGTCGACGCCTTCGAATTGCTCGGAATGGATGCCGCGGGTCACGAACAGGCAGTCGATGCCAAAGCCCTTGGCGCCCGCGATGTCGGTGCGCACGGAGTCGCCGATCGCCAGCACGCGATTGAACTCGACCGGATAGCCGCGCCGCTCGGCGGCGAGCTGCATCGCGCGCTCGTAGATCGGCTGGTGCGGCTTGCCGTAGAAGATCGCTTCGCCGCCGAGCTCGCGATAGAGCTCGGCGATTGCACCCGCGCAATAGATCAGCCGGTCGCCGCGCTCGACCACGATGTCGGGATTGGCGCAAATCAGTGAAAGCTTGCGCTCACGCGCCTTCAACAGCATCGCGCGGTAATCTTCCGGAGTCTCGGTCTCGTCGTCGAACAGGCCGGTGCAGATGATGTAGTCGGCCTGCTCGAGCGGCGTCAGCGGCGCATCAAGGCCGCGGTGGATCGAGGAGTCGCGCTCCGGACCGACCCAGTGGATTTTCTTGCCGGGATGCTCGGCGACGAAATGCCGGGTCAGGTCGCCGGACGAGACGATCGCATCATAAGTCTCGTCGGCCACGCCCAATTTGCGCAATTGACGCTGCACCGACTCGGCCGGCCGCGGCGCGTTGGTGATGAGGATGACGGTGCCGCCCTGCTGGCGGAACGTATGCAGCGCCTCGCAGGCCTCCGGAAACGACTCGAGCCCGTTGTGCACCACGCCCCAGACGTCGGAGAGTACCACGTCGACATCGCCAACGACGTCGCGCAGTCCCTCGACAAAGTGAAGTGACGTCATGGCAGCGCGAGCCGCCTAGCCCGGGCCTGCAACGCGGCGCGCCAGCGCGGCATTGCCGGTGGCCCGTGGCGGCGGATCGATGGCGGGGCTGTTCTGGGGGGCGGGAGTGCTGGCGCCATTGGCTTCCTGAGGCTTGGGCGGAGAGGCCCCGGCGGTAGCAGATGCGCCCTCGGGCCGCAACGGCCGCGGCGGTGCGAACAGGAACCCCTGGCCGAACCGTACATCGTAGTCGAGCAGGTCGACGACGGCGCGCTCGCCCTCGATCTTCTCGGCGATCAGATCGATGCCGTAGCGACCGAGCAGGTCGGACAGGTCCGAGGGGTGAATATCCGAGGTCGAGCTCTGCTTGGGATCGAGCAGCAATGCCGCCGGCACCTTGATGAAGCGCACGCCGCGATCGGCGAGCTCGCGCGGCTCGAACCGGAGATCGCTGACATGGTCGATCGAGAAGCGGTAGCCGCGCTGCGACAGCGCGGCGAGATGCTCGCTTTCAGTCGGGCCAAGGTTGCGGAAGGTCGACTGCTTGAATTCGAGCACGAAGGACGGCGCCAGCGCGCGATTGGCTTCGAGGAAATCGAGGCACTGGGTGAAATTGCCGGTGTTGCCGAGCGTCGCTGCGGAGACGTTGCAGAACACGCCGACATCCTTGCTGCGGACCATCAGCCGGCGCAGCACCTGCACACAGCGCAGCATCACCATGTGGTCGATGCGCCCGATCAGGCCGCCGGCTTCCGCGGCGCCAATGAAATCGTCGGCGGCGACGATCTGGTCGCGCTCGTCGCGCAGCCGCGTCACCGCCTCGTAGTAGCGCACCTTGCGCTGTGGCAGCGTCACCATCGGCTGCAGGTAGATGTCGAGCCGGTTGCCGTCGATCGCATTCCTGATCGCGGCGACGAGCTGAACCTGGTCACGTAAGACCGCCACGGCCTCGGCCGGGGCGGGCGGCGCTGCGGGTACCGATGCCAGGGCCGCCGGCGCGGCGAAAACCTGCGGGGCCGTTGTCGCAGCGGCGGCGCTCCACACCGCGCCAGCCGCCGGAGCCGAGACGGGGCGCTCCGGTTCCGGCTCGATGGCGAGTCTGCTCGAAGGCACGTTCGCAGCCGACGCCGCAGTAGCCAGCATGTCTTCATGGCTGGCGACCGAGGCTGCGAGCTGCTTGACCAGGTTGCCGAGCTCGTTGATCTCGCCAACCACGGCCTGGAGGCGGTCGGCGCTGGCGGAATTCGCGGACACCAGGCGGCCCTCGACGGCGGCCAGCCTGCGGCCGAATTCGCCGACCTGGCGGGCGAGATCGGCGGTGCCGCGGGAGAGGTCCGCGATCTGGCCGCCGACATCGGAGCGGTCGCGCAGGCGCATCGATACGGCGTTGTAGAGGATCAGGAAGGTCAGCGCGGTTAGCGCCACGATCGCCGATTCGGTCCCGCTGATGCCCGCCACCGAATAGAGCACAAGGCCGAGCGAGGCCGCGACCAGAACCATGCAGATGGCGATGAAGATCGTCGAAATGCGAATCATGTCGCGCGTTGCGCCCTCAAGTTTGGCTGCCGACCTGTCCCACCCGGGAAAACACGGGCCTTTCACGCGGTCTTGTCTGCGGTCCCCCAAAACGGGACCACTGTACCATCAAGTTTGATTCGGCAGGCTAGAGCATTTTCGGTTCTGATTGAATCAGAACCGAAGCTCCAGATCCTTGCTTTGACGCGTTTTCTTCACGCGAACCGGTGTCCACTTCGCTCGAAGCCGCTCCGACGTTCCTTGGAGACTTACGAAACCGCTGGCCCAAGCGTGTCGGCCGCCGTGGCGTCGCGGCCCCCAAGCGGCTTGGGCCGGCCGACTGTCGTATCCTTTAGGGTCTGGCGCTCGACTTCCGAATTCAACTCTGCGCCCAGAAGCACGACGATGGCGGACATCCACATCCACATCATGAAGCCGATCGCGGCGCCGAGCGAGCCATAGGTCGCGGTGTAGTTTGCGAAATTGGAAAGATACCAGGACAATGCTGCCGAACCCGTGATCCAGAGCAGCACGGCAACCAATGTGCCGACGCCAAGCCATTCCCATTGCGGCGAACGCCGGCTCGGACCGAATCGGTAGAGCACGGCGAGCGCGATCACGAGAAGGATGAGCATCAGTGGCCATCGTGCGAGGCTGACGATGAGCTGGCTGACCGGCTGCAGCCCGAGACGGTCAAGCGCCAGCGGCAGCACCACAACGGCGTTGACCATCAGGACCAAGGCGATGATCGCCGCAATGGTCAGCGTCAATGAAATCATGTTCAGCTTCAGGAAGCCGCGCTTCTCCTTCTCGCCATAAGCGACGTTGAGGGCATCGATAACGGCCTTCATCCCCGCATTGGCGCTCCAGATCGCGAGCACGAGCCCGAACAGGAATGTCACGCCCAACTCGCCACTGCCCTTGGCGAGCACGCGCCCGATCTGGTCCTGCACGATCTGGAACGACCCTTCGGGAAGCATCAGCGATAGGCTCTGGAGATTCTGCGTGATGGTCGAAGGATCGGCAAACAGCCCGTAAAACGAGACCAGCGCGGTAATGGCCGGAAAGATTGCGAGCAGACCGAAGAACACCACACCCGCGGCGGTCGCCAGTAGGCGGTCATCGTTGCTGCGCTGATAGGTGCGCCACAGGATGTCCTTCCAGCCGGCCCATGGAATTTGCAGCGGATTGTCCGCGTGACGGCCGCGTCCTGGCTCCGCCACGGCGCGCGCTGCTTGGCCGGAGGTGTCTGGCATGTCAGTTCGCGCAGGCGCTGGGGTCACTTCGCTCCTGAGATAGCGTTCGGCCGCGAGAACAAAGATGGTGGTCGCTGCGATCAGGAGCAGGCTGTCAGTATGTCCGGATCGCGAGGACATCTCAGGCCGCGGTCGCTCGTCGGGCCAGCTGTGCCTGCTCGCGCCGTCGCAGGGCGACCCAGCCCAACAACAGGGCGGCCGCAACGAGACCGGCCTGTACGTTGCGGTCGATGCCGCCGCCCTGCCGGTCGGGCGCACTTTGCGGCTCGTCATAGGCATGGGCCGCGGTAGCTGCCCGTTCGGATGGGGGCTGGTCGTCCAATCGCTGCATCTGGCGCTGCACCGAACTGCCGACCAGGGCGACGCGGAGCCTGCTCCCGAGCGATGGGAACTCGG
Organism: Bradyrhizobium sp. BRP22; assembly: GCF_020194175.1. Lineage (GTDB taxonomy): Bacteria > Pseudomonadota > Alphaproteobacteria > Rhizobiales > Xanthobacteraceae > Bradyrhizobium. Next base: position 47,845 of record NZ_JADYVX010000021.1, on the reverse strand, counting down.
GCGCTGGCCGCTTGAGGTTGACGATAGCAAGACCGGCGCACACCGCCGCAATCAGCAACAAGAGGCCGCCGACCACGCCGAAGGCCGGGAACAGCCCGTAGTGCATCTCGACCCAGCGAAACAACGCGGTGACGCCGACGAGGCACGCGGCGATCAGGAAAATTCCGCCGACGGCAAACAAGCCGGCCGCGACGGCATAGGAGGTCACTGCGCCGGTCGCCTGATCGGTTCGATCGCGCACATAGGACCGCGTGGCGCGCTTGAGCTGGTTGAGTTTCAGCCCGATACCAGCGCGCAGCAGATGGCTCGAGGGCGCAAGCATGTGCTGTTTCCTCCGCAAGACCGGACGTGATCGTCCGCGCGGAGGCAACTGGAATGGGTTTTGAATGTTCCGAACGGCGGCAGCCGCCTCCCCTGAACTTTCAGGGCAGGGCTTCGTGGCGCGTCGGGCCCTACGCCACGGCGCGGATGATCTTGCCGACCTTGTCGATGATCTCGCCGATCTGGTCCTCGCTGACGATCAAGGGCGGCGTCAGGCACAGCGAGTCGCCGGCGATGCGCAGCATCAGGTCGTTGTCGTGGAAGGCGCTGTTGAGTGCGGCGAAGCCGCGCTTGCCGGGGCCGTCCGCGTTCGGGGCGAGGTCGATGCCGGCGGTGAGTCCCACGGTACGGATGTCGACCACGTTCGGCTCATTCCGCAGCGACATCACGGCATCGGCGAATTTCGGCTCGAGCTTGTTGGCGCGTTCGAACAGCTTCTCCTCGCGATAGATGTCGAACGTCGCAAGGCCCGCGGCGCAGGCCAGCGGGTGCGCCGAATAGGTGTAGCCATGGGTCAGCTCGACCACATGCTCGGGTCCGTTCATGAAGGCGTCGTGGATGGCGCCGCGCACGATCACGCCGCCCATTGGCGCAGCGCCGTTGGTGATGCCCTTTGCGAAGGTGATCATATCGGGCGTCACGCCATAGCGCTCCGCGGCAAAGGCAAAGCCGAGCCGGCCATAGCCAGTGATGACCTCGTCGAAGATCAGGAGGATGCCATGCTTCTCGGTGATCTCGCGCAGCCGCTTCAGATAACCCTTCGGGGCCGGCAGCACGCCGGTCGAGCCCGCCATCGGCTCGACGATGACGGCGGCGATGGTGTTGGCGCCGTGCAGGTTGACGAGACGCTCGAGCTCGTCGGCGAAATGCGCGCCATAGTCCGGCTCGCCCTTGGTGAAGGCCTGCTTGTCGCGGTCATAGGTTGCCGGCAGATGATCGACGCCGGTGAGCAGCGAGCCGAACAGCTTGCGGTTGCCGACGATGCCGCCGACCGAGGTGCCGCCGAAGCCAACGCCGTGATAGCCGCGCTCGCGGCCGATCAGGCGGATGCGGCTGCCCTGGCCGCTGATCTGGTGATAGGCGAGCGCGATCTTCAGCGCGGTGTCGGCCGCTTCGGATCCCGAATTGCAGAAGAACACGTTGTCGAGTCCTTCCGGCGCCAGGTCGGCGATGCGGCTGGCGAGCTCGAAGGATTGCGGGATGCCGAACTGGAACGGCGGCGCGTAGTCCATCGCCTCGGCCTGCTTGGCGATCGCTTCGGCAATCTGAGTGCGGCCATGGCCGGCATTGCAGCACCACATGCCGGCGGCCGCGTCGATGATCTTGCGGCCGTCGACGGTGAAATAGTGCATGTCCTTGGAGCCGGCGAGCAGCCGCGGCTGCTTCTTGAAGGCACGGTTGGCGGTGAACGGCATCCAATGCGCAGCGAAGTCGTTGGGAACGTTGACGGCGGCGGGGCGGGGGCTCTTGTCCAGCATGGGGGCCTCGTTGGCGGCGGTGAAACTGATTTGCCCTCGAAAGTATCAGCTTCGCTGCGCCACGTGAACGGCGCGAGCTGCGATATTTCCGCCGCGTTGCGCTGCGTCACGTGCTCGAACGAAGCGGATACCGGTTTGCGTCAAACCGACGAGAGATCGGTTGCACCGATCCAGAACACTTCGGCCTCGGAATCCTCGGTATCGAGCCAGAGCAACGGCAGCTGTGGATAAGCGGCTTCCAGGAGTTCGCGGCCACGGCCGATCTCGCAGAGCAGGCCGCCTTCCGGGCTCAGGTGCTGCGGCGCTTCGGCGAGGATGCGCCTGACAATGTCGAGCCCGTCGGCGCCGCCATCGAAGGCGAGTTTCGGCTCGGCGCGGCATTCCCGCGGCAGCGAGGCCATGCCGAGCGCATCGACATAGGGCGGATTGGAGATGATGAGGTCGTAACGCCTGCCCGCGAGCGGTTCGAACAGGTCGCCCTGGTGCAGCGTCAGGCGATCTTCCAGACCATAATCCCTGACGTTGCGCGCGGCGACCGCCAGCGCATCCTTCGAGATATCGACCGCATCGATGTCGGCATTCGGGAAACTGCGGCTGGCGAGGATCGCAAGGCAGCCGGAGCCGGTGCAGAGGTCGAGCACGGTCACGACCGAGGCGGGGTCGTCGATCAGCGAGCCGCCTTCCTCCTCGTCGCCGCCGAAATGCGAATCCAGGAGTTCGCCGATGAAGGAGCGCGGCACGATGGTGCGCTCGTCGACATAGAAGGGCAGGCCGCGCATGTAGATCTTGTTGACGAGATAGGCGGCCGGCTTTCGCGTCGCGATGCGGCGCTCGATCACATCGAGGATCTTGCCGCCTTCGCGCGCGGTGACGCGTGCGTCGGCAAAGTAGTCGAACTGATCGGGATGCAGATGCAGGGTTTCGCAGACCAGGAACGCAGCCTCCGCCACCGGATCGGTGGTGCCGTGCGCGAACACGAGCTTTGCCTCGGTGAAGCGGCTCACCGCGTAACGGACGAAATCGAGCAGGGTCTTGAGTTCGCCTGCTGCGACTTTCGGGGATTTCTCTGGAGAGCGGCCGCGCTTGGCGGCCGGCGTGGTACGCTTGGCCATCAGGATTTGGTCCAGCGCGCGGCCGCCGCGTCATCGTGGTCGCGGGCTTCGATCCAGCTCGATCCCCGTGCGCTTTCCTCGCGCTTCCAGAACGGCGCGCTGGTCTTCAGGTAGTCCATCAGGAATTCGGCAGCCTGGAATGCGGCCTGCCGGTGCTGTGATGCCGTCACGACCAGCACGATGTTCTCGCCCGGCGCGATGCGGCCGACGCGGTGAATGGCGGTAAGACCCGACAGCGGCCAGCGCGACATCGCTTCTTCGGCGTGGCGCCTGATCTCGGCCTCCGCCATGCCGGGATAATGCTCCAGCGTGAGCGCCGCGATCGGCTCGCCGTTCTCGCTGCCGCGGCAGACACCGGTGAAGCTGACGACGGCGCCGATATCGGTGCGGTCCCTGCTCATCGCGGCAATCTCCTGCGCGATATCGAAATCGGCTTCCTGGATGCGGATGGTCGCAATCGCGGTCATGTCGTGCTCAGCCGCCCGTCATCGGCGGGAAGAATGCGATCTCGCGCGCGCCTGAGATCGCGGCGTCCTGCCTGACATGGGCATGGTCGATCGCAGCGCGGATCACTTTCGGCTTCTCGAAGGCATAGGCGGAGGCCTCGTCACGCCCGGCGAGCCACTCGATCAGGTCGCCGACGGTGCGGATCTCGGCCGGCGGCTCGATGGTCTCTTCGGCCTTGCCGATGCGTTCGCGGACCCAGGCGAAATATTTCACCCTCATCCTTCATCCTCCTTGATCAGATGATGGATGCCGGCGCGGAAATAATCATAGCCGGTATAGATCGTGACGATGGCGGAGATCCACAGCAATGTCAGTCCGGTCAAGGTGACCACCGGAACCACCTGATCGCCCGCCTCGCCGGCCAGCAGGAAGCCGATTGCGACGAGTTGCACTGTCGTCTTCCATTTGGCGAGCTTGGTCACGGGCACGCTGACGCGCAGGCCAGCGAGATATTCGCGCAGGCCCGACACCAGGATCTCCCGGCACAGGATGACGATCGCGGCCCACAGCGTCCAGCCGTGGATGATGCCGTCCGCGGCCAGCATCAGCAGGCAGGAGGCGACCAGCAGCTTGTCGGCGATCGGGTCCAGCATCCGGCCGAACGCCGATTGCTGGTTCCAGATCCGCGCGTAGTAGCCGTCGAGGTAATCGGTGATGCCGGCCGCGATGAAGATCGCGACCGCCACCCAGCGCAGCCACAGCGGGCCGTCCAGGATCGCCTGCACATAAATGCAGCCGACCACCACCGGGATGGCGGCGATGCGGGCGTAGGTCAGGATATTCGGAAGGGACAGGGTCTTGGGCTGCCCCCGTGTGGTCGCCATGTTCATCCGTCTTACCAATACCGCTGAAGCGTCGAGGTCAACCGTGGGGCCCATAAGATGGTCCGCCGCCGGCGACGCCTTGATGACTCCATCCCTCTAGCTCCCCGGCTGGGCGTGGAAAAACTCGAAGATCTTCCGCGCACTCTCGGCGCTGACGCCGGGAACCTTGCCGAGGTCGGCGATCGAGGCGCGCTCGATCTCCTTCAACGTTCCGAAATGATGCAGCAGCGCGCGCTTGCGCGAGGGCCCGATGCCGGGAATTTCCTGCAGGCCGGCCTCGCGGATGTCTTTCTTGCGCAGCTTGCGGTGCGAGCCGATCACGAAACGGTGCGCCTCGTCGCGCAGCCGCTGGATGAAATACAGCACGGGATCGCGCGGCTCGAGCTTGATCGCCTCGCGGCCGGGCATGAACAGCGTTTCGCGGCCGGCGTCGCGCTCCGGTCCCTTTGCCACCGCCATCAGGGAGACCTGGCTCAGCCCAAGCTGGTCGAAAATCTCCTTCACCGCGTTCAATTGCCCCCGGCCGCCGTCGATGATGACGAGGTCGGGCCATTGCGGGAAGGAATCGTCGTCGGCCTTGACCTTGGCCGCGTCGCCTTCGGCCGGCTTCAAGAGCCGCTTGAAGCGCCGTTCCAGCACCTCGCGCATCATGGCGTAGTCGTCGCCCGGGGTCAGTCCCTCGGACTTGATGTTGAACTTGCGGTACTGGTTCTTCATGAACCCGTCGGGGCCCGCCACGATCATGGCGCCGACCGCGTTGGTGCCCTGGATGTGGCTGTTGTCGTAGACCTCGATGCGCTTCGGCACCCGGGGCAGGCCGAGCGTCGTGGCCATGCCTTCGAGCAGCCGGCCCTGGGTTGCGGTGTCCGCGAGCTTGCGGCCGAGCGCCTCGCGCGCATTGGTCAGCGCATGCGTGACCAGCTCTTTCTTCTCGCCGCGCTTGGGCGCGGAAACCTCGACCCTGCGCCCGGCCTTCACCGACAGCGCGTCGGCGAGCAGCGCCAGGTCCTCGACCTCGTGCGAGAGCAGGATGAGTCTTGGTGGCGGCTTGTCATCGTAGAACTGTGTGAGGAAGGAGGAGAGCACCTCCTCTGATGTGAACGACTTTTCCGCGCGCGGGAAATAGGCACGGTTGCCCCAGTTCTGGCCGGTGCGGAAGAAGAACACCTCGACGCAGGAATAGCCGCCCTCCTGATGGATGGCGAACACGTCGGCTTCCTCCACCGTGCGCGGGTTGATGCCCTGCTGGGACTGGATCGCCGACAGCGCGGCGAGGCGGTCGCGGTAGAGCGCGGCGGTCTCGAATTCGAGCTCGCCGGAGGCCTTCTCCATCTCGGCGGCAAGCTCCTGCTTCACCGCATGGCTGCGGCCGGACAGAAATTCGGTCGCCTCGCGCACCAGTTCGCTGTAGCCGGGGAAATCGATCTCGCTGGTGCAGGGGCCGGAGCAGCGGCGGATCTGGTAGAGCAGGCAGGGGCGGGTGCGGCTTTCGAAGAAGCCGTCGGTGCAGGAGCGGATCAGGAACGCGCGTTGTAGCGCCGTGATGGTGCGGTTGACGGCGCCGGCGGAGGCGAACGGGCCGAAATAGCGGCCGGGGCGCGTCTGCGCACCGCGATGTTTGAGGATCTGCGGCGCCCAATGGTCGCCGGTGATCAGGATATAAGGAAACGATTTGTCGTCGCGCAGTTGCACGTTGAAGCGCGGCCGGAGCTGCTTGATGAGGTTGGCCTCGAGCAGCAGCGCCTCGGTCTCGGTCGTGGTCGAGACGATCTCGACATTCACCGTCGCCGCAATCATGCGCAGGATGCGCGCCGGCAGCGGCGCGTTGGGCCGGGCATAGGAAGAAAGTCGCTTGCGGACGTTCTTGGCCTTGCCGACATAGAGCACGTCGTGGGCCGCATTGAGCATGCGGTAGACCCCCGGGGAGGTCGGGGCGAGCCGCACCGCATTCTCGATCGCGGCATGGCCGACCGCGAGCGTGCCCTCGCCGACGGCCTCAGCCGGTTCCTCGGGAACCTCGGGCAGCCGGGCGTCCTCGTCGTCATCCGTGGCCGACGTCGCCGGATCGACGTCGCCGGTGACGAGCGCGAGGTCCTGCGGCGGCAAATCTGGGTTTCGGCCGTGGCGCGTTCCCTTGGGTGCGGGCGCCTTCGGATGGTCGGTAGAATCGTGATCCATGGGCCTAAACTAGGCGTTACCGGCGGCCATCGCCAGCATCGGGCGTCGGGGAAAGCCCCGCGCCGGTAACACTCCATTAAGACTGATGGGTGGGCAACAGCCTCTCTTAACAGGCCTTTAACTTAAAACTTTCGATAAATCTTCCCGAAAAGTAAGTGAATTCCGTAACCACGCCGGCCTTCGCAACCGGCGGGCTGCGGCTGTTGCGTGTGGAGTGCGGTTGCGATGAAGCGGTTTGTCGTCTTGCGCCTGCTGGCGCTGTTCGTCGCGGGGTGGACGACGTCGTCAGCGGCGGCCGATTTCAATTATCGCGCGCCCTATACCGTCAACCAGCCGCTCAATGCCCTGAGCTGGGCGGGGCCTTATCTCGGCGGCAATCTCGGCTATTCCTGGGGTGGCGTGGACAACAACCCGGCCAAGCCGTCGGGTTTCACGGGCGGCGCACAGATCGGCTACAACTGGACCAACGGCCCGTGGGTGTTCGGCGCCGAAGGCGACATCCAGGCGACCGGCGCGGAAGAGACCTTTGCGCCATGGAAATTCTCCAACCCGTGGTTCGGCACCATCCGCGGCCGCGGCGGCTACGCGTTCCAGAACGTGCTGTTCTACGCCACCGCCGGCCTCGCGTTCGGCGAATTGCGCGCCGAGACCTTCGGCCTGTCGGAATCCCACACCAATGTCGGCTGGACCGCCGGCCTCGGCGCGGAAATGGGCTTCGCGCCGAACTGGAGCGCCAAGCTCGAATATCTCTATGTCGATCTCGCCAACAGCAACTTCATCATCACCGGCGCATCGAACGGCTACCATTTCGGCGTCATCCGTGCCGGCGTGAACTATCACTTCTAACCATCTTCCAAGAACAAGAAAACGATCGACGACAACCTTCCGGCCGTCGCAGGCGGCCGGAATTTTTTTCGCCGAGCTGCTGCGCAACATCACGCGCATATCCGTGCGAGCGGGACGCCGCCCGGCAAATCCTGACCGGAGAATTCAGTCCGCTTCAGCGTGAGCGCAAACGCTCACGATGAAATCACCAGATTGACCGCCTTGGGGCCTTTGCCCTTCTTGTCCGGTTCAACGTCGAACGTAATCCGTTGTCCTTCGGTCAAATCCTTCAACCCTGCGCGCTCGACAGCGGTGATGTGAACGAACACATCGCGGCCGCCGTCGTCAGGCTTGATGAAGCCGTAGCCGCGCTCTCCATTGAAGAACTTGACTGTACCAGTCATGGCCATCGGGAAACTCCTCCCCCGCATTGCACCGCCGCTACGCGTAACTCACGTAGCGGGCGACCGGACATTCGCTGCCGGAAGCTTGGCCACCTCAGCGGATCCGTGTCACGGCACCGATCCGCCTGGATTTTTCTTCGGCCTTGTCACTCCGCCGCAACCATTCGCGGAAGCGGAACGTAAAGCCAGTCCTAACGTGACAAGCATAATACGGTTCCGGGCAAGTTGCCTATGGTCGAGTGGGAGTTTTCAGCAACGGCTTTGGTCAAGGTTTGGGCGTCTCCAGCCTGAATCGGCCCGCGCCACCTTGGCCCAAGGGTTTTTCCAATTCGGGCAGGATCGTTTTGAGTTCGCCGGTCAGCGTCCAGGGCGGATTGACGATCAAGAGCCCGGTTGAGACCAAGCCGCTATCGGCTTCTCGGGGCGCGACGCTGAATTCGAGCCGCAGGCATTTGCCGGCTGGTTTGCTCTTGCCTGTCTCGGAAGCGACATGCCGCGCAAGATCGTCGGTCACGCGACGGCTTTTCGCCGGATACCACATCAGATAGCTGCCGGTCGGCCATTTCGCGAATGCCTCAGAAAAGCCTTGAGCGAGCCGCTCGAATTCGTCCTTGGCTTCAAAAGGCGGGTCGATCAGGACCATGCCGCGCCTTTCCTTTGGCGGCACGAAGGCCGGCAGCGCGGTCCAGCCATCGAGGTCAACCACCCGTGCCTGGGCGTCGCGTCGCAGCGCGTCGATCAGGTGTTTGCGTGCCGCAGGTTCGAGTTCGCAGGCGGTGAGGCGGTCCTGCGGCCTGAGCAGCGCCCGCGCGATCAAAGGCGAGCCCGGATAGGCCTTCAGTTCACCCGGCGGGCTGAAGGCCCTCACAATGTCGAGATAAGGCAGCACCAACGGCAGCGCTTCTTTCGAGAAGCGCGCCTGCATCAGCCGCGCAATTCCGGTCAGCCATTCGCCGCCGCGCCGCGCTTCGTCGGAGGTCAGATCATAGAGGCCGGCGCCGGCATGGGTATCGATGACGCGAAGCGCCGCCGGCTTTTCCTGCAGATAGAGCAGGATTCGCACCAGCACGATGTGCTTGATGACGTCGGCAAAACCGCCGGCGTGAAAGGCGTGACGATAGTTCATGCCTGATGGGTTACGACATCACGCAGATGAAAGTAACCCATGTCATGTCAGGCGAGGCGAGAGCGCTGACTCCGGATGCGTAGCTGCAGCTCAGAGCTTCTTGAGATTTCCTGATGCACAAATTGCACATTCGACGTCTGGCCCGCCGGACCATTCCGGAATGACGAGGATACTAACCACCGCGGATCGGCGGCATCACCACCTGATCGCGGCGGCAGGCACGGCGGTCGGTTTCTTCGCAGGCGCGGAATTGCATGTCCTTGCTCATGCAGATCCTGACCTCGCTCAGCCGCTTGCTGTCGCAGGTCACCGAGATTGCCGAACTGCTCAGGCCTGGATTGGCCTTGATGAAGGCTTCCTCGATCTCGGCGGGGACGACCGTCTTCGGCTCCGATAATTGCAGGAATTCCTCAGGGATCTTCACCGCGGCGCGGGCCTTGCGGATGCTTTCGAAATAGGCGCGTGCCGACAGACCCGAGCAGGTGCCGTGCTTGTCCCATTCGTTATAGATCAGCCCCGGCGCCGGCATCAGGTCGAGCATCGAGGTCATGACGTTGCGGGCCAGCCGAGGCGCGGGCCGCTGGCAATATTCCGGAAAGCCGCGCTCATATTGCGGCCAGAGCCCATGCACCACGAAGGAGTAGGGGCGTCCGCCGCATTGGACCTGCGCCCGCCCGCCATCGCCGCGTTCGGAGGCGGCCTCGCAGAAGGACGGCGACCAGGACAGCGCCAGGACGTAGAAATCGAACTCGCCCGGCGCGTTTTGCCGGCGGTCCTGGGCGCTGACCGCGCCGATCACGGCAAAAAAGGCAAGGATGGAAATCAGCAGCCGGGAAGCCAAGGCCAATCGAAACATGAAACACCCCTCACACGCGACTGCTTGCGAGCGTAGCAGGGAGAAGGAACATTTCAAGAACAAATTGTGATGCGGCGCATTGCTTGATCAGCAAGCGACGCGACGAGGGATCAGGGCCGGGCCGACTTGCAGGCGGGATTATAGGCCCAGTTGCGGTCCAGTCCGGTCACGCACCATTCGACGCCCTGACCGATGCTGGCAAATCCGCCATCCTCGATGATGGAGAAATGCACGGTGCGGACCTTGCCGTCACTCAGCACCACGTCACCGGAGCAATAGCGGCGCGGAACGTTGTCGGATTGCCAGGGCCGGAAGGTGGTCTCATGGATGCGGGAATAGGCGGTAATCACCAGCGGTGAATTCCAGTACTGGCTCTCTTTTTCCTGGAATTGAGACGCAATGGTCGGCAGCGCGGCCTCGCAAGGCGCCACCGCCCCGTCATATTTCGGCCCGGACAGCCAGAAGTTCAGCTCCAGCGGATTTGCCGCCTGCGCCGTCTGGCCGGACGCCAGCAGGCCCACCAGCAGGCCGAACGCGGCGCAGAGGCCAGTCTTGGTCGAGGAAAGAACAGTATTGCGCATGGGGAATCCGCCGGACAATCCAACGTGCGGGACGGTGCCGTGAAGCCCGGGCGAGGTCAAGTGCAGCGCGGCAACACTGGCGGAGAACTCCGCAAAACTCCGGCCCGCGATTCTTTTCACCGTCGCCGTCCCACTTTATGGTGCCGGCCAAGGATTTGAGGAGAGTCTGCAATGCGAAGGATTCTGGCCGCTGGCATGGTTGCCGCAGGCGCAATGCTGGCCGGTGCACCGGCACAGGCCGACTGGGTGCCCCCGTTCAAGGGCAACGATACCGGCGGCATCATCGCCTATTCCCTGGCGCGGCAGGCCGACGCCCGCCAGCTCGCGGTCGATCACTGCGCTTCTTACGGCAAGGTGGTGAAATTCCTCGCGGTGCAGCCCTATGAGGGCGGCTACGTCTCCTTCTCCTGCCGCTGGGTGCCTTGGGGCGCCGCCGAGCGGCCGCTGCGCACGCTTTATTGATCGGCGCTGTTACCGGCATCGCGGCATGACGCGACCTTTCGTGCTGCTCGGATCGGCTCTTGGCCTTGCCGCGTTGCTGCCGGGCACAGCGGGCGCCGTCGATCTTCCGGTCCGCAAGGCGGGCTTATGGGAGATGAAGATCGTGCGTACGGGCTCGGCCATGCCCGAAATGACGATGCAGCATTGCACCGATGAGACCACGGACAAGGACATGAGCACGGCGGTCTCGCCGATGGCAAAAGACATCTGCTCCAAGCAGGACATCCAGAAGACGGCGACCGGCTATGTCAGCGACTCCGTATGCGGCGTCGCCGGCGTCACCGTGACCTCGCATGCCGAGATCACCGGTGACTTCAACTCCGCCTACACAGTGAAGACGACGTCGCACGCCGAACACGGCAAAGCCGGCGCACCGCACGACACCACCGGCACCATCGAGGCCAAATGGCTTGGTGCCTGCAAGGCGGACCAGAAGCCGGGCGACATCATCATGGCCGGCGGCATGAGGATGAACATCAAGGACATGGAAAAGCTGAAGGGCCTGATCCCGAAGCTGCCGAAGTAGTCCTTGTCGTGGCCGGGCTGCGCTACAGCGTGCGTCCGAGCCAGCTCAGCCTTGAGATGCTAATTGCTGCGCCCTCTCCCCTTGTGGGAGAGGGCCGCTCATCCGTTGGCCACAAGTTCGTTTCGGTGAGGGGTTCTCTCCACACGCACAGGAGCTCGCCGAGACAACCCCTCATCCGGCGCGCATTGCATGCGCGCCACCTTCTCCCACAAGGGGAGAAGGGAAGAACGGTTACACCGGCACTCTCACTGTCGCCCGCAGGCCGCCCATCGGGCTATCGCCGAGCATGATGTCGCCGCCATGCGAGCGGGCGATGTCGCGGGCGATGGCGAGGCCCAGGCCGGTGCCGCCCTCGTCCTGGTTGCGGGCGTCGTCGAGCCGCAGGAACGGCTTGAACACTTCCTCGCGCATGGCGACCGGAATGCCCGGGCCGTCGTCATCGACGGTGACCGTGAGATAGCGGTGGTCGCGGTGGCCGGTGATCGAGATCGTGTTGGCATGCCGCGCCGCATTGGAGACGAGGTTGCCGAGGCAGCGCTTGAACGAGGCCGGCTTTACCGTCACGACCGGCAATCCGTGGAAGGCGACGGTCGCGGTATGGCCGTGGCGTTCGGCGTCGTTGCGCAATTCCTCGAGCGCCATCGCCATGTCGGTCGGCTGCGCGATCTCGCCGGAATCGCCGCGGGCAAAGGCGAGATAGTCCTCCAGCATCATCGACATCTCGTCGACGTCCTTGCGCATGGCGTCGATCTCGGGACCTTCGCCGAGCAGCGCGAGCTCCAGCTTGAAGCGGGTCAGGATCGTGCGCAGATCGTGCGAGACGCCGGCGAGCATCGCGGTGCGCTGCTCGATCGTGCGCTCGATGCGCGCCTTCATCTCCAGGAACGCCTGCGCCGCGCGCCGCACCTCGCGCGCGCCGCGCGGCCGGAAATTCGGTGCCTCGCGGCCCTTGCCGAAGCTCTCGGCGGCGTCCGCCAGACGCAGGATCGGTTTGATCTGGTTGCGCAGGAACAGCACCGCGACGATCAAGAGGATCGTCGATGTGCCGAGCATCCAGAAGATGAAGATCTCCGAATTCGACGCGTAGGCGGCGCTGCGCAGCGCGAAGATGCGCATGATCGCGTCGTCGAGCTGCACGCGGATCTCGACCAGGTTGGACCGGCCGACCGTGTCGATCCAGAACGGACGGCCGATCTGGCGACCGAGCTGCACCGACAGCGTCTGGTCGAGCAGCGAGAAGAACGGCTTTGGCCCGGGTGGCGGCATGTCGCCGGCGGGCAGGAAATCGACCACGAGCTGCAGCCGCTGCGCGATCCGGCGCACCTGCGCGCGGTCCTTGTCCTGCGGATAGGTCTTGTAGACGTCGATGAGGGCGGCGATGTCCTGCACGACAGCGGCGGAGAGGCGGCGCGTCACCGTGTTCCAGTGCCGCTCCATGAACACGAAGGCAACCACCGTCTGCAGCACCACCATCGGCACGATCATGATCAGCAGCGCACGGGCATAGAGGCCGGTCGGCATCCAGCTCTTGAACGCGTTTCCCATCCAGCCATTGGCCTTGGAGACGCGCTGCGAGGCGTTGCGGATCAGGCTCAGGCCCGTGTCGATCGTGCTCATGGCGAAGAGGTTTAAGGCGAGGCTACCAGGCGATAGCCGATGCCGCGTACCGCCTGAAGGAATAAAGGATTCGCAGGATCGCGCTCGATCTTGCGCCGCAGGCGATTGATCTGCACGTCGACCGCGCGCTCGTTGACGGTGCCGCCGCCGGTCAGTGCGCCGCGCGGCACGGTTTCGCCGGGGCTCGCGGCGAGGATGCGCAGCATCTCCCGCTCGCGGTCGGTCAGGTGGATGATCTCCTCGCCCTGGCGCAATTCGCCACGGTCGATATGGAAGACGTACGGGCCGAAGGCAATCTGCTCCAATGTCTGCGCCGGCGGCGGCGCGGAGCGCTTGAGGATGTTGCCGATCCGCAGCACCAGTTCGCGCGGCTCGAACGGCTTGGCCACATAGTCGTCGGCGCCGATCTGCAGACCCTCGATACGGGCTTCCGCCTCGTGCCGCGCGGTGAGCATGATGATCGGCACCGACGAGGATGAGCGGATGAAGCGCGCGAGATCAAAGCCGTTTTCGCCGGGCATCATCACGTCCAGGATCAGCAGGTCGAAATTGAGTCCCAGCAGTTTGGCGCGCGCGTCGCTGGCGCTCATGGCGGTCGTGACGCGGTAGCCTTCGCCACAGAGGAAGCGCGAGAGAAGATCGCGGATACGGCGATCGTCATCAACCAGCAGGAGGTGCGGCGCGTCGTCGGCCGGTTTGATCGGCATGCGTGTCGTCGCCGCCGCAATGGTTGCTCCCTGCGTCACGTTCACTCCCTCGTCTTCTTGGCCGCGCCGCCGAAGATCGTCTCCAGCACCTTGTCGGGATCGTCGCGGTCGATCATCGCGCGCAGGAACGCCCGCACGGTTTCGACGCCGGCCGGATCGAGGCCGGCGACCGCGCGGTTGATGCGGTCGGTCTGCAATCCTGCCAGCTTGGCCACCAGCGCTTCGCCCTTGGCGGTGGCGTAAAGCAGCCGCTGCCGCCGGTCGTTGCTGCCGGTCTTCTGCAGGATGTAGCCTTCGTCGAGCAATTGCTTCAGCACGCGGCCGAGCGATTGCTTGGTGATGCGCAGGACGTCGAGAAGGTCGGCGACCTTGAGCCCGGGATAGCGTGTGACGAAGTGCATCACCCGGTGATGGGCGCGGCCGAAGCCGAAGGCCTCCAGTTCCTGATCGGCATCGCCGACGAAGTCGCGATAAGCGAAGAACAGGAGCTCTATGATGTCCCAGCGCAAATCGCCCGTCCGCGGTCCCGGGCCGGATACGTCCGTCCCCGGGGAATCGGGCTGCGCTGCTGCCGTTGAGAAATTTATGTCAGCCATATTGACGTATCTTGGGTTCAATGTTACAAAACTGCCAGTCACGACGAAATTTTAGATCGTTTCGTCCCTGGCGATGTTTAGAACGGCCACGAGCAGACCAATGATGGAGGCTTGGGCCGCAAATTGGGACTACCGTGCGATTGTCGAGCGGCATTTCGACGAAAACATACTGGACTTCAGCATCCGGCAAAAGCATGTCCTTTCGGACATGACGGCGATGGAAACCAGCCGCAGGGCTGGTGGTGGAGCCCGGGCCGATTTAAGCCGATAGGCCGGAGAGGCTGGCGCCGGAAATCGCGCGGATTCCGACAGCGGGAAGCAAGGGAATGAGCTTGAAATTCGAAATCCAGCCTGCGGCGAATCCGACGTCCGACAAGGACCGAGCAGCAAGGCTCGTGGACCCGGGCTTCGGCCGGATTTTCACCGACCACATGGCTGTGGTCCGCTACAACCAGGCGAAAGGCTGGCATGGCGCGCGCATCGAAGCCCGCGCGAATTTCGGAATCGATCCGGCCTTGGCGGTCCTGCACTATGCGCAGGAAATCTTCGAAGGCCTCAAGGCCTATAGGCGCGACGACGGCGGCGTGAACCTGTTCCGTCCCGACGCCAATGCACGGCGCTTCTGCAATTCGGCCGAGCGCATGGCGATGCCGCCGCTGCCCGAGGCGGTGTTTATCGAAGCGGTCGAGCAACTCGTGCGCATCGACCGCGCCTGGATGCCGGGCGGTGAGGGCAGCCTTTATCTGCGGCCCTTCATGATCGCCAGCGAGGTCTTCCTCGGCGTGAAGCCGTCAGCGGAATACATCTTCGCCGTCATCGCTTCGCCGGTCGGCTCCTATTTCAAGGGCGGACCCGCGCCTGTCTCGATCTGGGTGTCGGAGCACTACACGCGCGCTGCGATCGGCGGCACCGGCGCCGTCAAATGCGGCGGCAATTACGCCGCGAGCCTGCGCGCGCAGGCCGAGGCCATCGAGCACGGCTGCGATCAGGTCGTTTTCCTCGATGCGGTCGAGCGTCGCTACGTCGAGGAACTCGGCGGCATGAACGTCTTCTTCGTGTTCGAGGACGGCTCGCTGTTGACGCCGCCGCTCGGCACGATCCTGCCGGGCATCACGAGGGATTCGATCATTGCGCTGGCGAAGGATTCCGGCACGCAGGTGCGCGAGGAAGCCTACACGATCGACCAGTGGCGCGCGGACGCCGCCAGCGGAAAACTGAAAGAGGCCTTCGCCTGTGGCACCGCGGCCGTCATCTCGCCGATCGGCAAGGTGTGTTCCACGAAGGGCGATTTCCTCATCAATGGCGGCAACGCCGGCGCTGTCGCGATGGGGCTGCGCAAGAAGCTGGTCGACATCCAGTACGGCCGCACCGCCGACCCGCACAACTGGATCAGAAAGGTGCTGTGACCGGCGGCGGAATCATTCCGCCGCTTTCGGCGTGACGGTTGCCGCATTCTCCATCCGCTGGTAAACGCGCGCCATGGCCGACAAACCCAAAAAACCGCAGAAGCTGAAGGCGCGGCTGCCGCGCGGGCTGGAAGATCGCGGGCCGACCGCGATCGCCGCGACGCGGCGGATGACCGAGACCATCCGCGAAGTGTTCGAGCGCTACGGGTTCGAGCCGGTGGAGACGCCGGCGATGGAATATACCGACGCGCTCGGCAAATTCCTGCCCGACCAGGACCGCCCCAACGAGGGCGTGTTCTCGTTCCAGGATGACGACGAGCAGTGGATCTCGCTGCGCTACGACCTCACCGCGCCGCTCGCCCGCTACGTCGCCGAGAATTTCGATCACCTGCCGAAGCCCTATCGCAGCTACCGCGCCGGCTACGTCTTCCGCAACGAGAAGCCCGGCCCCGGCCGCTTCCGCCAGTTCATGCAGTTCGACGCCGATACGGTGGGCTCAGGCTCGCCGGCCGCCGACGCCGAGATGTGCATGATGGCAGCGGACACCATGGAGGCGCTGGGCGTTCCGCGTGGCAGCTATGTGGTGAAGGTGAACAACCGCAAGGTGCTGGATGGGGTGCTGGAAGCAATTGGCCTCGGCGGTCCCGAAAACGCCGGGCGAAGGCTGACTGTTTTGCGCGCGATCGACAAATTTGATCGGCTGGGCGAAGACGGAGTGCGCGCTCTGCTCGGCGAAGGTCGTAAGGATGAAAGCGGTGACTTCACCAAAGGTGCCGGTTTGGAGGAGACTGCGATCACCCGTGTGCTCGCTTCTACTTGTCCCGAAACGGGTACTAATGAAGAAATTATCACGAAGCTTACGCTCGTATCGGGCTCAGTGATTGGCGAGGAGGGGATCAGCGAGCTTGCGAATATTTCGCAGCTAGTTGCCACTTCTGACTACAGCGATCGCATCCGCATCGATCCTTCCGTTGTCCGCGGTCTCGAATACTACACCGGCCCGGTCTACGAAGTGGAACTCCTCCTCGACACCAAGGACGAAAAAGGCCGCCCCGTGCGCTTCGGCTCCGTCGGCGGCGGTGGTCGCTACGACGGCCTCGTTTCACGCTTCCGCGGCGAGCCGGTGCCGGCGACAGGGTTCTCGATCGGCGTGTCGCGGCTGCAGGCGGCGCTGACGCTGCTCGGCAAGCTCGATACGCGGCCGCAATTTGGGCCGGTGGTCGTTACTGTGTTCGATCGCGAGCGGGTCGCGGATTATCAAAAAATGGTCGCGCAATTGCGTAGCGCCAACATCCGCGCCGAGCTCTACCTTGGCAACCCCAAGAACATGGGCAACCAGCTCAAATATGCCGATCGCCGCAACTCGCCTTGCGTCATCATCCAGGGCTCGGATGAAAGGTCGCGCGGCGAGGTGCAGATCAAGGACCTGATCGAGGGCGCGAAGGCTGCGGCTGCGATCGCTTCGAACCAGGAATGGCGCGAAACACGTCCGGCGCAGTTCTCCTGCGCGGAGGCCGATCTCGTCGCGAAAGTTCGCGAAGTGCTGGCGCGGCATGACGTGACGTGGGGATAGCCATTCGCTCGGGACGTTGCGTCCGGCCTTGTGTCTGATATCCGCGTCTTGTTTGATACGAGAGGTCACTGATGGCCGCCCGGCCATGACGGACGCGAAAAGGGAGAGACAGAGATGCCTGAGATCACCGTGAGCATGGCCGCCGGCCGCACCGACGAACAGAAGGCCGGCATGATGCGCGACATCACTCAGGCGCTGGTCAAGAATCTCGGCGTCGACGCCGAAGCCGTTGTGATCCAGATCAACGAAGCGCCGCTCACCCACAAGATGAAGGGCGGCAAGACCTTCGTTGAGCGCGCCGCCGCGGCGAAGAAGTAGTTCTCTGTCGTCCCCGGCTCAGGGCCGGGGCGACGGCGTTATATTGAAGGCCTTCATGGACGCCCGCGACGCCATCAAGATCGGCATGAGCGCCGAGCGCATCCTCGTGGTGCGGCCCGAGCGCACCGTCGGGCATTTCGTGCCCGGCATGCCGATGGTCTACGCCACGCCGATGATGATCCTGGAGGTGGAGATGGCCTCCGGTGACGCCATCCGAAGTTGTCTTCAACCCGGCTGGGTCACTCTCGGCACCGAAGTCGACATCCGCCATCTCCGGGCTGCGCCGGTCGGCGCATCGATACGAACGACGGCAAGGGTCATCGCGGTCGAGCGCCGCGTGATTCGCTTCGAGGTCGAAGCCTTTCACGGCGAGCGCAAGATCGGCGATGGCCGCCACGCCCGCGGCCTCGTCAATGTCGAGAATTTTACCAGGCGGCTGGCGGGGCAGTAGGCGCGTCGGTCGCTACTTCGCCAATTCCTTTGATCGCTTGGTCGCGGCCGCAATCGCGCGGATCATCAGCGGGCGCAGGCCGTCGGCGGCCATCAGCACCTCCAGCGCTGCGGCGGTGGTACCGCCCGGCGAGGTGACGTTCTGCCGCAGGGTCGCCGCCGGCAAGTCCGAGCGGTGCAGCAATTCGCCGGAGCCCGCGACGGTCGCGCGCGCCAGCCTCGCGGCGAGTTCTTCCGGCAAACCGGCCTCGATGCCGGCGCGCGCGAGCTCTTCGGCGAGCAGGAAAATATAGGCTGGACCGGAGCCCGAGACCGCGGTCACGGCATCCATCAGGTCCTCGTCGTCGACCCATTCCACCGCGCCAGTGGCGCGCAACAGCGCATCCGCGGTCGCGCGCTGTGTTGCGCTGACTTTGTTCGCCGCAACCGCGACCGTGATGCCGCGACCGATCGAGGCCGGCGTGTTCGGCATCGCGCGCACCAGCGCGCCGCCACAGACTTCTTCGAGCGAGGCGATCGTCGTTCCGGCCATGATCGAGACCACAAGCGTCGAAGGCGCGACAAGCGATTTCAGCGCCGCACCGGCGCTGCGGAACGATTGCGGCTTGACCGCGACCACCAGCGTGTCGACATGGCCTTCATCCTTGGGATTGAGACGGACGCCTTGCGTCGCGAGCGCACTGATCTCCGCCGATGGCTGCGGGTCGATCACAATGACGCGCCCGGCATCGAGGCCTCCGGCGAGCCAGCCGGTCAGCATTGCTCCACCCATCTTGCCTGCGCCGGCAAGCGCGATGGTGCCGGTGATCTGCTGCAAAACGCTGTCGTTGCTCAAGGGCGTCACCACCACTCTCGTCGTCCCGGGCTTGACCCGGGACCCATAACCACCGGTGGTTCTAGTAAGGCGTTGAACCCGCGACAAGCATTTTAGCTGAATGCGGGCGTCACACGGTATGGGTCCCAGCTCAAGGCCGGACGACAGCGGGTCCGCGGATGCGGCGTGTTCCCTAAGCCTCGCCCTCGGTCTCGAACATCGCGGCGTTCATCGCTTCCGCCGCGGTCTTGCCGGCCCACACCACGAACTGGAATGCCGGGTAGTAGCGCTCGCAGGCATGGATCGCGCCGACCAGCATGCTCTCGCATTGCGCGGTCGATGCGTTCAGCCCGCCGGGCAGCACCAGCGCCTGGCGGTGCATGATCATGCCGGTATGGGTCCATAGATCGAAATGGCCGATCCACAATTGCTCGTTGATGGCGGCGATCAGCCGCTGCGCCTCGGGGCGGCGCGCCGGCGGAATCTTCATGTCGAAAGCGCAGGCGAGATGCAGCGCCTCGATCTCGCTCATCCAGGTGAAGGAGAGCTGATAGTCGGTCCAGTCGCCCTTGGAGACGATCGTGACTTCGTCGCCGGCGCGCTCGAACGCCCAGTTGTTATCGGCCGCAATATCCTCGACCACCGCGAGCGGATGGTTCTCGGAATCGATTATGCCTTCGAGGAGGGACATGCCGTCTCGACCCTTGTTCTTCTGAGTTTGTTGGTACGCACGCGGAAGGCCGGCCTGCACCAGATAACGCATGGTTGCCGACTGCAGGCCCCTCCATCGCCTTCCCGATCGCTCCGAGGCTTGCCAGGATGAAGTGATGTGATTTGCGGAATCTGCGCAACCGGGCCCCGAGTCCGTCCACAGCCAAAGGCGCGCTCGTCCACAGCTCAAAGCAGCCATAATTATTAACGCGAGAACAAACCGGAATCGGATTTGCGCATTCGTCGCAATCGTTAACGCGTTCGGCTCGGGCGAGGGCACGTGGGAGTCGCCAAGAGGGGCGCAAGAGACCGTCAAGGGGTCACCAAGGCTCGCGTCGGGCACATGGGGAACATGCCGATTCGCCATGCCAAGGCGCTTGCCGCGCGCCGGGGTTTGGCAATAGCTTTGGGAAGGTCGTCCATTCCGGGCGGTCGATGTTCTCAGGGCGGGGTGAAAGTCCCCACCGGCGGTAAGGGCCTGATGGCCCAAGCCCGCGAGCGCCTTTCTCCTCCAGGGAGGAAGGGTCAGCAGATTCGGTGCAACTCCGAAGCCGACGGTCAAAGTCCGGATGAAAGAGAACGGTTGCGGCAGCCTCGCCATCGCGCGTGGCTACAGTCGTTTTCCGTATGCCCTGATTCTGGTCCTGAAAGAGGAAAGCCATGAATCAGATGTTGCAAGAAGCCGAAGTCCAAACTCCCGAAGCCGAAGAAGTCCAGTCGCCCGCGGCCGCCGCGCCGACAACATCAGAGCTGCCGCCGGCGCCCACCTATCCGCGTTTCGTCAAGCCGCAGCGGGTTGCGTTCGTGCAATCGTCCTGGCATCGCGACGTGGTGGAGGAATGCCGCATCGCCTTCCTCGCCGAGATGGAGGCGCGCCACGTCACCAATATCGACGTGTTCGAGGTGCCCGGCTCGTTCGAGATTCCGCTGCATGCGCAGATCCTCGCCAAGACGCGCCGCTACACGGCGATCGTCGCCGCGGGCCTCGTCGTCGATGGCGGCATCTACCGCCACGAATTCGTCGCCGACACCGTGATCAAGGCGCTGATGGACGTGCAGTTGCGCACGGAGGTGCCGGTGTTCTCGGCCGTGCTGACGCCGCAGCAGTTCCATGAGACCGAGGTGCATTACGATTTCTTCCGCAAGCATTTCGCCATCAAGGGCGTCGAAGTCGCGGAAGCCTGCGCCAACACGCTGCACAGCCTCGAGCGCCTGCGTGGCCAGGTCGCCGCGGGGATCGTGGGGTAACAGACGCCGTCATTCCGGGATGCGTGCGAAGCACGCAGGCCCGGAATCCATTGAGCACGTCTTCCGTGGTCAAATGGATTCCGGGCTCGCGCTGACGCGCGCCCCGGAATGACGGGGCTTGGGATGTTTAGTCGAACAAACTCGACACCGACTCTTCCGCAGCGGTGCGGGCGATCGCCTCGGAGATCAGGCCGGCGATCGAGAGGGTGCGGATGTTGGCGGAATTCCTCACCGCCTCGGTCGGCAGGATCGAGTCGGTGATGACGAGCTCTTTCAGCTTGGACGAGGCGATGCGCGCTGCGGCGCCGCCGGACAAGACGCCATGGGTGATATAGGCGAACACTTCCTTGGCGCCGTTGGCGATCAGGGCGTCGGCCGCGTTCACCAGCGTGCCGCCGGAATCCACGATGTCATCGACGAGGATGCAGGTGTAGCCGGCGACATCGCCGATCACGTTCATCACTTCCGATTCGCCCGGCCGCTCACGACGCTTGTCGATGATGGCCAGCGGCGTGTTGATGCGTTTGGCGAGGCCGCGCGCGCGGACCACGCCGCCGACGTCGGGCGACACCACCATCACATTGCTCAGCGCGAAGCGGTCGCGGATATCGCGGACCATCACCGGCGAGGCGTAGAGATTGTCGGTCGGGATATCGAAGAAACCCTGGATCTGGCCGGCATGCAGATCGAGCGTCATCACGCGGTCGGCGCCGGCATGGGTGATCAGGTTGGCGACCAGCTTCGCCGAGATTGGGGTACGCGAGCCCGATTTGCGGTCCTGCCGCGCATAGCCGAAATAGGGCACGACCGCCGTGATGCGGCGCGCGGAAGCCCGGCGCAGCGCGTCGGTGATGATCAGGAGTTCCATCAGATGGTCGTTGGCCGGAAACGACGTCGACTGCAGGATGAAGACATCGGAGCCGCGGACGTTTTCCTGGATCTCGACGAAGATCTCCATATCAGCGAAGCGCCGGACCACCGCCTTGGTCAGGGACATCCCAAGCCCGTCGGCGATCTGCTGCGCCAGCACAGGGTTGGAATTGCCAGCTACCAGCTTGATTGCGCCGTTCTTGGCCGACATGGACGCTTCTCCCCGGGGTTTGCTCGATACCATGTCCAACATCTCAAGTACCTACAGAACCGGCGGGTTTCGATGGGCGACGAGATATCAGGGGGATGACGCAGCGGCAACCCGTCACACCCGTTATCCCGGCCAAAAAATGACAGCTTTTTGACTATCCCGAACGTTTAGTTAGCGCTGTAGCCGAGAGCTACCGCCCCGGATTCTTCGGGTGCGGGAGCGCTCGCGACCGCAGGTCCCTGCCGGCTGGGTGCCGAGGCGGGTGGCCGCGCGTCAGTCGGGCCGCCATTGATCATATTGCTGAGACCGCTCAAGCCCGCTTGTGCGATCTTGCGCAGGACAAGGTCGTCGGCGGAAGCCCATGCGTCACGGCCCGACTTGCCGGCCGCTTCTTCGCCGGAGAGACGCAGCGCGCGCTGCTGGTTGGCGTCATAGACGTCCCAGACCCAGGCGATGACAGTCTTGCCGCGCACGACCTGCGCCGAGAGATAGCTGCGCACGCGGTAGGCGGCCGTACCTTCGCGCGAGACGATCGCGAGATCGCGGAGTTTCGATTCGCTGTCCAGCACGCCCACCATGCGGTCGAACACCTGCGGCGGCGGGCCGTCGATCGATTCGAACGCGACCGTCGAACCGCTCGCGCCGGCCATCGCATAGGAATTGCTCGCCGCGCCACTGTTGGCGCAACCGCCGAGCGCGCAGGCCGCGAGCAGCAACGTTGCGGCCATCGCGGCGCGCGTAATTCGGGACAGGGTGACGATGGTGTCGCTCATCATCCCCCGGATATCGTTAAAATACGTTAAGGTCTAGGGCGTCGCGGCCACAGCGCTTATTCGGCAGATTCCGGACATTGATCGAAATTTTCGTTGAAGTTTAAGCACTTGCGCTGGCTGCAGTCATTTTTCCAGGGCGATGGCGTGAACGTGGCGGCCATAATCGCCTTCCTTCCGATGCACCGAGCGGCGGTAGCTGTAGAAGCGCTCGTCCGAATAGGTGTCGATGCCGGTGTCGTCAATCATCAGGATACCGGCGTTCTCCAGCCGCATCCGAATGTAACCGCCGAGGTCGAACATGGCATGCCCTTCGCGTTCGCCGGGCAGGAAGAACAGGGCGTTGTCCGCATCGGCCTCCAGAAAGCGCGCAACGAATTCGGGCCCCACTTCATAGGAGGGCTGGCGGATCAGGGGCCCGATCGCGGCGACGATGCTACCGCGGTCGGCACCTAGCCTTTCCATCGCCTTGACGGTGGATTCCAACACGCCGGTGAGCGCGCCCTTCCAGCCGGCATGGGCCGCGCCGATCACGCGCGCATTCGGATCGACAAACAGGATCGGCCCGCAGTCGGCCGCGGTGACGCCGATCGCAAGGTTCTCATTGCGGGTGACAATGGCGTCGGCCTTCGGCCGCGCATTGCTCGCCCATGGCGTGGTTGCGACCACGACATCGGGCGAATGCACCTGATAGAGCGTGAGCAGGCGATCGGGTTGAACGCCCATGCGCTCGGCCATGCGCCGGCGGTTTTCCGCGACGTTGTTGGCATCGTCATTGGAGCCGATGCCGCCGTTGAGGCCGGCATAGATCCCTTCGGACACGCCGCCTTCGCGCGAGAAGAAGGCGTGGCGCAGGCCGGGAACGGCTGAGAGCAGCGGGGAAGCCAGGGTCATGAACGTGCCGCATCCTGTGGGTAGTCGCTCAGGCCCGCGATCGAGGCGAGCTCCGGGTCGGAGATCGCCATGGCCTTGAACATCGAGCCCATGCCGCCGCGGCCGCTGTCGGTCAATCGTCTCAGTGCGCCGGCGATCTCGGAGGCGACTTCGGGCGTGGCCTTGGCCATCAATCCCGCAGCGCGCGCCTCGATGCCGAGGCGCTTCAAGAATTCGCCCTGCGTCACCGGACCGTGGACGCGTGCGCCGACATCTTCGGCGGCGCGTGCCAGCGCCTGGAAATCGACATGGGCGGTGACGTCGGCCTGGCCCGGATTCTTCAGGGGATCGGAAAAACTGTGGCGGGCGATGGCCTGGAAGGTGTCGCCGGCGTCGCTGCGCATGTGGCCGTAGTCGATGATCAGCGCCGCGCCGTCCTGGTCGCGCACGCGGCTGGCGAGCTTCATGATCTCGGTGTCGGGCCGCCATTCGAACACCGCACCTAAGGGCGCGGCGCGCACCAGCGGCGGCAGCAGCACCTCGAAGCGCGGCATCGGCTCGGGCGCGGCGCCGAATGCGAGGTTGCCATTGCTGTCGAGCTGGATCACGCGTTCGTGCCAGCCGTTCTCGCGCCTCACCACCTGGTGGATCGGCAGCACGTCGAAATACTCATTGGCGAGGATCACCGCCGGGCCGTCGGGCACATCGTCGATGCTCGCGTGCCAGGTGATGTCGCCGACATTGCCCAAGGTCGCGCGTTGCTTCTCGCGCAGCACCGGATTGATCTCGACCAGATGCACGCTGAGCGCCTGATAGAGCGGCGGCAGCACCCGCAGCGCCCGCAGCGCATCCGCCATCATGGTGCCGCGGCCGGGGCCGATCTCGACCAGCCGCAGCAAGTCAGGCGAACCGATCGCACGCCAGATCGAGGCGGACCACAGACCGAGGAGCTCGCCGAACATCTGGCTGACCTCGGGCGCGGTGGTGAAATCGCCTTCACGGCCCAGCGGGTCGCGCGACACGTAATAGCCGTGCTCCGGATGCATCAGGCATAGTTCCATGTAGCGCCAGACCGGCATCGGGCCGGATGATTTGATGAGCTTCTTGATCTCGGACAGCAGGGGCGAAACTTTGGTCACATCCAGCCTTAAATCGAACTCGGTACCGGCTGCGGCGCCCTGCGGCGCCAAGCCATCACGACCATGATAATGCCGACAATAACCATCGGCACCGACAACAGCATTCCCATGGTTAGCCCGCGCCACAGGAATCCGAGCTGCGGGTCGGGCTCGCGGAAGTGTTCGCCGATGATGCGGCCGATGCCGTAGATCAAGATGAAGCTGCCGAGCACCAGGCCGGGCCGCTTCAATGCACCCATTCGGATCATCACCGCCAGTATCGTGAACAGCAGGATGCCCTCGAGCCCCGCTTCATAGAGCTGGCTCGGATGCCGCGGCAATGGCCCGCCATTGGGAAACACCATAGCCCAGGGCAGACTTGGATCGGCGGGCCGGCCCCACAATTCGCTGTTGATGAAGTTGGCGAGCCGGCCGAGGAACAAGCCGATCGGCGCGACCGCGGTGGTCATGTCGCCGAGCGACAGGATCGGGACGTGGTTCCGGCGTGCAAACCACATCACTGCGACCACGCAGCCGAGGAAGCCGCCATGGAAAGACATGCCGCCCTTCCACAGTTCGAAGATCTCGGCGGGATGCTGGACGAAAAAGGGCAGGTTGTAGAACAGCACATAGCCGGTACGGCCGCCGACGATGATGCCGAGCGTGACCCAGAGGATGAAATCGTCCATCTGGACGAGCGTGATCGGCGCCGGGCCGCCCCACAATTTCTCGTTCTTGATCATCGCCCGCGCATAGATCCAGCCGAGCACGATGCCGCAGATGTAGGCGAGCGCGTACCAGCGGATCGCGATCGGTCCGATCGAGATGGCGACCGGATCGAACACGGGGAAATCGATCAAGAGGAAGGGCATCGCACCTCAGGCTATGCGGATAGATTGCGGCGATAGAGCGCCAATAGCCGCTCCCAGTGCTGCTCGGCTGCATCACGATGATAGACCGGACGTTTCGGGAAGGCGAAGCCGTGATGGGTGGCGGGATAGATCTCGACCTCGTTGTTCGATCCCTTCATGCCGGCCTGCACTTTTTCGATGATCTCCATCGGTGCGTAGATGTCGGTTTCGGCGCAGGCGAAATAGAGCTCGGCCTTGGTCTTCCCGGCCGCCAGGTGCGGACTGTCGGGCTGATCGGTCGCCAGATGCGTGCCGTAGACCGAGGCGGCGGCCTTGACGCGATCGGTGAAATGCGTCGCCGCATTGATGGCGTAGCGCCCGCTCATGCAATAGCCGACGGTGCCGACGAGGCGCGTGTTCGCGGCGGCCTGGCCCTCGGCATAGGCGAGCAGAGCCCTGGTGTCTTCCATCACCATGGGGATGTTGATCGAGTGCATCAATTCGAACATGCGCTTGCGCTCGGGCGATTCCGGATCGGGATTGATCGGCCCGAGCTCCATCACGCCGGCGCGGTAATAGAGGTTCGGCAGCATCACGTAATAGCCTGACGTGCCGAGCCGGCGCGCCATGTCGCGCAGCTCTTCGCGGATCGCCGGCGCGTCCATATAAAAGATGATCACGGGGAATGGGCCGCCGCGTTCGGGATGGGTGATGAAAGTGGTGGTCCTGCCGTCCTTGGTGGGGATATCGATCTGCTGGTCGATCATGGGCGTTTCTTTGGTTCGTGATTCTTCGTCCTTGGGCGTTGAATACGATTGCAAGGAAACCGGAGCATGACAAGGCAAGCGCCATCATGGGTCGTTTGCGGTCTTGAACCACGCGCTTTTGATTGCCATTGTCTTGATCGCCCAAGCTTGATCGCCCACGGGAGCGCGGAGCGCCAGATGACCCAGACCACGAACCGGTTTTTCGACGAGATCGGCCGCCTCATGAATGACGCCGCCGGCGCCGCCCAGGGCGTCAAGCGCGAAGTCGACTCGGTCATGCGCAACCAGGCCGAACGCGTCCTGCGCGACCTCGACGTCGTGCGGCGCGAGGAGTTCGAAGCGGTGAAGGACATGGCCCGCCTGGCGCGCGAGGAGAACGAGGCGCTGAAGGCGCGGATCGCAGCGCTGGAGGCCAAGCTCGGAGGGACCTGATCCCGTCCGCAGCCCGGGTGGAGCGCAGCGCAACCCGGAACCGTCGCCAGACCTAGTTTCCCCGGGTCACGCTTGCTCCACCCGGACTACGGATTCCCTTCGGCTCGCCCATTCTCCTTGTCATTTCGGCCCTTTGGGGCTAAAAGCCCGCCACGTCCGCAGCCCCCGCACCCCTGGAGGCTTGCTGCGGCGCGCGAAACGGGGCCGCGATGCGGCCTTTAACTTTTTGCAAAACAAGGACTTAGACTGATGGCGACCGTCAAGGAATTGAAGGCGACCGCACGTCCGAAGAGCGGCAAGGGGGCCGCCCGGGCTGAGCGTCGCGCCGGGAGAGTTCCCGGAGTGATCTATGGTGACAACAAGCCCCCGCTGCCGATCTCGGTGGATGATCGCGAGCTGCGCCAGCGCATCCTCGCAGGCCGGTTCCTGACGACGCTGTTCGACATCGATCTCGAGGGCAAGAAGCACCGCGTGATTCCGCGCGACTATCACCTCGACCCGGTGAAGGACTTCCCGCTTCATGTCGATTTCATGCGGCTCGGCGAAGGCGCGACCATCCGCGTCAGCGTCCCCCTGCATGTCATCAACGCGGAAACGGCGCCCGGCGTGAAGCGCGGCGGCACCGTCAACATCGTCACCCACACGATCGACCTCGAATGCTCGGTCGAAAACATTCCGCAGTACATCGACGCCGATGTCGGCGCGCTGGAAATCAGCTACTCGCTGCATCTGTCCGACATCAAGCTGCCGAAGGGCGTGAAGGCGCTGTCGCGCGAGGACGCCACGCTGGTGACCATCGTGCCGCCGTCCGGCTATGCCGAAGAACAGAAGGCGGCTGCCGCAGGTGCGGCCCCGGCGGCAGGCGCTGCGGCTCCGGCCGCGGCTGCTCCGGCGGCGGGTGCTGCGGCTCCGGCGGCGGGTGCTGCCAAGGCGCCGGCCGGCGACAAGAAGAAGTAAGCGGACGCGGGATGCCGCGTCATGCGACTCTTTGTTGGCCTCGGTAATCCTGGCGCGAAATACGCTGACAACCGGCACAACATCGGGTTCATGGCCGTCGATGAGATTGCGCGGCGTCATGGTTTTGCACCATGGCGCCGTCGCTTTCAGGGCGAGGCATCCGACGGCGTGCTCGGCCATGAGAAGGTGGTGCTGCTGAAGCCGACCACCTACATGAACGAGTCCGGGCGCGCGGTGCAGGAAGCGCAGAATTTCTTCAAGCTTTCGGCCGCCGACATCACCGTGTTCCAGGACGAGCTCGAGCTGCCGCCGGCGAAGGTGCGCGTGAAGATCGGCGGCGGCATCGCCGGGCATAACGGCTTGCGCTCGATCTCAGCCCATATCGGCAATGAGTATCGCCGCGTCCGGCTCGGGATCGGTCATCCCGGGATCAAGGAACTCGTGCACAGCCACGTGCTGTCGGACTTCGCCAAGAGCGACCGGCCGTGGGTCGAGGCGCTCTGCGAGGCGATCGCCGACAATGCTGGCCTGCTCGCGGCGGGGCAGGACTCGTCGTTCCAGAACAAGGTACACCTGACTTTGCAGGCGAAGGGGTTTTTCGACAGCAAGGAAGAGGGCGGAAAGTAACGCTCGTCATCGAGGGCGACCTCAGTCAATTCAGCCGCTGCACATTCGCGCGGGAGATCGGAAAGTACGATGGGATTCAAATGCGGGATCGTCGGGTTGCCCAATGTCGGCAAGTCGACGCTGTTCAATGCGCTGACGGAAACGGCTGCGGCGCAAGCGGCGAACTATCCGTTCTGCACCATTGAGCCAAATGTCGGCGAAGTCGCTGTTCCTGATCCGCGGCTCGACAGGCTCGCAGCGGTGGCAAAGTCGGCGCAGATCATTCCGACCCGGCTGACCTTCGTCGACATCGCCGGCCTGGTCCGCGGCGCTTCCAAGGGGGAAGGGCTCGGAAACCAGTTCCTCGCCAATATCCGTGAGGTCGATGCGGTCGCGCATGTGGTGCGCTGCTTCGAGGATTCCGACATCACCCATGTCGAGGGCAAGATCGCGCCGCTGGCCGACATCGAGACCATCGAAACCGAATTGATGCTGGCCGATCTCGACAGCCTCGAGAAGCGCGTCGACAATCTCACCAAGAAAGCCAAGGGCAACGACAAGGAGGCCAAGGAGCAGCTCGACCTCGTCAACCGCACCCTGGTGCTGCTGCGCGAAGGGAAGCCCGCGCGCGCTCTCGAGCGCAAGCCGGAGGAGGAGCGCGCCTTCCGCATGCTGGGGCTTCTGAGTTCCAAGCCGGTGCTTTATGTCTGCAATGTCGAGGAAGCTTCCGCGAAGGATGGCAACAGCTTTTCCAAGCAGGTGTTCGAGCACGCGAAGAAGGAGGGCGCGGTCGCCGTCGTGATCTCCGCCAAGATCGAATCCGAGATCGCAACGCTGTCACGCGAGGAGCGCACCGAATTCCTGGAGACGCTCGGGCTCGAGGAGGCCGGCCTGGACCGGCTGATCCGCGCCGGCTACGAACTGCTCCATCTCATCACCTATTTCACCGTGGGCCCAAAGGAGGCGCGGGCCTGGACCATCGACCGCGGCACCAAGGCGCCGCAGGCGGCCGGCGTGATCCATACCGATTTCGAGAAGGGCTTCATCCGAGCCGAGACCATCGCCTATGACGACTACGTCGCGCTCGGCGGCGAAGCCGGCGCCCGCGATGCCGGCAAGCTGCGGCTCGAGGGCAAGGACTATGTCGTCGCCGATGGCGACGTGATGCATTTCAGGTTCAATACCTGATCATCGCATCCCGCCCTGGTCGCGGATCGCGCCGAGATGCTCATTGATGCGGAACACGATCAGGATGAATTCGGCGACGATGCGCGAGAGCACGATGCCGACCACGATGCTGGTGAGCGAGGCGAGCAGCAGGATGAAGCCGCCGAACGGGCTGATCGCCATGGCGGCGAGGCTCCAGAGGATTCCGTAAATGCCGAACAGCACGATCACGCCGATGACCAGCCAGTAGAACGTCTTGATGATCGTGGGGGTAATGAAGCGGTCCCACTGGAACAGGTCTTGAAAATCGAACATCGGTGATTCTCCCGGCCAATCGATTTCGAATCGCGCCGAAGCAGGGCTAGCTCCGAACCTGTGTCCGGGCAAGTCGGGGAGCGGTACGCGGGGCCGGTACTCCCCCGCTATGGTGGTCTTCCTTGAAAGCAAGCCATGTGGGCGGGCGGGTTGAGATTGTCGTAAATAACGGCCACAATCAGCCCCTCCCTTCAGAAATCCCCAGCATGACGACGCTTACTTTCGAAGATTTCAAGATAGGCCATTTTGGCACCTTCGGTCCCCGCCACGTTACGCGCGAGGAGATTCTGGCCTTTGCCGCCGAGTTCGATCCACAGCCGATGCATCTGGACGAAGAGGCGGCGAAACGATCGATGCTCAAGGGCCTGTCCGGCTCGGGCTGGCATCTCGGTTCGCTGACGATGCGGATGCTGGCGGACGGCTTTATCTGCCGCACGGCCTCGCTCGGCTCACCCGGCGTCAACGAGATGCGCTGGCTGTCGCCGCTGCGCCCCGGCGACGATTTGACGCTGGATGTCGACGTGGTCGACGCGCGGGTCTCGCGCAGCCGGCCTTCGACCGGCATCGTCACCTTCAAGTGCACCGTGCGCAACGCGGCCGGCGTGGTGTTGTGCGAGATGGAATCGCCGATCATCGTCGGCCGGCGAGCCGAAGCGGCGGCGGGGTAGCATCGATGCGCTTCTTTGAGGATATCGAGATCGGCACGCGGCGCGAGCTCGGCTCGTTCACCTTCACCGCCGAGGACATCAAGCGGTTCGCGGCGCAGTTCGATCCGCAGCGCTTTCATCTCGACGAGGAGGAGGGACGGAAGTCGCTGTTCGGCGGCCTGGCGGCGTCGGGCTGGCATGTCGCCTCCGTCTGCATGAAGCTCCTGGTCGCCGACGGCAAGCGTCTGGCGCAGCAGATGGCTGCGCGCGGAGAAGAGGTCCCCGTGTGGGGACCGTCGCCCGGCTTTCGCGAGCTGCGCTGGATCAAGCCGGTGCTGGCCGGCGACACCATCAGCTACGCCAATGTGGTCGAGACCAAGCGCACCTCCGAGAAGCGCCCCGAATGGGGCATTCTGCAGGGCCGCAACACCGGCACCAACCAGCGCGGTGAACTCGTATTCTCGTTCCTCGCCACCGCCTTCGTTCCGCGCCGGAAGGCGGACTGAACGCGGATTGCATGGTTTAAGGGAACCGTTGCGTTCTTAACCGTATCCGACGAATTCCGGAAACGATCTATTTGCTAACCCATTTTGAACTTTCTGCCGGCCATATCAGACCCAGGGAAAGCACCACCGTAGGGAACGACAATGGCAGATCGTGTCGCGCTGAAAGTTCTGGGCGCTATTTTCGCGACCGTAACGATTGCGGTGATGCTGACCACCGGCATGGTGGTGAAGGGCTATGCCGACGGCGCCTTCACGCTCGAGAGCAGCGCCATCGTCCGGCGCTGATTTTCAGCATCTGCTAACCATGAGCGGCCAGGCCGTCGGGCGACCCGCCTGTGCGGCCTCAGCGGCTCCAGATCAACACCATCACCACGGTGGCCGCGATCAATAGTCCGACGAAGCGCAGCATGATGGTGCCGACACTGTGCGGCGACTGCCGCAGCGGAATGGGATCGGTGTTGTCAGGCCGAACGCTCTGCATCAGTGCTGGTTTCCCCCAGGAACGGCCTGCCGGGCGGCATCCGTCGTGGCGTGATCCGGATGGAGACGATCACGCTCAAAAAATCATCGCGCTCTTTGCTTGAGCATGATCGCTTCGGATCATGCCTCGTCGCGCGCTGCGCTTTTTATCGTTCAAATCATTTTAGTCAAATAGAAACCGCCGCATCCTCCGCACGGGTGATGCGGCGGTCTGAATTTATTGCAATCGCCGAGATCAGCTATTGCGCAGGCCGTCGGCGGCGCGTTTCCACTGCGTGACGTTGTCGGCGATCATGCGGGTCGACTTCATCGCGGCCTGGCTGAGCTGTGCGTAGCCCGAGATCTCGCGCTGGACGCGCTGGCCTTCGGCATGCAGGAGGTCGCGCAGGCTTTCGAGCTCGGAGATCAACTTCTCGATCTCCGCGAGCGACGTGCCGGCGACGCGCTGGATCAGCGAGTTGACATTGTTCACGGTGGCCTCGGTGTTCGGCTCGAGTGGTTCCGTGCTCACCTGCGGCGGCCGGCGCAGATACGCGATATCGTTGCGCACGAATTCGCGGATGCCGGCCTCGACGTCCGAGACGGCGGCGAGGTTGTTGTCGATTTCCGTCTCTTCTACTTCCGTTTCAACTTGCTCGGAACGATTGGTGGCGTTCATCGGCTATTCCTCTGTTACGCAATGACGCGAGCGCGGAAGGCCCCCGCCGCACGACGACGTGAAGAGCAACTATGGGCGTCCGATTTTGACCGCATCTAGGCCAAGTTGCGGCAATGGTTCGATCATTCCTTAAGGGATTGCGACCGCGGCCGGCTCACCAGGAGCGCTTGAACCCGGCCGTCAGGCTCCTGTTGACGGGGCCCTGTGCGGTTTCGCCGATCGAGCCGGAGATGGTGATGCCATCGAACAGCTTCTGCTCGGCGCCGATCCGGTGCAGCCATTTGTCCTCGCCGGTGGCGAGCGTCTGGCCGGCGATGAAGCTGGTTCCCAGATCGTTAATGCTCAGCCTGGCCGATTGATCGGCCTCGTAGCTACGCGAGGGATGGCTGACGATGCCGGGGACGGGCACCACGCCCTGCTGGATCAGATTGTAGCCGTTCTGTAGTGTCAGCGAATACTGGTCGGCGAGCGGCACCGACTTGCTGAGCGAGGTCCCGAACCTGGTCTGGTCACTGCCGGGATCGACGCGGGCCTCGACCGAGGTCTTGTCCCAGATCGAAGCGACGCCCGGCGCTGTCACCGCGGCCCAGGCGGTGCCGGAGGATTGCGGAAGGCTGCCGCCATTGGCGAGCCGTTCCGACAGCAGTTCGGAATTGGTCAGCGTGCCCGTGCCCTGCCGCGCGATCGTCATGTCGGCGCCGATCCGCGTGTCCCAGAACGGCGAGATCGATTGCTTGACCGAGACCGCGGAGGTGCCGTTGGCGTTGTTGTTCTCCGACCATGCCGCATCACTGCTATCAGCCTTCTTCGGCGCGGCGGCTTTCCTCGACGTCAGCACGGTATCGGAGGACGAGGCATCGGCGCTGAGCAGGCTCCAGTCGAGCTTGTCGACGTCGACGTCCTTCATCACGTCGGCGTCGCTGGATTCGGATTCGGGCGCGGCTTCCGCGGCAGCCGGTGTCGGGTTGTCGATACCGCTCCAAGGGGAAATCTGCGCGGAGGTCTGCGCCGCTGCCGGCAGCACCATCGCGAAACCAAAGCCCGCAGCCAGTACCGGCAACCACGCCCAGCCAGATCGTCGTTTGGAAGTCATTCCCGCAGCCCGCATTCCAGCCGCAACGATACGCCTTATCCTAGCGCAAAATTGTGACGCAACGTTCTCATCGCGCGACAGCATGTAACACGAATCGGATCGTCATGGCCGGGCACAAGAGCGTGAAACGCGTTCAGCTCGTGTCCCGGCCATCCGCGCCTTCCCGGGGCTGGCAAGAGGAAGGCATTTGGATACCCGGGAAACGCCCGGGTACGACGAAACTAGTCCAGCGAATGATGACGATGGCGAGGTGCTTATTGCGCCACTGCGATCCGCGGCAGATGGATCGGGTAGCCGACCGTCTGCTCGACCAGGTCGAAGCTGTCGACCAGGACGCGGAAGCGGGTCAAAAGGCCGCCGCGGAATTGCGCGAAATGCGCGATCCGCACCGAAATCGGCTTGCTCGAATCGAGCGAGGTCAGCGAGTAGCGCATCATCGAGGCCGCGGAATCGACGCCCAGCATGATGGACTCGCGATCGAAGCGGCGGACACGGAAGTTCTCGGCCATCTGCCTGATCACCTCGAGCACGGCATCCTTGCCCTGGCGTGCGCCGAAGAAGGAAAACAGGTCGATCGGTCCGTAAATCGCCCATTCGACGTCATCGTCGATCAGGGCGGCAACATCCGCTATCTGGCGTTCGTTGATCGCGCGATGAAACGCGCGCGAAAAACGCCAGAGACTATGCTCTGTCATTTATCGTCTTCCCGAATCTGGATTGCAAAACAGCAATGGCGAAAGGGCGTCCGCACCGACGCCGCGCCAGATTGCTGCACTTCAAATTTCAGCGCTTCAAATAGAGTGGTTGCGCCAGAACGCAATTGTTATTTTTGCATTGCACAAATGCAGACTTTTTTCGCGATTCCCGCCTTTTGCGGTCCGTCAGCGGTCGAGACGCGGGACCGGTTCGGGCTCGATCGCGGTTTCAGCGTCGCGGATCGCGATCACGGCGAACAGCAGCGCGCCGCCGATGCCGCCGATCACGGCTCCCAGCGGCATGAAAGTGAAGAACACCAGCATGCCGCTATAGCCTTCAAAATTCGAGGTTTTGAAGATCTGGATCCAGGCAAGCCCGGCGCTGATGCCGAGCGCGGCGCCGCTCAGCGCACCGAATGCCAGGCCCAAAAGCGCCAGCAACGCGATTCTCATGGTGTGTCGTCAGCCCCCGTCGTCCACAACATCCCGGGTAGTTGGTCACACAAGCGGCGGTGAGGTTCAACCTGGCGGCGAATTATTGGGGAGATGTTGTTCCGTGCTTGGTGGATAGGCTGCGGGACGGAGACCGTCATTGAGCGAAGTGAAGCAATCCATTTCTCGGCTTGTGGAGGCATGGATTGCTTCGTCGCTTCGCTCCTCGCAATGACGGGCGGCGAGTTTCTGATTCAAATGTCAAACAGCTCTCCACTGTCATCGTCCGCCACCGGGTCGGCGCTAAGCGCCGCCCGATGACAGGCTCCGGCGGAGATCCAGTATTCCAGAGACGTCAGTGCTTATGCCGAGAGGCCGCGGGATACTGGATGCCCGCCTTCGCGGGCATGACGGTGGAGTGAGGATGTAAGTTCTCGCGGCGCGTTGCGTCCGAGTCTTGCTTCACTTTCCACCCTCTCATCGAAGTGAGGGCGCAGGGAAAGCCGGGTGCCGGTTGCACCCGTGGGCCCCGTGCAACAAAAAGCACGGGGGTAGGACCACAGATCAACCGAAGCAACTCCGGCTTTCCCTGCGCGATGGTTTACAGGCTTACTTCGTGCTCTCCCCGGTGACCGGGCTTTCTTGCCACCGTCGCCCGCAGATTATCTCCGCGAACTTAGCGCCAGCGTCGGGGCGCCAGAACCACACGACTTCGCCGTCCGTGATGCCTGTGCTCGTCAGTCACGTGCTCCACGTCCACCGCATCCCACCGCAACGTTCGTGACGATCGCGATCCGCCCCTCATCTGGGTGAGACGCGCGGAGTTAAATCACTGATTTGCCCGACGACGAAAGCGGAATGTTTTTTGTATGAGGGATGGACAGACTTTTGGTGATTTGCCCGTCGGGTTACTTTGTCGCGCCTGCTTGATGCGGATTGCGCTTGCGTGCGCAGCGAAGCAGTTCAAATCCGCGCGGGCGAATGCATGGATTTCGGACAGCCGCTAACGCGGCTTCCGGAATGACCACAATCCACCGGCGCACTTTATTGCAAGCCGTGCTTATGCAGAGCGATGATCAGGACACGAATGATGCACTCCGAGATCGTTTCCTCTTGTAGCCGCACCTGCTGCAGCCGCTCCCACGTTGCCTCGTTGACCGGTATCAGCCAGTTGCCGTTTGGCAAGCGCCGTCCGATCGGGGGCTCGACCGCGCTCTCGATCAGGGCGCGGCACTCCTCAGT
The DNA here is from genome assembly GCF_020194175.1 of Bradyrhizobium sp. BRP22. Taxonomy (GTDB): domain Bacteria; phylum Pseudomonadota; class Alphaproteobacteria; order Rhizobiales; family Xanthobacteraceae; genus Bradyrhizobium. The sequence goes on along the minus strand of NZ_JADYVX010000021.1, from coordinate 12,476 downwards.
GATCTCAATAACCGGCATTGCCTTGATGGAAGTCCTCGCGCGCGGGAAGCGCCCGGTGTTGGCCCGAGCTGGAAAAATCCACCAGTTAAATCGCGGCAATGCTTGCCGTGCGTGACAAATCCTTAATTGGTGTCGCAAACGAGACGCTGCTAACGACGCCTGCGCTCCGACGCGGCACGTGGCGCGGCGGGAGCGCCAACCAAGGAAAAAGTTGTCGCCGCTTGACTGCTGCGCGTCACTGCCCCCGACGCGCGGCTTTTCTCTTCACAGCGGCCGATCGCGGCTTTGTGGTCATCGCCGAACGTCGCTGGCCGCGACGCGCGGGTCGGCGCGAAGGTTGGCGTATTTGCGCGAAGTTGCGAGCGTGTCGAAGATGATTTCAAGCGCATCGGTGACGGTGATACCGACCACGGCCGCCTGCGGCGATGCGGCTCCGATCGTGGAGACCACCGCGAGCCGATGCTTCCGCAGGAAGGCGTGAAGCTCGGCGCGCGTCATGCTCACCGCCTCTTCCACCCACCCCGTTTCCCCGGCGTGCCGCCGCTCGACCGCGGCGCTGGCCCGAACTCCGGCCCTGACTGCCGCGAGTCCGTTGGCTGGATGATCCGGCTTGTGCTGCCGAACGGTTTTGCCGGTTTGGCACCGGGGTTCGGGCGATAGGGCAGGGATTCCGGGCCGTGCATCTCGTCGAGATGGGGCTTGTGGACTTTCGAGCCGGAACTGCCGCCGGCCCCGATCGCCGAGGTCACGCTCTTCTTCTTCATCGCGCTCACCGGCACGTTCGCGGCGTCGCCGTATTTCCTGGTGCCGGCATAGGCGCCGGCCTTACCCTGCACGGTGCGTTGCTTGACGGTGGGATCGTCGACGACGGCCATCTCGGTGGCGCGCAGGCGTTTGACCTCGTCGCGCAGGCGGGCCGCTTCCTCGAAGTTCAGATCGGCGGCGGCTTCGCGCATGCGCGTCTCGAGATCGGCGAGCACGGCTTCGAAATTGTGGCCGATCGAGATCACGTCGTCGGTCATGTCGTGGCCGCCGACTTCGACCAGCACGTGGTCGCGCTCGTAGACGGAATTGAGGATGTCGCCGATCGACTTCTTCACGCTCTCCGGCGTGATGCCGTTGGCGGCATTGTATTCCATCTGCTTTTCGCGGCGGCGGTTGGTCTCGGCGATCGCGCGCTCCATCGAGCCGGTCATGCTGTCGGCGTAGAGGATCACCTTGCCGTCGACGTTACGCGCGGCGCGGCCGATGGTCTGGATCAGCGAGGTCTCGCTGCGCAGGAAGCCTTCCTTGTCGGCATCGAGGATCGCGACCAGCGCGCATTCGGGAATGTCGAGGCCCTCGCGCAGCAGGTTGATGCCGACCAGCGCGTCGAACGCGCCGAGGCGGAGGTCGCGGATGATCTCGATGCGCTCGATGGTGTCGATGTCACTGTGCATGTAGCGCACGCGGATGCCCTGCTCATGCAGATATTCGGTGAGGTCCTCCGCCATCCGTTTCGTGAGAACCGTGATCAGCGAACGATAGCCTGCGGCTGCGGTCGCGCGCACCTCGCCGACGAGGTCGTCAACCTGGGTGCGGGCCGGACGGATGTCGACGGGAGGATCAATAAGTCCGGTCGGGCGGATCACCTGCTCGACGAACACGCCGCCGCTCTCGTTCAGTTCCCAGCCGCCCGGCGTGGCCGAAACCGCGACCGTCTGCGGCCGCATCATGTCCCATTCCTCGAACCGCAGCGGACGGTTGTCCATGCAGGAGGGCAGGCGGAAGCCATATTCGGCGAGCGTCGCCTTGCGGCGGAAGTCGCCACGGAACATGCCGCCGATCTGCGGGATGCTGACATGGCTCTCGTCCGCGAAGACCAGCGCGTTGTCGGGCACATATTCGAACAGCGTCGGCGGCGGTTCGCCGGGGCGGCGCCCAGTGAGGTAGCGCGAATAGTTCTCGATGCCGGCGCAGCTTCCGGTCGCTTCCATCATCTCGAGATCGAAGGTGGTGCGCTGCTCAAGCCGCTGCGCTTCGAGCAGCCGACCCTGGTCGTTGAGCTGGTCCAGCCGCATCTTCAGCTCGCTCTTGATCGACTTGATGGCCTGTACCAGCGTCGGGCGCGGCGTCACATAGTGCGAGTTGGCGTAGATCTTGATGAATTCGAGCTCGTCCTGCTTGTGGCCGGTGAGCGGATCGAACTCCTCGATGTTCTCGACGACGTCGCCGAACAGGTTCACGCGCCAGGCGCGGTCCTCATAGTGCGCCGGGAAGATGTCGATGACGTCGCCGCGGACGCGGAAGGTACCGCGGGTGAAATCCGCCGAGGTGCGCTTGTACTGCAGGGCGACGAGGTCGGCGATCAATTGCCGCTGGTCGATGCGCTCGCCCTTCTTCAGCGCGAACGTCATCGCGGTATAGGTCTCGACCGAGCCGATACCGTAGATGCAGGAGACCGAGGCGACGATGATGACGTCGTCGCGCTCGAGCAGCGCGCGCGTCGCCGCGTGGCGCATGCGGTCGATCTGCTCGTTGATCGAAGAGTCTTTCTCTATGTACGTGTCAGTGCGCGGTACGTAGGCTTCCGGCTGATAATAGTCGTAATAGCTGACAAAATATTCGACCGCGTTATCAGGGAAGAAGTTCTTGAACTCGCCATAGAGCTGCGCGGCCAGCGTCTTGTTCGGCGCCAGGATCAGGGCAGGGCGCTGGGTGGCCTCGATCACCTTGGCCATGGTGTAGGTCTTGCCGGAGCCGGTGACGCCGAGCAGCACCTGGGTGCGGTCGTTACGCTCGATGCCCTCGACCAGCTCGGCGATTGCGGTCGGCTGATCGCCCTTGGGCTGGTAGTCGGACTTGATCTCGAAGCGGACGCCGCCTTCGCTCTTTTCCGGACGCGGCGGGCGGTGTGGCGTCCATACCCGCATCGAGCCGTCGTCTTTGCGGAACTCGGGACGGCCCTCGCGGATCAGCGTCTCCAGCGCATCCGCCGTGGCCTTGACGCCGAGCGCTTCGGTCTTGCTGCGCGGCGGGCGGGCCAGCGCCTCCTCGTCGTCCTCAGCGGTGGGCAGGCCGAGCTGCCGCGCCAACTCCGGATCGAGCATCGGCACCGTCGCGGCGGTGCCGTAATTGGCCTGGGGCGCTTCGTCGAAGCTGCCCCGACCCTGGTTCTCCGCCGTTCGCGGGGGAGAGGCGGGAGAGGGAAATTCCTTCGGCGTCGAGGCCCGCGCGCGATGCGCCGCGGCCTCGCCGCCGGCACGGCGGTCGCGCGAATTGTCCGGCGGCGGCTGCAGGCCCGTGGACGAGCCGACGCCGCTTTCGCCGCGGTTGATGGCGGGGTTCAAAAGTTCGGCGAGCGCCGGCGCAATCGGGAGGACTTCGGGCCGGTGTGCTTTGGATCTGGGGGATTTGCCGGGCTTTTTGGGAGTGTCAGGTTTCTTCGCCATGGGGCGAATATGGGACGAGTCCTGCCGGCATGAAAGGGCGAATGCACGGGGCGTACCTGCGATGTCAGCAGGTGTCAGCAGCCGCGGAACTGCCCGGGATTTGGTGCGAGCGCGGCGCGACTTCTTCGCCTCTCCCGCTCGCGAGAGAGGCCGGATTTGGAGCGCAGCCACAAATCCGGGTGAGGGCTGTCTCCGCTTGCTCGGACCAATGCCGTGCGGCTGCGTCGGCGCCCCGTTGTCGGTCACCGCATTCGCGGAGGCGCCCCTCACCCGGCGCTTCGCGCCGACCTCTCCCCGCAAGGGCGGGGCGAGGTAAAGCAACACGTCAGCAGGCGGAGGAGGTGGTGTCCTCGACGATATTGAGGTGGATCCCGCCGCAGCCGGTGCAGCGCATCGCCCAGTATTCGGCGGCGCGGCCGGGGATGACGCGGAGCAGGGCGAGCTCGGCGTCGCATTCCGGGCAGTTGTTCAGGAACGGCGGCGCGGGCGGAAGTGCCGGCGCGGCTTCGCATGGCGGTGCCGCGGCAGCGAGGGCGCTGCCGACTACCGCGAGGTCGGCGACGGTTCGGTTGAGGTCACCCCATAGCGCCGGCCGTAGCGGTCGATCTGCGCCTTCGCGTGGGCGATCGCCGCATCCGGATCGGACCACGCAAAGCCGAGTTCGAGTGTCGGAAACGAGATGCCATCGATGACGACCGGCTCGCGATCGGCTCGTTGAATCCTGGCGTGCCATAGCCCCTTCCCTGCCTCGAATGAGTTGATCTCAAAGGCGCCGTAAATCATGCCCGCGATCCGATCCCAAGTCTTTTCCCAATTGGGACCAAAGCACGCCCTTGGCGCGGCACTTTGTGAACTGGTTCACACTTGGCGGGGAAACTTTCGTCGCAGGCGTGCGGGTGCGGCCTCACGCCGCGCCGCGCTGGCCCTTGCCGCGTGTGGCGGGTTCGGCCGCGGCGCGGATGACCCAGCGATGGAAGGCGGCAAAATCGCGCTGGCCGGTGCGGAAGCCGTGATAGACGAGGTACCAGCGCATGCCCTTCGGCACACTGAGCTCGAATGGCGCGACCAGCCGCCCCGCGGCGAGATCGTCGTCGATATAGGGCCGGATTCCCATCGCGACGCCAAGGCCGTCGACGGCCGCCTGCAGCGCCTGGCCGTAAAACTGGAACTCGGGCCCGCGTGCCGTGATCCTGGCAACGCCGGCGGCCTTCAGCCAGGTCGGCCAGTCGTCCGGCGAGTGCGCCACGCGGAGCAGGCTTCTGCCCTTCAGGTCGCCCGCGCGCCTGAGCTGGCTTGCCAGCCGCGGCGCGCAGACCGGCAACAGATCGGCGGCAAACAGCGGCTCGGCCACCAGCCCCGGCCAATCGCCGTCGCCAAGCTTGATGCCGCAGCTCCAGTCGTCGCTGAACGGCTCCGGCGCGGCGGCGCCGCCGGTGGCGACGCGAACCTCGATCTCGGGCTCCTGCTTCTGGAAATCGGCGAGCCGCGGGATCAGCCATTTCATTGCAAAGGTCGGTCCGACGCCGATGGTCAGAACACGGACGCTCGCCGGCGCGGTGACCTGCGCCGTGAGGCTCGCCAGCGCATCGAAGATCGGCGTCAAGCCGTTCTGGTAGAAGCGGCCGGCCGCGGTGGTGACGAGACGGTTGGCCTTGCGCTCGAACAACGCCACCCCGATCCGCTCTTCCAATAGATGCACCATCCGGCTGATCGCGGCGGCCGAGACATTGAGCTCGGCGCCCGCGGCGGCAAAGCTGCCGGTGCGCGCCGCCGCCTCGAATGCCTTGATGCCGTTGAGAAAGAGCAGCCGCCGCAAACCATTACCCTCAGGAAAGCTGATGCCAGGACGAGATAACTCAGTTTGCGCGACGCGTGCAAGCAGGGCAGAACATTGAATGCAAGACCTGAGGTTGAATTGGTGGCGGCGCGCTTCACCTCTCCCCGTAAGAACGGGGCGAGGGGGCGTAGGCAGTTCGCAGGAGATTCTCGTGAGCCCGCTTCTGATTGCAGCCCTTGGCGTGCTGATGGTCGCGACTGCGTTCCTGTCGGGGCTGTTCGGCATGGCCGGCGGGCTGATCCTGATCGGCGTGCTGCTCACCATCCTGCCGCTGCCGCCCGCGATGGTGCTGCACGCGATCACGCAGATGGCTTCAAATGGCTGGCGCGCCTTGCTGTGGCGGGCGCATATCCGCTGGCGGCCGGTTATGGTCTACATGATCGGCTGCGGCGTGGCGCTGGCGATCTGGTCGGTGACGCGCTACGTGCCGGATACGCCGATCGCGCTGCTGCTGCTCGGCATCACGCCGTTCATGGCGCGGCTGACGCCGAAGGGGATCAAGCCGAACCCCGATTCGGTCTGGCAGGGCACGTTCTACGGCTCGGTCTGCATGGGGCTGATGCTGATGACCGGCGTCTCCGGCCCGCTGATGGACACGTTCTTCCTCGGCGGCAATTTCGGCCGCCGCGAGGTGGTCGCGACCAAGGCGACCTGCCAGGTCGCGAGCCACTTCACCAAGCTGATCTATTTCGGCGGCATCATCGAGCAGGCCGCGACGCTCGATCCGGTGCTGGCGGGCGTGGCGGTGGCGGCCTCGATGCTCGGCACCACGCTGGCGCGGCGGATCCTGGAAGCGATGAGCGATGCGCAGTTTCGCACCTGGGCGAACCGGCTGATCACGACGGTCGCGGGTTATTACATCATTTATGGCGGCTGGCTGCTCGTGGCGCGCAACAGCGCAATGGCGCATTGAGGGAGGTCCGGATGCGTCAATCCGCGGACGCCCTCGTACTGGATCTCGTCGAATGGATTGCGCGCGAGCCGCGGCCTTATGCTGAGGTGATCGAGACCTGGCGTACCTCGTGCCCGCGCCTGACGATCTGGGAGGACGCCATCGACTTGGGCTATGTCGTGCGCCGCCCGACGATCGAGGGCTTACGGGTGATGGTCACGGAAAGTGGTGAACGATTCCTGCGCGAGCACGGCCGCATCGACTGATTGCCTCTCACCTGCGCGCCATGCAGGCCGCGCAGGGCCACTATCGTTTCGTGGCGATGCCATTGACTTGCACGAGTGAGCCGATCAAAATTCATGCAATCGCATCTTTCTTCGATGCGCGTTCCCTCCCAGCCGCAGGATCATGCCCAATGATCGACCTCCATTACTGGACCACGCCGAACGGCCACAAGATCACGATGTTCCTCGAGGAGACCGGGCTCGACTACAGGATCATCCCGGTCAACATCGGCAAGGGCGAGCAGTTCACGGCGGAATTTTTGGCGATCGCGCCCAACAACCGGATTCCCGCGATCGTCGATCATGCGCCGAAGGGCGGCAGCAAGCCGCTTTCACTGTTTGAGTCCGGCGCGATCCTGCTCTATCTCGCGGAGAAGACCGGTAAGTTCCTGCCCGCTGATCTCTATGGCCGCTATGACGCGATCCAGTGGACGTTCTGGCAGATGGCCGGCCTTGGCCCGATGGCGGGGCAGAACCATCACTTCCGCAACTATGCGCAGGAGAAGCTGCAATACGCCATCGACCGTTATGTGAACGAGACCAACCGGCTCTATGGCGTGCTCAACAAGCGCCTCGCCGACCGCGAATTCGTCGCCGGCGACTATTCGATCGCCGATATGGCGAGCTATCCCTGGGTCGTCGGCCACAAGAACCAGGGCCAGAACATCGACGATTTCCCGCATCTGAAGCGCTGGCTGCAAACGATCGAGGCGCGGCCCGCCACGGTGCGCGCCTATGCCAAGGCGAAAGAGGTCAATCCGAATTTCGGCCAGCCCGCGATCCGCACCGAGGAGGAACGCAAGATCCTGTTCGGCCAGACCGCGGCGGTGGTGCGGTAGCGCTGCTGTCGCGTCCCATGCTCCCTCTCATCATCCGCCGCCGGGTCGGCGCAAAGCGCCGCCCGATGACAGGCTCCGGCGGATGATCCAGTAACCACTGGCGGTCGCGTATCCATGTAGCCGCCGCGGTGTACTGGATGCCCCGCCTTCGCGGGGCATGACAGCTCTCTGGCTTCATCGCTTGCGCTCCTCGCAATGACGCTTAGTCTGTCTGCCGACATCAGCGAGATTGATCCATGGCGATGAAACTGTTCGAACTCGTCGGCACCGACGCCTCCCGTCCGTTCAGCCCGTATTGCTGGCGCACGCGGATGGCGCTGGCGCATAAGGGGCTCGGCGCCGAGTCGATCCCTTGGTGCTTCACCGAGAAGGAAGCGATCGCCCCGCATAAATCCGACAAGGTGCCGGTGCTGCTCGACGGCGATACCACGGTGACCGATTCTTGGGCGATCGCCAACTATCTCGAGGACACCTATCCCGACCGGCCCTCGCTGTTCGGCGGCGAAGGTGGCCGCGCGATGGGGCGCATGCTGAACTGGTGGGGCGATGTCACGGTGATCGGCGGCATCTTCCCGCTGATCGTCGCCGACATCCCCGCGCATCTTGCGCCCGATGATGTCGCCTATTTCCGCAAGACGCGCGAAGCACGGCTTGGCAAGCCGCTGGAAGAGGTCGCCGCCACCCGCGATCGCGCGGTCGAGGGCTTTCGCAAGAGCCTCGATCCGCTGCGGCTGACGCTGAAGACGCAGCCCTATCTCGGCGGCGACAGGCCGAACTATGCCGACTACATCGTGTTCGGCGGCTTCCAATGGGCGCGCGTCGTGAGCCCGTTCAAGCTGCTGGTCGAGAGCGATCCGGTCTACGCCTGGCGTGAGCGCCTGCTCGATGCGTTTGACGGCATGGCGCGGAAGTCACCCGGATACGAGGTGTAGCTACAGCGCACCGCGCTCGCGCAGCATCGCCAGCGCCGCGTTGAGGTCCGGCAGCACCGCGGCGCATTTGGCGCGCGTTTCCTCGGTCGGCGCGATCATGTCCGGCACCATCAGCGTGATGGCGCCGGCGGCGTGCGCCGCGGTCACGCCATGGTTGGAATCCTCGATCGCGATGCAGGCCTGCGGCTTCACGCGGAGCCGTTGCGCGGCCAGCAGATAGAGATCCGGGCTCGGCTTGCAGTGCACGACATCGTCACGGGTCAGGATGGTATCAAAGCGCGCGCGGATTCCGGCGAGAGTCAGATGCTGGTCGGCCGAGCGTCGCGAGGAGGAGGTCACGATCGCCATCGGATAGTCCGCAGATCGAAGCGCATCGAGCAGTTCGATGGCGCCGGCCTTCAGCGGCAGGCCTGCGCGAAGGATCTCGTCCCGGTTGGCGGCGAAAGCCCGGTTGATCTCGGCGAGCGGAAAGTCGTCGCCGTAGCGTTTCACCAGCATCAGCTCGCATTCCGGCCCGGGAAGGCCGATCATGGCGTGGCACAGGGCGACGACATCGTCGGTATAGCCACGCGCATTCAGCGCCGCGACCAGGCTGTCGAAATAGACCTTCTCGGTGTCGAGCAGCGTTCCGTCCATGTCGAGCAGGACGGCGCTGATGTCCCAGGGATCAGTCATGTCGCGGCCGCACCGGTTTGCTCGGCGACGAGCTTGCGCAGGCAATCCGGGCAAAGACAGTCGCCACCATCATGCGCCGGCATCGGCAGGCGATAAGGTTCCGCCGCACACCAGCACTGGCCCGAAGGATTGCAGGTGAACGCAGTGCCGCAGCGGGCGCAGGAAAGCCGGCGCGCGGTGCTTTCTGTCCGATTTGTCATGTAATCGGCTGCTCTCCTTTCGCGGAATTAATCCGGGGTTCATCCGGATGCACGCTATGATGTTGCAAATCATAAACCGAGGACGCCTCCGAAGGGAAATCCGATGGCCCGCGATTCGCAAGCAGCCCTTGTTGCGCTCAATCGCTTCGGGTTCGGCGCCCGCGGCGGCGCTTCCGGCGATTTCATCAATGCGGCCTCCGATCCGTGCGGCTTCGTCAAAGCCGAACTCAATCGCGCCAATGTTGCGCTCCTGGAGATGCCGGGGCTCTCCTCGACGCCGGCGCTCGGCAAGGCGCTGTTCGACTACCAGTTCGAGATCCAGCAGGCGCGCAATGCCGCCACCAAATCTACGGCGACGGAAGCACCGCCGGAACCGAATGTGCCGCACCGCAATCCGTCGCTCGCCTCGATCGCGAAGGAGATGGCGGCCAAGGAGACGATGGCGACATCCGACGCGATGCAGCCCAATCCACCGAAGCCGCCGCCGCCACCGGCCAACGTCATCCAGAAGACGTTTCGCGCCGAGGCGCTGGCGCGCATTCAGCGCGCGAGTTTTGCTGAATGCGGTTTCGTCGAGCGCCTCGTCGTGTTCTGGTCGAACCATTTCTGCATCTCCGCCAACAAGGGCGGGCTGGCGCGGATCTGGGCCGGCTCGTTCGAGCGCGAGGCGATCCGGCCGCATGTGCTCGGCCGCTTCGGTGACATGCTGAAGGCGGTCGAGCAGCATCCGGCGATGCTGTTCTTTCTCGACAACCAGCAGTCGCTCGGTCCGGACTCGCGCGCCGGCCTCAACCGCAACCGCGGCCTCAACGAAAACCTCGCCCGCGAGATCATGGAATTGCACACGCTCGGCGTCGGCGGCGGCTACACCCAGGACGACGTCACCTCGCTCGCGCGCGTCATCACGGGGTGGACCTTTGCCGGCCGGCAGGGCCAGCTCGGTCCGCCCGGGACTTTCGTGTTCAACGCCAATGCGCATCAGCCCGGTCCGCAGCGCGTGATGGGCAAGGTGTATGAACCCAATGGCGTGGCGCAGGGCGAGGCGGTGCTTGCCGACATCGCGCGCCATCCCTCGACGGCAAAATTCATCGCCACCAAATTCGCGCGCCATTTCGTGGCCGACGATCCGCCACTGGGCCTGGTGGCGCGGCTGCAGGATGTTTTCACCCGAACCGACGGCGATCTGAAGGCGCTCGCGACCGCGCTGCTCGATTCCGGCGAGGCGTGGGATGCGCCATTGACCAAGATGCGCTCGCCTTACGAATTCCTGATCGCCTCCGGCCGGCTGCTCGGGCGCAATCCCGAAGATCCCTCCCGCTATCTGGGCGGCCTCAACGTGCTCGGTCAGCCGCTGTGGTCGCCGGCCGGCCCGAACGGTTTTCCCGATACCAGCGCAGCCTGGGCCGCGCCCGAAGGCATGAAGCTGCGGCTCGATATCTCGGCGCAGATCGCCTCGCGGCTTGGCGATGGCGTCGATCCGCGCGAGCTGCTCGATCTGGTCGCCGCCGATGCCGCCTCGCCGGACACGCGGCGCACGATAGAGCGCGCGGAATCGCGCCAGCAGGCGCTGGCACTCTTGTTGATGTCGCCGGAATTCCAGAGGAGGTGACCGATGCAATGCTTTGAAGGCCTGCGCTCGCAAGCCACTTCGCGCCGCTCCTTGCTGCTCGGCGGCGCCGCCTTTGCCGCCTGGGCCTACTTGCCGAAATTCGCACGCGCAGCCGATGGCCGCGATCCGCGGCTCGTGGTGGTGATCCTGCGCGGCGCGCTCGATGGTCTTGCGACAGTAGCGCCGATCGGCGACCCCGAATACGCCGGCCTGCATGGCTCGATCGCGCTCCGGTCCGACGGGCCGAATGCGGCCGTGATGCTCGACTCCTTCTTCGGCCTGCATCCGGCGATGCCGGAATTCGCGCGGATGTATCGCGCCAGGCAGGCCGCCGTGATCCACGCGGTCGCGACCTCCTATCGCGAGCGCTCGCATTTCGATGGCCAGGACGTGCTCGAAAGCGGCTTTGCCGGTCCGGGCAGGGTGCAATCGGGTTGGCTCAACCGCGCGCTCGAAGCGCTGCCGAAAGGCGAGCGGGTGACGCGCGCGCTCGCGGTCGGCCCCACGACGCCGCTGGTGCTGCGCGGCGCGGCGCCGACCGTCGGCTGGGCGCCGGTCGCGCTGCCGCAGGCCGATGACGACACCGCGATGCGCCTGCTCGAGCTCTATCAGCATCGCGACGGCGCGCTCGCATCCGCGCTCACGCAAGGCCTGCAACTGGAGAAGGTCGCGCAGGGCGACGAGATGAAGCCGAAGTCCGGCACCAACGGCGTCGGTGCGATGCGGCTGGTGGCGCGCGGCGCGGCGAAATTGATGGCGGCCGATGACGGTCCGCGGATCGGCGCGCTCGCCTTCGACGGCTGGGATACCCATGCCAAGGAGGGCGGACCGGTCGGCCGTCTCGCGCAACTGCTCGGCGGCCTCGATGGCGCGCTGGCGGAATTCGAAAGCGGGCTCGGCGAACGCTGGCGCGACACCGTGATCGTGGTCGCCACCGAATTCGGCCGCACCGCGCGCATCAACGGCACCGAAGGCACCGATCACGGCACCGGCACCGTCGCACTGCTCGCCGGCGGCGCGGTGAAAGGCGGTCGCGTGATTGCCGATTGGCCCGGCCTGAAGCCCGCCAATCTCTATCAGGGCCGCGACCTCGCGCCGACCACCGATTTGCGTGCGGTGATGAAGGGCGTGCTGCACGACCAGTTCGGCCTCGCCGACCGCGTGCTGGCGGAATCGGTATTCCCCGATAGCCGCGCCGCCAAGCCGATGCAGGGGTTGGTGGCGGTGGTATAAACCTCTCCCCGCTCTTTTGCGGGGAGAGGTCGGAGGCGGCGCGCAGCGTCGGCTCCGGGTGAGGGGCAGGGCGATGCGTGGCCGCAATGAAAAAATGATCCGAATCGCGCGAAAGTTACGCGCAAACCAAACGGATGCAGAGACAGTCCTCTGGAATCGTATTCGGAGTCGTCAGATCGACGGGCATAAATTTGTCCGGCAGCAACCGATAAGCGGTTACGTCTGCGACTTTGTTTGCCGCGAAAGGCTTTTGATCATCGAAGTGGACGGCGGGCAGCACAGCGAGTCGGCGTCCGATGCAACACGTGATCGTCGCCTGACTGAGGAAGATTACAAAGTGCTCCGCTTCTGGAACAACGATGTGCTCGGCAACCTCGAAGGCGTTCTCAGTACAATTCAGGCTGAACTTCGCGGAGGGAGCCCCTTGTATCTGCTCGGACATGATTTGTGCGATGGAAGCGACTTGCGCTTTGGCCGGTGGCCACCGGCCAAAGCGCGTGGCGATGTCGCCCGTTTCCCCCTCCGGCTACAACCGTGGGTGAGC
>NZ_JADYVX010000020.1 GCF_020194175.1 Bradyrhizobium sp. BRP22 | reverse complement strand
CATAATCTTCGACCCGTGCAGGTAGAAGGCTGACCTGATCCCGGCTGACGCCGGTCTTGAACCTACGATTCGTCATACCGAATCGTACACTCGTTCCTACAAAAAGCTCAGATTCTTACCCAGTCTCTTCGCTCCATCCGGGCTACATGACTCAGTGCGACGCGAGACTCAGCGTACGGCGGCTTTTTCGAACTGCCGGAGCATCTGGTTGCCGCGCTCGACGGCCGCATCAAGCGCCTGCTTGGCCGTCTTCTTGCCGGCCAGCGCCTGCTCGATCTCCTCGGCCCAGATGTCGCGAAGCTGGACCATGTTGCCGAGGCGCAGGCCGCGCGAGTTCTCGGTCGGCTCCTTGTTGGTGAGCTCCTTCAGCGGGGTCTCCAGATAGGGCTGGTCCTTGTAGAAGCCCTCCGCCTTGGCTTTCTCGTAAGCCGCCTTGGTGATCGGCAGATAACCGGACGCCTTGTGGATCTCGACCTGGCGATCGGTATTCGAAAGGAAGGCCAGGAACTTGGCGACGCCCTTGTACTCCTCGGCCGACTTGCCGCCCATCACCCACAGCGAGGCGCCGCCGATGATCGAATTCTGCGGCGCGCCCTTGGCATCCGGGTAATAGGGCATCGGCGCGTTGGTCCAGTTGAACTTGGCCTGCGACCTCACATTGCCGAAGAACGCCGACGAGGTCAGGAAGATCGGGCACTCGCCTGATGTGAAGCGGCCCTCGCCGGTGTTGGTCCGGCCGGAATAATCGTAGGTCTTGTCCTTCTGCAGCTCGATCAGGTTTTCCAGATGCTTGACCTGCAGCGGTCCGTTGAACTGCAGCACGGTGTCGAAGCCGTCGAGCCCGTTGGCCTTGCTGGCGAGCGGCACGTTGTGCCAGGCCGAGAGCTGCTCGAGATTGACCCAGGTCACCCAGGCATTGGAGAAGCCGCAATTGCTGTAGCCGGCGGCCTTCAGTTTCTTCGCCGCGGCGAACACGTCCGGCCAGGTCTTTGGAATCTCCGCGATCGCGGCTTTCTTCAGCGCATCGAGGTTAACCCACATCACGGTCGAAGACGAGTTGAAGGGGAAGGACAGCATCTCCCCTTTCGAGGTCGAGTAGTAGCCGGTGATCGCGGACAGGTAGCTGCTCGGATCGAATTTCTCGCCCGCCTCCTGCATCAATTTGTAGACCGGCTTGATCGCGCCGGTTGCCGCCATCATGGTGGCGGTGCCGACCTCGAAGACCTGCATGATGTGGGGCGCGTTGCCGGCGCGGAACGCGGCGATGCCGGCGTTCATCGTATCCGCATAGCCGCCCTTGTAGGTCGGAACGACCTTGTACTCGCTCTGCGATGCGTTGAAATCAGTGGCGAGCTTGACCACGACATCGTTGTTGCCGCCGGTCATGGCGTGCCACCACTGGATTTCGGTTACGGCAAATGCCGGCGAAGCGCCGAATGCCAGTGCGGCCGCGATAGCCGCTGCAGCGCCGAAACGTCGAAAAGCCATAAGACCCCTCCCATTAAGCCGTCATCCCGATCGGTTGCGCTAGCAGCGCGGAATGACGTGCAAATGACCTATAAGCGAAGATCATGGTACCGGGGAAGCCGGACCGGGGGATGGATCCGGCAAAAACAAGCAGCCCTCCGGGAACGTCAATCTTGAGGCGACCTGTTGCCGCAGCCGGCGGGTAGCCCGGACGGAGCGAAGCGCAATCCAGGCTTCGCTCCCATCCGGGCTACAAAGTTGATCCGGACGGATCAGCGCTTTCGCTCGGGCCCGCAGACCACGCCCTTGGCGACCAGCGCCTCGACTTCTGCCTGCGAGTAGCCGAACTCGCCGAGCACCTCACTGGCATGCTGGCTGAACTTCGGCGGGGTGCGACGCAGGCTGGGTTTGGTGCGTTCCAGCCGGACCGGCGAGGCGACGCCCTTGTACCAGTCCTTTTCGATGATATCGCCACGATAGATCGTGTGCGGATTGGTCAGCGCCTGGTCGATCTTCTGCACCGGGCCCGCCGGCAGACCGGCCGCGAGCAGGCGGTTGCACAGCGGCTCGGCCTCGTACTGGCTGAACACCGCGGCAAGCTCGGCGCGCAGCGCGTCGCGGTTGGCGATGCGGTCCTTGTTGCGGGCAAAGCGCGGATCGGTGCCGAGTTCGGGCTTGCCGATCTCCTTGCACAATTTGCGGAAGGTGCCGTCATTGCCGACGCCGATGAAGATGTTGTCGGTCCTGGTCGGGAAGATCGCATAAGGAACCAGGTTCGGATGCTCGTTGCCGGTGAGACCGGGCGGCTTGCCGTGCATGAAGTAATTGGCCGTGTGCGGATGCATGATCGCAAGGCCGGTCTCGTACAGCGTGGTCTCCAGGAACTGGCCGAGGCCGGAGCGCTGCCGCTCCGACAGCGCCATCAGGATGCCGATCGCGGCGTAGAGCCCGGTGGTGATGTCGACCAGCGGCACCCCGATCCGCATCGGGCCGCTCTCCGGTGAGCCGGTCGCGGCGATCATGCCGGTCATCGCCTGGATGATCGCATCATAGCCGGGATTGCCGCCGCGTGGCCCGTCGGCGCCGAAGCCGGAGATCCGGCAATGCACGAGGCGCGGAAATTTCGCACGCAGCACGTCGTTGCCGATGCCCCATTTGTCGAGCGTGCCTGGCTTGAAATTCTCGATCAGGACGTCGGCGCCTTCGAGCAGCTTCATCAGCACCGCGCGCCCGCCCTCGGAGGCGAGGTCGAGCCCGATCGAGCGCTTGTTGCGGTTGATGCCGACGAAATAGGCCGCATCCTCGTCATGGAAGGGAGGGCCCCAGTCGCGCACTTCGTCGCCGGCAGGCGGCTCGACCTTGATCACGTCAGCGCCGTGGTCGGCGAGGATCTGCGTGCAATAGGGACCGCCGAGGACGCGCGTCAGGTCGATCACGCGCAGGCCGGCCATTGCGCCTGCGACCGCTTCTGAACTCATGGGAAACCTTCGCTCAAGTCAAACAGATGGAGGGCTGGTCCAGAGCTAGCGGTCTTCGAACGCGGCGGCAATGCCTTATCGCGCGTGGGCATCCGCATCACCGATCGCAGCGCGAATAGCCCGCTAGATCATGATCCGATTAATGGAATCGGATCACGATCTCATCTCTTTGTCTGAGCATGATCTTTTCGGAAAACCGGTTTCCACTTTTCCGGATCATGCTCTAGCTGCGGCGGGCTATTCCGCCAGACGGATTACACTACGTTCAGCCGTACATCGACATTGCCGCGCGTGGCGTTGGAATAGGGGCACACCTGGTGGGCCTTTTCCACCAGCGCCTCGGCGTCGGCACGCGAGAGTCCGGGCAGTGAGATGTCGAGCGCGATATCGAGGCCGAAGCCGCCTTCGGAGCGCGGTCCGATACCCACGGTCGACGTCACCGAAGCATCGGCGGGCACCTTCGGGCCGCCCTGGGAGGCCACGAACTTCATCGCGCCGATGAAGCAGGCGGCGTAGCCGGCCGCAAACAGCTGTTCGGGGTTGTTGCCGGCGCCGCCGCCACCACCGAGCTCCTTCGGGGTGGTGAGCTTGACGTCGAGCGCGCCATCGAGTGTCGCGGCGTGGCCGTCGCGGCCGCCGGTGGCCTTGGCGCTGGTCTTGTAGAGCACGTTCACAGACATGGGTATCTCCCTCATCGATGGTTTCGACG
Organism: Bradyrhizobium sp. BRP22; assembly: GCF_020194175.1. Lineage (GTDB taxonomy): Bacteria > Pseudomonadota > Alphaproteobacteria > Rhizobiales > Xanthobacteraceae > Bradyrhizobium. The sequence goes on along the minus strand of NZ_JADYVX010000020.1, from coordinate 138,198 downwards.
GCTCTTATATTGCAGGCAATTAGATTGTGTGCAATATAAATCGTGTGGCCTCACATTTAATTGTCTGCAATTGAATGTGCGGCCGCACCGGCCCATCATGAGCGGAGATTCTGACGAGGCTGAGAAATGGCACGGAAACAGCCGGCGATTGCGGACCAGCCGCTACGGCTCGACAATCAAATCTGCTTTGCGATCTATTCGACCGCGCATGCGTTCAACCGCGTCTACAAGCCGCTATTGGACCGGCTTGGCCTGACCTATCCGCAATACCTGGTGATGCTGGTGCTGTGGGAGAGGGACGGCGTGCCGGTCAAGGATATCGGCGAGCGCCTGTTCCTGGATTCCGGCACGCTGACGCCGTTGCTCAAGCGGCTGGAAGCCGCGCAACTGATCAAGCGCACGCGCAGCACGGAAGACGAGCGCCAGGTGCTGATCGCGCTGACGCCGCACGGGCTGGCGTTGAAGGAGAAAGCGCGGAGCGTGCCGCAACAGGTCCTGGCCGCCTCGGCATGCTCGATCGCGGAACTATCAGCGATGAAGGATGAGATCGTGGCGCTGCGGGACAGGCTGAACGCGGCGTTGGGGGAGTGAGAGGGCGAGGGGGGCGATCAGAGGCGCTTCTTGGCGAAGGCGCGGCCGGAGTGGGATTTGAGATATTTCTCGAAGGCGAGTGCTTTGTATTTGTCCGGGAAGGCGCAATACCAGACCAGTTGCCATGGCTTGAATTTGGCGGTGTGCTTGGACTTGCCGGCATTGTGCTCTGGAAAGCGCCGTTTCAAATCCGCAGTGGCGCCGATGTAGTCTTGATCGGGGAAATTGATGCTGCGGATGATGTAGACGTACCACATCAGCAGCCGAGGACTTTGCCAGCGGAGTTCTTGGCAGCCCGTCTTCGCCCTGCGGGCTTCGCCGCGCACCACGCTTCGTCCTTCGAGCTCCGCGCGGCTACGCCACGCGTAGTTGGGCGTAAGAGTCGCAGAGTGATGTCGTTAAAACAGGCCCGTCTTCGCCCGATGGGCTTCGCCGGGCACCACGCTTCGCCCTTCGAGCTCCGCGCGGCTGCGCCACGCGTAGTTGGGCGTAAGAGTCGCAGAGTGATGTCGTTAAAACAGCCCCGTCTTCGCCCGATGGGCTTCGCCGGGCACCACGCTTCGCCCTTCGAGCTCCGCGCGGCTGCGCCACGCGTAGTTGGGCGTAAGAGTCGCAAAGTGATGTCGTTAAAACAGGCCCGTCTTCGCCCGATGGGCTTCGCCGGGCACCACGCTTCGCCCTTCGAGCTCCGCGCGGCTGCGCCACGCGTAGCCCGAAGGGCGAAGCGTGGTGGAGCCAGGCGGGATCGAACCGCCGACCTCTTGCATGCCATGCAAGCGCTCTCCCAGCTGAGCTATGGCCCCTTAAGGGATCGCGAGCCGCATCCGACTCGCGGGGAAAGACCCAGAACACAGTTCTGGATCGATCTCAAGTCTCTTCATCGCCTCCGACGTCGCCAATGATGTCGGTGACGTCCTCATCGCCCTCTTCTTCGTCGGCGATGAAGGTGGAATCATCGTCATCATCGTCTTCGAGGGTCTCGTCGATCTCGATATCATCCTCGGATTCGGGAACGACGGCCTTGACCTTCCCGGTGTTCTCCTCGGCATCGGCCTCCTCGAGCGAGACCAATTCTTCAGCTTCCATCGGCTCCGGCATGTCCGGGGCCGTGGTGGCTGCAGCGGCACCGGCGCCGCGGGTGGCGCGGGGCGGCGCAACTGGGGCGATCGGCACAACCTCGCCGGTGTAAGGCGAGATGACCGGGTTCTTGTTCAGATCATAGAACTTCTTGCCCGTGGTCGGGCAAATGCGTTTGGTTCCGAGGTCGGACTTGGCCACGTGGTGATCCCAGGAATTTTCTGAAAAGCGGTGCTTCACTTGGCTAGTTGGGGGGCCGCTGTCAATAGCGGTTTGCGCGCATTTGCTCCCGGGTGACGCCGGGGGTTCGATGTGTTACCTGCCGCGCGGCGAGAGGACGTAATCTTGGCCCATTCCGAGCAAAACACCGAAAAAACCCCCTCCAAGAGCCCCCTGGAGGCCCGCGCGAGCGGTCCCCTGAGCGGCACGGCCCGCGTGCCCGGCGACAAATCGATCTCCCACCGGGCCCTGATCCTGGGCGCACTCGCGGTCGGCCAAAGCCGGATTTCCGGCCTGCTCGAGGGTGAAGACGTGCTCAATACCGCCAAATCGATGCGTGCGCTCGGCGCTGAGGTCGAGCGCACCGGCCCGTTTGCCTGGTCGGTCCGCGGCGTCGGCGTCGGGGGTTTTGCAGAGCCCAAGGCCCGGCTTGATTTCGGCAATTCCGGCACCGGCTGCCGGCTGGTGATGGGAGCGGTCGCCGGCTGCCCGATCACGGCGATTTTCGATGGCGACGCCTCGCTGCGCTCGAGGCCAATGCGGCGGATCCTCGATCCCTTGGAACTGATGGGCGCCAAGGCGGGCGATATGAGGGAGGGCGGCCGCCTGCCGCTGACGCTGCATGGCGCGCGCAACCCGGTGCCGATCGTCTACAAGACCCCCGTCGCCTCGGCTCAGATCAAGTCCGCGGTGCTGCTGGCCGGGCTCTCCGCGCCGGGTGTCACGACGGTGATCGAGCAGGAAGCCAGCCGCGATCACACCGAGCTGATGCTGAAGCATTTTGGCGCCGAGCTCACCTCGAGCAAGGAAGGCAGCCATGGCCGCAGGATCGCGCTGACCGGCCAGCCCGAGCTGCACGGCGCCGAGGTCGTCGTGCCCGCCGACCCCTCTTCGGCCTCGTTCCCGGTGGTGGCGGCGCTGATCGTCGCCGGCTCCGATATCGTCCTGCCCGACGTCATGACCAATCCGCTGCGCACCGGTCTGTTCACGACGCTGCGCGAGATGGGCGCCTCCATCGAGGAGGACCAGCCGCGCAGTGATGGCGGCGAGCCGATGGCGCGGTTGCGCGTGCGTGCTTCGAAGTTGCGCGGGGTCGAAGTGCCGCCGGAACGCGCGCCGTCGATGATCGACGAATATCTGGTGCTGGCGGTGGCAGCGGCCTACGCCGAAGGCATTACCATCATGCGCGGCCTGCAGGAATTGCGCGTCAAGGAATCCGACCGCCTCGAAGCCACCGCCGAAATGCTGCGCGTCAACGGCGTCAAGGTCGAGATTTCAGGCGACGATCTGATCGTCGAGGGCAAGGGCCATGTGCCCGGCGGCGGCGTGGTCGCCACCCACATGGATCACCGCATCGCGATGTCCGCACTGGTGATGGGGCTGGCCGCCGACCAGCCGGTGACGATCGACGACACCGCCTTCATCGCCACCAGTTTCCCGGATTTCATTCCGATGATGCGCTCGCTCGGCGCGGAGTTTTCATGAGGCTGGCGCAATGGGTACGGCGTTCGATCGAGATGCCCTGCTCGATGCCTTCGATCGAATCGGTCGGGCGGCGGCGCAGGCGGGAACGAAACTCCAGATCGCGGTCTATGGAGGTTCCGCACTCATGCTTGCAAGCAATTTCCGGTTCGCTACGGAAGACATCGTATCCAAGCTTGAGCACCCGCTGCCCGATTGGCTGGCCTTGGTCGTGCACGAAATAGCTCAAGAGAATCACTGGCGGGAAGACTGGTTCAACGACGGCGTTTCATTTCACCTGAGCTCGCTCGCCGATCGGGCCGCCGATCATCTGGAATTCGGAACATTTCCGCGGGATGCTACGTCCGCTGGTCTTGTCGTTTCGGTGCCCTCGGCAGAGTATCTCCTGGCACTGAAGCTGAAGGCGTTCCGTGTCCTGGATCCCCTTCGTGGTGAGACCGAACAACTCGATATCCTCAATCTGATGCAGGTCGTCGGCATTTCCACGGTTGAAGATGCTATTGACCTGTTAGGTCGATACTTTCCCATGAGCGCCGCTTCAGCCGAGAAGCAGCGCTTTCTGCTGGAGAACATAAGCCGTGAGGGAGTGGCCGATGCCCCCAAATACCCTCGCTGATGCAGTCGAGAGCATTCAGGCGGGTGCGCCGCAGGATGTCGTCCTTGCGGAATTTGTCGACACATTCGACCTGGCAACCACCGATGAACTTCGCTATGCGTCCATCGAGCGCGAACCAAGATTGACTGGTGACGTCAGGCTCGACGCGCTTGTCGGTGCGATCGCCGAGTATCTTGCCAAGCAACGTCGGCTTGGCCGTGTACCTGGCTGGGTTTGTGATCCGGCCCGTCGATTGAAGGCGCCCTGGTTCACCTCCGCGGCCGCTTCGGACGCGATGCGCGAATATCTCATCTTCAGCAGCCCCGCCGAGTTTGCGTCGCGCAATATCTTCACCGAGGAGCGGCCGCTGCGTCGCGCGCGCGGTCTTCACTCTACGACTTCATAGGACGCCATGATCATCGCCATCGACGGACCGGCCGCATCCGGCAAGGGCACGCTGGGAAAACGGCTCGCCGCTTACTATGGCTACCGCCATCTCGACACCGGCGTGATCTACCGCGCGGTGGCGAAAGCGCTGCTCGATGCCGGCGCCGACCTCGCCGATGAGGCGCGCGCGATCAAGGCGGCGATGGAGCTCGACCCTGAGAAGTTCGGCCATCCCGAGTTGAAGACGCAGCGGATCGGCGATGCCGCTTCCGTGGTGTCCGCGATACCCAGGGTGCGCGAGGCGCTGATCAATTTCCAGCGCCAGTTCGCGGCCGATCCGCCCGGCGCGGTGCTTGACGGCCGCGACATCGGCACCGTGATCTGCCCGAATGCCGACGTGAAGATCTTCGTCGTCGCCGATCCGCGCGTGCGGGCAAGGCGGCGGACGCTGGAGGCCCGCGCCCGTGGCGAGGACGCCGATGAGGCAGCGGTGCTGGCCGATATTCTCAAGCGCGACGAGCGCGACAAGAACCGCGCGGTGGCCCCGTTAAAAGCAGCGCCCGATGCGCATACGCTCGACAACTCCAATCTCGATATCGAGGCCGGCGTGCGCGCCGCGATCGATATCGTCGAGGCGGTGCGTGCGCAACGCGGGCTGACCTGACTGCCGTCGAAGGGCGATTTACCGGTCAGCCGGGCTGGAAAAAGGCTGCGCAGCCGAAAAGGTCCGCATCGACGCCGCCGCGCCGGGCATCGCGGCGATGGCATGGCCGAGTGCGAGCGCGGCAACGACGGCCAGGGCGATCAGGCTTTTCATGGTCGTACCCCCTGTGTCTTGGGTGGACCCCACTTTGCGCGGGCTCGCTTAAGTCCGGGTTCCACCGCAAGCCCGCCGGACGCCTTTCGCACAACACGGTCAACAATTGTTCAAATGCAGTCCGGCGTTGTTAAGGCTTGTTCTAGCCTCAGAGCCCCGCAAATCGGGCATTTCTGGCTTGCCGAAAATAACCGTGGATATTATATCAGCAGCGTCCGTGCCGCCATCGACCATGTCGGGGCCGCCCGAGCGGGCCGGCAGCGGGGCATGAGCCCCGGCCGATATTGGAGGAGCGCCCGCTCCATCGGTTCTTGAGGTCGATCCCTCGTTTCCGGCCCCGGACATCTACGTCACGCGCATTCTTTCGCAAAGCCGGTTTCCATTTTTTGCGAAGTGCGCGCCATCAACGTATCGAACATGTGGCTTGCTGCCGGCCCGCTTCTGCGCTCTCGCGCAAGGAGCGGTCGTCAGGATTTGCGGACCTGACACCACATGCGCGGTGCGCCCTTGAACCCAAACGGCCGGCAAGACACCCGCATCTGGAGAACATATGGCTTCGAATACTGCTGCTTCCTATAGTCCTACCCGCGACGATTTCGCCGCGATGCTCGATGAATCCTTTGCCGGCGGCAATCTGCAGGAGAGCTCGGTCGTCAAGGGCAAGGTGGTTGCCATCGAAAAGGACATGGCCGTCATCGATGTCGGCCTGAAGACCGAGGGCCGCGTGGCGCTGCGCGAATTCGCCGGCCCCGGCCGCGAAAGCGATCTCAAGGTCGGTGACGAGGTCGAGGTGTTCCTCGACCGCATCGAGAATGCGCTGGGCGAAGCCGTGCTGTCGCGCGACAAGGCGCGACGTGAGGAGAGCTGGGGCAAGCTCGAGAAGGCGTTCCAGAACAACGAAAAGGTCACCGGCGTCATCTTCAACCAGGTCAAGGGCGGCTTCACCGTCGATCTCGACGGTGCCGTGGCCTTCCTGCCGCGCTCGCAGGTCGACATCCGTCCGATCCGCGACGTCGCGCCGCTGATGAACAACTCTCAGCCGTTCCAGATCCTCAAGATGGACCGCCGCCGCGGCAACATCGTGGTGTCCCGCCGCACCGTGCTGGAAGAGACCCGGGCCGAGCAGCGCCAGGAGCTGGTGCAGAACCTCGAAGAAGGTCAGGTGATCGACGGCGTGGTCAAGAACATCACCGACTACGGTGCGTTCGTGGACCTCGGCGGCATCGATGGCCTGTTGCACGTCACCGATATTGCCTGGCGCCGCGTCAATCACCCGACCGAGGTGCTCTCCATCGGTCAGACCGTGAAGGTCAAGATCATCAAGATCAACCACGAGACGCACCGCATTTCGCTCGGCATGAAGCAGTTGCTGGACGATCCGTGGCAGGGCATCGAGGCGAAATATCCGCTCGGCGCCCGCTTCACCGGCCGCGTCACCAACATCACCGACTACGGCGCGTTCGTCGAGCTGGAGCCGGGCATCGAGGGCCTGATCCACGTCTCCGAGATGTCATGGACCAAGAAGAACATGCATCCCGGCAAGATCGTCTCCACCTCGCAGGAAGTCGAGGTGCAGGTGCTGGAAGTCGATTCGGTCAAGCGGCGCATCTCGCTCGGCCTCAAGCAGACCATGCGCAATCCCTGGGAGGTCTTCGTCGAGAAGCATCCGGTCGGTTCGGTGGTCGAGGGCGAGGTCAAGAACAAGACCGAGTTCGGCCTGTTCCTGGGTCTCGAAGGCGACGTCGACGGCATGGTCCACCTGTCCGATCTCGACTGGAAGCTTCCGGGCGAGCAGGTGATCGACAACTTCAAGAAGGGCGACGTCGTGAAGGCCGTCGTGCTCGACGTCGATGTCGAGAAGGAGCGCATCTCGCTCGGCGTCAAGCAGCTCGAGGGCGATCCCTTCGCCGAGCCGGGCGACGTCAAGAAGGGCGCGGTCGTGACCTGCGAAGTGCTTGAGGTGAAGGAGAGCGGCATCGAGGTGAAGATCGCCGGCACCGACTTCACCACCTTCATCAAGCGCTCGGAACTCGCCCGCGACCGCAACGACCAGCGCGCCGAACGCTTCGCCGTCGGCGAGAAGGTCGATGCGCGGGTGATCCAGTTCGACAAGAAGGCCCGCAAGGTGCAGGTCTCGATCAAGGCGCTGGAAGTGGCCGAGGAGAAGGAAGCCATCGCGCAGTACGGCTCCTCCGACTCGGGTGCGACACTCGGCGATATTCTCGGCACCGCACTCAAGAATCGCGCCAACGAGAAGTGAGCACTTGCTCTCCTTCTTATCATCATCAAAGCCCCGGCTTCGGCCGGGGCTTTTTGCTTTCGGGCCTGTTTCAGGTCGATTGTAGCCCGTAGCCCGGATGGAGCGGAGTTATCGCAAGCGGCGAAACTTGTCCGGGATTACGCGTTCGCTCCATCCGAGCTACGATGCTACAGCCGTAACGCAACACCAGCCTTGTTTTCTTCATATTGCACCGCAATTGATGTATTTTGCTAAGCTCTCCGTCATCCTGTGATTGCAAGAACGCGTTGAGCTCTTTTGGAGATTTTCGATGTCGCTTGATTCAGACGTGATCGTCGATCGTCGACGGATTCGCCGCAAGCTGACCTTCTGGCGCGTCGCGGCTGCGGTGGTTGCGATGGCGGCCGTCGTTGGCGTCGGCGTGATCGTAGCGGGCGGACGCAGCTCGCTCTCGACGGTGGGATCGATCGCGCGCGTCAATATCGAGGGCCTGATCCGCAGCGATCAGGATCGCGTCGAGGCGCTGGAGCGGCTGGAGAAGTCGCAGGCCGCGGCCGTCATCGTCCACATCAATTCGCCCGGCGGCACCACCGCCGGTTCCGAGCAGCTTTACGACGCGCTGATGCGGCTGAAGGCGAAGAAGCCGCTGGTCGTGGTGGTCGAGGGATTGGCGGCGTCCGGCGGCTACATCACCGCGATCGCTGCCGATCACATCATCGCGCAGCAGAGCTCGCTGGTCGGCTCGATCGGCGTGTTGTTCCAGTTTCCGAATGTCACCGAGCTCCTGAAGACCGTGGGCGTGAAGGTGGAGGAGGTGAAGTCCTCGCCGCTGAAAGCCGCGCCCAACGGCTATGAGCCGACCAGCCCGGAAGCGCGCGCCGCGATCGATGCGCTGGTGAAGGATTCCTATGCCTGGTTCCGCGGCCTCGTGAAGGAGCGGCGCGGCATGGACGATGCCTTGCTCGACAAGGTCGCGGACGGACGCGTCTTCACCGGCCGGCAGGCGGTGGAGTTGAAGCTCGTGGATCAACTCGGCGACGAGAAGACCGCGGTTGCCTGGCTGGTCCAGGAGAAGAAGATCAAGAGCGGCCTGCCAGTGCGCGACTACAAGCTCAATCCGCGCTTCGGCGATCTGACATTCCTGCGGACGGCGGCTTCGATCACGCTTGACGCATTTGGTTTGAGCGGAATCGCTCGCCGCGTCGAGCAGGCCGGTCTCATCCAGGCCGTCGATCGGTTCGGCATGGACGGCATGCTGGCGCTGTGGCAGCCGGCAGGGAGCAATTGAGATGCCGCGCAATCCGCTTTTGGTCCATTCCCGTATTGCGAGAATGAGGGAAGCCGGGCTCGGGCCATTTGTCACGGCTCTTCATCGGCGCCAAAAGTGATTTAGCGTCTTGACAGTCCAAGGCATTTTCACGGAAATGGATGTCCGCAAGATCCCGGGCCACAACTCTCGATGATCAAATCCGAACTGGTTCAGCGTATCGCCGAGCACAACCCGCATCTCTACCAGCGGGATGTCGAGAACATCGTCAATGCGATCCTCGACGAGATCGTGGCTGCGCTGGCGCGCGGCGACCGGGTCGAACTGCGCGGTTTCGGCGCCTTCTCAGTGAAGCATCGCCCGGCGCGGGCCGGCCGCAATCCACGAACAGGTGCGCACGTTCCGGTTGATCAGAAGAGTGTTCCGTTCTTCAAGACCGGCAAGGAAATGCGCGAGCGCCTGAATCGCGACACCGGCACCAGCGGCGGCGGCAGCTCGCCCGAATCCAGCGCCTGATCTCGCGGAGATTGCTGGCGCGTCCGCATCTCCGGTTGCTATAGATCGGCATGCGATCGTCAGCCGATACAAGGGATGGTGATGCGAAAGTTCTTCACGACGCTGCTCGTCATCCTGCTTGGCCTGTTCTTCGTCATCTTCGCCGTTGCGAACCGTCACCTGGTGACGGTTTCATTCGATCCATTCAATTCGACCACGCCGACGGTGGCGATAACGCTGCCGCTGTTCCTGGTGCTCATTATCGTCGCGATCCTGGGCGTGATCGCAGGCAGCACGGCCACCTGGCTCCGGCAGCATCGCTGGCGGCGGGCCGCGCGGCAGCATGAGGCCGACGCCCGTCAGCTCCGGGCGGAACTGGCCGATTTGCGGGCCACCCTGGCCGCGGCGCAGGCTGACCGGCGTCGCATCACAGCTCCGGCAAATGGCGGCTCATCGGGGGTCGTCGGGCGAGACAAGCAGGGCGCGACGTTGTAGAACCCGCCCCGTCCGGGCCGGAGCCGTCAGTTCCGGCCGCTGCAACGCCTGAGAGACCATGTCCCTGCTCGTCAAAATCTGCGGCCTGTCCACGCGCGAGACGCTCGACGTCGCGCTTGAGGCCGGTGCCGACATGGTGGGTTTCGTGTTCTTTCCGCCCTCGCCGCGGCATCTCTCGCTTGAGGTGGCGCGGGAGCTCGGCCGGCAGGCGAAGGGTCGCGCCGTGAAGGTGGCGCTCACCGTCGATGCGGATGACGCCACCCTCGAAAACATCGTCGAGACGCTGCAGCCCGACATCCTGCAACTGCACGGCAAGGAGCCGGTGGCGCGCGTGCGCGACATCAGGCAGAGGTTCGGCCTGCAGGTGATGAAGGTGATTGCGGTCGAAACACCGGCCGATCTCGCCCCGCTCGCGGGCTATGCCGCGGCCGCCGATCGCATCCTGTTTGACGCACGGGCTCCGAAGGGCGCGACTCGTCCTGGAGGACTCGGTGCGGTGTTCGACTGGCGCGTGCTGGAAAAACTTGAGCTTGACCTGCCCTTCATGGTCTCGGGCGGACTTCATGCCGACAATGTCGCTGAAGCCGTCCGCATCAGCCGCGCCGGCGGCGTGGACGTGTCCTCGGGCGTTGAAAGTTCCCCCGGCGTCAAGGACGCCGATTTGATCCGCGCATTCATCCGCGCCGCGCGCGCCACAGACGAATTGATGGTTCGATGAGCCCAGCACTGCCCAACTCTTTCCGCAGCGGTCCCGACGAGCGCGGGCATTTCGGCATTTTCGGCGGCCGCTTCGTCGCGGAAACGCTGATGCCGCTGATCCTCGACCTCGAGAAGGCCTATGCCGAGGCCAAGGCCGATCCTGCCTTCCAGAAGGAGATGGACGGCCATCTGAAGCACTATGTCGGCCGGCCGTCGCCGCTCTATTTCGCCGAGCGGCTGACCGAGCATCTCGGCGGCGCAAAGATCTATTTCAAGCGCGAGGAGCTCAACCACACCGGCTCGCACAAGGTCAACAATGTGCTCGGCCAGATCATGCTGGCGCGCCGCATGGGCAAGAAGCGCATCATCGCCGAAACCGGCGCCGGCCAGCACGGTGTCGCCACCGCGACACTGTGCGCGCGGTTCGGGCTTGAATGCGTGGTCTATATGGGCGCGGTCGACGTCGCGCGGCAGCAGCCCAACGTGATCCGCATGGAGATGCTGGGCGCCAAGGTGGTCCCCGTGCAGTCGGGCGCGCGCACGCTGAAGGATGCGATGAACGATGCACTGCGCGACTGGGTCACCAACGTACACAACACGTTCTACTGCATCGGTACGGTGGCCGGCCCGCATCCCTATCCGATGATGGTGCGCGATTTCCAGTCGATCATCGGCGTTGAAACGCGCCAGCAATTGCAGGACGTCGAGGGCCGCCTGCCGGATTCGCTCGTCGCCTGCATCGGCGGCGGCTCCAACGCGATGGGGCTGTTCCATCCTTTCCTCGACGATCCCTCGATCGAAATCTTTGGCGTCGAAGCCGCCGGCCACGGGCTGACGCAGTTGCATGCCGCGTCGATCGCCGGCGGGCGTCCCGGCGTGCTGCACGGCAACCGCACCTATCTCTTGATGGACGAAGACGGCCAGATCCAGGAAGCGCATTCGATCTCGGCGGGACTGGACTATCCCGGCATCGGGCCGGAGCACGCCTGGCTGCACGAGACCGGCCGCGTCAACTATCTTTCGGCGACCGATGAGGAGGCGCTGGAAGCCTTCCAGTTGCTGTCGCGGCTCGAAGGTATCATCCCGGCGCTGGAGCCCGCGCACGCGATCGCCAAGGTGATGGAGCTCGCGCCGAAGCGGCCCAGGGATCACCTGATGGTGGTCAATCTCTCCGGCCGCGGCGACAAGGACGTGCCGCAGGTCGGCGACATCTTGAAGGGCCGAAAGCAGTGACCACCCGTATCGATGCACGTTTTGCCGAGCTCGCGAAGCAGGGCCGCTCCGCCTTTGTCACGTTCGTGATGGCCGGTGATCCGGACCCTGCGACATCGCTCGACATCATCAAGGCGCTGCCGAAGGCCGGCGCTGACATCATCGAGATCGGCATGCCCTTTACCGATCCGATGGCGGATGGCCCGTCGATCCAGGCAGCGGGCTTGCGCGCGCTGAAGGGCGGCATGACGCTCAGGAAGACGCTCGAGATGGTGCGCGGCTTCCGCAAGGACGACGACGCCACGCCTTTGGTGCTGATGGGCTACTACAATCCGATCTACATCTACGGCGTCGACAAGTTCCTCGCCGATGCCAAGAGCGCCGGTGTCGATGGCCTGATCATCGTCGACCTGCCGCCGGAAGAGGACACCGAGCTGTGCCTGCCGGCGATGAAGGCCGGGCTGAACTTCATCCGGCTGGCGACGCCGACCACCGACGACAAGCGCCTGCCGGCGGTGCTCGCGAACACCTCGGGCTTCGTCTACTATGTCTCGATCACCGGCATCACCGGTGCCGCGGCGGCCGACGCCAAGGCGGTCGGGGAAGCGGTGGCCCGGATCAAGCGGCATACCAAACTGCCGGTTTGCGTCGGGTTCGGCATCCGCACGCCGGACACCGCGCGGGCGATTGCCGAGCATGCCGACGGCGCCGTGGTCGGCACCGCATTGGTCGATGCGGTGCGCGGCAGCCTCGATGCGGAAGGGCGGGCGACCGCCAAGACGGTGACTGCCGTGGCTGATCTCGTCGCGTCCCTCGCGCAGGGCGTCCGGGGCGCCAAACAAGCGGCCGAATAGGCTGCGATCGTCATAGTGGGCGGCTTGCCGGGCGTTACCCGGACCGCCATATGTTCAGTCAATGCGGAACCGACCGCATTTCGGAGCGAAGCATGAACTGGCTCACCAATGTCGTCCGGCCGAAGATCCGCAGCATCCTGCGGCGCGAGACGCCGGAGAACCTTTGGATCAAGTGCCCGGATTCCGGGCAGCTCGTGTTCTACAAGGACGTCGAGGCCAACCAGTTCGTCATTCCCGGCTCGAACTACCACATGCGGATGGGCGCGGTGGCGCGGCTGAAGTCGATCTTCGACAACGAGACCTGGTTCGACGTGGCGCTGCCGGAGGTAACGCCGGACCCGCTGAAATTCCGCGACGAACGTAAATATGTCGACCGCATCAAGGATGCGCGGGCGAAGACCAGTTTGAACGATGCGATCAAGGTCGGCTATGGCAAGCTCGAAGGCGCCGGCGTCGTGATCGCAGTGCAGGATTTCGATTTCATGGGCGGCTCGCTCGGCATGGCCGCCGGCGAGGCGATGGTGCGCGGGCTCGAGCTCGCGGTTGAGAAGAGGTCGCCCTTCATCGTGTTCGCAGCCTCCGGCGGCGCGCGGATGCAGGAAGGCATCCTGTCGCTGATGCAGATGCCGCGCACCACGGTGGGCGTGCAGATGCTGCGCGAGGCCAAGCAGCCCTACATCGTCGTGCTGACCAATCCGACCACCGGCGGCGTCACCGCCTCCTATGCGATGCTGGGCGACGTGCATATCGCCGAGCCGGGTGCCTTGATCGGCTTCGCCGGCGCGCGCGTGATCGAGCAGACCATCCGCGAGAAACTGCCGGAGGGATTCCAGCGCGCCGAATATCTGCGCGAACACGGCATGGTCGACATGGTCGTGCATCGCCATGACATGCGCGCGACGCTGGCGCGGCTGTGCCGCCTGCTCACCAAATCGCCGCCGCTGCAGGCGCCCCTGAGGCCCGCGCCGGAGGTCACTACGCCCACACAGATCGTCTCGGCACCGGAAACCGTGCCGGCAGCGCCCCACGCGTGAGCGTACCCGCCGCCCAGCCATCGCCGCCGCTCGGCGAGCTGGTTGCGCGCCTGTCGGCGCTGCATCCGAAGACGATCGACCTCAGCCTCGATCGCATGCATGGGCTGCTCGCGCGGCTCGATCATCCCGAGCGCAAGCTGCCGCCGGTGATCCATGTTGCCGGCACCAATGGCAAGGGCTCGACGATTGCCTATCTGCGCGCGATCCTGGAGGCGGCCGGCCTGCGCGTGCACGTCTTCACCTCGCCCTATCTGGTGCGGCTGAACGAATGCTACCGCCTTGGCCACGTCGGCGGCGGCGGGCTGGTCGATGACGACGAGCTGCGCTCGGCGCTCGAACATTGCGAAGCCGTCAATGATGGCGATCCGATCACGATCTTCGAGATCGAGACCGCGGCGGCGTTCTTCCTGTTCGCCAAGCATCCGGCAGACGTCACGCTATTGGAGGTCGGTCTCGGCGGCCGGCTGGATTCGACCAATGTGGTCGAGACGCCAGTTGCCTCCGTCATCGCGCCGATCAGCATGGATCACACCGAATTCCTCGGGGATACCTTGACCGCGATCGCCGGTGAGAAGGCCGCGATCATCAAGCGCGGCGTGCCGGTGATCTCGGCCGAGCAGTCGGCGGACGCGATGGCAGTCGTCGAGGCGCAGGCGGCGCGCCGGCGTGCGCCGCTGCACATGGCCGGACAGCAATGGCATGTCGGGGTCGAGCGCGGCCGGCTGGTCTATCAGGATGATCGCGGCCTGATGGATCTGGCGGCGCCAAAACTGTTCGGCCGTCATCAGTTCGACAACGCCGGACTGGCGATTGCGACGCTGCGCGCGATCGACGCGTTCAAGATCGGCATCCCCGCGTTCGAGGCCGGCATCGTCAACGCGGAATGGCCGGCGCGGATGCAGCGTCTGGCCTCGGGTGCGCTGGTCAGTCTGGCGCCGCCGGGCTCCGAGATCTGGCTCGACGGCGGACACAATGCCGAAGGCGGCCGCGTGGCCGCCGCCGCGCTCGGCGACCTCGAGGAGCGGGTGTCGCGCCCGCTGGTCGTGATCGCGGGCATGATGGCGAACAAGGATGCATCCGGCTTCCTCGCCAATTTCGCCGGCCTGACGCGCCATATCATCGCGGTCGAGATTCCGGGCCGTGCGGGCGCCATGCCGCCGGATCGGCTGGCGGATGCGGCGCGTGTGTTCGGCATGCGCGTCGAGATCGCGGCCAGCGTGGAGGCTGCGCTGCGGGCGCTCTCGCAGCTTGCTTATGAGGTGCCGCCGCGGATCCTGATCACGGGCTCGCTCTATCTTGCCGGCCATGTGCTCGATGTGAACGGCACGCCGCCGGCATGACGCTGCGCTTTGCTGCCATCGCCGACGTGCACGGCAACTATCTGGCGCTGGAAGCTGTGGTTGCCGACATCCGCGCGCAGGGAATTACCGAGATCGTCAATCTCGGCGACATGGCGAGCGGTCCGCTGGACGCGCGGCGGACGATGGACGCGCTGATGGCGCTCGGTGCGGTTCATGTGCTTGGCAATCACGACCGGTATCTCATCGACAGGCCGCGGGAGAAGATGGGTTCGTGGGACCGGCCGGCGTACGCGCAACTCGACCAGAGTCATCTCGACTGGCTGCGTGCGGTGCCGGCAACGCGTGTGTTTCGCGATCAGGTCTTTCTCTGCCATGCGACGCCAGCAAGCGACGAGGTCTATTGGCTGGAAACGGTGCTGCCCGACGGCACCGTGCGGATGGCGTCGCTGGAGGCGATCGAGCAGGTCGCGAGTGGCGTCACACAGCCGCTGATCCTCTGCGGCCACAGTCATCTGGCACGTGCGGTGCGGCTGCGCGACGGGCGCCTGATCGTCAATCCGGGCAGCGTCGGTTCTCCCGGCTATCGCGACGTTCATCCCTACAAGCATGTCGTGGAGGCGGGTACGCCGGATGCGCGCTATGCGATCCTGGAATTAGCCGACGGTGCCTGGCGGGTGACGTTCCGCCATGTGCCCTACGATCACGACGCCATGGCCGCGCTGGCGCGCGAGAATGGCCAGTTGGAACTGGCATCTGCCCTGGCGACCGGCTGGATTCGTTAGCACCGCGCCGTCCGGACTCCGGCTGCTACGAGCTCAGCAGCTTCATCGGATCGACGGCCTTCTGCTTCAACTGCTCGAAGCTGCATTGCCGCGGCGCCTTGTCCGGGCGCCAGCGCAGGATCGAGGTGCCGTGGCGGAAGCGCTCGCCGCTGAAATGATCGTAGCAGACCTCGATCACCAGTTTCGGCTTCAGCGGGCACCATTGCGCGGAGCGGTCGGTCGACCAGCGGCTCGGGCCGCCCGGCGCATTGCCGGTGAAGCCGGGCTTTGCGATAAGCGCCTCCAGCTTGGACGTCAGCGCCGGCTTGTCCTCGCGCTTGATGGCGGAGGTGAAGCCGACATGGTGCAAGAGGCCGTCATCGTCATAGAGGCCGAGCAGGAGTGAACCGACGACATTCCGGCCGCCGATCTTGTTGGTCGCATAGCGGAAGCCGCCGACGACGCAATCGGCGCTGCGGAATTTCTTGATCTTCTGCATGCCGTCGCGGTTGCCGCCCTGATAGGGCAGATCGATGCGCTTGGCGATCACGCCGTCGAAGCCGCCGCCGGACTGCTTCAGCCACTTCACCGCGGTCGCGTAGCTTGCGGTGACGGGCGACAGCCGAAAGGTAGGATGGGACTTGAACTGTTGCCTGGCGAAGACGTCGAGCTTCGACCGCCGCTGATGCAGCGGTTGCGCGGAAAGCTTCTTCTCCGCGGCCGTCGCGAGCAGGTCGAAGGTGATGAACAGCGCTGGCGTCTCCTGCGCCAGCCTCTTGACGCGGCTGGCCGCCGGATGAATCCGCTGCAACAGATCGTCGAACGAGAATGTCTTGCCATGCGGGACGACGATTTCGCCGTCGAGCAGGAAAGAGGTCGCCTTCAGCTCGAGCGCAGCGGCAATCAGCTCCGGAAAATAGCGGCCGAGATCTTCGCCGGACTTGGAGCGCAGGTCGACCTTCGCGCCCTGACGCGCGAGCAGGCAGCGGAAGCCATCCCATTTCGGCTCATATTGCCACGCGTCGCCGCGCGGGATCGCATCGACCGAACGGGCTTCCATCGCAACCAGCGCGGTGGAATTGGAGATGGTCTTTCGGCGGGGAGACGGCACGGGCGAGGGCCTTCAGACGCGACACACGCCCATTCAACGCAAACGGCCGACACTTGGCCGGCCGCTGCGAGAAATTATTCTAAGGAGACTAGCGGATCAGACCGCAGCGGAAATCCACTGCTGCAGCTTCGCCTTGGGCGCCGCGCCGACCTGGCGCGAAGCCATCTCGCCGCCCTTGAAGATCATCAGGGTCGGGATCGACATCACGCCATATTTGGAAGCCGTCTTCGGGCTCTCGTCGACGTTGAGCTTCACGATCTTGACCTTGTCGCCCATCGAACCCGCGATCTCGTCCAGTGCGGGCGCGATCATGCGGCAGGGGCCGCACCATTCGGCCCAGAAATCGACCACGACAGGCCCGGTCGCGTTGAGCACTTCGGCATCGAAATTGGCGTCAGAAACCTTGCCAACGGACATGGGGTACCTCGTTCGGTTGGAAGAAAGGGGCGGGACTGAGTCGCGCCTGGGATCATATGGCAAACCTATGAACGCACCCCTGCCGGGTCAAGCTCGGTCACGCCAGCATGATGGGATGCCAGCTCCTTGTCCAGCGCGGAGGCCGAAATCTCCATCAATTCAGTAGTTTCGGTCCAGAGCAGGGCGGCGCGGACGGGGCGGTGGGGATACAGCTTGCGCAGCACGGCCCGATAGAGCGCGAGCTGCCGGACATAGCCCCGGGGCGCCTCGGCCGCACTTTTCGGCGGGGCGTGGTTGGTCTTGAAGTCGACGATCAGAATTTCGTTTGGCGTCACCACCAGCCGGTCGATCTGGCCGGATACCAGCGCCGGCGCTTGCCCCGGCTGCTCCAGCCGGCCGACGATGGACACTTCCGCCCGGCTTCCAGTGGCGAACACGGCTGCGAAACGCGGATCGGCGATCAGGGCCAGGACGCTTTCGGCCAGCGCCGCGCGCTCCTGCTCGGTCCAATCCTCGGCGTTGCGCTCGAGATAGGCGAGCGCCGCGCCGGGCCGGCGGTCGGCTGAAATGTCCGGCAGCGACTGCAACAGACGGTGCACCAGCGTGCCGCGCTGGATGGCGCGGGCGCGCTGGGTGATCTGCTCGCCGCTGCGGACGCGGCGATTGTCGTCGGTCGGGTCGGACGGTCGCAGCAGGCTGTCGGCGGCGGCTTCCGCCGGCGCCGGCCGCTGCAGCCAGGACGGCAGCTCGATCGGCTGCGTCGCCCTCGACGCCGCGAGGCCGGTCGCAGCATCGGCATCCTCAGGCCGGAAATAGCGCTTCACGAGGCCCGCCGGGGTCTCGATCTCCTGCAGGCTGAGGCCGGAAGTGGCGAGGCCCTTGTCGATCAGGTCATACCAGCAGGCATTCCGGACCTTCTTCATGTTGCCGGGCATGCAGCCGCCGACGACCAGCCGATCGGCGGCGCGGGTCATCGCGACATAGAGCAGGCGGCGATATTCGTCCTCGGTCTCCTCCAGCATCGCCTCACGCGCCCTGGCAACGGGACTGGGGTCCTCGGCTTTCCGGCCGGCCCAGACCACGACACCGGGTCCATGCGGCGCGCCATTGCCTTGTGGAAGATGGATCAATCGCAGGCGCTGCGTATCCGAGGGCGAGGTCGTGGTGTCGACCAGGAACACGACGGAGGCTTCCAGGCCCTTGGCGCCGTGCACCGTCATCACGCGCACCTCGTCGCGCGAAATCTCCATGTCGCGCTTCACCTCGGTGTCGGCTGCGCGGAGCCAGGCCACGAAGCCCTGCAGCGAGCTCGGTGCCTTGCGCTCATAGGCCAGCGCGAGCTCGAGGAATTCATCGAGCGCGTCATTGGCCTCCTGGCCGAGCCGGCGCAGGATGCGCGCCCGCCCACCCTCGCCGCCAAGCAGCCAGGCAAAGAACGCGAACGGCGTCAGGTCGGCAAAGCGCCGCTCGCAGCGCTCGAGCCGTCTCAGCGCGGCTGCGCAGCGCTCGTCCATGGTCGCATGCAGTGACAGTGCATGGCGCAGCGATCCTTTGCGCTCCCAGGCCAGCTTGAACAGATCGTCGTCATCGAGGCCGAACAGCGGGCTCTTCAGCGCGACTGCCAGCGCCAGATCGTCCTGCGGCAGCAGCAGCGCGTCCGCAAGGTTCATCAGGTCGATGATCGCGATATGCTCGGTCAGCTTCAGCCGGTCGGCGCCGGCGACCGGGATGTTGGCGTGCTTCAGCGCCTGGATCACCGCGTCGAACGCGTTGCCGCGCCGTCGCACCAGCACCAGGACATCGCCGTAGGTCAGCGGCCGGCGGTTGCCGCGGCTGCCGGTCATGGTGCCGCTCTCCACCAGCCGGCGGATTTCAGCCTGGATGCGCTTTGCCAGCTTGACCTCCGGGCTGGTGACGGAGACGCCGTCGAACGGCGCGCGCCAGCCTTCGATGTCCTGCCTGTCGTCGGCTTCCGCAAGCTCCCAGAGCTCGATCAGGCTCGGGCCGGCGTCGGCCAGCGCATTGTGGAGCGGATAGCCGTTCTCGACCGCATGGATGCTGCGATAGATCTCCTGCTCGCGGAAGACGTGGTCGACAGATTGCAGGATCGCCGGTCCCGACCGGAACGAATAGGTGAAGGAGACCGGATCGAATTTCAGCCCGGCATCCTCGAACTTCTTCTTCAGCTCGCGGCGACGCGAATCGAATTCATGCGGGGCCGCGCCCTGGAACGAGAAGATCGACTGCTTCTCGTCGCCGACAGCGAACACCGTGCGCGTAACGCCATCGCGCGCGCCGGCACCGGAGGTGAATTCGGAGATGATGTGCGCGACGATGTCCCATTGCTTCGGACTGGTGTCCTGCGCCTCGTCGATCAGGACATGATCGACGCCGCGGTCGAGCTTGTAATGCACCCAGCCCGAGGAGACGCGGTCGAGCATCTCCAGCGTCTTGTCGATCAGGTCGTCATAGTCGAGCTGGCCGCGCTCCAGCTTTTCGCGGCGATAGTTCGCGGCCGCAGCGGTCGCGATATGCAGCAGCGCCTCGGTGCGGTCGCGCATCGTCACGGCGCGGCGGCGCTCGATCAGCGGATGGATGCGCAAGCCTTCCGCCTCGAACAGCCGGCCGATGGCGGGGTTGTTGTCGCAGAATTTCTTCGTCACCACCGACTTGCGCGGTGTGCGGTCGGCGTCGGTCAGGAAGACGCCGAGATAGGCGTCGACCTGCGCGCTGCCGGTGAAGACCAGCGCCTCGCGCAGGCGCGCCGCCTGGTCCTGGTCGGACTTGCTGCCGGTGTTGAGGACCAGCGCAATATCCTCCCAGCGCGCGCGCGGCAGCCAGGGGCCATCCAGAATCTCGCGCTCGACCTCTTCGATCGAATCATTCGCGGCAACGCCAAGCGCCGCCGACATCTCTGCGGCGGCCGCATCCGCGCTGCCGGCGGCATCGGTCCACGCCATGAAATGATCGCGGCTGAGGCATGCCTCGCGCACCACGTCCTTGAAGGTGACGTCGGCTGCGCTCGCCATCGCCACCATCAACGCGCGCCCGGTGGCGCTATCAGGGTTGCGCGAGGCTTCCAGCAGCACGGCGAGGTTGGCGCGCTCCATCATCTCGTTCTGGTCGCGGTCGTCGAGCACGGCAAACCGCGCCGGCACGTTGGCCTCGAACGGAAACTGCTGCAGCAGGCGGGTGCACAGCGCGTGGATGGTCTGCACCTTGAGCCCGCCCGGCGTCTCCAGCGCGCAGGCGAACAGCTTTCGCGCTTCCCGCCGCAGCCTTGCATTGGGATGGGCGATGCCGGCTTCGCGGATCGCGGTGTCCAGCGCCGCGTCGTCGAGCGTGACCCAATGGCCGAGCGTGGAAAACACCCGCTCGGCCATGTTGGCCGCGGCCGCCTTGGTGAAGGTGATGCAGAGGATCTTCTCCGGCGGCACGCCCTCCAGCAACAGCCGGATCACGCGCTGCACCAGCACATGGGTCTTGCCCGAACCGGCATTGGCGGACACGAACGCGGACGCCTTGGGATCGGACGCGCGCGCCTGCGTGGCGCGCACCGCGTCGGGAATGGGGCGGGGCGCTTTCACCATTCCTCCAATCCCAGGCCGCCCGCCGCCGACCATTCCTTGATCCGGGCGAGGTCGTCAAAGGTGCCGTAGCGATTGGCCCACATCGACAGATTCAGCGAGGTGTAGGCCTGGTTCTCGTCCTCGAACTGCCGGATCAGCTTCTCCAGCTCGCGCCGCGCGTGGTCGGCGGCATCGTCTGGCGGCTGCGGCGTGTCGCCCGGCCTGATCTTCAATTCCAGCGTCCGCTGTTCGCCCGGCGGGTTGTTGCCGCTGAGCCTGACATAAACGAGGTCGCCGACTGATCCGCCGGCTGGAATTCCTTCGAAGCCGCCCTCGCGCAGGATCGCGGCTTCCAGCGTGAGCTGCGGCGACAGACCCATGCGCACTTGTTTTCCGGTCGGCGGTTGGCCGGTCTTGTAGTCGAGGATCGCGAACGAGCCGTCACGGTGGAGCTCGATGCGGTCGGCGCGCGCCGAGAGCGTGAACGCGCGCTCGTTGCCCAAGGGGATTTTGATATCGCCGTAGATCTCGGCATTGATGGCCGCGATATCGCCGCGCCGCGCCGTCTCCCATTCGGCAAACCAGGTCGCGATGCGCTGGAAGCGCGGCCACCACAGCGCCCGCGCTTCCGGCCGCTCCATCAACGGTGCGAAATGTTTGCCGCCGATCTCGCGCAGGGCGCGAAGCGGATCGTCCGGCAGTGCGGCGGCGAAGGCTTGGGTGAATTCGCCGAGTGCTTCGTGGATTGCCGAGCCGCGGTCGGCCGCCGACAGCGGCATGTCGACAGGATCGAGCGGGTCGAGCCTGAGGATGTATCTTGCATAGATCGTGTAGGGATCGCGCAGCCAGTCCTCGATCGCGGTCACCGACATTCTGAGCGGCCGTGTCGCAAGCGGCGGCTTTGGCGCCGGCTGCGCGATCGGCTCGACCTTCTCCGGCCGGTCGAGCTCGACGGCGTAATGGACGTAAGTCTCGCCCAATGCTTTCGCGGCCTTCCAGCGCGCCTCGCCAGCGACCGCTTCGAGCCGATGCAGGAAACGCGAGGCCACCGCCGGTGCGCCGCCGACCTTGGCCGAGTGGCTGAGGATCACGTCGTCAGTGCCGAGCAGTTGCGCGAAGTCATGCGCGGAGAGGCCGATGCGGCGTTCAGGCAAATCGAGGCCGAGCTCGTGCCGCATCGGCCGGCTGAGCCAGGGATCGATCCGTGGCGCCGGCGGCCAGACGCCTTCCACCAGCCCGCCGAGGATCACGCGATCGGTCTCCGTCAGTCGCGCTTCGAGCTGACCGAAGATGTGGAGCTGCGCCCGCGGCGATTCCGGGCGGCGCACCATACGGTCGGCAAACGCGGTCTGGAAGACGTCAGCATAGTCGGCGAGCGAGACCATCACCCCGCTCAGTTTTTTTGCGCCGACGAGATCATCGAATGCGGACGCCAGCACAGAGCCTGCTTGCTCCTCGAAGGCGACGGCGATGCCACGGTGATCGCAGGACAGGGCGGTGAGAGCCTCGCGATGCCGCAGCGCCAGCTCGGCAAAATCGTAAGGCTTGGATGCACTGATGCTTTCGAGCGGCGAAAGCGCGCCCCTGAGCTTTGATATCAGCGACTGCGCTTGCTCGAGCTCGACATCGCGGAGCCGGGTCCGCTGCTCCTGGGGATGCAGCGAGGAGGTCTCGCCGCGGCGCAGCTTGGTGAGTTCGCCGCGGAAGCGTTCGAAATCGCGGGCAAGACCTTCAGTGCCGGCTTGCGGCCGCGTGCCGCGCAAGAGCGCCAGCTCCAATACTTCCGTGGCGCGCCGGTGAGCGCCAGGCGCGGCGCCGATCCGGAACAGCGGATGTTTCAACAGCGCCAGCAGCGTCGGTGGCTCCAGTCCCTTGGTCGCGGCTTCCGCGGCGAGGCGGGCGAAAACGCCCGACGGTGTGTCCATCAGCGCTTCACCGCCGGAATCGTCGAATTCGAGATTCCAGCGCGTCAGCGCCGCCATCACCCGCCGCGCCAAGGCGCGATCCGGCGTCACCAGCGCGGCCGATTTATTGAGATGCCGCGCCTCGCGCATCGCAATGGCGATGGCGAGCGCTTCCATCTCCGGATTCGGTGCCTCCACGACGGCAATGCCGTTCATGCCGGCGGAAATCTTGGCGGCGATTTCGGGCTGTTCGAGCCGGTCGTGCCATTGCGCGGTGGCGCTGGACGGCCGCATCGCTTCCGACATCAGCACCTCGCGTCCGTGCAGTGCCGGCTCGCCCAGAATCTCCACTTCGTCGCGCTTGATGCCGAAGCGATCGAGCAGCGCATGCATGGCGAATTGCGGATGGTTCGACGCGGGCGGCGTGGTGAATTTGCCTTTGGCATCGCGCATGCCGCCGATCATGTCCCAGGACTCTTCATCAAGATCGGTATCGAGCCCGGGCAGCACGACCGCGCCGTGCGGCAGGTTCGCCACCGCATGGAGGAATTTGGCGGTCGTCGGCATCGAACCGGTCGAGCCCGCCGCGATCACGGGACCATCGGGTCGTGCGGTCAGACGCGCGGCTTCGGCCGCGATCAAGAGGTCGCGCCGCGCCGCCGGCTCTATGCGGCCGACCTCGGCGAGATAGGCCGGCCAAGCCTGGCGAGCGATTCGCAGGAAATCCAGCGAATGCTGCCAATATTGGTCGAGCTGGTCGGGGACCAGCCTGTCCAGAGCGCTCCACGCGACCCCGCGCGTCACCATGTCGTCCATCAGGCGGGCGAGATCGCCGGCAAGCTGCAGCGTCGATGCGGGGCCGCCGACCACTTGCGGCGCGGTCACCGGGCTCTTCGCCCAGGCCGCAACCAGCCTCGCCAGTATCAGCCGCCGCTCGAGCTCGCCGAGCTTGGGCGGGATCTCAAGCGGCGCCGCGCCGCCGAATTGTTCTGCCTCTTCCGCGAAGGCGAGTTCATCCTCATCGATGTCGCCAAGCGCTACGATGCGCGGCAGCACGACGGCATCCGTGTTCAGGACATCGAGGAATATCTCCCGTGCGAGCCGGCCGGCGCGTCGCGTCGGCAGATAGAGCGTCGCATCCGCCAGCTTTTCGGGATTGCGGCGCGCGTCAAATCCCCTGACCAGGCGACCATCGACCAGGGCGGCGATGACGGTACGCAGGAATGGAGCGGAGAGGGGAACGCTGAAAACGCGCATGAGGAGCCTGATTCGGAATCAGGCAGTAATATAGGCGGCGATCTCTCAATGGTCATGCGCGCTCAACCGCTACGCACCGGTCATCACCCGCGAAAGCGGGTGATCCAGTATTCCAGAGGCTGCGGTGATTGAGCCGAGAGGCAGCGGCGTACTGGATGCCCCGCATGCGCGGGGCATGACGGCCGGATTGTGGCGGGCTCTAGCAGATCAGGCCACGCTTTCCAAAAACGCTTCTTCGGCGGCTTGCACGGCGTCGGGGGTTCCAACATGCATCCAGACACCGTCGAGCCTGAGCCCGAACAGCCGCTCCTGCTCATTGGCGCGGTCGAACAGCCTGGTCAGCGAGAACTCGCTCGCAGGGGCGTCGGAAAAGATCGACGGCGACATGATCGCGGCGCCAGCATAGACGAACGGCACCACCTGCTGTTCCCGCCGCTTGCGCAGCGCGCCGTCCGGCAGCATGGAATAGTCGCCGCGGCCGCTATAGCCGATGCTGCTCGCGGTCGGCGCCATCAGCAACAGGATGTCCATTCTGGCGGGATCGAAGGTTTCCGCGAGTCGCGCCAGATTCGGCCGCACGCCGTCGATCCACATGGTGTCGGCGTTGACATGGAAGAACGGCTCGGGCCCGAGCAGCGGCAATGCCTTCACCACGGCGCCGCCGGTGCCCAGCACCTTGTCGCGCTCGTCCGAGATGATCACCCGCGGCTGCTTCCGCGTCTTGACGTGCTCGATGATCTGGTCGGGCAGATAGTGCACGTTGACCACGGCCTCGCTGACGTCGGCAGCGGCAAGCTTGTCCAGGACATGATCGAGCAACGGCTGGCCCGCCACGCTCACCAGCGGCTTCGGCATATGGTCGGTCAAAGGCCGCATCCGCAGGCCGAGACCGGCAGCGAGGACCATGGCTTTACGGGGGGTGACGGGCATTCTTCCGGGCTCTCGAACCGTTCAAATCATGTTATGCGTCACCCTATCACGCGGATTCGGGGCGCGCATGGGGTCGACGCGATAGTCGCCGGACATGACGGCCGTGCGACGGGGAAGAAAACGCGTCAAAAACAACAATCTTCAGGCGTCGGTCGTTTGCGAGCCGCGTTTGCCCGCCTTCTTCTTCTTCTCCCCCTGCTTGAGGAAATTGACCCCGATCTGGTCGCCATTGACCCAGGACAATTCGCAGCGGCGATAGGCGAGCCCGGTCGATGACAACAGCAGGAAGAATTCCTTCAGGTGCAGGCCCTCCACCGAGCCCTCGACCGTCAGCTTGGCGCCGGTCTCGGAAACGTCTTCCATGGTGCAATCGCGCCGCCACGTGCCGTCGATCCCCATCATATGCGCGGGAATGCCGCGTTCGAAGGTGACACGCTCGCCGCGGCGCCGTTCTGTCTTCATCGCCAAACTCAAAGCCCTGATCAAGCCGCCCTGCACCCGGAGCGTGTGTCACACTAGGGCAGCTCGGGCTAACAGGGGGTAAATCAGGCGCCCGGCGGCGGGACGTGGGCAGCGTACCATTCGCGGAGACCGGCCAGAGCGGGGTGAGCCAGTGAACGAGTAAGATAGGTCCAGATCCGCGGCTGGTGCCTGAGATAATGCGGCTTGCCGTCCCGCCCGTTGAGCCGCGCAAAGGTCCCCAGCAGACGGGTGTTACGCTGGGCCGACATGATCGCGTAGAGCTCCGCGAAGCCGGCCGCGTCGAAATGCTCTTCGGTGGCCCGCCGCGCCTTGATGTAGCGGGAGAGCAGCGTGAGCTCGAGCGATTCGGGCACGTCGATCCGCGCATCCTGCAACAGCGACACCAAATCGTAGGTGGCAGGGCCCAGCACGGCGTCCTGGAAGTCGATCACGCCGACCCGCAGGATTCCCGTGCGCTCGCCAAGCCAGATCAGGTTTGGCGAGTGGAAGTCACGCATCACCCAGGTTCGCGGCGCGGCGGCCGGCTTCTCCAGCACCGTTCGCCACATCGCGAAAAACTCGTCGCGCAGCTCGGGGGCAAGCGTGACGCTGCGGTCCGGCAAGTACCATTCGATCATCAGCCCGATTTCGACCAGCCAAGCGTCGATGTCGAAGACGGGGATCTCGTAGGTGAGCTGCGGCGTCAGCGGCAGCGTGTCCGGCAGCTTCTCCCGATGCAGCGCCGCCAGCATGTCGGTCGCCGCTTCGTAGCGCGCCGTGATCGGTGCCGGCGGATCGCCTTCGACGACGCTGTCCTTGCCGAAATCCTCGGTGATCAGGAAGCCCAGATCAAGGTCGGCGTGGCGGATCGCAGGTGCGGAGAAGCCATGCTCGCGCAGGCCGTTATCGATGGCGACGAACGGCTTGACGTCTTCGGCGAGATGAACTGCCGCGCTGTAGGACTTGCCGTCATAGATCGCCGGCCCGTCGGGACGGCGCGGCGAGTTCATCAGGATGACGCTGCCATTGTCGTCGAACAACCGGGCATAGGAGCGGGTCGAGGCGTCGCCGGGCATGCGCTCGCGCCGCGCGTCGATATAGCCGGCATTGTCGAGGAATTGGCGCAGCGCCTTCAGCCGCGTGACGACGGCGGCCGCCTTGCCGTGGCCGGTGATCTCGGCGGCGCGCGCGGTCGATCCCAGTGCCGGCCGATGGCTCAGTGCAATGTCGATGCGGTCTGGCGGCAGGGCATCCGGCGCCCGCTCCGGCCATTCGATGAGCGCCACCGTGGCGTCGGGCAAAGGCGACAGCCCGATCTCGTCGAGCTCGCTCGCGTCATTGATGCGATAGAGATCGGCGTGAACAAGCGGGAACGCCGGCAGCTCGTAGCTTTGCGCCAGCGTAAATGTCGGGCTTGGCACTTCCAGCGTATCGTCAGCGGCGAGATAGCGGATCAGCGCGCGGGCCGCGGCGGTCTTGCCGGCGCCGAGGTCGCCGGAGAGCGCGATGACTTCGCCCGGGCCGATCAAGAGCGCGAGATCGGCCATCAGATGCGCGGTCGCGGTCTCATTGGCGAGTGCGACCGAGAATGTGCTGGTGACAATCATTCGGCGGCGTTGCGATGCGCGTTCTGGTCGACCGGAAACACGCAGGTCACGGTCGTGCCTTTGCCAACAGTCGAATCGACGCGCACCTTGCCGCCATGCAGCTCGACGAAGGAGCGCACCAGCGACAGGCCGAGGCCGGCGCCGCGGTGCCGCGAGCCATGGGAATGGCTCTCGAACCAGTTGAACACCTTGTCCTTGACTTCAGGCGCGATGCCGGGGCCGGTGTCGGTCACCGCGAACACGACGCTATGCTCGGCGCGTCGCGCAGAGATCGTGACCGTGCCGTCATGCGGGGAGAATCCGACGGCATTGGCGAGCAGGTTATAGAGCACCTGCACCACGCGTCGTTCATCGCCGATGAATTCGCCGATATTGGGCTCGATGTCGACCTTGAGCGTGATGCGGTCGGTCGCGAGCCGGTCCTGGATGCCTTCGGCGGCGGCCTCGATCGTCTTGCCGATATCGACGGAGCCGAGCTCGAGCGTCATCGCGCCGGCATCGATGGTGGCGAGATCGAGGATGTTGTTGGTGAGCGCGAGCAGCGCATTGGTCGATTTGGTGACGTAGTCGAGATATTCGGCCTGCTTCGCATTGAGCGGCCCAGTGGCGGGATCGGAGAGGAAATGCGCGAAGCCGATGATGGTGGTGAGCGGCGCGCGCAATTCGTAGGACACGTGATGGACGAAATCGACCTTCATCTGGTCGGCGGCTTCGAGCGCCTCGTTGCGCTCGCGCAGCGCGCGTTCGACATTTTCGGTGTCGGTGATGTCCTGGAACGTCAGCATGGTCGCGCCGTCGGGCAGCGGCATGGTCATGCAATGGAGCACGCTGCCGTCCTTGCGCTCGAGCTTCAGCGCAACCTGGGCCCGGTTCTCGATCGCAGTGATCGCCTCGCGCAGCGCCCGCCAGACGATCGGATCGTCGAACAGTGGCTTGCACAGCGCTTCCACGGTCTCGATATGCGGCTGCTCGCGCAGCGCATCCGCCGGCAGCTTCCACATCGTCGCGAACGCCGGGTTGAACAATTGCACCCGGCCGTTGCTGCCGAACACCGCCACAGCCTCGTTCAGGTTGTCGAGGGTTTCGTGCTGGACCCGGATCAGGCCGTCGAAGCGACGCGCCAGGTCGAGGCTTTCGGTGACATTGTCGAAAAGATAGGTGACGCCGCCTTCGAGGTTCGGCGTGGTGACGACACTGACTGCGCGGCCGTCGGGCAGGAACCAAGTGTAGCTCTCCGGGTCGACGGCGCGATAGGCTTCGTGCAGCTTGGCCTTCCAGGCGCGGAAATCCGGCTGCTCCGGCAGTTTGCGGGCGGCGCGCAGCCGGTCGAGGATGCTGGTATCGTCCGGATTGCTATCGAGGAACGCCTGATCGAGGTCCCAGAGGCGGCGGTAGGATTCGTTGTAAAAGGCAAGCCGCCGGTCGGCGCCGAACACGGCCACGCCGGAAGAGAGCTGGTCGAGGGTGCGGCGATGCGCTTCCGCCATCCGGGTGAGCGCGGCGCGAAGCGCGGCGACTTCGCTGGCGTCGATGGCAATGCCGGCGCTGCCGCCGGCAAGCTTCAGCGCCTGGACGTCGTAGATCCGCCGCTCGCCGCCGACCACGATCGGCAGTCGCGCGGCATAGGTCGAATATTCGTGCAGCGCCTTGGCCATCTCGATCCGCTGGTCGTTCTCCAGGAGTTCGAGATTGCGCTTGATCGCATCCGCGATGCTCGCGCCCTCGGTCGCGCGCAGATAGGCCGTGTTGGCGTAGCGCAGGTCGTCCTGCGCATTCTTGGCCCAGATTGGCCATGGCGCGGCGGCGGCGAAATCGCGCAGCAGCTCGGTCTCCTCCTGCAGCATCTTGTAGCGCAGATTGGCTTCAGCCAGTTCGCGGCGCAAGCCGCCAAGCTCGCGCATCCGCACGATCGCCTGGCCGCCGATGGCGCGGCCCATCGCCTCGATGGCGCGGCCGTTGGAGGTGGTGAGGTTGAGCAGGAAGCCCTGGCCGGCCTCGCGCAGCGCGTCGACGGCATGGTCCATCTGCAGCGCCGGTTCCGGCGGCAGCCAGGTTCCGAACGCCAGCACGCGCTGCGGCGAGTTCTGCGTCGCCTCCTGGGAGGTGAGCAATGCGATGTCGCCGCTGATCTCGGGACGGTTGTCGCCAGCCGCCCAGGAAATCAGGACCTGCGGCTCGGCGAACAGTAGCGCGCGCAGGCGATCGGATTGGGCCTGCAGATCGGCGATCTCGGCGCGCAGACGTCCCTCGCTGCGGCTGGCGCGTGCGCGCGTGCGCATCAAGAGGATCGCGGCGACCACGGAAAAGCCGAGCAAGGCCACCGCGGCGGTGAAAAGGACGAATTCCTGGTGATCGAGGTCGAACCACGCCGAGATTACCGGCTCGAGCAGCCAGTCGGCGGCGCGCGCTGATCCGGCGGGTAGCGCAAGCGTGGCGGCGAGCCCGATCAGGCCGTCGCGCGCCAGTGAGGTGCACGACAGCAGGGTTCGACGCATTGCGGCGACCACGCCCGACATAATTTGCCCCAGAACGCACGACTTCAGCCCGGCGTTAGACCCCCGCCGTGCTCACGAATCGTGAAAGCATATCCTCAAGCTGACTCAGCGAGTAAGAGTCCAGATCGTGAACGCAGGATACGCTGTGAAAAATGCGGACCTCAATTCGAGCGCTTGCGCAAATTTTATCCGTATTCGAATGGCTTATCAGTTACGTCAGTGTAGCCTGGGTGAAGCGCCGGCGTAACCCGGGTCCACCGGCAAATGTGGATGCAGATGTCCCGGGTTGTACGGAGCCTTGTCATCGGGCGCCCGTTCGCGCGACCGGTTGGCTCCGCCCCGGCGACGAATCTGAGCTATCTTCCCGTTGAACCAAAGCCGCCGCCGCCTCGTTCGGTGCTCGACAGGGCGGTCACCGGAACCAGCTCTGCCTGCACGACCGGCGCGATCACAATCTGCGCGATGCGCTCGCCGCGTCGGATCGAAAACGGTGCTTGGCCGTGATTGATCAGGAGCACGTTGATCTCGCCGCGATAGTCGGCATCGATCGTGCCCGGCGAATTCAACACGGTGACGCCGTGTTTGGCGGCGAGCCCGGAACGGGGCCGCACCTGCGCCTCATAGCCCGGCGGCAGCGCGATCGTCAGCGCGGTCGGAACCATCGCGTATGTGCCTGATGCGAGCACCAGCGGCGCTTCTTCGGGAACGGCGGCCAGCAGATCAAGCCCGGCGGCATCGGCTGTCTGATAGGCTGGCAGCGGAAGGCCTTCGCCATGCGGCAATTGCCGGACATCGACCTTGATTGTCCCACTCACGATTTCGTCTCCACGGCTCCCGCGATCCGCGCCACCAGCTCGGTCGCGACCTGTTCCTTGGTCATGACCGGCCAGGAATCGACGCTGATATCCTCGCCCTCGCCCTCGCGCGTCAGCAGATGAACGGTGTTGCGGTCGCCGCCCATCACGCCGGTGGTGGGTGAAACGTCGTTGGCCACGATCCAGTCGCAGCCCTTGCGGACGATCTTGGCCTTGGCGTTCTCGATCAGATGCTCAGTTTCAGCGGCAAAGCCGATCACCAACGGCGGACGCTTGTCTTTCAGCTTTGAGATCGTGGCGAGGATGTCGGGGTTCTCGACCAGTTGCAGCGACGGCACGCCGGCGGCGGTCTTCTTCAGCTTCTGCTCGCCTTCATTGGCGACCCGCCAGTCGGCGACCGCGGCCGCGAAGATCGCGACATCGACGGGCAGCGCCGCTTCCACGCGGTGCAGCATGTCGCGCGCGGATTCCACAGAGATCACGGACACGCCGGCTGGCTCCGCGAGATCGACGGGCCCCGAGACCAAAACAACTTCGGCGCCGGCACTGCGCGCGGCGGTCGCGATGGCAAAGCCCTGCTTGCCCGAGGAGCGATTGGCGATATAGCGCACCGGATCGATCGCCTCATGCGTCGGGCCTGCGGTGATCAGCACCCGCTTGCCGGCAAGCGGGCGCGGCTGCGGCGGGCGCAGGATATGCTCGGCGGCGGCGGCGATCTCCGTCGGCTCGGCCATCCGCCCGACGCCGGCTTCGCCCGCTTCCGCCATCTCGCCGGCATTCGGGCCCACTGTCAGGATGCCGTCGCGACGGAGCTGCAGCACGTTGCGGCGGGTGGCGGCGTTGTTCCACATCAGCGGATTCATTGCGGGCGCCAGCAGGATCGGACGATTAGCGGCGAGCAGGATCGCGGAGGCGAGGTCGTCGGCATGGCCATGCGCCATTTTCGCAATCAAGTCCGCGGTCGCCGGCGCCACCACGATCAGGTCGCATTCGCGCGCGAGGCGGATGTGGCCGGCATCGAATTCGCTCTCGGCATCGAACAGGTCGGTATAGACGCGCTCGTGCGACAGGGCGCTGGCCGCCAGCGGGGTGACGAATTGCTGCGCCGCCTTGGTCAGCACGCAGCGGACTTCAATACGGCGTTCCTTGAGCCGCCGGATCAAATCCAGTGCCTTGTAGGCGGCGATGCCGCCGCCGATGATCAGGGTCAGACGGGCTAGGCCGCTGGCCGATGCTGGAAGCCCATGCGGACGCTGTGCAGACACCGTTGCCGGGACCTCGGAGGGCAACCTTGTCACCGCTTCGCCCAGGATGACCCGGACCTCGTCCTCGACTGAGCGGCCGCTGCGGGCGGCCCGCAGGCGCAGTTCGTCTCGGACGGCGTCATCGAGCTTGCGAATCGTCAGATTGGCCATGGCCGCACCATCAGTTTGACAGCAATGCTAGCATCATGCGCTATCATTGCAATCACAGATTCCGGACGGCGATCAAGATTCCGATGAAGGTTGCTGCAATGATCCAGAGCGCAACCGTCCGCCAGCGGTTCTTGCGACCTTCGGTCTGTCCCATCGCCGCGATCGTCTCGGGGGACAACGTAACGCCCTCGCGGCTCATCCTCTCGAGATTGCCGAGCACCGCGACCGCGCGCGAGGCGATGTCGGGCAGATGCACCAGCACCCGGGCGAGTTCGCCGGCGCCCGTCATCGCGCCCTGGATGCGCCCGACCGGCCCGAGATTGCGCTCAATCCATTCGCGCACCACGGGATCGGCAATTTTCCAGATATCGAGCTTGGGATCGAAGCCGCGCGCCACGCCTTCGACCACCACCATGGTCTTCTGCAGCAGGATCAATTCGGGCCGCGTCTGCATGTCGAACAGGCCGGTGACCTCGAGCAGCAGCGTCAGCAGCCGCGCCATCGAGATTTCCTCGGCGGTGCGGTTGTGGATCGGCTCGCCGATGGCGCGGATCGCCTGCGCGAAATTCTCCACAGAATGATGCCCCGGCACATAGCCGGCCTCGAAATGCACCTCGGCAACGCGGCGATAGTCGCGGGTGATGAAGCCGAGCAGGATTTCGGCCAGGAAGCGCCGCTCCTTCTGCCCGAGCCGGCCCATGATGCCGAAATCGACCGCCACCAGCCGCCCGGTATCGTCGAGGAACAGATTGCCGGGATGCATGTCGGCATGGAAGAAGCCGTCGCGCAAGGCGTGGCGCAGGAAGCTCTGGATCACCTTGCGGCCGAGATCGGGCAGGTCGACCTGGGCCTGCTCCAGCCTGATACGGTCGTTCAGCGGGATGCCGTCGATCCATTCCATCGTCAGCACGTTGTGGGTGGTGCGGTCCCAGTCCACCGCCGGCACGCGGAAATCCGGATCGTCGTTGGTGTTCTCCGCCATCTCGGAGAGGGCGGCGGCCTCCAGCCGAAGGTCCATCTCCATCGCGACCGAGCGCGACATGGTGTTGATGACCTCGACCAGGCGCAATCGCCGCGCTTCCGCCGAATGTGCTTCCGCCTTGTGCGCGACGAAGAAGAAATCGGAGAGATCGCGGCGGAAGCGGGAGGCGACGTTCGGCCGCAGCACCTTCACGGCCACCTGCTTACGCACGCCGCGGTGCTCGATCTCGCCGCGATGCACCTGCGCGATCGAGGCGGCGGCGACCGCGGGCCCGAGACTCACGAAAGTCTGCGCCAGCGGGCGTTCCAGCGATTGCGCGATCACGGCTTCGGCTTCGGCTTGCGGGAACGGCGGCAGGCGGTCCTGCAAGCTCTCCAGGTCGCGCGCCAGCACCACGCCGACCACATCGGGTCTTGTGGCGAGGAACTGGCCGAGCTTGAGATAGGCCGGCCCCAGCCGCGTCAGTGCGCGCGATAGCCGCGGTCCGGATTTGGCGCCGCGCCGCTCGACCAGACGGGCGAGCTTCACCAGGATTTGCGCCGGCGGCGGCACCAACGCCGGATCGACGACGCCGAACACGCCCTCACGCGCGAAGACGTAGGCGGCGCGGGCGAGGCGCACGATGTGGTTTGTTGCAGAGATCACAAACGCCAGCCCGAATGCAGCGCCACAATGCCGCCGGAGAGGATGTCCCATTTCACGCGCGCAAAGCCGGCGGCAGTGATCATCTCGGCAAAGGCGCTGGGCCGTGGAAACTTGCGTATCGATTCGACGAGATATTGATAGGACTCGGCATCGCCGGTTACGGCTCGGCCGAGCGGCGGGATCACCTTGAACGAGAACAGGTCATAGAGCCGGTCGAGGCCGGGCACGTCGACGGTGGAAAATTCCAGACAGAGGAATCGGCTGCCGGGCCGCAGCACCCGATAGGCCTCGCGCAGCGCGACATCGATCTGCGGCACGTTGCGGATGCCGAACGCGATCGTGTAGGCGTCGAACGAACGGTCCGGAAAGCCCAAGGCCTCGGCATTGCCGGCGACGAAGCAGACCCGGTCGTCGAGGTGCTGCGCGCGGGCGCGGTTGCGGCCGACCTCGAGCATGTCGGCATTGATGTCGCAG
The DNA here is from genome assembly GCF_020194175.1 of Bradyrhizobium sp. BRP22. GTDB lineage: Bacteria > Pseudomonadota > Alphaproteobacteria > Rhizobiales > Xanthobacteraceae > Bradyrhizobium. Next base: position 104,590 of record NZ_JADYVX010000020.1, on the reverse strand, counting down.
ACGGTGGCGCGGAAACCTGCGCCGCCCGCTTTCGCCGCGCGGAACGCGACATCGCCGGTGCCCCCCGCCACATCGAGCAGCGCGAACGGCGCCTCGCTCCTCGGCGGATTGAGCTGGCTGATCATGATGTCCTTCCAGACCCGGTGCAGGCCGATCGACATCAGATCGTTCATCAAGTCATAACGCGACGCCACGCTGTGGAACACCTCGTTCACCAGCGTCTGTTTCTCGCCCAGGGGCACGTCCCTGAAGCCGAAATGGGTGGTTTGGTCCCGCCGATCCATCAACGCATTACCTTAAGGAGCGGACCATAGCGCGCCCGCTACAATGGCGCTATCACGTCAGCACCTCCGCGCACAATCCGCCAAACCGGCCGCGGTCTGGCGGATTGTTCGCAAATTGTTAATTTGGAGCGCGAAGGGGCGCAAAACCGCTTACACTTTTGCCGATCGCCCTCCATGTGAATGACGTTTCCATGCCCGAACTCCCCGAAGTCGAGACCGTCCGTCGCGGCCTGCAGCCGTCCATGGAGGGCGCGAAAATCCTGAAAGCGGAGGCCCGCCGCAAGGACCTGCGGTTTCCCTTTCAGAAAGATTTTGTCGCACGGCTGGAAGGGCAGACCGTCGAGGGCCTCGGCCGCCGTGCGAAATATCTGATGGCGGACCTGACCTCGGGCGACGTGCTCCTGATGCATCTGGGCATGTCCGGCTCGTTCCGCGTGCTCAGGGACGACGGCAAGATCGCGCCGGGCCATTTCCACTATGAGCGGAATCAGGACCGCGCGCACGATCATGTGATCTTCCACATGTCCTCGGGTGCTGCGATCGTCTTCAACGACCCGCGCCGCTTCGGCTACATGAAAGTGATCGCGCGCAATGCGATCGAGGACGAGCCGCTTTTGAAGGGCCTCGGTCCCGAGCCGCTCGGCAATGAGTTTGACGCGGCGATGCTGGCGCGCTCCTGCGCCAACAAGAAGACCAGCCTGAAGGCCGCGCTGCTCGATCAGCGCGTGGTCGCAGGGCTTGGCAACATCTATGTCTGCGAGGCGCTGTTTCGCGCGCGCCTGTCGCCGCGCCGGCTGGCGGCGACGCTTGCCACGAAGACCGGACAACGCAAGGGCGTTGCCGGGGGGGAGCCGACGGAGCACGCGAAACGATTGGTCCCTGCGATCCATGATGTGCTGAGCCAGGCGATCAAGGCCGGCGGCTCATCGCTGCGCGACCATCGCCAGACCAATGGCGAACTCGGCTATTTCCAGCATTCGTTCCAGGTCTATGACCGCGAAGGCGAGAAGTGCCCGACGCCGGGTTGCGGCGGCACCGTGAAGCGCTTCACCCAGAACGGCCGTTCGACCTTCTGGTGCCCGAAATGCCAGAAATAACCGATAACCAATAACAAGGGGAGCGACATCATGAGCGGCAATTGGCGCGATCGCGCGGCGACGGGTTTCGAATGCGAGAAGCAGTCCGCTATCTCCAGCCGCGGCATGGTGGTCAGCAATCATCCGCTGGCCTCGAGCGCGGGTGCCGAGATGCTCGCCGCCGGCGGCAATGCCATCGATGCGGCGATCGCGACCTTGTTCACGCTGACGGTGGTCGAGCCGATGATGGTCGGCATCATCGGCGGCGGCATGGCTCATATCCGCCTCGCCGACGGCACGCATCGCTTCATCGACGGCCAGAGCACGGTGCCGCTCGCGGTCCGTCCCGACACCTATAGGTCGAAGCCGGGCGCGGCGCATGACGTGTTCGACACCGTCGGCAATGAGAACTGCGTGGGGCCGAGGGCGGTCGCGGTGCCGGGCTCGCTGATGGCCTGGTGCGAGACGCTGCGGCGGTTCGGCACCATGAGCCTTGCCGACGTCATGCAGCCCGCAATCAAGCATGCCGCCCGCGGCTATGCCGTGACGCCTTACTTGCACGAATGCATCCGCGAGAGCGCTGCTGATATGCGCAAGGACAAGCCGATTTCGGCGATCTACCTTCCGAACGGCGAGCCGCTCAAGATCGGCGAGCGCGTGGTGCAGGCCGAATATGCCGAGACCCTGCGGTATATCGCCGAACACGGCGAGGCCGCGCTGTATCAGGGATCGCTCGGCGAAATCCTCGTCGACTACATGGAGAAGAACGGCGGATACATTCGCCGCGCCGATCTTGCAGCCTACAAGACCGTCGAGCGCCAGCCGATCCGCGCCGATTATCGCGGCTGGACCATTCTGGGACCACCGCCGCCGGCGGCATCTGGCGTGCATATCGCGGAGATGCTGAACATCCTCGAAGGATACGACATCGCGGCGCTTGGTTTCGGCACCGCCGAGACCATTCACTATCTCGCCGAGGTGCTGAAGATCGCGTTCGCCGATCGTGCGGCTGCGACCGGCGATCCCGCCTATGTCAACGTGCCCGTCGAGCGGCTGACATCGAAAGCCTACGCCGAGGAGCGCCGCCGCGCCATCGATCCCAACCGGGCGCAGGCGTGGAGCGCGGGCGTCACGCAGCTCGAAGGCGCGCACACCACGCATCTGACGGCGGCGGATGCGTTCGGCAATGTGGTCGCGACCACGCAGACCATCAACAACCTGTTCGGGGCGAAGATCCTGATCCCCGGCTTGGGGGCCATCGCGAACAATTACATGCATCTGTTCGATCCGCGTCCCGGCCACGCGTTGTCGCTGGCCGCAGGCAAGCGTGTCACCACCTCGATGTCGCCGATGATGGCGCTGCGCGACGGCAAGTTGAAATATGCGCTCGGCCTGCCCGGAGGAAAGCGCATCTTCCCCAGCGCCATGCAGGCGCTGATCAACCTGATCGACCACGGCATGAGTCTGCAGGAAGCAGTCGAAGCGCCACGGGTGTGGACCGAAGGCAATGCGCTGGAAGTCGAGCTCGCCGTTCCCGAGAGCGTGCGCAAGAAACTCGCGAGCCTGGGCCACACGGTCGCGCCGGTGTCTTCCGTCGCCGGCGGCATGAACGCGATCCAGTTTGATGAGGACGGCCGCATGCTGGGCGCCGCCTGCTGGCGCGCCGACGGCACGCCGATCGGAATCGCCGGCGGTCTCGCGCGTGCGGGCGTGAGGTTCAGATTGGCGTGACTACGTCGTCATGCCGCATCAAAAGCTGTCATACCCGCGGAAGCGGGTATCCAGTACGCGCTGACGTTTCGGCTCTTTCGCAGATCTCTCGAATACGGGATCATCCGCTTTCGCGGATAATGGCGGCGACCTACTTCCGTACGCAGATCACGCGGACGACGGCGGACGTTGCGTCGGACGATGTGCCGTTTGCAGTCACACCATGCGCCTTGAGGAAAGCGCGCACGGTCTCGGCTGGGGCCAGCATCGCCTGCGATGCGGGCATTGCATTCGCTGGCCCGGCCACGATCACAGGCTTCAGCAAGGCAAGTCCCGCGAACTTGCCGTCGGCGTCGAGCGCCGCGGCGCCGGAGAAGCCGATCGCGGGCGGCGGTGTCAGCGTGACATCGCTGCCCACAGGCATGGCTGTTGCCTTGGCGCTGCTCACCGCATTGCCGCCGCCCTGGTTCTGCGGGTCGGCGATGCCGGTAATGTCTAGCGCTGTCTTCGCGCCAGTGGCGCCAATGTCGAGCGGCTTTAATCCGCGTGCGCCGTAGATATGGAGGAGCGCGAGATCGTGTTCCTTGTCTTGGGCGATCCGGTCGGCATTGCCGTGGCCGGGAATCGTGATCGAGATGCATTCGTCAGTGGCCAGACGGTCGGTCACGATCGCGCCGTCGTCGCTCACGACAACGCCAGTGCCATATTCCACCGTCTTGCGCGGCGGCGGACCCGCAACCTGCGGACCTGACGGGAACGCGTTGAACGCGCTCGACATCGCGATCACCACCGGCTCGACGGTGTTTTCGGTCGCCTGGTCGTAGAGGATGGTGAGGATGCGGACTTCGTCGCCCTTGAACGTGCCGCGGATGTAGAATTTCTTCAGCCCCTGCAGGCCCGAGAGCACGAAGAAGTCCGGCTTGACCACGGTATACTCGACGGTCCGTCCCGGCTCCTTCTTCTCGCGGTCGGCAAGCTTTGCGGTGGTCGGGTTCGCCTCCTTGCGCCGCGCCAGCACCACCTGGACTGTCCCGGTCGGTGACGTCCATTTGGCGCCGTCGACGCCGCTTGCGAGTTGCGGAACCAGCTTTGAGGGAATGCCGAGCCGCGCCCCGGTGCCCGGCTCGGTGACGATGCGCCAGCCGACGTTTTCCTGCTTCCGCCGCGCGGTGTCGGCCAGCACGCCGCGCTCCTGCGGGTTGAGCACGCCGGTCGGCTTGCCGCCGCGCGATTTCTGGAATTCCTTGATCGCGTTGACCATGCGCTCGCTGACATCACCCGTGATCACGCCATTATACTGGCCGACCCAGGCAAGATCGGACTGCAGCGCCAGCCGCTCGGCCTGCGCCATCCCGTTTGCCGTCTCCTCCGGCTTCTGCAGTGCGGGGCGGACCGGCACGGTCGCAACCGTTTTCGGCTTGGCGCCCGCCGTGGAGGGCAGGGTCGTCTGCGCCTGCGCGGCGCCCATTGTCACGACCATCAATGTTGCCGAGAGCATCGATCTCATGACAAGTCCGGGAGGGTTATTGCGCAGTGCGCCGATTATGCACATCTGCTTGGTCGGCAACAACCGCGTGAGGGTTCACTGCGTAAGGCGCACATGGAAGGCCCTCATCCTGAGGAGGCCGCGAAGCGGCCGTCTCGAAGGATGGCCACGGGCGAGGTCCGGGCCTCATGGTTCGAGACGCCGCTTCGCGGCTCCTCACCATGAGGGACTTATGGCGGCGGGCAGGAAGGATTTGCTGAGACAATGCTGAGTGCCGACGAACTTGAACGCTATGCCCGCCACATCGTGCTGCGCGAAGTCGGCGGACCGGGACAGGCGGCGCTGAAGGAAGCGTCCGTGCTAGTGATCGGCGCCGGCGGCCTGGGTGCGCCGTCGCTGATGTATCTGGCGGCGGCCGGCGTCGGCACGCTCGGGGTCGTCGATGACGACACGGTCTCGCTGTCCAATCTGCAGCGCCAGATCATCCACACGACGCCGGACATCGGCAAGCGCAAGGTGGACAGCGCCGCCGAGCAGATCCATGCGCTCAATCCGCATGTCAATTTCGAGGCGCATGCGGTGCGGCTCGACGCAAACAATGCGATGGCGCTGATCGGCGGCTACGATCTCGTGCTCGACGGCTCCGACAATTTCGCGACGCGCTACCTCGTCTCGGATGCCTGCTTCCTCGTCGGCAAGCCGCTGATCACCGCAGCGCTCGGCGTGTTCGATGGTTCGCTGACCACGATTCGCGCGCATGAGAAGAACGCCGCCGGCGAATTCAATCCGACCTATCGCTGCCTGTTCCCGGAGCCGCCGCCGCCCGGCACGGTGCCGGCCTGCGCGGAAGCCGGCGTGATGGGCGCGCTCGCAGGTATCCTGGGCTCGATGATGGCGCTGGAGGCGATCCGCGAGATCGTCGGTTTCGGTGACGGCCTGGTCGGGCGCCTTCTGATGGTGGATGCGCGCGCGATGCGCTTCGAGACGCTGCGCTACGCGCGCGATCCGGCCAATCCGCTCAACGGTGATAACCCCGTCATCACCGATCTGAGCGCGCATCGCACCTGATTGCGGCCGTTACATTGTGGCCGGCTTCTCGCTGTCCAGATGTGCCATCTGCTCGGCGGCATAGCGCGTGCCCGAGGCGACATCCGGCGGGAAGGCTTTTGCCAGCGCCGCAAGATGAGCCTCTGTCAGCGTCACCTTGGTCGCGCCAAGTGCTTCGGTGAGACGGTTGCGGGTACGGGCGCCGACCAGCGGCACGATCTCCTTGCCCTGCGCCGCCACCCAGGCGATTGCGACCTGTGCCGGTGTTGCGCCGATCTGGTTGGCGATCGCGCGCAGCGACTCCACGAGCGCGAGATTGGCATCGAGGTTCGCGCCCTGGAAGCGCGGCGTCATCAGCCGGTAGTCCCTGCCGACCTTGCCGCTGTCCTTCGTCCAATGACCGCTGATCAGTCCGCGGGACAGCACGCCATAGGCGGTGATGCCGATGCCGAGCTCGCGGCAGGTCTTGAGGATGTCGCGCTCGATGCCGCGTGCGATCAGCGAATATTCGATCTGGAGATCGACGATCGGGTGCACGGCATGCGCCCGTCGGATCGTTTCGGAGCCGACTTCGGACAGGCCGATATGCCTGATGTAGCCGGCCTTCACCATCTCGGCGATGCCGCCGATCGTCTCTTCGATCGGAACGTTGGGATCGAGACGCGCGGGTCGGTAGATATCGATGTAGTCGGTGCCGAGCCGTTGCAGCGAATAGGCAAGAAAATTCTTGATCGCGGCGGGGCGGCAATCGATCCCTGCGAATTCGCCGCCGGGACCGCGCAGCGCACCGAACTTAACGCTGATCTGCACCTTGTCGCGCGGGCGCTCCTTCAGCGCTTCGCTGATCAGCATTTCATTGTGGCCCATGGCGTAGAAATCGCCGGTGTCGAGCAGCGTGATTCCGGCATCGAGCGCCGCATGGATCGTGGCGATGCTCTCGCCGCGGTCGACCGGTCCGTAGACTTCCGACATGCCCATGCAGCCGAGACCCAGGGCGGAAATGCTGGGGCCGGTCGAACCGAGTTTGCGTAGTTCCATGTTGGCTCTCCTCGAAAGGGCGGGCTGTTTGCGCCGCGTGACGAGGGCGGATATGCGTGCTTATTATTACGCCGATAAGCTGGACAATCCCGAATAGCTTGTTCATCCTGTCGAACAATGGCGGATCCCGACCTGCACGACCTCGACGCTTTCGTGGCGATCGCCCGCACCCGCAATTTTCGGCGCGCGGCGCAGGAAATTCGCGTGTCGGCGTCTAGCCTTAGCCAGCGTCTAAAGGATCTGGAGGATCGCCTTGGCGTCCGCTTGATGAACCGCACTACCCGCAGTGTCGCGCTGACCGAGGCAGGCGAGCTGCTGCTGTCGCGCGTCGCACCCGCGCTCCGCGAAGTCAGCGATGCCCTTGACCAGGTGCGGGGCCTGCGCGAGGTGGCGTCGGGCCGCCTGCGCGTCAACGCCCCCCCGCCAGCAGTCGACCTCGTGCTGGCGCCGATGGTTGGGCCATTCCTGGAGGCCTATCCACAGGTCGACCTCGACATCGTCTCCGAAAGCGGCTTCGTTGACATCGTCAGCGCGGGCTTCGATGCCGGCGTGCGTTATGGCGAGCATCTCGCGCAGGACATGGTGGCGATTCCGCTCAGCGGTCCGCAGAGCTACGTCCTCGTGGCATCGCCTGCTTATGTCGCGCGCCGCGGCAGGCCGAGCCATCCGAAGGACCTGCTCGAGCACGATTGCCTCCGCGCCCGCTACAGCAGCGGCGTCATGCACGATTGGGAATTTGAAAAGGGTGGCCAGCTCGTCAAGGTCGATCCGCCCGCAAGGCTGATCTCGACCAATATGGGTCTTGCCATGCGCGCTGCGCTCGACGGCGCAGGTATTTGGGCAACGCTCGATGGCTACGTCAGTGAAGCGCTGAAGTCTGGTGCACTGGTCAGCTTGCTGGAAGATTGGTGCGAGCCGTTCCCGGGCCCGTTCTTCTACTACCCGAGCCGACGCCAACCGCCGCCGGCCCTCGCCGCCTTCGTGGCGTTCGTCGCGGAGTGGCGCAAACGCGAGCGGCGGAAGAAGATCCCGTAGCCCGGATTGCGCTTCGCTCCATTCGGGCTACAAGCATTCGCCGTTTACAGCATGCTCGGCAGCACGCGGTCCGGCGGCTTGTGGTTGTCGAGGAAGGTGCGGATGTTGATGATCACCTTCTCGCCCATCTCGACGCGGCCCTCGATGGTAGCCGAGCCCATATGCGGCAGCAGCGTCACCTTGCCGGCCTTCGCGAGCCGCACCAGCTTCGGATTGACCGCGGGCTCATGCTCATAAACGTCGAGGCCGGCGCCGCCGATCTCGCCGGCTTCGATCAGCTTGATCAGCGTGTCCTCGTCGATCACCTCGCCGCGCGCGGTGTTGACGATGTAGGCGTCCTTGCGGATCAGCTTCAGCCGCCGCGCCGAAAGCAGGTGGAAGGTTGCAGGCGTATGCGGACAGTTCACCGAGAGGATGTCCATCCGCGCCAGCATCTGGTCGAGGCTTTCCCAATAGGTGGCGCCAAGCTCGTCGGCGATGCGCGGCGCCACCGGGCGGCGGTTGTGATAATGGATCTGCAGGCCGAAGGCGCGGGCGCGGCGCGCCACCGCCTGGCCGATGCGGCCCATGCCGATGATGCCGAGTCTTTTTCCTCCGATGCGATGGCCGAGCATCCAGGTCGGTGACCAGCCCGGCCAGTTCTTGCCGTCGGTCAGGATCGAGGCGCCCTCGATCATCCGTCTCGGCACCGCGAGGATCAGCGCCATGGTCATGTCGGCAGTATCCTCGGTCAGCACCTTCGGCGTGTTGGTCACGGTGATGCCGCGCGCATGCGCCGCCGCGACGTCGATATTGTCGACGCCGTTGCCAAAATTGGCGATCAGCCGGAGCCTGGATTCGCCCTGATTGAGAACGTCCTCGCGGATCAGGTCGGTGACGGTCGGCACCAGCACGTCCGCGTTGCGCACAGCTTCCGCGATCTGCTCGGATGTCATCGGCGTGTCGTCGAGATTGAGCCTTGCGTCGAACAATTCGCGCATCCGGGTCTCAATCGAATCCGGTAGTTTGCGGGTGACGACGACGAGAGGCTTCTTCCTAACCGACATGTCCTGCTCTCATGAGGCTTCGGCCCGTCAAAGGCTTCGCCGTTCAGGCCTCATTAACCCGGTTGTTCGAAACTGCGGTTGCTGCGCGGTCCCGGCGTTTCCTTCACGTTTCCCTGGGTTCCCGATGACTTGCCTCGGGTTTCCAAGGAAAAGTCGGGCGTTCTCGTTCTAAGGCGTTCCGTCCTCTCTAGCAGAAGACCGGGCCAACACAAGAACCCCTCGGCAAGACGGGCCAGGGCATTGACGCGCGGCACCGGGGTCTGGGGTTCTGAACGTTCAAGGGTTCAACTCGCAGAATTTGAGTTGGCGTTCTCGGCAGGAGACGAGTTGATGGCGTTGGGGCGGTTGAGTTGGTTGGCGATGCTGGTCGGGTGCGTGCTCGGCACCTCGGTATCCCCAGGACATTCGGCCAAGGATGCAAGTCCGACCACCAGCGGCCTGCCGATACCCCGCTACGTCAGCCTCAAGTCAGATCATGTGAACGTCCGCGCCGGTCCGACCAAGGACAATGACGTCGCCTGGGTCTACACCCGCTCCGGCCTGCCGGTCGAAATCACCGCCGAGTTCGAGAACTGGCGCCGGGTGCGCGATTCCGAAGGCGCCGAAGGCTGGGTCTATCATTCGCTGCTGTCGGGTCGCCGCACTGCGGTCGTCACCATGAAGCACAAGGACGATCTGGCCGCGCTCTACGATCGTCCGGACGCGACCAGTGCTGTGGCGGCGCGGCTGCAGGCCGGCGTCATCGCGCAGGTGAAGAAATGCGCCAATGGCTGGTGCCGCGTCATCGGCAGCGGCTTCGACGGCTGGATCGAGCAGCAGCGCCTGTGGGGCGTCTACGCCGACGAGAAGGTGGATTAGCCGAGCCAGGTTTGCGGTGTCGTCCCGGCCTTGAGCCGGGACCCATACCGCGCGATCTTGCGATAGGGCGCTGCGGGAAGAGGCCCAACTCAAACAACGAAGATTTGTGGTTATGGGCCCCTGCTTTCGCAGGGGCGACAAGGATCAGCGCTTCTTGCGCAGCCGCACAACCATGTCGATGCGCGCGATCTCGTAGCCGTCCGGGATATCCGGCATCTTCGAGAGCACCAGATGCGGGTCGGGAATGTCGACCAGCTCGTGGTTGTTCTCGAGATAGAAATGGTGGTGCGCGGTGACGTTGGTGTCGAAATAGGTCTTGGTGCCGTCGACGCTGACCTGGCGCAGCAGGCCGGCATCGGTGAGCTGGTTCAACGTGTTGTAGACGGTAGCGAGCGACACCGGAACCTTGGCGAGCGTTGCTTCCTCGTAAAGCATTTCTGCGGTGAGGTGGCGGGCACCCTTGCCGAACAGCAGCCAGCCCAGCGCCATGCGCTGACGGGTCGGCCGAAGGCCTGCCGCCTGCAGCATCTCGTTGACGTCATGCCACGGGCAACCGGTCAGCGCCGGCTGATGACCGGGGCTGCGGGCGACCTGACCAGCGTCATCGCTCACATGCGGAACTTCGTCGTTCATATGCACTCTAGCTACCTGAACTCGGGCAATTTCATGTGACTATAAGAAGGAAATCCTTCAGATGCAAGTTTCTCGCAACTGGGGCCTCCCCGGCGCATTGAAGCGGAACCCTCTGGGGATGCAGCAATTTAACCCATTCCGACACTTTGCCGCGCCTTCCCGCCTATGTTAGAGAGCGCGCGGACCACATATGCGAATTCGGCAGAGACGACGCCGTTCGCGCCCAAGATAGCGCCGGGTTGCGGGAAATCCAGTCCCGCCGGGAAGAGGGTCCGGTTCGTTCGAGAGCGCTTCACCGGGACATTGAGGAGAGTGGAAAGAGGATGCTGGAGCGGCGCAGCGGTTATGAGTACGAGGATCTGCTGGCGTGCGGCAGGGGCGAGATGTTCGGTCCGGGCAACGCCCAGTTGCCGTTGCCGCCGATGCTGATGTTCGACCGCATCAGCGAGATCTCGGAGACCGGCGGCGAGTTCGGCAAGGGACTGGTGCGCGCCGAGCTCGATGTGAAGCCGGATCTCTGGTTCTTCGGCTGCCACTTCAAGAACGACCCGGTCATGCCGGGCTGCCTTGGCCTGGATGCGATGTGGCAGATGGTCGGCTTTTACCTCGGCTGGATCGGCGGCGAAGGACGCGGCCGCGCGCTCGGGCTTGGCGAGTTGAAATTCGGCGGCCAAGTGCTGCCGAACGTGCGCAAGGTTGTGTACAACGTCGATATCAAGCGCGTGATGCGCTCGAGGCTGGTGCTCGGTATTGCCGATGGCTGGCTTTCCATGGACGGCGAGATTATTTATCGCGCGAAGGATTTGAAGGTTGGGCTGTTCAAGCAGGGCACGGCCCCGGCGTGACCGAAACCGTCGCACAGAAAACTAACGGCAGGGCGAGGCGATCATGAGGCGGGTTGTCATCACCGGGATGGGCATTGTCTCGTCCATCGGAAACAACACCCAGGAAGTGCTTGCGAGCCTTCACGAGGCAAAGTCCGGGATTACCCGCGCGGAGAAATATGCGGAGCTTGGCTTCCGTTCCCAGGTGCAGGGTGCGCCGACGCTCAATCCTGCCGAGGTGATCGATCGCCGTGCGATGCGGTTTCTGGCCGAAGGCGCGGCATGGAATCACGTGGCGATGGAGCAGGCGATCCGCGATGCCGGACTGGAGGCGGGCGAAGTCTCCAACGAGCGCACCGGAATCATCATGGGCTCGGGCGGCCCGTCGACGCGCACGCTGGTGGAGGCCGCCGACATCGCGCGCACCAAGGGTCCGAAGCGGGTCGGTCCGTTCGCCGTTCCCAAGGGCATGTCGTCGACCGCATCCGCGACGCTTGCGACCTGGTTCAAGATCAAGGGCGTGAATTATTCGATTTCCTCGGCCTGCGCGACGTCGAACCACTGCATCGGCAATGCCTACGAGATCATCCAGATCGGCAAGCAGGACGTGATCTTCGCCGGCGGCTGCGAGGAGCTGGACTGGACGCTGTCGGTGCTGTTCGACGCCATGGGCGCCATGTCGTCGAAATATAACGACACGCCGGCCACGGCCTCCCGTCCCTACGATATCAACCGCGACGGCTTCGTCATCGCCGGCGGTGCCGGTGTCGTGGTGCTGGAAGAGCTGGAGCATGCCAAGGCGCGCGGCGCGCGTATCTACGCCGAACTGGTCGGCTATGGCGCGACTTCAGACGGCTACGACATGGTGGCGCCTTCGGGGGAGGGCGCCGAGCGCTGCATGCGCATGGCCTTGTCGACGGTGAAGACGCCGATCGACTACATCAATCCGCACGCGACCTCGACGCCTGCTGGCGATCCGCCGGAAATCGAAGCGATCCGCAAGGTGTTCGGCACCGGCGAAAAATGCCCGCCGATCTCTGCGACCAAGGCGCTGACCGGCCATTCGCTCGGCGCCACCGGCGTGCAGGAAGCGATCTATTCGCTGCTGATGATGAACAACGGCTTCATCTGCGAAAGCGCGCACATTACCGAGCTCGATCCCGTCTTCGCCGACATGCCGATCGTGCGCAAGCGCGTCGATAGCGCGAAGCTCGGCACCGTACTGTCGAATTCGTTCGGCTTCGGCGGCACCAACGCGACGCTGGTGTTCAAGCGGCTGGATGCGTAGTTTTCCTTTACCCGTCATGCCCCGCGAAGGCGGGGCATCCAGTATGCCGCAGCCTCTCGGTCGGTCACTGGCGTATTCGGAATACTGGATCACCCGCCTTCGCGGGTGATGACGCAGCAGCGAGTCAATAGGAGCGGACTGGCAATGCAGGACCTGATGAAAGGCAAGCGCGGACTGATCATGGGCGTCGCCAATGATCATTCGATCGCTTGGGGCATCGCCAAGACGCTGCATGCGCAAGGCGCCGAGCTTGCCTTCACCTACCAGGGCGAGGCGCTCGGCAAGCGCGTCAAGCCGCTGGCGCAATCGCTCGGTGTCGATGCGGTGCTGCCCTGCGATGTCGAGGATCTCGCCAGCGTCGACGCGGTGTTCGCGAGCCTGCGCGACAAATGGGGTCAGCTCGATTTTCTCGTCCACGCCGTCGCCTTCTCCGACAAGAACGAGCTGAAGGGTCGCTATGCGGACACCACGCGAGAGAATTTCTCGCGCACCATGCTGATCTCCTGCTTCTCCTTCACCGAGATCGCCAAGCGCGCGGCGGAGTTGATGCCGGAGAGTGGCGGCGCCATGGTCACGCTGACCTTCGGTGGCTCGGTGCGCGTGATGCCCAATTACAACGTGATGGGGGTTGCGAAGGCGGCGCTGGAAGCGTCCGTGCGCTACCTCGCCGCCGATTTCGGCCCGCGCGCCATCCGCATCAATGCGATCTCGGCCGGTCCGGTGCGCACGCTCGCGGGGTCGGGCATCGGCGACGCCCGCGCGATGTTCGCGTTCCAGCAGAAGCATTCGCCGCTCGGCCGCGGCGTGACGCTCGATGAACTCGGCGGCTCCGCGCTCTATCTGCTGTCCGATCTTTCCGGCGGCGTCACCGGCGAAATCCACTACGTCGATTCCGGCTACAACGTGATCTCGATGCCGCGCCCGGAAAACCTGAAGGCGGAGTAATCTCAGCCGTCATGCCCCGCGCATGCGGGACCCGGTGGCGGGTGATGACGGCGGCGGGAAACTAACCCGCTATGAGTTTCTCCGCGAACTGGAACGCCGGACGCGCGGCGCAGCGGGCGATATAGGCCTCGAAGGACGGTCGCGACGGCACCATCTTGAACAGCCGCACCGCATAGTTCAGGCCCGAGCCGACCACGATGTCGGCGGCGGAAAAATCCTCGCCGAGGATCCACGGTCCTTTCTGAAGCTCGACGTCGAGCACACTGCAGATATCGTGCGCGCTTCGGATCGTTCAGCGCCGGCGCGAGTTTGGTTTCCGGATAACGATCCGCGATATAGGCGCAGATCGCAGCCGCCTCGCCGAGCGCCACGTCGCCGTCCTTCAGCGCCGGCACCTTGCCCATCGGATTGATCTTCAGGAACTCCGGCGCCTTCTGCGCGCCGGTCGAGATGTCGGTCAGCACGCGCTCATAGGGCAGTCCGGTTTCTTCCATCAGCCACAGGCAGGTGAACGAGCGCGAACGGGGCGACCAATAAAGCTGGATCATGGGGCTGAACCTCATCACTGGCGAAGACGCGTTCATCGCTCCGAACGCTCGCATTGGCAACGGCCGATTCCAAGGCGCCGTGAAGGGCGGCTTGGAATTGGCGGTGCAGCGAAACGGCCGGAGACGATATCTCGCCTCCGGCCGCGTGGTACTGTTCTGTCGCGCGTGGTCTATACGCCGAGCGTGCCGGCCTTTGCTGCCGCATAGCGGTCGCCGATCGCCTTCCAGTTCACCGTGTTCCACCAGGCCTGCAGATAGTCGGGGCGGCGGTTCTGGTAATGCAGATAATAGGCATGCTCCCACACGTCGTTGCCGAACAGCACGCGCTTGCCGTCCATCAGCGGGCTGTCCTGGTTCGGACGAGTCTCGAGCGCGAGCTTGCCGTCCTTGCTCACGGTGACGAACACCCAGCCCGAACCGAATACGCGTCCGCCGGCCGCGTTGAAGTCGGTGCGCAGTTTCTCCAGGCCGCCGAGATCGCGTTCGATCGCCGCGAGCACCTCGCCCTCCGGCTTGCCGCCATTCGGTCCCATGATCTGCCAGAACATGGTGTGGTTGGCGTGGCCGCCGAGATTGTTGCGGACACCCGTGCGGACGGCTTCCGGCACGTCGCTGAGTTTGGCGAGCACATCTGCAATCGGCTTGTCTGCGATCTGCGGATGGTCTTTCGCGATTGCATTGACGTTGTTCACATAGGCCTGGTGATGCTTGTCATGATGGATCTGCATGGTCAGCGCATCGATATGCGGCTCCAGCGCATTGGCGGGATATGGCAGCGGATCGACCTTGAACGGACCGGCAGGTGGCGGCGCCGACGCTTGCGCGAACACCATTCGCGGCGAAGCGACTGCGGCGACGATACCGGTTGCGGCCATCATCAGGTGGCGGCGGGATAGAAATGACATCGTGACCTCCGGGCTTAAGGAAAGCGTTCTGTCCTATTGTAGGCGCAGGATATGAAGCGGTTCCGATAAAGCTGATCACGATATCGCGGCCAAACCGCGCATGGTCATCAGCGACGGTTGATTTGCCAGGCCCCACATAAACTTAGGGCGGCCATCGAGGCCGCCCTTTTTAGCAATTCCATTATGTTGAGGCGTTATGTTGAGGCGTTCACTCGCCGGCGGCCTCGCGCGGCGCCGGCGCGTCCGGCTTCTGCTTGGCCTCGAGATCCTCACCGGTCTCCTGGTCGACCGCCTTCATCGACAGCCGGGTCTTGCCACGGTCATCGAAGCCGAGCAGCTTGACCTTGACCTTGTCGCCTTCCTTGACGACGTCGGAGGTCTTCTGCACCCGGTTGGCCGCGAGCTGGCTGATATGGACGAGGCCGTCCTTGGCGCCGAAGAAGTTCACGAAGGCGCCGAACTCCATCACCTTGACCACGGTGCCGTCGTAGATCTGGCCGATCTCCGGCTCGGAGGTAATCGACTTGATCCACTTGATCGCCGCCTTCATCGCCTCGCCGTCGTTGGAGGCGACCTTCACGGTGCCGTCGTCCTCGATGTTGATCTTGGCGCCGGTCTTCTCGACGATCTCGCGGATCACCTTGCCGCCGGTGCCGATCACTTCGCGGATCTTGTCGGTCGGGATCTTGAAGGTCTCGATGCGCGGCGCGTATTCGCCGAGTTCGGCGCGTGCTGCGGTCAGTGCCTTCGCCATCTCGCCGAGGATGTGGATGCGCCCCTCCTTGGCCTGGCCAAGCGCGACGCGCATGATCTCCTCGGTGATGCCCTCGATCTTGATGTCCATCTGCAGCGAGGTGATGCCCTGGTCGGTGCCGGCAACCTTGAAATCCATGTCGCCGAGATGGTCCTCGTCGCCGAGGATGTCCGAGAGCACCGCGAAGCGCTGATCTTCGAGGATCAGGCCCATCGCGATACCGGCGGTCGGCCGCTTCAACGGCACGCCGGCATCCATCAGCGCGAGCGAGGCGCCGCAGACGGAAGCCATCGACGACGATCCGTTCGACTCGGTGATTTCAGACACCACGCGCACCGTGTAGGGGAATTCGTGGTGCGGCGGCAGCACCGGATGGATCGCGCGCCAGGCGAGCTTGCCGTGGCCGATCTCGCGACGCTTGGTGCCGCCGAGCCGGCCGGTCTCACCGACCGAGTAGGGCGGGAAGTTGTAGTGCAGCAGGAACGTCTCCTTATACGTTCCGGACAGCGCGTCGATGTACTGCTCATCCTCGCCGGTGCCGAGCGTGGTCACGACCATCGCCTGGGTCTCGCCGCGCGTGAACAGCGCCGAACCATGGGCGCGCGGCAGCACGCCGACTTCGGCGATGATGTTGCGCACCGTCTTGACGTCGCGGCCGTCGATGCGCTTGCCGGTGTCGAGGATGTTCCAGCGGACGATCTTCGCTTCCAGCTCCTTGAACACGTCGGCGACGCGCAGCTTGTCGTATTGCGGCTCCTGCCCTTCCGGGAAGAAGTGCGCCATCACCTTTTCCTTGGCGGCGCCGACCGCGGCGTAACGCTCCTGCTTGATCGGAATGGCGTAGGCGGTGCGCAGATCCTGCTCGATGAGGGCGAGCATGTCCTTCTCGATCGCCGAGTTGTCGATCGGAGTAATTTCGCGCGGCTCCTTCGCGGCCTTCTCGGCGAGTTCGATGATCGCGTTGATGACCGGCTGGAAGTGGCGGTGGCCGAACATCACGGCGCCGAGCATGACGTCTTCGTTCAGCTCCTTGGCTTCCGATTCCACCATCAGCACGGCGTCGGCGGTGCCGGCGACGACGAGATCGAGCTGGGTCTCGTTCATCTCGTCCAGCGTCGGGTTCAGCACATATTCGTCATTGGCAAAACCGACGCGTGCGGCGCCAATCGGGCCCTTGAACGGCACGCCGGACAGCGTCAGCGCGGCGGAAGCCGCCACCATCGACAGCACGTCCGGATCGTTCTCCATGTCGTGCGACAGCGTCGTCACGATCACCTGGGTTTCGTTGCGCCAGCCGTCGACGAACAGCGGACGTATCGGGCGGTCGATCAGGCGGGAGACCAGCGTCTCCTTTTCGGTCGGCCGGCCCTCGCGTTTGAAGTAGCCGCCGGGAATGCGGCCCGCGGCATAGGCCTTCTCCTGGTAGTCGACCGTCAGCGGCAGGAAGTCGACGCCCTCGCGGGGCGCCTTGGCGGCGACGACGGTGGCAAGCACCACGGTCTCGCCATAGGTCGCGACCACGGCGCCGTCGGCCTGCCTTGCGATCTTTCCGGTTTCAAGCTTGAGGGGACGTCCGCCCCAGTCGATTTCCACGGAATGGGTAGTAAACATTTCGGTCTTCTTTCATGGTTCCACGAAAGAATGGGCCTCCAAAACGCAAAAACCATGCGCAAGATGGCGGGACGCTGATCGCAAGCCGTGATCAGTATCCGGCGATCCTGCCATGGTTCTCAAGTTCCGGATGGCGTCCATCCTTTCGTTCATACGGGCATCTTGCCCTGCCCAGCGGCCGGATTGCTGCTGGGCACTTAGGCTTTGAGCATGATCGTTCCGGAGAGGCGGATCATGCTCCAGGCTTGAGCATGTGTGCGGCGACATGCCGTCGCCACGTTCATGCTCCTGCGCATGATCGTCTCCGAACGGTCGAAACTCCGGTTTCTCGGAAGATCATGCGAAAACGCGCGCCAACGTTGCGCGCGCAGTCTTGAAATCAACGACGAATGTTATGCTTTTCCAGCAATGCCTTGTAACGCGCCTCGTCCTTTTTCTTGATGTAGTCGAGGAGAGAGCGTCGCGTCGACACCAGCTTCAACAGGCCGCGGCGTGAATGGTTGTCCTTCACGTGGGTCTTGAAGTGCTCGGTGAGGTTGTTGATGCGTTCCGACAGGATCGCGACCTGAACCTCGGGCGAGCCGGTGTCGCCGGCTTTGAGGGCACTCGTCTTGATGACTTCCGCTTTGCGTTCGGCGGTAATCGACATCGTCAGATACTTTCATGGTTGCGAGCCGAACTGGCAGTCAGTCCGGTCAGGTTGAACACGCGCTTGGGGATGATTTCGCCATTGCCAATCTCGGCAAGCGCGAGAAGTCGGCCTGCCACCGTGACATAGACTGTGCCGCTACTATTGGGCGCATCCCGTCCGCGCAACAAAACGGCTTGGCCCCGATGGAGCCTTGCCGCATCCGCCCGTGTGACGGCCAGTGCCGGGATGTCGTCCAGCGCGGTCTCAACGGGCAAAAGCGCGTCGGCGAGGCTGCCCTCGCCAGACGCGGCTCTATTGCATAAAGCCTCCAATTCTTCCAGCGGAATCATGTCCCGTTCGGTAAACGGACCGACAACGGTGCGCCTGAGGGCGCAGATATGGCCGAAACAGCCGAGAATTCGCCCCATATCCCGGGCCAAAGCACGAACATAGGTTCCCTTGCCGCATTCGGCTTCGAACACGGACTGGCCGCCATCGTCATGTTCCACCAGGGTTAATTCGTGAATCTCGACCGGCCGGGGCTGCAATTCGACCTTTTCGCCGTCCCGCGCCAGGTCATAGGCCCGCTCGCCCTGGACCTTGATCGCGGAATATTGCGGAGGAACCTGCTCGATCACGCCGGTGAAGCGCGGCAGCAGTTCCTGGATTGAAGCGGCCGAAGGACGAAGCTCGCTGGTCCTGACCACGCGGCCTTCGATATCGTCGGTGTCGCGCTCCTCGCCCCAGGCCACCGTGAAGCGATAGCGCTTGCGGCCTTCCATGACGAAGGGAACCGTCTTGGTGGCTTCGCCGAGCGCAATCGGCAGCCCGCCCGAGGCGAGCGGATCCAGCGTGCCGGCGTGTCCGGCGCGCTTGGCCTGGAACAGGCGCTTCAGCACCGCGACGGCGTGCGTCGACGTCATGCCGATCGGCTTGTCGAGCACCACCCAGCCGTGGACGTCGCGCTTGTCGCGCCGCGGCTGGTTGCCCTGCTGCTTCGGTTTCTGGCGCGGATCATTGTTGACGCGACGCCTTTCGTCGACGCGCGCAGGCGCCGAAATTTTTTCGTCGTCCGCATGCGAATCGATGTCTTGCGATTCGATCACGGGGTTTGCGGTCGTCACGGTCATCTCATTCGTCGTCCGAATCGGGTGCAAGATCGCGCTGCACCGCAGGTGTTCTCAGTAATTTCTCGATACGTTCCGCTTCGTCGAATCGATCGTCGACGCGAAAGCGGATGTCAGGTGCAAATTTCAGGTTAACGCGATGCGCGATCTCGCCGCGGAGGAATTTCTTGTTGCGGTCGAGCGCAGCAATCACGGCCTCGGTGTCGCGTCCGCCGAGCGGCATCACATAGATGGTCGCGAGCTTCAGGTCCGGCGACATTCGCACCTCTGGAACGGTGATGATGTGGCCTTGAAGATCCGGATCGTGGACGTCACCGTGCGAGAGAATCTCGGCAACCGCGTGGCGCACCGTCTCGCCGACGCGCAGCTGACGTTGCGAGCCGCCGGCGGCGGAACTCTTCTTCTGATGACGGGGCATTATCTAAAATCCCAATTGTCGTCACCACCCGCGAAAGCGGATGATCCAGTATTCCGTGCCTAGAATCAATTGCGCTACTGGATGCCCCGCTTTCGCGGGGCATGACGGTTCAGCTCGAAATTCCCGCGCTCCGTAAGATTTGGACTTACAGAGAGCGCTGGATGGTTTCGATACGGTAGCACTCGATCACGTCGCCGACACGCATGTCGCCGTAGTTCTCGAACGCCATGCCGCATTCCTGGCCGGCGACGACTTCCTTCACTTCGTCCTTGAAGCGCTTCAGCGTCGACAGCTTGCCTTCATGCACGACGACGTTGTCGCGGATCAGGCGGACATTGGCGCCGCGTTCGACCGTGCCGTCGGTGACGCGGCAGCCGGCGACCTTGCCGACCTTGGAGATGTTGAACACCTCCAGGATCTGGGCGTTGCCGAGCATGGTCTCGCGCAGGGTCGGCGCGAGCAGGCCGGACATCGCCTTTTTGATGTCATCCACGAGATCGTAGATGATGTTGTAGTAGCGGATTTCGATGCCGTTGCGCTTGGCTGCGGCCGCCGCCTCCTTGTTGGCGCGGACGGAGAAGCCGATGATCGCGGCGTTGAAGCCTTCCGCCAGTGTGACGTCGGACTCGGAGATGCCGCCGACGCCGGCATGCAGGATGCGGGCGGCGACTTCCTCGGTGCCGAGCTTTTCCAGCGAGCCCAGGATCGCTTCCAGCGAGCCCTGCACGTCGGCCTTCACGATCAGCGGGAATTCCTTGCGGCCCGCGGTCTTGAGCTGCGACATCATCTGTTCGAGCGAGCCGCGCATGCCGGAGATCGAGGCGGCGGCGTTCTCGCGCTTCTGATGCGCGCGGTAGCTCGTGACCTGGCGGGCACGCGCTTCGTTCTCCACCACCGCAAGCCGATCGCCTGCTTCGGGCGGACCGTTGAAGCCGAGCACCTCGACCGGCACCGACGGACCGGCTTCGTCGAGATTTTCGCCCTGGTCCGAAATCAGCGCGCGGACGCGGCCCATCTCGGCGCCGGCAACGATGATGTCGCCGACCCGAAGCGTGCCGCGCTGCACCAGCACGGTCGCGACCGGACCGCGGCCGCGGTCGAGCTTGGCCTCGATCACGGTGCCTTCGGCCGGACGCTGCGAGTTGGTCTTGAGGTCGAGAAGTTCGGCCTGCAGCGCGATCATCTCGAGCAGCCGGTCGAGATTGGTCTTGTTCTTGGCGGAAACCTCGACGTCGACGACTTCGCCGCCGAGCGATTCGACCTGCACTTCATGCTGTAGCAATTCGGTGCGCACGCGCTCGGGCCGGGCGTCCGGCTTGTCGATCTTGTTGATCGCGACGATGATCGGAACCCTGGCGGCTTTGGCGTGATTGATCGCTTCGACCGTTTGCGGCATCACGCCGTCATCGGCTGCGACCACCAGCACCACGATATCGGTGACCTTGGCGCCCCGCGCGCGCATCGCGGTGAACGCGGCGTGGCCGGGCGTGTCGATGAAGGTGATCTTCGTGCCGCTTTCCGGCGAGGACACCTGATAGGCGCCGATGTGCTGGGTGATGCCGCCGGCTTCGCCTTCAACCACGTTGGCGTGACGAAGCGCGTCGAGCAGCGAGGTCTTGCCGTGGTCGACATGGCCCATGACGGTGACGACCGGCGAACGCGGCTCGGTATCGGTGGAATCGTCGACGACATCGAACAGGCCTTCCTCGACGTCGGATGCAGCCACGCGCTTCACCGTGTGACCGAGTTCCTCGGCGATCAGTTGCGCGGTGTCGGCATCGATCACGTCGGTGATCTTGTGCATCGCCCCCTGCTTCATCAGCATGCGGATCACGTCGACCGCGCGCTCGGACATGCGGTTGGCGAGTTCCTGGATGGTGATGGCTTCCGGGATCGTCACCTCGCGGATCAGCTTTTCCTTCGGTTCGTTTGACGCATGGCCCTTCAAGCGCTGCGTGCGGCGGCGGAACGATGCGATCGAGCGTTCGCGCACGTCGTCGGCGTCGAGCGCGGTAACAACCGTCAAGCGGCCACGTTGCTTCTGCGGACCCGGCTTGTGGGTGGTCTTCGGGGCGGCCACAGGGCGCATGGCGCCGCCCGGGCCGCGGCGAACCTGTCGCGGACCCTCGTCCTCATCGGGCTCGGCGGCAACGCCCGGTGCCTTCGCCGCTGGAGCCGCCGCTGGCGCGCGCGCCGGGGTCGTCGGGGTACGGGCCGGAGCCGCCGGTGCTGCCGCAGGAGCTGCTGCGGCAGCAGGCTTGGCCTCGGCCTCACCAAAGCGCCGCTTGGCCTCGATCTCGGCCTTGCGCTTGGCTTCCTCTTCCTGGCGATGACGTTCCTCTTCGGCCTGCCGGCGGGCTTCCGCGGCTTCGCGCTCGGCCCGTTCGATGCTTTCGCGGCTGGCGCGGCGCTTGGCTTCCTCTTCGGCCTGCCGGCGCTCCTCGATCTCACGCTGCCGGGCATCGGCGAGCGCGCTGGCGCGGGCCGAGCGCTCGTCCTCGGTCAGGGTGCGCAGCACCACGCCCGATCCGCCCGCATTGCGCTGCGATGAAGAGGGGCCGCCCGGGCGGCCGAGTGGCGGCCTGGCTGGCGCCGGCGCGGGCTTGGCCACGACCGGTTCGGGCGCATGCGCCTCGGTTCCGGGGCCGTCACCACCGACGCGGCGCTTGCCGCGCTTCTCGACCACAACCTGCTTGCTGCGGCCATGGCTGAAGCTCTGGCGCACGGTGCCCGTCTCGACGCGTGGTTTCAGCGTCAAGGTCTTGGTCGGGACACTCAAAGTCTTGTCGCCAGGGGTTTTGGTATCAACCATTCAGCAGTCCTAATCTTGTTAGCGTTGTGCCTGTTCGCACGCGTCGTCGTCGCAGTCCCAAAAGAGCGAAATGACTTCTTCTCAACCGTCATCTCGCTCCATCTTGTTGTTTGAACACGATCTTTTCGGAAAACCGGTTTCCCCTTTTCCGGATCATGCTCTCGCTAGAATTTCTGGCCGCTACCTTCGGTCTTGTCGTCATCGGCCATCCGGTATCGGACCAGAAGCTGGCAGCGCGACAGGAACGTCTTGCTCGCCGGGCCCGCGAGCAGGGCAGCATGTATCACATTTGACCGGCCCAGTGCCAAATCCAATTCTGCTGACGTCAGCGCGGTGACGACAGAAATTTTCAACGAATCTTCGTCTTTTCCGCCCCTTTGCCGCAAGATCGCGTCCAATTTGCGGACTCCATCGGGGGCCGCATCGGAAGCATGGATCAGACCTAAGGGTCTTTCCCGCTGCGACAACGCGTCCTCGACCTTGCCGAAGCCGGAAACGACCTGGCCAGCCTTGGCGGCCATGGCCAGCGCCTCGAGGGCACTGCGAACCAGCAGCGCTTCGGTATCATCGGGCAGAGTTGCCGCGACGCGGACGTCGCGCTTGAATCCCCGGCTAAACTGGTGACGGCGCACCGCTTCCGCAACCGTGCGGCGCGAGGCCGAAAGCCAAAGGCCGCGACCCGGCAGTTTGCGTTTCACGTCGGCGATCACCTCGCCGGTGGGGGCGACGACGAAGCGGATCAGTTCGTCGATCGGGCGCACCTCGCGGCTGACCGCGCACATCCGCATGGTCGCGGACTTGTCGGTCCGCGGCCCATGATCCAGATCGGGGTCAACCATTGCGAGCATGCCCGGGCCATCTCCTTAGGCCGTCGGTTCTTCGGCGGCTTCCGCCTCGACGTCCTGTTTGGCGAGGTCAGCCTCGGTAATCCAGCCGGCCTTCACGCGGGCCTGCATGATCATCGCCTCGGCGTCCTCGCGGGAGACATCGATCCCGTCGAGGAACCCCTTATGCTTGGTCTGCTCGCCGCCGTCCTTGCGCTCGGTCCAGCCGACCAGGTCGTCGGTGGCGCAGCCGGCGAGATCCTCGACGGTTTTGACGTCGTTCTCGCCGAGCTTGACCAGCATCTTCGCGGTTATGCCGGGGACGGTCTTCATGGCGTCCTCGACGCCGAGTTCCTTGCGCTTGGCTTCCAGCTCGGCCTCGAGCTGCTCCAGATATTCCTTGGCGCGATTCTGCAGCTCGGCAGCGGTTTCCTCGTCGAAGCCCTCGATGCCGGCGAGTTCCTTCACATCGACCAGCGCCAGTTCCTCGACCGAGGTGAAGCCTTCCGACGCCAGGAGCTGGCCGACCACTTCGTCGACATTGAGCGCTTCCATGAAGACACGGGTCGAGTTCTCGAAATCGGCCTGGCGGCGCTCGGATTCTTCCTGCTCGGTCAGGATGTCGATGTCCCAGCCGGTGAGCTGCGAGGCGAGGCGTACGTTCTGGCCGCGGCGGCCGATCGCGAGCGAGAGCTGGTTGTTGGTGTCGGGCACCACGACCTCGATGCGCTCGCGGTCCTCGTCGATCACGACCTTGGCGACTTCGGCCGGCGCCAGCGCGTTGACGACGAAGGTCGCGATGTCGGGCGACCACGGGATGATGTCGATCTTCTCGCCCTGCAGTTCGTTGACCACGGCCTGCACGCGCGAACCCCGCATGCCGACGCAGGCGCCGACCGGATCGACCGACGAATCCCGCGAGATCACGCCGATCTTGGCGCGCGAGCCGGGGTCGCGGGCCACCGCCTTGATCTCGACGATGCCGTCATAGATCTCCGGCACCTCCTGCGCGAACAGCTTGGCCATGAATTGCGGATGGGTGCGCGACAGGAAGATCTGCGGGCCCCGGGTCTCGCGGCGGACGTCGAAG
Source organism: Bradyrhizobium sp. BRP22 (assembly GCF_020194175.1). GTDB lineage: Bacteria > Pseudomonadota > Alphaproteobacteria > Rhizobiales > Xanthobacteraceae > Bradyrhizobium. Next base: position 80,600 of record NZ_JADYVX010000020.1, on the reverse strand, counting down.
ATGTAGGCGCGGACGCGGTCGCCGTTGCGGAACACTTCACGCGGCAGCATCTCGTCGCGGCGGATGATGGCTTCGCCACGTCCGAGATCGACAATCACGCTGCCATATTCGACGCGCTTGACGACGCCGTTGACGATGTCGCCGATGCGGTCCTTGAATTCCTGGTATTGCCGGTCACGTTCGGCCTCGCGCACCTTCTGCACGATCACCTGCTTGGCGGATTGCGCGGCGATGCGGCCATATTCGAGCGGCGGCAGGGTGTCGGCGATGGTATCGCCGACACGGGCGCCGGGATTGGCGCGCTGGGCATCGACCAGCGAAATCTGGTTGGACGAATTCTCGACCACGTCGACTACCAGCATGTGGCGCGACAGGCGGAGCTCGCCCTTCTTGGGATCGATCTCGGCGTGGACGTCGGTCTCGCTGCCGTACCGGGCGCGCGCCGCCTTCGCAATGGCATCCTCCATCGCGGCGATCACGATGCCGCGGTCGATCGATTTCTCGCGCGCGACGGCGTCGGCGATCTGCAGCAGTTCAAGTCGGTTGGCGCTGACTGCCATGGCTAGTCTCCTTCGTCAGGCTCGGTCTCGCCCCGGCGCAGCCGTTCGGCGGCGAGGCGGTGTTGTTTAGTGTTCTTCGGGGCCGTTTTCGTGCCGGTCCCGTGTTTCGGCTTATGGCTCTTGCTCGGATCGCTTTTCTTGGCGTGCGCGGGTTGTGGCGGGGCCAGACCCAGTTCGCGGCGCAGCTCACGTTCCTGAGCCTTGCCGCGCCGCATCGATTCGGCGATCAGCTCGTCGGTCAGCACCAGCCTTGCTTCGGCGATGTCCTCCATCGTCAGCAAGGTCTCCGCATCTTCGCCCTCGCGTGTGTCATCCCGATGTAGGCGCACCGCGCTACCCTCAACGCCCTTCAGGATGCCGCGGAACCGCTTGCGGCCCTGATGCGCCACTGCCATCTCGATCTTGACGAGATGGCCGGCATAGCGTTCGAAATCCGAGCGCCGCACCAGTGGCCGGTCGATGCCCGGTGACGAGATTTCCAGCCGGTAGGCCCGGTCGATGGGATCGGCGATGTCGAGCACCGGCGACAGCGCGCGCGAGATCGCCTCGCAATCCTCGATCTGCATCGAGCCATCCGGCCGTTCCGCCATGATCTGCACGGTGCAGCCGGCCTCGCCGGTGATCTTGATCCGCACCAGGCGATAGCCCAGTCCCTGCAGGACCGGGGTGGCGACGGCCGACACGCGCGCCGCAGGGCCGGGCTCGACCACGAGCCGCGGCTCGGCGAGCAATTCGGCATTGACGGAACCAGCGGTTGGATCGGTCATATCCAGGGTCAAAGATACGTCTTGAGCTGTCGGTTCTGTTGGTTAGCCGGCCCTTGACCGGCGTCGGGTCATGATCCGATCACGCAAAAATCGGGTCATGATCTTCTCTCGTGTTTGAGCATGATCCTTGCGAACAACTGGCTTCGCTTTTCCGGTTCATGCTCTGGTTGCGCTACCCGAACCGGACCAGGCTCGGCCGGGTTCGTTCGGGTAATAAAAAAGAGCGGGTCCGGAGGGGCCCACTCTCAATACGCGATCGTATGAGAACTTTAAGTCGCTGCCGATATAGCGCTTTTCCGCTCATCCGGCAAGGGGCGTAGGCCACCCGGAAGCAAATTTGCGCCGTCCGGCGGCCGGATGCAACTGTCTAACACTTCGTTCACGAACGCCACCTAGATTGCGCCGCAAAACCGGCATGGCGCGGCCGGTTTAGGCAGGCTTATGACGACGACAGCGACCGCACTGATTCCTGAACTCGACGAGATCGTCCGTACCGGTGACCCCAGGCGCCGCGCCGAGGCCGCGCGCCGGATCGGCGAACTGTTCCTGCAGGGGGCCGCGGGTTTCAGCACCGACCACATCGATCTGTTCGACGGCGTCCTGACCAGCCTGGTGCCGCACGCAGAGCGTGCCGCGCGGGCGGAGCTCGCCGAACGCCTGTCGCTGTTGTCGAAGGGGCCGCGCACCCTGATCGGGCAGCTTGCGCGGGAGGACGAGATCGCGATCGCCGGGCCGCTGTTGCGCCGGTCTCCTGTCATCGACGAGCAGGTCCTGGTCGAAATCGCCCGCGCCAAGGGGCAGGAGCATCTGCTGGCGATGGCGGAACGGCCGAAGCTCTCGGCCGATCTGACCGACGTCATCGTCCGCCGTGGCGATCGCGACGTCGTCCGCCGTGCGGCCGGCAATGCCGGCGCCGAGTTCTCCAGGGGCGGTTATTCGACGCTGATCCGGCGCGCCAACCAGGACAGCGTGCTGACGCTCGCCGTCGGCCAGCGCGCGGATCTGTCGCCCGAGCAGTTGAAGACGCTGGTGGCGGGTTCGGTCGATATCGTCCGCCGCCGCCTGTTCGACGTGGTCAAGCCGGAGCGGCAGGCCGCGATCAAGCAGGCGATCAGCGAGATCAACGGCATGAGCGAGAAGGTCGACAGCGCGCGCGATTTCGCGCCGGCGCAGCGCACGATCCTCGCGCTGCATCACGCCGATCAATTGAACGAACTCGCGCTGCTCGACTTCGCCAAGTCCTTCAAATACGAGGAAGCGGTGTGCGCGCTGGCCGCGATGACCGGCGTCAAGATCGCAACGCTCGATCGCCTGATCACCGGCGACCGCTACGATCCCATTCTGATCGCCGGCAAGACCATTGGCCTCGAATGGGCCACCGTGCGCGCGCTGATCCTGCTCCGGCTCGGTCCCAACCGGGTGCCGTCGCCCGCCGACATCGAGAGCGCCCGGCTGAACTTCACCCGCCTGATGCCCTCCACCGCGCAGCGCGTCGTGGATTTCTGGAAGACGCGGTAATCTCTCTCCTCGTCATTGCGAGCGCAGCGAAGCAATCCATTTCACTGCTTGCGGAGGCATGGATTGCTTCGCTGGCGCTCGCAATGACGGACGCTCAGATTTGAATGCCAAGTGCAAACCACGCCGTCATTCCGGGGCACGCGCAGCGTGAGCCCGGAATCCATCGGGCCACATACACACGCGGCGAAATGGATACCGGGTTCGCGCTACGCGCCCCCCGGAATGACAAGCGTCAAATTCTGCGAAACCGCAGGTACGTCGCGCGTCGTCCCTCGCGCTCGGCCTTGGCGCCGTAGCGCGTCATCGTGTAGTCCGGCCAGGGCGCCTGCCAGTCGGCGGCGCGCTCGGCCGTCCAGGTGAAATCCGGCGAGCGCATCAGGTGCGCTAGCGTCCAGGTGCAGTAATCGTCGATGTCGCTGACGAAGCGGAATTCGCCGCCTGCTTTGAGGATGCGCGCCATTGCGGCAATGGTGGCGTCCTGGACAAAGCGGCGCTTCCAGTGCCGTCGCTTCGGCCAGGGATCGGGATGGATCAGGTCGATGCGCCGCATCGATTGCGATGGCGCCCAGGCGAGCAGCTCGGCGGCGTCGCCTGCGAACAGGCGGATGTTGCGGATATTGTGCGCCTCGATCTGGGTCAGGATCTTGGCCATGCCGTTGACATAAGGCTCGCAGCCGATGAAACCGATCTTCGGAAACGCGCGAGCCTCGGCGACCAGATGCTCGCCGCCGCCAAATCCGATCTCGAGCCTGACATCCTCGATATCGTCGTCATCGAACAATTCGGTGAGGCGGGCCGGCGCCGGGCTTGCGATATCGAGCGCCAGATGCGGCAGCAGATGCTCGATCAGGTCGGCCTGATGCGCACGCAGCCTGTGGCCCTTGCGCCGTCCGAAGAACGAGCCCTGCACATGTGCGTCGCGCTCCTGATCGCGTGAAGGCGTCATCATCGCAGCGTCTGGTACAGCCGATAGAGCAGCCGCGCCCGCGGCTCGATCGATGAGATATACATCTGCTCGTAATGGGTATGCGCGCCCTTGCCGTCGACGCCGAGACCGTCGAGCGTCGCCGTATGCCGGGCCGTGAAATTGCCGTCGGAGCCGCCGCCGGTCGAGGTGTCCACGAGGTCGAAGCCGATCTCGGTTGCGAGCGTCTTGGCGTGCTCGTAGAGCGCCGCGCCGGCGTTGGTCTTCTCGTAAGGCGGCCGGTTCAATTCGCCGACCACCCGCACGCTGACGCCGTCGGTCCGCGATCTCAGATTGAGAATCTTCGGCACCAGCTCTTCGGCATCGGCGGTGGTCGGCACGCGCATGTCGACCTCGGCATAGGCCTCTTCCGCGATCACGTTCGGCTTGGTGCCGCCCCTGACCACGCCGACATTGACGGTGACGCCGCGCTTCAGATCGTTCATCGCCTCGAGCGTCTGGATGATGTTGCCGAGCTCGCGGATCGCGCTGCGGCCGTCCTCGGGCCGTGTGCCGGCGTGCGAGGGCACGCCCTTGACGAAGATCTCGAAGCGGGCAACGCCCTTGCGCCCGGTGACAATCTTGCCACCGTCACGCGCCGGCTCGGTCACCAGCACATATTTGGCTCTGCGGCCTTCGGCTTCGATCAGCGCCCGCGAAGTCGGGCTGCCGATCTCCTCATCGGACACGTAGAGCTGGGTGACGCCGAGTGGCGGGCGCGCGCCATTGGCACAAATTTCCCTGAAAGCGTGGTAGGCGAGATAGGCGCCGCCCTTCATATCGTAGATGCCGGGACCGAAGGCGCTGTCGCCGTCGATCCTGAACGGCAGGCGCTGGATGAATCCGAGGGGATGCACGGTATCCAGATGGCTCAGCACCAGGATTCCCGGTGCGTCCTGGCCCCAGGCCGAGCGCGCGACGAGATGATCGCCGTATCCGTTCTGGCCGTCGATCCGCTCGAGCGTGGCCGGCAGGCCGCGGTAGCCTTCGGCGACGAGATCGGCGAGCTTGTTGACCTGCTCGGGCGCTTCCGTCGGCGTCTCGATCTCCACCCAGCGGCGGATGCCGTCGAGAATCTCCGCAGACTTGAAGGATATGCTGGTCATTGGCGCGCCGGTATCTGGAGCATGATCCGGAAAAGTGGAAACCGGTTTTCCGAGAAGATCATGCTCAAACAAAGAGATGAGATCATGATCAGATTCCGTCTAGGCGGATCATGATCTGGAAGCGATTGAACCGATGTCATGCCCCCGCGCCGGCGGGTGCGTCAATGCCATGTCGCCGGAATGATGACGCCGATCAGCGCTTGTCGGGGCCTTCGCGGGCGGCGATCTGCTCGACCAGTTCGACGATGCTGCGGCGAAGCTTGGCGTCGGCGATGCGCGTGAAGGCACGCGTCAGCGCCAGTCCCTCGGAGGTTGCGAGAAAGTCAGAAACGTAACTGGGCGAGGCGCCCTCGCTAAAGCCTTCCGCGGTTGGCGAGCCGCTTGGTCCGCCGTCGAACAGGAACGAGACCGGCACCTGCAGGATCTCGGAAATCTGCTGGAGCCGGCTGGCGCCGACGCGGTTGGTGCCCTTCTCATATTTCTGGATCTGCTGGAAGGTGAGGCCGAGCTTTTCTCCCAGCTTTTCCTGGCTCATGCCCAACATGATCCGCCGCATGCGGACACGGCTGCCGACATATTTGTCAACAGGATTGGGCGCTTTGGTAGACATCTTCGGACTCTCCTGGAAGGATTACGCGCCCGGCGGATGAGGCAAAACGGGCATGGAGTATGCCTCAGGCGCCGGTATCGTCAAAATCCCGCGAGGAGGATCGAGGACGAATGCGGACAATTTGAGCAACTGCGCTGGCTGGATTTCAGTTTGGCTTGGAACGGTAGAATGCGAATGACGCGGTCGGTCTGTCAACTGGGGGAAGCGCGCCTGCTAAATTTTTCCTTGCGTAGGCAACCATCGGGCGACCGCAGGCGTCAGAAACTGCGCCGGGCAACACGCCGTCCGACCACGAGCAACAACGCGGCGAAGAGAATGATCGCCGCGGGAATGTCATTGAAACGTGCATATACGGTCGGCGGAATGGCAGCCGGCAAGCTGGCATCGAGCACGCCTTCAATGCCGAGGCCGAGCTCTGCGACAATTCGTCCAGCGGGATCGATGACTGCGGAAATCCCGGTGTTGGCTGCGCGGACGACCGGCAGGCCCTCCTCGATCGCGCGCAGCCGCGCCTGCTGCAGATGCTGGTATGGGCCGGTCGAAATTCCAAACCACCCGTCATTGGTGACGTTGATGATCCAGCCCGGCCGGTCGTCGTGAACGTCGATGTCGCCGGGAAAGATCGCCTCATAGCAGATCAGCGGCAGCGCGCGCGGCGCCGCTGGGATATCCAATGCATGGCGGCGCTGGCCGGGGATGAAGCCGCCGTGGACTTTCGTGAGCTGCACGAAGCCGAGCTTTTCCATCAGGTCCTGAAACGGCAGGTATTCGCCGAATGGCACCAGGTGCAGCTTGTCATAGACTGACAGCACGCTGCCGTCGTGGTCGATGACATAGATCGAATTATAGGCCCGTGTGATGCGAGCGCCCGGCGGCAGGTCGGGGGCGCGCACCGAGCCGGTGATCAGCACGGTTCCGGGGGACAAGAGGTCGGCGATTTGCGCCATCGCATCGGCCTCGCGCGTCAGGAAGAACGGGAACGCCGATTCCGGCCAGATCAGGATGCTGGCGTCGCGCACGCCCGTGGATTGTGGGCCGGAGGCGCGGTCGGAGAGAGTCAGGTATTTCTTCATCACCTCCGCTTTGGCGGAGTAGTTGAATTTGACGTCCTGCTGCAGGTTTGGCTGCATGATGCGCAGCTTGACGTTGGCGACCATGGCGGTCGGCAGCCGCGACAGCCGCACCGCGCCGAACACCAGCATGGCCGCGAGAACGACCAGCGCCGTGACCGGTACCCTCCACAATCTTCGGTTGGACGATTTGCCATCGATCAGGACAGCCGGGCTCGCGAAGATCGCAACGGCAAGGAACGTCATGCCCCAGAGCCCGATCAGCGACGCGGTCTGCGCCAGCGCCAGTGGTTCTGACAACGCATAGCCGAAGGCGTTCCAGGGAAACCCTGACAGCAAGTGGCCACGCAGCCATTCGGCGATGGTCAGGCTCGCCGCCAGCGCCAGCACGCGGAAACCATCAGGGGTCCAGAGCAGGCGCGCCAGCGCAAAACCGAGCGCCGGAAACAGGGCGAGATAGGCGGGCAGGCCCAGCACCGCAAATGGCAGCAGCCAGGCGAAAGTCTGCGCATCGACCAGGAAGGCATAGCCGATCCAGTAAAGCCCAGGCACGAAGTAGCCGAGCCCGAACCAGTAGCCGGAGATCGCCGCCGCCGGAATGCCGCGCCACTTGCCGGCCCCGGCGCCGTCGATCAGCCAGACCGCGACCGGGAAGGTCAGGAACAGGATCGGCCAGGCGTTGAACGGCGCCATTGCGAGTGACGACAGGGCGCCGGCCATCAGCGCAATGACGGCGCGTTTCCATCCCCAGGTCAGGATGATCGAAAGCCCGGCCGTGCGGAGTTGATCGGAAAATCTCACTGCGGGCCGGCTCCATCGCCGGACGGGGGCGCGGAGTCGTTGGCCTGCGGGTTGGCGTCGGGGGTGGCCTCGCTGCGGCGACGGCCCTCGCGCTCCTTGCGCGGAACGTTGCGTTCCCTGCGCGTCGCGATCCGCACCCGTTTGACCCGCCGCGGATCGGCGTCGAGCACCTCGACCTCGAAATTGCCCGGCCCGGAAATCAATTCGCCGCGTACCGGCACGCGGCCGACGAACGACACCAGATAGCCGCCGAGCGTCTCGACCTCCTCGCCGGCCTCGCCCGTCACGAACTCTTCGCCGATCACGGAGCGAACATCGTCGAGGCTCGCCCGGGCGTCGGCGATGAAGGAGTTGTCCGCCTGGCGAACGATCGACGGCGGCTCGTCACTGTCGTGCTCGTCGTCGATCTCGCCGACGATTTCCTCGACGAGGTCCTCGATCGTCACCAATCCATCGGTGCCGCCATACTCGTCGACCACTAGCGCAAGATGAATCCGCGTGGCCTGCATCTGCACCAACAGGTCGATCGCGCGCATCGACGGCGGCACATAAAGCAGTTTTCGGATGATGCTGGCTTCGTGAAGCGGCAGCGCGAGATCGACCGCCCGCAGATCGAGGCCGGCGGGCAGCGGCTTCCTGCGCCGCGTCTTGCCGGCGTCGCTGACGCGCGCCCTTGCGGTCATGAAGGCGAGCAGGTCGCGGATGTGCACCATGCCCTCGGGATCATCGAGGGTTTCGTTGTAGACCACGAGGCGCGAATGCGCCGCGCTTTCGAACAGGCTCATCAATTCGCCGAGCGGGATGTCGCGCTTGACCGCGACGATGTCGGCGCGATGCACCATTACGTCGGCGATACGCCGCTCATGCAGATTGAGGATATTGCGCAGCATGGTGCGCTCGACGGCGGAAAAGTTCACGTCATCGGGCGTCGACGCGTCGAGCACCACCTGCAGATCGTCGCGGACCGATCCCGCCTTCCAGCCGAACAAGGTGCGGATCGCGCGCAGCAGCCAGCCCTCCGCTGCGGGACGCTGCGCTTCCTCCGGCACCACGGCCGGCAGGTTGCGCACATCGCGCGGATTGTCGTGGATAGGTTCGGAGTCCGCCATTTCAGTCCATCCGCTCCCGGTCCGCATACGGATCGGGAATGCCAAGCTGCGCGAGGATTTCGCGCTCGAGATTTTCCATTTGCTCGGCGTCGTCGTCGTTGTCGTGGTCATAGCCGATCAGGTGCAGGAAACCGTGCACCGCGAGGTGACTCAAATGGTGGTCGAACGGCTTCTGCTCCTCGTCGGCCTCCTTGCGCGTGGTCTCATAAGCGATCGCGATATCGCCGAGCATGCGCGGGGCGTCGTCCGGCCCCTGGGTTCCGTTGGGCTGCAGGGCCGGAAACGAAAGCACATTGGTCGGCTTGTCGACACCTCGCCAATTGCTGTTCAGTGTCTGGATTCCGGAATCATCCGTCAGCATCACTGCCAGTTCGGCGTCGCCGACATCGGCTTCGGCGATCTCGGCGGCGGCCTCGATGGCGCGATGGATCACCGCTTCAGCATCAGGCTCGGTCTGCCAGCAATCGGCTGTGACCAGAACCTCGGTAGCGGGGAGGGCGGAAGACACTGTCGTTCCAAAAAGTTGTTTCTAGGCGTTCGGGTTGCGCCTGGAACCCGCCTGCGGCAGGTTCGCGAGGCCGGCTGATAACATCAAGATTTGGCGGCGCCCTGCCGTTGTGGCAATCCCTCATAGGCGGCGACGATCCGTGCCACCAATTCGTGACGGATCACGTCTTCGGCGGTGAAGTGCACCTGTGCGATGCCCTCGACGCCCTCCAGCAGGCGTACCGCCTCCGCCAGCCCGGAAGCCTGGCCGTGCGGCAAGTCGACTTGCGAGGGGTCGCCGGTGACGATCATGCGGCTGTTCTCGCCGAGCCGCGTCAGGAACATCTTCATCTGCATCGAGGTGGTGTTTTGCGCTTCATCCAGGATGATGACGGCATTGGTCAGCGTGCGGCCACGCATGAAGGCGAGTGGCGCGATTTCGATCTCGCCGCCTTGCAGCGCGCGCTCGACGACGCGCGCATCCATCAGGTCATAGAGCGCATCATAGATCGGCCGCAGATAGGGATCGACCTTCTCGCGGAGATCGCCGGGCAAAAAGCCGAGCCGTTCGCCGGCTTCGACCGCGGGCCGCGACAGGATGATGCGGTCGACTTCCTTGCGCTCGAACAGTTGCGCGGCATAGGCGACCGCAAGCCAGGTCTTGCCGGTACCGGCGGGACCGATGCCGAACACCAATTCATGCCGTTTCAACGCGCGAATATAGGAATCCTGGGCCGCGGTGCGCGCCCGCACCGGGCGCTTGCGCAAATTTATAGTCTCGAACGAGGGCTTTGCGGTCTTGGCATCGAACTCGAACAATGAGCCTTGGGCGATCACGGCGCGGATCGCACCTTCGACGTCGCCCTGCGAAAGGTCATGTCCCTGCGTTGCCTGGCCATAGAGCGTCTCCAGCACACGCCGTGCGGCGTCGCAGCCGTCGCGGGAGCCGGCGATGGTGATCTGGTTGCCGCGGGAATCGACGACGACGCCGAGCCGCCGCTCGATCTGCGCCAGATTCTGGCCGTAAGGACCGACCAGCGCGGAAGCGGCGCGGTTGTCGTCGAAGTCGATGACGACCTGGGTCTCTGGCGGGATCTGCATGTCGCGGTCGGGTTTGCGGCTGGGAGCAAGCGAAGATGAATCCGATGCACTTTTTGGCAAGGGTTCAGGCTCCAATGGCCGTCTGCGAAAGAGCGGATGCTTGCGGCTGCGCATGACGCGCGGCGAGCTCGCCGAGCAGGCTATAGCGCTCGAGGCTGTCGATCCTGACCGGTAGCACTTTTCCGATGATGTCAGGCGAGGCCATCACATGCGCGGGCTGCAGATAGGCGGTGCGGCCGACGATCTGGCCAGGATTGCGTCCTGCGCGTTCGAACAGCACATCGACCGTGGTGCCGATCACAGCCTTGTTGAAGGCCGATTGCTGGATGTCGATCAAGTTCTGGAGGCGCTCCAATCGCTCGTCCATTTCTGCCGCTGGCACGATCTCCCGCATGTCCGCCGCCGGCGTGCCGGGCCGCGGCGAATATTTGAAAGAATAAGCGGCAGCGTACCCTATTTGCGTGACAAGCGCGAGGGTCGCGGAAAAATCTTCCCTGCTTTCACCGGGGAAGCCGACGATGAAATCCGATGAAAAAGCAATATCTTGGCGCGCCGCGCGAAACCGGTCGATGACGCGACGGTAGTCATCGGCGGTATGTTTGCGGTTCATGGCTGCCAAAATCCGGTCCGAACCGGACTGCACCGGCAGGTGCACGAACGGCATCAGCGCCGGCAGGTCGCGATGTGCCTCGATCAGGCTGTCCTCGACATCGCGGGGATGACTGGTGGAATAGCGCAGGCGCGCGACGCCGGGAATTGCGGCGAGCCGCTCCAGCAATTTGCCGAGCGGCCAGCTTCGTCCATCCGGCCCTTCGCCGTGATAAGCGTTGACGTTCTGCCCGATCAGGGTGATCTCGCGCACGCCGTTATCGGCAAGCCGCGCCACATCGTCGATGATTCTTGTCACAGGACGCGAGACTTCCGCGCCGCGCGTGTACGGCACGACGCAGAAGGTGCAGAACTTGTCGCAGCCTTCCTGCACAGTGACGAAAGCGGAAATGCCGCGCGAGCGGATCGCGTCGGGCTTCGGCGGCGGCAGAAATCCGAACTTGTCCTCGACGGGGAATTCAGTCTCCAGCGCGCGGCCTTCTGCCTTCGCCTGCTTCAGGAGTTGCGGCAGATGATGGTAGCTCTGCGGACCGACTACGACATCGACGGTCGGTGCGCGGCGGATGATCTCCTCACCTTCCGCTTGCGCAACGCAGCCGGCGACCGCAATTTTCATCTCGCGACCCTGCCGCACGGCGTCGTCCTTCATCACCCGCAGCCGTCCTAGCTCGGAATAGACCTTTTCCGAGGCCTTCTCGCGAATATGGCAGGTGTTGAGGATCACCAGGTCCGCTTCATCGGCGTTCGCCGTCTCGACAAAGCCCTCGCCGGCCAGCGTATCCACCATGCGCTGCGCATCGTAGACATTCATCTGGCAGCCATAGGACTTGATGTGCAGCTTGCGCGGCGGCGTCATGGAACCTGCTTTGGGTGGAAAGGAGCGCATTCAGGGCGCAGGGCTCAAATACAGCCTAAAGCAGCCAAAATCCAGCTTTTGGGCCGTCATTCCGGGATGGTCCGAAGGACCAGACCCGGAATCTCGAGATTCCGGGTTCGATGCTGGCGCATCGCCCCGGAATGACAACTCAGGTTACGGCAGCGACTGCGCCCCGTTCGATCAACCCTGGCAGTTCCCGCATATCCGCAAACGTCATGGTGGCGCCGGCGGCGTGCAGCGCCTCGGCATGGCCGGCCCCGCAATGGCTGCCGCCGCAGAAGCCGAGGACTGCCATCCCGGCCGCGCGGGCGGCTGCGATGCCGGCGATGCTGTCCTCGATCACAAGGCAGCGCTCAGGCGGCACCCCCATCTGCTCAGCCGCGAACAGGAACAGATCGGGCGCCGGCTTGCCGTTCTTGACCTGCAAGGCTGAGAAGATGTTCGGCGCGAATCGATCGTAGAGGGCGGTGCGGCCGAGACTGACGCGCATGCGTTGCGGCGAGCCGCTGGACGCCACGCAAACCGGCTGCGCGATCTCATCGAGCGCGGCATGAATGTGCGGCACCGCTTGCAGGTCGGCCTCAAAGGAACGGAAAAGTTCGTCCTGCAATTGCGTGTGAAAATCATCGGGAAGGCTGCGGCCGAGTTCGGCTTCGACTTCGAGGTTCGCCTGCCGCGTCGAACGACCGAGGAAACGCTCGAAGACCTGCTCCGATGTGATCGGATAGCCGTGACGCGTCAGGACCTCGGCATGCGCTCGGCAGGAAATGACTTCGCTGTCGACCAGCACGCCGTCGCAATCGAAGATGATGAGATCGGGAATTTCTTGTTGACGCGTTTTCTTCACGCGAACCGGTATCCACTTCGCTCGAAAACGCTATGTTACGACTTATCTTCGTCCAGCGGAACGCAATACAACTCCAGCCGGTGGTCGACCAGCTTGTAGCCGAGCTTGCGCGCGATCTCCGCCTGCAGCTTCTCGATCTCTTCGGAGGTGAATTCGATCACCTTGCCGTCGCGCAAATTGATCAGGTGGTCGTGGTGGCTGTCCGGCATCTGCTCATAGCGCGCGCGGCCCTCGCGAAAGTCGTGGCGCTCGATGATGCCGGCATCCTCGAACAATTTGACGGTGCGGTAGACGGTCGAGATCGAGATCTTGTCGTCGACCGCGACGCAGCGCCGGTAAAGCTCCTCGACATCAGGGTGATCCATGGATTCGGCCAACACGCGTGCGATGACGCGGCGCTGCTCGGTCATGCGCATGCCGGTCGCGGCGCAGCGCGCCTCGATGCCGGAATTCTTGATCGCAGACGGGGATTTTAGCGGAGCCATGTTTCTTCAGCCTTGAAGGGCAGGGCGGCACTGTTTTGCCACTGCCCGCATGTTACGACAAGTCACGCCGCATCAGAAGCGCATTCAAATGTTCCCCGCCGGGCTGCTTGTAATAGCGTTCGCGACGACCGACGACGGCAAATCCGGCCCGTTCATAGAGCCGCCTGGCGGGCTGGTTGTTTTCCTCCACTTCAAGGAAAACAGTGCGAACGCCGCGGCCGGCGAGATGGCCGAGATGCGTCAGCAACAGGTTACGCGACAGCCCTCTGCCGCGCTGACCAGCATCGATCGCGATCGACAGGATTTCAGCTTCATCCGCTCCGATCCGCGAGACCGCAAAGCCGATGATCTTGCGCCCGAGCCGCAGCCGATGCACCAGCGTGTTGCGCTCGCCGAGCATCGCCTCGAACTCGCCTTCGCCCCAGCCGCGATGAAACGAGGCGCCATGCAACTGCGCAAGCCGCGGTACGTCGTGCACAGTCGCGGGCTCGACCGCCGGCGTGCCGCGGCCCAGCCACTCGGAAAGCCAGGCCATCATGACGCTGTCGGTTGCGGGACGTCGAGCGGCGGGTTGGCCGGCGGCTTTGCGTCCGGCGCACGCAGATAGAACGGCCGCGGCGGCGCCGTTTCGGGATCGACGGCCGCGCCGACCCAGGCGACCCAGGTGATATCGGGCGCGACCTCTGAATCGACCTTGAACGGTGGCGCCATCTCCGCCGGCCAGCGGTCCGCGAGGATTTTTGCGGCGTTGCCGACCAGATGCGGCGGCGCGCCAAGCTGCGCGGCCTCGATCGCGTGTGCGATCGGCGCCACCTTCGGCTTGACCAGCGGACTGCCGTCGCCGCCCACCACCTGGAAATAGACATGATCGTGCCGCGCATCGATCGCGGAGATGATCGGCTGCTCGCCGTTCTCGGCAACGACAGGCGCGGCATAGGCCGTCAGCGTGGTGACGCCGACGACGGGTTTACCGGCCGCCAGCGCGATGCCGCGCGCCGCCGACAAGCCGACGCGCAGTCCGGTGAAGCTGCCGGGACCGGTGGTGACGGCAATGCGATCGAGCGAGCCGAAGGCGATGCCGCTCTCCTTCATCACCCGCGCAATCAACGGCATCAGCGCTTCGGCGTGTCCGCGCTTCATCGGTTGCGATTGCAGCGCGATCGCCTTGCTGGCGGTGGTATCGAACACCGCGGCGGAGCAGGCGTCGAGCGCGGTGTCGATGGCGAGAATGATCATGGGGCGAATGGCGAATGGCGAGTGGCGAACGGATGGTCAGATGCGATCCTTATTCGCCATTCGCTACGCACTCTTCGCGCTCCTCACATCGGGCGGACTTCGACCACGTCGGGGACAAAGTGCCGCAACAGATTCTGGATGCCGTGCTGCAGCGTCGCCGTCGAGGACGGGCAGCCGGAGCAGGCGCCCTTCATGTTGAGATAGACGACGCCGTCCTTGAAGCCGCGGAAGGTGATGTCGCCGCCGTCATTGGCAACTGCCGGCCGCACCCGCGTCTCGATCAGATCCTTGATCTGCTCGACCGTCTCGGCGTCTTCCTCATCGAAGAACTCGCCGTCCTCGTCGAGCGCCTCGTCATTTTCGGCACTGCCATCCGCGAGCAGCGGCGCGCCGGACATATAATGCTCCATGATCGCGCCGAGGATCGCGGGCTTCAGATGCTGCCAGTCGCCGTCGGCCTTGGTCACGGTGACGAAGTCGGAGCCATAGAACACGCCGGTGACGCCGGGCACGGCGAACAGCCGTTCGGCAAGCGGCGAGCGGATGGCGGCTTCGGGGCTCGCAAATTCCATGGTGCCGCTGGCGAGCACGGTACGGCCCGGAATGAACTTCAGCGTGGCGGGATTGGGGGTAGCTTCGGTCTGGATGAACATTTGTTTTCTCCGGCGTCGCCGGTTCAAGGCCGGCGCGTGAGGTTCCCTTAGCAGATGGCGACGGCGAACGCACGGATCAAGGCGGGAACCGCCGGTTCCGGCGATTAATCAACGAGTTACGACAGCGAATCGATCTCTTCGTCGGTCAGGCCGCCGGGCACGATGGTGACGGGAATCGGGAACGCGCCCATGATCTTGGCCATGGTGGTGATGAGCGGGCCCGGGCCCTCGGCTCCCGGATTGGCCGCCAGCACCAGGATCGAGATGTCCTCGTCCTTGTCGATGACGTCGAGGACCTGCTCGGTCGGGTCGCCCTCGCGAATCACCCGCTCGGGCGTGATCGCGGCAATGCCATTGGCGCGCCCTGCCGCGCGGTCGAGCGCCTCGTTGGCGGCCTCCTCGGCCTCCGCGCGCATGATGTCGGCGACCCCGAGCCATTGCTGGTTCTGGTCCTCGGTCTCGATGACGCGCAGCATCACGACGCCGCCGCCGACCCGGATCGCCCAGCGGCTGGCGTAGTAGACGGCGCGGTCCCATTCGGCGCTGTCGTCAACGATGACAAGACATTTTGGCTTGTGACCAGATTCGTAGCTTCGTCGCTGGGTGGTCATGCATGTCCCGGTGCATTATTGCCAAGCAACATATGGTGACACACTCCCTCTCCTTTTGGGAGAGGGCGCAATCGATGTTGATCGCCTAACGCTGCCGGATGAAGCCGACGACGTCCTTCGTGGCGCGCATGGTTTCATCGGCGATCACGCGGGCGCGGTTGGCGCCGTCGACCAGGATCTGATCGACATGGCCGGGATCGGCGACCAGCCGCTTCATTTCGGCCGCGATTGGCGACAGTTTCGCAACGCAAACGTCCACCAGCGCGTTCTTGAAGCTGGAGAACTGGCCGCCGCCGAAATCCTTCAGCACCTCCTGTTTGGTGATGCCGGCGAGCGCCGCATAGATGCCGACGAGATTGTCGGCTTCGGGCCGTGCCTCCAGGCCCTTTTCCTCTGACGGCAACGGCTCCGGATCGGTCTTGGCCTTGCGGATCTTCTGCGCAATGGTGTCGGCATCGTCGGTCAGGTTGATGCGCGAATTGTCCGAGGGTTCCGACTTCGACATCTTCTTGGTGCCGTCGCGCAGGCTCATCACGCGCGTCGCCGGGCCGGTGATCAGGGGCTCGGGCAGTGGGAAGAACAGGCCGTCGGCAAAGCCGTGGCCGCGGATCGAGTCGCCGAAGTCGTTATTGAACTTCTGCGCGATGTCGCGCGACAGTTCGAGATGCTGCTTCTGGTCCTCACCTACGGGCACATGGGTGGCGCGATAGAGCAGGATGTCGGCCGCCATCAGCACCGGATAGTCGTAGAGACCGACCGACGCGTTCTCGCGGTCCTTGCCGGCCTTCTCCTTGAACTGCGTCATCCGGTTCAGCCAGCCGATGCGCGCGACGCAGTTGAAGATCCAGGCAAGCTCGGCATGGCCGGCGATCTGGCTCTGATTGAAGACGATGTGCTTCTTCGGGTCGATGCCGCTCGCAATGAACGCCGCAGTCACCTCGCGGGTGTTGCGCGCCAGTTCCGCCGGGCCGCCCCAGACGTCCACGCCCTGGGTGATCGCGTGCATGTCGACGACGCAGTAGATGCAGTTGTGCGTGTCCTGCAGCTTGACGAAGTTGACGATGGCGCCGAGGTAATTGCCGAGGTGCAGATTGCCCGTCGGCTGGACGCCTGAAAAAACCCGTTCCACGAACGCCATGGTCTCAATTCCCGGAAAGTGCCACTTTGGCGGGCTCGTTTGCCATTTTGGTGCTATCCGCGCAAGTCAGGCGGCACGGTTTTGCCTGATCGCGGCGACCGCCTCGCGCCAGCCGATCACGCCGAACAGCTTCAAGAACAGGCCGTAGCTCGCCATGGCGGCGAAAACCACCACGAGCAGCACCATGGCCTGCGCCGGCCCGCGTGATCCGGCCGCCAGCGGCGCAAGTCCCTCGGCAAGCCAGAGCAGCGCGCCCATCGCGAGCGCCGCCAGGCAGATGCGCGGCAGCCGATCGCGCGCCTGCGCATCAATCGAGAAGCCGAACGTCGCTCCGCCCTTCCTGATCAAATAGAGCGCGTTGCTCCAGGCCCCGAGCGTGATGCCGGCCGCGATGCCGCGCGTTCCGAAAGAGTGACGGAGCAGGAACGCCGCCACGATCGCCACCAGGATGGCGGCCAGAGCCCCAAGCAGCGGCGTGCTTGTATCCTCGCGGGCGAAGAAGGCGGGCGACAGCGCTTTCACCAGCACATGCGCGGGCAGGCCGAGCGCAAGCCAGGTCAGCGCATGCGCGGTGGCCGTGGCGTCGTGCGCGGCGAATGCCCCATGCTCGAACAGCATCCGCACGATCGGATCGCTCAAGACGATGAGGCCAAGCGTCGCCGGCAGCGCGAGGCCAACCGCCAGCTCCAGCCCGCGCGATTCGGCGTGCGCGATTGAGCCGCGGTCGCCGCTGTGCAGCGCGCGGGTCATTTCCGGGATCAGCACCGTGCCCATGGCGACACCGACAATGCCAAGCGGCAGTTCGACCAGGCGGTTGGCGAAATAAAGCCAGGAGACCGCCGACGGCGAGGCGGAGGCGATCACCGCGCCCGCCACCATCAGCCATTGCGGCGCACTGCTTGCGATCATGCCGGGAATCGCCTTGCCGAGAAAACCGCGCATGTCCTTGTCGAAGGAGATGCGGAGCGGCGATGCGGCGTTGCCGCCGCGCAGCACCAGGATCGACAATTGCAGCAGTCCGGCGACGCCAACCGTCGCAGCGACGATCAGCGCGGCATGCGCCGCATCTCCTCGCCATACCAGCAGCACGGCCATCACCGCGATCAGCGCGATGTTGAACAGCAGCGGCGAGAATGCGGTGAGCGCAAATCGTGCCTGCGCGTTCAACAGCCCCATCATCACGGTGACCGGTCCTGCGAAGGCGAGATAGGGCAGCATCAGCCGCGCATTGTTGACCGCAAGCTCCAGCGTTTCGCGGCCGACAAATCCCGGCGCCAGCGCCGCAATCACCAGCGGCATCAGCAGGCCGATCACAAGGGAAGCCACGATCAGCGCGGCGCTGATGGTGCCAAGCACGCGGCCGGCGAAGGCCGCGGCGGCGGCCGCGCCTTCCGTCTCACGCAGGCGCAACCAGGCGGGTATCAGCGCGGCATTCAGCGCGCCCTCGGTCAGCAGCCGCCTCACCACATTGACCATTTGGAAGGCAACCAGGAACGCGTCGGCCACGGCGCCAGCGCCAAGCAGCGCCGCGATGATGGAATCGCGGGCAAATCCAAGCAGCCGTGAGGCCAGCGTTCCCGATGAGACGGTGAGGAAGGAGCGGATCATATGACTTCTATATAACAGCCACTTGGCTTGCTGGCGCCATGTTGATCTGATAGGGCGCAACCTTCGCAATCGCCAGAAGGATGGATAATGGCCGACGCAAAATATGACGTTCTCGGGATCGGCAACGCGATTTTCGACGTCCTGGTCAGAACAGACGAAGCGTTCCTCAGCCGTCACGGCATGACCAAGGGCAGTATGTCGCTGATCGACGAAGCCCGCGCCGGCGCGATCTACCAGGACATGGGCCCGGCGACCGAGATGTCCGGAGGCTCGGCGGCCAATACCATCGTCGGCGTCGCCAATTTCGGCGCCCGCGCGGCCTATGTCGGCAAGATCAAGGACGATCAGATCGGCCGGCTCTATGCCCACGACATCCGCGCCGCTGGCGTTGCATTCGAGACCAGGCCTGCCGCCGATGGCCCCGCCACCGGCTGCTCCTATATCCTGGTGACGGGGGATGGCGAGCGCACCATGAACACCTATCTCGGCGCCGCGCAGGATCTGACGCCGGCCGATATCGATGAAGCGCAGGTCGCGGCGTCCCGGATCGTCTATCTCGAAGGCTATCTCTGGGATCCCGCCAGCGCCAAGCAGGCCTTCGTCAAGGCTGCAGGAATCGCGCATGGCGCGGGCCGCCAGGTCGCGCTGACCTTGTCCGACTCGTTTTGTGTCGATCGCTACCGCGACGAATTTCTCGAATTGATGCGCAAGGGCACGGTGGATCTGGTCTTCGCCAACGAAGCCGAGCTGCGCTCGCTGTATCAGACCGCTGATTTCGACAGCGCGCTGAAGCAGTTCCGTATCGATGCCAAGCTTGGCGTCGTCACCCGCAGCGAGAAGGGTTGCGTGGTGGCATCGAAGGACGGCGTCACCGCCGTGCCGGCGTTCCCGATCGAGCAACTGGTGGATACGACCGGCGCCGGCGATCTCTTCGCCGCCGGTTTCATGTTCGGGCTGGTTCGCGATGCCGGCTATGAAAACGCCGGCCGGCTCGGCGCGCTTGCGGCCGCGGAAGTGATTCAACACATCGGCGCAAGACCGCAGACGTCGCTGAAGGAGCTGGCGCAGCAGAACCGCTTGCCGGTTTGAGCTGCTCTCACGCCGCACACCGGTGTCGTCCCCGCGAAGGCGGGGATTAACAACCACAGGGAGCTGTTGTGGCCAGAGCAAGTGGTTGCAACGGGGCACAATATAAACGCCTGTGGTTATGGGTCCCGGCTCCCGGCTACGCCAAGACTTCGCCGCGGCGCGGCAAGGCCGGGACGACCGGGGAAGAGATACTGATTCAAATGTCAAACAGCTTCTCCGCTGGCATCGTCCGCCACCGGGTCGGCCGAACGGCCGCCCCGTTGGCGGGGCATGACGGTGGAGTGTGAGGAGAGGATATGAATTTGCATTCTCGCGGCGCGTTGCGTCCGAGCTTTGCTTCACTTTCCACCCTCTCATTGAAGTGAGGGCGCAGGGAAAGCCGGGTGCCGGTCGCACCCGTGGGCCCCGTGCAACAAAAAACACGGGGGTAGGACCACAGGTCAACCGGAGCAACACCGGCTTTCCCTGCGCAGTGGTTTACGGCTTACTTCGTGCTCTTCTCGGTGACCGGGCTTTCTTGCCACCGTCGCTCCGTTCAACGAACAGAACTTAGCGCCAGCGTCGGGGCGCCAGAACCACACGACTTCGCCGTCCGTGATGTGTGTGCTCGTCAGTCACACCCGTCACGTCCACCGCATCTCACCGCACGTTCGTGACGATCGCGAGCCGCCCCTCATTTGGGTGAGACGCGCGGAGTTAAATCACTGATTTGCCCGACGACGGAAGCGGAATGTTTTTCGCGGGAGGGCTGGACAGGGCAAATCAGGTTGATTGGATTGAGGAAATTTCCACGAACGCAACTCGTCATTCCGGGCCGACCGAAGGACGAGCCCGGAATCCATTTCTCCGCTCGCGCATGCGGCCCAATGGATTCCGGGCCTGCGCCTCATGGCGCATCCCGGAATGACGGCGGTAGTCGTGGTGAGCCCTGAGAGCAGAAGCAGGCGGATTGACCCAATAACGAGTCCGCCAGCTCGCCGCCACACTCATGGTTAGCTCCAACTCAGGTCGGCGCGGTGACTTCGCCCGAGCTCCCCACATCGAGAATGATCTTCCCTTTCGGCGACGGTCGCTGGCCTTCCAACATCATATGGGCTTCTCGCGCAGCGGCAAAAGGAAGAACTGCGCCGACGCGGGTTTTCAGTTCACCGCGATCAATGAGATCGGCAATTTTGCGCAGACGCTCCGTGGTCACTTCCACCAGGAAGAAGGCTGCGGTGACCCCATGGTGCTTTGCGCGGTCTTGATCGGGCTGGGACACAGCGGAGATCAGCCTGCCGCCCCGGCGAAGAACCTGAAAAGAGCGTATTTGCGTGTCGCCTCCGACGAGATCCAGTACCGCGTCCGCATCCTTCACCTCTTCCTCGAAGTGTTGCGTGTGATAGTCCAATACTCTGTCGGCACCGAGGGACCGCACGTACTCGACGTCTTTGGCCCCCGCGGTGGCGATTGAACGCAGGCGAGCGCGACGAGCGAGCTGAACCGCGTAGGCTCCGACGTTTCCCGCAGCTCCGTGAATGACGACCGTCTGCCCGGCTTCGAGGCGAGCGTGATCGAACAAGGCTTGCCATGCGGTGACCGCAACGACGGGAACGGAAGCCGCTTCGGCATAGCTCAGCGAGCCTGGTTTCTTCGCGAGCATCCCGGCAGAAGCCACGGCGTATTCTGCGTAAGCACCAAGGAACTGGCTGTTGGTCACTCCGAAAACCTGATCTCCGACAGCGATGCCGGAAGTGCCAGCTGCAACGGCCGCGACTGTTCCGGACAGATCGGAGCCGAGCGTAAGAGGAAGAGGCTGCGGCAACGCGCTCTTGCCGGCCCTGATCCACCCGTCCCAGGGACCGACTCCGGCTGCGTGAACAGCGACAAGGACCTCGCCCGGACCAGGCACTGGCCTCGGAACCCGATCCAAAATCATCACTTCCGGCGGTCCGAATTCGTGTACTCGCCATGCCGCCATGGAGCAGCGAGCAGAAGCTTGGGACGCATCGTCGACGGGGGTGTTTGCCATTTTTTGGACTCTCTACCAAGACGCGGGTCAGCTTGAAAAACCAGCATCGGCCATTGATCCGGCAGCCGGCTCGCCTCAACCGGTGCTACCGTTCAGAGGTAGGGGGCAGGCTGATCGGGAACAGTACCAAGATCGGCAACTCTCAATGTACCATCGAGAGACGTCGCATCGAATTCATTCGCAATGCAATCGCGCCAATTCCAACAGCCGACGACAGTCCGCCGGCAGCCGCCGTTCATCGAGGTTGGTCACGCCGAGCAGTAATCCCTGCTGTCGGGAAGACTGCATGTACCACGGTGACAGCGGTGCCGGCGCCAAGCCGAACTGTAGGGCGCGCGAAGCGATGGCCACGTCTGCCGCAAACTCGGGAAGCAAGAGAACCACTGCCAGACCGGCGGTTGCTTGCACCTTGATCGCGTCGGGCGCCATCTCTCCCAGGTAACGGAGCAGGGTCTCCCGTCGGGCGGCGTAGAGCCGCTTCATGCGGCGCAGATGGCGAAGATAGTGCCCGTCCCGCAGGAATTCCGCCACGGCGCGCTGCACGGCCGCAGCCGGCGCCGGCGCCAAACAAGCAGCGAGCTCGCCGAACCGACGCCCGAGTTCCGGCGGAACGACCACAAATCCAAGGCGCAGGCCCGGGCTGATCGTTTTGCTGAAACTGCCGATGTGCAGCACCCGGCCTCCATGATCCAGAGATGCAAGGGCCGGGGCCGCGCGTCCTTTCAGCTGCAGCTCGCTCAGGTAGTCGTCCTCGATGATCCAGGCGTCGTTCTGTCGAGCCCAGGCGATCAGTGCAAGCCGGCGCGGCAGCGACATCGTCATCCCAAGCGGCGCCTGCTGGCCTGGTGTTACAACTGCCAACGCCGCTCCTCCGGCGGTCTTGACCCCAGCGGCAACATCAAGTCCTTCTGCATCGACCCGAACAGCTGTCACGCCAATGCCGGCGAGACCGAGGGCGGTGCGAGTGAGCGGAAAGCCTGGATCCTCGATCCAAGCTCCCATCCTTTCAAGCTGAAGACCGCGAATCGCCAAACCGAGTGCGCCGGAGAATCCGCCCGTTATGAGCACCTGAGAGGGGCTGCACCGAATTCCGCGGGCCAGCCCCAAGTAAGCCGCGATTTCCTTTCGCAACTCCGGATCGCCGCGCGGATCCGGATACGTCACCGGCGCTGCCGCAACCACTCGGGTCTCACGAGTCAGGATGCGCGACCACAGCTTGAACGGAAAGGCGTCTTGAGAGGGGACGCCCATCTGAAATGCCCGCGGTGCGCTTCCGAACTCATAAAAGAGGTCCGGTAGAGGCGGCGCTTCCGGCGACCAGTCAGGCGTTGAGGATCGGGATGGGCGCTCCGCGACACGAGTTCCTGCCGACCCGAGACCGATCGCGAATTGCTCCGCGACGAGACGTTCGTAGGCCACACGCACGGTGCCGCGGGAGACGCCGAGCTGAGCGGCCAGATCGCGCCAGGAGGGCAACCGCGCGCCGGTAGCGAGCCGCCCGTTCTCGATGCTCTCTCGGATCGCACGATAGATCTGGGCAGCCAGTGGTGTCCTTCTGGCACGATCAACTTGGATGGGGAGGACGGCCATCGCGCGATGGTACAGTCAAAATTGGCAATCTTGGTACTGTTTTATGATCAGGGCGGTCCGATCTATTTCCTGTAACCAGCAGCACAGATACAGAGACGGAGTTCAACAATGGCCGATGTTATTTCTGGCGTTAAGATCCCCGATAGCAAGATCGCACGCCAGGCCGCCGAACTCGTGCGACACCATGAAACCGAGTTGTTGTTCAACCACTCGGTTCGCGTGTTTGTGTTCGGTGCGATGAAGGGAATCCGCCAGAACCTGAAATTCGATTCTGAACTGCTTTACGTCGCGGCGCTGTTTCACGATCTGGGTCTTGTCCACTCTTACCACACCGACACGAAGCGGTTTGAAGTCGATGGGGCCGACGCAGCCCGCGAATTCCTCAAGAGCCATGGCATCCCTGATCCGAAAGCGGATCTGGTGTGGGAAGCAATCGCCTTACATACCACGCCAGGTATCCCTCAATACATGCGGCCAGAAATAGCGCTCACGAACGCGGGCGTTCTGGTGGACGTCGTCGGCATTGGATATGACGACTATACGCGAGAGCAGCGCGACCAGGTCATTGCCGCGTTTCCTCGTGGTGATTTCAAGAATGAGTTCATTCAGGTTCAGACGTGTTCGGCCTTGAAGAAGCCCCAGACCACGTTCGGCACAGTCAATGTCGATTACATCGAAGATCACGACCCCACATTTCGCAAGCCAAACGCGTGCGTTCGGATACGCAATACTCCGTGGCTCAGCTGAACCGTCATGCCCTGAATTCACTCCGCTGTGATGCTTACCACCTCTAAACATGTAATCGACCCGTAAGAGCGAGTTCAGAGATGCCAAAATTTGCTGATTTCCCGATCACACAGCGCTGGCCTGCGAAATACCCGGATCGCCTGCAACTCTATTCGCTGCCGACACCCAACGGCGTGAAGGTGTCGATTATGCTGGAGGAGATCGGACTATCTTACGAAGTGCATCTGGTCGACTTCAACAAGGGCGACCAGCACACGCCCGAATTTCTTTCGCTCAATCCCAACGGCAAGATTCCCGCGATTCTCGATCCAAACGGTCCGGATGGTCAGCCGCTGCCTTTGTTCGAATCCGGCGCCATCCTGCAATATTTGGCGGAGAAGACCGGCAAGCTTTTGCCGAGCAACGCAGCTCGCCGCTACACGACTATCCAGTGGGTGCATTTCCAGATTGGTGGGATCGGACCGATGTTTGGCCAGCTCGGCTTCTTCAACAAATTCGCAGGCCGTGAATACGAGGACAAGCGTCCACTTCAGCGGTACGTCGACGAATCCAAACGCCTGCTGGGCGTCATGGAAACGCATCTCGCCGGGCGCGAGTGGATCATGGACGATGAATATACCATCGCCGACATTTCGATGCTTGGCTGGGTGCGCAACCTGATCGGGTTCTATGAGGCGCGCGAACTCGTCGAGTTCGACAGTCTTCAAGAAGTGCCAGCCTGGCTCGAGCGCGGCCTCGCGCGGCACGCAGTGCAGCGTGGATTGAACATCCCGCAGAGGCCGTGAAAGGGCTGGTGGTCTTCTTAATCCGCCAGATCCGTGGTTCGGTTCAAGGCAGGGCAGATGTGGCGAGCGGGCGGATTACGCGTTTCGCCCTCGCGATCGGCGAAGGCGAAAAGCTAATCCGCCCTACGTCATCAGGCCGCCTTCTGGCCGCTGCCGACATCCAGCCCGGCATAGACGCCGCGCTCGAAGCCGGCGAAGGCCTCCAGGCATTTGCCGTCGCCGAACGGCAAGAGCTGCATCAGGATCACGCCGGTGACGTCGCGGGTCGGATCGATCCAGTAATAGGTGTTGGCGAGGCCCGCCCAGGCGAGGCTGTTCGCGCTGCGTCCCTCCGGCGTCTTCAAGGTGTTGATGAGGAAGCTCAGGCCCCACTTCTTGTCCATGTCGGGATAGAGATCGACGTCGTTGGACAACGTGAGATCGGCCGAAACCATCTTGGTGACGTTGAGATCGCCCATGTGGTTCTGGCCCATCAGCGCCACGGTCTCCGGCTTCAGCACCTGGTTGCCGTTGCCGCGGCCCTTGTTGAGGATCATCCGCGTGAACTTGATGTAGTCGCCCGCGGTCGAGTAGAGGCCGCCGCCGCCCATGTGGAATTCCGGCTCCTGTTCCAGTTCGAACGGGATCGGCGCGAGCGTGCCGTCGGGAGTCCGGGCATGCATGCCGACCAGGCGGCGGCGCATGGCATCGGTGATCTTGAAGCCGGTGTCACTCATGCCGAGCGGCGCGAACAGATGGTCGCGCAAATAGGCGTCGAGCCGTTTGCCGCTCGCCGCTTCAACGGCCTTGCCGATGAAATCGATGTTGATGCCATATTCCCAGCGTGTGCCGGGATCCGACATCAGCGGCGCCTTCAACGCGTCGTTCTTGCAGGTGGTGATGGCGGGCAGCCCGTGCTTCTCCAGGTATTTCACGGCATCGCTGTTCCATATGCCGTAGCAGAAGCCCGCGGTATGGGTCATCAGGTGGCGCAGCGTGATCGGCGTCCTCGCCGGCCGCAGCCTGGGCTCGCCAACGGCGTCGAAACCTTCGAGCACCTGCGGCGAAGCGAGATCAGGCAGCACCTTGCCGATCGGCTCATCCAGCGAGAGCTTGCCCTGCTCGACGAGCTGCATCGCGCCCGCGCTCGTCACCGCCTTGGTCATCGAGGCGATCCAGAACACGCTGTCCGTCGTCATGGCATCGTCTTTGCCGAGGTCGCGTTTGCCGAACGCGTTCTCGTAGATGACTTCGTTGCCGGTCGCGGCAATCGCGACCACGCCGGGAATTTCCTTCGCCTCGCATTTCTGACGCAGAATCTGATCGATCTGAGCTTTGCTCTGCATGGGGTCGCCTCCGTTTTATCGTTGGGGACCGCGATCTTCTTACCGCGCAGCGCGTCCTGCAAGCCGGTGGTTCGGGGATTTTGATTTCAAAATGCAGCAGCGGCGGCCTCGTAAATCTCGCGGCGGCTGGGGAGCGGTCTCGACGACGACCAGGAACCGTCCACGACAACGTGACTTGGTATTGATACCCGTCAATGATTTTGTGAATAACGCATTCAGATTCCAGCGCAAAAGTGCTTCTGGACTGAATGTTTTGAAGCAAATGGTTGCTTTCGGAGTGACTTAAGGGTGTGGCGATGATCTCGACCTGGAGTGAGTGGAAACGGTATCCCCGGCCCGGCCGCGGCGAGAACATCGAAGCGCCAATCAGCCCCGGCCTCTACGAGGTCCGCTACGCCGGCACCGGCGCGCTGCATTCCTTCGAAGCGGTCGACAATGTCGCACAGGCGCTGGCGCTGCTGCAGGTCGCGCCCAGGTCGTGGTTCGGTCGCCCTGACCCGGCCAAGTTGCCGGAGCTCGAATACCGCACCTGCGCAACGTCTTCGAAGGCCGATGCCAAGGGGCGGCGGAGCGCATGATCGGGCGTCGCGAAACCTATCTGCACGGCGCGGCCTAGAGCTTCGGTCTGATTAATCAGAACCGAAGCTCTAGATCCATGTTTGGACGCGTTTTCTTCACGCGAAACGGGGTCCACTTCGCTTGAAAACGCTCTAGCTGCTCCCGCACCCCCCACAAAATCGCTTGACGCGTCCGCTGTCAGGAGACGATGCATTGCGCCCGGTTTCGACCTATGTTTGGGCGATACGCCCAGAAAATTGCAGGAGTAACGCCATGAATCCGCCCGCTGCCGCACGCGCTTCAGAGCCCTCAGCGACGTCGCTTCGCGATCGCCTGAAAGACCCCTCGCTGCTGCGCGACCGCTGCTACATTGATGGCGCCTGGGTCGGTACCCCGGTTTTCTCGGTCAATAATCCGGCCACCGGCGCCGAACTGGTGAAGATCCCGCAGATGAGCGCCGATGACGCCACCAGGGCGGTCGAGGCTGCGGAACGCGCGTTCCCGGCCTGGGCCAAGCTGACGGCCAAGCAGCGTTCCAACATCCTGCGCAAATGGTTCGAGCTGATCATCGCCAACCGCGAGGATCTGGCGCTGATCCTGACCTCGGAACAGGGCAAGCCGCTGGCCGAGGCGCTCGGCGAGGTCGATATCGGCGGCGCCTATGTCGAGTTCTTTGCCGAGGAGGCCCGCCGGGTCTATGGCGAGACCATCCCGACCCAGCGGCCGGATGCGCGGCTGCTCGCGATCAAGCAGCCGATCGGTGTCTGCGGTGCGATCACGCCGTGGAACTTCCCGAACTCGATGATCACCCGCAAGGTTTCGCCGGCGCTCGCCGCGGGCTGCACCGTGGTGCTGAAGCCCGCCAACGAAACGCCGCTGTCGGCGCTGGCGCTGGCGGCGCTCGCCGAGAAGGCCGGCGTGCCGAAGGGCGTGTTCAACATCATCACCGGCGATGCGCCGCCGATCGGCAAGGTGCTGTGCGAGCACCCTGCGGTGCGCTTCGTCGGCTTCACCGGCTCGACCGAGGTCGGCAAGATCCTGTACCGGCAGGCGTCGGTCGGCGTGAAGAAGCTCGGGCTGGAACTCGGCGGCAACGCGCCCTTCGTCGTGTTCGACGATGCCGACATCGATGCCGCGGTCGAGGGCGCGATCGTCTCGAAATACCGCAACATGGGCCAGACCTGCGTCTGCGCCAACCGCCTCTATGCCCAGGACAAGATCTACGACGAGTTCGTGCAGAAGCTCTCCAAGAAGGTTGCGGCGATGAAGATCGGCGACGGCACCGAGCAGGGCGTGGTGCAGGGGCCGCTGATCAACATGGAAGCGATCGAGAAGGTCGAGCGGCACATCGCCGACGCGGTGAAGGGCGGCGCCAAGATCGTCACCGGCGGCAAGCGCTCTTCGCTCGGCCGCACCTTCTTCGAGCCGACGGTGCTGTCCGACGTCAAGGCGGATGCGCTTGTCTCGCAGGAGGAGACGTTCGGTCCGCTCGCGCCGGTGATCCGCTTCAAGGATGAAGCCGACGTGATCGCGATGTGCAACAAATCGCCGTTCGGCCTCGCGTCGTACTTCTATTCGCGCGACCTCGGGCGGGTGTGGCGAGTCGCGGAGGCGCTGGAATCAGGCATGGTCGGTGTCAACACCGGCCTGATCACGACCGAAGTCGCGCCGTTCGGCGGCGTCAAGGAGAGCGGCTTGGGGCGCGAAGGTTCGCATCACGGCATGGAAGAATATGTCGAGATCAAATACGTGATGATGGCGGGGGTGTAGTCCCTCATCACGGCCTGTGGTCGCGGATGGTGGGCAAAGCGTAGCGTGCCCACCACCGGCACTCCGCTCGAAATGACGGGAGGTTAGATCTTCAATTCGCTGCCGGTCACGCGCCGATAGGCCTCCAGGTAGCGCTTGCTGGTCGCCTCCACCACGCTTGCCGGCAATGGCGGCGCTGGAGCATCACCGTTCCAGCGGCCGGCGCGGCGCTCCGTTTCGAGATAATCGCGCAAGGGCTGCTTGTCGAAGCTCGGCTGCGGCTGGCCGGTCTTGTAGACATCGACCGCCCAGAAGCGCGACGAGTCCGGCGTCATCACCTCGTCGATCAGGATGATCCGTCCGTCCCGGTCGCGGCCGAATTCGAACTTGGTGTCGGCGATGATGATGCCGCGCTCGCGGCTCACCTCTTCGCCATAGGCATAGACCGCGCGCGCCATCCGTTCCAGCGTGTCGGCGACGTCGTGGCCGACGATCTCGCGCACGCGGGCCACCGTGATGTTCTCGTCATGCCCGGTCTCGGCCTTGGTCGCCGGGCTGAAGATCGCAGGCTCGAGCTTGGCGCTTTCGACCAGGCCGGCCGGCAGCTTTTCGCCGGCGAGCGTGCCGTGGGCGGCATATTCCTTCCAGGCCGAGCCCGAGATGTAGCCGCGGATCACGCATTCGATCGGGAACACGGTGGTGCGCCGGCACAGCATCGCGCGGCCTGCGATCTCGTCGCGATGGTCCTTCAGCGCGGGCACCTCGCGGATGATCTCGTCGGCATCGGCACTGATCATGTGATGCGGCACGGTGCTCTCGAGCTGGCGAAACCACCATGCGCTGATCTGGGTCAGCACCGCGCCCTTCATCGGGATGGTCTCGGCCATCACCACGTCGAACGCCGAGATGCGATCGGTGGTGAGGAGAAGCACGCGGTCGTCGCCGACGGCATAGACATCGCGGACCTTGCCGCGGCCGATCCGTGGCAAGGGCAGGTCGCTGGCGCGCATCGCATTCATCGGTCAGACCTTCAACTCAGTCGCCCGCGAGATTGCGAGCGGCGAAGGGGAGATAGCTCACTCCGGCAGCGGAATGAACTCATGTTCCTGTGGGACGGCTGCGAAACGTCCGGTTTTCCAGTCCTGTTTGGCCTGCTCGATCCGCTCCTTGCTGGAGGAGACGAAATTCCACCAGATGTGCCGCGGGCCTTCCAGCGCGTCGCCGCCCAGGAACATCATCCGCGTCGGCTGCAGCGCCTTCACGGTGATGCGGTCACCGGGCCGGAAGATCAGCAGGCGCGGGCCTTCATAGCGTTCGTTGGCGATCTCGACTTCGCCATCAACGAGATAGATCGCGCGCTCCTCGTGATCGGGGTCGAGCGGCACGCTGGTGCCGGCCTCCGCCGTGACCTCGGTGTAGAACCAGGGCGAGACCATCTCGACCGGCGAGGAGATGCCGAATGATGAGCCCGCGATGACGCGCGCGGTGAAGCCGCGCTCGGTGATCATCGGCAGGTCGCCGGCGGCATAATGCTGGAACGACGGGGCGATCTCCTCTCTGGCCTGAGGCAGCGCGATCCAGCTCTGCAGGCCCAGCATCTTCTGGCCGTCGCGGCGCTGCACGTCGGGCGTGCGCTCGGAATGGGCGATGCCGCGGCCCGCGGTCATCAGGTTCATCGCGCCGGGCTGGATCTCCTGGATGTTGCCCTCGCTGTCGCGGTGCATGATGCTGCCGTCGAACAGATAGGTGACGGTGGCAAGTCCGATATGCGGATGCGGCCGCACGTCCATGCCCTTGCCGGCGAGAAACTGCATCGGCCCGAAATGATCGAAGAAGATGAAAGGGCCGACCATCTGCCGCTTGCCATGCGGCAGCGCGCGCCGCACGGCAAAACCGTCGCCGAGATCGCGCGTGCGCGGCACGATGACGAGCTCCAGCGCGTCGCAGGTCTTGGGGTCGCCGAGGATCGGATCGTTGGAGGGAAGCCAGCTCATGATAGGACTCCTGATTTCGTGGCTTGATGATAGCAAAAATCCGCCGCTTGTATGTCCGCGGATGTGTCGCGGGCGAGGGCGCCGGCGTTTCGCGGCTTGACTTGAGAATTGCCGATGGGGCATGGCATGGGTTTCAAGGTTCCTGCGAGGCCCCCGGAACATGACTTTCACGTCGTGGCAATTCGGCTTGTTTGCCGCGATCGTATTCGTCGCCTACTACCTCCCGCCGCTCCGGCGGTTTCAGGTCCAGCTTCTGGTCGTTGCGAGCCTGTTCTTCTATGGATACGGCCAGCCCGAATTGCTGCCGCTGCTCGCGGTCGCGGTCGGCGGCACCTATCTGTTCCTGGCGCTCTCGCTCGATGACCGCCGCTGGCTGCCGGTCGGCATCGTCTTCAACCTCGCGCTGCTTGCCTTCTTCAAATACAAATTCCTGTTCCTCGATCCGAAGGCGCCGGCGCTGGTCGACAATGCGGCGATCGACTTCCTCCTGAAGCTGCCACTGCCGATCGGCATTTCCTTTTTCGTCTTCCATAATATCAGCCTCCTGGTCGACCTGACGCGCAGCAAGGCATTGCGGCCACCTCTTGCCGACGTCTTCCTCTACATCATCTTCTTTCCGCAGCTCGTCTCCGGGCCGATCACGCGCGCCGGCATGTTCATGCCGCAGATACAGCCGAAGCAGCTTGCGGACGTACCGTTCGTGGAAGCTGCGAAATGGATCATCGCGGGTTTCTTCTTCAAGCTCTACGTGGCCAACAATCTCAACGAGATGACGGCCTATATGGACTTCCCGCTCTACGAGACGCTGCAGACGCAGGACCGCTGGCTGCTCGTTTTCCTCTACAGCTACCAGATCTATGCCGACTTCTTCGGCTATTCGGCGATCGCGATCGGGCTGGCGCTGCTGTTCGGCTATCGCCTGCCGATCAATTTCGACCTGCCCTACACGTCCGTGTCGTTCTCGGAATTCTGGACGCGCTGGCACATCTCGCTGTCGACCTGGCTGCGCGCCTATCTCTACATTCCCTTAGGCGGAAACCGGTACGGACGTGTCAGGACCTATCTCAACCTGATGATCGTGATGGGGCTCGGCGGCCTCTGGCACGGTGCGGGCTTCAGCTATCTGGCGTGGGGCCTGCTGCACGGATTGTTTCTCGTGATCGAGCGGCCGTTCCTGCATCTGCTGCAGGCGATCGATTCGGTGCCGCTGCGGGTCCTGCGGATGGGGGTGGTGTTCTTCTGCGTCACCATGGCCTGGATCTTCTTCAAGCTGCCGAATTTCGAGCATGCGCTCGCCTATCTCACCGGCATGTTCTCGCCCACCACGAATCCGAATCCGCCCAAATTGTTCTACAATCTTGCGCTGCTCTACGCGCTGCCGGTCCTGCTGCAGCATATGCGCATCGCATCGCTGTTCGAGACCGCGCTGACGCGGTGGGAGCCCTATGTCTACGGTGCGCTGGTCGCGCTCGCCTATCTGGAGGCGGGGCCGGAGAGCGCCTTCATCTATTTCCAGTTCTGATCGCATGGACAAGCAGCCGACACCGACCGCCTGGTTGATCAAGAGCGCCGCCGCGGCAGCGCTGCTGCTGCTCGCCTGCGGCATCGCGACCGCGCGCTTCGGACACACGTTGCAATTGCCGGTGACGACAACACGCGATGGCGCGCTCGTCACCATGAACCGCTACGTCGACAATCCCGTTCCCGACATCGTGCTCGTGGGCAGTTCGATGACGGTCCGGCTTGGCGAGCAATATTTCAAGACACCGCGCGTGCGGAATCTGGCACTCGCCGGCGGCTCGCCCATCACGGCGCTCGACATCATCGCCAACCAGCGGCAGCTCCCCAGGCTGATCGTCGTCGAGACCAACATATTGTCTCGCGCGCCGGATGCGGAGCTGGTGAAACGCTTCTCCACGAGGGAAGGCCACGAGACGCTGTTCTTGCGTCCGATCCGGACCGCCATTGCGGCATACGAGAACCGGGTGCATGCCCCGGTCACTCACGCGGAGATCGAGGCCAGGCTGAAAAACCTGCTCGAGCAGCCGCCGAGCAATTTCGACAACCGCGTCTATCTGCAGCGCGCGATCGGGGAGATGGAGTCCGAGGACCCAGGCGTCGCCGCCAAGGCAAACGTCGAGACGCTCGGCCATCTGATCGACGCGCTGGAACAGCGCGGCACACGCGTGCTGCTGATGGAAATGCCCTATGCGCCGCCGATCGAAGCGTCACGCTATGTCAGGATCACGCGCGAGATCGTTCATCGCGCGTTTCCGGACCGGAGCCGCTGGCTGCCGATCGACGTCGACCGCAGCGAGCTGCGATGGGACGATGGCGTGCATCTGGACACCCGGTCGGCAGTATTGGTGAGCCGCTACCTGGACGAGCGCTTTTCCTCTAGATTGAGGGATATCCGATAATCGTCTCATTCCGGTCAATAGGGATGCAAAGCAATGGTCGCTTGGCTCGAGTCCGGTGCAGCGCAGGCGCAGCTTCGCGGTCCCACGATCGAGACGGCGCGGTTGATCCTGCGGCCGTGGAAGGCTTCCGACGTCGCGCCGAATACCGCCATGCTGGCCGATCCCGACACGGCGCGCTTCATCACGCCCGACCACAAGGCGGTGACCAATGAAACGAATGGCTGGCGCAATGCCGCCGTCATCGCCGGCCACTGGGCGCTGCATGGTTTCGGCATGTTTGCGGTCGAGGAAAGATCATCCGGCCGCTACGTGGGCCGTGTGGGTCCGTGGTACCCGGCGGGATGGCCGGGGTTCGAGATCGGCTGGGGCATCACCAAGGAATGTCGCGGCAAGGGCTATGCGGTCGAGGCGGCGCGCGCGGCCATCGACTGGACGTTCGCCAACCTTGCGGTCGACCGCATCATTCATTGCATCGATCCAGTCAACGCTGCCTCGCAGAGCGTGGCGCGCCGGCTTGGCGCGAAACGCGAGGGTCAGGTCGAGTTGAACGGCGATACCGCCGATATCTGGGTGACCGATCGCGAGCGATGGACGGCTTGAAAGCTACTGCCGGCCCAGTTGCGTTGCCTTTTCCACCCGGTCGAAACGTTCCAGCGACAGGATTGCATCGGCGAACTGATCGGCCCGGCCGTTCAGCACCGGGCGGGCGAGCGTCAGGAATTTCTGCTGCATCGCCAGCGGATCGGGGAACGAGGTCGGCTCGCCGGAGGGATCGGCATTGAGCCGCTCATGCACGCCGTCATCGGTGGTGATGCTGACGCGCGCGCCGAACGGATGGGTGCGGCCGATCTCCAGCCGGTCGTCCTGCACCACGTCGAACTTGTCGGCGAGCGCATCGATCGCGGCATCGCCGAGCCGGCCGTAATCGTCCCAGCCGAAGCGGCCCTGGTCGAGGGCAACAGCGCCGGTGAAGAACATCGAGAACTGGCCGCCGACGATCGAGGTCGGATGCCGCTTGGTGGCGGCGTCGCCGGTCAGCGTGATGCCGTTGCGGTGCAGGCCGATCTCGACCCGCTTCACCTGGTCGGGCGTCAGATTGTGCTCGCGCCGCATCGCGATCAGCGCGTCGATCGCGGCATGGGTGTAGCGGCAGCTTGGATAGGGTTTGACGCCGATCTTCATGGTCTCAAAGATGCTGCCGAGCCCGGCAATCGCCTTGTCTGGATGCGCATCGTCGCTGTAGCCGACCAGGAGGCCGTGCTTGCCTTCCACCGATTCGACCGAGCCGACGAAATCGTTGCGCGCCAGCGTTGCGGCGATGACGCCGTTCATCGCGGCGGCGCCGACCTGGTAGCGCTTGTTCCAGGCGCCATTGATGAGGAACTGCAGGGAGCCTGCGGCCTGGCTGCCGGAAACGCCGAAAGCGGCGACGATCCGCTCCTGCGACAACCCGAACAGCTTTGCAGCCGCCGCCGCTGCGCCATAGGTGCCGGCGGTGGCGGTCGGGTGGAAGCCGCGCGCATAATGCGAGGTCGGATCGAGCGCATTGCCGAGCCGGCAGCAGATCTCATAGCCGGCGACGATCGCCGTCAGCACGTCGCGGCCGGACGCGCCGACCATCTCGCCGACCGCAAACGCGGCCGGCACCACCGG
This sequence comes from Bradyrhizobium sp. BRP22, assembly GCF_020194175.1. GTDB lineage: Bacteria > Pseudomonadota > Alphaproteobacteria > Rhizobiales > Xanthobacteraceae > Bradyrhizobium. The sequence goes on along the minus strand of NZ_JADYVX010000020.1, from coordinate 46,523 downwards.
CGCGCTCGGATGCAGCGAGGAATCCGCATGCGTGTCGTCGAAATCGAGCGAATGGCCGAGCGCGCCGTTGAGCAGCGCCGCGACCGCCGGCGTCCAGGTCTTGCCGTCGCCGAACACGGTGGCTTCGCCCTTGCCGTCCAGCGCCAGCGCTTCCAGCATCTTCAAGAGCGAAGGCGTGGATTCGGCTTCGCGCCGCGCCCGGATCGTGCTGCCGAGGAAGTCCAGCGTCAGCACCTTGGCGCGCTGCAATACTTCCGGTGGAATATCTGCGAATTTCAGGTTAGCGACATAGGCGGCGAGCGTTGCAGTTTCGTTGGCCATCGTGTTTCCTCGTTTTACCTCACAGGGTAGGCGGGCCGGTTTCACGTTTCAAGCCGCCTTCACGCCGCGGGCATCAGCCATGCCGAACGTCAGCTGTGGGATCATCGTGAGCACCAGAGAATCTGTCGCATGACGACCGTCGCGAAACGCGTGTTCGGCTGGATTCGCGCCCGCAAGGGACAATTGGCGCTGGCGGTCAGGGTTACGGTAGCGGCCGCCATCGCCTATGCGGTGGCCGTCGCGCTGAACCTCCTGCTGCCGCTCTGGGCCGTGCTGACCTCGCTGATCGTGACCCAGATGAGCGTCGGCCGGTCGCTGAAGGCGACCCGCGACTACATGCTCGGGACCATCGGCGGCGCGATCTATGGCGGCGCCATCGCGCTGCTGATTCCGTATTCCGGAGAGAGCGGCCTGCTGGCCCTGCTGGTGCTGGCGGTGGCGCCATTGGCCTTCATTGCGGCCATCAATCCCAGCCTCAGTGCAGCCACGGTGACGGCCGTGATCGTGCTGCTGGTGCCGACCATGCATCATGCCGATCCGCTGGTGTCCGCGATCGACCGCGTCAGCGAGGTCGCGGTCGGTGCGGTGACCGGGCTTCTGGTGTCGTTCCTGGTGCTGCCGTCGCGCGCGGTGAGCCAGATCCGCGTCAACGCGGCGCGGGTGCTGGAGCTGATCGCGGCCGCCTTCACCGAGCTGCTCGCCGGCCTGACCCGCGGCCGCGACAATGACGCCCTGCACCGGATCCAGGACGGCATCGGCGCCGCGCTGGTCGGCCTGGACGCGACCGGTGCGGAGGCCGAGCGCGAGCGCTCGGCGCACCTGTCATCCGGTCCCGACACCGGCCCGCTGCTGCGGACGATTCTGCGACTGCGCCACGACGTCGTGATGATCGGCCGCGCCACCGTGGTGCCGCTGCCCGCGAACCTGCAGGCCCGGCTCGTCGCGCCCTTGTCTGACGTGAGCAAGGCGATCACGCTCTATCTGCGCTCGGCGGCCGGAGCGTTGCGGATGGGCGCGGGCGCGCCGCCGATCGCGCCTGTTCATGCCGCCCTGCAGCGCTACGCAAACGAAGTCGCCGCCGTGCGCAGCGAGGGCCTGGTCCGCGGCCTGCCCGGCGACATGGCCGAGCGCTTCTTCGCGCTCGGCTTCTCGCTGGAGCAGATGCGGCAGAACCTGCTCGATCTCGATCGCGTCGTCGGGGAGTGGGCGGAGACGTCGGGCGCGGCGAGGGAGCCGGCCGAAGACTAGGGCGAGTACCCATAAAGGCGTCGACGCAGCTTCTGACGGCCAAGCTGAAATCTTGCGACCAGTCGGAGCATCAGCGCCCGGAACCGACATCCCGGCCCAAGGTGCACGCGATTTTCCGCGCACGCCCATTTCCAATCTCAGACGACTGCGACATAATTTCCGCTGCGGTTGGCAGCACAAGTGAAGACGACGCTCGTGGCCTTGCCTGGCTTCGTATTGCAGAGACGAGCAGCCAGATAGCGGCAATAACTGGGGGGATAGATGCCGGGAGAATAGCAATGTTGACGACCGATTATTTGATCATCGGCAGCGGTACCGCTGGGATGAGCTTCGCAGATCAATTGTTAACCGATACCAATGCAACCATCAGCATTGTCGACCGGCATCACATGCCGGGCGGCCACTGGAACGACGCCTATTCCTTTGTCCGGCTACATCAGCCGTCTGCGTTCTATGGCGTGGGATCGCGTCAACTCGGCAGCAACCGCATCGACGTATCCGGCCTCAATCGGGGTTACTATGAACTGGCCTCTGGCCCGGAGATCGTCAGCTATTTCGACAGGCTGATGCACGAGCGTTTTCTGCCTTCGGGTCGCGTCCAGTATTTTCCGATGTGTGACCATCTGGGAGACGGACGATTCGTTTCTCTCGTCTCGGGCACGATCCAGCAGGTCGCGTTTAGCAAGCGACTCGTGCACGCTACGTTCTTGAACACCCAGGTGCCCTCGACGCACACCCCGTCCTTTCGAGTCGCCGAAGGCGTCAAACTCGTAACGCCCAACCTGCTGCCGATTTCCGCGCCCGGGCACCAACGCTACGTTATCTTGGGCGGCGGCAAAACAGCGATGGATGTCGGAACCTGGCTGCTGCAGATGGGCGTTCGGCCGGAAAATATCCGATGGATCGTACCACGAGATTCCTGGGTGCAAAATCGCGACGCGACTCAGCCCGGCGACGCCTTTTTCGAGCGCACTGTCGGCGGAATGGCCGACAGGTTGGAGGCGGCGGCCGAAGCCACTTCGGTCGCGGATCTCTTCGAGCGGCTGGAACGTAGAGGTCAGATGTTGCGCATCGATCGGACTGTGCGGCCGACCGGGTTTCGCGGCGCCACGCTCTCGATCCTCGAAGTGGAAGCGCTTAGCACTATCAAGGACGTAGTCCGCAAAGGACGTGTTAGGCGGATCGAGCGCGATGCGATTGTCCTTGATAAAGGCACAGTCGATGCTGCGCCGGACGTCCTCTATGTGGATTGTACCGCTAAGGCATTCGGCAGATGCCCTCCAGTTCCGGTCTTCAATGGCGATCAGATCACGCTCCAGATGTTGCGTGTCGGGCGTTACAGCTTCAGCGCGGCCTTCATCGCACATGCCGAAGCGGTCTATGACGATGACGCGATCAAGAACGATCTTTGTGCGCCGATTTCGACGCCAGACGTCGCTGCGGATTGGCTTAGAAATATGCTTTCGGATTTGCGAAATGCAAAGCGATGGGCGGCCGAAAAAACGCTGCGTACATGGATCGCCGAGCACAGGCTATCAGGCGCCGGATTCCCAGATAACGGCGCGGCATCGAGTCCCGAAGGAATACGCGTTCTTGAGCGTCTGCGCGAAGCGCGTCCGCGGGCTGCAGCAAGCTTGGCACGGCTTGTCGCCGAACTCGATCGGCCCGTATAGGTTCGAAAAGGCCGATGCCGCATTTGTCTGCTTCTGTGGAGGCTTTCGGACGCCGGCCGCCGAATACGCCGCTCCGTCCCTCATGCGGCCGGCATCCGAAACCCTTCACATTTGGAGATGTCCTTGCGTCCAAGTCGAGCGATGAGAGGACCGATTTTGACCCTGAGCAGACATGCTCACCTGGCCGCAGGTTTAGAGCTAACAGCCCGGAGACCAACGGACGGAAATTGGCTCACGAGGGGTTCCCTCGCAGCGAACGCCGTAATCCTACGCTGCCGCCTTCAATGGTGTAAAAGCCGCTTTCGTCCAAGCCAGGATGGCGTCTCAGAAAACGTTCGACAATGACTGCCCCGAACGGGCCTAGGGCTTTTTGGACTTACACAGTTCAGCTGCTGATAAGAATTGTGCGATGTTCGGTCAGGTAGCGAACCGGAGGTTTGCCCAAGGTCTTCCTGAACATATTGACGAAACTGCTGGCGTTTTCGTATCCGAGCTCTAGGGCGACGGTCTTTACACTTTCACCACTCGCTATTCTTTGCACTGCGAGGATTACGTGAAGCTGGTGTCGCCAGCGTCCGAAACTCATCCCGATTTCTTGGAGAAGCAGGCGGCTTAAGGTGCGCTCGCTCATGCCAAGCGCACTTGCCCAATTCGCGAACGAGGTCTTCGCGCTCGGATCGGCTATCAGCATCTCCGCGAGACGCCGAAGTCGCGGCTTTCCTGGCATCGGCAGGTTCAGGCTGCTAATCGGTGCATCGGACAGCTCGTCCATCAAGGTCGTCACCAGCCGCTCCTCGCGACCTCCGAGCGGGTAGCATTCCGGAAGTTGAGCCAGCTTCAGGATCAACTCCCGGACCAGGGGTGATATCGAGATGGTGCAACACGCCTTCGGGAAGCTCTTGGCGGAGGTCGGTTCGATATAAAGACAGTGGCATTCTACGAGGCCAGCGCCGCGAGCCGAATGCGCCAGTTGAGCTGGGATCCATAACGCGCATCCGGGCGGTACAAGCCAAACTGTATTGGCCGTCTCGCAGCAGAGAATACCCCGTAGCGAGTACAGCAGCTGAGCCTTGCGATGCCGATGCCGACCATAGGTCCACTCATTCGATAGCATTCCGCTTCGCAGCGCAATTGTGCGGGGTACGCTATCGATGTCGGTCCCAACGGAAGGGGAGAGCATCTCGCCGCCTTTCAGACGTCTTGTGTCGGCGACCGGCCACCAAGTCATTCAAAATCGACCATCGCAAATCGACGAGAGAGCGGCCAGCCAGAACTGCGCCATTTTTGAACTAATCTAAACCAGCAGTGGCGGCTCGCTTCAGGGCCATCTAGGATGCCGACTCCTTTACAAGGTGGGTAGGCGCAGCTGGAAGTCGCAGTAATCGCCAAGATGCGCGAACGGCAAAAATCCCGGGCAGAGCTAGGGCAAGGACAGCTGTCGCTGCGATATGAAGGCCGTCGCGCACCCCGTCAAAGAGACCGCCTGCGACGCTGGTGACGACCAGAAAGCTGCCCAGGAGGGGCGAGGCCAGATTCGCAGCTCGCCCCGAAGTGATGAGGGGAAATAGAGGGGGCACGATCCATAGCGAGCATGCGACACCGAAGTACCAAAGGGCCATCGCATCGAATACCGTCGGCGCAGTACCGGAGCTATCCATTTGGTGGTTCACAAATGTGAGGATTTGGATGGCTGCGTAGATCGTGTTTCCGAGTCCACAGAGCGTCCACAGCAACGCCGCCTTTTGACGTGCAAGTTGAGCGCCGAGTTCAGCTGTCATATCAGTCATTGCGATAACCCAGTTGGAAGTGGACAGTTTTGGACTTTCGAACCAAGTTCGTGTGAGAGCGCCAGAGTCGCTCTCACAAATCCGCCCATCGCCTCAGAAGATTGTGATAGACGCCTGTAAGCATAAGGATGCCTTGTGCATCGCCGGCGACGGATCTGCGCAGTTCAATAATGCCCCGGTCGAGATCATAGAGCGTTGTACGAAGCCCCTCGTCCTTGATCATCGATTGAGTCCAGAAGAACGATGACCAGCGCGCGCCTCGGGTGATTTCGCTCACACGATGCAGGCTCCCCGCTGGATACAGGACCATGCTGCCGGCGGCCAACTTTATTGCGTGAACGCCGTAACTGTCTTCGATGATCAGTTCGCCACCGTCATAATCATCAGGTGAGGTGAGGAAGAGGGTTGAAGACAGGTCGGCGCGCATGCGAGTGCCGAGTCCAGGTACGGATCGCACTGCGCCGTCGACATGGGCATCGAAGAACATCCCGGTCTCGTATCGATTGAAGAGTGGCGGAAGAACCCGCAAGGGCAGCGCGGCACTGTTGAACAGTGCATTCCGGCCGAGAGCTCGCAGGATGATGTCGCCGGCCTGGCGCGCCTGAGGCGAGTCCTCTGGGAGCTGAACATTGCGTTTGGCGAGCGACGCCAGCTCGCCCGCAGTTGCCCGTCCGTCGATCCAGTCAGCGGCTTCGATGATACTGCGTACGGACTTGACTTCGTCGGCGGATAGCAGGTCTGGGATTTCGATGAGCATTTGTTTTCAGAACCTGACCGCTGCGGTGAGGGTGAAACTGCGGCCAGCAACGGGAGTCGCGTAGCCGTTTCCGAAAGCAGAGCTGTAGGTCAGCTTGTTCGTGAGATTCGTGACCTTGAGCGCAAGATGGTACCACTCGTTGGGATCGTAGGAGACCATCGTATCAATCGTGGTCGCTGCCGGGATCACCAACGAATTGAGGTTGTTGAGGTAATAGTCCGAACGATAATTGAGTCCGCCGCCGACGAGCAGGTGACCCGGCACGTTTGGCAGCAGGGGAGCGATGTCATAGGTGGTCCAGATCGCCAGGCCATGTTCAGACACATACGGAACCCGGTTGCCTGCGGCCGAGACTGGAGTGAATGCGTTGATTGTCGAGGCGATGATCTTGCTGTCCATATACGAATAGGAGGCCTGAACGTCCCAGTTTTCCGTGAGCTTGCCAGTCAATCCGAGCTCGACTCCCTGGACTCGCACCTTGTCGTCGGTCGTCGTCTGTATCCCCGATGCCTGGTCGGTATAGGACGCGTTGTTCTTATCGACGCGGAACAACGCTGCGGTCACGCCGAGCCGATCTTCGAGCAGGCCCCATTTTGCGCCGACCTCGTAGGTCGTATCCGCTTCCGGCTCAAGGTTTGCAGCGCTTAGTGGCGCCTGAGACAGACCTAGGGACGTGCTCAGCGACGTGATGTTGTTGCCCGGCGGAGTGAACGAACGTGCATAGCTGAAATAGTAAGTTTGATGCGCCGTCGGCTCGAAGATCAGGGATGCTTTTGGGCTGGCGAACTCCGCCGTGGTCGCGAGGGGTGACCCGCTAACCCGGCCGTCGACCCGGTAGTGGTCCCATCGGACACCCGCCAGGATCGACAGCATGGGCGTCAACCACATGCGGTCGCTGATGAAGGGACCAACATCCCAGCTCGTGGCCGACAATTGATTGCCGGACGTCGCTGTCACGGCAAAGCCGGGTGAGTTCGCAAAAATAGGATCGAGAAGAGTCCCTACCGGCTCCGGACCTGAAGGAAGGTAGAAGCCGGTCGCCGCATGTTGAGAATAGGCGTCAATGCCAACAATGAGCTTGTGCCGGAACGGTCCGGTGTCGAAACGCATCGTGGCGGTCGTTATGTTTTCGGCGCCGTGACTGACCTGCTTCGTCCCGCCGACGGACCAGATTGTGTAGGGCGTCGCCAGATTGCCGGCCAGAACGTCGGTTGCGCAACTGCTTGGAAACGGGAAGCCGGGAGAGGCGCACAGCGCGGGCGTAAACTTCAGATCACGTGTGTAGTAACCGACACGCGTGTCGTTCGTTAATGTGAGCCAATCGCCGAATTCGCCCTTGTAGAGAGCGGTTGCAACGTCGGCCGTCGCGTGGTCGCGATCACTTTCCCGGCCGAAATAGTTTAAGCGGGGAACTCCGTACTCCGTCACGGGCTTCCCGACGACGCCCGGTGCGCTGACGATCGGAACGCCGAAATCGGGGCGTTGAACGCTGTCCTGATGCAGATAGTTGAAGATCAGGGATTGCTCGGTGCCGAGGCCAAGTCCAAGCGAGCCGAGGACACCGCCGCGGTTGGAATAGACGTGGTCGCGATCGACAACATCCTGCCCGTTCCCCATGGCGATGAACCTCAGCGCCGTCGTGTCGTTGATCTGCTTGTTGATGTCCAGGATGCCGCGTCCGTAGGGACCCGTCCCAGCCGAGGCTTCGAACGATGATTGGTCGCCGAGATGGGCCTTCTTGCTCTCAATCTCAATGACGCCGCCCGTCGTGCCATTGCCGAAGCTCTGTGACGAGGGTCCCTTCAGCACCAATACGTTTTCGGTTGCAAAACTATCGCGCACATAGGAACCAAAATCGCGTAAGCCGTCGACATACACATCGCCAGAAGCGTCAAAACCCCGGATGCGGAACTGATCTCCGTTGATGCCACCGCCGCCTTCTCCGGTGGAGACGGTAATGCCCGGCACATATTGGAGCACCTGATTGATGGTGGCTGCTTGCTGCTGCTCGATCACAACGCGCGGTATGACAGTGACGGTTTGCGGCGTGCTTTGTAGAGAATCAGAAAGACGGCTGAGGCCAGTGGTCCGCTGCAGCGAATTCCCGGGCGAAATAGCCGAGGACGCAGCCTGCGGACGCGGTTCGGCCGGTTTGCTCGGATGGTTGGTCGAGACAGGTCTCGAGGCCGGCTTCGAGCCGGCGTTCGACGCTCGTCGCCGCTTGGTAACAGGAGCGTCCACCTCGACCGGTGGAAGCGCTGTAGCCTTGTCCGCAGGCGCCGACGTTGGTTGATTGTTCTGGCCTTCCGCGTTGGCGGCGGTAACGAACAGAAAGCCGTTTGCAAGGCTCGCTGCTGCCCCAAGTCCGGAAAGTGCTGGTCGCAAGGTTTCGATGATGGTCACAGAGCCCCCTTCGAGCAGGATGATGTTAAGTTGGATAATCTTGCGATGCGGCGTGACATCGCTGCGATACGGCCGCCGAGATAGCCAACAAGGCCTCGGCCGATCGACGCCTGAGGACAACTCCGCGAATCCGGACGTCCATCGGTTGTCGGTAGCTCAGACAGCCTCCTGGCGTCTTCAAGGTCAGAGGGTGTAGCTGCAGCGTCGTTGAGTGCGGAGGCATACGCCTGCACATCGGCGGCACTGCCGGAAGCTGCTATGCGCCTAAGTGCCTCGAGGCCATGCCGGCGTAGCGCAAGTTCGCCGCGCGCCAGCAACAGCGGCGCAATGCGCCGGCGAAAGCCGTCATCGCTACCGGAGACCGCCCGTTCCAGCCAAACATCAGCACCGGCGAGGTCTCCGCCAGCATGCAGGATCGTGGCCAGATTGTACTGGGCCCAGTGATCGCCAAGCGCCGCTGCGCGGCTATACCAATACAGGGCGCCTCTCGGATTGGCCGGTACGGCCCAGCCTTCTTCAAGGAATCGAGCGAGAGAATTCATTGCCTTCAGGTTTGCCTTGGAGGTGCCACCTTCCGCTGCTGCCCGAAAGAGCTCGAAGCTCCGCGGCCGATCCGCCGGATTTCCGCCGCGCATCAGCATCTGCGCCAGATTGACTTGGCCCCAGACGTGGCCGGCTGCTGCGGCCAGCTCGAAAAATTTCGTCGCGAGCTTCGGATCTGGCTCGACACCCCAGCCTTGTTCGTAGCACCGGCCAACCATGTTTTGTCCGTCCAGGTCCCCGGATTGGGCGGCACGTTCGAACCAGACGAAGGCAGCCGCCGGATCACGCGCTACCCGCGTCCCATCGAGCAGCAACTGGCCCCACACGATCTGCGCGGGAATGATATCGGCCTCGGCTGCTGCCTTGATCCACTGCGTCGCATCGTGGGGATTGCTGACGAGCAAGTCACGCAGGTGCGCCTTGGTCAAACGCTGCGCGCGAATTTGTAGGAGTGGTTGGGGCAGAGCCGTTGAGGCGAAGGGATTTGGAGGCCTCTTGGACAGGCGCTCGGTAACAGCTCTGGGCTGTGGGTGGATTGGCATCGTGCTTCGCTTCGCGCAGGCCGTGGTTTAACGGAATGGCTACAGCAGCCCGGTGCGGCGCTGCATGGTGCAATCCGGCCAGACCATTGCTCAATTCGGCCAGCGGCCAAGAATTCGTCCAAAATGCCGCCAAGGCGCTGGCAACGCAGCATCTGGTTGCCGGTCGCAGTGATTGTCTGTTTTGGGTAATGCTTTGGCGCCTTGGATGAATGAGTTGAGGCATCATCCAAACTATCGTCACTAGTCATGCGCACGCGAATTGAACCACGCTGCGCAAACCTGACCGATAGGGGTGATGATGCTGTTGAATACCGCGACTTTTCCGATTGTAAGGCTATCTTACGATCAGGGCCTGGCAGGAACGGCCGACGAGGCCTTCGCTGCCTTCGAAGCCCTCCTCGATCGTGGCACGCCGTTCGTTATCATAGGACAGGGGGCAAACGCCGACATCGACGAACACGAGCACGATCCGGGTGAGCAGAGAAGGCTTGCGCTCTGGTCAAAGAAGCACAAACCGCGATTGCGCGAATTTGTGAAGGCCCTGATCTATGTTGAGCCTTCACGGGCGAAGCGGCTCGGCATGAGAGCCTTCCAGATCGTGTCAGAGAAGTTTTGGGGATACCCGATGCTGGTCGCCGCTTCAGAGGCGGAGGCGCTTGAGATGGCGAATGGGCTGCTGAAGTCCCCATCCCCAAGCAGGCAAATAGGGGAGGCAGGCTGAAGATCTGTTCAGACGAGATCTCGTCAGCGAAAGAGTATGCGCTCTCAACTGTCTTTCCTCCAGCGGTTGTTGTGACCCAAAGCTGCCTAACCAACGAGTTGGCTGTCCGAGCTAGTTTGGACAGCCAATCTTTGGCGGATAGTCATCACCGCACAGGGATCAGGTAGCGCTCACGACAGCTGGTTGCTTGGCGATGTCTGGGCCGGCGGGAAGGCTGAACTCAAAAATCGCGCCGCGAGGCACATTGGCCTTCGCCGACAATCGGCCCCCATGCGCTTCGATGATCGAGCGACAAATCGACAGCCCCAATCCAAGACCGCCAGGCTTGGTCGTGTAGAAGGCGTCGAAAAGGTGATCGAGAGTCTCCAGTGTCAGTCCTGGTCCCGAATCTCGCACCGCGACGAGAATCACGTCGGATTCCGTTTTCCGGGTACTGATAAGCAACTCTCTCGCGCCCTCGCCAGTAGTGTTCATAGCTTCGACTGCATTCATCACGAGATTCAGCATCACTTGTTGGAGTTGCACCCGATCGCCTACCAACGGTTGTGCGCCTTCTTCCATATCCGTGTGCACCGAAATGCCGTTCTTCATCGTTTCGCCGCGGGCGAGCTCAATGACCTCGCGGATTGCATCGTTGATGTTCAGGATTTCCTTCCTCGGTTGCGCTTTTTTGATCATGTCCCGGATTCGTTCGACGACATCGCCGGCCCGCATGCCGTCGCTAACGATATAACCGAATGTCTGTCGGGCTTTTTCCAGATTTGGCGGCTGAGCGCCCAGCCAGCTCAGTCCGGCCTGCGCGTTGGTCACCATCGCAGCGACCGGCTGCTTCACTTCATGGGCGATCGAAGCTGCGAGTTGGCCCATGGTGGCGACGCGATTGGCGTGCGCAAGCGCCAGCGTGCGTTGCTTCTCGATTTCGAGCAGGCGCACGTTTTCGATCGCGATCGCCGCCTGATCGGCGAATGTCTCGAGCAGCGCGATCTGGTTGTCGGAGAATGGCCGGACCTCCCATCGCCGGAACAGAATTCCTCCAATGGGGGTTCGCTCGCGCAGCAACGGTGTCCCGAGCGTGGTGCGATGGCCCTGGCGTTTTGCGTCACTGCTGCCCGACGGGTACTCGCTATCTTCTGCGGCGAGATCGTGGACGTGAACCGACCGCCGATCACATACAGCTCGTCCTATCACCCTGTCGCGATTTAAGGGGAATCCCTCACGGGCTTGAATATGCACCGGAAGCTCCCCGTATGAAGCCACCAAGCGAAGTAGGTTGTTCTCCAGGCGGTAGATCTCCGCATTGTTCGAGTCGCAGAGGCGTGCGGCATGTTCGGCCACCGTTTCCAGCACCGACTGAAGCGGCGAATCCGAGATGATGCGCAGCATCTCGGAGGTGGCAGTTTGCTGCTTCGTAGCCTCGATCAAGCGCTCTCGCGCGTTAGCGATCTCCCGTTTGCATGCTTTAAGCTGCCGTTCGAGATCGGCGCGGCTTTTGATAGCTCGACCAACGCGCGCCTTCGCGCCGGTCGAATGAAGCTTGCGATCTCGCGTTCGGCTCTTCGCCCGGTTGCGAGCCAAGGTCACCTCCATTGCCAGACCGTCCAATGCTGGTCGCAGGGCCCGCGGTGAGAATATCAGATAGCGCAGAGCGCGCATCAGCATATATGACTGCCCTCGAGGTCTGCTCATGGCCAACTCCGAACCTCCAGTGAGGTTCGCTATCAGCGGTACAGCGGACTTCTGCGCGCTCTGATCACCGGCCCGGGGTCATAAGTACTCGCCCCGGTGCGCGATGCGGTTTGAACCTAAAGCACGACCTGCCGCAGCATTGCGGCGACGACCAGGCGGTGAAAGGGCAGGATGATCGCGAGATAGGTCCGGCCGAGCCAGTTGTGCGTTCTTACCAGCGTGGTGGTGGTGACCTCCTGGCCGCCGGCATGCGCGATGACATCGACCACGACGCGGAAATCAAGATGGCTGTCGTCGAATCCCGCTACCAGCCGCTCCGGTGTCTCGCTGAGAACCGGAAAGATTCCGACCATGCCATGGGGTGCCTTGTCGCCTTCGCCCGATGTCTTCAGGCCAAGCGGTGCAACGATCAAATTGCGCAATCGCAACAGCGCTTCGATCCAGGGCTGGCGTCGCGCAAACATCTTTTCAGCGGCCTTGCGCGCATCGAGCGTGGTGCCGTCGACGGCGATACGAAAGGCGTCGATGAACTCTGCGCCGGCGAGCAGCGGGCCAGGATCGATATCGGGCGTGACTTCGCGCGCTTTCATCACACCGCCAATCTGTCGGTCAGCAGGCGGAAGCGCAGGATCAGCAGAACGGCATAGGCCGCGGTTCCGGCCGACAGTCCGATCCAGATGCCGACGGCGCCGAGCGTGGTCATGAATCCGAGCAGGCATGCGGAGGTGAACCCGATCAGCCAGTAGCTGATCGTGGCGAACAGCAGCGGCAGGCGGGTGTCGTTCATGCCGCGCAGCGCGCCGGCCGCGACCGTCTGCACGCCGTCGGCGATGAAGAAGGTCGAGCCGACCAGGAGCAGCGAGGCCGTCAATTGCGCAGTCGCTTCGGCGGCTTCGCCGAGGAAGATTTCGGCGATCGCGTATCGTCCGAGAATGACGCAGAGCGTCATGGCCGACATGAAGGCGATGCCGAGCCCGGTTGCAACGAGCCCCGCGCGTTTGACCGCGGACGCATCGGCGCGCCCGACCGCGTGGCCGACCCGCACGGTCGCCGCCATGCCGATGCCGAACGGCACCATGAACAGGATGGCCGCGATCTGCAGCGCGATCTGATGCGCGGCCAGCGCGGCCGTCGAGATCAGACCCATCAACAGCCCGGCGGCGCCGAACAGGCCGTATTCCAGCAGGAAGGACATCGAGATCGGCGCCCCGACAATGACGAGTTGCCGCATCAGCGGCCAGTCGACGCGCCAGACGCGGCCGAGCACCTGATATTTCCGGAACGGCGGGCGGCGGTAGGCGAACCACAGGCCGGCGAGGAAGGTGCCGAGGTTGACGATCGAGGTGGCAACGCCGGCCCCAAACAGCCCGAGCGACGGCAATTCCCAGGCACCATATGAAGCGCCATAGAGCAGGAGATAAACCAGCAGCGCATTGGCCGGTATCGCCGCGAGCGTGATCCACAGCACCGGCTCGGGCCGGTTGACCGCGCTCATGAAGCCGCGGATCGCAATGAACCACAGCGCCGGCAGCATGCCCCAGGCGAGGCCGAAGAGATATTGCTGCGCAAGCTGCGCGGCGGTGGCGGACTGGCCGAGTGCGAGCAGGATCTGCTCGCCGCAGAACGGCAACACCATCAGCGGCAAGGTGATCAACAGTGCAGCCCATAGCCCGACGCGAAGCGAACGCCGGACCATGCGCGGATCGCGCGCGCCGAAGGCTTGTGCCGCCAGCGGAGCGACGGCGGACATCAGCCCCATGCCGAAGGTGAAGCTGACGAAGTAGACCGTTCCCGCCAATGCCGCGGCGGCGACCGCCTCGTCGCCGAGCCGGCCGATGAAGGCGAGGTCGGTCGTCATCATCGCGATCTGGCCGAGCTGCGTCAGCGCCAGTGGCAGCGCGAGACGCAGGGTCTCGGCGAGCTCGTCGAGCAAATGGTGGCGAGGCGCACGCACAGCGACACGCTGCGCCACCGAAGCGCGTTCGATGTTCTCGGTTGAGGTCATGGAACCAGAATAGCACGGCAGCGAGCCGAAAAGGTGGCAGAAAGGCCGCTATTCGGTCGCGGCGCCGTAGCCCGGGGTGAAGCGCCAGCGTGCCGGGGCCGGTCGCAATTGCTGATGCAGCTATCCGGGTTGCGCTTCGCTCCACCCGGGCTACGGGCTCGCCCATATGCCCTAATTGCCTGGCCGCAGCGGCAGGCCCTTGGCGTCGGTGGGAACCGCGCCGGTTTCGAAATTGCCGACAGATTGCCTCATGGCGCTGATTTCACGCTCCTGAGACTCGATGAAGCCATCGGAGATGCGCCCGACCTTGGGATCGCGGACATGTGCCCGCTCGCTGGTCAGAAGCACCACCGAATGGTGCGGGATCACGACCGGGATGCCGGCGACGTCGCCCGGGCTCTGGTTGCCATGCGCGAGCCAGAGCGAAATCGTTAGTGCCAGGACTGCTGCTGCGGCAAGGGTGAGATTGGCGGCGTCGCTGCCGCCGGTGATCTGAAGAAATCTTGGCAGACGAACGCGCATGGCCACACCTGCCTGTGGGAGAGTGGCGGTGCAACGGATAGGTCGCCCGATTGTTCCAATTTACCGCACGCGCTCGGGCACGCGCTTGATCCGGGCGCCGAGCGCGTTCAGCCGCTCTTCAATCCGCTCGTAGCCGCGCTCGATCTGGTCGGCATTGTTGATGGTGGACGTGCCCTCGGCGCAGACCGCCGCGAGCAGCATCGCCATGCCGGCGCGGATATCGGGAGAGGTCATCGGCGCGCCGCGCAGCCGGCTCGGGCCGGCGACGATGGCGCGATGCGGATCGCAGAGCACGATGCGCCCGCCCATCGCGATCAGTTTGTCGACGAAGAACATCCGCGATTCGAACATTTTCTCGAACATCAGGATGACGCCGTCGCACTGGGTCGCGGTGACGATCGCGATCGACATCAAATCGGCCGGGAAGGCCGGCCACGGCTGGTCCTCCAGCTTCGGCACATGGCCGCCGAAATCGTCGTGGATCTTCATGGTCTGGCCCGAGGGCACGACGAGGTCGTCGCCTTCGACGCCGCAGACGATGCCGAGCCGCTCGAAACCCATCCGGATCGAGCGCAGATGCTCGACGCCGGCGCGCGCGATGCGGAGCGGTGAGCGCGTCACCGCCGCAAGCCCGATCAGCGAGCCGACCTCGATGTGGTCGGGTTGGATGGCGTAGCTGGTGCCGCCGAGCGTGGCCGGGCCGTGCACGATGATGGTGTTGGTGCCGATGCCCTCGATCTTGGCGCCGAGCGCGACCAGGAAATGCGCGAGATCCTGCACATGCGGTTCGGAGGCGGCGTTGCGCAGATAGGTGGTGCCGCGCGCGGCCACCGCTGCGACCAGCGCGTTCTCGGTCGCCGTGACGCTGGGCTCGTCGAGGAACACGTCGGCGCCCTTCAGGCGGGAGGCGCGGAACTCAAGGCGGTGGGTCGCGGTGACGCTGGCCCCTAATTGCTCGAAAGCGAGGAAATGCGTGTCGAGGCGGCGGCGGCCGATCACGTCACCGCCGGGCGGCGGCAAGGCGACCTCGCCGCAGCGGGCGAGCAGGGGACCTGCGAGCAGGATCGAGGCGCGGATCCGCGCGCACAGTTCCGGATCGAGATCGGCGGCGCGAATCTCCTTGGCATGAATTGCGAGCGTGTTGCGCTCGGTCCACTCGGCCGAGGCGCCGACAGAGCGGGCCAGCTCGACCAGCGTCTCGGTGTCGCGGATCCGCGGCACATTCGTCAGCGTCACCGGATGCTCGGTCAGCAGCGCCGCCGCGATGATCGGCAGCGCCGCATTCTTGTTGCCGGACGGCTCGATCGTGCCGGAGAGCCGATGACCGCCCTCGACGATGTATTGGATGGGCGCCACGGAGCCTGTCCCTCTAGGCAAGAGCCAGATTCCGTCGGGAATTCCGCAGCGGAATCAATGTTGACCGCAGCGACATAACACAGAAAGCCGGCGACAGAAAGCTGGCCCGGCCCGTGCAATTCGCTGGTTGAGGGAATCAGGTCGCCCGCCCGGCACCAGGCCGCAGCATCCTGACGAGGACGTCGGTCTTGGCAACGAAGTGCTGCCACAGCGCGCCGGACGCATGCAGGACCACGGCGGCGATGATGACCGATTTGGCAAGCTCATGCATCTTGCCGATCGCGCCAATGCCGAGATACCACGCGAGCGCGCCGGTCACCGGCATCAGGAAGATCGTTGCGTAGAGAATGAAATGGGTTGCGGCGGCGATCCATTTCTGGACGGCGCTCTCGCCCGCCGGCGCGGGCGGGGCCCCGAGCATCAGACGGATCGCAAGTCGCGCCATGGCCAGGACCAGAATCGTGAATCCGACATAGATGTGAACGTCGGCTCTGAGGATATCGGATGGTAAAGCCTCGGTGCCACGGCGCACCGCCCTGTATGCCGGAACAATGTCCTCGCCGAAGATGAGCTGGAACACGACCAATACGGCGATCACCCAGTGCAGGAGAATCTGCGCAGCCGTATAGCCGCGCGGCGGATTCCGCGCCGTCATTGCTGCGCTCCATTGCGAACCTGGATACACAGCTACCGCTCGACCCACCTGCTCGGCATTGACGCAGGTCAAATGCCGAGTTTGATCGCAGGCAGCGGCGCAGTATCGTCGCCATTGCCCCGGCTGTCAGGCCGGGGTTGCGGCTGCCTGTTCGATGAGCCCGCTTTCCTTCAACTCCTGCCAGAACTCCGCAGGGATCCTGGCCTGCATCGAGTTGTAGTCCTCGAGGATCTGCCGGTGGCTGCTCGCGCCCACGACCAGGGCGACGACAACGTCAGGGGCTGATGAGAACTGCAGCGCCGCCGTGCGCAGATCGACGCCGTGGCGGGCGGCGGCGGCGCGGAGGCGGTCACGCTTCTCGATATGGGCCGGGGAGATCTTGTAGTTGTTCGGCCCGTAATTGTAGCGCGGACTGCCGGAGATGAAGCCTGCGTTCAGCGCCGAGCCGATCACCAGCGACACATTCTTCTTCCGCACCGCGGGGAACACCTGATTGACGGCATTGGCATGGTCGATCAGCGAGTACTGCGAAGCGCATAGACAGACGTCGGGATCGGCAACGTCGATCACGCGCAGGATCGGTTCGGGGCAATTCACGCCGATGCCCCAGGCCTTGATGATGCCTTCCTCGCGCATGCGCGACAGCGCAGGAAACGCGCCGCGCTCGGCGATCGCGAACTGCTCCTGCCATGAGGTCGGGAAGTATGGAAAATCCGGCGAGATGTCGTGGACGAATGCCACGTCGAGGCTATCGACGCCGAGCCGCTGCAGGCTGTCCTCGATCGAACGGCGAACACCGTCGGCGGTGTAGTCGTAGGTGACGTCGTTGGGCGAGTCCGACAGTGGAAAGATGTCCGCATGCCGGTTGTTCTTCGAGGCCTTGAACAGCTTGCCGACCTTGGACGACAGCACGTAATCGCCGCGCGGCTTGTTGTGCAGGAAATGGCCGAAGCGGCGCTCGGACAGTCCGAAGCCATACCAGGGCGCCACGTCGAAATAACGCACGCCGGCGCTCCATGCGGCCTCGAGCGTCGCCTCGGCATCGTCGTCCGTGACCTTGTTGAACTCGTTGCCAAGCGGGACGCCGCCGAGCCCGAAGCGGAATTGCGGCTTGAAAAGTTGTGTGGCCCGATTTGTCTGTGCCATGCGATTGTCTCCTTTGCTATTGGCGGCGGCTGTAACCAAGGATGGTGCCGCAAGCGCCCCGACCGCTGCCGCAGCGACGGTGAGGAAATCCCTGCGACTGCCAGTTCGTTTCGTCATCACGTGTCTCCTTCGGTTGAGATGCCCGACGAGATCAGGCCGGATTGCACCCGCGTCCGACGCCGGACTTCGCTGAGCTTGAGTATGGGTCGTAAAACGGCGGTCACCAGGGTAGGTTCGTTGAGTACAGCTCAACGACGCCTTGAGGGGCCGTTCATGAAACCGCTCGACCGGAACATGCTGGCGGACTTGAACGTGTTCCTGACGATCGTCCGCCGTGGCAGCCTCGCCAAAGCGGGCATCGAGCTCGGCGTGAGTGCGTCCGCCTTGAGTCATCGGCTGCGCAAGCTGGAGTCCGATCTGGGCGTGAGGCTGCTGCATCGCTCCAGCCGCTCCATCCGGCCGACCGACGCCGGCGCCGCGCTCGCCGCCGAATTGGAGACCGGATTTCGCACCATCCGCGATGGCTTGAGCGCGCTGGAGAACCATCGGCGTGTCCCGGTGGGGCGGCTTCGTCTCAACGTTCTTCGCGACGCCGCGCGCCTCGTTCTCGGTCCGGTGCTGCCGCGCTACTGCAAGGAGTTTCCAGGCATGCACCTCGACGTGATCGTCGAGGACCGCCTGGTCGAGATCATCGCGGAAGGTTTTGACGCCGGCATCCGCTACGGTGATCGCGTGCCGCTGGACATGGTGGGAATCGCCCTGACGAAACCGCTGAAGTGGGTCGTGGTCGGCTCGCCCGAACTGATCGCGCGGGCTGGCCGTCCGGATGCTCCCGGCGATCTGCTGCAGCTTCCGTGCGTCGAGATGCGTGTCGGCGACAACCGCAACTTCCCGTGGGAACTGGGCAATGGCGATTCCATGATCCGGCTCGATGTCCGAGGGCCCGTATGCGCCAACGAGACCGAGCATGCGGTCGACATGGCGTTACGCGGTGTCGGATTTGTCTATTGTTTGGAACGGCGGGTCGAAGCCGAAGTCGCATCCGGTGCGCTGGAAATCCTGCTGCCGGAATGGGCCTCGGACGGCCCGCCCTTCACGATCTACTATCCGAGCCGCCGGCAACCGCCGCCCGGCCTGCGCCAGCTCATCGACCTCACGCGCAGATGCGAAAACCTGCCGCCATTGGCGACGGCCGAGGCCGGCTGAGACAGGCTGCTCCGGCAGCGAGAGCGGTGTGGCGCTGGCGCCGCGCACATAAATGGTCGTCGTTCCGGCGATATCGTCGCCACAGAAATTCCGTATATCCAGTCTTTACAGTGAGTGCCCTCTGCTGATGGTCCTGTCGGGGCATTCTCACGAGATCAAGTACACTCTCCGTGACGGGGTGCAGCAGCAAGTTTGAGCGCAATCGCGGTTGACGTGGTGCCTGCAGCGAGCTCTTCGCGCGAAAGGCGAAGCCGGCACGCGGATGGCAAGCGGAACGCCGGCGATTGCCGCAGCCCGGATGCGATCCAGTCCAGGACCAGGCCCACGCCTCCGTCAAACAAAAGGCCGTAGATGGGAACCGACCTTGGCGACGGATCGCTCGGGCGACCGAAGCGCAAAGCACGATCGCTGTCGTGGATCGACGATCCCTCGGCCACATCGTCCTTGCCCTCGCAGGCGGCGCCGTGGCTCAGCGGTACCGAGCCGGCAGTTTCGGCGGGCAAATTTCCGCTCGGTCTCACCGTCGCGCTGTTCGCGCTCGCCTTTCTGATACCGGCGTGGCCGTGGTTGTCCGGGCATGTCACAATTCCCTGGGACGCCAAGTCGCAGTTCCTGCCGCCGGTGCAATTTCTCGCCACCTCGCTGGCGAACGGCCAGTCGCCATTCTGGACGCCCAACGTGTTCGCGGGCTGGCCGCTCATCTCCGATCCGCAGTCGCTGATCTTCTCGCCGCTGCATTTCCTGCTTGCCTATTTTGATCCGAAGCCAGGCTTCCGCGCGGTCGACGGCCTGACCTTCGTCTACCTGCTGCTTGGTGGCGTCGCCATCATTCTGTATTTCCGGGATCGCGGCTGGCACGCGGCCGGTGCGCTTGTCGCCGCGCTCGCCTTTGCCTTTGGCGGCGCGGCGAATTCACGGCTACAGCATACCGGCCAGATCATCAGCCTGGCCTATCTGCCGTTGACACTCTGGATGCTGTCGCGCGCGCTCGAGCGCTCGTCATGGCGCGCCGGCCTCGCGGCAGGTGTGTTCGGCGGCCTGCTCGCCCTGGGGCGGGACCAGGTTGCGCTGATCTCGCTTTATGTCCTGGTCGGCCTGGTCGTGCACCACTGGATCGAGGGTGACGACTGGCGCAAGCGCATGCGCGCGAGCCTCAAGCCGCTTGCGGCCTGCGGCCTGGTCGGCATCCTCATCGCCGCCGTTCCTGTCACGCTGACGGCGCTGCTCGCCGAGCGCTCGAACCGGCCCGAGATCGGCTGGATGCTCGCGGGTCAGGGATCGCTGCATCCCGCGCATCTCCTGACGCTTGCTTTCGCGGATCTCTACGGTGCGATGGATCCGGTGATCGACTACTGGGGGCCGGCGACGTCGTACTGGAAGACGACGCTTGGTGGCGCCGATCTCTCGCTCGCGCAGAACATGGGCCTGATCTACGCGGGCGCGCTGCTGCTCGTCGTCATCGTCTCGTTCGGCATCGTGCGCCGCCTCGCCTGGTCGCGCGACATCCGCTTCTTCTCGATCGCTGCCGGCGGCGTCCTGCTCTACGCGCTCGGCTGGTACACGCCGGTGTTCCATGCGATGTATGAATGGTTGCCGGGCGTGATGCTGTACCGGCGTCCCGCAGATGCGACGTTTGTCATCGGGGCCTTGCTCGCCATCATGGCCGGCTATCTCGTGCACCGCTGGCTCGAAGGCACGGTGCCGCAACCCACGAAGAGGCAGCGGGCAATCGAGCTGGCTGTGCCTGTTGTGCTCGTTGCGATGGCGTTGTGGCTCGCCCACACGGTCGTTTCCATCGCACTAGTGATCGTACCTGTCGTCACCGCGCTCGCCCTTACCGCCGGCGCGGTCGCGGCCCTGATCTTCGCGCGGCGGCTGAACGGTGTCTCGCCGCTCGCCGCGATGCTGCTGCTCACCTCGTTCTCGGTCGTCGACCTCGCCTGGAACAATGCGCCGCATATTTCAACCGCGATGGCGCCTTCGACATTCGATGCGCTGCGCCCCGACACCAGGAATCCGACGCTGGCGCTGCTGAAATCGAAGCTTGCGGCCGATTCAGCGCCCGACCGGCGCGATCGCGTCGAACTGATCGGCATCGCCTATCATTGGCCGAACCTGTGCATGATCCACGGCTGCGACCACGTGTTCGGACACAATCCGCTGCGCCTCAAATGGTTCTACGACGCCACCCGCGTGGGCGATACGGTTGTGGACTACGACCAGCGCCGGTTCTCGCCGCTGTTTCCGTCCTATCGCTCGGCCTTCGCCGATCTGTTCGGCTTGCGCTTCGTCGCCGTCGGCGTGCCGATCGAGAAGGTTGATCCATCGCTTGCCCCCGGCGACCTCACGCTCGTCGCGCGTACCCCGGACGCCTATGTCTACGAGAATTCCCGGGCGCTGCCGCGCGTGATGGTGGTCACCGACTGGCGCATCGCGGATTTCGATCAGCTTCTCGCCAAGGGCTGGCCGGCGGACGTCGATCCGCGCCGCACCGTCCTGCTCAAACGCGCACCCGCGCTGCCGCGCGCAAGCGCAGCCGGCGCGGCGCCGGGCACGGCACGCTTGACCCGCTATGAGAACACGGAAATCGACATCGATGTCGACGCGCCGTCGGGCGGCCTGCTGCTGCTCAACGACGTCTGGCATCCCTGGTGGCGCGCAACGGTGGATGGCAAGCCGCGCGAGATATTGCGGGCCAACGCTGTCTTTCGTGCCGTCGCGCTTCCGCCGGGACACCACACCGTACGCTTCACGTTCCATCCATTCGCAGGAGCCTTCGCCGAACTCGTTGACCGGTTCCGCCACACGCGTTGACGGGCTCATGCGGGCCAGCCGGCAAAGTCAGGTCGAGCCGCTCCGCAGGCCAAGGTGGTCGAGCAGATTCGTCGGGAGCGGAAAGACCACGGTGGAAGACCGCTCGCCCGCGACGTCATGCAGCGCTGCAAAATAACGTAGCTGCATCGCCTGCGGCTCCTGGGCGAGGATGCGGCCAGCCTCGACGAGCTTTTCGGCTGCTTGCTGCTCGCCTACGGCATTGATCACTTTGGCGCGTCGCAGGCGTTCCGCCTCGGCCTGCTTGGCGATCGCGCGCACCATGGTTTCGTTGAGGTCGACGTCCTTGATTTCGATCGCGGTGACCTTGATGCCCCAGACATCGGTCTGTTTGTCGAGGCTCTCCTGGATATCGACGTTCAACCTGTCACGTTCCGCAAGCATCTCGTCGAGTTCGTGCTTGCCGAGCACCGAGCGCAGAGTCGTCTGTGCGAGCTGGCTGGTGGCGGCCATGTAGTCGCCGACCTTGATGATGGCGCGCTCGGGATCGATGATGCGAAAGTAAAGAACGGCGTTGACCTTGACCGAGACGTTGTCGCGCGAAATCACGTCCTGTGGCGGCACGACCTGCACCATCACCCTGAGATCGACCTTCACGAGTTGCTGCACGACCGGAATGAGGAAGATGAGGCCTGGGCCCTTCACTCCGGTGAAACGGCCTAGCGTGAAGACGATGCCGCGCTCGTATTCCCGCAGAATGCGGATCGCCTGGGACAGAAATATGATGACGAGCAGCGCAATCGCTGCATAGGTCAGATATTCGAGCATCATGATGTACCTTCCTCGGCCCTGGCGGCCGTGCGTCGTACCACCAGCGTCAGATCGACGATGTTGGCAACTTCAACCACCTCCCCCGGTTTGAAGGTTTCCGTGCCCCGCGCTTGCCAGCGCTCACCGTGCGCAAAGACGTGACCTTCCCTCTCGTTCCAGTCGAGGACTTCGGCAGGCAGGCCCCGCATGGCTTGCGCACCGACCAGTACCGGGCCTTTGCGCGCGCGTCGAAGCGAGCCGAGCACGACGAAAACAAAGCCGGTGAACACCGTTGCTACGATGGCGATGAGCGACCACGACAGCCGATAACCGGGCACTTCGACCCTGAAGAGCATGATCGCTCCCAGTACAAAGGCGATAACCCCTCCGAGGCCGATCACGACTGTCGGGTTGAAGGCCTCGACGGCGAGAAGCGCGATGCCGACCAACATCAACGTGAAGCCTGCGTAGTTGATCGGCAGCAAATTGAGTGCGTAGAGGCCGAGCAGCAGGCAGATGGTGCCGACAACGCCTGGAGCGATCGCCCCGGGGGACATGAATTCGAAGAGCAGGCCGTAGATGCCAACCATCAGGAGAATAAATGCAACGTTGGGATTGGTGACGACCGCCAGGAATCGCGAGACCCATCCGGGATCGATGGGCTCGAGGACGGCTTCCTTGGTTGCCAGGTGTTGTGTCTTGCCGCCGGCAACCTCCACCACGCGCCCATCGACCTGACTGAGCAATTCGGCCGGGTCGCGCGCGACGAGGTCGATGACATTTGCCTGCAGCGCGGCGTTGGCAGATAGAGTGGCGGCCTCGCGGACCGCCTTCTCGGCCCAGTCGGCATTGCGGCCACGCAGTTCGGCCAGGCTGCGGATGAAGGCCACCGCATCATTCGTCGCCTTTGCCGTCATGGCGTCCTTCTCGGGCTGGCGGTCGCTATCCTTCTTGTCCTTGCCGTCCTTGTCCGGGGCGCCGCCCGGCAGACCCGGCAGCGGACCGCCGATCTGCACTGGCGTCGCCGCACCGATGTTGGTGCCAGGCGCCATCGCCGCGATATGGGTCGCGTAAAGTATATATGTGCCGGCGCTCGCCGCGTGCGCGCCGGAAGGAGCGACGTAACCGATGACAGGAACGGGTGAAGCGAGCACATCCGCGATGATTTCGCGCATGCTGGTGTTGAGGCCGCCCGGTGTATTCAGACGCAGAATGACAATCTGGGCGCGTCGTTCGCCGGCCTTGGCCAAGCCGTCCTTCACGTAGCTCGCCGACGCAGGCCCGATCGCTCCGTCGATCGAAATAGTCAGTGCAACGTTGCTGCTCCCCTCGGCTAAACCGGGGAGGAGAGAGACAACCACAGCGACGACTGCCGTCGCCGCGACGAGGGCCGCCTTCACGGTCTGCACGGCAAGGACTCC
Organism: Bradyrhizobium sp. BRP22; assembly: GCF_020194175.1. Classification (GTDB taxonomy): domain Bacteria; phylum Pseudomonadota; class Alphaproteobacteria; order Rhizobiales; family Xanthobacteraceae; genus Bradyrhizobium. The sequence continues at coordinate 22,949 of NZ_JADYVX010000020.1, read as the reverse complement.
CTTGCCGAAGATATGGGGTTCCGCTCCGGAGCCTCAATGTCCCGCGGATCTGGATTCGGGACGATGCAGGCCGTTGTGCAGTGCGATGGCCCGCGTCGGCTGAATACCCGCTGCGACATCTTGGAGGCTTTTTCGGCCGCCCGACCGGTCGGTCATGCCCGTGAATAATATAGCTGGTCGGGCTGATCGAGGAAATGGAGCGCGCCCGCAACAGAACCGCTGTCGTGAATCGCGCAACAGCTCCCGCGCGTCGGCTATCCGGTCCGGGTCGGCACCGTCCGCTTGCTTTCATCCAATACGTGTCGATGGTCAACCCGTCGCAGCGCGCGCTTCGGCTGCCTCAAGCTGCTTGATCGCCGCTATCGCGCGTTGGCCGAGCCGTGGATGGTGCGACCACAGCTTGATTGCCTCGATGTCGTCAGCCGAGCCGTAGCGGCTTTCAACGTTCGCATTTCCCAAAGGCTCCTGCGTTGACCTAGCTCAGCGAGCGAGAATCGCTGCATCCACGAATGATGATTGCGCTTTCATGGTGGCGGTTCCGATTTCCACCGTGAGCCCCCTGCAACGGTCCACCTAGGCCGCCACAGCTTCGTAAATATCCTCCTCTTGGGCGGTATGCATCCGCACCAGCGTCTCGATCGCCTCGATTACCCGCTGGGCATCTCGAATCAGATAGCGATCGACCCTCTCCAGAGGCAGGTCCTCTGCAATCCGGGCGAGCAGCCGTGCAAGATGCAGGATCTCGCGATGGGCGCGGCTCATCGCCGAGAGGCCGTAGCGTTCGCGCAGCACGTCGGCAAGCTGAGGATAGACGCTGCCCTCATCCTCGCGCTCATGCGTCACCACGCTTCCCTGAACCAGACGATGAGCTTCATCGATCAAAGCCGCAGCGGTTTCGGGTGTCGCATCGTCCAGCGTGTCGACGATCTTACGCAACCGATCGAGGTCCTTGAACAGGATCTGATGGTCATGATGCAGTGCCAGCCCTTGCTCTGCGGTTATGCGCGGGCCACCCCTGCCATGGGCCGGAGTCAGCGCCCGCAATGCGTTCAGGATTACGGCAACATCGATCACTTCCTGGAGGATCGCTGCAGGCACAGGATCGAGCCAGCCAGCGGTGGCAGCCACCATGGCGGCCAACGACAATCCCATGCCAACGACAATACTTTGGAGCGCGATACGCCGTGCCCGCTGCGCAATTATGATCGCTTCGCCGACACGATCGAGCCGGTCGGTCAGGATGACCACGTCCGCCGCCTCGGACGAGGCGCTGGCGCCGCGCGCGCCGAGTGCGACCCCGATATCCGCCGCGGCCAGTGCCGGAGCGTCATTGATGCCATCGCCGACCATGATGGTCGGATGCAGTCGCTGTTCGCTGCGCACCGCCTCGACCTTGTCGGAAGGAACGCGGTCGGCCAGCACAGCATCGAGATCAAGCGCCGCACCGATGGCCTGCGCTGCCGCGGCGCGATCGCCCGTGACCATTACCATTCGAGCGATTCCCGCATCGCGCAGCAGCCGGATCGCCCGCGGCGTATCGGCCCGCAGTTCGTCGGCCAACAGCAGCGCACCGATTGGACGCTCCTCTACTGCGATAAAGACAATCAGCGCCGAACGCCACGAAGCCCGCCGGATCGCCCGCAGCTCCCATGGCGATCGTTCGCCGTCCGACAGAAGCATCTGCCGCGAGCCCGCGGTTATCTGACGACCGTCGATGACACCGCAGAGCCCGGCACCCATGGTCTCTCTGACCTGCTCGGGCGCCTTGAGCCTGAGACCGCGATCGATGGCCGCGGTGACAACGGCTTTGGCAAGCACGTGATGCGAGGCCTGCTCGAGCGACGCCCCAAGCGTCAGGATCTCCTCAGGGTCCTCTCCCGGCGCAACCTCAACCGAAAGCAACGGCGCGCCTCCCACCGTCAGGGTGCCGGTCTTGTCAAACAACACGGTATGCGCACGAGCCAGCGCCTCCAGCGCCCCTCCGCCCTTGGCCAGGATGCCACGGCGTGCCGCTTGGGCCACGCCGGCAATGAAGGCGACAGGCGCGGCCAGAATCAGCGGACAAGGCGTCGCCGCCACCAGCACGGCGAGGCTGCGGGTCAGATCGCCGGAGATCAGCCACGCCACGAAGGCGATGACGAGCGTCACCGGCAGAAAGATCAGCGCGTAGCGGTCGGCCAGCCGCACAAAGGGGGCCTTCGCCGTTTGTGCCGCCGTAACCATGTGCACGATGCCAGCGTAGGTGCTCTCGCCGGCGGGCGCAGTCACGGTCAACTCAAAGGTCTCGCCCGCATTTAGCGAGCCGGAAAGAACAGCACTGCCACGTGTCTTCTCGATCGGGATCGGCTCGCCCGTAACCGCAGACTCGTCGATGGTTGCCAAAGCGGAGTGAACGACACCGTCGACCGGTACGATCTCGCCGGCCCGCACCAGGAGCTCATCGCCGACCGAGACTGCCTCGACCGGAACCTGCTCAATCCGATCGCCGGTCTTGCGATCTGCATGGCGCGGTGCGCGATCAACCAGAGACTGCAGGTCGTGCTCCGCCCGTGCGATCGCGATATCCTCCAGCACATTGCCGCCGGCATACATCAGCGCGACCACGGCTCCGGCAAGCGGCTGGCCAAGCACCAGCGCCGCGCTCATCGACAGGAGCGCAATCGCGTCCACTCCTACGCGGCCGGCCAGCAAGTCCCTGATGATCGAGACGGCAAGTCCCCCAATGACCGGCGCCGTGCCGAGCGTCCATGCCAGATCGGCCAGATCAGGCCGACCGGTGACTCGTGCGCTAATACCCGTGGCCAATCCCGCAATTGCAATCGCAACCAAGGTCCATCGCAGGATCCGCTCGAACGACATTGCTTGTCTCCGCAGCTAGACAAATATGATTTTCTTCCGAAACCGGCTTCATCGTTTGAGCAGAATCAACGGAAAGGTGGGAACGCTAGTGCCAAGGTGAAGTGGCCGCTTGTCCTTGTATTTCTCGGCCGGCAAATCGAAGTCGTAAGCCGTGAGGCTGAGAGGCATTCCGGCGAACGTCTCGACCAGCTACGTTGAGCATCAAAGCCTCACGCTCCGCATGAGCCAGAAGCGGTTTGCCTGCCTCACCAATGGCTTCTCAAAGAAGCTAGATCACCACGCCGCTGCCGTCAGCCTGCCACCTGCAGCATTCAAAGATTGTATTGACCTGGATCAAACTGAACCAAACCCCGGGAAGCCTAGTAAGACTTATCCGAAAACTGTGGGCAGGGGGATGATATGATCACCAGTTGCCTGAAGTGGTTGATGATTGCCGGCCTTACTGCTGAGATTGCTGGTGCGGCTCAGGCTGGAGACTTCGACATCGGTAAGTCAGAATTTGAATCTTCGTGCGCGAGCTGTCATGGCACGGATGGAAAAGGCAAAGGACCTGTCAGCGAGCAGCTCAAGGTACCGCCTTCCGATTTGACGATGTTGGCCAAGAACAACAACGGGGTTTTTCCCACGGACGCTGTTTATGAAACCATATATGGATCGAAAACAATTCCCGCTCACGGCACTCGTGAAATGCCGATTTGGGGGGATCGATTCAACCCCATCATCAACTTGCCTCACTATGTTGATCCGTCTTATTGGAAAATGGCCGGGCCGGAGCAAAGCCCGGAGGTCGTCGTGCGAACACGCATCCTCGCTGTTGTCGATTACCTGAGTCGCATTCAGCAAAAGTAGCAACCGACGAGCATCAGATTACTTGCCCCGGTCGGGGGACTCGTTCGCTCGACAACAGTGATTTGCGAGCGCTGAAAGTCAAACTCAGAAGCGAATGCCTCATGGTCTATGGGGCACTCTACCTCCCAAGCAGGAATCACCGTTCGCTCGGCTCCTCAAGCCCTTTTCGACAGCACCGGCCCCTAGACGTGCCGATCCAGCCACTGTGCGTTTCGCGCGAGAAGCTGCCCTGCACGTGAGGTCGCGTCTTACTTTCTGCCGCAGAAGGTTCACGTGTTCGCCTTGAGACAGGCTCGAGGATCCCGGCGGCGCTTTCTAGTGGAGGTTACCGCCTGAAGAATGTTTGCGCGCGCGATGATACCAACCGGCGACGATACCAACCGGCGACTTGCCGTTCAGATTTTATACCCTTCTCCATGTGTCATCTTGATCTGGGTCAACCATGGCCACGCGTCGATGCGCGAGAGGTTGTGTCACTCCCAGATCAATGGAGCATGGTTATGAGCCTTGCCAATGTCATGGTGTATGTAGATCCCCAGCAGCAGGAAGAAGGGCAGATCCGAGTCGCAGAAGGCATCGCGACCAAGTTCGGGGCGTCCATCATTGGCGTTTCCGCTTTCGCCGTCGAGCCTCCCTTTGCTGCCGAGGGTGTGATGATTGAGGAGACCACCGAAGAGGACCTCAAGCGGATGCAGGCGGGTCTGGCCGCCAAAGAGGATTGGTTCAGGAGCGTCGTCGGCCTGCCAGGAGACAAGGTTGAATGGCGCTGGGCGTACGAATTTCCGACCACCTTCCTGGTCGATCAGGCGAGAGCAGCCGACCTCGTGGTCATCAAGCGCAAGCAGTTGAAGGAGAACTACTACCATTATATCGATGCCGCCGAGGCGATGCTCCGGATGGGCCGACCGATGCTTTCGGTGCCCGAGCGCGTGACGGAGCTGTCGGCCGACCGTGTCGTGGTCGGTTGGAAGGACACCCGGGAGGCCCGGCTTGCGGTGCGCGACGCGCTGCCGTTCCTAACCAGGGCTTCGCGGGTGACCGTCATCGAACTCTGCACATCGGACCAGCAGGACGCGGCACGACTCCGGGTGCGCGACGTCGCAAAATATCTCGGGCGTCACGGCGCAAGCTGTCAATACGAGGTTCGCGTGCACACGGCCGAGCCGGACGCACGCTACCTGATCCGGCTGGCAAGGGATGAAGGCGCGGATTTGATCGTGACGGGAGGCTATGGGCACAGCCGGTTGGGTGAATGGATATTCGGAGGCATGACCATCGGCCTTCTACGGGAGGCACCGATTTGCCTGATGATGTCACACTAGCTTGGGCACGCATGCGCATAGATGGAGCGAGTTCAACATCTGCTATGCCCCGATAACGCCACGAAAGCGAGCATTGCCGGAGGTCCGGATCGGGCAGCTACCCGAAATTGCTGGAGCGAGCGGACCTTACAAACGGACGTTTCCCCGGAGCGCTAGGCGGCGCGTGGGTCCGCCGACCTCCTGCAGATCCAATCTGCCGCTTTTTCCCATCCTTGATATGGCTCAACAAGCTCATCGGCATCGCTCGTAACGTTTGTCTTTCTTAACGATCGTCGCAGGCTCCGACACTGAAATAGGCATGCGGGCGGTCAACCGGACGCTCTGTGTGAGCCTTGACATGCCGGTTGTCCCATTCGGATTGAACCCGATGAGAGCAAAGCTTGCTCTTCCACCAGGCACGCGAGATCTCCGCCTCGATCTATTTCGAGGCCTCGCCAACTGGGCGATGTTCCTCGGCCATATTCCAAGCTCGATGCTCGCCTGGCTGACCTTCCGGAATTACGGCTTCAGCGACGGCGCCGATCTGTTCCTATTCATTTCCGGGTACACGTCAGCCACCGTGTACACACGAAGGATGGACGACGGAGGATTTATTTTCGGAACGACAAGGCTTTTTAGGCGGGTCTGGCAAATCTACGTCGCCCACGTGCTCCTGTTCGTGTTCTACCTGGCGTCGATTCATTTTCTGTCCCAGGGCTTTGACCTGCCTGATCTCATCGATCGATATAACGCAGCCCCTCTCATCCATGCTCCGGTGGAAACCTTGACTCAGGAGCTGACGCTGAAATTCAAGCCCGTCAATCTGGACGTACTGCCGCTCTACGTCCTCTTGATGGGCGTCTTTCCACTGGTGCTTTGGCTGATGCTTAGAAGTCCAGACGGGGTAATGCTTGGATCGGTGTTGCTTTATTTTGCGGCCCGGCAATTTGGGTGGAACCTGCCCTCCTATCCGTCAGGCGTCTGGTACTTCAACCCGTTCGCATGGCAGCTTCTGTTTGTCGTGGGCGCGTGGCTGGCATTGGGCGGATCCGAAACGCTGCACTTCCTGGTGCGCTCGCGGCTCATCGTTCTGCTTGGTGCGATCTATCTTGCCTTTGCGCTGGTGCTGACGCTGTCGGCGCATCTGCCTGAGCTCGAGAGAATGCTTCCGCGCGCCTTGTTCGAGGCCTTCAACCCGAATGACAAAACCAATCTGGCACCCTACCGCTTCCTGCATCTGGCTGTTTTGATCACGTTGGCGGCGCGGTTCATCCCAATCGACGCCCAAGGACTCCAGGCGGCCATATGGCAACCTCTGGTCAAATGCGGCCAGCAGTCTCTCGAAGTGTTCTGCGTGGGAATCTACCTTTCATTCATCGGGTACTTTGTCTTGCGAACGACTTCGGACGGCGTTTTTGCTCAACTCATCGTCGGTAGCGGCGGTCTCGCCATCATGACGGCCGTTGCTTATTATCGATCGTGGTCCAAGCGGGTCGAAAAGACCAGTTTCGCCCACTTGAATCGTCCCACTGCAGAACAAACCCGCGCGCCCATTGGCGAGTCGGTCCAGCCAATCAGCGCCGACGGGCTCCGTCTGATCCTGTGCCAGCCAGACGAAAAGTCGAGGATGAGCGCGGATTCGGCCGGATCGAAATAGTCGGCGGTGGAATCGAAAGAGTCGCAGCGGATGCGCGGTGATGAGGACGAAGAAGCGTTCGATCTGGTTGATGTGGGCGCCTCATCCTCGATTGTGCTGGCCTGCCAGTCCGCATCTTGTCGTAGAGCCTCTCGCGGATCGAGACGAGCAGGTTGATCTACCTCGAGGGGTAGGAACTCCGCCTACAGGGCCGCTCGCATTTCATTGCCGGGCGCCGCAAAGTGGCGTGCGATGGTCGTCGCAATTCAGCGATAGGTCGGCATTCCGATTCGGAAGTATCAGTGCGACATCAGCGTCGGTACCGTCATGCACCGAAGCATTTCACGGGTGACGCCGCCGAGGATCCTTTCCTGCAAACGCGAATGTCCGTAGCCGCCCATCACCAATAGGTCCAGGCTTTGATCCGCCGCAACGGAAAGAATGGCCGGCTGGATTTCAGAATGTCCTGCCGGGAAAGACACGATCCTGGCGGGCAATCCAACGCGCGCCAGATGCCGGACAAGACGCTCGGGGGTGGCCTCGGCCGGAATCGAGCTGGAATTCGTGATGGTGATAATCGTGAGTGCATCTGCCTTGCGGAGCAGCGGCATCGCGTCCCGCAGCGCGCGGCTCGCGAGACGGCCTCCGTCCCAGCAGACTCCGACACGGCGCGCCGAAAATGCGCCGCGGAATGTGTATGGCATGAACAGGACTGGGCCGCCTGCCTGGAACAGGATTTCCATGGAAAGGTCGTTGTCGAACGTGTGGCGCTCAAACTCCGGCTGCAAAGCGACGATCAATTCATGAAGTCGCGCAGCTGCACCGGCGATCGAGAGTGCTTCGGCCGGAATTGCGCTGATCGCGCGGCAGTTGCAGGAAATTCCACCGTTTTTTGCTTCGACCTCGAAGACGCTCATTGCTGTTTGTGCGCGCTCGAGAGCGCGGAGCCGGTTTTCCTCAAACATCATTCCGGTCGCCGGGCCGGCTATTGCGGCCATCGGAATATTGGTGGACTCGTAGCCGATCGCCAATGCATTGACATGGGCGTGGCAGGCCATAGCCAGCGCGACTGAACCGTCGATAACTGGCCGAACCGGACGCTCGGAAGGGACGAGTGCCAGGATGCTCTTGAACATGTCGTTCTTCCCTGGATTTTGCGACCATTCGTACGTAAGTGCAGAGAATTACCGACATATTGATCTAGATCAGAGTGCACTTGGCTTGTCGGCCCAAAGCATTTTTTCCGCTCGAACAAGTTCGGCCTCAGAAGTAATGCTTGCCGTGCGAGTGCGTTGCCGAGACTGTGCCGCCAACTGACGTTTGTTCGACCCTGCGATCGAGCGCTTGCAGCCTTGTTCGATGGGGCTTCTGCACCGTTCTGCCCACTTCGACGGGCGTTACACGCCCAAGGCGAAGCAATCGTTGGTGTAGCAAGCCCGGGGCAGCCGCATGGACGGGCACTTCTCTTAGGATTGATCAATGCTGGACTCGACGTTTCTCGCTCGAATAGGGTCCGAAGGGGGCGCTCCGGCAAGCGACGGAGAGGAGGGAGCGATGCAGCATGAGAATGGAGGGTTCGCAGGCCTTGGCCTCGCTATCCTCTGCCTGTTGATCTCGACAGGTAACCCGGCGACCGCCGACAGCGCCAACGGCCATCGGCTTGCCGAGCGCTGGTGCGCCGAATGCCATGTGATTGCGCCCGGGCAGCAACGAGCCTCCGACACTGTCCCAACCTTCGCTGAGATCGGCGGACGTTTCGACGAGACGGCGCTCGCAACTTTCCTGGCCAGCCCGCATCACTCGCGCATGCCGAACCTCTCGCTCTCGCGCGCCGAGATTGCCGATTTGGTAGCCTACATCAAGGGCTTGGTGCGCTAGTCCCGCAGGCTCAGAATATAGGCCGATACGTCACGAACCTGCTGCGAAGAGAGAATTAGAAGCGGCATGGTGGGATGTGCGTGGGCGGTAAGCCAGAAGTTAAGAGCTGCTGCGGTCATCCCCGGCGTGTTGGCGATTTTTTCGAAGCTCGGTGCTGTCGCGAGGGGCGACTGAGGCTGGCCGGCGCGGACAGCGTGACATGAGGCGCAGACACCAAGTGCAAGCTGACGTCCTTGCCGAATATCACCGATGTGCTGTGCCTGAACTGCGGTACCCGCAGCAAGAGCGCCGAACAAGGATGAGATGATGAACACACGCATTATAGCTGCTGTTTAATCAAGTGTGAGTACGGCAAGTAGGAGCCGAAATATTTCCCATCCCGCCGCCACCAGTAGCGTTCCAATGATGAGAAGCCGGCCATACCAGGAGACGGTAGGGCCACTTCGACGACGTTGCCGCGGCGAGAACGTCCCCGGCGTCGTATGATCGTGAGGGGTGCCGTTCCGCTGCTGGCTCTGGCAGAGCCTGCATCAGCCGATCTCGGATCTGCCCGTAGCCGTAGGCGATTCATCTCCTCGTCGTCCCGCTAAGCCGTCTCGTGAACCATAAGAAACTTCGCATTCGAGAGCGCGCGTGGTTTTGACAAGGATCAAGCTGCCGGCCATGGAACGAGGCAGCGCGCATGGGCACCCTTGAGGGGGGGGAGGGGCCAACGGCCTCGACGACCGAGCCTCGCGGGGATCGCCGGCAAGAATCAGATCGCAAGCTCCGGCTCTGTCGCCCGCTCTCTCTTGGCCTCGGGTATTTCGGTCATGATAGCCTCAGTAAGCAGCAATACGCTCGCGACCGAAACCGCGTTCTCCAGCGCCGTTCGAACCACCTTTACAGGGTCGATGATGCCGGCCTCGACAAGGTCGACATACTCCTTGCGCGCGGCGTCGAAGCCAAAGTTGCCTTGGCCGGCCATCATCTTCGCCACTACCATGCCCCAATCGACCGCGGAATTCTCTGCAATCTGACGCGCGGGCGTCTCGAGTGCTCGCTTCAGAATACTGACGCCGGTCTTTTCGTCACCATGGCAGGCATCCTCCTCAATACCGATCGCCCCGATGCACTTCAGAAGCGCAAGGCTGCCACCAGGCACAATGCCTTCGGCCACTGCTGCCTGAGTGGAACTGATGGCTTCATCCAGCGCCTCCTTCTTGGACTTCATCCCGGCTTGGGTGGGAGCGCCCACGCGGATGACGGCAACGCCGCCGGACAATTTGGCAAGCCGCTCCTCAAGTTTCTCGCGGTCATAATCGCTCGACGTCTTCCCGATCTCACGACGGATCTGCTGAAGCCGCGAGCAGAAGGAGCGCGCCCGGAACGACGAGCCCATCCTAGAACACGGCAATTACGGTCACTGCCTGGGCGAAAAGCTTCAGGTCGCGCACTTGCCGCGAACGCATATCAGAGACGAAGACGCCGACGAGGCCGGCCGACATGAGCATGAGGCCGAGCAGATGGGCAAAGCGCAGTAGCAGGTAGGCGTCCATTGCACACTTCGTCACCGAGCACGCCTTACGCGAACGTTTGACTTACGCGCGCGAGTTTCAAAATGTCTCATTGCAGCCGAGGAAACGTTGAGATTCCTCAAAGACGCCTGTTCCGTCGCCGCTAGGGTTTCGACAATTTTGCGACGTGGAGGCGATCGATGGATGAGTCATTCCGACGGAAAATCCTTGCGCTGCTCGATCAACACCGCACCATGAGAATTGCAACGCTCCGGCCGGACGGGTGGCCGCAGGTGACCACCGTGGGATATGCGAACGATGGCTTTGCGATCTACTTCCTGTGCGGCCCGGACAGTCAAAAAGCGTCGAATCTGGCGCGCGACGACCGCGTGTCACTGGCGATCGATGACGATCCCGCCCAGGTGATGGACATCACCGGCCTATCCATGGCGGCGCGGGCAAACGTCGTGATCGACCCTGCCGAAGCCGAAAAGGCCATGTCGCTCCTGATGTCGCGGTACCCGGACCAGAAGGGCGTCGGCCTACCGATACCGAAACCTTCCGAGGTCCGCATCTTCCGCCTGATCCCGACGGTCATCTCTGTGCTCGACTACTCCAAGGGATGTGGGCACACCGACCTCGTCGCTTGCTGAAGACACTCCGGGGTGTCGCTGATCGAGCCGAGTGCGCACGCGATCGATCTCGCCAAGCGAAAGTTTTGCGAGATGCGCGGGGTTCATGACTGGACCTTGCATGCCGACCGGCTTGAGGTGAAGCCCGCCGACTTTCCATCGTAGAAGATGGGAGTTCCGCCGCATCCCTTGTCGAACTGCGCGATAGTTTGATGGGCCGGTCCTACCTGGGGGGCGAGCTATGAGCAGCAGAAACACGAGCGCATCTTGTGAGCATAGTACAGGAGGTCCGTCGGCATTGATCGCGACGAGTTGAGATCGCTTCTTGGCACCAATGGCGCGAGAAATGAGCCGCCCTTGATGGCTGGTGCCGGTCAGATATCCATATTGCGCAGGCGCTGGCGGTTGCGCAGGACGATCTGCCGGGCGCCGGAAAAGCCGAGTACGCCTTCGTCGTTCAACTGCGATAGCGCGCGGGAGACGGTCTCCAGTGTCAGTCCGAGATAGTCGCCGATGTCGCGGCGGCACATCGGCAGCGCCATCATGCCGGCGACCGCAAGGCGGCGATCCATTTCCAGGAGGAAGGTCGCGACCCGCTCCATCGCACTCTTGCGCCCGAGCAGCAGCATGTGCTCTTCGGCATGCTTGAGGTCATCAGTGGTCATGGTCCAAAGCTTGTGGGCAACCTGGACGTCGGTGCCGGCGGCCTGTTCGAGGCTGCGGCGCTTCACCAGGCGCACGGTGGTGTCGATGACGGCTTCGGCCGCCAGGCGGTGCTTCGTGCCGGATTCCAGCCCGAACACGTCGCCGGGCAAATGGAACGCGCCGATCTGGCGACGGCCGTCGGACAGCAGCTTGTAGGTGCGTACGGCGCCGCGGACGATCTGGTAGATATATTCTGCCGGCTCGTCCTCGCCATAGATCTCCCCGTCCTTGCGGTAGGTGAACTCGGTGGCGATCAGGCCGGCAAGGCCCGCGAGGCCACTGAACGGTTTAGAGGGGACAAATGCGCCGGGAGTAGGCCTGTTGATGCTGACGGAAAGGGAGGTCGATTGGGTGAGCATGTGAGCCATCTCCTCTGCAGCGGATGGCCCGTTGGTAAACGGAAGAACGGAGCCCGACAATTTCGCTAGATGCCTTAGGGGCAAGCCACTACGTAGAATCCCGGAGGCGAGTGATTATAGCGTGGCCCCGCGTAAGTCGCGGTTGACCGCATGCCTGATATGGACAGAAAGGCTACCTCGACATGCCACTTGACCAGCACATCGCGGATGTCGGCAGCAGCTGCCCTCTTCGGGATCGACGCGTCCAGGCAGCGAATAAAGCCTTCCGACGCGGGCAACTTGATCAGGTCAATCTTTCAGGGCGCCGGCCTGCATGGCGAGACGGACCAGTTCCGATAGGCTGGAAGCCTGCATCTTGGTCATCACATTGGCCCGGTAAACCTCGATGGTGCGGGGGCTAATATTGTAGTCGCGCGCGATCATCTTGTTGGAAAGCCCGGCCACCAGGCCGTCCATCACCTGGCGCTCTCGGGGACTGAGCGAAGCGATGCGGGCTGCGACGTCCTGCATCATCGCCTCATCGCGGGCGCCGGCCTCGGCCTGCAGCAGCGCGGCGTCGATCATCGCGACCAGGCGGTCGTCCTCGAATGGCTTTTCCAGGAAATCGATCGCGCCGAGCTTCATGGCTTCAACGGCCAAGGGAATGTCGCCATGGCCGGTCATGATGATGACGGGAAGCGTGGCGCGGTTCGCCTTGATGCGCTTCAGCAGCTCTATGCCGTCGATGCCGGGCATGCGGATGTCCGCGACCACGCAACCGAACTCGATTGTGGAAAGTTGATCCAAAAATGTTTGCGCCGAATCGAACAGGCTGACCTCGAAGTCCGCGGCATCGAGTAAGAATTGCAGCGAATCTCGCATCGCCTCGTCGTCGTCGATGACGTAGGCCTTTCCTCTAGGTGCCATCTGTCAAACTCTCGTCATGGACAGCCGGCAGCGTGAAGCGAAACGTCGCGCCGCGGGCCTCGTTAGACTCGGCCCACATCCGCCCGCCATGGGCCTCGATGATGGAGCGGCTGATCGATAGGCCTACTCCCATGCCGGTCTCCTTGGTTGTGAAGAAGGTCTTGAACAGGTTCTTCCCCACATCAGCAGGGAATCCGTGCCCGGTGTCGAACACCGAGACTTCAACCATGCCATAGTCGACCGGCCGGTTCGATGCGATCAGCTCCGGCATCAGCATGCTGACATTCCGGCCGATCGCCTCTTGCTCGTGATAGCCGAACTGCCGTTCCGTCGCGCTCGAGAAGAACTGCATGATGGCTCGGCCGTCGATCACGATCATCGCGTCGGGGATCGTCTCCAGGATCGATTGTAGATGCCCCTCGCGCGTAAGCAGGTCCTCCTCAAGCCGCTTCTCGCCATCGATGTCGAGCACGACGCCCGCGAGACGCAAGGGCGTGCCGTCCTTATCCCGGATGAGGCTGCCGCGGGCGCGGACCCAGTGACTACGGCCGTCTTCCCGTTTCAGCCGACAAGCGAGGTCAAAAGAAGCGCCAGGCTCGACCGAACCGGAGATCGTCTGTTTGGCCCGCTCGCGGTCGTCAGGCTCAAGGAGCGACAGGAACAGGTCATGCGTGACTGGGGCGCTATCAGATACGCCAAACAGCTTTCGCGCGGTATTCGACCAGAACAACTCCCGGGTGGACAGATCTGGATCCCAGCCGCCGATGCCGGCGCCCTCTGCCCCCCGCCGAAAGCACTGATCGTGGGTGGCGGCGTCGGCTGGTGAGGAAGCCAAACTGGTCAAGGGTTTATCCACTTCGGTAGCGCTGGGTCGGCGGTTCCCAATTATGATCCGATGACCTGTTCTGCTCAAGGGAAGAGGCGCCGTCCTTATGGCGCTGCGTTGCAGCATTGGCGGCTGTCAGGCCCGAGTTCTTGAGCCCGCTCCTGTCCGAGGTCGCCGCATGCAACGCCAAGCTGGCGACGCAATGCAGCTCCCTGTCTCACCCAAGGCCGCAGTCCCGCTGAGCGCTGCCGTTGATCTCCCTCAACATCTTTCCGCGCGGCATTGCTTTAATCGATCGCTAACGAGCGCGAGGATCCACCTTGTACAAATTCCTCCAGCAGATCGTTGCCGACTATATGACGCGCGCGCCGAGCACGGTCACGCGTGACATGACAATGCGCGAGCTAGGCGAGCTCTTTGAGGAGGAAGACTTCAACGCCTATCCCGTCACCGATGGCGGTCAGGTTCTCGGCATCGTCTCGAAGTTCGACTACCTATCCTGCTTCGTCTTCACGCCGACGCGTATGATTCCGCGTTATCGCGATCTAATGCAGCGCAGGGTGGCTGACGTGATGACGTCGGAATTCATCTACGTTGTGCCGGAAACCAGACTGACGCGGGTGCTCGAGCTGATGGTCAAATACCGCCTGCGCAGCATGCCCGTGCTTAACGCGAACCAGCGGCTTGCCGGCATCATTTCCCGGAAAGATGTCATGCGCGCCCTGCAGGAGTCTGTCGCTGTGCAATCCTGATCAAGTTGAATGTGATCGGGTGCCGGATACGCCTAGAGAAACCATGATTACCGGAGGGCTTGCTTATGACTGAACAGTCTGAACGGGATGCCGCGGCTAAGCCACTCGCGACCGATGCCATTTCGGGATTTACGAAGGCGAACAAGTATGCGTTTTCTCTGTTAGAGGGCACCGGGAATGCATTATTCGACGAGATGCTGTTTGTTGGGAACGAGATCGTCGATCGTGCGGTCGCGGAGACGGCAATCTTCAACGAATTTCTTTCCAAACTGGCGGAGGCGCACTCGGTTAGGGATCTTGGAGCGATGTACCAGGAGTGCACCAGGCATCAACTCGATTTCATCCGGCGGGATACAGAACGTCTCCTCAAACATAGCCAACGCGTGATCGACAACACTGCAAAGCTAGTCGAAACGTGGCAGCAAAACTGAGTCGACCGGTGTGCGGACATGAGCCCGGCCCAAGCACTCGGCAGCCCAGCACCACGGAAAGGATCGCCGACTCCCTCGAAGCGTTTTGAATTTGCCTTCGGAATCGGTCAGCGAGTTGCTCACCGCTACAGCCAGAGTTAATGCACAAGCGGCAAACGAGCCAAAGCCTCGTTGGCCCAGTTGAGTTTTCGCGCGGATATCGTAGATCCTTATGCGCCGGTCGGATCAAAAACAGCATGCGTGCGCAGGCGCGGGATGCGTATTCCTCTCTCCTTCATGTCACGCAACAAGACATACATCATCGCAGTCATCAACGCGTCGTTGAAGGCGTCGTGTTGAGCGAGAGGTGGGATGTTAAGATCCTTGAGAAGTGCAGCAAACGACAGATCGATCGATGTATTAGGCGGCGCATCGCCGTATTTGCGTTCGTAGTAGAGCTTGGAGACCTCGATGCGCGAATTCGGCAGTTCGATCCCGATAAAGGGAAGGACATACTTGTCCAGCATGGCGATATCAAAATCGAGGTAATACCCGACGAGTGGCCGCCCGCGGACGAAATGCAGGAAGCTCGGCAGCGCCTTCCAAATCAGCGGCCCCTGCGCAACGTCGGCCTGACGCAGGCGATGCACCTTGATCGCCTCGGCCCGCATACCGGCTTCGGGGCGCACGGTCGCCTCGAAGTGTTCGCTGGTCAGTATACGGTTGCCTCGTATCTTGATCGCGGCGATGGTTATGATGTCGTCGGTCCGCACATTTAGCCCTGTGGTCTCGCAATCGATCGCGACAACTTCATCTGCGGAGCCGCGCTCGAACATGAACCGGTACGACTGATCCCCGATTGACGCTTGATGGAACAGGCGTTTGATCGCGCGGGGGATCACGTCAAAACACGTCGAGCTTGAAGTGACGGTGAATGAACTCGCGAAACTGTTTCACGACATGAAATGCATCGCGCAGGAGGTCACGCTCCATGCTGGACAACGACGACGGCCGCACAAGGGTACCTGAGGTGCCGGCTGACGCTGCCAGTTGCCCATCGAGCCTCAGCATCAGCATGAACTGGAAGGCCTGGCTCAGCTCGCGAGCGAAGTCTGCATGCAGCACACCGATGTCGCGCAGGCGCACAATTCGCTTGTCGGTGGCGGTCTCCATCAATCCATGCTCGAGGGCAAGGCTGCGAACGCCGTGCACAATCGGGAAGATGCCGCCCTTCTTAAGGTCCAGCGCGTCGCCATTGCCTGCAGATGTGACCAGGCTCTTGAAGAGACCGATTGGTATGGCGAAAGCATCGATCGCGTGCGCGAAATGGGCCAGAAAGGCCTGCTCTCCGCGGACCACCTCGATTAGTGTGGCCTTGGCCTTGGTCAGCAGCTCTGCGTCGCCGGCGACGGCCCGGGCATCATAGAGGATGGCGACGTTCAAGTGGGAGGTGTTGTCGGGCAGCACCATCCAGTTGCGAAAATCCGCGAGAAATTCGGAGAGTGGCTTCGACCATGCCGGATTGCTCACCATCACGTTCCCCGGGCAGGGTGGAAAACCAAAGCTCGACAGCGCGCCGGAAAAATCAGCTCGAAACGCGTCCAGTTTCGTCTCATCGACCGGTTCGGACAGGATAAGACCGTTATCCTGGTCGGTGCGAACGGTCTGCTCGCCGCGGCCCTCGCTGCCCATGACGATAAGGCAACCGCTGGTACGAAACTCGGCTGGCGCCACCATCTCGAACAATCTGGAAAAGAGGCGGTGATTTAGATCGGAGATGATCTCGCCAATCAGCTCAACACCGACGCCTTGGCGGCGCAGCGTGCGCACTTGCGCCGCTGTTTCGCGCGCCGCGACCGCTAGATCATCCTGGGTCGAAGCACGCTCAATGCGGCCCGCGACGACCTGGGCGCTGCCGGCAAGGAAGCCCAGCACGTCGATATCATCGAGGATGCCGACAAGGCGCGCGCCGTCGTGAACAGCGACCCGTCGCTTGTTGAGCTTGGTCATGAGCACAAGCGCCGAGGAGACGAAATCATCCGATCGCAGCGTTACCAGGTCGAAGTGCGCGAGTTCGCGCACGGGCGTTTGGATCGATTGGCGACGCAACACCACCGCCTTGGACAGGTTCATGCCTGTGATGATGCCGATTCGTTCGCCGTCGCGAACGAACAATGCGTTGCTATCGATCTCGTGCATCATGTGGCCTGCGGCCTCGATGGTATCGCCTGCATCAATGAAGACGGCGGGATGCAGGAACAGCTCCGAGATCCGCGAACGCATCAACGAACCGTAACGCAGCTCCTCCTCGTCGCGGACGAATTCGTCCAGCTTGCGCGATATGTCGCGGTAGAAAAACGAAGCAAATCGCGGATTGCTCTGGATCAGGCCGAGTATCGCGGCTTTCGGAGCGGCGTAGCAGAGGGTCTCCTCGCGAGCGAGAAAGGCGTGTCCGCTCTTGCCATGGACGAGGGCGCGGCTATCGAAGCTGTCTTTGGGGCCGAGCAGCGCCAGCAGGTCGCCGCCGTCCCGCTCCTCGATCGTGCCCTTGATGACGACGTAGAGAGTATCGGAAGGTGTGTCTTGGCTGATAATCGTCTCGCCCGGGCGGAAATAGGCGATATCGAGCGTCGCACGAAGCGTCTCGACCTCTTGCGGCGTCAGACGATCAAAAGGCGGGTTTGCAGCATCGAAAGCCTTGGGCATTGCGCGCTCGAGCCCCCCGGCTTGGAGTATTGCGTAGGCCAGCCTCTCAAGGTCCGGGTCTCAGTGCGCGGTCGCTCCTGCTGCGCCAATTCCGGTCTGGCTACGCACAAACTGTGCGTCGAAGCCATCTCGGTCGACTTTCGCCCGCGCGCTGCGGTCCAGGATCGAGAACAGCCATATGCCGACGAACGCAAGGGTCATCGAGAAAATGGCAGGGTTGTCCAGCCTGACTGGCGCCGATCCCTTGGCAAAACCCAGGGTCACTTCCCACACGGCGGGCGACAGTATAACGCCGATCACGGCACTTGTCAGACCAAGGAAGCCCCCAATCAAAGCGCCCCGCGTGGTGAGACCCTTCCAGAAGATCGACATCACCAGCACCGGAAAGTTGCACGATGCGGCGATGGCGAAGGCGAGGCCAACCATGAAGGCGACATTCTGGTTCTCGAAGATGATGCCAAGAATGATCGCCAGTACGCCGAGAAACAGCGTCGCAATCTTGGAGACGCGAACCTCGTCCTGTTCGTCGGCGTTTCCACCTTTGATCACCATGGCGTAAATATCATGGCTGATAGACGAGGCTCCAGCGAGCGCCAAGCCTGAGACCACTGCGAGAATGGTGGCAAAGGCGACCGCCGAAATGAAGCCGAGGAACAGGTTGCCGCCAACCGCGTCGGCCAAATGGATAGCGGCCATGTTGGAGCCGCCCTTGATGGCGGCGATCCCGCTCTTGGTCTTCTCCAGGATTCCCGCATCGAGGAATGCCAGATCGGTCGAGACGAGCGTGATAGCGCCGAACCCGATAATGAAGGTCAGGATGTAGAAGTAACCAATGAAGCCGGTTGCATAGAACACCGACTTGCGTGCCGCCTGGGCGTCCTTCACCGTAAAGAAGCGCATCAGGATATGCGGCAAGCCAGCGGTACCGAACATCAGCGCCAAGCCCAGCGAAATCGCCGACAATGGGTTGGAAATCAAGCTGCCGGGTTCCATGATCGCGATCTTCTTGGGGTGCACCTCTGTTGCCTTGGCAAATAGCGCTTCGGGGCTGAACCCGAATTCATAAAGTACCGCCCCGGCCATGAACGTTGCGCCGAAAAGCAGCAGCACGGCCTTGATGATCTGCACCCAGGTCGTGGCTTTCATACCGCCAAAGGTCACGTAGATCATCATGAGGCCGCCGACCAGGATCACGGCCATCCAGTATTCGAGGCCAAAGAGCAGTTGGATCAACTTGCCGGCGCCGACCATCTGCGCGATCAGATAGAAGGCGACGGTCACCAGCGAGCCGCACGCGGCCAGGACGCGAATCCGTGTCTGCCCGAGCCGGAAAGAGGCAACGTCGGCAAATGTGAACTTGCCCAGATTGCGCAGTTGTTCGGCAATCAGGAACGTGACGACCGGCCAACCAACGAGCCAGCCGACCGAGTAGATCAGACCGTCGTAGCCGGAGGTGTAGACAAGGCCCGAGATGCCTAGGAACGAGGCCGCCGACATGTAATCGCCGGCGATCGCGAGGCCGTTTTGACCGGCGGTGATTCCGCCGCCCGCGGAGTAGAAATCCGCAGCCGATACCGTCCGCTTTGACGCCCAATAAGTTATGGCAAGGGTCAATAAGACAAAACCGATGAACATGCCAATGGCAGCCCAGTTGACCGCCTGCTTGCTGCCGCCATCGATGGTTCCGGCTGCAAGCGCAAAGGTGGGAAAGCAAACAAGCGATGTCACCAGCAGACAGGAGAGCTTTCTCAT
This sequence comes from Bradyrhizobium sp. BRP22, assembly GCF_020194175.1. Taxonomy (GTDB): domain Bacteria; phylum Pseudomonadota; class Alphaproteobacteria; order Rhizobiales; family Xanthobacteraceae; genus Bradyrhizobium. The sequence goes on along the minus strand of NZ_JADYVX010000020.1, from coordinate 3,882 downwards.
GACTGGTTCGCTCCAACAATCTTGCGGATCAGTGGATCATAATTGGAATTGGCCTTGCTGACGTAGATGCCGGTGAGCAAGAACGCCGACACAATGACAAGCAGTCCGATCGGAATGCCGATGGTTATCACGCCTGTCCCGATTGGCGTGCCGAGGAGCTTTGGCGCATAGGCCACAAGGAGGATGAAGCCGAAATAGATGATCAGCATGATCAGCGACAACGTCCAGCCAAGCGACGAGCGGCGGCGAACCAACTCCTGATAATTGGGGTCTTGCTCGATCTTTTCGTAGCTGCTCAACATCCATGGTCCCTTCAGAGTTCGTGGAAGAACTTCGGACCCGCGCAATCTGAGCTGCCACACGGTGTCCATTCGCATATTTCGAAGTCGGGCACATGTAAGCGTGAGCCACGAGTGCTCACGACAAAGCGACACTACGTATGTACGAGCAAGCAGCGAGCGCCTTGACCCAGATCAATATGCCGGCCAGTGCAGGTTCTCGCTTCCCAAGCATCACGTCATCCGGCGAGATCGTCGCGTGTTGAGATCTTTGTCGCGAGCTTTGGCGGGCTGCGTATGAACAGGGCGATAGTCGGGGGCCGAGTGCGGGTGGTTCATGTGAATCGACCAGAAGTTCGCGAAATTGCCGACGTCAAGAAGTCGAATGCATCATTGGCCGTGAGGTCGAGCGGGTCTGCGCAGTATTATCGCGCGGGAAGAGGGGCCTTGCTCGAAGCAAACCCTTTAGCTTTCGCGCTTGACAAAGATCAAGCCAGCCTCCGTCGCGTAGCCGTATAGGAATGCGAGAGCAGAGGTCTGATAGCGTAAGGCCGCTTGCCGGTCGTTCGCCGTGGAAGGCTGAAGTGCCTTTAGGAATCCGACAAAAGAGCGCGGACTGAAACCGTGCCCGCAGGATGAAGAGATTATCCGCCAGTCAACTAGTTAGCGGTCATGGGAGGATTTCTGATGAACACGAAAGGCGCGAACCTCGTTGTACAGGAGAAGACTTACGAGGTATCCGCCGATTGGGCCAAGCGCGCCTATGTTGACGACGCCAGGTACCGGGAGATGTACGGGCGCTCGGTTTCCGACCCCAACGGCTTCTGGGCCGAGCACGGCAAGCGCATCGACTGGATCAAGCCCTACAGCAAGGTCGAGAACGTCTCCTTCGCGCCCGGCAACATTTCGATCAAATGGTTCGAGGACGGCGTGCTCAACGTCGCCTGGAACTGCATCGACCGCCATCTCGAGACCCGCGGCGACCAGACCGCGATCATCTGGGAGGGCGACGATCCCTCGAAGTCCAAGCACATCACCTATCGCGAGCTGCACGACGAAGTCTGCCGGATGGCCAACATCCTGCGCAACCGCAACGTCGAGAAGGGCGACCGCGTCACCATCTATCTGCCGATGATCCCCGAGGCCGCCTATGCGATGCTGGCCTGCGCGCGGATCGGCGCCATCCATTCGGTGGTGTTCGCGGGCTTCTCGCCCGACAGCCTCGCCCAGCGCATCAACGACTGCAAATCCAAGGTGGTCATCACCGCCGACGAAGGATTGCGCGGCGGACGGAAGGTGCCGCTGAAGGCCAATGTCGATGCGGCGCTTTCCCGGACCGAGGGCGTCGACTGGGTCGTCGTGGTCAAGCACACCGGGGCTGCCGTCGACATGAATCCGACCCGCGATTTCTGGTACCACGAGGCGGCGGAGATGGTGACGACGGACTGCCCGTGCGAACCGATGCACGCGGAAGATCCGCTGTTCATCCTCTATACGTCAGGCTCGACCGGCCAGCCCAAGGGCGTGCTGCACACCTCCGGCGGCTATCTCGTGTTCGCGTCGATGACGCATCAATACGTGTTCGACTATCACGATGGCGACGTCTACTGGTGCACCGCCGACGTCGGCTGGGTGACGGGTCACAGCTACATTCTCTATGGGCCGCTGGCGAACGGCGCGACCACGCTGATGTTCGAGGGCGTGCCGAACTATCCGGACAATTCCCGGTTCTGGAATGTCATCGACAAGCACAAGGTCAACATCTTCTACACCGCGCCGACCGCGATCCGCGCCTTGATGCAGGGCGGCGACGAGCCGGTGAAGAAGACGTCGCGCAACAGCCTGAGGCTGCTCGGCTCGGTCGGTGAGCCGATCAATCCGGAAGCCTGGGAATGGTATTACCGCGTGGTCGGCGACAGCCGCTGCCCGATCGTCGACACCTGGTGGCAGACCGAGACCGGCGGCATCCTGATCACCCCGCTGCCCGGCGCCACCAAGCTCAAGCCCGGCTCGGCGACGCGGCCGTTCTTCGGCGTGGTGCCGGAGATCGTCGATGCCGAGGGCAAGGTGCTGGACGGCGAGGCGACCGGCAATCTCTGCCTGGTCAAATCCTGGCCCGGCCAGATGCGCACCGTCTATGGCGATCACGCCCGTTTCGAGCAGACCTATTTCTCGACCTACAAGGGCAAGTATTTCACCGGCGACGGCTGCCGGCGCGACGCCGACGGCTATTACTGGATCACCGGCCGTGTCGACGACGTCATCAACGTCTCCGGCCACCGCATGGGCACTGCCGAGGTCGAGAGCTCGCTGGTGGCGCATGCGGCGGTCTCCGAAGCCGCCGTGGTCGGCTATCCCCACGACATCAAGGGCCAGGGCATCTACGCCTATGTCACGCTGATGGCGGGCACGCAGCCGAGCGAGGAGTTGCGCAAGGAGCTGGTCGCCTGGGTCCGCAAGGACATCGGTCCGATCGCCTCCCCCGACCTGATCCAGTTCGCGCCGGGCCTGCCCAAGACCCGCTCCGGCAAGATCATGCGCCGCATCCTGCGCAAGATCGCCGAGGATGAACCGTCAAGCCTCGGCGACACCTCGACGCTGGCCGATCCCGCCGTGGTCGATGATCTCGTCAAGAACCGGCAGAACAAGAAGGGTGCGTCGGTGTAGTTGTGTGGCCAAGCAGTATCAAGCCGAAGATCAGAAACCCGCAACGGAGATGATGCAATGAGCATTGTTCTTTTGGCGCCGCCTGGATCTAGGTCGCATTCTCAATCGAGCCAAAGAAGCAAGGACGAACGGCCACGCTGTGAGAGCAGACGACACGAAAGACGCATTGAAGGTTCGTCTGGAAGAATACCGTAGGCAAACTGAGCCGCTCATCGATTACTATCGCACGAATGGCATTCTCAAGAGCATTGATGGCTTACAACCAATAAATAGCGTGGCGACTTCACTCTTCGAAGCTCTCAACGTGGGTACTTAAGGCGGGTCCCGTTGTTCTCCCGGCTTCGCTCACTTCACTTGCGTGATCATCCTGTTTGGCCGCGCGTTCTTTCTGATTAGTTCCCTCGGGTAACCGCAATGACAACGGCTCGATCAAGAGCACGCGGAGCATCCCCGTCACGCCGCGCATGGTCGGCCGCGCCGCGAGGCTGAGTATGAGAAAGACGACAATGGCGCGCAGGTCGCTGTTCGACGCCAAACGCCAGCCTGCTCCAGTTTAGGGTGATGGTCGGGCCTTGCCATTCCGGCTGGAGCGATGTCGTCATCGTTTAGAGTTTCTGCGCAACGTCAATGGGAAATCGCGTCTTCGTTCGTCACGCTATCCCGCCGGCCTTTGACATCGCTCAATGCGGCACTTGGGCAACGTTATAAAGTTCCACCAACTACCCCAAAGAGGGTGCCGGCTCCCTTGTCGCGAGCGGTTCAGGGAGTAGGAGCCCCCGGGGTGTGTGTTTCTGAGGAGGCTCAAATGTATACCCACGTTCTGGGAGTTACGATATCTGCGCTCATTCTGGCGTATGGTGCTGGCGATGCGATTGCACAGGATCGAATGGCGCCCGAGTCAGGCCAGCAAACGCATTCCCATATCACGGGCGAAGGA
>NZ_JADYVX010000002.1 GCF_020194175.1 Bradyrhizobium sp. BRP22 | reverse complement strand
GAAGATGATCGAGCAGCCGAAGATGGCCGAGCCCGAGTTCAAGGAAGAGAAGCCGATCGAGAAGCCGCAGGACGAGCCGGTCAAGGACGCCAAGAACGACGAGCCGCCGGGGCCGCTGTCGCTTGACGCCAAGGCCACCGGACCCGGCGATCTCTTCAATCTCGGCGGCAAGGAGGGCGGCAGTCCTTACGGCGGCGGGGGCGGCGGTGGCAGCCGCTGGGGCTGGTACGCGTCGATGGTGCAGGCGCAAATCGAATCCGCGCTGCGCGCCAACAACAGGACGCGCAGGGCGGTCATGGAAGTGCAAATCCGCCTCTGGGCCGACAGCACCGGCCGCATCAACCGCGTTCAACTGGTGCCGTCGACCGGCGATGCCGAACTCGATGCGCTGATACGCAACGACGTGCTCGGCGGCCTGACGCTGCGTGAGCCGCCGCCGAAGGACATGCCGATGCCGATGGTGACGCGCGTGACCGCGCGTCGGCCGAGCTAATCCGACTCTATCAAACACAACGGACTGAAGAGGACTGGGGACAAAATGTTTGAGATCAATCCAGGTGCACGCCGGCGCACGCTGCGGCTCGCTGTCTCGCTGGCTGCGCTGTCCTGCGCGGCGCCGGCACTGGGCCAGACCGCGGACCAGGCCGGCGCGCCTGAGAAGAAGGTGGAGTCGAAGCGGCCGAAAGTGTCGGATGCCAGGCCGACCTCGCCGAATGCCACCGTCAACCTGCTCAACCTGATGGTGAAGCGCAAGCTGCTCAGCGAGGACGAGGCGCAGTCGCTGATCAAGCAGGCCGAGGACGAGGCCTATGTGTCGCGGCAGGCCTCCAGGGATGCCTCCAGCAAGGCCGATGAAGCCGCGAAGGCGGCGACGGCGGCCGCGGCGGCGGCCAATCCGCCCGGCACCAGGCACGTGACCTATGTGCCGGAGATCGTGAAGCGGCAACTCCGCGAAGACATCAAGAAGGAGGTAATGGCGAAGGCCGAGAAGGAGAACTGGGCCTCGCCGGGCAAGTATCCGGAATGGGCGCAGCGCATCCGCTTCTACGGTGATTTCCGCGCCCGCTATCACGGCAGCTTCTTCCCCACCGGCAACGATCCGTTCTTGCCCAACTTCAACGCAGTCAATTCGGGCTCGCCCTACAACGTGTCCGATGACAACATCAACCAATTCCCGTCATACAACACCTATCAGAACCGCAACCAGGTGCGGCTGCGCGCCCGCCTCGGGATGGATGCCGACCTCACCAACGGCTTCGCGGCGGGCCTGCGGATCGCCACCGGCGAGAGCAACTCGCCGGTCTCGACCAACCAGACCCTGGGCGGCAGCGGCTCGAACTTCTCCAAATATTCGATCTGGCTCGATCGGGCGTTCCTGAAGTATCAGCTGCCGAACCAGGACGTCGTGGCCTCGGTCGGCCGGTTCGACAATCCGTTCTGGTCGCCGACCGACCTGGTCTGGTACCGCGAACTGGGCTTCGACGGCTTCGCCGTGCAGGCCAAGCAGGAGGTGATGCCTGATATCACGGCGTTCGGCGTGCTGGGCGCGTTTCCGATCTACAATACCGACTTCAACGTGGGTACCAGCTCGCTTTCCTTCAATGGTGGAGGAAAGCTTCCGAGTCACGACAAGTGGCTGTTCGGCGGTCAGGCCGGTTTCGCGGCACGGTTCGACCCAGTCTCCGAATTCCGCTTCGGCGTCGCCTATTACGACTTCGAAAATGTCCAGGGACAGGCCTCTGCGCCCTGTTTTGTGTTGAACGCCGCGGACAGTTGCAGTTCTGACCTGACGCGCCCGCTGTTCGCGCAGAAGGGCAACACTTATTCGGCGTTGCGCAACATCATCTCGGACAGCTACAACGACTTCGGAACGATCACTCAGTTTCAATACTTCGGGCTGGTCCAGAAATATCGGCCGGTGGTCGCCAGCGCCTCGCTCGACCTCGGCGAATTCCACCCGTTCCACATCGTACTCGACGGCGAGTTTGTCTGGAACTCGGCCTTCGATCGCGCACTGACGGTGGCCGGCACCGGGCCTGGGGCTCTGCCCAACATCCCCGGCGTCGCTCTCAACAACCGCGCCGGCACCGCGAATGGCGCGGTCGGCCCGTTCAACGGCGGCGACATGGGCTGGATGGCGCGCGTCACGGTCGGCAACCGCGAGATCAAGCACTTCGCCGACTGGAACGTCCATGTCGGTTACAAATACCTGGAATCCGACGCGACGCTCGATGCCTTCGCCGACGCCGATTTCGGGCTCGGCGGCACCAACCTCAAGGGCTACTTCCTCGGCGGCAATGTCGGCCTCAGCGAGAACGTGTGGGCAACCGTGCGCTGGCTCAGCGCCAACAACATCGCCGGCTCGCCCTATGCCGTCGACGTCCTCTTGGTCGACCTCAACGCGAAGTTCTGATCATGAAGAAACGCATCCTCACCTTCCTCACGATCGCCGCCGCGGTGGGTTCGCACGTCGACCTCGCCTGCGCCGACACCGAGACCGACCGGCTGCGCGAAGCCCTGCGCAGCGCCACCTTGCAGACCCGGCAATTGGAGGACCAGCGCACCGCGCTGCAGGCCAAGCTGGCGGACGCCGAGCGCGACAAGGCCGCGGCCAAGGCCCAGGTCGACGCCGCCAAGGCGCAGGTGCGCCAGGTCGAGAAGCAGCATCGCGAGGCGGTCGACGAGTTCAACAAGCGGCTCGCCGAACGCGACGAGACGCTGGAGAAGTGGAAGTCAGCCTATGAGGAGGCCGCCACCGTCGCCCGCGACAAGGACGCCGCGCGCGCCAAATTCGAGGGCGAGGCCAACGCCTACAAGGCCTCGACCAAGGGCTGCATCGCCAAGAACGACCAGATGCTGAAGGCCGGCCGCGAGCTGTTGAAGCAGTACAAGAGCGTCACCATCGGCGACACCATCGTCGCGCACGAGCCGATGCTGGGGCTGCGGCGGGTGGAAATCCAGAACCGGATCCAGGACAGCGGCGACAAGATCCTCGACCAGAAGGCAGAACAATGAAACGCTCTCTTTTCCGCGGCGCACTCCCGATCCGGTCCGTGCGCGTGTCGCTCATGGCAACGGCGCTCGCCGGCCTGCCGCTGGCCGTCGCCGCCCAGACGGCACCGCCGCCGGCGCCGCAGCGTCCGGTGCAGGCCGTCGCCAAGCCGAAGCCGGTGGCCCCCGTCGCCGCGGCTCCGCAGCCGGCGGCGACGACGCAGGGCGCGGCCACCGCGAAATCCGGCGCCGGTGACGACGTGATTGCCCGGGTCGGCAGCACCAACATCTCGGCCGACCAGATCCGCGCCTATGTCGCCGCGCTCGGGCCGCGCGAGCGCGCCGCGTTCGGGCAGGATCCGAACCTGCTCGGCCAAGCGGTGCGCTTGATGCTCGCCAACCGCCTGGTGCTGCAGGAGATCACGGCCAAGAAGTGGGACCAGCAGGCGGCCATCGCCGAGCAGCTCGAGCGGGTGCGCGAGAGCGCGGTGGTCGAGCTCTATCTGCAGCAGGTCTCGACCCCGCCGGCCGGCTTCCCGAGCGAGGACGAGTTGCAGAAGGTCTATGACGCCAACCGGGCCTCGTTCCTGACGCCGCGGCAGTTCGAGCTGGCGCAGATCTTCGTGCCGGTGGCCAAGGACGCCGACAAGGCGGCCGAGGACACGGCGAAGAAGGCGGTCGAGGACATCCAGCGCAAGCTGAAGGCCCCTGGCGCCGACTTCGCCGCGCTCGCTAACGAGACCAGCGACGCCAGGAACGCCGACAAGACCGGCGGCGCGCTCGGCTGGGTCGCGGAAAATCAGATCCGGCCGGAGATCCGCAGCCAAGTGATGGCGCTCGCCAAGAGCGCGATCGCCGAGCCGATCAAGCTCGACGACGGCTGGCACATCATCAAGCTGACCGACACCAAGGCCTCCTACACCAAGACCTTGCCGGAGGTGCGAGAGTTGCTCACCCAGCAGATGCGCAGTGAGCGCGCTGCCGCGCTGCGGCGGGCCTATCTCGCCGAGCTGTTGAAGCAGAACCCGCCCGTCATCAACGAGCTCGCGCTGTCGGGCCTGATCGGCGGCCCGGCGCCGGCGGCGCGGTAGCCTGCGCGATGGCCGCGATGCCGCCGCGCGCCGCACCGGCCCCGGACCTGACGCTGAGCGCCGGCCAGCTCCGGACCCTGCTCGCGATCGGCGGCTACCGCGGCGACGTGATTGCGAGCTGGCGGCGGCACCTGCTGCCGGCCGGCTGCCGGGTCATGTTGCAGTTCGGCGATCAGCTCGCGCGCGACGGCGACGGTCCGACCCAGGTCGTGATCCGGTGCAGCCTGGAGCTCAACGGCGATGCCGCGCGGATCGGCGAGGTGAGCTATTGGCAGATCCGCAAGGTGCTGCCGGTCACGGTGGACGGCGAGCGCGTCCAGCTGGCGCTCGACGCCGACCTGTTGCTCGGCAGCGCAATCCGGCTCGACGATGTCCTGGCGCAGGGCGCGGCGATCGTTCGCCATCTGAAGCTGCTGCTGTCGGACGCCCGTCGGACGCTGAGCCATCTGCCGGTCGACGACCGGACGGGCGAGGACACCGGTCCGCCGGTGGTGCGGATCGAGGCCCGCTTCGCCGCCGACCTGGCCGCCGGGCGCTCCGGCCTCGTGGCCCCCGAGCCCGGCGGACCGGCGCCGGTGCGCACCACCACGCGCCATCTCGCCATCGGCATGGCAGCCTGCGACTGCCTGGCCGATCACGTGCTGCCCGAGCTGGCGCAGGCCGTTCGCGCTGTCATCGCGCAGGCGCGATCGACCCGCGCGCTGCCGGACCACCACAACCTCCGCACCACAACCCACCCGCATTCCGCCGCCATTTGACGATCTCTCATCACGGAGCTTTCCATGTCCGATGACACCATTACCAAACTGACTCTCGAGAGCCTGCGCGACCTGTTTCAGCTCGCCGGCTATCGCGTCGAGACCTTGACCGATCCCGTCGCCAACATGTCCTATCTGCGTTCCGGGACCAACGGACTGGCGTTCGACGTCCGCCCTGGAAACCGGATCGGCGACGAAGAGCAGAGCTTCATCGATGTCGCCCTCATTGCCGTGCTGCAGGTGCAAGGCGAACTGCCGCTTGACGTGGTCAACCGCTGGAATGCCACCCGCCGGTTCGCACGCCTGCAGTTGAGCCCGCCGTTTCTCGCTCTGTCGCTCGACTTCTCGGTGGCGGGCGGCGTGACGCAGAATAATCTGCGGGCCCAGATCGAAATCTGGGATCACCTGGTGCAGCAGCTCGTGGCCTATCTGCGCGAGGAGCTGGCCAATCTGTCAAAGGCCAAGGCGCCAGCGCCGGCTGCGAGCGCGGCCTTGCAGACGCCGGCCACCGATCGCGTCGCCGAGACCGACGTACCCCATACGGTGCAGTAGTCGCGCTACATGCGGATGAAGAGAGGTCGCGTCTCCTGGCGACGACGAAGCGCGCGAGGGCTCGGCGCGGCGCTGGGCGCGCTCGCCGTGTTGTTCGGGGACAAGCCGACCTCGGCAAGGGCCGCGCCCGATGTCGATGGCAGGCTGAACGCGGCACAAGTGCCGGCGGCTTGGCAGGATTTTGCCAAGCGCCTGCAGCTTCGATTGCAGGAGCGGCTGGCGTCGGACTCTACGCCGGCGCTCCGCTTCCACGATGCGATCGCAAGGCGCGCACCTGAGGCCGGGGCGGCGCCACCGTCGATTGTCGTGCGCGTGTGGGTGATGCCCGACGGCAAAGTGCAGCGCATCGAATTGGAAAGGCCTTGACGGCGACGCCTCGCATGATCTGTCCGCGCTTCTGATCGGAGATGGCGTGGGCAGCACGCCGCTCGATATGCCGCAGCCGCTGCGCATGCGGCTCTCCTTGCGACCGAAGACGCCCGCGGAGGATTGAAAGTGCCAGCAGCACGGGCATGGCAGCGACGACGCGGTCTGATGATGGCGATGGCTGCACTATCCGCCACTTTGATGATGACCGACGGTCGGGCCGAGCCAGCCATCAACGATGCGAGTTTCGCTGTCCGTTACGCCGCGATCGAAGGGCCCGCAGACACGGTGCCCGCGCCGGGCCCACCGTCCGGCGGGCCGCTGGCTGGTCCTCCGGCTCCAGCCAAGCCCGATGCGCCCATGAACCGTAGCGACGCGCTCGCCTACTACCGGGCGCTGATCGAGAAGGAGGCCGGGCGGCAGGGACTGCCGCCGGCCATTGCCGAGGCAGTGATGGCAGTGGAGAGCGGTTACAATCCGGGCGCGATCGGCGGTGTCGGCGAAATCGGATTGATGCAGATCCTGCCGTCGACAGCGCGCATGTTGGGCTTCACGGGAAGCAATGCCGAGCTGGCGATGCCGGAGAACAACATCCGCTACGGCGTGACTTACCTCGCGCAGGCGTGGCGGCTTGCCGGCGACCTTTGCACCGCGACGATGAAGTATCGCGCAGGGCACGGCGAAACGCGCTTCTCCCATCTTTCGGTGAACTACTGCCTCGCCGTACGCGCCAAGCTGGCCGCGCGCGGATTTCCCGTCACCGGCAGCGTGCCGGTGGCAACCTTCGGCAAGCCGGCCGGGCAAGGCGGCGGCTGCGGTCAAAAATGTCTTCGAACAGCAGCCGTCGGCCGCGTCGATCTCGCAGCCCTCAACGCCAGGCTGAGCGCAATCGTGATGCAGGCGCGCAGCGGAAGGTGAGGGGTCGGTAGGTCGGTCCACGACCGACCCCGACGGTCTATCGTTCGGGCCAAAAGCCGGCTCCGGATCATCAAATGGTTGGTGAGATTGCCTGATCTGGCTGGGGAACCTGGATTCGAACCAAGACAAACAGAGTCAGAGTCTGTTGTGCTACCGTTACACCATTCCCCAAAATTGCTCAACGGCATCAATAGCTTAAGTCTGTGGCCGGGGCAATTGGTGGCGAGTGAGATCGTTGCGGATCGTCGCCTCGCGTCGAGGTCCTTCTACTGTCCGGTCGGGGCCTTGGCAAGCAGGTAGGGTGGGTCTTTCCGCGTAAAATGCGGCCGGCCACGGGTAGGTCCATCGGCCAATTGGCTTCGGTGCTCCCCGAATTCTTCTTCGCAGGATGGCTGTGACCATCGGCATCTGCCTGATTGGGACAACACTCCCTCACGCCTGACATGACGCGACGCGTGTGGTGACATGCAACGTCGCACGCGAATGTGCGCGCCGCACGCGCAGTGCTCAATTGACCAGCGTTGAATCGGCGGCGCGATCAATTGCGTGATGCGCATGCGCACTCGCGGTCTGCTCAGCTTGCCGAGGTCAAAGCGCCATGCGATGGTGATGTACCAAGAAAGCGGGAGACGGGGCTGCAACGGCTCATGGCCATCCCGCGCATAAAAGAAGCCCGGCACCGGGCAGGGATATTGGAGGCGTTCGAGGATGAGATTTTCATATGTCATCGGGCTGTGTTCGGCTGCCGTCATGTCGGTCGCGCTGGCGGGCAATGCCGCGGCTCAAGGCAAGACCGTCAAGATCGGCGCGATTTTCCCGATGAGCGGCAATGCCGCGAGCATCGGCGTTCACGTCAAGCATGCGTTCGATGTCGCGCTCGACATCATCAACAATCCTCATCCCGAGCTCGGCAACTTCCCGCTTGCCAAGAATGGCGGTCTCGCGGGCCTCGGCGGCGCCAAGGTCGAGATCGTCTACGCGGATAACCAGGGCAGCCCAGCCACCGGACAGAACCAGGCGCTGCGGTTGATCACGGAGGAGAAGGTGGTGGCGCTGACCGGCGCCTATCAGTCCGGCATCACGCTGACCGCGAGCGCGATCGCCGAGAAATACAACATCCCCTTCGTCAACGGCGAGTCGGTGGCGCCGAACCTCACCGAGCGTGGCTTCAAATGGTTCTTCCGCGTCACGCCGATCGCGACCGATTTCGCGCGCGTCTACTACGAATTCCTCACCGACATGAAGGCCGCCGGCGCCAAGACCGACAACATCGCGATTCTCCACGACAACACCGAATACGGCGCCTCCGTCGCCAACACCATCACCACGGCGTTCAAGGAGAAGGGCATCGCGATCGCGCTCGACGTCGCCTATGCCACCAACGCGACCGACGTGCAGAGCCAGGTGCTGCAGCTCAAGGAGAAGAAGCCCGACGTCGTCATCGTGATCTCCTACACGTCGGATGCGATCCTGCTCGCCAAGACGATGCAGGCGCTCGATTACAAGCCGCCGATGTTGCTCGCCGACGACGCCGGCTATTCCGACCCGTCCTTCATCAAGGCGGCCGGCAAGGTCTCGCAAGGCGCCTTCAACCGCTCGTCATTTAGCGTCGGTCCCGCCGGCTCGCCGACCGCGATCATTGCCAAGATGTACAAGGACAAGAGCGGCGATGACATGGACGACACCGTCGCGCGCCAGATGCAGGCGCTGTTCGTGCTGTGCGAAGCGATCGACCGCGCCGGTTCGACGGAACCGGCCAAGATCCAGGCCGCGTTGAAGGCGACCGACCTCAAGCCCGATCAGATCATGATGGGCTACCAGGGCGTCAAGTTCGACGACAAGGGCCAGAACATCCTGGCGTCGGGCCTCATCATCCAGCTGCAGGACGGCGAGAACTACGTCTCGGTCTGGCCGAAGGCCAGCGCCGAGAAGCCGCCGAGCATGCCCTACAAGGGCTGGTGATAGATGCGAGGGCGGGGCGCAAGCTTAGCCCTCGTCATATGCCGTCAATGGCGACGGCACGGATGGATAGACGCAAACCTTCATGACCTTCACGCTTGTTCAGGTGATCGTCGGCGGCCTCCTGCTGGGAGCTGTCTACGCGCTGTTCTCCTCCGGCCTGACGCTGGTCTGGGGCATGATGAACGTCGTCAACTTCGCCCATGGCGATTTCGTCATGCTCGGCATGTATGTCGCGTTCGTCGTTTACACGCTGCTCGGCGGAGGCCCGCTCGTCGGCGCGCCGCTCGCGATGCTGCTGCTGGCTACGCTCGGCGTCATCGTCTATTTCGCCTTGATCCGCGACATCATGAAAGGGCCGATGCTGGCGCAGATCCTGGGCACCTTTGGGCTCGCGCTGCTGCTGCGCTATTCGGTGTTCTGGTGGTTCGGCGCCAATTTCCTGTCGCTGCCGGAAAACCTCGTCGGCGGCACCTTTGACATCTTCGGCATCCGCATCCAGGCTTCGCGCCTCTTGGCCGGCGTGGTCGCGTTATTGGTGACGCTCGGGCTGCATCTGCTGCTGACACGCACCACGCTCGGTTCGCGGATGCTGGCGGTGGCCGAGGATGCGACGGCCGCGCAGCTCATGGGCATCCGGCCCGACAGCATGCAGGCGGTTGCCTGGGCGATCGCGGCCGGCGCCACCGGCCTTGCCGGCGCGCTGATCGCAACCTTCTTCTACATCGTGCCGACAGTCGGCGAGACGCTCGGCATCGTGGCCTTCGTCACGGTCTCGCTCGGCGGCTTTGGCAGCGTGCCCGGCGCGCTGGTCGCAGGGCTCCTGATCGGCGTGATCGAGTCGCTGTCGGGCTATCTGATCGGCGCCGTCTACAAGGACATCGTGGTCTACGCGCTGTTCCTCGGCTTCCTCTGGTTCAGGCCACAGGGCCTGATGGGCAAGACGTGATGCGGCGCTATGTTTGGCTCCTGATCGCGCTCGCGCTGGTGATCGCCTATCCGCTGGTGTTTACCACGCCGTTCCAGCAGCGGCTCGGCGCGCTGGTGCTGCTTTATGCGATCGCAGCCTCGGCCTGGAACATCGTCGGCGGCTATGCCGGCCAGGTCTCGGTCGGCCATGTCGTGTTCTTCGGCTGCGGCGCCTATGCCGCGATGGCGGCGTATGCGCATTTCGCGCTGTCGCCGCTGATTGGAATTCCCGCCGGCATCGTCTTTGCGGTCCTGATCGCGGCCGTGATCGGCGGCCCGACGCTGCGGTTGTCGGGCCACTATTTCAGCATGGCGACGATTGCGGTCGCCGAGCTGGCGCGGCTGATCGTCACCAACACCGAATATCTCGGCGCGGCCGTCGGCCTGAGCGGCCCGACCGTGCCGCGCAACGTCTTCGATCTCTCCTTCATCTCGGCGCTGCCATACTACTACCTGTTCCTCTTGATCCTGATCATCACGCTCGGCATCACCTGGTGGATGACCAACAGCCGGATGGGGTTCTACCTGCGCGCCATCAAGGATTCCGAGCGCGCGGCGCGTTCGCTCGGCGCGCCCGCAAGTCGCACCAAGCTTTACGCCTACATGCTGAGCGCGGGGCTCACCAGCGTCGCCGGCGCGCTCTATGCGATGATGTTCGGCTTTGTCGATCCCGAGTCCGGGCTCGGCATCCTGATCTCGGTGAAGATCCTGATCATGGCGGCGCTCGGTGGCGCGGGCCTGTTGTTCGGTCCTTTCGTCGGCGCGGCGATCCTGGTGCCGCTGGAGGAAATCTCCAACAGCCTCCTCGGAGGCAAGGGCGCCGGTCTGACCTTCGTCGTCTACGGCGCCATCATCGTGCTGATCGCGCGCTTCCAGCCCGGCGGCATCCTGTCGCTGATCAACCGTCTCTGGGCGAAGCGCCGGGCCGGGCCGATAGAAGAAAAAGTCGCCGAAGGGGCCAGCCATGCTTCTTGAGGCGCGCGGGGTGACAAAAGCTTTCGGCAGCTTCAAGGCTGTCGATGCCGCCAGCGTCACGCTGGAGCAGGGCGATATCCTCGGCCTGATCGGACCGAATGGTGCCGGCAAATCCACCTTCTTCAATTGCCTGACCGGCGATCTCGCGCTGACGTCGGGGCAGGTGCTGTTCGAAGGCCACGACATCACCCAGTTGCCGTCCGAGGCGCGTGCGCGTCTTGGGCTGGCGCGCACCTTCCAGGTGCCGCAGACCTTCGAGGGCATGACGGTGCTCGAGAACGTGATGATCGGCGCCTTCCTGCGCACGACGCATCGCGCCGAAGCCGAGACCAAGGCGCGGTCCGTGCTGGAGTGGGTCGGCATGATGCGGCTCGCGGATGCCCCGGCGCGCTCGCTCGGCACGCCCGGCCGCAAGCGGCTGGAGATCGCGCGGGCGCTGGCGACCGAGCCCAAGGTGCTCCTGCTCGACGAGGCGATGGCTGGATTGACGCAACGCGAGGTGCGGCTTGCAATCGATCTCGTGCGCGACATCCATCGCTCCGGCATCACGCTCGTGATCGTCGAGCACATCATGGAAGTGATCATGTCGCTGGCGAGCCGGGTGATGGTGTTCCACCAGGGCAAGGAGATCGCACGCGGCAGCCCGCGCGAAGTGACGTCCAATCCCGCTGTCATCGCAGCCTATCTCGGCACGCGCGCCGCCAAGGCCGCCGCCGGCCACACACCGATCGAGTTGATGGGCGGGCCCTCGACATGACCGGGCCGCTGCTGAAGCTGGAACATCTGGAAGTGCGTTACGGCGATTTGATCGGCGTCTCCGACGTCTCGCTGGAAGTGCCCGCGGGCAGCGTGGTTGCGCTGCTCGGCTCCAATGGCGGCGGCAAGACCACGACGCTGAACGCGATCGCGGGCCTGATCCCGGTGCATGCCGGCAGCATCCATTTCAACGGCGAGGAGATCGGGGGGCAGAGCGCGTTCGCCATCGTGCGCAAGGGGCTCGCTTTGTCGCCGGAAGGCTGGCGGCTGTTCGTGCAGCAGAGCGTCGAGAACAACCTTCTGCTCGGCGCCACGCCGCTGCAGGGCAAGACGCGCATCGGGACGTTGCTCGAACGCGTCTACGAGATCTTCCCGCGATTGAAGGAACGCCGCAGCCAGCGCGCCGGCACCATGTCCGGCGGCGAACGGCAGATGCTCGCCGTCGGCCGCGCGCTGATGAGCGACCCGAAACTGTTGATGCTGGATGAACCGTCACTCGGCCTGGCACCGGCGGTGGTGGAGTCGATGTACGAGACCTTCGGCCGGCTGCATCGCGAAGGGCTCACCATCCTGCTCGCGGAGCAATCGATCGAGCTTGCGCTGGAAGTCTCCGACTTCGCCACCGTGCTGCAGGTGGGCCGCAGCGTGCTGTCAGGCACCGCCGCGGCGCTGGCGCAGGACCCGCAGGTGCAGAAGGCCTATCTCGGCGCGTGACGTGTGGATCCTGCGGGCTGAGGCTTGTCATTGCGAGCGGAGCGAAGCAATCCATGTCTCCGCGCGCTGCGGCATGGATTGCCTCGTCGCTGTGCTCCTCGCAATGACCGTGCTGCTTACTCCGCAGCTTCCTTGACGGAACGCTCTTCCCGGTGCTCCTCGTCCGCATCGGTCGAGCTGCTCCAGCCGGCGAACAAATTGGAGAGCTTGTCGAGATAGAGATAGACCACCGGCGTCGTGAACAGCGTCAGCGCCTGGCTGACGATCAGGCCGCCGACCATGGCGTAGCCGAGCGGCTGACGGATCTCCGATCCCGTGCCGGTGCCGAGCATCAAGGGTACGCCGCCGAGCAGCGCGGCCATCGTCGTCATCATGATCGGGCGGAAGCGGAGCAGGGCGGCCTGCCGGATCGCGGCCTCCGGCTCCAGATGATCGTCGCGCTCGGCCGCGATCGCGAAGTCGACCATCATGATGCCGTTCTTCTTGACGATGCCGATCAACAGGATGATGCCGATCAGTGCGATCAGGCTGAAGTCGAAGCCGGCCGCCATCAGGATCAGGAGCGCGCCGACGCCGGCCGACGGCAGCGTCGACAGGATGGTGATCGGATGGATGTAGCTCTCGTAGAGGATGCCGAGGATCAAATAGACGACCACCAGCGCCGCCAGGATCAGTAGCGGCACCGTGCTCAGCGACTGCTGGAACGCTTGCGCGGTGCCCTGGAAGCTCGAATTCAGCGTCGGCGGCGCGCCCAGCTCGACCATCGCCTTCTGCACCGCATCGGTCGCTTGGCCCAGCGCCACGCCCTGCGCCAAGTTGAAGCTGATGGTGATTGCCGGGAACTGGCCCTGGTGACTGATCGAGAGCGGCCGCACCGGCACGCTGGTCCAGGTCGCAAAGGTCGACAGCGGCACCTGCTCGCCGGTCAGCGGCGATTTGAGATAGATCTTGTTCAGCGTGTCGATGCTGCCCTGCAGCTCGGGCAGCACTTCCAGGATCACGTGATAACTGTTGAGCTGGGTGAAGTACTGCGTCACCTGGCGCTGGCCGAACGCGTCATACAGCGTATCGTCGATGAGCTGCGGCTGGATGCCGTAACGCGAGGCGGTGTCGCGGTTGATCTTGAGTTCGAGCGTAGTGCCGTTGGTCTGCTGGTCGGTCGCGACATCGCGCAGTTCCGGCAAGGTCTGCATCTTCGCCAGGATCTTCGGCGCCCATTCGTTCAGCTCGGCGAGGTTGGCGTCCTGCAGGGTGAATTCGAACTGGGTGCGGGTCGGCCGGCCGCCGAGCCGGACATCCTGCGCCGCCTGCATGAACAATCTGGCACCTTCGACCGGCTCGAGCTTCGGCCGCAGGCGCGCGATGATCTGCTGCGCGTTGGCGGAGCGCTGGTCGCGCGGCTTCAGCGTGATGTACATGACGCCATTATTGCCGGCCCGGCCGCTGCCGCCGACGGCCATGGCGACCGTCGCGACATCGGGATCGGCGAGCACGATCTTGCCGAGCGCTTCCTGCTTGCGCTTCATCTCGGCGAAGGAAACGTCCTGGTTGGCTTCAGAGGTCGCGGTGATCAGGCCGACGTCCTGCTGCGGGAAGAAGCCCTTGGGAATGATCACGAACAGGTAGACCGACAGGCCGAGCGTCGCAAAGAAGATCATCAGCGTGGTGAACTTCCAGCGCAATGCGAGATCGAGCACGCTTTGATAGGCCCGCAGCATGGCGTCGAAGCCGCGCTCGCTCATCTCGTAGAAGCGGCCGTGCTTGGTCTCGCCATGGGAGCGCAGGAAGCGCGAGGCCATCATCGGCGTCAGCGTCAGCGATACGAACATCGAGACGAAGATCGTCATCGCCAGCACGACCGCGAATTCGCGGAACAGGCGCCCGATGATGCCGCCCATCAGGAGCAGCGGAATCAGCACCGCGACCAGCGAAATGCTGATCGAGACGATCGTGAACCCGATTTCGCTCGCGCCCTTGAAGGCCGCCGCCATCGGCTTTTCGCCTTCCTCGATATAGCGGGTGATGTTCTCCAGCATCACGATGGCATCGTCGACCACGAAACCGACCGCGATGGTCAGCGCCATCAGCGACAGGTTGTCCAGCGTATAGCCGAACACCCACATCAGCGCGCAGGCGCCAAGCAGAGCGAGCGGCACCGTCACGGTCGGGATGATCGTCGCCCAGAAGCTGCGCAGGAAGACGAAGATCACCATCACCACCAGCGCGATGGTGAGCAGCAGCGTGAACTGCACGTCCTCGACTGCGGCGCGGATCGTGGTGGTGCGGTCGCTGATGACATCGATCTTGATCGCCGGCGGGATCGCCGCGACCAGTCGCGGCAAGGTCTCCTTGATCTTGTCGACGGTGTCGATGACGTTAGCGCCGGGTTGTTTGAAGATCACCAGGAACACGCCCCGCTTGCCGTTGGCCCACGCCGCCTGCTTGGCGTCTTCCGGACCGGCGACGGCCTGGCCGATATCGCGAATTCGCAACGGGCCGCCATTGCGGTAGGCGATGATGACGTCGTTCCAGGGCGCAGCCTTCAGGAGCTGGTCGTTGGCGTAAACCGTGTAGGCGCGGGTGTCGCCGTCGATATTGCCCTTGGGACTGTCGACGGTGGCGCTGGTGATCGCGGCGCGCACGTCCTCCAGCGACAGGCCTTTTGCCACCAGCTTGCCCGGATCGATCTGCACGCGGACCGACGGCTTCTGCTGGCCGCCGATAATGACCTGCGCCACGCCGGAGATCTGGCTGATCTGCTGTGCGAGCTGGGCGTCGACCGCGTCGCTCACCTCAGTCAGCGGCAACGTCTCCGAGGTTGCCGACAACAGCATGATCGGCGCGTCCGCCGGGTTGACCTTGCGATAGGTCGGCGGCGACGGCAGGTTCTTCGGCAACTGGCCGCTTGCCGCGTTGATGGCGGACAGGACGTCGTTGGCGGCGCCGTCGATGTTGCGGTTGAGGTCGAACTGGATGGTGATCGCCGTAGTCCCGAGATAGCTCGTCGAGGTCATCTGGGCCACGCCGGGAATCTGAGCGAACTGGCGCTCCAGCGGCTGGGCCACCGAAGTCGCCATGGTTTCCGGACTGGCGCCGGGCAAGCTCGCGTTGACCTGGATGGTCGGGAAATCGACCTGCGGCAGCGGCGCGACCGGCAACAGCGGATACGCCACCAGGCCGACAAAAAGAATGCCGGCCATCAGCAGCGAGGTGCCGATGGGGTAGCGGATAAAGGGAGCGGAAATGCCGTAGCTCATTCCGGCTTCACCTTGGATTGTGTCGCGTCCGAGCTCGCGACCGCCGTGCTGACGAGGGCGCCGGGCGAGACTTTGTATTGGCCTGAGGTAATCACCTGCTGGCCCGGCGATAACCCCTCGTCGACCACCGATTTGCCGTCGATCGAGTAGCTGACCTTGATCCGGTGCAGCTCGGCCTTGTTGTCCTGATTGACAGTATAGGCGTAAAGCCCGTCCGTGCCATGCTGGACGGCATCGTCGGGAACCACGGTCGCGTCCTTCAGCGTCCGCACCAGGAGCCGCGTCGAAACCGACTGACCCGGCCACAGCGCGTGGTCCTTGTTCTCGAACACCGCTTTCAGGCGGATAGTCCCGCTGGTCGTATCGACCTGGTTGTTGATCAGCGCGAGAACGCCGGTGGACAAAGCGCGCTTGCCGTCGGTGGAGTAGGCGATCGTTTTGGGCGGGGAAGCCGCGAGCGCGGCCTTGATGTCAGGCAATTGATCCTCCGGCGCGGTGAAGATCACCGCGATCGGCTCGATCTGGGCGATCGAGACGATGCCGGTCTGGGTTGCGGCATTGACGATGTTGCCGACATCGACCTGGCGCAGGCCAGCGATCCCCGTGATCGGCGCCTTGACGGTGGCGTAGTCGAGCTGCGTCTGCGCATTCGTGATCGCCGCCTCGTCGGCGGCGATCTGCGCCGTCAACTGGGCAACCATGGAGCGCTGGGTATCGGTCTGCTGGCGGGTCGCGAACTCGCCGAGCCTTGTGTAGCGCTGCAGATCGAGCTTGGCGTTGGCGAGATTTGCCTCGTCCTGCTGTTTCTTGGCCGTGGCCTGATCAAGCGCGGCCTGATACGGCCGCGGGTCGATCTCCACCAGGACGTCGTCCTTCTTGACGAGCTGGCCTTCCTGGAAGGCGATCTTCATGATCTGGCCGTCGACGCGGGTGCGGACCTGGACGGTGTTGAAGCCCTGCACAGTGCCGAGGCCGGTCAGATAGACCGGGAAATCCGCCGTCTCGACGCGCGCGATCCGAACCGGGACGGGCGGACGGGCAGGGGCGGCAATTTTTTGTCCATCAGCCTTGGTGTGCTCTCCGCCATAGCGCTGCACGCCAAAGTAGCCCGCGGCGCCGATCGCGGCAACCAGCAGGACCCAACCTATCGTTCGTGACTTGGACATGCACGCTCATGGGTTCGAAAACAATCATGGGTGTTTAAAACCGTTCCGAGGAACCCATATAATATGTCAGCACTTAATGAGTACACACACTAACGCTTGAGAATCCTAAACATTTGGAAAGGTTTAGAGTGTGATCCGGAGAAAGTGGAAACCGGCTTTCCATCGCGACAAATGCAACGCATCTGCGCGGAGATCATGCGCGAGCAAAGAGATGAAATCATGATCCGATTTTGTCCAAGCGGATCAAGATCTGGGAGCGCGCTGCTGAAATCCTGGATTGGTCTGGCGAAACCGATATGTCACTCGAGCTGAAACGTCAGCTTGTTTCGCAGCTTGTCGAGAGTTCGCGCCTGCTGCGCAACTATATCGATCATCGTGCGAAGGCGCGCGGCACCACGCGTGCGCAATGGATCGTGCTGTTTCGGCTGCGCGAACAGGAGGGGCTGTCACAGGTCGATCTCGCCGACGTGCTCGAGCTGCAGCCGATCTCGCTGGTGCGGCTGCTCGACCGACTGGTCGAGCACGGCCTGCTCGAACGCCGGCCCGATCCGAAGGACCGTCGCGCCAACCGGCTATTCCTCACCGACCGCGGCCGTCAGCTCGTCGACGATCTCGACAGCCTGCGCGATGCGATCGCAACCGACGTGCTGCACGACATTCCCGATCAGAGGATCGAGGCCAGCCTTCGGACGTTGCGGGACATCAAGGACCGCATCAAGTCGCTCGGCGAAGGTCCGGACGTCGCGGTGAAATAGTCGGCCTGCGATGTGGCGCCGCATCCGTCATCGAGGCGCTCCAATCCGAAAATCAATGCCGTCCATGGTCGCAGCCCGCGAGCGCCATCTGGCTGAGAGATGGACGATTGAGCGCCGATTAAGGTTCGTTTGCAATCGAACTATGTCGTGCCGCGGCGCTTTTGCGGCTCTTTAGAATCATTATTAGAACGGTTTCAAACAATCAGATTAGAAGCGTTCTGATCCTGGTCGCTATTCGCTTCGACGTGTTTGCGGAAACGACCACAAAGCCGTCCATGAACAACATCTTCATGCGCTGCATCGAAGCGATCTGCCGCGATCGGACTTAGAATCTCTCCACCCTTCGTTCAACCTTTACGCCGCCGACGACGGCCTCCATTTCGGTCTGCACGTCGACGACCCGGTGAGGGAAGACGATCTGACCGGCCTGCGGATTCGCGCCGACCTCTCGATCACGCTATTTTTGCCGGAACGGGAAGACTATAATGGCGCCGCGGTCGTCATCAAAGATTTCCACGGCTCACGTCAAGTGAAGCTGTCGGCTGGCGATCTTTACCCTGCTTCTGGTTTGCATCTGGTCACGCTGGTACCTAGAGGCGCATCGGTTGCGTCTTTCTTCTGGCTGCAGAGCATGATACGGGATGCCCATGCTCGCAGTCTGATCTTTGATCCAGACACCGCTATCCAGGCCTTGGTGGAGCGGCTTGGGCGAGACAACACCGAAACGGTCAGATTGACCGGCATCTATCACAACCTGATCCGCCACTGGGCCGAAGTATGAACATCTTAACTACCCGCGCGACGCTAGTTGCACTTTCCGTGCTGACGCTGGTCTCGCTGGCGGCGCCGTTGTCGGCGCAGCAGCAGATGGCTCCCGCTCCATCCGTGCCTGTCGCGCAGCAGCAGGCTGCTCCGGCCGCTCCGCAACCGCCGGCACAGGCGGCGACGCCGGCGCAGTCACCCTCAGCAGTGGCGCCGGTTGCATCTCCGGGAACTCAGGACGCGGCGTCCGCCGATGGCGAAGGCAAGTCGCAGAAGTCGGCCACCATCGCCGGGCTGAAGGAACTGTCGCCCTGGCTGATGTTCTGGAATGCCGACATCGTCGTGAAGGCGGTGATGATCGGCCTCGCCTTTGCGTCGCTGGTGACCTGGACGGTGTTCATCGCCAAGATGATCGAGCTCACCCTCGTGCAGCGCAAGCTGCGCGCCGCACTGGCCAAGATCAGCGATGTGCGCTCGCTTGCGGAAGCGCAATTCGCGCTCGGCGCCAAGGGCAGCGTGCTGTCGACCCTGATCGCCGCAGCGATGCGGGAAGGGCGCCTGTCGGCCGGCATCTCCAGTGATGCCGGCATCAAGGAACGCGCGGCGTCGAGCTTTGCCGAGATCGTGCGCGCCGAAGGCCGCCGTATCCGCGTCGGCATGGGCCTGCTTGCGACCATTGGCGCCACCTCGCCCTTCGTCGGCCTGTTCGGCACCGTCTGGGGCATCATGAACAGCTTCATCGGCATCTCGAAATCGCAGACCACGAACCTCGCGGTGGTCGCACCCGGCATCGCCGAGGCGCTGCTCGCAACCGCGATCGGCCTCGTTGCCGCGATCCCGGCCGTGATCATCTACAATCACTTCTCGCGGGTGACGAAGGGCTATCTCGAATTGGTCGGCCGGGCCTCGGGGGCGGCGGCGCGGCTATTGTCACGCGATCTCGACCGCACGCATGTCAGCATGTCCGGCGGCGCACATTCGCGCGCGGCGGCGGAGTAGGCCATGGCTGTTTCGATTGCAGAGAACGACGGCGACGACGACGATTTCGCGGAATCGCACGAGATCAACGTCACGCCGTTCATCGACGTGATGCTGGTGCTGCTGATCATCTTCATGGTGGCCGCGCCGCTTTCCACCGTCGACCTGCCGATCGACCTGCCGACTTCGAGCGCGACGCCGCAGAAGAAGCCGGACAAGCCGACCTATGTCAGCATCAAGTCGGACCTCACGCTGGCGATCGGCGAGAATTCCGTCAAGCGCACCGAACTGGTCCATTCGCTCGACACCCTGGCCGACATGAGCAAGGACAAATATGTGTTCCTGCGCGCCGACCGCGCCGTGCCCTATGGCGAGCTGATGGGGGTGATGGAAATCCTGCGCTCGGGCGGCTACACTCGGGTCAAGCTGGTGACGCTCGAAGGCGTTCCCGGTGCGCCTGCCGCGCCGCCAACGGCTGAGCCGGCAAAACCCTGACGGCGGGCAGCGATGTCTGACCTCGATCTCGAGCAAAAGCCTTCCCGACGCTTGTGGATTTGCGCCGCAGTGACGGCGCTTGCGCTGCATCTTGGCGGGGCGGCGCTGGCGCTTGCGAATTTGCGCGGCGACGACGTCGGCGACGGGCTGGGCGCGAATGCGGCCGAGTTCGCGGTGGAGATGGCCTCGCCCAAGGTCGAGGAGGAAAACCTGCCGCCGGGTCCTGACGCCGATGCGTCGCAGGCATCTCCGCAGCTCGCCGAGCAGAAGGCCGAGGTGAAGGAGACCGACCTTCCGAAGGACGTGCCGACCGAGTCCGAGGACCCCGATCGCATCGTGACGCCGAACGACTCGCAGAAGCCCAAAGAGGAAGAACCGGAGGTCTCGAAGGTCCAGACCCAGGCTTCCGAGGAGGCGCCCGCCCAGGAAGCAACCGCGCGGCAGACGCTGGAGGAGAAGGCGCCCGAGGCCGAACAGGCCAAGGCCCCCAATCTCGGCATCGGCAAGGACAGGCAGAAGCTCACCGCCGATTGGGGCCGCAAGATCAGCGCCTATTTTGAGCTCCACAAGCGCTATCCGCACAACAAGAGCAAGGCGACCACGGTGAGGGTCAGCATCGTGCTGAACCGCCGCGGCAACGTCGTCAACGTCGCCGTCGCCGAATCCTCAGGCGATCCTACCTTCGACGACGCGGCCATCTCGATGATCCGCCGCTCCGATCCGGTCCCACCGCCGCCGGCCGAACTCACCGAAGACCAGTTCGCCTTCAGCCTCGATGTGAACTTCAAGAAGCCGAAGTAGTGAACTTGCAGGATGGGTAGCGCGGGGCGAAATCCATCGATTTCGGAGCAAGCGCGAATGATGGGCTTCGCTCCGCTCTACCCATCCTGCGTTTGCTGCATTCGTCCCGCGCTCAACTAGAGCATTTTCGGTTCTGATTGAATCAGAACCGAAGCTCTAGATTCTTGTTTTGACGCGTTTTCTTCACGCGAACCGGTGTCCACTTCGCTCGAAAACGCTCTAGCGCCAGAAATACCGGATGCCGACGTAGACCACGACGAGGCAGGCGAAGATCAGCGCTACCGGCAGCGGCCGTTTGCCCGTTGGCCCGGACACGCCGGTCTTCTTGGCGGGCAGGCGACGGAAGGCGGTGACGTTGCCGCGGTCGGCGACCGGCTCGCGGGAGGGGGCGGGAACGTCCGGCGGCTTACCGGCACCGCCCATCTCGGCATAATAGCTCTTGTACATCAGCTTGATGGTGGCCTCGCCCGCCTCGGCCTCGGGCATCTGCTCCGAAAGCTTGTTGTAGGTGGCGAGGAAATTCTGCGCGTCGGCCGACAGGGATGACGTGCCATTGAGCTTGGCGAGCATTTTCCAGGTCGCGAAGTCCGCTCTGGCGCGGGTGTCCGCACGTCGAGCGATCAGCATATCGGCAGCTTTGATCAAGAGGCCCTCGCGATTTTTTCCTCAGCTTAGGCGTTGCCCGTGATGAGGAGAAGCGCACGTATCACATAGCCGGTCAGTGTCCCCAGTATCGCGGAAATAATATCAAGATTGAGACCAAGCTGCGAACCGAGGAGGGGCAACAGGATCAAAAGCCCGATCAGGATCAGCAGCCCATAGGGCTCGAGCCGTGCGAGCGGCTCGGCAAGCGCCCGGGGCAGCAGCCCGACCGCCACCCGGCCGCCATCCAGCGGCGGGATCGGCATCATGTTGAAGATCGCAAGCACGATATTGATCAGGAAGGCGTTTTTGAGATTGTCCGCGATCCAGCGCGCGCTGTCCGGTGGGATGAAAGGGAGCGCGTGAAACGCGAGCGCGACAACCATAGCGAGAATGATGTTGATGGCAGGGCCGGCCAGCGCCACCCAGACCATGTCGAGCCGGGGATGCTTGAGGTTGCGGAAATTCACCGGCACCGGCTTGGCATAGCCGAACAGAAACGGCGAGTGCGACAGCAAGAGCACGGCGGGCAGAATCACCGTGCCGAACGGGTCGATATGCTTGACAGGATTGAAGCTGACGCGGCCGAGTTGCCAGGCGGTATTGTCACCCAGCCGGTAAGCGACAAAGCCGTGTGCCGCCTCATGGAAGGTGATGGCGATCAGGAGCGGCAGCACCCAGACGGAGATGGTGTAGAGGGAGATGTTCAAGGAGGATATCCGGTCGCGGCGGCGGCCGCTTTCAACCAGACATGGTTGCAGCTCGGTTCCAGCGCAAGGCGGTCAACGCGCGACGCATTGGCGCGGAATATCGGCCCGCCGGCGTCACGGCAGCTTCTGCACCGCCGCCGGATCGGCCTTGCGGACCTTTTTAGGGCCCGATTGCGCAGTCGCGATCCAGATCCCCGCAAACACGGTCACGATACCGACCGCCAGATTCCAGCTCAGCGGCTCGCCC
Source organism: Bradyrhizobium sp. BRP22 (assembly GCF_020194175.1). Taxonomy (GTDB): domain Bacteria; phylum Pseudomonadota; class Alphaproteobacteria; order Rhizobiales; family Xanthobacteraceae; genus Bradyrhizobium. The sequence goes on along the minus strand of NZ_JADYVX010000002.1, from coordinate 422,232 downwards.
AACAGCGTGGCGCCGACGAGAGATGCCGCGATCGGATTGACGGTTACCGAAATTGCGACGCACGTCGGCGTAGTACGCTCCAGTGCGAACGCCCACAGATAGAATGTCAGCGCGGCTCCGAAGGCGCCGAGATAGATCGCGCCGAACCATTGCGGTGCGCCGAAGGCCGCGACCGGTGCGAAACTGTCGCGCGCGAGCGAGGCGACGGTAAGGCAGGCCGCGCCGGCGGCCATCGCCATCGTGGTGAACGGAACGGGACCGGAGCGACGGATGAAAGGTTTTGACCAGATGCTGTAGAGCGCCATGCAGAGCGCGGCCGCTACCATCAGCAGATCGCCGCGCCACGCCCCTTCCGGCGCGGCGCTGAGGCCGGAAAGCAGGGCCATGGCGACGCCGAGGATCGTCACCAGCACGCCAACGGTCTTTCGCAGCGTCAACTGCTCGCTGCCAAGCGCGGCGCCGACCGCCATCGTCACCAGCGGCAATGTCGAGAGCGCGAGCGCGCCTCGCGCCGCCGTCGTGAAGATCAAGGATGCGTTGAACAGGATCGGAAACGCGGCGAAGAACAGCAGGCCCAGGCCGATCACGGCCAGCCAGTCGCGCCGCGCCGGCCAGCCCCGCTTTTGGATCAGGACGAGCGGAAGCAGCAGCAGGAAGCCGATGCCGAAGCGAAACGCGCCGATGGCGAGCGGGTCGATGGCGTTGACCAGATAGCGCGTTGCTCCGATCGACGTGCCGCCGAGCGCGCTCGAAAGCAGCGCGGCCAGGACGCCCCACGTCTCACCCATCATGTCTCGCCCATCCATCCCGTTTTCGCCCTTGTCGACCCTAGGTGACAGGCGATAATCAAGGAATGGAATTTATCTGATAGATAAAATCACGGATCGTCATGAGCCTCGACCCAGATCTTCTGAAGGCTTTCGTCGCGGTGGCGGACCATCGCTCCTTCACGCGTGCGGCCGTGGCGCTGAACCGGACGCAATCGGCGGTGAGCATGCAGGTGAAGCGGCTGGAAGAGCGGCTGCAGGCGGAGCTGTTTCACCGCACCAAGGCCAATGTCGATCTGAGCGCGGCCGGCGAGGGCCTGCTTGGCTACGGGCGACGCATCATAAGCCTGAACGAAGAGGCGGTCGGCCGGGTGCGTGAGCACAAGGTGGAAGGAGGCGTTCGCCTCGGCGTGATGGACGACTACGGCACGCTGCTGGTCCCGCCGCTGCTGGCTAGCTTCGTCGCCAATTATCCGCTGATCCATATCGAGATGGAGACGGGGCTGACGTCCTCGATGACCGACCGGCTTGGCGAGACCTATGATCTCGTCATCGCCATGCATCCGGAAGGGCGTGGCGACGGCGAACTGCTGCGGCGCGAGCAGGCGGTGTGGGCGGCAAGCCCGGAGCATCGCGTCGAGGAACTCGATCCGCTTCCCGTGGCGCTCTATCCGCAGGGCTGCCTGTTCCGGAGCTGGGCGATGCAGGCGCTCGACGCTGCGAAACGGCCGTGGCGGCTCGCTTTCGTCAGCCACAGCTTAGCTGCGGTCGAGGCGATCGCGGTGCAGGGATTGGCTGTCACCGTGGTCAAGGCCGGCACTTTTCCGCCGCGGCTCCGGCGCTTGTCGGAGCGCGACGGCATGCCGCCGCTGCCGCGCGCCGAAATCAGGCTGCACCGCGCGGCAAACCTGCCGCGCGCGGCGTCATTATTGGCCGATCATCTGGCCGCAGAGCTTCGCCAGCCAGCTTAATACGTCGCGCGGCCGCCGGAGATGTCGAACACGGCGCCGGTGGAGAAGGCGCAATCCTCCGAGGCCAGCCAGGCGACCAGCGCGGCGAGCTCTTCCACCAGCACGAAGCGGCCCTTCGGGATCTTCGACAGCATGAAATCGATGTGCTGCTGCGTCATCTGGTCGAAGATCGCGGTCTTCGCCGCCGCAGGCGTCACCGCGTTGACGAGGATATTGTGCTGCGCGAGCTCCTTGCCGAGCGATTTCGTCAGCGCGATCAGGCCGGCCTTCGATGACGAATAATGTGCCGCGTTCGGATTGCCTTCCTTGCCGGCGATCGAGGCGATGTTGACGATGCGGCCATAACCTTGGCTGAGCATTGCCGGCACGATCGCCTTGCAGCAGATGAAGGGGCCGTCGAGATTGATGCGCAGCACCTTGCGCCATTCTTCGAGATCGGTCTCCCACACGGTCTTGTTGATGCCGGCGATGCCGGCATTGTTGACGAGAATGTCGATCTTGCCGAACGCCTTCAGCACGTCGTCGCGCGCTTTCTCGACGCCGGCCGGATCGGTGACGTCGACCTTGAAGGCGGTGACGCCAGCGCCGATCTCCTTTGCGGTCTTCTCGGCCAGCGCGATGTCATGGTCCCAGATCGCGACCTTTGCGCCCGACGCGACGAAACGCTCGGTGATCGCGCGCCCGAAACCCTGCGCGCCGCCGGTAACGACGGCACTGCGGCCATTGAGATCGTATTTGTTCATGGAGTGCCTCCCTTTCATCTAAGTTCCTCATGGTGAGGAGCCGCGAAGCGGCGTCTCGAACCATGAGGCCCGTGGCCCATCCCTCGAGACGCCGCGCTATGCGCGGCTTCTCGGGATGAGGGTGTCAGAGTGTCCAGCCGCCGTCGATGACGTGCGCGACGCCGGTGGTGAACGAGCTCTCGTCGCTCGCGAGATAGACGGCGAGCGCGGCGATCTCTTCGGCGGTGCCGAGCCGGCCCATCGGCTGGCGCGCCACGAACATGTCGCGTCCGTTCGGACCCGCTGCAGCCGCGCGCTCAAGCATCGATGGCGTCTCGATGGTTCCGGGGCAAATACAATTGCAGCGCACGCGCTTGATGTAGTCGACCGCGACGGAGCGGGTGAGGGCCGCGACCGCCGCCTTCGTCGCGCCGTAGACGTAGCGGTTCGGCGCCGCCTTGAACACGCCGGCGGCGGAGGAGATGTTCACGATCGAGCCGCCGCCCGCTTCCAGCATGCCCGGCAGGAAGGCGCGGATCGTGCGATGCATCGACTTCACATTGAGGTCGAAGGAGAAGTCCCAATCGTCGTCGGAGCAATCGAGCACGGTGCCATGATGCACGAAGCCGGCCGCATTGAGCAGGATATCGGTCTTGCCGACGCGCTTGGCCATGGCCGTGACCGCAGCGGTGTCGCGCACGTCGAGCCGGGCGACTTCGGCGATACCTTCCTGCTTGAGGAGCGCGAGCTTCTCCTCATCGATGTCGGTCGCGAACACGCTGGCGCCCTCGCGCGCAAAGGCGACTGCGCAGGCGCGGCCGATGCCCACGGCCGCCGCAGTGACGAATGCGCGCTTGCCCTTCAGCCGGTCTGACATGTCTTGTCCCTTCATTCTGCTCGTCATTCCGGGGCGTCGCGAAGCGACGAACCCGGAATCCATGGCGCCACATACGCAAGCGGAGAAATGGATTCCGGGCCTGCGCCTCGCGCATCCCGGAATGACAAGATGCTAGTGATTATCCCGGGCCACCCCGACCTTGCCGGCGATGTCTTGATAGCGGGTGGCGAGTTCGAGGCAGGCGCCGGTGGCCTGCTGGCCGACGGTCGCGCGGTAGAGCTCCTGCCACGGCGTCTGGTTCGCCGGATAGCGGAAGCCGCCATTCGCCTTCAATTCGGCATGCCGCTTCTTCACCTCCTCGTCGGGGATCAGGATGTTGGCGGTGCCCTTGTTGAGGTCGATGCGGACGCGGTCGCCGGTCTTCAGGATCGCCAGCCCGCCATCGGCGGCCGCTTCCGGCGATGCGTTGAGGATCGACGGCGAGCCCGAGGTGCCGGACTGGCGTCCGTCGCCGATGCAGGGCAGGGACAGGATGCCGCGTTTGATCAGCGCTGCCGGCGGCTGCATGTTCACGACCTCGGCGCCGCCGGGATAGCCGATCGGACCGGCGCCGCGGATGAACAGCATGCAGTGCTCGTCGATCTCGAGCGAGGGATCCTCGATCCGCTCGTGGTAATCCTCCGGGCCCTCGAACACGATGGCGCGGCCCTCGAAGGCGTTAGGATCCTTCGGGTTGACCAGATAGCGGTCGCGGAACTCCTTGGAGATCACGCTGGTCTTCATGATCGCGGAATCAAAGAGATTGCCGCGCAGCACCAGGAAGCCTGCGTCCTTCACCAGCGGCTTGTCATAGGTAAAGATCACATCGCCATCGGGCTGGGCCGCTTCCTTGCAGTTCTCGCCCATGCTGCGGCCGTTCACCGTCACCGCGTCTTCATGGATGCGCTTGTGCTTCATCAGTTCGCGCACCACCGCCGGCACGCCGCCGGCGCGGTGATATTCCTCGCCGAGATAGAAGCCGGCCGGCTGCATGTTCACCAGCAGCGGCACGTCGTGGCCATATTTCTGCCAGTCGCCGATCGACAATTCGACGCCGACATGGCGCGCGAGCGCGTTGATGTGGATCGGCGCGTTGGTCGAGCCGCCGATCGCCGAATTCACCACGATGCAGTTCTCGAACGCCTTGCGGGTGAGGATGTCGGAAGGTTTCAGGTCCTCCCAGACCATCTCGACGATCCGCTTTCCGGTCTCATAGGCGATCTGGCCGCGCTCGCGATAGGGTGCGGGGATCGCGGCGCAGCCCGGCAATGACATGCCGAGCGCTTCCGCCAGCGAATTCATGGTCGAGGCGGTGCCCATTGTATTGCAATGGCCGACCGACGGCGCCGAGGAGGCGACGACGTTCATGAATTCTTCGTAATCGATCTCGCCGGCGGCGAGTTGCTCGCGCGCCTTCCAGACCACGGTGCCGGAACCGGAGCGCACGCCATTGTGCCAGCCGTTCAACATCGGCCCGCCCGATAGCACGATCGCCGGCAGGTTCACGGTCGCCGCCGCCATCAGGCAGGCCGGCGTGGTCTTGTCGCAGCCGGTGGTCAGCACGACCGCATCGAGCGGATAGCCGAAGAGAACTTCGACCAGGCCGAGATAGGCAAGATTGCGGTCGAGCGCAGCGGTCGGCCGTTTTCCTGTCTCTTGAATCGGATGGGTCGGAAACTCCATCGCGATGCCGCCGGCGGCGCGAATGCCCTCGCGCACCCGGTGCGCCAATTCAAGATGATGGCGATTGCAGGGCGAAAGATCGTTGCCGGTCTGCGCAATGCCGATGATCGGTTTGCCGGACTGCAATTCCTGCCGCGTCAGTCCATAATTAAGGTAGCGCTCGAGATAGAGCGCGGTCATGCCGGGATTGTGTGGGTTGTTGAACCATTCGCTGGAGCGGAGCTTGCGCTTTGTGACTGGCGTAGCAGGCTTGTTCATTGTTTCTCCCCGAGCGCAACGGCTTATGCTGCACTGCACTCAGCCTTGTTTCGTTGACGCGACTTTATGCACGTCGACCGACTGTTCGCAATTGATTGAGCGCGGCGATATTCAACTTTGATCCAAGGACATGGCGAAAAAATTCTGCTAAGAGGCAACTCAACTTGAAGAGCGGGCAGGGCCGTTATGGTCCTAACCGCCGCTAGAATCGGAGGGAAATGAATGGCGTCGGTGCAGATAAGCGACGTGCGGAAGTCGTTCGGTGGGTTTGAAGTCCTGCACGGCGTGACTGTTCCGATCGAGGACGGTGCGTTCGTGGTGCTGGTCGGCCCCTCCGGCTGCGGCAAGTCGACGTTGCTGCGCATGTTGGCGGGGCTGGAGAACATCACCTCCGGGACCATTTCGATCGGCAATCGCGTGGTGAACAACGTGCAGCCGAAAGAGCGCGACATCGCGATGGTGTTCCAGAATTACGCGCTCTATCCGCATATGACGGTTGCCCAAAATATGGGCTTCTCGTTGAAATTGCGGAATGCGAACCAGCAGGACATTAGCGCCCGGGTCAAGAAAGCTGCCGAAATCCTTGCATTGACGCCGCTCCTGGAGCGCTATCCGCGCCAGTTGTCGGGCGGTCAGCGCCAGCGCGTCGCCATGGGGCGCGCGATCGTGCGCGATCCCCAGGTGTTCCTGTTCGACGAGCCGCTGTCCAACCTCGATGCCAAGCTGCGGGTCGCGATGCGCACCGAGATCAAGGAATTGCATCAGCGGCTGAAGACCACGACGGTCTACGTCACCCACGACCAGATCGAGGCCATGACCATGGCCGACAAGATCGTGGTCATGCATGACGGCATCGTGGAGCAGATGGGATCGCCGCTCGATCTCTATGACAAGCCCGACAACCAGTTCGTCGCGGGATTCATCGGCTCGCCGGCGATGAACTTCCTCAACGGGCATCTGAAATCCAACGGCCAAGTCTATGTCGAGACTGAGGACGGCGCCAAGCTGCCGCTGGCCACCGCACCCACCGCGTCCGATGGAAAGCCAGTGGTCTACGGCATTCGCCCCGAACATCTCGAACTCGCCAGCGACGGCATCGAGGCCGAGGTCGTCGTCGTCGAGCCCACCGGCTCGGAGACGCAGATCGTGTCGCGCATCGGCAAACAGGACATCATCGCCGTGTTCCGCGAGCGACATGAGGTCAAGCCCGGCGAGCGAATTCATTTGCGGCCGCGCGCGTCGTCCGCTCACCTGTTCGACAAGGACACCGGCCGTCGTCTCTAGGCGGCCGGACTAACAAGCCCAAGCAAGACCATAAATTAAGGGAGAAGACTTGAAATGAATAAGTTCACCGATCGCCGTTCGCTGCTCAAGGGCGGTGCGGGCCTTTTGGCCGCCGCAGCGACGATGTCGAGCGATCAGCTATTGGGTTATGCGAAGGCCTGGGCGCAGACTGCGCCGTGGAAGCCGGAGCCGGGGGCGAAGATCAACCTATTGCGCTGGAAGCGTTTCGTCGAAGCCGAAGACGTCGCCTTCATGAAGATCGTCGACGCCTTCCAGAAGGCCAACAACGTCACCATCAACGTTTCCAACGAATCCTACGACGACATCCAGCCCAAGGCATCCGTTGCCGCCAACACCGGGCAGGGCCTCGACATGGTCTGGGGTCTCTATTCGCTGCCGTTCCTGTTCCCGAGCAAATGCGTCGATGTCACCGACGTCGCCGACTATCTCGGCCAGAAATGCGGCGGCTGGACCGACTCAGGCAAGGCCTACGGCATGCTCAACGGCAAATGGATCGGCATTCCCGTTGCCGCCACCGGCGGCCTCGTCAACTACCGCGTCGCCGCGGCCGAGAAGGCCGGCCACAAGGAATTCCCGAAGGATCTCGCCGGCTTTGCCGACCTCGTGAAGGGCATGAACAAGAACGGCACGCCGGCCGGCATGGCGCTGGGTCACGCCTCGGGCGACGCCAACGGCTGGCTGCACTGGGCGCTGTGGGCCCATGGCGGCAAGATGATCGACAAGAACAACAAGGTCGTCATCAACTCGCCGGAGACCGCGAAGTCGCTGGAATACGTCAAGGGCCTCTACGAGAACTTCGTGCCGGGCACGGCATCGTGGAACGACAGTTCCAACAACAAGGCGTTCCTCGCCGGCCAGCTTCACCTCACCACGAACGGCATTTCGATCTATGTGACGGCGAAGAAGGAGAATCCGCAGATCGCGGAGGACATGAATCACGCGCATCTGCCGCCCGGCATCGACGGCAAGACGCGCGAGCTTCATCTCGGTTTCCCGATCCTGATCTTCACCTTCTCGAAGTATCCGCAGACCTGCAAGGCGTTCACCGCCTTCATGCTGGAGCCGGATCAGTTCAACCCCTGGATCGAAGCGGCGCAGGGTTACCTGTCCCACTTCCTCCTCGGCTACGACAAGAACCCGGTCTGGACCGCCGATCCGAAGACCACGCCTTACCGCAGCGTGGCGCAGAGCGCCTCGACGCCGGCCGGCGAGGCGCAGATGAGCGAGAACGCAGCAGCCGCGATCGCCGACTTTGTGCTCGTCGACATGTACGCGAACTACTGCACCGGACGCGAGGATGTGAAGACCGCGATGGCTTCGGCCGAACGCGCGGCCAAGCGCATCTTCCGCTAAGCGGGCAGCCGGCGCGGACTGCCCGCGCCGGCTCTCTGGTTGTTGAGCGATCGGGGGGACGCTCGGATGCCACGGAAGCGGGCCGGGCGCTGCCTTCGATTTGAGTTGGAGACGGAATGAGTACTGTCCAGACATCGATGCCGGTACAGGCCGCCGCAGCCGGCGAGCCGTCACTATGGTCGAGGCTGCGCGCCAACCGCAACTGGGCGGCGCTGTGGTTCATGCTGCCGGCGGCAGCTTTCCTGATCCTGTTCCTGGCCTATCCGCTTGGCCTTGGCATCTGGATGAGTTTCACGGACGAACGCATCGGCCGTGGCGGGATTTTCATCGGCCTCGAGAATTATCAATGGCTGTGGGACGACGCGATCTTCTGGCTGTCGGTCTTCAACACGCTGCTCTACACGCTGATCGCCAGCGTCATCAAATTCGCGATCGGGCTCTATCTCGCGCTGCTCTTGAACCGGCACATGCCGTTCAAGGCGATGATCCGGTCGATCGTGCTGATCCCCTTCATCGTGCCGACGGTGCTGTCGGCGATCGCGTTCTGGTGGATCTATGACGCCCAGTTCTCGATCATCTCCTGGTCGCTGATCAAGCTCGGCGTCATCGACCACAACATCAACTTCCTCGGCGACAGCACCTGGGCCCGCGCCAGCGTCATCTTCGCCAATGTCTGGCGCGGCGTTCCCTTCGTGGCGATCACGCTTCTCGCGGGCCTGCAGACGGTCTCGCCCTCGCTCTATGAGGCGGCGACGCTTGATGGCGCCACCAACTGGCAGCGCTTCCGCTACATCACCTATCCGCTGCTGACGCCGATCATTGCCGTGGTGATGACGTTTTCGGTACTGTTCACCTTCACCGACTTCCAGCTGATCTGGGCGCTGACCCGCGGCGGACCGGTCAATGCGACGCATCTGATGGCGACGCTGAGCTATCAGCGCGGCATCATCTCCGGACGGCTGGGCGAGGGTGCGGCGATTGCGACGGCGATGATCCCGTTCCTATTAGCCGCGATCGCGATCTCCTGGTTCGGCATGCAGCGCCGCAAGTGGCAGCAAGGATCGAACAATGACTGATTCAGCCCTGCATTCGAAAGCGCCGGCACAGGCCGCGAGCGACGACTCCGAGGGCATGAGCTATCTGGAGTCGCTGCCGCGCCGCCTGATCACGCTGTATCTGCCGCTGTTCATCATCCTCGTGGTGCTGCTGTTCCCGTTCTACTGGATGGTGCTGACGTCGATCAAACCGGACGAGCAGCTGATCGACATGGAGAAGTTCAACCCGTTCTGGGTTGTCCATCCGACCTTCAAGCACATCAGCAAGCTGCTGTTCGAGACCCAGTATCCGCGCTGGCTCTGGAACACGATGTATGTGGCTGTTGGCGCCACCTTCCTGTCGATCGCGGCCAGCGTACTGGCGGCCTATGCGATCACGCGACTGCGGTTCAAGGGTGCCGACACCGTCGGCATCCTGATCTTCTTCGCTTACCTCGTGCCGCCGTCGATCCTGTTCATCCCGCTGGCCTCGGTGATCCAGGCCTACGGCCTGTTCGACTCGCCGCTGTCGCTGATCCTGGTCTATCCGACCTTGCTCATTCCGTTCTCGACCTGGCTGCTGATGGGGTACTTCAAGACCATCCCCTATGAGCTCGAGGAATGCGCGCTGATCGACGGCGCCTCGCGCTGGCAGATCCTGGTCAAGATCATCGTGCCCTTGGCGGTCCCCGGCCTGATCTCGGCCTTCATATTCTCGTTCACGCTGTGCTGGAACGAGTTCATCTATGCGCTGACCTTCCTGCAATCGACGCCGAACAAGACGGTGCCGGTCGCGATCGTCAACGAGTTCGTCGACGGCGACATCTACAAATGGGGATCGCTGATGGCTGGCGCGCTGGTCGGCTCACTGCCGCTCGTGATCCTTTACGCCTTCTTCGTCGAGCATTATGTGTCGGCCATGACGGGAGCCGTGAAGGAATAGCGCAGGCGCCCATCTAGCCCTGAAGAACACGAAGGAGTTGGGTCTTGCACGTTCTGATTCTCGGCGCCGCCGGCATGGTCGGCCGCAAATTGACCGACCGTCTGCTGCGCGACGGCCGCCTCGGCAAGCAGGACATCACCAGGATGACCCTGCAGGACGTGGTCGAGCCCGCAAAGCCGGCCAATGCCTCGATCCCGGTCAAGGTGGTGGCGTCCGATTTCGCCGATGCCGGCGCCGCCGCGCCGCTGATCGCCGAGCGGCCCGACGTGATCTTCCATCTCGCCGCGATCGTGTCGGGTGAGGCCGAGGCCGATTTCGACAAGGGCTACCGCATCAATCTCGACGGCACGCGCTACCTGATCGACGCCATCCGCCTAGTCGGCGGCGGCTACAAGCCGCGGCTGGTGTTCACGTCCTCGATCGCGGTGTTCGGCGCGCCGTTCCCGGAGAAGATCGGCGACGAGTTCTTCCACACGCCGCTGACCAGCTACGGCACGCAGAAGTCGATCTGCGAGCTCCTGATCAACGACTATACCCGCAAGGGCCTGTTCGACGGCATCAGCATCCGCCTGCCGACCATCTGCGTGCGGCCGGGCCGGCCGAACAAGGCGGCGTCGGGCTTCTTCTCCAACATCATCCGCGAGCCGCTCGCCGGCGAGGAAGCGATCCTGCCGGTGTCGGAAGACGTCCGGCACTGGCATGCCTCGCCGCGATCGGCGGTCGGCTTCCTCGTGCATGCCGGGACCATGGATCTCAACACCATCGGCCCGCGCCGTAACCTCAGCATGCCCGGGCTCTCGGCCACGGTCGGCGAGCAGATCGCGGCGCTCGAGCGCGTTGCCGGCAAGAACGTTACTGCCCGGATCAAGCGGGTGCCGGACCAGACCATCATCGGCATCGTCTCCGGCTGGCCGCGCGATTTCGTCACTGAGCGCGCGCTGAAGCTCGGCTTCACCACCGCCGAGAAGACGTTCGACGATATCATCCGAATTCACATCGAGGACGAGCTCGGCGGCAAGTTCGCGGCGTAGTTTGCCTGCAGGATGCGGTCATGACGCGGGTAGCCTCTATCGGCGAATGCATGATCGAGTTGAGGCAGGCCCAGGGCGGGCCCCACAGCGGGACGCAAGGCGGCCTCTACTCCCGGGGTTACGGCGGTGACACCCTCAACACTGCCGTCTATCTCGCGCGCCTCGGCATCAACGTCGACTACATCACGGCGCTTGGCGACGATGCCTTGAGCGATGAGATGAGCGCGGGCTGGAAGGCCGAGGGTATCGGAACCACGCGCGTCGTTCGGCTGCCGGGCAAACTGCCCGGCCTCTATCTGATCCAGACGGATGAGAAGGGCGAACGCAAATTCTTCCATTGGCGCGAAAACTCGGCCGCGCGCAAGCTGATGCACCTGCCGGAGACCGAGGACCTCCTGAATTCGCTCGCGACCTATGATCTCGTCTACCTCTCGGCCATCACGCTCTCGATCTATGATGATTACGGGCGAGGGCGGTTGATGACGGCCTTGAAGCGCGCGCGCCTGCTCGGGACGCGCTTCGCGTTCGATACCAATTTCCGTGCCCGTGGCTGGCCCGATCTGAGCGAGGCGCGCAGCGTCTACAGCGCCGCGTTCGAGGCAGCCGACATCGTGCTCGCCTCGACCGAGGACCTGCTGCCGCTCTATCCCGGCGAGAGCAACGAGGCGCTGCTTGCAGGCATTCCGAGCCCCGAAGTGGTGCTGAAGCTGCCGGAGCCTGCCTGCGTCCTGCGCTTTCCCGGCGGATCTCGGGAGGTGAGGGCCGAGCCGGTGACCCAGCCGATCATCGACACCACCGCGGCCGGCGACAGTTTCGCGGCCGCCTACCTCGCGGCCCGGCTGTCCGGTGCCGAGCCGCCGGAAGCCGCGCGTGCCGGTCACCGTCTGGCCGGCGTCGTGGTGTGCTATCCCGGCGCGATCATTCCGCGCTATGCCATGCCGCCGAAGAAAGCGCCGCGACCGACCAGTTCCCGCAGGGCCTCGCAATGACGTCAGCCAAACAGGAAACGCTCGCCACGCTGTTCAGTGAGGCCAAGGTCATCCCCGTCCTCACCATCGAACGGCGCGAGGATGCGGTGCCGTTGGCACGCGCGCTGGTCGCAGGCGGCGTGGACACGCTGGAAGTCACCTTGCGCACGCCGGTCGCAATCGAGGCGGCAAAGGCGATCCTGGCCGAGGTGCCGGATGCGATCGTCGGCATCGGCACGATCCTGAGCCCCGACGATCTTGCGCGCGCCGAGGCGCTCGGCGCTAGGTTCGGCATCAGCCCGGGTGCGACGCCCGAGCTCCTGAAAGCCGCGGCCGGCTCTAGCCTGCCTTTCGCGCCGGGGATCGCGACCGCGTCCGAGCTGATGCAGGCGCTGACGCAAGGCTTCGATCTCGTGAAATTCTTCCCCGCGGAATCTTCCGGCGGTATAAAGGCACTGCGGGGGCTGGCCGGACCGTTCCCGAACGTGCGGTTTTGCCCCACCGGCGGCATCGGGGAGGCCAATGCCGCCACCTGGCTGGCGGAGCCCAATGTGGTCGCGGTCGGCGGATCCTGGCTCTGCCCGTCCGCCGAGGTCAGGTCCAACAATTGGGCGGGCATAACCGCCATGTGCGACCGCACCATGAAATCGCTGAAAGCCGGGTGAAGTCCGGTTGGGGATCAGCTACAAGCGATCAGGAACATTTTGGGAGAACGGCCATGACAGCCAGCATCGTGGGGTGGGCGCACACCCCCTTCGGCAAATTCGACGCGGAGACGGTTGAGAGCCTGGTGACGCGTGTCGCCAACGAGGCGCTGACCGATGCGGGCATTTCGGCTGGCGACGTCGACGAGATCGTGCTCGGCCATTTCAACGCCGGCTTCTCGCCGCAGGATTTCACGGCCTCGCTGGTGCTGCAGGCCGATCCGCAGTTCCGTTTCAAGCCGGCCACGCGCGTCGAGAACGCCTGCGCGACCGGATCGGCCGCCGTGCACCAAGGCATTCGCGCGATCCAGACCGGCGCCAAAATCGTGCTCGTGGTCGGCGTCGAACAGATGACGAAGACGCCAGGACCGGAGATCGGTCGCAACCTGTTGCGCGCGTCCTATCTGCCCGAGGACGGCGAGACGCCCGCGGGCTTCGCCGGCGTGTTCGGCAAGATCGCGCAGGCCTATTTCCAGAAGTATGGCGACCAGTCCGATGCGCTGGCGCTGATCGCCGCCAAGAACCACAAGAACGGCGTCGCCAATCCCTATGCGCAGATGCGCAAGGATTTCGGCTTCGAGTTCTGCCGCGCCGAGAGCGACAAGAACCCGTTCGTCGCCGGCCCCTTGAAGCGCACCGACTGTTCGCTGGTGTCGGACGGCGCCGCCGCGCTGGTGCTGACGGATTCGGAAACCGCCAAGACCATGGGCAAAGCGGTGAACTTCCGCGCCACCGCGCATGCGCAGGATTTCCTGCCGATGTCCAAGCGCGACATCCTGCAGTTCGAGGGCTGCACCGTGGCCTGGCAGCGCGCGCTGGAACAGGCCGGCGCCAAGCTGTCCGATCTTTCCTTCGTCGAGACCCATGACTGCTTCACTGTCGCCGAACTCATCGAATATGAAGCGATGGGCCTGACCCCGCGCGGGCAGGGTGCGCGGGCGATTCTGGAAGGCTGGACGCTGAAGGACGGCAAGCTGCCGATCAATCCATCCGGCGGGCTCAAGGCCAAGGGCCACCCGATTGGCGCCACCGGCGTCTCCATGCATGTGATGAGTGCGATGCAGCTCACGGGCCAGGCGCCCGAGGGCATGCAGTTGAAGAACCCTGAACTTGCCGGCATCTTCAACATGGGCGGCGCCGCGGTTGCGAATTACGTTTCGCTGCTGGAGCCGGCGAAGTAGGCTGTCGGCGGAGCGGGCTGCCGTAGCGTTGCAGGGTGGGTAGAGCGCAGCGAAACCCACCATCTTCGCCCCAGGGTCGTCGTTGATGGGTTTCGCTGCGCTCTACCCATCCTACGGAAGCACCGCGGTATGCCGCGGCGCATCGTTTCGGAGCGTGCATCATGGGTAACGAAAGCTCGTTGTCGCTGGACGAACTCAACGATCGCATCGCGATTCTTGAAGACAACATCAGGCAGTTGATCGAACAGGCCGCCGCGGCGTCCGGCGAGCAGAACGAGGCGCGCATTGCCGACCGCATCAGCCAGCAGAATGACGAGCTCGAGCGGCTGATGAAGGAGCGCGACGCGCGGTCGCCGAGATAGCTTCCGCTACCCGCCGCGCATACGCCCATACGCGCGGCGCGCCTTGATCTTGCGGACGCCCTGCCGTTACTACGTCCCCGGTAGTGATAACGCGGCCGTGATTGGCCGCCTCTCGGGGAGGATGACGAGGCCATGGGACCGCTGGAGGGCATCAAGATCGTCGACATGACGACGGTGCTGATGGGGCCGTATGCCACGCAGATGCTCGGCGACTACGGCGCCGACGTCATCAAAGTGGAATCGCCCGATGGCGACGTCACGCGCCAGATCGGCCCGACGCGCCATCCCGGCATGGGTCCGGTGTTCCTCAACACCAACCGCAGCAAGCGCTCGATCTGCCTCGACCTCAAGAAGCCGGCCGGCCGCGAGGCGGTGCTGCGCCTGATCGCGAAGGCCGATGTGCTGGTCTATAATGTGCGCCCGCAGGCGATGGCGCGGTTGCAGCTCGGCTATGACGTCGTTTCCAAGATCAATCCGCGGCTGATCTATGCCGGCGTGTTCGGCTTCGGCCAGGACGGCCCGTATGCCGCCAAGCCGGCCTATGACGACCTGATCCAGGGCGCCACCGCGCTTCCGGCGCTGATGGCGCAGACCTCCGACGGCGTGCCGCGCTACGTGCCGAACGCGCTGGTCGATCGCATCGTCGGATTGACCGCGGTCGGCGCGATCTGCGCGAGCCTCGTGCATCGCGAAAAGACCGGGCAGGGCCAGCGCGTCGACATCCCGATGTTCGAGACCATGGCGGGCTTCGTGATGGGCGACCACATGGGTGGGCTGACTTACGATCCGCCGCTCGACCGCGGCGGCTACAAGCGACACCTGTCGCCGGACCGGCGGCCATACAAGACGAAGGACGGCTATATCAGCGTCATCGTCTATAACGACAAGCAGTGGGACAATTTCTTCGCAGCCACCGGCCGCGATGATTTGCGCAACAATCCGAAGTTCGCGACCTTTGCCGGCCGCGCCGTCAATATCGATGTCGTCTATGCCGAGCTCGCGCGCATCTTCGAGACCAGGACCACCGCGGAGTGGAACGCGATCCTCGAGAAGGCCGACGTGCCGGTCATGCCGATGCACGACCTCGAAACCCTGCTGCAGGACCCGCATATCGTCGCAACCGACGTGTTTCCGGTTATCGAGCACCCGACCGAAGGCCGCATCCGCAGCATGAAAGTTTCGGCGCACTGGTCGGATACCAGGGCCGAGCCGCAACGACTGGCGCCGCGGCTCGGCGAGCACAGCGCGCAGATCCTGGGCGAGGCCGGCTTCACCGCGGACGAGATCGCCGCCATGCTGCGCGACGGCGTCACCAGGGCACCAGCGAACTAGGACAGACACAGATGGATTTTGCGCTCTCGGCCAACCAGGAATCCATCCGCGATGCAGTCGCAAAAATCTGTGCGCGCTTTGACGACGCCTATTGGCTGAAGAAGGACAAGGAGGGCGGTTACCCCGCCGACTTCCACCGCGCGCTGGCGGATGCCGGCTGGCTCGGCATCTGCATCCCCGAGGAATATGGCGGCTCCGGGCTCGGCATCACTGACGCTGCGATCATGATGCGCACGATCTCGGAATCCGGCGCCGGCATGTCGGGCGCGTCGGCCGTGCACATGAACGTGTTCGGGCTCAATCCGGTGGTCGTGTTCGGCACCAAGGAGCAGTGCCGGCGCATGCTGCCGCCGATCATCGATGGCCGCGACAAGTCCTGCTTTGCGGTGACCGAGCCGAACACCGGGCTCAACACCACCCAGCTCAAGACCCGCGCGGTGCGCAAGGGCGACAAATACATCGTCAACGGCCAGAAGGTCTGGATTTCGACCGCGCAGGTCGCCAACAAGATCCTGCTGCTGGCGCGCACCACGCCGCTGGAAGAGGTGCGTACGCCGACGCAGGGTTTGAGCCTGTTCTACACCGATTTCGACAAGAAGCGCGTCGCCGTGCACGAGATCGAGAAGATGGGCCGCAAGCCCGTCGACTCCAACGAACTGTTCTTCGAGAACTTCGAGATCCCGGTCGAGGACCGGCTCGGCGAGGAAGGGCGCGGCTTCGAATACATCCTGCACGGCATGAATCCGGAGCGGATCCTGATCGCCGCCGAAGCGGTCGGGCTCGGCAAGGTCGCGCTGTCGCGCGCGCAGGCCTATGCCAAGAGCCGCATCGTGTTCAATCGCCCGATCGGCATGAACCAGGCGATCCAGCATCCGCTCGCCAAATGCTGGATGGAGCTGGAGGCCGCGTGGTTGATGGTGCTGTCGGCCGGCTGGCACTACGACAATGGTTTGCCGTGCGGCCCGGCTGCCAACTCGGCGAAGTTCCTGGCCGCCGAAGCCGGTTTCCGCGCCTGCGAGCAGGCGGTGATGACCCACGGCGGCTTCGGCTATGCCAAGGAATATCATGTCGAGCGCTATTTGCGGGAATCCCTGATCCCTCGCATCGCTCCGATCAGCCCGCAGCTCATCCTGAGTTTTATTGCCGAGAAGGTGCTGGGGCTGCCGAAATCGTATTGAAGGTGGGGTAATGGCGTCTCCACAATTGACACTGTCATTCCGGGGCGCGCGCAGCGCGATCCCGGAATCCATTTCACCACGTCACATGTGGTCCGATGGATTCCGGGCTCGCCGCTTCGCGGCGCCCCGGAATGACGAGGAGATAGCCTCATGAGTTTCATCACTGGCGTCGGGCTCACCTCATTCGGCAAGCACGAAGGCTCGTCCTCGCTCGACCTCATGAGCAAGGCGGCGGAGCTGGCGATTGCCGATGCCGGCCTGAAGCGGTCCGAGATCGACGGCATCCTCTGCGGCTATTCCACGGTGTCGCCGCACATCATGCTCGCGACCGTGTTCGCCGAGCATTTTGGCATTCGCCCGTCCTATGCCCATGCCGTGCAGGTCGGCGGCGCCACCGGGCTCGCGATGACCATGCTGGCGCATCATCTCGTCGATGCCGGCGTGGCGAAGCATGTGCTCGTGGTCGGTGGCGAGAACCGTCTGACCGGGCAGAGCCGCGACGCCTCGATCCAGGCGCTCGCCCAGGTCGGCCATCCCGATTACGAAGTGCCGCTCGGGCCGACCATCCCCGCCTATTACGGCCTCGTCGCCTCGCGCTACATGCATGAGTATGGCGTCACCGAGGAAGACCTCGCCGAGTTTGCGGTGCTGATGCGCAAGCACGCGCTGATCCATCCCGGCGCGCAATTCCATGACCCGATCACGGTTGCCGATGTGATGGCTTCAAAGCCGGTGGCGAAACCGCTGAAGCTGCTCGACTGCTGCCCCGTTTCCGACGGCGGCGCGGCATTCGTGATCAGCCGCGAGCGGACTGGCGACGTCGGTGTGCGTATCCGCGGCTGTGCGCAGGCACATACGCATCAACATGTCACTGCTGCGCCGGCTCTAAATGAACTCGGCGCCGAGATTGCGATCGCCAAGGCCAAAGCGATCTCTCGTGTTGCGATTTCCGATGTGCGTTACGCCGCGGTCTACGACAGCTTCACCATCACGCTTGCGATGCTGCTCGAGGATCTTGGCCTGGCAAAGCGCGGCGAGGCGGCAGCGCGCGTGCGTGCCGGTCACTTCAATCATGACGGCGCGATGCCGCTCAACACCCATGGCGGGCTCTTGAGCTACGGCCACTGTGGCGTCGGCGGCGCGATGGCGCATCTGGTCGAGACGCATCTGCAGATGACAGGACGCGCCGGCAACCGCCAGGTCCGCGACGCCTCGCTGGCGCTATTGCATGGCGATGGCGGCGTGCTGTCCTCACATGTCAGCATGTTCCTCGAGAGGGTGCGATGAGCGACTGGACCAGCGGCGCGGAGGCGATCGTCTATCAATCCTGCGCCTCCTGCGGCGCTGTGCAATATTGCCGCCGCAGCTTTTGCTCTGTCTGCGGCGCACCCGATCCGCAGGAGAAGCGTGCCAGCGGGGCAGGGACGGTGTACGCGACCTCGCTGGTCTGCCGCGCCGCCACGCCCGAGACGCGCGCGCATGTGCCCTACAACATCGTGCTGATCGACACCGCCGAGGGCTTTCGCATGATGGGCCATGGCGAGAACGATCTTGCGATCGGCGACAAGGTGAACGCGCGTTTCGCGCAGTTCGCGGGCCGCCTGGTGCCGTATTTTGAAAAGGCTAAATAGTCGCGATCACCGCCAATAGAGCACAATGCTGGCGATGACGACCATTGCCGTCACCGCCAGCATTTGCGCGAGCGCCTCCGAGGCCGCCCTCTTGGTGGCTTCCTTCATGCCTATTCCCCCTAGACTTGGGCGTGACTCATCGTGGCGCGGAATCCCGCGCGGACGATGGCCTTTTAGATTGGTACTCGGAACACCCCGCGACGCATATTCGCTCTGATTGAGTCCCCACTCGGCGAATATCGACGGTAGCAAGGTCGAATACCATTGCGGCGGCATTTTGACTCGGCTGTGTTGCTCGTGCGTCAAGCGCCAGATAGTGTTTTGAGACTTAACGGAACCAAGCAAAACGAGAAAAACGAGAAGGAAAGAATGGCCCGCATCGAATACAGCGATCCTGCCAAGGCCAGCGATCGCACCCGCGAAATCCTCGACAAGAACCGCAACGCCAACATCTTCCGCATGATGGCGCATTCGCCCAGCTATTTTGAGCAGTATTGCCGGCTCGGCGGCGCGATCCGCCACAAGGGCGAGCTTGATCCTGTCGTGCGCGAGCTTGCGATCACCCGCACCGGTATCCTGTGCGAGGCGCCTTATGAAATCGTCGCGCACAAGCGGATCGGCAGGAATGTCGGCGTCACCGACGAGCAGAACGAGGCGCTGGCAAGCTGGCAGTCCGCCACCTGCTTCAGCGAGGTGCAGCGCGCCGCGCTCGCCTTCACCGACGAAATCGTCAAGCTCAACAAGCCGACGGACGCGACTTTCAAGGCGATCGCCTCGAAGCTTTCGCCGGCCGCACTCGTCGAGCTGCAGCTCTCGGTCGGCTTCTACATCATGACCTCGAAATTCCTCGAGACATTCGAGATCGACCTGCAGCCGGTGACGGAAGTGGTGGGCTGAGAGAGAGGGGCTTTAGGTCGACGTCAGCAGATCTACCTTCGCATTGGCGACGATCAGCCGGTCGGCGAGCAACTGCGCGAGGTTGCGCATGATCCGCTCGCTGGCGCGCGGGTGCTGCTTGCGGAATTGCTCGAAATCGCCGAGCCGGATTTCCCAGGCGGTTGCGGCCTGATCCGCCGACACATCGGCGGAACGCACCGGCTCGATCATCGCCATCTCGCCGAATGCCATGCCGGCGGTGAGCGTCGCCAGGCGGATGCCATCGGGCAGGGTGACGTGCACCACGCCGCTGCGCAGGAAGAACAGCGAGCCAGCGGGCTCACCGGCGGAAAGGATCTTCTCGCCGGAGCGATAGGTGCGGGTCGCGGCGAGCAGCGCCAGGTCAGCCAGCTCGTCCGCGCTCAATCCGGCCAGCAGCGGCTGCTCGGACAATTCCGTGGTCTCGAAGAAATCGATCGAGCCGCCATAGCGGTACACGATCTGGTCCTCCGCCCATTCGATCGCGGTATCCAACAGGTAGAAGTCCCTGATGTTGCCGAGCTTGGCCGTCCATTCACGCAGCGTCTTCCATTGCTTCGACGAGCGTCTGACGCCCGACAGGATCACGGTGACGCCGAGCGCGGCGAGTTCTTCGAAGGCCTCGGCGACCAGCCGCGCGCCGGCGCGGGTGGTGGAGGTGACCCGATGCAGGTCGAACACGACGAATTGCGGCCGCGGCTCCGACGCCAGGCGCCGCGAGACGTAGTCGACCGCGGAGAGCGACAGCGTGCCGACCAGTTCGATGATCCGCACTTCCTGATGATGTGCCGCCAGGATGTCGCGCTCCTGCGGGCGGCGGACGCGCCGCGACGGGCTCTTGCCGATATTGTAATCGGCGATGATGCTGGTGCGCGCGTCATCGCTGCGGTTGAGCATATGCAGGTCGTAGTGCGAGGACAGCGCCTCGCACACCTTGATGCCGCGCACGCTGTTGCCGTGCTTGTCGAGTTTGGGCGAGTAGCTGCCGAGCCCGAGCCGCGCCGGCAGCGCCGCGAGAATGCCGCCTCCGACCCCGCTCTTGGCGGGGATGCCGACGCGATAGATCCATTCGCCGGCGAAATCATACATGCCCGACGACGTCATCACCGAGAGCGTGCGCGAGATCGCATACGGCGTCATCACCTGCTCGCCGGTCAGCGGATTGATGCCGCGATTGGCCAGCGTTGCCGCCATCACCGCGATATCGCGCGCGGTCACCAGCACCGCGCATTGCCGGAAATAGACATCCAGCACGGAGGCGACATTGTCCTTGATCACGGCATTGGTGCGCAGGAGATAGCCGATCGCCCGGTTGCGGTCACCGGTCGTGCTCTCCGAATGATAGACCGCCTCATCGAGCGTGAGTTCGCGCCCGGCAAAGCGGCCGAGCGCCTGCCGGATATAGTCGAAGGCGGCATCGCCCTTGGCCTCGTGGATCAGCCCGGTGCAGGCGATGGCGCCGGCATTGACCATCGGATTGAACGGGTGGTTTTCCGCATTCAGCCGGATCGAGTTGAAGGGATCGCCCGACGGCTCGACGCCGATGGCGCTTTCCACCCGGCCCGCGCCCAGCGTGTCCAGCGCCAGCGCGAACACGAAGGGCTTTGACATCGACTGGATGGTGAAGGGCACCTTGGTGTCGCCGACCTCATAGACGTGGCCGTCCAAGGTGGCGAGGCTGATGCCGAAGTGGGCAGGGTTGGCCTTGCCGAGCTCGGGAATGTAATCGGCGACGGCGCCGCCGGTCTCGGCGGCGAACTCGTCATGGCAAGACTGCAGGAACCGCAGTAGAGGCGGTTTTGAGCGGGTCCAGGCCGTGGCACTGGCGGGGGAAGGAGGCGGCTCCGGTTTCATCGCCTCCTGTTGTGCAACGCAATCAGGGAGCGCGCAACTGGTTCGGTATGAGCGCCTGCCGCCGGACCAGAAGCAGCGCGATCAGGACCGTCGGCACCAGGATAGCAAGGCCGAGCAGCGTCACCTGCATCTGCGAGAGGGGCATGATGCCGCCGCCGGGGGTCGCCACCACGAAGCCGCCGATCACGAGCAGCACCCGCAGCGGCCATTCCAGCGCGCCCGCGCGACTGAGATCGCCGACAAAGGCCTGGTAGCCCTGGATGCCGCCGCAGATGAACAGCGTGCCGACGCCGGCAAGCGTCATCAAGCCGAGGCCGGCGAGGTAGGGGGAGGGTCCCTGCAGCACCAGCGCCGGGTTCAGCACGAAGAAGAACGGGATGAAATAGATGATGCTGCCGACCCACATCGATTCCCAGCCTGTCTTCATCGCCGGCGATCCGGCGATGCCGGCCGCCGCGAAGGATGCGATCGCGACCGGCGGGGTGATCGACGACAGCATGCCCCAATAGAAGATGAACATATGGACCGCCATCCGGTTCAGCCCGAGCTTCTCCAGCGCCGGTGCCACCAGGATGGCGAGGAAGATGTAGCAGGCGGTGGTCGTCAGGCCGAGGCCGAGGATCAGGCTGGTGAACGCGCACATCGCCAGCAGCAGGAGGGCGTTGTCGCCCGCGAGCGTCAGCAGGTCGTTGGCGAGGCTGGAGACCACGCCGGTCATCGAGAACGCGCCGATCAGAAGCCCGCAGCCGGCGAGGATGCCGACCAGCTCCACGAAAGTGCGGCCGTTGACCTCGAGGAATTTCGCAATCGTGGCGGGCGTCCAGCGCGTGTCCTTGGAGAAGATCTGGTTCAGCACCAACAGCAGCGCGGTGGCGTAGAACGGCGCATGGCTCTCGCGCTTGAAGTAGAGCAGCATCACGATCAGGAGCGCGATGACGAACACGTAGTACCAGCCGGACTTGAGGGTATCGATCACCCGCGGCAGCTCGGCGCGCGGGATGCCCTTCAGGCCATGGCGCGCGGCATAGGAGTCCACCTGCATGAACAGGCCGACGTAATAGAGCACGGCGGGAATGATCGCAGCGACCGCGACTTCGGCGTAGCTGACGTTCAGGAACTGGGCGATCACGAAGGCGGTGGCGCCCATCACCGGCGGCGCCAGCACCGCGCCGGTCGAGGCGCAGGCCTCGATCGCGCCGGCATAGGAGGCGCGGAAGCCGCTGCGCTTCATCACCGGGATCGTCATGGTGCCGGCGGTGAGCACGTTGGAGATGATCGAGCCGGACATCATGCCCAGCAATCCGCTCGCGAAGATGCAGACCTTTGCCGCCCCGCCGCGGAACGTGCCGCACAGCGCAAAGGAGATGTTGATGAAGAACTTTCCGGCGCCCGTCATCATCAGCGCGGTGCCGAAGACGAGGAAGCCGATCACGGTGTCCGCAAAGGCCTGGATCGGAATGCCAAGCAGGCTCTCGCCCGAGAGCACGTGATAGGCGGTGGCCTGATCGAAGGTGAGCTCGGAGCCGCGGAACGGCCCGAGCCAGCTTGCTTCGGCAAACAGCGGATAGACCGTGAAGGGGAACACGCTGAGCAAGAGGCTCCAGCCGCCGGTGCGGCGCAGCGCCTCCATCAGCACCGCCCACATCACGACTCCGGCGACGAGCACATTGCGCGGCGCGCCATCGGACTCCCAGCCGGACTCCGCCGCCTTGCGGATGTTGAGCATCAGCCAGATCGCGGCCGCGAACGTCAGCGCGAACAAGAGAAGATCGTACCAGGGAATCCGGTCGAGCGGCGCCGAGCCCGTTCCCGGAAAGATCAGGAAGGTGAACGGCAGCATCAGCGCGATCAGCAGATAGAAATACTCGGTGTTGAGCTGGGTGTAGCCGATCAGGAAGCGCAGCGAGAATTGCTGGTTGATGCAGAGCAGGATGGTGACCGCGGTCGCGACCACCAGCGCCCAGCGCCAGCCGCCGCGCAGGCTGCGGACGCGCGTGACCTCGGCCTCCTGCATGTTGCCGGCGCCGGAGTGAGGATCATCGAACTCGATCCTCTTCGGCGGCGCGGCCATGGCGCTATCGAGCGGAGAAGCTGACATCAGGGACTCCCCACGTTCGCCAGTAATGGAAGCTTGCGGATCTATTCAAAACCGTTCGGCATGTTCGCCTTGGCAAGCGCCGCCGCACGCGCCTTCGTCCAGCCTTCCAGGAATGCCTTGTCATCGGACGGCGGATTGGACTTGCCGTAGTCCGCCCAGGCGGCGGTGAGCACCTCCTGGCGCTTGAACAGCGCGTTGTTGTGGGCCTCCTGCTGGTCGCTCCACTGGCCCGCTTCCTTCAGCGCCTTCACGGCGCCCGGATGCACCGGCACGACCCAGTTCTTGGTCTGCCGGTCCGCGGCAAGCCCGCCCGCGCCCGGAGCTGAATCCTTGTAGGCGTCGTAGTTGACGATCATCGCCTTGGTGATGGCGTAGACCTGGTCTGCGGGCACCGACGCGTAGGCGACGAAGATCGGGTAGGGGTAGGTGCCGAGTTCGATCGGCTTCTCTGGCGAAATGCCGGCGCCGCAGGTTGCGCGATGCGGGAAGAAGAACGAGCCGACCTTCTGCACGCGTTCCCATCCGGCCTTGTCGTTGGCCGGAAGCGGCGGCCAGATCAGTCCCCGCGGCGAGGTCTCGGCTTCCTTCGCGGGGCCGGTGATGGTGGTGCCGAACGCCGCATCGGTGTCGTTGTTGATGAGGCCCTTCCACATCGCGCCGTAGCTGGCGAACTCGACGGCCTTGACGTCGCTCTGCTTGAGGCCGCCGAAGGCGAGGATGGCGAGCGAATTCTGGTTCAGCGCGGGCGAGCCGACCACGAAGCCGACGCGTTTGCCCTTGAGATCCTTGATGTCCTTGACGCCGATATCGGCCGCTACACCAAGCGAGCCGGCGTTGCAATCGACCGAGGACAACAGGAGCTGCAGCGGCTGCGGTCCCCATTCCCTGGCGCCGAACTCGAACACGCCTTCTTGCGCAAAATAGGTGCCGGAACCCATCGCCGACATTGTCGCGCGCTTGGCGCGCAGCGGCGCAAGCCGCGCGACGTCGTTGCCGGCCGGCAGCACGCGGACGTCGGTGCCGTACTTGTCCTTCATCATCTTGCCGACGCCGACTGCGATGTTGAATCCCGCGGTGCCCGTGTCGTAGGCGGTCACGCCCATCGTCGGCGGCAGCTTGATGTCTTCGGCGAGCGAAGGTCCTGATACGAGTAGGGTGACGCCGAGCGCGAGCAGACCACGGATCATGGTTCCTCCCTGATGTTTCGCTTAGCGAAACGTGTTGTTTGAGAGGATCATTGCACCGCATAGCGGTGATGGCAACGGCGCTCCGTTGGCGCGAGCCACCACCATCGTCGCATCACCGGACAGATTGTCGCGGATGTCGCTGTGTGCGCGCGTCAGGTCGTGACGATCGCGACCGCCTGTCCTTCGGCGATCACCTCATCGACGCTGACGAGGATCGACTTGACCGTGCCCGCGGCGGTCGACGTTACCGGAATCTCCATCTTCATCGCTTCGACCAGCGCAACCTCGTCGCCGTCGGCGATGCTCGCACCGGTCGCCACTGGTATTGCGCATACACGGCCGGCCACTTCGGTGATGATCTTGATATCTGGCATTCCACGCTCCCCATCCGTTTCGCGAAACGCATGGCGCTCTGCGAACGGCTTTTGTTGTGGCCGCACATTGCCTGAGGTAGCTTGTTCTGCAAGTGGAATTTTATTCCGTGTGGCGGAATGGAGCCTATAAAATATGGGAAGGCGCTCGGAACGGCTTAGCCGTCAGGGAATGCTCGTCAGCGATCTCGCAGGCGAGGGCGACGTGATCCAGGTCGTGTCGCGCGCGTTTGATGTCCTGCGATGTTTCGAAGGACACGAAGCGCGGCTCGGCAATCTCGAAATATCCAATCGTTGCGGTCTGCCGCGATCGACAGTGTCGCGGCTTACGCACACGCTGACGCGCATGGGCCAGCTCGTCTATCTGCCGCGCGACCAGAAATATCGGATAGGTCCGAGCGCGGTGGCGATGAGCACTGCGATGATGAAGGGCCTGCAGCTCCGCAACCTGATCCGGCAGCGTCTGCAGGACGTCGCCGAGCAATTGCCGGGCACCGTCGGCTTCGTCATCCCCGATCGCTTCCAGCTCGTCTATCTCGAATATGCGCGCTCGGCGAACGCCCTCGGCCTGCATGAGGTCACCGGCAGCCGGATCTCGATGGCGACCACCGCCGCGGGCCATGCCTATACGGCCGCGCTCGAGACCGAGGTCGGCGATGCCCTGATCGCGGAGATGGAGCGCGAGATTCCCGAAGGCGCGAAGCTGCTCAAGCCGCGCATCGAAGGCAATCGCCGCCTCTTGCGCGAGCACGGCTATGTCGTCGCCTGCGGCCTTTGGAGCCCGCACATCAATGGCGTCGCGGTGCCGCTGTGGTCGCCGCAATATCAGACCTATGTCGTGACCACGATCGGCCTGTTGTCGGCCATGTATGACGAGAAGCGGCTGCACAGGGAAGTGGGGCCGCCGATGGTGCAGCTCGGCGCCACGCTCGGCAGCCTGCTGGAAGGCGCCGATGCCAGCATCTTCAACAACCGGCTCGAGAGAAAATCCGTTCCGGCGGCCGTGAACAATAACAATAAGATCATACAGACGGAGGAAAGGAATGAACTGGAAGCCGGAACTCGACGAGCTCGCCCGGCGCGAAGCGTTCGCGCGCGAGATGGGAGGCGTTGAGAAGGTCAAACGACAGCGGGATCAAGGCCGGCTTACTGTTCGCGAGCGTATCGACAAGATTGTCGATCAGAACTCCTTCCACGAGATCGGCGCCATTTCCGGCATTGCCGAATATGACGAGAACAATGAGCTCAAGCAGCTGACGCCGGCGAACTGCGTGTTCGGCCGCGCCAAGGTGGACGGCCGCACGGTCGTCGTGGTCGGCGACGATTTCACCGTGCGCGGCGGCTCGGCCGATGCGTCGATCTCCGCCAAGCCGTTGATGGCGGAAGAGATGGCGCATGATTTCCGGCTGCCGATCATCCGCATGATCGAAGGCTCGGGCGGCGGCGGCTCGGTGAAGACGATCGAAACCAAGGGCGCAGCCAACCTGCCGGGCGGCGTCGGCGGCACGCGGTGGTACTGGTACACGACGGCAAACCTCGCGCGCGTGCCGGTCGTGGGTCTCGGGCTTGGCTCGGTCGCAGGCCTCGGCGCGGCGCGTCTGGCGGCCACGCATTACTCGGTGATGACCAAGAGCTCCGCGATGTTCGTCGCGGGCCCGCCGGTGGTGAAGCGGCTCGGGCAGGATCTGACCAAGCAGGAGCTTGGCGGCGCCGACATCCAGACCCGCGCCGGCGCGATCGATCAGGCGGTCGAGACCGAGGAGGAAGCATTCGCCTATGCGCGGCGCTTCCTCTCCTATCTGCCGCAATCGGTGTTCGAACTGCCGCCGACCATTCCCTGCACCGACGATCCTGAACGGGCCGAGGAATCGCTGATGAAGGCGGTGCCGCGCAGCCGGCGGCAGGTCTACAAGATGCGCCCGATCATCGACGCGGTGGTCGACAAGGGCTCGTTCTTCGAGATGAGCGCCAATTTCGGCAAGCCGATCATTGTCGGCCTTGCGCGGCTGGAGGGCAGGGCGGTGCTGCTGCTGGCCAGCGATCCCTTCCATTATGGCGGGTCGTGGACGGCGGAGGCCTGCCAGAAGGTGGTCCGCTGGGTCGACTTTGCCGAGACCTTCCATCTGCCGGTGGTTTACCTGATGGACTGCCCCGGCTTCATGATCGGGCTCGAGGCGGAGAAGAGTGCGACCATCCGCCATGGCGTGCGCGCGATGGCGGCGGTCAACCAGAGCACCGTGCCGTGGTGCACGATCATCGTGCGCAACGCCTTTGGCGTCGCCGGCGTGGTGCACCAGCCGGCCAACCGCTTCTCGATGCGCTACGCCTGGCCGTCGGCCTATTGGGGCTCGCTGCCGCTGGAGGGCGGCATCGAAGCCGCTTACCGCGCCGACATCGAGGCGGCGCCCGATCCGGCTTTGAAGCTGAAGGAGATCGAGGACCGCCTCAACAAGCTGCGGTCGCCGTTCCGTTCGGCCGAAAAATTCTGGGTCGAGGAGGTGATCGACCCCCGCAGGACCCGCTCGCTGCTCTGCGAGTTCGCGCGTCTCGCGGAGCCGATCCGCAACGTTGGCCCGCCAGGCAGCATGTCGACAAGGCCGTAGTTGCCGCTTTGTTTGACACCACTGTCGTCCCGGCCTTGAGCCGGGACCCATAACCACAGGAAGGCGTTGTGGCGCGAGCAAGCGGTTGCAGCGGAGCAGTCAACAACAGCCTGTGGTTATGGGTCCCGGGTCAAGCCCGGGACGACGGAGGGAGAGAGCGCGCGGAAGCCCCTCAACCGTCATTGCGAGGAGCGAAGCGACGAAGCAATCCACCTCTCCACAAGCAGAGGCACGGATTGCTTCCGCCTACGCTCGTTGAGCTACGGCGGACAAGTCGCTCCGCTCGCAATGACACCCAGAATTACACCTCGCTCTCGCGATGCACGTCGTGGACCACGATGCCCATGCCGTTTTCGGGCATCTTGATCCAGTCACGCCGCTGCAGCGTGCGC
Organism: Bradyrhizobium sp. BRP22; assembly: GCF_020194175.1. GTDB lineage: Bacteria > Pseudomonadota > Alphaproteobacteria > Rhizobiales > Xanthobacteraceae > Bradyrhizobium. The sequence goes on along the minus strand of NZ_JADYVX010000002.1, from coordinate 394,512 downwards.
TTGGTGTCCTCGTGGCCGCTCATCCAGTGCTCGCGCATCGAGGTGCCCGAGAATTCGTGATCCTTGGCGTGGCCTTCATAGGCCTTCTGCTGATAGATCAGTTGCAGGATCGCGATGCTCGGCAGGGCGCTGTTGGAATCGCGCAAGTGGCGTTCTTCCTCCGACAATTGCTCGTCCGGAATCTTGGACAGCGCCTTGTAGAGGCGGGCGCGGAGATTGTGGGTCTTGCGATACATGTCGGTGTTGTAGCGCGTGCGCGAGGAATACATGATGTCCTTGTGGCGGGCCATCACGTCATGGATGTCGCGGGGCAGCACGCCGCGGGCCGAGAACAGATCGACCTGGAACACCAGCGAATTCAGGCTGTCGGCCTGGTCGAGCAGATGCTGCAGCGGCGTGTTGGAGACGATGCCGCCATCCCAGAAATGGTCGGTGCCGACCTTCACCATCGGCAGCGCCGGCGGCAATGCGCCGCTCGCCATGATGTGCTCGGGAATGATTTCGTCATGCGCGTTGTCGAAATAGATGAAATTGCCCGACAGCACGTTCACCGCGCCGACCGCGAAGCGCATCTTCTTGGAGTTGATGCGGTCGAAATCGACGAGCTCCAGCAGCGACTCGCGCAGCGGCGCGGTGTCGTAATAGCTGGTGGCGGTTCGGGCGCCGGCGGGGCTGAGCCATGGGCTGGTGTTGTGGGGCGAGAAGAAGCCCGGCTGACCCAGCACCGTCGTCATGAACGAACTGGTGAAGTTGCGCGCCTTGCGGAAGATGTCGCCATCAGGCGTATAGTGCCAGATCTTGCGGCCCGTGATGCGGTCCCAGAACGTGTGCAATCGCTCCAGCCGCAGCTCCGGCGGATTGCCGGCGATGATCGCCGAGTTGATTGCGCCGATCGAGACGCCGCAGATCCAGTCCGGCTCGATATTCGCCTCGTGCAGCGCCTGGTAGACGCCGGCCTGGTAGGCGCCGAGCGCACCGCCGCCTTGCAGCACCAGCGCGACACGCTCGCAGCGCTCCGGCCGCCAGCCGCGACCGGGTATTGTTTGTTGTTGGTCGAGATGTGGGCTGCGCGCATCCATGTCCTTACACTCCCTGCGCGCCAACGATTCCGTGTGCCCGTGACGCGCTGATGACAGCTACGCCGGGTCATGCCGCTGACGGAAATCCCTCATATCAGTGTCAATGTCCGCCGCTAGCGTTTGGGCCACCAATTGCAAACAGGGGGATTTGCGATGCGCAGGGAAGAACTCCTGAAGCTTCCGTCGATGCCGGCCGCGGGTCCGAGCTATCCCGCAGGACCTTACCGCTTCGTCAATCGCGAATTTCTGGTCATTACCTACGAGACCGATCCCGAACTGATCCGTGCCGGGCTGCCCGAGCCGCTCGAGCCGATCGATCAGCCGATCGTGCACTACGAATGGATCAAGATGCCTGATAGTTCCGGCTTCGGCAGCTACACCGAGTCCGGTCTGGTGATCCCGGCGCGCTTGCACGGCGAAGAGGTCAATTTTGTTTCGCAGATGTACCTCGACGATGATCCGCCGATTGCGGCGGGCCGGGAGATCTGGGGCTTTCCGAAGAAATACGCCCATCCCAAGCTCGAGATCGTCAAGGACACGCTGACCGGCACGCTGGAATATGCCGGCCAGCTCGTCGCCATGGGCACCATGGGCTACAAGCATGAGAGCATGGCGGGCAATGGCGAGATCACTCGCGCGACGCTGTCGAAGACGCAGATCAATCTGAAGATGATCCCGGGTGTCGACGGCCGTCTCGAAGTCTGCCAGCTCGTCGCGATCAATCTGACCGATATCAACGTCAAGGGCTCATGGATCGGCCCCGGCCGGCTGCATCTGGTGCCGCATGTCAATGCGCCGGTTGCGGATTTCCCGGTGCGACGGGTCGTCGGCGCACATCATTTCCTGGCCGATCTGACGCTGCCGTTCGGCCGCGTCGTGCACGACTACAACAAGGAAGCCGAGCAGGTTGTCGCGACCGGTCTCGCGGCGGAGTAAGTCGCGACATCAAACTGTAACAGAAGCGTAATTCAATCGTCGCGTGTTGGCGTGCGGGGAAAGGACCTTGCATCGATTGCGCTGCCTTGCGCAGGGGTTTGCTATGTCTGGCGTCTGGCGTTGAGCTTGGGTCCGGTCATGTCGGCTGAACCAGTCAAGATTATCAGCGTGCCTGCAGATACCGTGCCCATTATTCCGGGTCTGGTATGGGCATTCCGTCTGCATAGCGACGGAAGTGCTGCATCGCTGCCGATCGATGCGCCGATCGAGTTTGGCCATGATGGCAGGCTCTGGCTGCATTTCAATCTGGCGGATGGTCGCACGCGGCAATGGATTGCCGGCGTGCCGCTTCCATCGCTCGCGCGCGATCTGCTGCTGTCGCATGACAATTTCCAGCAGCTCCACACCATCGATCACTGCGTCTACGGCGTGTTTTCCGATCTCGTACGCGAGATCGATTCCCCGACGGAGGAGACCGGCTTCCTTCGCTTCGCGATGACCGAACACCTGTTGATCAGTGGCCGCCACCAGGCGCTATGCGCGGTGGATGCCGCGCGCCGCGTGCTCGAGGGCGGCCATCGGGTCGAGACCGTCGCCGCGCTGCTCGAGAAGATCGTCGACGGAGTCGCCGACACCCTGGATCGGATGGCCGACAAGATCGGCATCGACATCGACAATATCGAGGAGAAGGTCCTGACCGGCGAGACCAGGTCCGAGATTCGTTCCGAGCTGAGCCGGCTGCGACGGATCTGCGTGCGGCTGCACCGGCAACTCACCGGATTGCGCGTCCTGTTTCACCGGCTGGAGCAGAAGAACCCGGACCATCTCAGTCCGGCGCTGCGCCTGCATGCCGCAAAGCTTGCGCAGCGGCTCGACGGTCTCGATCACGCCATCGTCGAGCTTCGCGAACGCAGCCGCCTGCTCGAGGAAGAGTTGCGCTTTCGCCTGGAGGAGGAGAGCAATCGGCATCTGCACGCGCTGTCGGTCGTGACCATGCTGCTGCTGCCGCCGACGCTGGTCACCGGCATTTTCGGCATGAACACCAAGGGACTGCCGTTCACGGACGCCGACGGCGGCTTCCTCTGGGCCGCCGTGCTGATGATCGCCGCCTCCGGCATTGCCTACCTGATCATGCGTCGCCTGGGCATCGTGAAGTAGCGGGCTGTGGTCTCATTGCATGTATGGAGTGCTTACCCGCGCGGTCACGGTTTTCGCGGCGATCACCGCTCTTGCCCTCGCGCCTGCGGCGCACGCGGCCGATCGGCCTGACGCCAGCATTGACCTGCGCGACAGGCTCGCCGACGCCGGCTACCAGTTTAGCCTGACCTATATCGGCGAGGGGCTTGCCAACGTGACCGGCGGCATGCGCACGGGCGCGATCTATACCGGCCGGCTTGACCTCGGCACCACGATCGATCTGGAAAAGGTGATCGGCTGGACCGGCGCCACCTTCCACGCCAACATGTTCCAGATCCATGGCGACGGCCTGTCGCGCAGCTATGTCGGCAATCTGATGCTGGTCTCCGGCATCGAGGCGTTGCCCGCGACGCGGCTCTATGAGCTCTGGATCGAGCAGGAACTGCTCGGCGGCAAGCTCGCTGTCCGCGTCGGCCAGCAGGCCTCCGACATCGAATTCATCGACAGCAAGTACGACGACATCTTCGTCAACTCGGCTCTGGGCTGGCCCGGCATCACCGGCATCAACCTGCCGGCCGGCGGGCCATCGCCGCCGCTTGCCGTTCCCGGCATCCGCGTCAAGGCGCGGCTCTCGGACAAGATCACCGCCTATCTTGCGCTGTTCGATGGCACCGCGGCGCCTCCGGACGCGGACGATGCGCAGATCGCCAATCCGCACGGGCTGCTGTTTCGCGTCAACGATCCGCCCTGGTGGATCGGCCAGCTCAAATACAGATTCGAGATCGGCGAGAGCCGGTTGCCGGCAACCATCACAGGCGGCGGCTGGTATCACATGATGTCGTTTGCGGATCAGCGCTTCTCGGCCGACGGCCTGTCGCTCGCCGATCCCGACAGCTCCGGCGAAGCCCTATGGCGGCGGCGGAATCAGGGATTGTTCATGGTCTACGAGCAATTGCTCGCGCGCGCCGCGCCTGGTTCGGACAAGGGCGTCGCCTTCTTCATGCGAGCCTCGGTGAGCCCGTCCGATCGCAACCTGGTCAGCGCCTATGTCGATGGTGGCTTCCTGTTCACCGGATTCAGCGACGCCCATCCGAACGACAGGTTCGGCGTCGCTGCAACCTACGCCCGGATATCCGACCGCGCCCGCGCTCTCGACCGTGACATCCAGCTCTTCACCGGCACGCCGTACCCGGTCCGCGACTACGAGGCGATCTTTGAGGTCACCTATCAGCACGAGGTCAGGCCCGGCTTCCTGCTGCAACCGGTGTTTCAATATATCGCCCATCCCGGCGGCGGCGCGGTCGATCCCTACGATCCCACGCAGACACGTCGCATCAAGGATGGTGTGATGGTCGGCGTGCGCACGACGATTACGTATTAAGCTGCCGCGACGACCGCTTTCGGCGCCGGCCGCTTGATCGCCAGCGCGATCGACGCCGCTATGAGGCAGAGTACGCCAGCGATGAAGAAGGCGGGCAGATAGCTTGCGTACACTGTGCGCGACAGGCCGGCACCGAAGGCGGCCGCCCCGGCGCCGAGTTGATGTCCGGCAAAGATCCAGCCGAAGACGAGATTGGCGCGCTCGGCGCCAAAACGCTGCGCGGTCAGGCGCACGGTTGGCGGCACGGTCGCGATCCAGTCCAGCCCGTAGAACATCGCAAACAGCGACAGGCCGTAGAACGAGAAGTCGGTGAATGGCAGGAATATCAGCGACAGCCCGCGCAGGCCGTAATACCAGAACAGCAGCCAGCGGTTGTCATAGCGGTCCGAGAGCCAGCCCGAGATGATGGTGCCGAAGAAATCGAAAATGCCCATCGCGGCGAGCAGGCTCGCGGCCTGCACCTGCGGGATGCCGAAGTCGAGGCACATCGGGATCAGATGCACCTGCACCAGGCCGTTGGTCGAGGCGCCGCAGATGAAGAAGGTCGCGAACAGGATCCAGAACACCGGGGACTTCGAAGCGTCGCGCAGCGTGCCAAGCGCCGCCGCCATGATCGGTGCGTTGCTCGGCGCCGGTGCGGGGAGCGGCTCGGTCCCTTTATCGCCGAACGGACGCAGTCCGACATCGCTTGGGCGATCGCGCACGACAAGCAGCACCAGGAAGGCGGATGCACCGAGCGCGACGCAGACCAGCGACAGCGCGATCCGCCAGCCGAAGCGTTCGGTGAGGCTCGCGAGCAGCGGCAGGAACACCAATTGCCCGGTCGCGACGCTCGCGGTCATGATGCCGATGACGAGGCCGCGCTGCGCCACGAACCAGCGGGTCGCGATCGTCGCGCCCAGCACCAGCGCCGTCATGCCGGTGCCGATCCCGATGACCACGCCCCACAGCAGCACCAATTGCCAGACCTGCGTCATCGCCAGCGAGGCGAGCAGGCCGGAGACCACGATGAGCTGCGCCGCCAAGGTCACATTGCGCAGGCCGTAGCGGTTCATCAGTGCCGCGGCGAACGGCGCCATCAATCCGAACAGGATGAAGCGGATCGAGAGCGCCGAGGAAATCTCCGCGGTGCTCCAGCCGAACTCCTGCTGCAGCGGCACGATGAAGACGCCGGGTGCGCCGACGGTGCCGGCGGCGATCAGCGCCGTGAGGAAGGTGACGCCGACCATCACCCAGCCGTAGTGAATCTTGCGGCGGCCGAGCGCGGCCGCCAGCCAGTTCGAGATCATGCAGCCTCAGAAATTTTGTCTGGAAGTCTTGTTAATTGGCTGCCACGTCTAGCACCAGGGAACCATGACATAAATGCTGTAGTTCCCTCATTTTAGGACGTGGACACTTCGCGCGAAAACGCTCTGTCTAATGTGCAACGCGCTCCACTGCGATCGCGGTGGCTTCGCCGCCGCCGATGCAGAGCGCTGCGACGCCGCGCTTCAGGTTCTGTGCTTCCAGCGCATGCAGCAGCGTCACGATCAGCCGCGCGCCGGTAGCGCCGATGGGATGGCCGAGCGCGCAGGCGCCGCCATTGATGTTGAGTTTGTCGCGCGGAATTGCGAGGTCGCGCTGCGCGGCCATTGCCACCACTGCGAAGGCTTCGTTGATCTCGAACAGATCGACGTCGCCGACGCTCCAGCCGACCTTGTCGAGCAGCTTGCGGATCGCCGGAATCGGCGCCGTGGTGAACCATTGCGGCTCCTGGCTGTGGGTGGCGTGGCCCTTGATCTCGGCGAGCACCGGCAGCCCGTCGCGGTCGGCGAGCGAACGCTTCGCCAGGATCAGCGCCGCGGCGCCGTCGGCATTGGCGGAGGAGGCAGCCGGTGTGATGGTGCCGTTGGCGCGGAATGCCGGCTTCAATCCGGGTATCTTGGCGGGATCGACCTTGAGCGGATGCTCGTCATTGGCGATCACGCGCGGACCGGCTTTTTCCGCGACCGTGATCGGCACGATCTCGGCCTTGAACGCGCCGCCTTCGACCGCCTTGCGCGCCCGCGTCAGCGTCTCCATGGCGTAGGTGTCCTGGTCTTTGCGGGTGAACTGATAGGCTTCCGCCGTCGCCTCGCCGAAATCGCCCATCGAGCGTCCGGTCTCGTAGGCGTCCTCGAGTCCATCCATCATCATGTGGTCGATGATGCGGTCATGGCCGGCGCGATAGCCGCCGCGCGCCTTGGCAAGCAGATAGGGCGCGTTGCTCATGCTCTCCATGCCCCCGGACACCACGATCTCGGCCGAGCCGGCCTTGATGATGTCGTGGCCGAGCATGGTCGCCTTCATGCCGGAACCGCAGACCTTGTTGACGGTGGTGGCTCCCGTCGCATCGGGCAGCTTGGCGCCGCGGGCGGCCTGGCGGGCCGGCGCCTGGCCCTGGCCGGCCGGCAGCACGTTGCCCATGAATACTTCGTCGACACGTTCTGGCGCGAGCTTGGCCCGCTCCAGCGCCGCGCCGATCACATGGGAACCGAGCTTGTGGGCGCTGAACGGCGTCAATTCGCCCATGAAACGGCCGAGCGGCGTGCGGGCGGCGGAAAGGATGACGACGGGATCGGAGGCATTGGCCATGGCGGGCTCCCTGGTATCGGAGGATTCTTGGTCACATGACGTTGATCATATGATGCGCCGCAAAAATTGCAACGCCCCGGCCGCATGACAAATTATCGTGCGAAGGATGAGCCGGCGCTTATCCCACCGCCGTCATCATCCGCGAAGGCGGATGATCCAGTAACCACCGAACTTCGGTTTGCGGTTACTGGATGCCCCGCCTTCGCGGGACATGACAGGATCGTTTGCGGCTAGCGCTTCCGCTCCAGAAAGCCCTGCATCAGCCGTTGCGGCTCTCCGGTCAGGAACGATTTTCCGAACACGCCGACACTCAGGTTGACCGACTCCGTCAGCGGCAGTTCTTCCCATTGCCGCAGCAGATCCTTCTGGATGCGCAACGCTTCGGGGCCGCATTCGAGCAGCGCCGCCACCGTGTGCTCGACTTCGGCATCGAGTTCGCCTTGTTTGGCGACCTTGTCGACGAGGCCCCACGCGAGCGCGGTCGGCGCGTCGATGTTCTCGGCCGTCATCACCAGCCAGCGCGCGCGGCTCCAATTGATCAGCCGCGGCAACAGCGCGGCATGGATCACCGAGGGGATGCCGACGCGCACCTCGGGCATGCCGAACTTGGCATCATGCGCCGCGATCCGGAAATCGCAGGCTGCAGCTACTTCCAATCCGCCGCCCAGGCACCAGCCCGGCATTCGCGCGATGACCGGTGCCGGGAACCGGCGCACCGCCTCGCAGAGGTCGCGCAGCCGCGTGATGAAGGCTTCCGCCGATTTCTGCTCGAGCTTCGCCATCTCCTTGATGTCGGCGCCGCCGATCATGCTCTTCTCGCTCTGGCCTGCCAGGATCACCGCGCGGATGTTGCGGTCGCCGGCAAGCTTCTCGAAGCCGTCCCGGACGCCATCGGTGACCGCCGAGCTCAGGATGTTCAGCGAGCCGGCATTGCAGATGGTGAGGCGGACCACGCCGCGGGAATCGCGGTCGACGCCGCAATGGGGATTGAGCATTTCCATGGGATCATCTCGGGCAGGGAACATCCGGCCACTTCCCGGACAATGGCGGCGCTTGTCAAGCCGCCGCGCGACCGGTGTTGCGATGCAGCAGTGCGTGCGATAGAATGATGGTTATCATTTAAAAGGAGCTGCCATGACCTTCGTTGACACCGTCGATCTGTTCTCGCCTGCATCCCGCCGCGAGCGGGTGGTGGATTGGCAGGCGCCTGGACCGACTGCGAAGGTCGCTGCCGCGATGTCGGGCATGGAAGCGATGTGCGGAATCCGCGACGGGATCCTGCCGCCACCGCCATTCGCCAAGCTGATCGGTTTACAAATGGCGGTCGTCGAGCCCGGCCGGATCGTGATGGAACTTGATCCCGACGAGAGCCTCGAGAACACCATCGGTCTCCTGCACGGCGCGACCGCCGCGGCGTTGCTCGATACCGCGATGGGTTGCTCGATTACGACCATGTTGCCGGCCGGCCAGACTTCGGTCACGCTCGACCTCAAGCTCACATTTCTGCGACCGCTCTCGGTGCGTTCAGGCACGATCACGGCGGAAGGCAGGGTGATCAAGCTTGGCCGCCAGACCAGCTACACCGAAGGTTTCGTCCGCGACGGTGCCGGCAAGCTTGCGGTGCACGCAACCGCGACCTTTTCCATGATCGGGGGCGCGAGCCCGAAATAGATGCAGCTTTTTTCGTGGGCGGATGTTATTATATGACTGGAAACATCCAATGAGATACCCATGCGTTATTCGAAAGAACACAAGGCGGAGACCCACGAGCGGATCGTGAAACAGGCCTCGGTCAGGCTGCGTGAGCGCGGCGCCCACGGCATCGGCGTCGCCGACCTGATGAAGGAGGTCGGACTGACCCATGGCGGCTTCTACGCCCATTTCGATTCCCGCGAGGCGCTGGTGATCGAGGCGTTCAACTACGCCATGGACCGCGGCAACGAGCGCTGGCGCAAGATCGCCGAAGACACGCCGCCGGAGAAACGGCTGGCGGCTCTCGTCGATTCCTATCTGACGACGACGCACCGCGACGATCCCGGCCGCGGCTGCGCGGTTCCCTCGCTCGGCGCCGAGATCGCCCGCGAAAGCCCGAAGACCCGCAAGGCCTTCGCCGCCAAGCTGGAGCGGATGATCGACATGATCGCCGGTCAGATTCTGGACGTGCCGCCCAGGACCGCACGCAAGCAGGCGATGGCGACGCTCGCGACCATGATGGGAACCGTCGTGATGGCCCGCATCGCCGGCAATGGCGAATTCTCCGACGAGATCCTCGCCGCCGGCCGCGACGCCGTATTGTCTCGCGCCGCTGCGAAGCCGGCGGTGAAGAAGGCGCGCCCCAAAGCGCACTGATTTGCAGGGTGGGCCAAGCGAAGCGTGTCCATCTTTCTTGCATCGAATGTGGATGGTGGGCACGCTGCGCTCGCAATGACGGTGGACAAATTCAGCATCCGCTGAACAGCGCGCGCTCGTCCTCCACCGTCTCGTAGATATAATCCGCCACCGCGCGGATGCGGGCGAGGTTCTTGCTGTCGGCGTGCATCAGAAGCCAGAAGGTGCGTGATATCCGCACGTCCTCCGGCAGCACGGCAGACAGTTCCGGATGTGCCGTCGCCATGAAATGCGGCAGCACGGCAATGCCGTAGCCCGCGATCGTCGCGTTGAGCTGCGCGATCAGATTGGCGCTGCGGAGTTTGGCGGAGATCCTGGGCGAGACTTGCGGCAGATAGTCGAGCTCGGGCGTGAACAGCAGTTCCTCGATGTAGCCGACGAAGCGATGCTTCGGCAGGTCGCTTCGTGCGGTGATTTTCGGCGCGCGGTCGAGATAGGAGGGCGCCGCGTAAAGCCCGAGGTTGTAGTCGAGCAGCTTGCGGCCGACGATGCGGCCTTCCTTCGGCATCGACAGGCTGATCGCGATATCGGCCTCGCGCTTCGACAGGCTGAACAGCCGCGCGGTCGCCACGAGTTGCAGGTCGACATCGGGGTACCGGTCGGTGAATTTCACCAGCCGCGAGGCGAGGAAGTGGCTGCCGAAACCATCGGGCGCGCCGATCCGCACCGTGCCGGTCAGATGCGCGCGCGAGCCGCCGACCGCCTCCTGGTTGGCGACGATGGTCGATTCCATCGCCTCCGCGCTGTCGGCGACGCGCTGGCCGGCTTCGGTGAGGAGATAGCCGGTCTTGCGGCGGTCGAACAGCTTCGCCGAAAGGTGATGCTCCAGCCGGTCGACACGGCGGATGACCGTGGCATGATCGACGCCGAGTTGTTTTGCCGCAGCCGAGACCGATCCGCCGCGCACGATGGCGAGCACGAAGCGAAAATCGTCCCAGTCGATCGCGCCGCCTTGATCCAGCATTTCCGCACATCTATGGTGCAATTTATCCGACTTGAATCCCATAAAATGCGGGTCAAAAGGGTTTGTAAAGCGATCTAGAGCGTTTTCGAGCGAAGTGGATTCCGGTTCGCGTGAAGAAAACGCGTCGAAACTAAAGGTGTGGATCGGCGTTCGGCCGGGACGAAGGGAGGTTTTCATGCGCTCAATCGGACATTTCATCGGCGGCAAGGAGGTCAAGGGCACCTCGGGCCGGACGGCCGACGTCTTCGAGCCGATGACCGGCGATGTGCAGGCCAAGGTGGCGCTGGCCTCGAAGGCCGAACTGCGCGCCGCGGTCGAGAATGCCAAGGCCGCTCAGCCGGAATGGGCCGCGACCAATCCGCAGCGCCGCGCCCGCGTGATGATGAAGTTCCTGGAACTGGTGCAGCGCGACTACGACAAGCTTGCCGAACTCTTGGCGCGCGAGCACGGCAAGACTGTTCCCGACGCCAAGGGCGACATCCAGCGCGGGCTGGAAGTGGTCGAGTTCGCCTGCGGTATCCCGCATCTGATGAAGGGTGAATATACCGAAGGTGCCGGCCCCGGCATCGACATCTATTCGCTGCGCCAGCCGCTCGGCGTGGTCGCCGGCATCACGCCGTTCAATTTCCCCGCGATGATCCCGATGTGGAAGTTCGCGCCTGCGATCGCCTGCGGCAACGCGTTCATCCTGAAGCCCTCCGAGCGCGATCCCGGCGTCCCGATGCGGCTGGCGGAACTGATGATCGAAGCCGGCCTGCCGCCGGGCATCCTCAACGTCGTCAACGGTGACAAGGAAGCGGTCGACGCCATCCTCGACGATCCCGACATCAAGGCCATCGGCTTCGTCGGCTCCTCGCCGATCGCGCAATACATCTATGAGCGCGCGGCCGCGACCGGCAAGCGCTGCCAGTGCTTCGGCGGCGCCAAGAACCACGCCATCGTGATGCCCGACGCCGACATGGATCAGGCGGTCGACGCGCTGATCGGCGCCGGCTACGGCTCCGCCGGCGAGCGCTGCATGGCTGTCTCGGTCGCCGTTCCGGTCGGCAAGACGACCGCCGATCGTCTCATGGAAAAGCTGATCCCGCGCGTGGAGAGCCTGAAGGTCGGCACCTCGATCGATCCCTCCGCCGATTACGGCCCACTGGTGACGCGCGAGGCGGTCGAGAAGGTGAAAGGCTATATCGACATCGGCATCAAGGAAGGCGCGACGCTTGCGGTCGACGGCCGCGGCTTCAAGATGCAGGGCTACGAGAACGGCTTCTATCTCGGCGGCTCGCTGTTCGACAACGTCACCAAGGACATGCGGATCTACAAGGAAGAGATCTTCGGCCCGGTGCTGTCGGTGGTGCGCGCGCATGATTACAACGAAGCGTTGGCGCTGCCGTCCGATCACGACTACGGCAACGGCGTCGCCATCTTCACCCGCGACGGCGATGCGGCGCGCGACTTCGCCGCCAAGGTGAATGTCGGCATGGTCGGCATCAACGTGCCGATCCCGGTGCCGATCGCCTATTACACCTTCGGCGGCTGGAAGAAGTCGGGCTTCGGCGATCTCAACCAGCATGGCCCGGATTCGATCCGCTTCTACACCAAGACCAAGACGGTGACCTCGCGCTGGCCGTCCGGCGTCAAGGAGGGCGCGGAGTTCTCGATCCCGACGATGAAGTGACCTCGTCAGAGGCGGGCGCGATGCAGTTCGCTCTCAACGAGGACCAGATCGCCGTCAGGGACATGGCGCGGGCGTTTGCGGCGGAGAAGATCGCGCCGCATGCGCTGCGCTGGGACGAGGAGAAGTATTTTCCCGTCGAGGTGATGCGCGAGGCGGCAGCCCTTGGCATCGGCGGCATCTATATCAGGGACGACGTCGGCGGCTCCGCGATGACGCGGTTCGACGCGGCGCTGATCTTCGAGGCGCTCGCGACCGGCTGTCCGACCGTGTCGGCCTACATCTCCATCCACAACATGGCGTCCTGGATGATCGATGCCTTCGGCACTGATGCCCAGCGCCAGAAATGGCTGCCGAAGCTCTGCACCATGGAGCTGCTCGCGAGCTATTGCCTGACCGAGCCGGGTTCGGGCTCCGATGCGGCGGCGCTGCGCACGCGCGCGGTACGTGACGGCGATCATTACGTGCTGAACGGGCAGAAGCAGTTCATCTCGGGCGCCGGCGGTGGTGACCTTTATGTCGTGATGGTCAGGACCGGCGACGACGGTCCCGGCGGCATCTCGACACTCGTGATTCCCGCCGACACGCCCGGCCTTTCGCTCGGCGCCAATGAGCGCAAGATGGGCTGGAACGCGCAGCCGACCCGCGCGGTGATCTTCGAGAACGCCCGCGTGCCGGTCGAGAACCGGCTCGGCGAGGAGGGCATCGGCTTCAAGATCGCGATGGCTGGGCTCGATGGTGGCCGGCTCAACATTGCAGCCTGCTCGCTCGGCGGCGCGCAGAGCGCGCTCGACAAGGCGCTGGCCTACATGAAGGACCGCAAGGCATTCGGGAAGCGGCTCGACGAATTCCAGGCGCTGCAATTCCGTGTCGCCGACATGGCGACCGAACTCGAGGCCGCGCGCACCTTCCTGTGGCGCGCTGCTGCCGCGCTCGATCGCAAGGATCCCGAGGCGACCAAGCTCTGCGCGATGGCAAAACGCTTTGGCACCGATGTCGGCTTCGACGTCGCCAACCAGGCGCTGCAACTGCACGGCGGTTACGGTTACCTCAGCGAATACGGCGTCGAGAAGATCGTGCGCGACTTGCGCGTGCACCAGATCCTGGAAGGCACCAACGAGATCATGCGGCTGATCGTGGCGCGGAAGATGATCGAGGGAGCGCGATGAACGCTGCTGTACAGGGTGAGGGCGACCTGATCGTTCGCCGCGAAGGCGCGGCGGGCGTCATCCGGCTCAATCGTCCCAAGGCGATCAACGCCATGACGCTGGAGATGTCCGAGGGTATCGACGCGGCGCTGGACCGGTTCGAAGCCGATCCTGCCGTTGCTGTCGTGCTGCTGGAAGGCGCCGGCGAGCGCGGCCTGTGTGCCGGCGGCGACATTCGCGGACTCTATGAGAGCTCCAAGGTCGGAGGCGATCTCGGCAAGCGGTTCTGGCGCCAGGAATATGTCATGGACGCGCGGATCGCGAAATATCCGAAGCCCTATGTCGCGTTCATCGATGGGCTGGTGATGGGCGGCGGCGTCGGCCTGTCCGGCCACAGCTCGCACCGTGTCGTCACCGAGCGCACCAAGCTGGCAATGCCGGAAGTCGGCCTCGGCTTTTTTCCCGATGTCGGCGGCACCTGGCTGTTGTCGCGTTCACCGGGCGAACTCGGTGCCTATTTTGGCCTGACCGGGCAGACCATGAACGGGCCCGACGCGATCTATGCGAAATTTGCCGACGTCGTGGTGCCGTCGTCGAAACTGCCTGAACTGCGCGAGGCGCTGACGAAACTCGGCGCCGGCGTGACACATGCCGAGGTCAGGAAGCTGATCGCAAGCTTTGCGACCGGCGAGACGTCGGGTCCTGTTGCGGCGCTGCAGCCCAAGATCGATGCCTGGTTCGCGCATGATCGCATGGAAGACATTATCGCATCGCTGCAGCGCGACGGCTCCGAATTCGCGCTGTCGACGCTGAAGGTGCTGAATGAGAAATCGCCGCGCGGCATGGTGGTGACGCTGAAGCTGCTGCGGCTGGCGCGCGCTGCATCCTCGCTCGAGGAATGTCTGGTGCGGGAATATCGCGCCGCGCTCGCCGTGTTCGCCAGCGACGATTTCCGCGAGGGCGTGCGTGCCGCCGTGATCGACAAGGACCGCAATCCAAAGTGGTCGCCGCCGCGCGTCGAGGACGTGACGGCGGAAATGCTCGCGCCATATTTCGCCGAGATCGGCGCCGATGAGCTGACATTCGATAAATAGAAGACAGGACGGGGAGGACATCGAGATGGCAACGATCGCATTCATTGGTCTCGGCAACATGGGCGGCCCGATGGCCGCCAACTTGGTGAAGGCCGGCCACAAGGTGACCGCCTTCGACCTGGTCGCGGCGTTGCGCAATCAGGCCCAGAGCGACGGCGCTGCGATCGCGGAAAGCAGCGTTGCCGCGGTGAAGGGCGCCGAGATCGTCATCACCATGCTGCCGGCCGGCAAGCACGTGCTCTCGGTGTGGAACGAGGTCCTGCCTGCGGTGGCCGAGGATGCGCTCATCATCGACAGCTCGACCATCGATGTTGAAAGCGCGAGAGAGGCGCATGCGCTGGCGGCCAAGCATGGCGTGTTGTCGGTGGATGCGCCCGTCTCCGGCGGCACCGGCGGCGCCAAGGCCGCGACGCTCACCTTCATGTGCGGCGGCGAGGAGGCGGCATTCGCCGCGGCCAAGCCCGTGCTGGAAAACATGGGCAAGAAGATCGTGCATTGCGGCGTCGGCGGCGCGGGCCAGGCGGCCAAGATCTGCAACAACATGATCCTGGGTATTTCGATGATCGGCGTCGGCGAGGCCTTCGTGCTCGCTGAGAAGCTCGGGCTCTCGCATCAGGCGCTGTTCGACGTCGCCTCGACCTCGTCAGGCCAGTGCTGGTCGCTGACGACCTATTGCCCGGTGCCAGGCCCGGTTCCGACCTCGCCCGCCAATAACGGTTACAAGCCCGGCTTTGCCGCGAATCTGATGGTGAAGGATCTGACGCTGGCGCAGGATGCTGCCAACACCGCCGGCGCGGTGACGCCGCTCGGCAAGCACGCGCAGGAGATCTACCAGGCGTTCGATGCGGCTGGTCACGGCGGGGTCGACTTTTCCGGAATTATCCAGCACGTTAGGGCGCTCGCCGGAAAATAACGGTCGCTATCCTCTAGCGACCACAAGGGCGCGGAGGGAACGACCTGATGACCACCTTTCAGGAAGCGCGCGCGTTTCTGCTTCAGCACCGCACGGATTACGAGACCGCTGTAACGGGATTCCGCTGGCCCGATCCGGTGCCCTTCAACTGGGCGCTGGACTGGTTCGACGCGGAGCTTGCGCAAAGCCCTGACAGTCGCGACCGCGTGGCGCTGTGGATTGTCGATGCCGGCAGCGACCGCGAGACGAAGCTGTCGTTCGCCGCGCTGTCGCGTCGTTCGAACCAGGTCGCGAATTTCCTGCGCGCGCAAGGCTTGAGGCGCGGCGATCATCTCTTGCTTCTGCTCGGCAACGTCGTGCCGCTCTGGGAGACCATGCTAGCGGCGATGAAACTCGGCGTCATCGTGATTCCCGCGACCACGCTGCTGACGGCTGACGAATTGCGCGACCGCCTCGAGCGCGGCAAGGCGAGGGCGGTGATCGCAACGCAGGACCAGGTCGGAAAGTTTGTCGATCTCGGCAGCGAAAAGCTCGTGCGCATCGTGGTCGGCGCGGCCTCACAGCAGGACGGCTGGCTGCCGTTCGAGCAGGCGGCGGATGCGCCGGAGGTCTTCACGCCGGACGGACCGACCAAGGCCGACGACCCGATGCTGCTCTATTTCACCTCGGGCACCACGGCGAAGCCGAAGCTGGTGCGGCACAGCCAGCGCAGTTATCCGGTCGGCCACCTCTCGACCATGTACTGGATCGGCCTGCAGCCGGGCGACGTGCATCTCAACATCTCCTCGCCCGGTTGGGCCAAGCATGCCTGGAGCTGCTTCTTCGCACCCTGGAATGCCGGCGCCACCGTGTTCGTGGTCAACCAGCCGCGGTTCGACGCCAAGGCGCTGCTCGCCACCATCGGCCGCTGCGGCGTCACCACGCTGTGCGCGCCGCCGACAGTGTGGCGCCTCTTCATCCAGGAGAAGCTTTCGGCCTTCAAGGTATCGCTGCGCGAAGTCTGTGGCGCCGGCGAGCCGCTCAACCCCGAGGTGATCGACCAGGTCCGCGCGGCCTGGGGCCTGACCATCCGCGACGGCTATGGCCAGACCGAGACCGCGGCGCTTGCCGGCAACTCGCCGGGCCAGACGGTCAAGATCGGCTCGATGGGCCGGCCGCTGCCCGGCTATCGCGTGGAGATCACCGATCTCGACGGCAATCCGACCCGAGAGGGCGAGGTCACATTGGTCCTCGGCGCCGACAGGCCCGCCGGCCTGATGCAGGGCTATCAGGGCGATGATGGCAAGCTCTCCGGCGCCGATGGCGCGATCTATCGCAGCGGCGACGTCGTGTTCCGCGACGAGGAGGGCTATCTGACCTTCGTCGGCCGCACCGACGACGTCTTCAAGTCATCCGATTACCGCATCAGCCCGTTCGAGCTGGAGAGCGTGCTGCTCGAGCATGAGGCGGTTGCGGAGGCCGCCGTGGTGCCGAGCCCCGATCCGATCCGGCTCGCGATCCCGAAAGCCTATGTGCTGCTGGCCCCGGGCGTCGAGCGTACGCCGGAAACGGCGCTGTCGATCTTCCGGCATCTGCATACCCGTCTGGCGCCATTCAAGCGCATCCGCAAGATCGAGCTCGTCACCGAGCTGCCGAAGACGATCTCGGGAAAGATCCGCCGGGTGCAGTTGCGCCGGCTCGAACATGAGGATAATCGCGAGGACGCGTTGCGCGGTGTGGAATTCCGTGAAGAAGAATTCCCGGAACTGCAGAAGGTGCGCGCGACCGGATCGGAGAATTAATCAATGAACGAAGTCTGGAAGAGGCCGCCGGTGTCGCTGGAAACCTATCAGGGCATGGTCGGCAAGGAGATCGGCGTGTCCGCCTGGCACCTGATCGATCAGCGGCGGATCGACACCTATGCCGACGTGATCGAGGATCACCAATTCATCCATGTCGATCCCGAGCGCGCCAAGGAAACCCCGTTCGGCACCACCATCGCGCACGGTTTCCTGACGATGTCGCTGCTCAGCATCATGTCCTATCAGGTGATGCCCGTGATCGAGGGCACCACGATGGGCGTCAATTACGGCTTCGACAAGCTGCGCTTCATCTCGCCGGTGCGCTCCGGCAAGCGCGTCCGCGGCCGCTTCGTGCTTGCCGAGGCCAAGCTGCGCAAGCCGACCGAGCTGGCGTCACGCACCAATGTCACTGTCGAGATCGAGGGTGAGGAGAAGCCGGCGCTGGTCGCCGACTGGCTCGGCCTGATCTACTTCGCCTGACGCTCCCGCGCTCGTCATGGCCGGGCTTGACCCGGCAATCCATCACTGCTCAAAACGCTCTGATTTTTATGGATGCCTGGTCAAGCCCGGGCGTGACAAACTGGGAACACACTTCATGGCAATCAGATTTGACGGACGCGTCGCCATCGTCACCGGCGCGGGCAATGGTCTGGGGCGGGCGCACGCGCTGGGGCTCGCGAGCCGCGGCGCCAAGGTCGTGGTCAACGATTTCGGCGGCGCGCGCGACGGTACCGGCGCGTCGCTGTCGCCGGCGGAGACCGTGGTCGAGGAGATCCGGAAAGCCGGCGGCACCGCGATTGCTGACGGCGCCGACGTCTCGAACTTCGAGCAGGTCACGGCGATGGTCGAGCGCGCCACCAAGGAGTGGGGCAGCGTCGATCTGCTCTGCGCCAATGCCGGCATCCTGCGCGACAAGTCGTTCGGCAAGCTCGAAGTCGCCGATTTCCAGAAGGTGCTGGACGTCCATCTCGTCGGCACCTTCTATTGCTGCAAGGCGGTGTGGGCCGGCATGCGCGACCGCAATTACGGCCGCATCGTGCTGACGACCTCGTCCTCCGGACTCTACGGCAATTTCGGCCAGGCCAATTACGGGGCGGCCAAGGCCGGCATGGTCGGGCTGATGAACGTGCTCGCCGAGGAAGGCCGCAAGAACGACATCCGCGTCAACACGATCTCGCCGACGGCCGCCACCCGCATGACCGAGGAGCTGCTGCCGCCGCAGGCGCTCGCGCTGATGAAGCCGGAATCCATCACGCCGGCGGTAGAGTACATGCTGAGCGAGGACGCGCCGACCCGCACCATCATGGGCGCCGGCGCCGGCTCGTTCGCGGTGATCAGGATCCTGGAGACCGAAGGCATCAACCTGCCGTCGTCGGAATGGACGCCCGACGCCATCGCCGCGCATTTCGCTGAGATCAGCGACATGTCGAAGGCCAAGGCGCTGCAGGGCGCGTTCGAGCAGACGCAGAAATATGTCACCCAGGCGGCGGCAAGAGCGGGGATCAAGCTCTAAATCCCGTCGTTCCGGGGCGTCGCGAAAGCGACGAACCCGGAACCTCGAGATTCCGGGTTCGCTCGCTGACGCGAGCGCCCCGGAATGACGAGATGTTCTAAAGTCGCACCATGCCTTCAAGCGAACCCAGCATCGCCGTCATCGGTGCCGGCCCCGCCGGCCTGATGGCGGCCGAGGTGCTGGCGCAGGCCGGCGCGCAGGTCACCGTCTACGACGCGATGCCGTCGGCCGGCCGCAAATTCCTGATGGCCGGCCGCGGCGGCCTCAATCTCACGCACAGCGAGCCGCTGCCGAAATTCCTCGCCCGCTATCGCGAGGCGATGCCGCACCTTGCGGCGGCCATCGAAGCGTTCCCGCCGCAAGCGTTGCGCGACTGGAGCGAGGCGCTGGGCCAGCCGACCTTCATCGGCTCCAGCGGCCGTGTCTTCCCGAAAGCGTTCAAGGCCTCGCCGCTGCTGCGCGCCTGGCTGCGTCGGCTCGATGGCGCCGGCGTGCGGCTGCTGCTGCGGCATCGCTGGACCGGGTGGGACGATGATGGCCGCCTGCTGTTTCAAACCCCGGAACGACAACGCGCTGTCGAAGCCCGCGCAACCATCCTGGCGCTCGGCGGCGCAAGCTGGCCGCGGCTCGGATCCGACGGGTCATGGGTGGATGTACTCGCGGCGAGAGGCGTGAGGATAGCGCCGCTGCAGCCGGCCAATTCCGGCCTCACCGTCGCCTGGTCGGATATCTTCCGCGACCGCTTCGAGGGCCAGCCGCTCAAGGGCGTCGCGCTGAGCGTCGGCGGGCAGACGGTGCGCGGCGAGGCGATCGTTACCCGCACCGGCATCGAGGGCGGCGCCATCTATGCGCTGTCGGCCGATCTGCGCGAGGCGATTCTCCGCGACGGCGAGGTAACCCTCCATGTCGCATTGCGGCCCGACCTCGGGATCGATGAACTCACCACGAAGTTATCAGCGCCGAAAGGCAAGCAATCATTCTCGAACTTCCTGCGCAAAGCCCTGAACCTCGCGCCAATCACTATCGCGCTGTTGCAGGAGGTCGCAAAAGCTTCGGGGACGTCTCTGCCGTCGCAGCCTCCCGCCGATCTCGCCCGCCTCATCAATGCGGTGCCGTTGTGTCTCACCGGCATCGCGCCGCTCACCCGCGCAATCTCCACCGCCGGAGGCATCGCGTTCGACGAACTCGACGCCAACTTCATGCTCCGTCGCTTGCCCGGCGTCTTCGCCGCCGGCGAGATGCTCGACTGGGAAGCGCCAACCGGTGGTTATTTATTGCAGGCGTCGTTTGCGACCGGTGTGGCGGCGGGGAAGGGCGCGCTGAAGTGGCTTAATGCGTAGGATGGGTAGAGCGCAGCGAAACCCATCAATTTCAGTCCGGACGCCGCCGATGGGTTTGGCTGCGCTCCATCCATCTTACGAGCCGAGTTTAGCGAAGAACGACACAGAAAAGCAATCGGCGGCAAAGCCGCTAGTTCACTTAGGCTGAGCCTTGCTGCGCGCCTTCTTCATAGTCGGAAATCAGTCTCCCCAACAACTCGCGCTCTTCAGGGGTCTTTTCAGTCGGATCGTCCAGTACGTTGCGGGCGAGATAATACTCGGTTTCGCTTTTTATCCGGCCTCGCTTCATGATCTTTGCGTAGCTCTTCGAATATCGTCTCCGCAATTCAGAGAGAGTGACAATGTCGCGGCTTCGAAGCTCGAGGTCGAATTTCTCTACCTCCGCAGGAGCAAAATGTAACGACATTTCCACGCAATCATTGATTGCTTGGCGGAGTCCTGTGAAGGCCAACTTCATGCTTTTCTTCTCTAACGCTTCACAGACGGCCATGGGCCGTTTGTCCAGCGGCAAATCCTCAACGGCCGGCATATATCGCTCAATATAAAATGAAAGAAAATCTTTCAGCTTCGCATAATCCAATTCAGATTCGCCTTGCATCCCAACCATCCGCTACCGCCTGCGAGCGCTAGGTGCCACCTGTGGTCAACTATGGTCCGGTGAAAACCGATTCTACCCTGAGGTCGTTTAGTTTCTTGTGTTCGTCCAATTTGATTCTTATCCATGCGTCTTTCTGGATCATAAATCTACCGCCCCAAATGAAACGTATCATCGCATACACTTCATTGGTTCTCTCGACATAGCTATGTTCGACATTATTTTCCGTGAAATATCTGTCTATTTCAGAAAGTGGTGTTCCGAGGGGCAGATCGCGTGTCACCCTTTCGTTGATTTGCGCGAGAGTGAGCCAGTTGTTGAGCCTTTCCGCGTGCAAAAATAGAGCAAGCCCCCAAATGGTAGATATGAAAAATATCAATACAACTGCAGCAACTATTGGTTGCCTGACTGCGGCGAGCAGTCTCTTCATAAGTATATCTTCCGGATGATTGCTGAACGAGCGATCTTTTGAAAAACTACCGAGGATTGTATATCTTTTTCGTTCCGCTTAAACAACACCGTCGCTTCAGGAAGGCGCCGACCGGTGGGTTGTTTATTGCAGGCCTCGTTTGCGAGCGGCGCGGCCGCGGAGAAGGGCGCCTTGAAGTGGGCTAGAGCGCAGCGAAACCCATCAATTCAACCTGGCGATGATCATCCCAACCCGCGAGCCTAGGCGAGTGGCAATGCACCAAATAGGGTAGTTGATTGCTGGATGTGGCATTGGGGGAACAACCCCAAACCACTGCGTCCGGGGCCTCCAAACCATGAGGCAGGTTTTCCTCCGGCCGCGGTGAAACCGGTGAAGTCTCAGTGGGTACCGAACTCAGGTCGAATCTGAACCAGTAGTCGAGCAACCTGTTCACTCTTCTCGGCTAACAACCGCCCGTGATCGGTTAATCCCATATGCTCGGTGGCAGCAGTGTAGAGATAGCCCGCGATCTCGCTAGCGGTTGCGCCTTCGTCCATTAGCATGACGTAGGCCTATCTGCGTAGGCATCGTATTCGTCCGTGGCCCTTGGCATGCCGTAGACCCCGATGGGGTCCCAGTCCCGAAGCAAGATCTCACGGACACGAGCACGGTTCTCTCGCGACTGATACTTGTTTCGTCCGTGAGCCATTGCCTTGCCAGCTTGAGCCTAATGTGGCTTTCGGTTCGCTTGATGCGTCGTGGATGTTGGCCTAGCCTTCCTGGAATAGCCAAACTCCCTCTTTTTCCCCATTTTCGAGTATTGCATACACTTCATACAAATCTGACGACGTCGGCACATCCACGGCGAAAGCAACCGAACTCCTATGCTCAATTCAATCTGGCCGCTTTCATACGAACAGCCAGCCTTCTCTAGCATCTTCCAATACTCACCTCGTCGCTTCTCGGTAGGGTCGACCAGAAGCATGTACGTTGAGTGACCGCCGCGATCAACGACGCATTCGAAATCAAACTGCATTGGATCTTCGCTTGGCGATGCCTTGACGACATCGCGATAGCTGATTCCTCTTGTGAAGCTGGGAATGTTCCTGAGTTCAAAAAGGCCTTCCTCTCTATTGATTTTTGCGGCCCACAGCTTTTCACCTGCGTGTCCATGCCAATCTTCAGCGTCCAATTTGAACCTGACTTTGACCAGTTGGTCGCTCATGCAAACTAGGTCCTCCGTTCTTGAACCGACTATTGCTGTTCGGAGTCCGTAGGATGCGCTATTGCAAGCGTCGCGAGCCAGTCGCGGTAAAATTCCTCCTGTAGGGCAACTGAGGCGGGAATCACATCCGGGCCTTCAGCAAATAACTCGACGAGGTTCTTTGGGGGCTGACCGCTGGTGAGTTTACAGGCCTTACCCTGGCCCAGATTGCTCGCCATCGGCACAGGATAGACGTTCAAGCTCGCGCTATAGCAGAATGGAATGAGGCCATCTTTTGCAAGCAGAACGCGAACGTCGCAGAGGGCTTGGAAGAAGTCGGTTGCCGTGCTTTCAACGGTCTTATCTCGGTATTCGCAACGGAGCCGGCAGTGGTCGCCCTCGTCGAGCAGCGTGAAGACAGCAGTCTCGTCGTCATTCCCGCCGATCAAGTACACCCTATGTTGCTCTTCCATATCACATCCTTAAAATTGATTTCGCCGTTAGATTGCAATAAGATCTAGATACTGAAGTTTGATTGCAGTGCCAAGTCACCTTGCTCACCCCGGGTTGCAGGCAGGGCAGTCCGGTATCTGCGTGTTCGCAGCGTCCCTCCGCTGATCTTCGTTACGTGGCTCTTGAAAAGCTAGCCTGCACCAGTTGCGCTTAGCCTCGCGGCTGCAGCGAAAGTCTGTTTTTTTGCGCAGCGCGGCAAAAGTTTGGGCTGCCATCAAGTCGACGGTTGTGCTCTCCTTGCCTGCGGGACCTCTTGCTGATCATTTTCGGCCCCAGCCCCATCGGCTCAAGCGGGAGCGCCGCCCCCGACGTTGATCCGCCCGATCGCGCTGGTCGCCTTGGTCATGAGTTGAGCTGGAGTTGGCAGCCATGGTGCAGAACCTTGTAGCCGGACTGGTCGTGGTGGCTCTGATCGTGATGGGTGTGCTTGCCTACGTCCAGAAACACGAAGGGTGCCTGCACGGGCGCTCGCTGCAAACCCTCAAGCCCTGCGGATCAGTCGGCACGGAAATGTAGCGGCTACCGCAACCTGCCACGTGCTGCGACCGGCAGCGTGCCGATGATCTCTTCGCCGCGCACCATCACGACCTCGTCCATCATGTTGACGACGACGCAGACGTGATTGGGCACGATGCGGACGACATCGCCGACATTGGGCCGGGTGTTGCTGCGGGAGAGATCGAGAAAGCCGTGCTCTTCGGCAAAGCGCGCGATCTTGGCCTCGGGGTGTTCGAGGATGAGCCCGTGGCCCTCGAGCCCGCCGGTATCCGTCGTCAGCGTCTTTGATCCCGCATCGAGAATGCCGCGCTCAGGTGCGGCGCGGCTCACCACCGTCGAATAGATATGCAGCGCGCAGTCGTCCCAGGTCGCGACGCCGGCCGCGACCTGCATGCGGTCGTTGTAGATATAGGTGCCGAAGCGATGCTCGGTCGCGCCTTTCAACTTGCCAAGATTCTTCAGGTTCGGCGTGCCGCCGGTGGACACGATGGTCGCGTCAAGACCGTGGGCGCGCACGCCAGCCAGTGCCTCGTCGAAGAATGCCTGTGCGTCCGTCCAGCCGGTCTCGGTCGGATACAGCATGAAGCCGGCAAATTGCAGCCCCTTGCTAGCAGCGATCTCGCGCGCCAACGCGACGGCTTCAGTGGGTGTCTCGACGCCGGCGCGCTTGCGCCCGGTGTCGCATTCGACCACGACCGATAGCGTGCGGCCGGATGCAGCCGCCGCCTTCGGCAGGTCGGCGACGACCACCGAATTGTCCGCTGCCACGGTGACGTTTGCTTTGCCCTGCAGCGCGCCGAGCCGCGCCATCTTCTCGTCGCCGAGCAGGTTGTAGCTGATCAGGATCTCGGAGATCCCCGCGTCCGCCATGATTTCGGCCTCGCCGAGCTTCTGGCAGGTGATGCCCTTGGCGCCGGCCGCGATCTGCATCTGCGCCAGCGCCGGGTTCTTGTGGGTCTTGATGTGCGGACGATGCGCCACGCCGGCGGCATCGCACGCGGCCTGGATGCGCGCGATGTTGCGCTCGACGCGATCCATGTCGATCACGGCGCAGGGCGTGCCATATTCACGGGCGATTTTTACGGCGAGGGGAGTGGTCATGGATTATGCCTGTTCGATCTCTTCGCGCAGCACTTCAAGTTCGAGCCAGCGGTCTTCCGCCGCCGAAAGCTCCTGCTGTGCCTTGGCAATCGCGCCGGATGCGTCGTCGAATTTCTTGCGATCTTTCGTATAGAGATTCGGATCGTCAAGCAGCTTCTGCTGCTTTGCGATCTCTGCCTGCAGTTTCGCGATCGTCTTCGGCAGCGTTTCCAGCGCGTGTTTCTCGTTGAAGCTCAGCCGCCGTTTTGGTGCCGCGCTGGGCGCGCCAGTCTTCGCTTCCTTTTTCTCTTCGACGACCGCCGGCTTCACCGCCTCGCGCTGCAAATCGGCGCCGCGCTGCACCAGCATGTCCGAATAGCCGCCCGCATATTCGATCCAGCGGCCATTGCCCTCGGGCACGATGACGGACGTCACCACGCGATCGAGGAAATCGCGGTCATGGCTGATCAGGATCACGGTGCCCTCGTAATCGCCGAGCATCTCCTCCAGCACGTCGAGGGTTTCGAGATCGAGGTCGTTGGTCGGCTCGTCCAGCACCAGGAGGTTCGAGGGTTTTGCCAGCGCGCGTGCCAGCATCAGCCGGCCGCGCTCGCCGCCCGACAAGACCTCCAGCGGCGTGCGGATCTGCTCCTGCGCGAACAGGAAATCCTTCATGTAGCCGACGACATGCTTCGGCTTGCCGCCGACCATCACATGGTCGCCGCGGCCGCCGGTCAGCGCTTCCGACAGCGTCGATTTGGGATCGAGGCTTTCGCGGTGCTGATCCAGTGTCGCCATTTCGAGGTTGACGCCGAGCCGCACGCTGCCGCTGTCGGGCGTCTCCGCGCCGGTGAGCAAGTTGACCAGCGTGGTCTTGCCGGCGCCGTTCGGGCCGACCACGCCGACGCGGTCGCCGCGCTGGATGCGGGTCGAGAAATCCGCCACGATCCTACGTTCGCCGAACGCCTTGCCGATATTCTTCGCCTCGATCACCAGCCGTCCGGATTTCTCCGCCTCTGCGGCGCCGAGATTGGCGCTCCCTGCGGCGCCGCGATAGTTGCGCCGCTGCGAGCGCAGCGCATGCAGATTGGCGAGACGCTTGACGTTGCGCTTGCGCCGGCCGGAGACGCCGTAGCGCAGCCAGTGCTCTTCGTTGACGATCTTGCGGTCGAGCTTGTGCTGCTCGCGCTCTTCCTCCGCCAGCACCTCGTCGCGCCAGGCCTCGAACGCGCCAAAGCCGCGATCGATCTGCCGGATCTGGCCGCGGTCGAGCCAGGCGGTCGCGCGCGATAAATTGGTGAGGAAGCGACGGTCGTGGCTGATCAGCACCAGCGCCGAGCGCCGGTTCTGCAATTCACTCTCCAGCCATTCGATGGTCGGCAGATCGAGATGGTTGGTCGGCTCGTCCAGCAAGAGGATGTCGGGCGAGGGCGCCAGCACCCGCGCCAGCGCCGCGCGGCGAGCTTCGCCGCCGGAAAGATGCGTGGGATCCTCGTCGCCGGAGAGCCCGAGCTGTTCGAGCAGGTAGCGCGCCTGATAATGATCGTCGCCCGGTCCCAGGCCGGCCTCGACATAGGCGAGCGTGGTGGCGTGATCGCCGAAATCCGGCTCCTGCGGCAGATAGCGGATGGTCGCGCCCGGCTGCACGAAGCGGCTGCCGGAGTCGGGCTCGACCAGGCCGGCCGCGATCTTGAGCAGCGTCGATTTGCCGGAGCCGTTGCGCCCGATCAGGCACACGCGTTCTTCCGCCGATACCGACAGCTCGACGCCGGTCAATAGCGGCGTGCCGCCGAAGGTCAGTCTGATATCCTTGAGCTGGATCAGGGGCGGCGCCATCACGCTTTCCCGGCAGCAATTTGTTCGGCGCGGCGGCGCTGGATGCGGCGGATGGCGGTGTCGAGCGCCGAGAGGAACGTCGAACGGTCGCGCGGCGCGAACGATCTGGGACCGCCGGTGATCTCGCCCGACGAGCGCAGGTCGGTCATCAGATTGCGCATTGCGAGCGTCATGCCGATCGATTGCTCCGTGAACGGCTTGCCGTTCGGCGCGATCACGTCAGCGCCGGCCCTCACGCAGCGGCTCGCCAGCGGAATATCCGCGGTGATGACGATGTCGCCATTTCCAGCGCGCTCGGCGATCCAGTCATCGGCGGCATCCATGCCGGAACCGGCGGCAACGCGTTCGATCAGCGGATCCTGCGGCACGCGGATGAAATTGCCCGCGACCACGCTGACGGCAAGCCCGTGCCGCAGCGCGACGCGATAGACCTCGTCCTTCACCGGACAGGCATCGGCATCGATATAGATGCGGGTGGGGTTTTCAGTCGGCATCACGGCTTGGCGGTTCATTCGTGGCCCGCATGTAACCCATCGGGCGGAAAATTGCGAGCCGGGGGCCAGGCTTGCCACGGACCATTGATGGCGTACGATCCTGGCAGAAAACAACCGAAATAAGGGGAACCCCATGAGCGGTCCGCAAGCCTATCGCGTTTCGGCCTATAACACCTCGAAAGAGTCCGAGAACAAGATCCATGACGACACGGTCGCGCGGCGGTACGGTTTCTCGGGCGGGCTGGTCCCCGGCGTCGACGTGATGGCCTACATGATGCACCTGCCGGTTGCGACATGGGGCCGCGATTTCCTCGCGCGCGGCCTGATCGACGCGCGTTTCCTCAAGCCGGTCTATGACGGCGAGCTGGCGGAGGTGAGGGGCGAGCAGCGCGACGGCGCGCTGGCGATCGAGGTGTTCAGCCGCGGCGAGCTTTGCGCCACAGGCAGCGCGTCGCTGCCGGCTGCGGCGCCTGCGGTATCGCTGAAGGATTACACCGAGGTCGCCGCGATCGCCGAGCGCAAGCCGGTGAACGCGTCCTCCTACGAAGTCGGCAACTGGCTCGGCACGCGTTCCTACATTTGGGCCGGCGACGCCGCTACCGGCTATCTGGCCGACATCCGCGAAACCGACGGAATCTACGCGCGCGAAAATCTCGGTCATCCCGGCATGCTGCAGAAGGTGATGAACAAGCTTCTGGTCGACAACGCCATCCTCGGACCCTGGATTCACGTCGGCAGCCGCATGCAGCTTCTGTCGGCGGCGAAGACCGGCGACGCACTCACTGCGCGGGCGAAGGTCACCGCCAACTATGACAAGAAGGGCCACCGCTTCGTCGAGCTCGACGCCCTCGTCATCGCCAACGGCACCACGCCGCTGGCGCACTGCTGGCACATCGCGATCTACCAGCCGCGCGAGCAGGCCGCGGCGTAGTCATCGCCCCACCACCGACTCAACCGTCATCCCGCGCAGGCGGGGATCCAGTACGCCGCGGCTTCTCGGTGAATCTCGGACGTCTCTGCAATACTGCATCGCCCGCCTTCGCGGGCGATGACAGCGGAACGTTACGATGACAGCGGAACGTTACGCCGCCTTCGCCTTCTTCGCGTCCTGGATCGCGCGCCACACCCGCTCGGGCGTCAGCGGCATGTTGATATGCGTGACGCCAAATTCCGACAGCGCATCGACCACCGCGTTCACCACCGTGGCAAGGCTGCCGGCGCAGCCGGCTTCACCGCAGCCCTTGGTGCCGAGCGGGTTGCTCTTCGCCGGCGAGGGGTGATCGCCGACCGTCATCGACGGAATGTCCTCGGCGCGCGGCAGCGCATAGTCCATGAATGAGCCGGTGATCGGCTGGCCGCTCGCGTCGTAATTGACCTCTTCCATCAGCGCCTGGCCGATGCCCTGCGCGACGCCGCCGTGCAATTGTCCCGCGACGATCATCGGATTGACGATGGTGCCGAAATCGTTGACGCCGGTGTAGCGCACGATCTTCGTGACGCCGGTGTCCGGATCGATCTCGACCTCCGCCACATGGCAGCCGTTGGGGAAGGTCGACGGCGTCTCCTTGGTGGCGTGGTCGACATCAAGCGAGGAGGGCCCGCCTTCAGGAATCTGGCCCTCGCGCATCCGTTGCGCGAGCTCCATGATCCCGATCGAGCGGTCGGTACCGGCGATGGTGAAGCGGCCGTCGGCGAATTCGATATCGGCTTCGGATGCTTCCAGCAGATGCCCGGCGGCTTTCTTGCCCTTCTCGATCACAAGCGCGGAAGCCTCGACGATGGCCTGGCCGGTCGCGGTGATCGAGCGCGAGCCGCCGGTGCCGTTGCCGAACCGCACCAGATCGCTGTCGCCCTGTTCCAGTTTGACCTTGTCGAAGGGCACGCCGAGCTGGTCGGACAGCACCTGCGCGAATGGCGTCGCATGGCCCTGGCCGTAATCCAGCGTGCCGGTGGTCAGCGTCACCGATCCGTCGGGATCGAAGGTGATCTTGCCGAGCTCGCCGCTCGGCGGCGCGGTGACCTCCAGATACGAGCCGACCGCGATGCCGCGCAGCTTGCCGCTCTTCTTGCTCTCCCGCTTGCGCTTGGGGAAATTCTCGTAGTCGGAGATTTCCAGCGCCTTCTCGAACACGCCCTGGAAATCGCCGCTGTCGTAGGTGACGCCGGACGCGGCGGGGAAGGGCAGTTGTGACGGTTTGATGAAATTGCGCTTCCGCAAGGTGAGCCGATTGATGCCCATCTCGTCGGCGGCCTTGTCGATCAGCCGTTCCATGTAATAGTTGGCCTCGGGCCGGCCGGCGCCGCGATAGGCGCCCATCAGCGTGGTGTTGGTCAAGACCGTCTTGATGTCGACGCCGAGCAGCGGCGTGCGGTAGACGCTTGCGAGATTCTTGCCGGTGTTGAGCGACAGCGGGCCTGGCGCGACGCCGGTGATGTAGGCGCCGAGATTGCCGTAGCCGGAAAGCCGCACCGCCAGGAACTTGCCGTCGGCGTCGAGCGCCAATTCGGCATGGATGAGCTGCGCGCGGCCCTGGCTGTCGGAGAGGAAGCTGGTCGAGCGTTCGTCGGTCCATTTCACGGGACGGCCGAGTTCCTTCGCCGCATGCGCGATGGCGATGTATTCGGGATAGCTGAGGTTCTTCATCCCGAAAGAGCCGCCGACATTGGCGGTGAGGATGCGTACCTTGTCCGGCGCGACGTTGAGGATTTTCGCCAGCGTCGCCTTGTTGCCGGAGACGCCCTGGGTCGGCACCTGCAGCGTATAGCGCTCGGTCTTCTTGTCGTAGACGGCAAGCGCAACCCGCGGCTCCATCGAGACGACAGCGACGCGGGTGTTGACGATGTCGAGCGTCGTCACATGCGCGGCGCCGGCGAAGGCCGCATTGATCTTGTCGGTGTCGCCATAGTGATAGTCGAGCGCGACATTGTTCGGGATGTGGTCGTAGAGCTGCGGCGCGCCGGGCTTGGCGGCCTCGGCGGCATCCGTCACCGCCGGCAGCTCCTCGATATCGACCTCGACGGCCTCGGCCGCATCGCGCGCCTGCGCCACCGTTTCCGCCACCACGAAAGCGACGGGATCGCCGACGAAGCGGACCTTGTCGGTCGGCAGCGGCGGGCGGTTGGTCTGCAGCAGCGGCGAGCCGTCCCGGCTTTTCAGCGGCATGCCGCAGGTAAACGGGTTGTAGTTGGCGGCCGCGAGGTCGGCGCCGGTCCACACCCCCAGCACGCCCGGCATCGCCCTGGCGGCCGAGGTGTCGATGCCCTTGATGATCCCATGGGCGTGGGAGGACCGCACCATCCAGCAATAGGCCTGGCCGGGCAGGGAGAAATCGTCCGTGTATTTACCCTTGCCGCGCACCAGCGTGTCGTCCTCCTTGCGGCGGACGGGCTGTCCGACGCCGTATTTTTGCAGTGCGATAGCGTTTTCGAGAGCGGCGGGAGGCGTGTGATCTTGCATCGGAAATACCTGAATGCCGCGATTTGGAGCAATTTCGCGGGGTTTCGACCAGATAACGTAGGGTGATGTAAGCGACAACGCCCGATTAGGCATGTCGCGTGTGATGATTTGTTGCGTAGGCCTTTGGCGCTGCTAAAGTTTCCGTGAACGGAAATTCTTCGGCAGGCCGGGCGCCTCGCGGAAAGACAGTGTTGATGAAGGATGACACGCGGCCTTGCGTCGGCCTTGCGGCCCGCGAGAGCCCGTCAGGGTTGGTTACGGCGGCCGTGGAAACCGGCGTTTACGCCGCGCTCGACCTTGGCACCAACAACTGCAGGCTCCTGATCGCCTGTCCTACCGCGGACGGGTTCCGCGTTGTTGACTCCTTTTCGCGAATCATCCGGCTCGGCGAGGGTATTTCGGCGACCGGTTCCATCAGCGACGCCGCGATCGAGCGCGCGATCGCCGCGCTTTCGATCTGCAGCGACAAGATTCGCTACCGCAGGGCGAGGCGTCTGCGGCTGATCGCGACCGAGGCCTGCCGCGCCGCCGCCAATGCCGACAGTTTCCGCGCCCGCGTCGCTGCCGAGACCGGCATCGAGCTGGAGGTGATCGACCGCGAGACCGAGGCGACACTGGCCGTGATCGGCTGCTCGCCGCTGCTCGACCGACGAGGCCGCGGCGCGATCCTGTTCGATATCGGCGGTGGCTCGACCGAACTGGTGCGGATCGAGCGCGATCCGGCGAGGCCGGATGCCTCGCCCCGCATCAAATCCTGGATGTCGATCCCGCTCGGCGTGGTCAGCCTTGCCGAGCAATTCGGCGGTCGTGATGTCACAAAAGAGTTGTATGCGCGTATGGTCGCCGAGGTCGCGCAATATGTCGCTCCGTTCGCGGCCGAGCACGGCACGGATCTGCGCGACATGCACATGCTCGGAACATCAGGCACGGTGACGACGCTCGCAGGGGTGTTCCTCAACCTGCCGCGCTACGATCGCCGCCGCATCGACGGCATCTGGATGAACGATGCCGACGTCACCGCGACGATCCAGAAGCTGCTGTCCATGAGCTATCAGGAGCGCGTCAACAACAGTTGCATCAGCATCGAGCGCGCGGACCTCGTGCTCGCCGGCTGCGCCATCCTCGATGCGGTCAGGACCGCGTTCCCGCTGCCGCGGCTCAGGGTCGCCGACCGCGGCCTGCGCGAAGGCATGCTGGTCGAGATGATGCGCGAGGACGGTGCGCTGAAGGCGTGCCTGCAGGCGACGTAGCGAGATCGAGACATGGCAAAAGATTCGACCGGCCGCCTGCACATCACGGTCAAGAGCGGCGGCAAGCGAAAGTTGTCGTCGAAGCTGTGGCTGGAGCGGCAGCTCAACGATCCCTATGTCGCGAAGGCCAGGGCGCAGGGCTACCGCTCGCGCGCGGCCTTCAAGCTGGTCGAGATCGATGACAAATATCGCCTGCTCAAGCCGGGCATGACCGTGGTCGATCTCGGCGCCGCGCCAGGCGGCTGGAGCCAGGTCGCAGCCAAGCGCGTCGGCGCCGCCGAGGGCAGGGGCAGGGTGATCGCGATCGATCTGTTGGAAATGGGCGAGATCCCCGGCGTCACCTTCGCGCAGTTCGATTTCCTCGACAACGACGCGCCCG
The DNA here is from genome assembly GCF_020194175.1 of Bradyrhizobium sp. BRP22. Classification (GTDB taxonomy): domain Bacteria; phylum Pseudomonadota; class Alphaproteobacteria; order Rhizobiales; family Xanthobacteraceae; genus Bradyrhizobium. Next base: position 362,841 of record NZ_JADYVX010000002.1, on the reverse strand, counting down.
AAAAACTGATCGCGATGATGGGCGGCCGCGCGGACATCGTGATGTCCGACATGGCCGCCAACACCACCGGCCACCGCAAGACCGACCAGCTCCGCATCGTCGGCCTGGTCGAGACCGCCGCCGCCTTTGCCTGCGATGTGCTCAATCCCGGCGGCACGTTCCTGGCAAAAGTGTTTCAGAGCGGCGCCGATGCGGAGCTATTGGCGCAATTGAAGCGCGACTTCGCGACCGTGCGTCACGTGAAGCCCGCCGCCAGCCGGCAGGATTCCTCGGAGCGCTACGTGCTGGCGACCGGCTTTCGCGGCGGCACGAAGGCCGCGCCATAAACGACGGTGTCGTCCCGGGCTTGACCCGGGACCCATAACCGCAGGCTTCGGTGATGTGCTCCGCTGCAACCGCTTGCTCGCGCACAACACCTCCCTGTGGTTATGGGTCCCCGCCGTCGCGGGGACGACAGAGAGAGCGGCACGCTCCGCTCGCTCTCCTCACCCTGAGGAGATCGCGAAGCGATCGTCTCGAAGGGCGAGGCCACCGGCGGGCCTCATGGTTCGAGACGCGGCGAAGGCGCCGCTCCTCACCATGAGGGTCCAACGGCGGTCCTCGCCTCGAAGTGGAGCTATCCAGCCCCCAACGCGACCGCGATGTTGTACATCGCAAGGCTCGCCAGATACGCCAGCGCCAGCATGTAGATGAAGGTGAGCGCCATCCATCGCCAGCCTCCGGTCTCGCGGCGGATCACCGCGAGCGTCGAGGCGCATTGCGGGGCGAAGATGTACCACACCAGCAGCGACAGTGCGGTGGCGAGGCTCCACTTGGTGGCGAGCACATGGCCGATCTGGTCCGCGGCTTCCTTGCCCCCCTCAATGGCGTAGACGGTGCCGAGCGCGGCCACCGCGACCTCGCGCGCGGCCATGCCGGGGATCAGCGCCACCGCGATCTGCCAGTTGAATCCGAGCGGCGCCAGCAGCGGTTCGAGCGCCTTGCCGATCATGGCGGCGAGGCTGTAGTTGATGGCGGGTCCTTCGGCGCCGGCCGGCGCGGTCGGAAACGACGCCAGGAACCAGATCAGCACCATCATCGAGAAGATCGTCGTGCCGGCCCGCTGCAGAAACGCCTTCGCCCGCGTGTAGACGCCAATGGCGATGCTCTTCAGCCGCGGCACTTTGTAGTCGGGCAATTCCAGCATGAACGGCGCCGGCGCGTAGTCGCGCAGCATGAAGAATTTCACCAGGAACGAGACGCCGAGGGCGCTGGTGATGCCAGCCGCATAGAGGCCGAACAGAACCAGGCCGCGCAAATTGAACCAGCCCCACACGTCGCGGTCCGGAATGAACGCCGAGATGATCAGGGTGTAGACGGGAATGCGCGCCGAGCAGGTCATCAGCGGCGCGATCAGGATGGTGGTCAGGCGGTCGCGCCGGTTATCGATCACGCGCGTCGCCATGATGCCGGGGATCGCGCAGGCAAAGCTCGACAGCAATGGGATGAAGGCGCGGCCGTGCAGGCCGGCGCCGCCCATGATGCGGTCCATCAGGAACGCTGCGCGGGCCATGTAGCCGAAATCTTCCAACAGCAGGATGAATAGGAAGATGATGATGATCTGCGGCAGGAACACGATGACGCTGCCGACGCCGGAAATGACGCCGTTCTGCAGGAAGCTCTGCAGCAGCCCTTCCGGCAGCGTGTCGTGCACGAACTGGCCCAGCGCGTCGAAGCCGTCGGACAACAGTTCCATCAGCGGCTGCGCCCAGGCGAACACGGCCTGGAACATCAGGAACAGGATCAGCGCGAGGATGAAAAGTCCCGCCACCGGATGCAGCACCACCGCGTCGATCCGTGCGGTCCAGGTGTCGGGCCTGGTCGGCAGTGTGACGGCGGACGCGATAATGCGGTCGGCCTCGCGCTGGGTCGCGCGCAACTGGGAGGCGGTGAGGGGCTGCCAGCGATTCGGCCCGGCGGGTGTCTGTTCCCGCGCCGCGATCTCGTCGGTGCGGCGGAGCAGGTCGGCGATCCCGCCCTTGCGCACCGCGATCGAGGTCACGACCGGCACCCCAAGCGCTTCGGACAGTTTCGGCACGTCCACGTTCACGCCGCGGCGGGCCGCAATGTCGAACATGTTGAGCACCAGCAGCAGCGGCCGGCCGGTGTCCTTGAGCTCGAGCAGCAGGCGGATCGTCAGCCGCAGATTGGTGGCATCAGCGACGCACAGGATAAGGTCGGGCGCCGCCTCGCCCGGGGTGCGGCCCAGCACCATGTCGCGGGTGATCTCTTCGTCCGGGCTGCGCCCGCGCAACGAATAGGTGCCGGGCAGGTCCACCAGCGAAACCTGCCGTCCGGCGGGGGTGACGAAAAACCCCTCCTTGCGCTCGACGGTGACGCCCGGATAGTTCGCGACCTTCTGGCGGCTGCCGGTCAGCGCATTGAAAAGCGAGGTCTTGCCGCTGTTGGGCGTGCCAACCAGCGCGAGATGCAGGAGAGGGGCTTCCATCGGGTTATCGCTCGCTCCATCAGGCGACGATGATCGCCATGGCCTCGCGCCGGCGCAGGGCGATGGTGACGTTCTCGACCCTGACCGCGATCGGGTCGCGTCCGACGATTCCCTCGTGCAGCACCTCGACCCGGGCGCCCTCGACGAAACCGAGTTCGATCAGCCGGCTCTCGAGTTCGTGGCCGTCGAGCGCGGACGTGGCGTCGGCGGCCGCCAGATGCTGGATCACGCCGGAATACCCGCGCTTGGCCAGTCCCAATGGCTGAGATGTTCGACTATCGGCTTGTTCGCTCATTGCCCGTCTTTTCCAGTCGGGCGCGAAAGGGTCAAGCGCTGCGACCAACACGAAGCTGGGATTTAGAACGATTACAAGTTGGTGGCGCGTCCGCTATCCGAGGCGCTGATCCCGTGCATCCTGCGTGCCTTCGCTTGCGGCCTTGACGGCGGCCTTCGCCGCGCCCTTGCGGCTGGAGATCTCGACCGCCTTGCGGCCGGATATCTCGTGGCCGGCGTCATCAGGCATCTGCCAGAAGAACCAGGCCGACGCCGCCGAGATGACCGCGACCACCAGGAAGGCGGGCGCGAATACGGTCGCGGTCAACTCGCTCGCGCCATGCAGCCACATCGTCGTCTCCACCGAGAAGGCGCCGACCGCGACGCCGGCGGAGATCGCAAGCTGTTGATTGACGCTGACCAGCGTCGTGGCCCGGCTCATCTGCGCCGGCTCCACCTCGGCATACGCGACCGTGTTGATCGCGGTGAACTGCAGCGAGCGGAAGAAGCCGCCGACCACCAGGATGATCATGATCAGGAGCAACGGGGTCGCCGCCGTGAACAGCGCGCAGGCGGCAAGGAAGAGAGAACTCACCACCGCATTGACCGTCATCAGGTTGCGGAAGCCGAAGCTGCGGATGATGCGCGCAGCGAGCGTCTTCATGCCCATGGCGCCGACGGCGGACGCGAAGGTGACGAGGCCCGACTGGAACGGCGACAGCCCGAAGCCGACCTGCATCAGCAAAGGCAGCAGGAACGGCAGCGCGCCGATACCGAGGCGGAACATGAAGCCGCCGATGATGCTGGCGCGTAGCGTCGCCAAATTCAGCATCGAGAAATCCAGCACCGGCGATCCCGTCCGCCGCGCGTGGATGACGTAGAGCGTCATCGAGATCGAGCCGACCGCGATCAGCGCGGCGACCACCGTCCATGGCAACAGGTTGAGGCCGGCGACCGAAAGCCCGAAGGCGATGCCGGCAAGGCCGATGCCGGCGAGCACCATGCCATAGAGGTCGAACGGCTCCGGGTCCTCACTCTTGATCGGGTCGATGTATTTCAGCGCCATGAAGATGCCGAGGATCCCGATTGGAATGTTGATCAGGAAGATCCAGTGCCATGAGAAATAGGTGGTGATGAAGCCGCCGAGCGGTGGCCCGATCACCGGTCCGATCAGCGCCGGCACCGTCACCCACGCCATCGCATTGACCAGCGCGCTCTTGTCGATCGAGCGTAACAGCACCAGCCGCCCGACCGGCGTCATCATCGCCCCGCCGAGTCCCTGCAGGATGCGCGCGAACACGAAATCGGTGACCGAGGACGACAGCGCGCAGCCGATCGATCCCAGCATGAACACGCCGACCGCCGCCGCAAAGACCAGTCGCGCGCCGAACCGGTCGGCAGTCCAGCCGCTCGCCGGAATGAACACCGCAAGCGAGAGCAGGTACGAGGTGATCGCGAGCTTCAGCGTCAGCGGACTGGTGCCGATATCGGCCGCGATCGCCGGCAGCGAGCTGGCAATAACAGTCGAATCCATGTTCTCCATGAACAGGGCGGTGGCGACGATCAGCGGGATCAGGCGTTGCTTGTCCATGGAGTCAGAGGCTTGAGAAGCGGGCGGGCGCGGACGGGCTGTACCACCCGGCTACCAGACTGGCTATTGCGGAACCCGCATGACGACCTAGATCCTCTGCGACGCTCGATTTTGGCGTTTCCCGACGCGATTCTGCACCCAAAGCGGGCGATGTCAGATCGGGACAGGCGCTGAAAAAGCCTGTGCATGGCTGGCAAACACTTTGATTCGTCATGGCACCATGCTATCGACCAGCGTCAACCCCACCGATGGGCTCCGATTCGACGGCGATGCGAGAGGCAGCGCCGGGAGGCGGCGCTCATCCTTTTACGTTATCGCGGCGGATCGCCGCCGAAAGGAGTTGGCAATGGCGACGGTACAGGCATCCCCCGCGATCCGCGAGGCTTTCACGTTTGACGACGTACTGCTGAAGCCGGGCCTCTCGGATGTGCTTCCTTCCGAAGTGGACATCCGCTCCTACGTCACCCGCGCCATCCCGCTCAATATCCCGATCATCGCCTCCGCGATGGACACCGTCACCGAAGCGCGCATGGCGATCGCGATGGCGCAGTCCGGCGGCATCGGCGTGATCCACCGCAATTTCGATCCCGAGGGCCAGGCCGCTCAGGTGCGGCAGGTGAAGAAGTTCGAATCCGGCATGGTGGTCAACCCGCTCACCATCGGTCCCGACGCGACGCTGGCGGACGCGCTGACGCTGATGAAGGACCACGGCATCTCGGGCATCCCCGTCGTCACCGGCGGGGCCAAGAACGTCCCCGGCAAGCTGGTCGGCATCCTCACCAACCGCGACGTGCGCTTTGCCACAGATCCCAGGCAGAAGGTCTCGGAGCTCATGACGCGCGAAAACCTCGTCACGGTGCGCGAGGGCGTCAGCCAGGATGAAGCCAAGCGGATGCTGCACAAGCACCGTATCGAAAAGCTCCTGGTCGTCGATGATCAGTATCGCTGCGTCGGCCTGATCACCGTGAAGGACATCGAAAAGGCGGTCGCGCATCCGCTGGCGTCCAAGGACGGACAGGGCCGCCTGCGCGTCGCCGCGGCGACTACGGTCGGCGAGGGCGGTTTCGAGCGCACCGAGCGGCTGATCGACGCCGGCGTCGATCTCATTGTCGTGGACACCGCGCACGGTCATTCCTTGCGCGTGCTGGAAGCGGTCAACCGCATCAAGCGGCTCTCCAACGCGGTGCAGGTGATCGCCGGCAATATCGCGACCAGGGACGGCGCGCAGGCGCTGATCGATGCCGGCGCCGATTCGATCAAGGTCGGCATTGGCCCGGGTTCGATCTGCACCACCCGTATCGTCGCCGGCGTCGGCGTGCCGCAGCTCACCGCGATCATGGATGCGGTCGAAGCGGCGAAGAAGGCCAATGTGCCCGTGATCGCCGACGGCGGCATCAAATATTCCGGCGATCTCGCCAAGGCGCTCGCCGCCGGTGCCGACATCGCGATGGTCGGCTCGCTGCTCGCCGGCACCGATGAAACGCCCGGTGAAGTCTTCCTGTGGCAGGGCCGCTCCTATAAGGCCTATCGCGGCATGGGCTCGGTCGGCGCGATGGCGCGCGGCTCGGCCGACCGCTACTTCCAGCAGGACATCAAGGATACGCTGAAGCTCGTCCCTGAAGGCATCGAGGGGCAGGTGCCCTACAAGGGCCCGGTCGCCAATGTGATGCATCAGCTCGCCGGCGGCCTGCGCGCTGCGATGGGCTATGTCGGCGCCAGGAATATCGCCGAATTCCACGGCAAGGCGGAATTCATCCGCATTACCGGCGCGGGTCTTCGCGAGAGCCACGTCCACGACGTCACTATCACGCGCGAATCCCCGAACTATCCGGGCGGGGCGTAAAAAACTTTCTTCCGGTCATTTTTCCTCCGTCATTCCGGGGCGATGCGAAGGCATCGAACCCGGAATCTCGAGATTCCGGGTTCGGTCCTCCGGACTGCCCCGGAATGACGGCGTTTGAATTGAAACGCCGCGCCGCTTCTCGTAATGACGATGAAGCAAAAAATCTGGAGGAAACACCATGTCCCAAGGCAACAAGCGGGAAGGCAAGCGCATCGTTCTCGCCTCGCGTCCCGTTGGCGAGCCCAAACCATCCGACTTCCGCCTCGAGGAATATGCTGCGCCGGAGCCGGGCGCAGGCCAGGTTCTCCTGCGCACGATCTGGCTGTCGCTCGATCCCTATATGCGCGGCCGCATGAGCGATGGCCCGTCCTACGCGCAGCCGGTGCCGGTCGGCGGCGTGATGGAAGCGGGCACCGTCAGCGAAGTGATCGCCTCCAACAATCCCGGCTTTGCCAAGGGCGACATCGTGCTGTCGCGCGCCGGCTGGCAGACGCACGCGCTCTCCGACGGAAAGGGCCTTACCAAGATCGATCCCAAGCTCGCACCGATCTCGACAGCGGTTGGCGTGCTCGGCATGCCCGGCATGACCGCCTATACCGGCCTGCTCGATATCGGCAAGCCGCAAGCAGGCGAGACCGTGGTCGTGGCTGCGGCGTCAGGCGCGGTCGGCTCCGCAGTGGGGCAGATTGCAAGGATCAAGGGCGCCCGCGCGGTCGGCATCGCCGGCGGCAAGGACAAATGCGACTTCGTGAAGAACGAACTCGGCTTCGACGAGTGCCTCGATCATCGCGATCCCGATCTCGCGGCGAAGCTGAAGGAGGCCTGTCCGAAGGGCATCGACGTTTACTTCGAGAATGTCGGCGGCGCGGTGTTCGAGGCGGTGTTCCCGCTGCTGAACCCGTTCGCGCGCGTGCCGGTCTGCGGGCTGATTGCGCACTACAACGATACCGAGAGCAAGGCGCCGAAGTGGGCTGCTACGATGATGCGCGCAATTTTGACGAAGCGGCTGACGTTCCGCGGTTTCATCGTCAGTGATTTTGCCGCCCGTCACAGCGATTTCCTGCGCGACATGTCGCAGTGGGTGCGTGAGGGAAAGGTCAAGTACAAGGAGTTCGTCACTGAAGGTCTTGAGAATGCACCCGAAGCTTTCATGGGCCTCTTGAAGGGCGCCAATTTCGGCAAGCAGCTCGTCCGCGTCGGGCCGGACAGGGCGTGATGCGTCACGGCTCAGCGAGCACCGCGATCCATCGATCGCGGTGTTCCGACCTCGCGCATCGGTGAACGGAAATCAGGAACGCACTGCTGCATGCGGCTGTTGGTGGCCGAGCATGATCCGAAAAGAGTGGGAACGTTTCGCTCGCGATAACGCGAAGCGTCTCCGCGCGAGGATCATGCCCAACCAGGAAGCCAAGATGCCGGGAGCCGAACGTCATCGGTTCCTCGCATCGGAATGGAGCAGTTCATGAGAAGACTGGCAATCGTATCGGCAGCACTGGTCGCGGCAGCGACATTGGCAAACCCCGTCGCCGCCCGCGAGCGCTATGTGCAGCAACCCGCCGTGGACCCTGACGTGACCATCTCGGCCGCCCCATATTCGGCCGCCCCATATTATCCCAGCGGTCCGGCCTATTATCCGGGGCCGCGCGTCGGGGCATTCGCCACCGCGCCTTGGGACAATTCCCCGCCGCCGGCCTACTACGGCTCGCCTTACGCGGCGCCGTACTACGGCTACTGACGGGTTGGTGCCCGTCATAGGTTCCTCGGACAGATACATGGAAGCAGCAAAGTCCGTCGCGCCAACGCGGCGGACTTTTTCCATGCCGGCGCGGCCGTCCGTACCCGAAAGGTCACACCGTTAACCAAATGCTTCCGGTGAGCGGCGCGTTTGCTTGACTGTGCATGCAACACATTGAATTAATACATTATTTTCAGGTGCAGCCATGTTCGAAATCGGTATTTTCTGTGTCATTTTGCTGGCGGCCGGCTATGGAGTGACCATGTGGGTCATCGGCCGCCGCGCCGACGTTTTGCACGGCAAATTTGTCGAGCCCCAACCCGAGCTCGAGTCGCTCGGCATAGGCCCGCTGGTGCCGCCGCCCGCACCACGCGCCAACGCGGAATCGCTGCAGGCGCTGCTGACGGTGATCCAGCAGGATCTGGAGGACAATCATTCAGCGGGATCTGAAGGATACGGCGCAGATTTGAGGCGTCGTCCTAACCCGCCGCCATCTCTGCGAGCAGCGCGTCCAGGCTGATATCGGTCTGGCCTTTGGCCCTGACGTGGCAGACCTCGAAACTGTCGGGGCGGAAGCGGTACTCGACGATCCCGGTTTCCTTGATTCCGATGACGTCCTGCATCCGGTCCGGAATGACGAAGCCGGCTGACGGCGCCCAGATATGGCGGACACGGCCAAAGGTGAAATCACGCCGCTGATGCACATGGCCGCTGCCGACCAGGCGCCAGTCGACGGCGCCGAACATCTCGATCAGGCGGCGGCGGGCCGGCTGCGGAACGTAGCGGATCGCGGTTTCCGCAAGCTCGGCGTCATCGGGCAGATTCAGGAACAGCGGCTTGTGCAGGAACAGCGCCACCGGCTTGCCGTTGACGTCGCCAAGCTGTGAAGCAAGCCAGTCGAGCTGCTCGGCTTCGCTGGAAAGTCCGGTATTCATGACGAGCGAATTGAGCCCGATGAAGCACCAGCCAGCAGCCTCGAAGCGCCAGCGATCCTCGCCGACGATGGAACGGAACGCATCGCAATGCTCTTCAGTTGCCGGCTGCGTCGGCGGCGTGCCGACGGCGGTCGGGTTGTCGCCGATGTCGTGATTGCCGGGCAGATAGCGGCAATCGACCGGCAGCGCCGCGTGCAGTGATTTCGCAAACTCAAGGTCGCCACGGCTAGTCGGGCCGTCGAAGGCGACGTCGCCGCTGTTGAGCACCAGATCGGGCCGCGTCGCGGCGATGTGCTCAGCGATCGCCTGAAAATTCGCGGTCAGCGTCGGCCGGCGCCGCGCGAGGTGGGTGTCGGAAATCTGGGTCAGGCGAAATTCGGACATGGAAAACTTCCTTTTGTGACGATCCTAGATCGGCCGGAAGTCGGAATGATGACGCCGTCGCATTGTCAGCGGCGGATGGGGCCGCTATTAGCTTGAGCCTTATGCCTCCGTACCCGGAGAGTTTCCCATGTCGGTTCAAATGGTTCTGGCGCCGGTATTCGTGCTGGTCGCGCTCACCTTCGCGCTTCTGTTTGGCATGATACGATCGCGCCGCGACGCGCGGGTCGGCGGCGAAACTCGTGACACTGCGCTCAAGGAGCCCAACTGGCCGGCACGGGGGACGCTGCTGGCCGATTGCTACCGCGACCAGTTCGAACTGCCTGTCTTGTTCTATCTGCTGATCGCGCTGGCGCTGCCGCTGCGCCGTGCCGATCTCTTCATCGTGCTGTTGTCCTGGGTGTTCGTGGTGACGCGCTTTGCGCATGCCGGCATCTTCGTCAGCTCGAACGATTCCGGTCCACGCTCGACCGCCTGGCTCGCAAGCGCGCTGGTGCTGTTTGCGATGTGGCTCTACTTCGCGCTGAAACTCCTGCTCCTGATCTGAAAGCTCCTGATGACCCCCGCCGCGCGTCTCTCCGCCGCCATCGAATTGATCGACACCATCGACACGCAGCGCGTGCCGGCGGCCAAAGCGCTGAAGGAGTGGGGCACCGCGCACCGCTACGCCGGCTCCGGCGACCGCGCCGCAATCTCGGGTCTGATCTGGGACGTGCTGCGCCGGCAGTCCTCGAGCGCCTACCTGATGGACGACGACAGCGCCCGCGCGCGCGTGCTCGGCATGCTTCACCTTGAGCGCGGCATGAATGTCGATGCAATCGCCGCGCTCTGCGACGGCGGCCGCTTCGCCCCGGAGCCGCTCACCGATGCGGAACGCTCGGCGCTCGCCTCGCGCTCGCTGGAGAGCGCGCCGGCACACATTGCCGGCGACTATCCGGAATGGCTCGATCCTTATCTGGCAAAGATGTTCGGCGACGATCGCGTGGCGGAAGCGACGGCAATGGCGAGCCGCGCGCCGCTCGATCTGCGTGTCAACACGCTGAAGACGAGCCGCGACAAGATGCTGCCGCGGCTGAAGCATCTCGGCGCCAGGGAAACGCCGTGGTCGCCGCTTGGCCTGCGCATCGAGCTCGGCGCCGACGCCCGCAACGTCGGCATCCATGCAGAGGAGGATTTCGTCAAGGGCGGCATCGAGGTGCAGGACGAGGGCTCGCAACTCGCCGCGCTGTTCTCCGGCGCCAAGCCCGGCGAGCAGGTGATCGATCTCTGCGCTGGCGCAGGCGGCAAGACGCTGGCGCTCGCCGCGATGATGCAGGGCAAGGGCCGCCTGATCGCGACCGACCGCGACAAGCGCCAGCTCGCGCCGATCCACGAGCGGCTGTCGCGCGCCGGCGTGCACAATTGCGAGGTCCGCACGCCCCGAGGCGACAGCGATCCGCTCGCGGACATCAGGGGCTCCGCCGATCTCGTGGTGATCGACGCGCCCTGCACGGGCACCGGCACCTGGCGCCGCAACCCGGACGCCAAATGGCGGATGCGCCCGGGCGCGCTAGAAGTGCGGCTCAAGGACCAGGCCGAGGTGCTCCAGCGCGCAGCGCCATTGGTGAAGCCGGGCGGGCGGATCGCCTACATCACCTGCTCGGTGCTGCCGGCCGAGAACGGCGAGCAGGTCGCAGCCTTCCTCGCCAGCCATTCGGAATTTTCAATCGTCCCGCCGGAGCAGACCGCTAGTGTGCTCTGGGACAAGGCGGAAGCCTTCGCTGCTGCCGCGCTGCAGTCGCCCGAGGGCTGGCTGATGACCCCCCGCCGCACCGGCACCGACGGCTTCTTCGTCTCGATCCTGAAGCGCGCGTGAGTTGTGTCATTGCGCAGGGTGGGCACGCTCCGCTTTGCCCACCCTGCGGCTCTTCAGGGTTTGCACGCTCGTCAAATATCGAGTTCGGCCCAGATCGCCGCATGATCGGACGCCGCTTCGGCTTCCTTGGTGATCTCAGGGAAATGCGGAAACAGGGTGCCGTTCTTGCCGCCCCAGACGCCCATGCGGAAGATTCCGCCGGCCGTTGCCTTCGCAAACAGGTCCGGCGACAGCAGGATGTAATCGATCTTGTTCGATGCCGTGCCGTTCTTGAACGTGCCGGGCCGTCCGCCATCGTCGAAACCCTGCAACTCGCTGATGTCCTTCAGCCCGGTCTGATTGAACAGCGGTGCCAGAGGATCGCTGTCAGGAGTGTCGTTGAAGTCGCCGACGATGGCGATGAACTCATGTTCCCTGCGGAGCTGCCGATAGATCGTTGCGGTGCGCTCGGCCTGGCGCTTGCGCTTCGCGTCCGAGACAGGCGGCGAGCCGAAGCCCTTGCTCTTGAAGTGATTGGCAAGAACGATCAGCTTATTTCCATCCGCGGTCTCGATCTCGTACTGCGCGCAATCGCGGCTGAAGATCACGCCATCCTCATCCTCGTCATCGACATGGCTGGCGATCGAGACGATGTTGAACTTCTTCTTCGTCATCAGCCCGACATCGATACCGCGATCGTCATTGCCATCGATCAGCATGATATGATCGTAGGGCGTGCCGCTGACGGCCGGCATCACATCCTTGCAGAACCGCACCAGGGCAGGGCGGCTTTCCGCCTCCACGACGCCGAGCACATCCGCATTGATCGCCTGGATCACCCGCGCGGTATTGCGCGTTGCGTTTTCGTCGACCTGCTCGAGCGTGAGATCGACCCACCCGATCCAGTCGTCGCGCCCGTCCGCCACCACCTCGACCGGCCCGCCGCGCGGCCGCTTGACGAGATGTCCGCGGTTCTGGCGCAGGATCGCGTATTTGCTTTCGTCTGATTTCTTCAGGCCGAGCGTATCGAGAAGTTCGAGGATCCGCCTTTTATCCGCCGGCGTGTACTTGTCCTTGCCGAGAATGGCATTGACGTCGGCCTGCGCCTTCAGGATTTCCCGGCCTTCAGCCGAGAATCCGGAACCGTTGAGCGCACGCGCGCGCATGAAGAGATTTTCCACATTGAAGGATGCGAGTTTCATGAATACCCCCGGCCGCGAACATGAACAATCTATCTGTAGTAGATAATGGGAAGATATTCTACGTGAAGATGATCGCAGGAAGCAACAACGGTCGGCCTCAAGACGCGCGCGAGCGCGCTTCTCGGGTTCACTTCGTAGAGCTGAATCGTGAAATACGGACTACAGCCGGCAAGTGATCGCCATGTTCGTCACGACGGCGGTCCCGCTTCAGGCAAATTAGGTCAATGTTGCTGACATAATTGCCTTTGTCCATGCCTGCAAAAGAATGTGCGCCATTGGTCCGCCGCCGTTGCGGGGCCGCGCCCGGTCGCGTATCTGCTGGCCATGACAGCCGCAAAGCCCGCCCGCGAGTCGTCGACGCCTTCCGTGGCCTCGGCGCATGACAAGATTCTGATTGTCGATTTCGGCAGTCAGGTGACGCAACTGATCGCCCGCCGCGTCCGCGAGGAGGGCGTCTATTCCGAGATCGTGCCGTTCCAGAAGGCCGAGGCCGCCTTCAACGAGATGAAGCCCAAGGCGGTGATCCTCTCCGGCGGCCCGGAATCGGTGCACAAGGAGGGCTCGCCGCGCGCACCGCAGGCGATCTTCGAGTCCGGCGTCCCCGTGCTCGGCATCTGCTACGGCCAGATGACCATGGCCGCCCAGCTCGGTGGCGAGGTCGAGGGCGGGCATCATCGTGAATTCGGCCGCGCCGATCTCGAGGTGAAGACGGCAAGCAAACTGTTCGACGGCACCTGGTCGATGGGCGAGCGCCACCAGGTCTGGATGAGCCACGGCGACCGCATCACGAAAATGCCGCCGGGCTTCACGGTCGCCGGCGTCTCGGCGAATGCGCCGTTCGCGGTGATCCAGGACGAGAAGCGGAAATATTACGGGTTGATGTTCCACCCCGAGGTGGTGCACACGCCCGACGGCGCAAAGCTCCTGCGCAATTTCGTCCGCAAGGTCGCCGGCCTCACCGGCGACTGGACCATGCGCGCTTTCCGCGACGAGGCGATCGAGAAGATCCGCGCCCAGGTCGGCAAGGGCAGGGTGATCTGCGGCCTCTCCGGCGGCGTCGATTCAGCGGTTGCGGCCGTGCTGATCCATGAGGCGATCGGCGACCAGCTCACCTGCGTCTTCGTCGACCACGGCCTGCTCCGGCTCAACGAGGCCGAGACTGTCGTCGACCTGTTCCGCCATCACTACAACATCCCGCTGGTTCACGTTGATGCATCCAAGCAATTCCTCGGCGAGCTCGCAGGCGTCAGCGACCCCGAACAGAAGCGCAAGACCATCGGCCGCCTCTTCATCGACGTGTTCGAGCAGGAGGCGAAGAAGATCGGCGGCGCCGAGTTCCTGGCGCAAGGCACGCTTTATCCTGACGTGATCGAGAGCGTCTCCTTCACCGGCGGCCCGTCGGTGACGATCAAGTCGCACCACAATGTCGGCGGCCTGCCCGAACGCATGAACATGAAGCTGGTCGAGCCGTTGCGCGAACTCTTCAAGGACGAAGTCCGCGTGCTTGGCCGCGAACTCGGCCTCCCCGAAGCCTTCGTCGGCCGCCACCCCTTCCCAGGCCCCGGCCTCGCCATCCGCTGTCCAGGCGACATCACCAAGGAAAAGCTCGACATCCTCCGCAAGGCCGATGCTGTCTACATCGACCAGATCCGCAAGGCCGGTCTCTACGATGCGATCTGGCAGGCGTTTGCGGTGCTCTTGCCGGTGAAGACCGTCGGCGTGATGGGCGATGGCCGGACGTATGAATACGTCGTGGGCCTGCGCGCGGTGACGTCGACCGACGGCATGACGGCGGACTTCTACCAGTTCGATATGTCGTTCCTGGGCGCGACCGCGACGCGGATCATCAACGAGGTGAAGGGTGTGAACCGGGTGGTGTACGACGTGACGAGCAAGCCGCCGGGGACCATTGAGTGGGAATGATTTTGGCCCATCCGGCGGTATCCAAAACTACGCCAAGGTACGCTGTAACGCTCTGATAAATTATAAAAACCGTTCTCCACCTATCGAGGTCTATCGGTGGGTAGAGATCGTGCAGAGGGCTATTTAGGTCGCGTCTTTACGGCCTTGTGGGCGTCAGCAAACGCGGCCCGGACAACTTCAAGCACCTCGTCCGATAGCGAAGGGTTGGCCTTGGCCACGGCCCGAGAGATTGCGAGAGCGCCGATCTCAGCAGCAGTAGCGGCGAGCGCCAGTCTTCGACGGTCGGCCTCGGGGATCGAAGGTTCGAGAGAAGCTTCGTTCATTGAGGTCCAAGTCATGAACGCGCTGGTAAAGCTCTCGCTGACGGCCTCATCATGGCGGCTGATTTCGCTGGCGGAAGCGGCCATCGGACAACCGTCAGAGACCTTCTCGCGCATATACGGAGAAAGGTATCCGTCGAGCAGTTCCTCGAACGCCATGTGTCGGTCGCCGATCCATTCGCGAGTGGCTTCCATGTTGGCGGCGAAGCCATGAGAAAATGCCGCTGCGGCGAGCTCATCCTTGGAATTGAAATGCGCATAGAGCGCGCCGTGCGTGAGCCCCGCTTCCTTGGCGATCTCTGCGACGCCCACTCCGTCGATCCCCCGCTCCCGAAAGAGACGGCTGGCCGCGCTGAGAAGCGCGTCTCGGTTCTCTGCTGCTTTCTCCTTCGAAACACGCATGAAAAATCTCTGATCCAAGCCCTAATTTTTTAGTTGCGGTCGCCATTAAAGTCAAGTAGCGCTCTCGACGGCGATACATTGCGGTCGCAATTAAAAGGTTCCTACAGGAGAAACAAGCATGCGTTACAAACTTTTCGGCCAGCACACGGGTCTGCGCGTTTCCGAGCTGGTGCTCGGCACCGGCATGTTCGGTACGGGCTGGGGCTATGGTCAGGAGCGCGACGAGTCGCGTCGCATCCTCGACGCCTATGCAGATGCGGGCGGCAACTTCATCGATACGGCCGGTGTCTATCAGGGCGGTCAATCGGAAGAAATCATCGGCGACGCGCTGGTCGGCCGTCGGGACGATTTCGTCGTCGCCACCAAGTACACGATGCCCGCCGGCGCCAAGGGCGGCATTCTCGTCACCGGCAATAGCCGTAAGGCGATGGTCGTGTCGGTCGAAGACAGCCTGAAGCGGCTGAAGAGCGACTACATCGACATCCTGTTCGTCCACATGTCGGACGGTGTCACGCCGGCCGAAGAGATCGTGCGCGGTTTCGACGACCTCGTGCGCGCGGGCAAGGTTCTCTACGCCGGTCTGTCGAACTTCCCCGCGTGGCGCGCCGCGCGCGCCGTCACCATCGCCGAGCTGCGTGGTGCGGCTCCGATCGCCGGCCTTCAGTTCGAGCACAGCCTGGTGGTCCGCTCGAGTGAGCAGGAGCTGCTTGCTGCCGGCCAGTCGCTCGGCCTCGGCATGGTCTCCTGGTCGCCGCTGGGTGGCGGCCTTCTCACCGGCAAGTACCGCCAGGGCGAGACCGGCCGAAAGGAAGGAATGGGCGGCAACGTCTTCCAGCAGGAGAATTCGCCGCAGCGCACGGCGATCCTCGACGCCCTGATCGAAGTTGCCAGGGAGCTGGGCGTCGCGCCGGGCGAAGCCGCGATCGCGTGGGTCGCTGCGAAGGGCACGCTGCCGATCATCGGCCCGCGCACCATCGAGCAGCTCAACTCCAACCTGGCGGCCGCGAAGGTCACCCTATCGGCCGAGCAGATCGCTCGCCTGGATCAGGTCAGCGCGATCCCGACGGCCTTCCCCTACAACGTCCTCGAAGGCGCTCGTCCGGGCTACACCGGCGGCAAGGTCGAAGAGTTCACCGCTCCGGCCATTTCCGCCGCCTGATCCGGGCCGGCGATGACCGAGGTCCTCGACAGTGTCTCCTCAGGCGAAAAGCCGGTATTCCGGACGAATGCCTTTGAGCGCATGGCGAGGACCGTCCCGCCCGGGCGCGTGCTCTGAGGGTGACGTAAAGCCGCTTCGATGGGTGCGAGTGCTCTGGCGTAAAATAGCGTGCATAAAGGCGGGCCTGCTTTGGGCGCCAATTTCGGCCATTCATCGCCTGGATCGGTAATCCCAAAATCTGTCGTTCGTTTCTGCGGCCTGAACGACTGACTTTGGGGACTTCGCGCCCGTTTCGCGTCGCCGCTGCGAATGGCACCTTTGTCAGGAGCGGACAAGCCGCGTTCGGCGAGTTGCGGGACTTATCCCGGAGCGACGAGCGGGCAAGGCACACCTAGTTCCCTGGCCGCCTCCAGCCCCTCGAGCAGGATCTGAAGCGCCGCCTCGGCTGCGCGCTCGGACCAGCCCTACGCCGCCGGCGTCGAGACCGTGACCATGGACGTCACCAGCGAAACGGACTGGCAGGCCGCCGTCGCGGCGGTCGTCGAGAAGCACGGCCGCCTGGACGTGCTGATCAACAATGCCGGCATCATCGCCTACGAGCCGCTGCACGAACTGAGCGTCGAGGCCTGGAACCGGATGGTCGCCGTCGACCAGACCGGCGCGTTCCTGGGCATGCGCGAAGCCGTTCGGGCCATGCGCGGCAAGAACCCCGGCTCGATCGTCAATATCTCGTCGATCTGGGGCGCGGCCGGCGTGGCCGGGGCGCACTCGTACCAAGCCGCCAAGAGCGCGGTGCGCACATGACGAAGAAGGCGGCCATCACGTACGCCACGGACGGCATCCGCGCCAACGCGGTGCCGCCGCGCTTCATCCACACCCGCTGACCGACGCCCAGGCCGCCGACCTGAACGCGGCCACCGTCGGCGCCACGCCGATGAAGCGCGGCGGCACGGCCAAGGAGATCGCCTATGGCGCGCTCTTCCTGGCTTCGGACGAAGCCAGCTTCGTAACCGGCGCCGAACTGGTGATCGACGGCGGCTACCTCGCCCAATGAGCGCAGACTGCCCGGCCGCCCGCTGTGGCGTAAGCCTGGTTTTTTTGATGAGGCGATTGGAGCCGCGTTACGGCCTGCTTGGTGCGATCAGACTTGAAATGACCGGCGTCAGCAATTCGACGAGCAATGCGGGGTCAGCCTGCGTCAATGGCTTGAGCTCAAGCATCTGACGCATCATTTGGACGCCGGCGACAAGGGCGAGGAATAATGCCGCTCGCTCAGAGGCATGATCGCCGGCGATCGCCGTAGCGGCGGTCGCATGGTGGACCTGCGCAATACGCTCGCGGGCGATGCGGGCAGCGGTCGCGCTGGTAGTCGACCGGAACAGGATGAGGAAGCCGTCAAGTGGTGTCCGACCCTGTGCCGTCACCCCGACGAGCGCTTCCGCGAAGGCGTGCGCGAGATCCGCTCGGCGCAGATTGCCTTCTGAAAGTATGATCGGATCACGCATGGTGTCAGTCACCACCTCGCCGAACAAACCTTCTTTCGACCCAAAATAGCGTCCGATCATCATCGCTGTGACGCCAGCGCCTTCCGCAATTCCGCGCAGTCCGGCACCCTCATACCCATGTTCGGCAAAGGCTTTTCGCGCGGATGCGAGGATAGCAGCGCGTGTTGCATCGGCTTGTGCGGCGCGCCCTCTAAGCGGCGGGACAGATTTCATCATACACCTGTAGACTCGATGCGTGGGCTATAGTATACATATGTAGACTGCAGTTCGCAATCTCGGGTCGCGCGTCGAAGTTCGCTCAGTTTGCAGAGAATCTGATGGAGTTAGAATGAGCGAGACGGTGCTAGTTACGGGCGGAACGGGTTTCATCGCGCAACACTGCATCCTGGCGCTTCTGTCGGCTGGCTATAGGGTCCGGACCACGATGCGATCGCCGGCGCGCGAGGACGAAGTGCGCGCCAATCTGAAAACCGGCGGTGCCGAGCCAGGCGAGCGGCTATCCTTCGTGGTTACCGACCTCAACTCCGATACGGGCTGGGCAGAAGCAGCATCTGGTTGCACCTATGCCTTTCACGGCGCCTCACCCACGCCATCCGGCGATCAGGTGACCGAGGAGGATTGGATCAGGCCGGCACTCGACGGCAACCTTCGCGTCCTCCGTGCTGCACGCGATGCTGGCCTCCGCCGCGTAGTTCTCACATCGGCGTTCGGCGCCATCGGAGCCGGCCGCAAGCCGCTCGACCGCCCATTCGTTGAGACGGACTGGAGCGACCCGAGTGGTGATATTGCGCCCTATCAGAAATCCAAAACCCTTGCTGAACGCGCCTCATGGGATTTCATCGCACGCGAAGGCAACGGATTGGAACTGACGGCGGTCAATCCAACCATGGTGCTTGGGCCAGCACTGGGTCCCGACTACTCGCACTCGATCCGGACGATCAAGCAGATGCTTGATGGCCAGCCGGGCTATCCGAAGATCAAAACCTGCGTTGTCGATGTGCGCGACGTGGCTGATCTTCACTTGCGCGCGATGACCGATCCCGCTGCAAATGGGGAGCGGTTCCTCGCGACATCGGGCAGGAGCCTATGGTTATCCGAGATCGCGAAAATCTTGAAAGACCGCATGGGCGCGGCGGCGGCCCGGGTTTCGACGCGATCTCTACCGAATCTGGTTGTGCGCGGGTTGGCAATGACCAATCCGGCTATGAAAGGCCTCCTGCCTCTTCTCGGCGCCGATCTTGATGCCAGTGGAGAAAAGGCGCAGCGCCTGTTAGGCTGGAAGCCACGCTCTCGCGAGGAGGCGATCATTGCGTCCGCGGAAAGTCTGGTCCGTCTCGGCTTGGCCAAAACCGGCGATTGAGCAGAGGAGGGGCGTCAAAATGGACATCACGCCCGTGCCTCTACTCGGCGATTTGTCGTGGCGGTGATTTCTGGGATAGTCGGCGCCAGCGAAGAAGAAGGCGATCTGATCGTCGGTTGCGCTGGCCTTGAACAATAGAGGGGGAGTGCCGTGGAGTAGTATCGATAGCCGAAGGACGCTCGGGCGAATCCTAGGCTATAGATAGTAGTCGACAGAGTCTAAGCGGCCCGCAGATCTGCCGCTCCGTCAGCGTCTCCCCGCTCTTCGAACGGCGCCGATACGCCGATTACTGCTCCTTCTTGAACAAATCCTGGAAGATGAGTTGGCCCCAAATGCGGCCGCGTCCGTGCACCAGCGCGCCACCCTCGTTGAGCTTTCCTAGCTTGACGGGTGCGAACCCGAGCTGTTTGGCCAAGGCCGCCACGGGAGCGATCGCCTCCTCGTCGTCACCAGATAGAAAGACGACCCGGTGGCCGCCTTCGACGATCGGATCGGCAGCCAGGGTGGCCGCAATCAGGTGATTGAAAGCTTTCACGAGCTTGGCGCCGGTGAACGCCTTTGCGACGAAGGCAGAGGACGGGAGACCGTCCAGCTCCTCAGGGGGAAGCAACGCATTCATCGCGTCGATGACCGTCTTGCCTTTCCAATTCGGCAGGGCCTTCGCAACCTCGCGATGCTCCCCGAACGGGACCGCCAAGATGATTGTATCGGCCTCGAGTGCTTGGCGCAGCGACTTGGCGACGACCGTGGGGCCAATCGCCCGAGCCTGCGGCGCCAACGCCTCGGGCGGCCGGCGGCTCGCGACGGTCACGTCGATGTTTTTACGGGCGAAGGCATGGGCGAGGGCCTGGCCTATCTTACCGAACCCTATAATCGCGTAGCTCATAATGCTTCTCCGATTTTCAGATGGCCGAGAAGCCGCCGTCGACGGACAACTCCAACCCATTCACGAAGCTGGAATCGTCAGAGGCAAGAAACACCGCGACCGCCGCAATTTCCTCGGGACGACCCATCTTTCCCCGCGGGATCAGGGATTCGAACATCCGCTTCGCCGCCTCGTCGAGAACTTGGTCCTGCATCGGTGTGGCGATCGGCCCCGGGTGCAGCACGTTCACCCGGATATTCCTGCCCTTCAGTTCGTTGAGCCACCCGCGTGCGAATGCGTGCAGCGCCGCCTTGCTCGCCGCATACACGCTGTAACCAGGAAAACCTTTGATCGAAGCAACTGACCCGGTCATGAAGATCGATCCGCCATCGTTGAACAGCGGCAACGCCTTCTGGACCGTAAACAGCGTGCCGCGCGCGTTCAGGTCGAAGGTCGCGTCGAAATGCTGCTCGGTAATCTCGCCCAGTGGGACGGCTTCGCCCGTGCCGGCGCTCGCATACAGGATGTCGATCTTGCCCTTTTTCCGCTTGACCGTATCGAACAGGCGGTCGAGATCGTCGAGATTGGACGCGTCGCCGCGCACGCCGGTCACGTTCCGGCCAATCAGCTTGACGGCCTCGTCGAGCGTCTCCTGCCTCCGGCCCGTGATGAAAACATAAGCGCCTTCTTCAACGAACCGCTTGGCGCTCGCCAGCGCCATGCCGCTCGATCCACCCGTGATGACTGCAACCTTACCCTCAAGCTTTCTCATGACTTTTCCTTCAGACTCCGTCTTTGGCTGATCGGGGAGGTTCCCCGAGACCTCCGAAATGGGTCTGCCGGTGTCAGGCGTTGAGTGCGGAAGCGCGCACATCGGTGGTGCGAAATCGATCCGGCTGAACGACCGACGCCAGCCGCGATCGGTGCCCGCCGCTCGGAATTGGGCCGTGCTTGTCGGCATAGGCAGTGATCACCCGGCCGTGCTACCCCACATTCGAGAGGATGTTCGATGGTGTTGGACTCGGGCTTTGGAAGGCAAGCCCCGCTGTGCGGGATTGCACCATGATCGACTGGGATGACGTTCGCTACTTTCTGGCCGTCGCGCGCGGAGGCTCGGTGCGGGCCGCCGCCGAGCGCCTCGGGGTGAACCACTCGACCGTGCTGCGACGCATCGCCCAGCTTGAGGAGCGCCTCGGGGTGCACATGTTCGAAAAGCTGCCTTCGGGCTACCGCCTGACGGCTGCGGGCGAGGAGGTCCTCGAGTTCGCGGATCAAATGGAAGCGTCGTCGCACTTACTGGAGACGCGCGTCTTCGGGCGCGACCAGAGCGCGAGCGGGCTTCTGCGGGTGACGCTGCCGCCGTTCTTCCCGACACACCTGCTCATGCCGGACTTCGCCGATTTCGCGCGCATGCATCCGGACATCGAGATGGAAATCCTGTCGTCCGGCGAGCCGGCCAATCTGACCAACCGGGAGGCCGATGTCGCGATCCGCATCGTCTCCGACCGCAAGACCCTGCCGCTCAATCTTCACGGCCTGAAGGGGCCGGAGCTGTTCGGCGGCGTCTACATGTCCCGCGATCGGCTGGCCGCGTGGCGTGCGGGCGCGCCTGATCCCATCCGGTGGATCGTCATAGACAATCATGGGCTCCCGAATTGGGCCCGTGAGGGAGAGGTTCGCGTCACCGAGGTTCCGTTCAGGACGCCCGACGCGGAGGCGCAGCTCGTTGCGGCGCGACAAGGGATCGGGATGACGAAACTGCCGTGCTTCGTCGGAGATGCCGACCCCCTACTGGTGAGGGCGCCGGGCATTGACCTGCACATGTACGGAACGCTCTGGCTTCTCACACAGGGGGAGACGCGCAAGACGAAGCGCGTGCGGCTCTTCACCGAATTCGTATCCCGCAGGCTCGCCGCGTACGCGCCGCTTCTCGCGGGACTGTCCATATCGCGCGACTGACGTGCGGCAGGTCGCCGGCGACGCGTGGCGGACGCAATCATCGACATGAACCATGCGAACAAGCTGACCGCTTGATCTAAATCAACGCGCAGTGCCATTGATCATCCGAATCTAAAATAAATATTGGAGGGGATCATGCCAGAGCAAAGCAGTATGCATGTGTACCTGAATTGGACCAAGCAGCGAATTGACGAGATGGACGCCATGTTGGCGTCTCTGGAGGCCAAAGCAGGACAGGCGAAGGCCGATCAACTGATCGCCGAAATGAAGAAGCAGCGCGACGACTTTCAATCCAAAGCCAAGGTTCAGGCTCAGGCGGGCGAGGCCGCCTTGCAAGCCAGCAAGGAGCAACTGGAAGCGCAGTGGCAGGGCTTCGAAACGAAGGTCAAGGCGTATTTCGACACGATCAGCAAGCAGGTCGAGCAACAGCAGGCCACGTTCGGCGACGCCGTCGCCGCTCAGCTCAAGGCGTGGCGGGCGGCGGCAGACGCTTTCAGCAGCGAAGCTGCTAAGATTGCAGCCGCGAAGCGCGCCGACGTCGATGCGGCTGTCAAGCAGATGAAGGCTGACGCGACGGAAGCTGAGGCGCGCTTCGAGAAGCTGAAGCAGGTGGGCAGCGAAACCTGGTCCTCACTGAGCGCAGCCTTGACCGAGTCGCGGAAGGCTTTCGATCGAGCCAATCAGAAGGCGGGAGATGCATTGAACGAAGCCGCAACCGGCAAGACCGGTGCGGCATCGTAATCAGCAAAATTGCGCTCGTAGTTGTGCAGAGGACTCTTAAATCAAGAACCGTTTGCGCCGCGATGCTTGCGGACCCTTTTGGCACTTCTACTGATGCGGGGCGCATCGGCGCTCTCGCTCTTCACGTGCTCGATAAAAGCACGTAGTTTCGGCAAGACCTGACGTCTCCCTGGATAGTACAGAAAGACCCCGGGCGCGGTTGCCGCGAAGGGCGTTAGCAGCGCTTGCAATCGGCCTTCAGCAATAGCCGCTTTGGCAAGCGGGCCGGGGACCTGCGCGAGCCCCAAGCCTTGTATCGCCGTTTTAAGCAGCGTGGGGTAGTCGTGCGCGATCAGCGGCCCCGACACGATCGCCTCCACCGTCCTGCCGCCGTCAACAAAGGGCCAGGGCGCAATCGCCCCGTTTGAACGGCGCATGCGCAGGCAGGCGTGATCTCGCAGATCGTCGATACGTTCCGGCCGTTTCCGGCGCCGCAGATATTCGGGGCTGCCGACGACCACCAGCGGGAAGGGCGGCGTCAGCCGCACCGTGACCATATCGGCAGCGATGAACTGGCCCAGCCGGATGCCTGCATCAAACCCTTCGGCCGCAAGGTCGACAAGCTCCCCGCTTGCGGCGATCTCCACTTCGACCTCGGGATAGGTCCGGCAGAAGGATGCGATCAGCGGCTCCAACAGAAGCGGCACCACCGCGGGCGGCACTGAGAGGCGCAACAGTCCAGCCGGCCGTTGACCTAGTTCATGTGCGACCCGGCTCGCCGCGACGAGCTCCTCGAAGGCGGGCTTCGCGCGCGAAATGAACCGCTCGCCGGCTTCGGTCAGACCGACGCTGCGCGTGGTGCGGACGAAGAGCACCGCACCGACACGCGCCTCCAGCGCGCGTACGGCCTGGCTGATCGCCGAGGGCGTTACCCCGAGTTCCGCGGCCGCTTTGCGAAAGTTGCGGTGCTGGGCAACGCTGAGGAACGCCTCCACGCCGTCGAGCGCGCCGTGCCTGACTGTGAAGTTCTGCTTCATGGCTCATCGACATTATCGCGGATAGTCGCGTGCCGGAAGCGCTCGTATTTCTCCATTCAGTCAATCTGCCGAGACAAAATATGGAGATTATCTCATGGATCGCGAAATTGAGATCCGGAAGCGCCGCGGGACGCGCGTCCTGCTGACTGTACTGGCCATCTGGGGATTAGCCGTCGCCGTTGCCGCCGAGGCGGGACTCTATGGCGCGATCTACCCGCTGTTGCTCGGTCCCATAATTGTGCTGGGCATCGTGGTGCCCGTCGCTATCTACGCAGTATCCGATGGCTTCCGTTCGTACGTCGAAGCGATCGGGCTGCGGCCGCTCACGGCATTTCAGATCTGGCGTATCGGGGCCGCGTTGGTCATTTTCTGGTACGGCGCGCACAACCTGCTCCCGCAATCCTTTGTTCAGAACGCGGGATGGGGCGACCTCATCACGGGGTTTCTGGCCCTTGGCGTCATCCTGCTGCCCGAGAGTCGCAACCGTTATTTGGCCGTCCACATCTTTGGGTTCGCTGATCTCGTTGTGGCAGTCGGTACGGGGCTGACTTTCTTCCTCCTCAACGACCCCCGCATGTCGGGCATCCAGACGCTGCCGATGGCGCTGATCCCGCTCTACGGCGTCGGCATTTCAGGTGCGAGCCACATCATGGCGTTCGACCTGCTTCGTCGTGGCGCAGGGATCAAGCACGCTGAGCGTGACGCTGCCAAGGCATAGCGGAGACAGCAAAACCGGTTCTGCCAAAGACGGTTGACGTTTGGCGGCTCGATTTTCGGGATAGGGCCGTCAAATATCGTGACCGAAAGACGTCTTCGCAGGCACCGGCGGCGAAATGGATTCCGGGCTCGTCCTTCGGACGCCCCGGAATGACAGTGTACCCGTCAAGCGACCACCGCCGTCATTGCGAGCGCAGCGAAGCAATCCATTCCTCCACTTGCGGCACTATGGATTGCTTCGCTCCGCTCGCAATGACGATGTGGATGCTCTGGGTGCGACATAGCAGCCCGACGGGCAGGGAAAGCCGGTGTTGCTCCGGTTGACCTGTGGTCCTACCCCCGTGCTTTTTGTTGCACGGGGCCCACGGGTGCAACCGGCACCCGGCTTTCCCTGCGCCCTCACTTCGATGAGAGGGTGAAAAGTGACGCAAGCCTCGGGCACGACATGCCGCGAGAATGCGGATTCACGTCCCCACTGCTGTTTGACATTTGAATCAGACCTCTCCCCACGTCGTCCCGGGGCTTGCGCGCCGCGACGAAGCCTTGAGTAGCCGGGCCCGGGGACCCATAATCACAGGCTTTTGTGATGTGCTGCGCCTGCGGCAAACGGGCTTGGCGAAGTGAGCAAGTGGATCAGAGGTGCCGATAGGCCGCCAGCACATAAGCCGTGCGAGCGCCGAGCGTCATGCCAAGCGACCCGGTCGCCACCGACAGGATCACGCTCTGCACGAGAAAATCGTGCAGCAGCAGGGTGGCAGCGGTGGCGACGAAAAGGATGCCACCGATATGGCGGCCGATCGGATCATAGATCATCGGCGTCACAATCGAGGACAGGATGAACACGAGAAAGGCAAGAGCTATCAGGGCGACCAGCCACGTCGGATAGATCTCAAGGTGGGCGAAGGCCGAAAACGCCGCCGCGACGACCGCGAAGTCAGCAGTCGCATCGAAATAGGCGCCTGCTCGCGATGGTACGCCAAATCGCCGGACCAGCGATCCATCGACAGCATCCGAGAGTATGGCGAAGCCGAGACAGATAAGCGCTGATTGAAACTCGAGGCTCGTCACCAGCCACCATAGGAGTAGCGCGCTGACGAGCCGCAGTCCGGTGAGAAACTGCGGCAGCAGCCGCAACAGTTCAAGCGTGAGCGAACCGCCGCCG
Organism: Bradyrhizobium sp. BRP22; assembly: GCF_020194175.1. Lineage (GTDB taxonomy): Bacteria > Pseudomonadota > Alphaproteobacteria > Rhizobiales > Xanthobacteraceae > Bradyrhizobium. Next base: position 337,430 of record NZ_JADYVX010000002.1, on the reverse strand, counting down.
CCAGCAGCGAACTGCCCGGTTACCATGCTAGTGGATCGCGGGCTGCAGAGCGCGTCCGGTGTCGCGGGCGATCTGGATCGCTCTGTGGGTGTTGGAGCCGGTATATTTGTTTGCTTCGTCATTTGGCTTCATCGTCGTGAGCCCGAGACTGAGAACCCGGCGGCCGGAAGCTTTGGCCACCATCTGCTCCGTGAGCTTGATCGCATGCTCGGCACCGCGGGCGGCCATCAAAAGGATCACGACGGGCCTTCTGCCGAAATCCGCCACCCGCTCGATATAGCGGGCAAGCGCCTTTCCCGGCGCGTCGGCATAAACGGGCGAACCGAGGACGATGAGATCGTAGCTCGCGACCGCGGCGGGTGCCTGACTACTCGCCGTCGTGGTCCAGACCTGCCAACCGGAAGCGACGAGCCCTTCGGCGAATGCTGCTATCACTTTTTTCGGAAAGCTGCTGAGTCCTGGCTGGTAGACGATCAGCGCCTTACCGGACGTTCCGTTTGGATTGGCGATCGCAAGTGGTGTCACCGTCTCCTGATCGAGCCGCCATTGCAACCATATCAGCGATCCGCCGGTTACCACGAAGATGAACGTCACCGCGATGAGCAAACCTTTCCAGAAAGTGCTCATGCCTCTGCTCCCCGTGAAACAAGGCCACCGACCCGCCTCGAAGGCGACCGTTTTCGATCCAATGCCGGAAATCGCACCTGCCCGCGTTGAGGCAAGTCAAAGAAACTTCACTTGTGGCGGCGAACACGACTTGCGGCGCCGCGAAGATGCTTGTCGCCATTACCACTGTGAGCGGTGGCAATCGTCGTGCAAGACTATTGCGCATTTCTGTTCGATCCCGACGGCAACAATCCGGAAGCGGGGATTTATCTCGCGGAATAGTTTCGTGAGCCTTGATCGATGCGACGACGGGGATCATCCCGAGCTGGATGCGGTCGACTCAGCCCTCGAAATAATAGGGCTGGTCGAGATCGGCGATCAGCTCCGGCTGTTTCGGCTCCCAGCCGAGCAACGCGCGGGTTCGTGTGCTGGAAGTGGGGGCGTCGATGCCGGCGAACCGTGCGAACCAGCCGAAATGCCCGGCCGCCTCGTCGGGGGACTTGGAAACGACGGGTACGTTCAGGCGACGGCCGATCACCTCCGCGATCGCCTTGAACGGCACACCCTCTTCGGCGATCGCGTGAAACGGACCTCCCGCCGCGCCGCGCTCGATCACAAGGCGGTAGACGCGGGCGGCATCGAGCCGATGCGCGGCGGGCCAGCGGTTGAGGCCGTCGCCGACATAGGCGGAGACGCCTGTCTCCCGTGCGATGCGGATCAGGATCGGAACGAACCCGTGATCGCCCTGGCCGTGAGTGGATGGCGGAAGACGGACGACGGAGGCGCGCACGCCGCGCGCGGCCAGTTCGTCCGCTGCGACTTCCGACTTGCGCGGGAAGGTGGCGGGGTGCGGATCTTGCTCGGTCGCAAGGCGCCCCGGCGCCAGCAGCGCGACGCCGCTGGTGACGAGCAGGGGACGTTCGGAGCCCTCGAGCGCACTGCCGATCGCTTCGATGGCGCGGCGGTCCAGCTCGCAGTTCTCGATGAATTTCGAGAAGTCGTGGTTGAAGGCCAGATGGATCACGCCGTCCGCAGCCGCCGCACCGCTGCGCAGGCTTTCGAGATCTTCGAGCGATCCGCGATGCACGTCCGCGCCGGCGGCGGTGAGGGCGGCTGCGCCCGCATCCGAGCGGGTGAGGCCGATCACGCCATGGCCGGCAGCGATCAGTTCGTGGACGACGGCGAAGCCGACGAATCCGGTGGCGCCGGTAACAAAGACACGCATGAGGAAGTCTCCACAGATAACTCGGAGCGCACTGTCTGCGTTTGCGATATCCTGGTAAAGTAGTGATGTTATCGGGGTATAATGGCTAACAGGATGAGCATATCGGCCACGAATGAGAACCTGCTCGGGGCTTATCTCAAAGACCGTCGCACCAAGCTCGATCCCGCAGTGTTCGGCTTGTCCGGGACACGGCGGCGCACTCCGGGGCTCAGGCGGGAAGAGGTGGCCCAGCGCGCCAATATCAGCGCGACCTGGTACACGTGGCTCGAACAGGGGCGAGGCGGCGCACCATCGGCCGACGTGCTCAATCGCATCGCCCGCGCGCTGATGCTGACGGAGGTCGAGCGCGAGCATCTCTTCCTGCTCGGCCTCGGTCGTCCACCCGAAGTCCGCTATCAGGCAACCGAAGGCGTGACGCCGCGGCTGCAACGCGTGCTCGATGCGCTCGAAGTCAGTCCCGCGCTGGTGAAGACCGCGACCTGGGATGTCGTCGCCTGGAATCGCGCAGCAGCCGCAGTGTTGACCGATTACGGATCGCTGCCCCCGGCGCAACGCAACATCCTGCGCATGATCTTCGGCGATCCGCGCGTCCGTGCCGCGCAGTTCGATTGGGAAAGCGTCGCGCGGTTCGTGGTTGGCGCATTCCGGGTCGACGCGGCGCGCGCGGGCGCAACTGAGAAGGTCGGTGCGCTCGTGGAAGAGCTGTGCCGGCTGAGTCCCGATTTCGAGCGGCTGTGGCGCGCCAACGACGTCCATGGTTACGGCGAGGGCGTCAAACGTCTGCGGCATCCGATCCTTGGGCCCGTCGCGTTCGAATATTCCGCCTTCGCCGTGGATGGCCGGCCTGATCTCGGCATGGTCGTCTACAATCCGGCGACGCCGGAGGATGCGGAGCGGGTCAGGTCGCTGATCGAATCGCGATCAAACAATAGGGGGGAATGAGCCTGCCGCCGCCGTTCGCAAAAAAGTGAGCCAGCGGGAACCTCTGCATGTCGGCTTTGGCGCCTCGCGTTCGTCTTGGAGCCAGAGAGCTGCAGGGAGATGCGGAATGAAGGATGCTCACTATCGCTGGGTGATTGTCGGAGCCGGCGGGCTTCTGGGCTGCGTTGCGATCGGCGGAATGTTCTCGCTGCCGGTCCTGCTCCAGCCGATCACGCGGGACACCGGCTGGTCGGTTACCGGCATATCCAGCGCCATGACCATCGGCTTTCTTGCGATGGCGTTGACCAGCATGATCTGGGGAACCTTGTCCGATCGGTTCGGGCCGCTGCCGGTGGTGCTCACCGGATCGATCGTGCTCGCGGCAAGCCTGGCGCTGGCCAGCCTTGCCTCCTCGCTGGTCGCGTTCCAATTCATCTTCGGCCTCATGGTGGGCGGTGCGACCGCCGCGATCTTCGCGCCGATGATGGCCTGCGTCACCGGATGGTTCGATACCCATCGCAGCCTTGCCGTGTCACTGGTTTCGGCGGGAATGGGGATGGCGCCCATGACGATGTCGCCGCTCGCGGCCTGGCTCGTCTCGATCCATGACTGGAGAGTCTCGCTTCAGATCCTTGCCATCGTCGTCGCCTGCATCATGATTCCCGCATCGCTCCTGGTGCGCCGCCCGCCGGCGCTCGAACGCGAACATGCCCCTGCTTCGGGCGAGGCCGAGACGCAGCCGGCGATGTCGCTGGCGCAGGCGCTGCGCTCGCCGCAATTCATCGTCCTGCTGGCGACGAATTTCTTCTGTTGCGCCACGCATTCGGGGCCGATCATCCATACGGTGAGCTACGCGATTAGCTGCGGGATACCGATGATCGCTGCTGTCACGATCTACAGTGTCGAAGGACTGGCGGGAATGGGCGGACGTATCGCCTTCGGCCTCCTCGGCGACCGCTTTGGCGCCAAGCGTGTGCTGGTCCTGGGCCTGTTCGCCCAGGCCTTCGGCGCGCTCGCCTACGCTTTCGTGCGTGACCTCGCCGCGTTCTACGCCGTGGCAGCGGTGTTCGGCTTCATCTATGCCGGCACCATGCCGCTCTATGCCGTGCTTGCGCGGGAGAATTTCCCGCTGCGGATGATGGGCACCGTGATCGGCGGAACGGCCATGGCCGGCAGCCTCGGGATGGCGACCGGGCCGGTGGCCGGAGGTTTGATCTACGACACCTTCGCCAATTACGCCTGGCTTTACATCGGCTCCTGGGCCGTCGGACTTGGCGCCTTCCTGATCGCGTTGACGTTCAGGCCGTTTGCGAATGCCAAGCCTCGGACCGCGCCCGCGCCGGCGTGAGGAGGAATTCGACGTGGGCGATCTACTGCGTCTTTCTCGCGCGCCAGCGTTTCAGCGCGGCGTCCATCGACTGGCGGATCGTCGTGTGGAACTCGGCCATTTCCTCCATGCGACTGCGTGTCCTTCCGCGGGCAGCGATGCCCGCGCCCTGTTTTAGCAATTCGGCAAGTGCATCTAGCAGGCGGTTCTGCTCGGTCAGCATGCCCTCGTAATTGTCGGATGCTTCATAGAGCACACGCTTGCTGCCGCGCTGGCCGTGGCGACGCGCCAACGTATATTTCTCCAGGAGCCGTGCTGCGACGCTGGCGGTGCTCTTGCTCATCTCGAGATCGGTGGCGATGTGGTCGAGGCTGACCGGCTCCGGGAACAGCAGCAGGTAGCCGTACAGGCGAGCGGCGGCCTGCGGCACGCCCCAGGGCACCAGCAGCCGCGCCACGTCTTCGATGAAACGCCGTTCGGCGCTAGTCGGAGCTTTGTTTGACATATTCGGCATTTCCCGAATATACTGGATATCGTGGATTTGTCCACGATGGGGCGACGGAGCGGAGAGCCGCCATGGCCGCCACGCCTGAGTTTCGACCCCGGATCTGTACCGGGAGCATGTCATGGTGAAAGTCACTCTTCAGATCGTGGTCTGGAGCGCGATCATGGCCGCTATGATCCTGTGGCCGGCCGGCACGCTGGCTTATCCCGGAGGCTGGGCCTTCCTCGCTGAATTTGTGATCGGCGGCCTTGCGATCACCCTGTGGCTCGCCAAATGCAATCCGCGCCTGTTGCGCGAGCGCATGAGTTCACCGGTGCAGCGCGATCAAAAGCCATGGGACCGGATCTGGCTGACGCTGTTCATCGTGCTGTTCTGCGCCTGGATGATGTTCATGGCGTGGGATGCTGGGCGCACGGGATTTGCCGCGGTGCCGGTCTGGCTGCAGGTGGTTGGCGGTATCCTCACCCTGCTTTATCTGCTCGGCGTGTGGTGGACCTTCCACGAAAATACCTTTGCCGCGCCCGTGGTGAAGATCCAGGAGGATCAGCGGGTGATCGATACCGGACCATACGCCATTGTCCGGCACCCGATGTATACGAGCGCCTTGCTTCTTGTCATCGGTCTGCCGCTGCTGCTCGGTTCCTGGATCGGTCTTGCGATGTCGGTGGTGTTCATTCTGGGCATCGCGTGGCGGACGCTGCATGAAGAGGGAGCGTTGCGAGCGGAATTGAAGGGTTACGACGAGTATGCCGCGCGCGTGCGCTACCGGTTCATCCCCGCGGTGTGGTAGCGTCGGTCAGCGAGGATGGCGCAAGCGGCCGCAAAGACCGGGGCAGGGCCGACCGTCATGGTCGCTATCGAACAATGGTTTCCAAGCCATCGGCGCATCCTGACCGATGATCTCGCCCTGTCGATCCTGCCCTTTGGTGCGCGAGCCTTTGTTCACGCGATGCGGCCGTTCCCGATCCGGGACTGGATGGTGCGTGTCACCGAACGTACCTTTCCCGGCCTCTGGAGCGGCATCATGTGTCGCAAGCGGTTCATCGATGATGCGGTGGTCGCTGCATCGCCGGAGATTGACGCAATCGTCAATCTCGGCGCCGGCTTTGATACGCGCGCCTATAGGCTGCAATCGCTGGCTGCGATTCCGGTGTGGGAAGTCGACCAGCCCGCCAATATCAGGTCCAAGCAGGATGGCATCCGGCGTCGGTTCGGCGGGGTTCCGCCGCACGTTACCCTCGTGCCGATCGACTTCGATCATGAAGCGCTGGAGCCTGCATTGTCGTCGTGCGGCTATGCACCGACCATGCGGACCTTCTTCATCTGGGAGGCGGTGACCCAGTATCTGAGCGAGACGGGCATCAGGAGCACGCTCGAATTCCTGGCCACGGCCGCGCCGGGCAGCCGGCTGGCGTTTACCTATGTGCAGAAGGATTTCATCGATGGCCGGAATCTCTACGATCAGCCGCGTCTCTATGAGCGATATGTGAAACAGAAGATCTGGTTGTTCGGCATTGATCCCCGAGATGTCGCGAGCTTCCTCGAACCATACGGCTGGCGCGTGACGGCGCATGCTGGCTGCGACGATTTAGCGGAGCGCTTCGTGAAGCCCACCGGTCGGCAACTGCTATCATCCCCGCTGGAAAGGATCGCATGTGCGGAGAAAATGTAGGGAAGCGCGCCTCGAGGAGTTGCGGCCGAGCGCAGCGCGGATTTGCCGGACAAGGCGCCGCCGAGGAATGAAGCAGATCCTTTTAGATGGCATTGTTGATTAGTCGACGCCGAACTTGCGCGCCGTCTCGCCGTCAGCAAGCGGCATCGCGCGCGCAGGCGTATCCGACAATAGTTGGCGAATGGCGGTAATCACCTCGTCCGGTGCCTCGCGCGGGATGAAGTGTCCGACTCCGGGAAGGACGCGTCGCTCGTAGCTGCTGGCAAAGAAGCGTTCCTTGCCTTCCGAAGTCTCCGCGAGATTGTCGGCATCATCACTGCCATGCATCATCACCGTGGGGACCTGGATCGGCGGATTCTCGCGCAGCCGCTTTTCAAGCTGCTCGTGCTCAGCTGCGCCCGGCACCTCTCCCCAGCGTTGCAAGTAGGCGTGTATGCTGATCGGAGCCCAGTCGTCGTTGTCCCAGGACGTGGCGGCGCTTGAAAACTCCGCATCGGTGAAATTCCATCCTGGGGACCACGTCTGCCATAGATAGCGGCAGAGGCGACGCCTGTCCTTGTCCATCGCTTCACGGCCTTGCTTGGTTGCGACCAGCCACTCGTACCAATAGGCCTTCGCCAGGTCATAGGACATATCGCCGATCGGCGTGGCCGTGGCGTAGCCGGCGGACATGGCGAGCAGGGCCCGGACGCGATCGGAAAATACTGCGCCCACGACATAAGCGGCCCGGGCGCCCCAGTCATAACCGACGATGAGGGCGTCGCGGAGATTGAGACCTTCGATGAAGTCCGCGAGGTCTTGCCCCAACGCCGCAATCGCGCCGCTTCTCAACGTCGCCGCGGAACGGAAAGTCGTGGGCGTGCAGCCGCGCAAATAAGGCGCGAGAACCCGGCAGCCGAGCCGGGCAAGTTCAGGCGCGACCTTGTCCCAGCAGTGCACGTCGTCGGGCCAGCCATGGACAAGTACCACAGGCGATCCTCGCGGATCTCCCGCTTCCTCATAGGCGATGTTCAGATGCGGAGTTTCCACGTACTTCGTCATAGACGTCTCCGTCTTGTCGATCATGCGCCAAACCCTCTAAGGGGGCGGCAATATCCGGTGAAAACCAATGCCGGCGACACAGGTTCCAGAACTGACCGGCTCCAGGTTGATATCGGCGAACGAGATCGGATCAATCTCTGCGATCGTCGTTGGCAGGGCTGCTCCAGGAGCACTTGCGCTTATGAGCGGCCCCATGAATTGATATGTGTCTGTGGAAACTTTGGGCTACGACTTAGTCCCTGCAACCGGAACTGACAGGAAATTCAATGGCACGTGTTCGCTGTATCACCGAGATGGGCATGGGCGTCGATGTTCACGGCAAGGACGCTACCAAGGCGGCCAGGCGCGCGGTCTCGGATGCGATCCGTCATTCAAGCCTCGGCTTTTTCCGCATGCTCGGCAAGACTGCCAACGACATGTTCGTCGATGTCACTATCGGCGTGCCGAATCCGGACGCGGTCGATACTGCTGCTGTCGCAAAGGAACTTCCCTATGGCACGGTGAGCGTCAGCGCTGTCAGGGGCGGCCTCGAGATTCCAGCCGAGCAGGGCAGCGATGCCATCATCATCGCCAACGCCGCCGTGATCGTAAGCCTCGAGGACGGCAAGCCGGGTTAGACTTCTCTTGCCTCATAGTTGGGCTTGCCAATTCGGTCCCGGCGTGAAAGACATGGAACAGACGGCTTGCTCATGGAGCTTGCCGCGTAGGCGTTAACGTCAACCAACGCATATCAGCACAACGGGAGTTTGTGCCATGCCTGGTTTGACCCAACAACAAACGCCTTTCGTGCTCGGTGTTTTTCTCAGCGGCACGCATAGTTTCACTAAAGATCGGCAGGACGTCGTCGTGCTGCGCAAAGGCCTCGGCGTCGAGGGCGACGCGCATTGTGGGACGCTGGTCAAGCACCGCTTCGATGCGGCGCGCGATCCGACGCGGCCAAACCTGCGGCAGGTCCACCTCATCCAAGCGGAACTCATCGACGATCTGACCCGCAAGGGCTTCGTCGTGCAGCCCGGCGACCTCGGCGAGAACATCTCCACGCGCGGGATCGATCTGATGGCGCTGCCCGTGGGCACGCGCCTGCATATCGGGCACGAGGCGATCATCGAGATCACGGGCTTGCGCAGTTGTTGCGTGCAGATCGACACGTTTCAGCCGGGAATGCTGCGCGAGATCAGCGCGCGCGTCGACGGCAAGCTGGTTCGCAAAGGTGGCGTGATGGGCATCGTCATCGAAGGCGGCGAGGTGCGGCCGGACGACGCCATCGTCGTGCGCTTGCCGGACGGACCGTTCGTGCCGCTCGAAGTGGTGTGATGAGGAACTCGAGGTCCTCGGGAGGTGGCGACGTCAAGTTGGTTGGCGCGATCGGGCCATCGGCAGAATATCGGCTGTTGTCGACAGGCGGTTCGCGCTGCAATCCACATGCAGCCCAAATCCCGTCACGCCGGGATCGCCGAGTTCAGGCCGAAGCTGGAGGCTCGGGATCAGGTAGTCGCCGCCGTTCTGCTGTCGATACGGAATCGGTGGCGTTGTCGCCAATGTCCGCATCCGCATCCGCAGGCGGTCGGCGATGAGATCGAAGCCCTTCTCGTCGAGCTGGTCGACCCGGTAGGCCACGAAGGGTGGCAGCACGTCGTAGCCCGGGTAATAGAGGATGCCGTGATTGATCGGAAACAGGAGGTCATCGATAGGTCCATTGATGCCGCGCGGCGAATAGTGCTGCTCCCAGCCGCCGGTGGTCACGATCAGCATCGCGCGCTTGCCCGCCAGCGTGCCTTCGCCGAAACGGTCGCCCCAATGACGGTCGCTATGCTCGCCGACGCCATAGGCAAAACCATAAGCATAGACGCGATCAACCCAGCCTTTCAGGATCGCAGGCATCGTGTACCACCAAAGCGGAAACTGCAGGATCAGGACGTCGGCCGATAACAGCTTCTCCTGCTCTGCCTTGACGTCGTCAGTCAGCGTGCCCGCGGCGAAGGCTTCGCTCGAGGCGGCGCCGGGCTTGAGGCGCGCATCCTTCGCCAGTGCGGGGAAGTCGGCACGATCGATTTCCGACTTCCAATTCTGCGCATAGAGATCCGATATCAGCACGTCGTGGCCCTGGGCTGTCAGCTCGGCGACGGCAACATCGCGCAGCGCGCCGTTGAGCGAACGCGGTTCGGGGTGGGCGAAAACAAGCAGCACGTTCATCGGTCGATAATCCCTGCGGAAACTGCCCCTCAGCTAGACGATCCCGGGCCGATCCACTACATCTTAGCAATGCATAAGATTGTGCCGAATAATGGATAAATCCGATATCACGCTGGAGCGGATGCGCAGCTTCGTCCGCGTCGCCGAGCGCGGCAGCCTGTCGGCGGTGGCGCGCGAACTCGGCGTCGGGCAGTCCACCATCACGCGTCATTTGCGCGAACTCGAGGAGGCCGTCGGGGTACCCTTGCTGTCGCGCACCACGCGGCGCGTGACGATGACCGACGAGGGCGGCCGCTATTATGCCAACTGCATCCAGATCCTGCGGCTGGTGGAGCAGGCCGGCGACGAGGCCCGCGGCACGCGCGGACAGCCGGCCGGCACGATCCGGATCTCCTGCACGGCGGCGATCGGCGTCCTGCACATCAGCCGATTGATCTTCGCATTTCAGGATCGCTATCCCGATATTGCGATCGATCTCAGCCTTACCGACGAGCGCGTCGACCTTGTCCGCGAAGGCGTCGACATCGCGTTGCGCTTGGGACCGCTGACGGACAGCTCGATGAAGCTGCGCCCGCTCGGCCAATCGCGGCGTCTGATGGTGGCCGCGCCCGCTTATCTCGACTCGCACGGGACGCCCTCTGTCCCGCAGGATCTCGCGCAGCACCAGGGCATCCGGATGTCGAACATCGCAGGCAGCGACATGCTGGACCTGGAGGGGCCGCGCGGCGAGCGCCACACAGTTGCGTTCGGCGGACGGCTTCGCGTCGACCACGGTCTTGCCGCGCGCGAGGCGATGGTCGCCGGCCGCGGCATCGCGCCTGCGCATCGATGGCTGGTGGACGACCTCTTGAAGGCCGGTCGACTGACAGAGATCCTGCGGCGCTATAGGCCGTCACCCGTCCCGCTGAACATGCTGGTCGTGCCGGAGCGCGCGGGCATCGCGCGCGTTCGACTCTTGATCGATTTTCTCGCCAGCGAGATCGGCTCCATCCCGGGCATTGAATCGCCGCGTTCGCGCGCCGGGAAGCGGCCTGCACAGAAAGGCTGACGCCTTGGTTGCGAACCGATCACGCCTGGCCCTGGAAGAGATTGTAGCCGGGCGTGAGCAGATTGTGCGGATCGTAGCGCCGCCTGGCGTCGCGCAGCAGTGGCCATCGCGGGCCGAAATGTTCGCGCCAATCATCCGGCGACATCGCAAAGGCGCTGACGGGATAGAGCATACCGCCCGCCTTGCGAACGCGATCGTAGAGCGCACGGTTTGCTGCAACCATCCGCGCGGTTGAAGCCGCATCGGTGTCGGACGGAATGCGGATCACGTTGAACGGAAACACGACGCTCTCGTCCGGCAACCGCACCAGCGGCGCGCGAAACGCCTCGGTTTGCATCGGGTACCAGGTGATCCGCCCGAATGGCCCGACATCCGCGTTGCTCAGTCCGCCCATGATCTCGCGCGCCATCTGTTCGGCATTGCTGCCGCGCAGGAACGTGAACAGCCAGGGCTGCGGAATGGACCACTGGCCCTTCGACCGCAGGAGGTTCTCGAACTTGGCGAAGGCCAGCGCATCCTCGCGATAAGAGAGGTCGGCGATGACAGCCTTGCCGCGGTCATCCGCGAGGTCAGCAAGCGCCGTGCTCTCGTCGGGCGCGGTGTCGCCGTTGTAGAAGATCGCGCCCTCGAGCTGATAGCGCCAGCCGCCGCTGCCGTCGGGCAGGATCGCGCCCTGCAATTGATCGAAACGCTTAGCTGCCAGGGCGCGCCGCTGATCCGTGGTCAGCGAAGCAAGGTCGCGATAAAAGAGCTGATAGCGGCGAACCCGCTCGGGTGCGCGCACCAGGCGCAAGCTGGCACGGGTGATGATGCCGCATTGGCCGAGACCGGCTCTGATGGCATCAAACAGATCGGAATTCTCGGTCGCCGAACAGGTCAGCTCCCGGCCGTCCCCGGTCACGGCGCTCAATTCGAACACGTGATCGGCCTGCATGCCGTGTCGCGACGACATCCCGCCGATACCGCCGATCGCGATCGTGCCGCCGACGGACAGGCCGAGATAATTGGTCAGCACCGGCGGCGTCAGCCCGCGTGCCAATGTTGCGTCGAGCACGCTCTGCCATGTCGCCCCGGCCTCGACCACGATGCGGTCAGCCTTGACGTCGCCGATGCGATTGAACTCGCGCATGTCGACGACGACACCATCTGTCAGCGCGCGGCCATAGGTCGAATGGCCCTGGCCGCGCGCTGCGACCTTCAGTCCGCGCTCGGCTGCCCATCGCATCAAGGTCGCGATGTCCTCGCTCTCGGCCGGCCTCAAGACCGCGCGCGGCGGCTTGTGGACGATCCTCCCGAAATCGTCCGCCGCCGCGGCGCGAACAGTTCCATCATGACTGAGCTCGCCCTTGAGCCGCGGTCCGTCGTTCGGATTGGCGTGTATTGGTGTGTTCATGTGAGCACCGGAAGCGAATGCCGCGGTAACGCCAAGACCTGCACGCAGCAGCGTGCGTCTGTCGGGGGACATGACGTGCTCCTCGATTTGAAAAGCCTGGCAAGGCAAATCAGCGCTGAGCCGCTCTGCAAATTGGGTTCACGGAGCCTGAGAGACAATCGACGCTACGCGGAATTGACCTTTCCGGAAATCGAGAAAATCAGGCCGCGTTAGAGACGCTCGCGCTTCAGTCGCTCTGCGAGCAATTCCGCGAACAGCCGTGTCTTCGCCGGCGGCATGCCGCTCGGCGGAAACACCGCCTGGACCGGAATCCGCGGCGCCTCGAACTCTTCGAGCAGGATCTCCAGCGCACCGCGATCGAACAGTTCGGCGATCTGCCAGAACGGACCGTATCCAATACCAAGGCCATGGCAGGCGGCGGCATGCGATGCGGCGACATTGTCGGTGCGGAAACAACCGCTGACGCGGACATTCCGGACGCGACCACGCACCTGGAACCGCCACGCCCCCGTCTCGCCTTCGCGAGTGCCATGCAGGATGCATTGGTGGCGGACAAGGTCGTCGGGACGATGGGGGCGGCCGTGGCGATCGAGATAGCCGGGCGCGGCGTAGACCACCGTGCGAAGCTCGCCGAGACGTCGCGCTTTCAGCGACGAATCCGGCAGATCCCTGATCCTGATCGCAAGATCGAAGCCGCCGCCGACAACGTCGATCGGGCGATCGGAGCCCTGCAGGTCGGCCTTGATGCGCGGGTAGCGCGCGATGAAGTCGGCAAGCGCGGGTGCGACGAAGGTCGAGCCGAACAGGACCGGCGCGCTGACGCGGAGCAGTCCCGATGGCTCGGCCCGCCGGCTCGCCGCTTCCAGCCGCGCCTCACTGATCTCGGAGAACGCCGGCTTGACGCGCCGATAGAACGCAAGGCCGGCTTCGGTGGCGAAGGATTTTCGCGTGGTGCGCCTGACGAGTTCGACGCCGACACTATGTTCCAGCGCCAGCAGCGAACGATTGACGGCCTGCACGGAACGGCCGAGCCGGCGCGCCGCGGCGGTCTGGCTGCCGGTCTCGATGACAGCCAGAAAGGCCTCGATTTCTTCCATCGAACCGCCTCCACATTTTCTCGAAATGCGGGAGGATATAGTGCTGATATCGATGGATGACCGCAAGGGCAGTCGGAGCGCTTCGCGATCGTGTCAGGTCGCGATGGAGCGCAGCGAGCATGACGGAGGTCGTCAATTCTCGATTATTCGGGTAACAGATTGGGAATGTCCTGCTATCTCGGTCTCGATGGTTTTCGCGGCGGCTGGGTGGTGGCCTGGATCGACGATCAGGGCAACCACGGCTTTGACCATTCGCCGCGCCTGGATCGGCTTCTCGCGGCCGCGCACAAGCGCGCCATGATCGATATGCCGATCGGCCTCACGATCAGGGGGCATCGGACCTGTGATCTGCGCGCTCGCGCATTGGTCGGCGCTTCCGTATTTCTCGGGGCGCGGCGCAATCTTTGGGAGTTTCCGGACCAGGCTTCGGCGAACCGCTACTATTGGCAGCACGAGGGCCTGGGCATGGGCGTGTCCTGCCAGCTCTGGAACATCAGGGGCAAGATCAGGGAAGTCGACGATTTCATCACACCGGAGCGTCAGGCGACGGTCGGCGAGGCGCATCCGGAACTGATCTTTCGGAATCTCGGCAGGCAAATCCGCCTGGAAGGCAAGAAGTCGGAGCAAGGTCGCGAGCAGCGGTTAAAACTGTTGGCCGAGCGGGGCTTTGTCAAACTCTCGCACTGGCTGGGACAACGTCGCGGCACCGGGATCGGACGCGACGATTTGATCGATGCCTGTGCCTGCGCGGTGGCCGCGCGAGACAGTAATGCCCGCCTCGGCGGCGATGAGGTCGACCTTCGCGGCTTGCGGATGGAGATCAATTACTAATAACGGCGGGCCTGTTCTGCGTGAGCTTCGGCGCTCTCACTTCCGCGTAACCTCCGGGAAAATCCACATCGCGACCACCATGAACGGAGCGAGCACCAGGATCGCGATCTTCGGACCGTGCTGCCCGATCGAGTCCTGGTAGAAGTACGCCGCGCAAGCGACGAGCAGCACGATGATCGATAGAGCTGTCTTGATCGGGACGGGCATCGGCATACTCCTCTATGAGGCGGTCAATCCCTGCAGCGGCAAGCGCACGAGCGCGAGCGCTGCGATCTGGACCAGACCAAGGACGGCGAGCCCGCTGCGGCTGTCGCGCCACGCGCTCGGAATGATTTGAAACACGGCGGGAATGAACAGGAACACCAGGCCGCCGAACACCACGACGGAGGTCCAGCGCAACATCTGGTGCGCAAACGAGGCCACATCCGCCAGCAGGATCACCAATAGCGCGAGATTGACGAGCACGAGCGCCCCGCCGGCCAGACCCGCGATCGATTGCGGCCTGGCGCTTGGCGGGAACATGCCGACCAGCGTGAAGAAACTGAGGCAACAGGCTGCAAAGGCCGCTGCGAACAGCGCCAGCGCCAGGACATTCGTCTCGATGCCCGCCATCGCGATTACTCCGCCGGCACGGAGCTCACGGCCGGATCGATCCGCGGCGTGCGCGCGGTCTTGCGCATGTTGCGCTTGACGAAACGCGTGTCGTAGCCGTTGAAGAGATGCCCGAGCAGGCCGCGATCCAGGTCGGAGGTGCCGAACAGCCAGTCCATGACCGGGAAGGTGAGGTTCATGTTCCGCTCCATCATGATCGATTGATCGTGATGGGCGGTGTGGTGACGGCGGATCGTGTTCACCATCGGTACGTTGCGGACGAACCAGTTCTCCTCGACATGGCAGCAGAAATGCATGAACTCGTAGATCAGGTACATCGACGTCGTCGTTGCGATCAGTAGCCATCCGACATTCGCCGAGATGATATAGCCGGCCACGATCGCGAGCGGGATCGACATCAGCGTGAAGGTCGCGAGCGCGTAAGGCGGGAAGAATGTCACGCGCCAGTCATGATGATCGGCGAAGCGCATCTCTTGATCGGTGAAGAACTGGTGATGCATCAGGGTGTGGCGATTGTAGATCGCGCGGAACGCCTTGATCTGCGAAGGGCGGTGCATCACGTAGCGGTGGATCCACCACTCGAAGAAGTTCGCGCCGAGGAAAGTTATGGGAACGATGAGCAACTCCCATGCGCGCAGGTCGCGGATATTAGCGATGTAGATGTAGAGCGCGGTGAAGCCGATCGCGTAGATGATGAAGACGTGCAGCCAGCCATTGTACCAGCCGGCGACGCGCTCCCTGTAGGTTTCGCGGTAGCGGCGCTGGCGATCCGACATGGCGGTTGTTGCGAGTTCCATGGCCGACCTCCCGATGTCGAACTGAGATGACATTCGAACTTGCGTGTGATATATCACTCATCTATCAATGCTGCAAGATGGTGGTTAACGCCATGAGGTGGCAGGAGGAAACGCATGAAGAGATTTTGCGGAGACCGTACCATCGACGGCGTCGTGGTCACGGTGGACGGCCGGCCGCTCGATCAGAGGCTCGATCTACACCGCTACACCGCGAACGGTTTCGAATGGAGCTACGAAGGCGAAGAGCCACGGCAGTTGTCGCTGGCGATCCTTGCCGAGCACTTGAACGACGCCGCCGCGGCAAAGGCGCTGGTCGAGCCGTTCATGAAGGCGGTGGTTGCTAATTTCGGCAATGAGTGGGAAATGAGCTCTGCCGACATCGACGCCGCGCTGGCGGCACTGCGGAAAGATCCGATTTCTTTTCGGGCGGCATCCTGAAACGAGCGGGGTGGAGATTTGGAAAGTGGGGCTCAGGTATAAGGCGGCGGTGCTGCACGCGCCGAAATCTCCGCTCGTCATCGAGACCGTCGAGGCGGGCGAACTTGCGCCCGAGGACGTCCTTGTCCGCGTCAAGGCAGTGGGGCTTTGCCATACCGATCTCGAGGTGATCGAAGGCAGCCTGCGCAATCCGATGCCGATCCTGCTTGGTCATGAGGCGTCCGGCATCGTCGAGCAGGTCGGCCCGAACGCGCGCGGCGTGTCGGTCGGCGATCACGTCGTCCTCTCCTGGAATCCGCATTGCGGGCATTGCTTCTATTGCGACCGCGACCTGCCGATCCTCTGCGAACCTTATCTCGCACAGGCGCCGCTCGCGGTGCAGTTCGATGGGCTGAGCCGCGCCCGTCTGGGCGATGGGCGCGAGCTCAAGCATCTGATGTATCTCGGCGCGCTCGCCGAATACTGCATCGTGCCGGCGCAGCAGGCGATCGTGGTGCCGAAGGACCTTGCCTTCGACCAGGCCTGCCTGATCGGTTGCGGCGTCATGACCGGTGTCGGTGCTGCGCTCAACGTCGCCTCTATCCATTACGGCGACAGCGCGTTGGTGATCGGATGCGGCGCGGTGGGTCTTGCGGCGGTGCAGGGCGCGCGCATGGCCGGTGCCGGCGCGGTGATCGCTGTCGATCTCGACGACGGCAAGCTTGATCTGGCCAGGCAGCTTGGGGCCACGCATGCGATCAACGCCGGCAAAGAGGACGTGATCGATCTTTCGCGCCAGTTGACCGGCGGCCGCGGCGTCGATGTCGTTCTGGAGTCGGCCGGCAGTGCACGCGCCTTTCGGATGACCAGCGAGGTGGTGCGCCCCGGCGGCGAGATCATCTGGCTCGGCAAGATCGATGTCGCGCAGGACGTCGCGTTTCGATGGGGTTCGCTGATGCAGGAAAAGCGCATCCGCCGCTCCAGCTATGGCGGTGCCCGTCCCTTACGCGACTTTCCGATGCTGGCGCGCGCCGCACTCGACGGCCGGTTGAAGCTGGAGCAACTGATCACGGCGCGAATATCGCTTGAGGAAGTCAACGAAGGTTTCGATGAGCTGCGGCGCGGCGCGGCGATCCGCAGCGTCGTAGTGTTGTGATCACGTCTCAATGGTCTTGCGGGTGAAGCTTTCGATGTAATCGAGCAGGCGATCGGACGCCTTCGCCGCTTCCTCCGGATCGCGCGCGGCGATCCGCTCGGCGACATCGGCGTGCAGGCGCGCCGACAGCGGCAGGTCGCCGACCTCCCGATAGTGCTGGTACCAGAAGCGTCGCGAGAGGCCGTGCATGAGGCCCATGGCGCGAGAGGCGAACTCGTTTCTCGCGGACTGGCTGACCAGTTCATTGAAGGCGCGATCGAGCCGCATGAAGGTCATGTCGTCGGCTTCGTCGGAGGCGCGGCGCATGTCCCTGGCGATCGTTGAGAACTGCGCGATTTCCTCCGGTGTCGCGCGCTCGGCGGCGGCGCGGGCCATCAGCCGCTCAAGCTCGCGGCGCACTTCGAGCAGGCGCATCTGTGTCCTGAGGTTGATCTGCGACACCAGGATGCCCCGTCGCGGCAGGATGACGACGAGGCCATCGCGCGCCAGCCGCTGCAAGGCCTCCCGGATCGGGGTGCGACCGATGCTTAGTTTGGCTGCCAGCGACTGTTCCGACAGGATGGTCTCGGGCGGCAAGGCGAGAGTGACGATCAGTTCCTCGAGCTGCCGGTAGGCGCGGTCGGTCAACGTCTCCTGATCGCGCTCGTCGCGTTCGGGCTCGACGCTACGCGGCGCATGGCGCAAGCTTGGCTCGCCTTTCCTCGACCTGGCAGCTTTGCTGGTGCGGGCTCGTCCGGTTCGCCTGTCGGAGGCCATCTGCCGTGATTCTCCCTCTGCTCGTCACGATGATATTTCACGCGTGACGAGGAGGGTCAATCGGGCCTCGGTGCGGTCTGGCGAGCCGCAACGCTCTCGATCAGTGCGAGATGCTTTCGAGCGTTCGACCCCTGGTTTCCTCGCCCAGCGTGAATACGACAAGAGCTGCAAGCGCGAAGGCGCCGGCGCCGAGCGCGAACACACCGGACTGCCCGGCGACCGGCAGGATGAAGCCGATCAGCGAGGGACCGATCAGCGAGCCGATGCGCCCGATCGCCGACGCAAAACCGGTGCCCGTCGCCCGCACATGGGTGGGATAGAGCTCCGGCGTGTAGGCGTAGAGCGCCGACCACATCCCGAATGCGCAGAACTGCATGCAAAGACCGGCGACGATCAACTGGGTCTGGCTGGTTGCGCCACCATAGAAATAGCTGGCGATGGCGGCGCCGAGCAGGGCGCCGATCAGCGTGGGCTTGCGTCCGAGTCTTTCGATCAGCCACGCGGCGGTGAGGAAGCCCGGAATGCCCGCCAGCGAGATCAGGATGGTGTAGAAGACCGACTTGGTCACCGGAAAACCTTTGGCCTGCAGCAGGGCGCCAAGCCACGTCGTCAGGCCATAGAAGCCGAGCAGGGCGAAGAACCAGAGGCTCCACAGCATCACCGTCCGTCGTGCATAGCCGGGCGCGAACAGCGTGGCGAGACCGCGCGTCCTCTGCACCTCGACGAATTGCGGCTCAGGTGCCGGCAGCGCGGCGCCGTTGAGCCGCTGTGACACCTTTGCCTCGATCTCCGACATCACCCGGTCGGCGCCGGCGGCATCGCCGTGGGCGGCGACCCAGCGCGGCGATTCCGGCACGTAGCGGCGCACGATCAGGACGAAGATCGCGGGGATGCCCTGCAGGATGAACACCCATCGCCAGTCGGCAAACGAGAGCACGGCGTAGCAAAGCAGGCCGGACGCGATGAAGCCGAGCGGCCAGAACCCTTCGAGCAGGGCGATGTAGCGGCCGCGTTGCTTGGCGGGAATGATCTCGGAGACCATTGATTGTGCGACGGGGAACTCCATGCCCATGCCGAAGCCGAGCAGGACGCGCGCGGCCGCCAGCGTTTCCAGCGAAGGCGCAAGCCCGCAGAGGATGCTGCCCACGCCCCAGAAGATCATGCTGACCTGAAACACCCGGGTGCGGCCGAACCGATCGGCCAGCATGCCCGCCGACGCCGCGCCGATGAACATGCCGAGGAAACTCATGCTCGAGAGCAGGCCGGCCTGCGCGGTCGACAGGCCGAAGCTCTGCTTGATCGGACCCAGCACGAAGGTAAGCGCGCCGAGATCCATGCTGTCGAAGAACCAGGCGGTGGCAATGATGGCGAAGATTCCGCGCTGGTAGGAAGTCAGTGGCAGCCGCTCGAGGCGGGCAGCAATCGCGGATGTCTGTACGGTCGATGTCGCGGCGTCAGAAAGCGGTCGCGCCAGACCGATGGAGCCGCCCGTCGTCAAGCTACTCATGTTCGTCCTCCCCGAAATGCATTTTGTGTGCTTTTGTATATATCTGACATATTACTGATATCCGCATGACGTGCAACGGGGGTATTGCCCTGGGACGTGCGGGGTGCTGCCAGATGGGGCTTTTCTTGGCGGAGCCCCGGTCTGTCGCCCGCGGGCCAGGGCGGTCCGACCCCTCTCCATCATCCCTCGGGCCAGTTCAAGGCTGTCACAGGGTTTGACGGCCGGCTGGATGAAAACGCCGCCGGGGCCGCAATATCAGGGGCAGACGATGAAGTCGTAGGGCGACATCAAGTTGGCGCGCAGCCTTTATAGGTCGAGGTCGCCTCGTTGCCTGGAAACGGTATCAACTCGGCTGTTGCTGAAGAAAGTCGTTGGCGGCGGCCATGAATTCGCCTGCCGCTTCGAAATAGGCGAGGTGGCCGGCGGCTATTTCCCGATAGGCGGCGCCGGGAATGCTGTCAGCCAGTTCGCGCGTCGTTGTGACGATCTGGTCGTGGGCGCACCCGATCACGACGGTGGGGCGCACGAGTTGTCGGGCCTGTGCGCGTACGTCGACTTGGAGATCGAGCTCGATTTGACGGGCTATTCCGTCCCAATTGGCGGCCGACATGTAACCACTGATCATGGCCTCAATCGTCATGCTACCGGCGCCGGAGACGAATGCCGGTGTCAGGCCAGAGAGCACGAGCAGTCTCGTGAACGCGTCTCGGTTGTGGCGGACGAGGTCGAGCCATAGTCTGAATTGCAGCTCCAGCCTCGGTTCGGCGCCGGAAGCAAAGCCGGCAACCAGGATGAGCGAGCGAACCAATTGGGGTGAGGCAGAGGCAAGTTGGATTGCAATCGCCGCCCCGAGGGAGTGGCCGACCAGATCGAAGCGCGCCGCGCCGGCTGCTCGGGCGACCGCGGCGACCTGGGCGGCGAGCTTCTTCAAGCTAAGCGCTCCGCCGGCGTCCGTCGTTTCTCCCGAGCCCGAATAGTCGAGGCTGATGACGGTCCGGCTCTTGCTGAACTCTTCGATGATCGGTCCCCAATGAACGTCAAGGGCGGATGTCCCGTTCACCAATACGATAGCGGGCCCACGGCCCTGGACCCGGTAGGCGACGCGAGCGTCGTCCACGATCGCCATACCCTTGCTTGACATAAATTCACCTTATCGAATGCAGCGTGACAGTTCACTGCCGCCGTACTTAGTCTCGACGGAGAGGCGACATTTGAATCTCCGCGATGTTGTATGACGTATATCATGTAAAAACCTCGAAATGATGACTGATGGGCACATTCGCGTTACGGCTGTAACAGGCGCCAGTCACGAGGGCGCCGTGCGATAAACCCGCGACTCACTCCTCGCGGCGAAAATACTCTGGCTTCCCCGTGGTCCAGGTCTCGGCCCAGAGTTGACCGCCGCCGTCGATGGTCAGCGTCTCGCCGGTGATGAATCTGCCCGAGGGCGCGGCGAGATAGGCGCAGGCTTCCGCGATGTCCCACGGCGAGCCGGCGCGCATCATCGGGTTGGAGCGCGGATAGGCGGCGCGGGCTTGTTCGCTGTAGACGTTCCAGCCTTCGCTCTCGATCGCGCCGGGCGCGACGCAATTGACTCGGATGTTCAGCGGCGCCCATTCGACTGCGACCGCGCGCGACAGGCCGATCACGCCGGAGCGCGCGGCGATCGTGTGTGCGACGCCGTAAAGCCCATGCGTGGTGACGACCACGATGTTGATGATGCTGCCAGGCGCCTTCTGTTCGCGCCAGTGCTGCGCGGCGGCCTGCATCATGTACCAGGTGCCGTTGAGGTTGGTGTTGATGACGGCATTCCAGCCCTTGATCGAGAAATCGATCGCCGCCTGCGGAAATTGCCCGCCCGCACTGTTGACGAGACAATTGACGCGACCATGTGCGGCCCAGACCGCATCGAACAGCGCGCCGACCGCGTCCGGCTCTCTTATATCGGCGGCATGCGCGGAGGCTTTCAGGTGACGGCCAGCCAGTTGCGCCGCGAGCGCGTCAAGCTTTTCCTTGTTGCGGCCGACGAGAGCGACATGCGCGCCGAGCCGCGCGAACAGAAAGGCGACCGCGCGCCCGATGCCGCCGGCGCCGCCGGAGATCACCACGACATAGTCCTGCAGCGCATCGGCTGCAAACACGGTCGGATGTCGCGCAAGTTCGTCGTCGCTCGGGCCGGCATTTGCAGAGGTTTGATCGTCACCCATCTGTCAGATCCCTTGCCACGCACGCCCATCGGTACACCAGCACATGATCCGGTGACGTTGCAATCGGGTTTTCTGAAAAGATTATGCCCGCGCAAACGTGCTACGTTGGCGCGACCAGAGCCGACTATTCCGCAAGGCACCATGAACGGGAACGTGCATTGTTCGCAGCGCCACCGCATTCCATGATGGCGCCACCTTGATCCCTCCATCCGCAGAGCCCCCATGACAGCAGAAGCGATTCGCCCCGCCGCCCATCACCAGCCCTGGTACAAGATCCTCTACATCCAGGTCCTGATCGCGATCGCGCTTGGCGTGCTGCTCGGCCATCTCTATCCCGGCCTCGGCAAGGAGATGAAGCCGCTCGGCGACGGCTTCATCGCGCTGATCAAGATGATGATCGCGCCGGTGATCTTCTGCACCGTGGTGCACGGCATCTCCTCGATGGGCGACCTCAAGCGCGTCGGTCGCGTCGGCCTGAAGGCGTTGATCTATTTCGAGACCGTCTCGACGGTGGCGCTGGCGGTCGGCCTGCTTGTCGGCAGGACACTGCAGCCCGGGAAGGGCTTCAACATCGACCCTGGCTCGATCGATCCCCATTCGGTCGCGACCTACGTGACCAAGGCAAAGGAGGAGGGGATCGTCTCGCATCTGATGGCGATCATTCCCGACAGCTTCTTCGGCGCGCTGGCGCGCGGCGACCTGCTCCAGGTCTTGCTGATCTCGATCCTGTCGGGCTTCGCCATCGCCTTCATGGGCAAGGCCGGCGAGCCGATTGCGTACGCAATCGACCAGGCCGCGAAAGTCTTCTTCGGTGTGATCCGCATCATCGTGCGCGTCGCGCCGCTCGGCGCCTTCGGCGCGATGGCGTTCACCGTCGGCGCCTACGGGCTCGGCTCGCTGTGGAATCTCGCGGCGCTGATCGGCACCTTCTATCTGACCAGCGCGCTGTTCATCCTGATCGTGCTCGGCTCGATCGCGCGGCTTGCAGGATTCTCCATCATCCGCTTCATCGGCTATATCAAGGACGAGCTTTTGATCGTGCTCGGCACCTCATCATCGGAGACGGTGCTGCCGCAGATGATCCAGAAGATGGAGCATCTCGGCGCCTCGCGCTCGGTGGTCGGCCTCGTGATCCCGACCGGTTACAGCTTCAATCTCGACGGCACCAACATCTACATGACGCTGGCGACGCTGTTCCTGGCGCAGGCGACCAACACGCCTCTGACGATCTGGCAGGAGCTCGGCATTCTGGGCATTGCCATGATCACCTCGAAGGGGGCGTCCGGCGTCACCGGAGCCGGATTCATCACGCTGGCCGCGACGCTGTCCATCGTGCCTGACATCCCGATCCAGTCGCTCGCCATCCTCGTCGGCATCGACAAGTTCATGAGCGAATGCCGCGCGCTCACCAACCTGATCGGCAACGGCGTCGCCTGCGTCGTCATCAGTCTTTCGGAGGATGAGCTCGACAAGGCCAAGCTGCACGAGACCATGGCAAACCCGCTCGAACTCGGCGAGGCACTCGAGCCGGGCGGAGGCTCCTAGGCCCGTTCGTGATGCATAGCCGACGAGGTATGCTTCTGAGCGCGTCCACAACACCAGCGGTCCCCGGTTCGAGCAACGAGCGCGTTCTCCGTGCACCCGCTTGACTAACCCATATCCATTCGGTTATGGATATATCAATAGCCAGCGGGTTATCGATCTCAAATGCCGAACGCGCACGATGAACTCTTCAGGGCGCTCGCCGATCCGACCCGGCGGGCGATCTTCGAGCGATTGTGCCGCGAGGGAGAGCAGACAGTCGGGGCTCTGACGGCTCTGGCCGGGGTCTCGCAACCGGCGGTCTCGAAGCATCTCGGGGTGCTGAAACACGCGGGACTGGTGCGTGATCGCCACGAAGGTCGCCAGACGCACTACAGCGCGCAGCTCGGCGCCTTGGCCCCGTTGATCGACTGGACCAGCCAAATGGCCGGCTTCTGGCAGAGCCGGTTCGACAACCTCGAAGATTTGCTGAAAAGGATGGATCAATGACCAACATTGCGACCGAAACGCGCTCTGTCATTGTGGAACGTGAGATACCCCATCCGCCGGAAAAGATCTGGCGCGCGCTCACGCAACCGCATTTGATCGAGGAGTGGCTGATGAAGAACGACTTCAGGCCTGTCGTTGGTCATCGTTTCAATCTTCGCGGCGAGTGGGGCGGCGTGCTTGATTGCGAGGTGCTCGCGATCGAGCCGAACAAGGCACTGTCCTACACCTGGAATTTTACCCATGACGATGCAGCCTTCAATCTAAAGAGCGTGGTGACCTTTACGCTCACGCCAACGAGCACGGGCACCCATTTGCGCATGGAGCAGTCGGGCTTCCGGCCGGACCAGAAGCAGGCTTATGGTGGCGCCCACGCCGGGTGGCAGCAGTTCTTTGCGAATCTGGAGCAGATTCTGGCGCGGACAGATTGAGACGTGCAGGTGTGCGCAATGGCCAACAGGACGTCCGGCAAGTCAACGAAGGTCGCGAAGAAGGCGGCCGCCAAGCGGGGCGATGCGAGGTCGCAGCCTCGCAAGGCGGCAAAGCCTGTGCTCCTTGCAGGCGGCAACCCGCAGATCGCGAAGGCTTACGGCGATGCCCCGGTGCAAGCCTACATCGCGGCCATGCCGGGCTGGAAAAGCGATCTCGGACGCCGCCTCGATGCGCTGATCATGCGCACCGTCCCCGGCGTGCACAAGGCGGTCAAATGGAATTCGCCGTTTTACGGCGTCGAGGGCCAAGGCTGGTTCCTCGGGATCCATTGCTTAACGAAGTACGTCAAGGTTGCTTTCTTCCGCGGCGCGTCGCTGCGTCCTGTACCGCCCGGTGAATCCAAGAGCAAGGATACGCGTTATCTGGACATCCGTGAGGATGACGAGCTCGACGAAGTGCAGTTCGTCGCATGGGTGGAGCAAGCCAGCCAATTGCCCGGCGCACGAATGTGAGCGACCGGTGGGAGGACGAGTGACAACAATGAAGCAAGCCACAGCAACCATGAAGAAGAGCAGCGCGAAGGAAGGAGAGGGCGGCTCTCCCTCTCGGCTGATAGATGCGAGGATTAGGGAACTGGGTGATTGGCGGGGCGAAACGCTTGCTCGAATCCGAGATCTCATCAAGCAGGCCGACCCCGAAGTGGTCGAGGAGTGGAAGTGGAGAGGCGTTCCGGTGTGGTCGCACGGTGGAATCATCTGCACCGGTGAAACCTACAAGAGCGTCGTGAAGATGACCTTTGCCAAGGGCGCCTCGCTCGAGGACCCGTCAGGCCTGTTCAACTCCAGCCTTGAAGGCAACACCAGGCGTGCGATCGATATCCATGAGGGCGACAAGATTGATGAAGCCGCGTTGAAGGCGCTCATTCGCGCCGCCGTGGCGCTGAACCTCTCTCAGAAGAAACCAAAGCGCGCTTGAGAAGTGTAACGATCACTCCGGCACGCCCGCCGCCCGCAGCGCCTCGGCATAGGTCCGCGCCATGGGCTCGACCGGGAAGGGGATGCGCGACAGAAAGCCCGCGATCGAAAATTCCGGCTCGACCTTCAACAATTCCCGCGCGACCTGTGCGGCGCGGTCGCGCTCCCCGCTCTTCACCAGCGCCACGGTCAGCACGCGCAGCGCCACTGCGAAGCGGCGGTTTTGCGCCAGCGCCTTCTCGGCCCAGACGATCGCTTCGGGGAAATTCCCGTCCAGGACGGCGCAGATCGCGAGCGCTCCGGAGGCGAACCAGCCGCGCGGGTCGCGGGGATTGAGCCGCTGCGCCCGCTCGATCATGGCGCGGCCGGCACGCTGATTGCCGCGCATCGCCTCGATCCAGCCGCCGAGCGTCAAGGCCATCGCCGAATTCGGATTGATCGCGAGCGAGCGGCTGAACAATTCGCGCGCCGGCTCGATCTCGTCGGCCATGTTCCAGATCGCGAACGCGGCCATCCACAGCACCTGCGCATCATTCGGCGCGAGCTCGACCGCGCGCCAGGCCAGCGCGACGGCGGTGCTGCGATAGTCCTCGTCCGGCCGCACCCAGCCCTGGAAGTGACGCAGCGCGTGGCAATAGGCGGAAGCCGCCATTGCCGGTGCGTAGGCGGGATCGATCGCCAGCGCCTGGTCAAGGCGACTGATCGCCGCCGCAATGCTCTCAGGGGTGAACTCGTAACGAAGGCTGTAGGCGCGCAGCAGCAGGTCGTATGCGTCGAGCTGGCTCGGCGGAGAGGACCGGCGGCGCTCGGCTTCAGCCAGATGCAGCGTCGGCTCGATCGCGGCCACCACGCTTTCGGTGATGCGGTCCTGCAGGTCGAACACCTCGCTGGCGTCGCCATCGAAGCGGTCAGCCCAGAGATGAGCGGCCGAACTCGCGTCGATGAGCTGGCCGCTGATCCGCAAACGGTCGCCGCCGCGACGAACGCTGCCTTCCAGCACATAACCGACGCCGAGCTCGCGGCCGACCTGCCGGATGTCGACCGCCTTGCCCTTGTAGGTGAAGGAGGAGTTTCGCGCGATCACGGACAGTCCGCTGCAGCGCGACAGCGCCGTGATGATGTCCTCCGCGATCCCGTCGGCGAAATATTCCTGCTCGGCATCGCCGCTCATATTGGTGAACGGCAGCACCGCGATTGAGGGGCCCTCGAAGGCGGCAACGGGCGAGCTCGTGCTTTCGTCATCGGCCTGCTCGCGGACCTCGCCAACGAAGCGAATGCCTTTGCGCGGCAGCGTGCGGATCAGCCGCTGCTCGTCGCCATTGTCGCCGATCGCCGCGCGCGCGGCGTTGAGCCGGCTGCTCAGCGTCGCTTCCGAGACGATGCGTCCGCGCCAGACTGCCGCGAACAGGTCATCGCGGCTGACAACACGGTCGCGTGAACGGATCAGGAATTCCAGCAGATCGAACACCTGCGGCTCGACGGCGACAAGCCGGTCGCGGCGGCGCAACTCGCGGCGCTCGGTATCCAGAACGAAGTCATTGAAATGATAAAGCAAATTTCAGGGCCTGCCGGCTGGAACGTGGGTCGCGGCGAACCTAGCACAAGGCGGCTGAGGCAAAAATCAAAGCCGTCTGAAGGATAACTCCAACTAATCTCCAAGCGGCCATGACCGGTAAGGGGCAATAGGTCGCCAGTTCGAACCAGGAGATTGCCATGTCAGAGGATGTCAACGAGAGCCGCCGCCGTTTCTTCGGCGTTGCTGCCGGAACCTTCGCTGCCGCCCAGTTCGGCCTGATCGGACCCACCCACGCGCAGGGCGCCGAAAACGCGACTGCGCCTGCGGTACGACCGGGCGCGAACACCTCGTTCGGCCCCTTGAAGCAGATCGACGCCGGCGTCCTCAATGTCGGCTATGCCGAGGCGGGACCTGCCGGTGGCCCGGTGGTGATCCTGCTGCACGGCTGGCCATACGACATCTACAGCTATGTCGACGTCGCGCCGCAACTCGCGTCCGCCGGCTATCGCGTGATCATCCCTTATTTGCGCGGCTATGGCACCACGCGTTTCCTCTCTGACGCGACATTGCGAAACGGTGAGCCGGCTGCGCTCGCGGCTGACATCGTGACGCTGATGGATGCGCTCAAGATCGAGAAGGCGACGCTCGCCGGCTACGACTGGGGCGCGCGCACGGCCAACATCATCGCCGCGCTTTGGCCGGAGCGTTGCAAGGCGATGGTCTCTGTCAGCGGCTACCTGATCGGCAGCCAGGAAGCCGGCAAGATGCCGTTGCCGCCGAAGGCCGAACTGCAATGGTGGTACCAGTTCTATTTCGCCACCGAGCGCGGACAGCAAGGCTATGACAAGTACCGGCGCGATTTCGCCAAGCTGATCTGGCAGCTCGCTTCGCCGAAGTGGCATTTCGAGGACGCCACCTTCGAGCGCAGCGCCGCCGCCTTCGACAATCCCGATCATGTCCGCATCGTCATCCATAACTATCGCTGGCGGCTCGGGCTCGTCGAAGGGGAAGCGAAATACGATGATCTGGAGAAGAAGCTCGCGAGATCCCCTGTTATCACAGTGCCGACCATCACCATGGAAGGTGACGCCAACGGCGCGCCGCATCCGGAGCCGAGCGCCTACGCCAAGAAGTTCTCCGGCAAGTACGAGCACCGCCTCATCACCGGCGGCATCGGCCACAATCTGCCGCAGGAGGCCCCGCAGGCTTTTGCGGAGGCCGTCATCGATGTCGCCAAGGTCTGAAAGCGCGGGGATCGAACCGATGCGACGGAATCTGAAATGGGCTGTGGCGGCTCTCATGATGGCGTGTGCTGCGACCGCGGCGCCGTTCGCCGCGAGCCTTGCCGATGGTGGGGCGTCGCCGATCTTCGGCGTCAGGATTCCCGACGGCTATCGCGACTGGAAGCTGATCGCCGTCGGGCAGGAGGTCGCCTTCGATGAACTCAGGGGCGTCCTCGGTAACGACACGGCGGTCAAGGCCAGTCGGAACGGTGCGCTGCCGTTTCCGGACGGCACCGTCTTCGTCAAGCTCGCCTGGAAACATATCCCGGTCGAAGGTCTCAAGGGGGCCTTCATCACGGGCTCGCCCACGACCGTTCAGGTCATGGTCAAGGACTCCGCCAAATACGCCACCACCGGCGGCTGGGGTTTTGGCCGGTTCGTCGATGGCAAGCCCGTGGACGAGGCCCAGCACAAGACCTGTTTCGCCTGCCACGAGGCGCACGCCAAAGACCACGATTTCGTTTTCACGCGCTACGGACGCTGAGAATTCACAGGAGGCGTGGCCGCCGATCTGGCGCAACAGCCGTCGCGAAGCTACTTTCTCCCGGCAACGCACGCGAGGAATGGCCTTGAGCATCACCATCTACGGCATCAAGAACTGCGACACCATGAAGAAGGCGCGCGCCTGGCTCGACGGCCATGGCGTCGCCTATGATTTCCACGATTACAAGACGGCCGGCATCGCCAAGGACAAGCTGAAGCAATGGAGCGACGAGGTCGGCTGGGAAACGCTGCTCAACCGGGCCGGCACCACATTCAAGAAACTGCCTGATACCGACAAGGAAGGCCTGAACGAGCGCAAGGCCCTGGCGCTGATGGCGGCGCAGCCGTCGATGATCAAGCGCCCGGTGCTCGATCTCGGCGGCAAATTGCTGGTCGGCTTCAAGGAAGACATTTACGCCAAGGAAGTGAAATCGCGCGGCCGCAAGGGGTAGGGCGTAGACGATTTCCGGGAACCTCTCCGGCTTGGCCGCATCTAACTCTCGGATTTGCGAGAGATGAAGCGAGAACGCCGTGGAACGGGCTACCACTCCCAAAAACGGGTCGACTGCGGCCGACGACGCCGAACTCGTCAAGCGCGCCTTGGTTCGCGACGAGGCAGCCGTTCGTGCCATCCTGAAAGCCAACAACCGCAGGCTCTACCGGCTGGCGCGCGGCATCCTGCGCAATGACGGCGAGGCCGAAGACGTCGTCCAGGAAACCTATGTTCGGGCCTTCACGCATCTTACCGATTTCCGAGGGGAGTCCAGCCTTTCGACCTGCGGATCGCAATGAACGAGGCACTGGGACGGCTGCGCCGCGACCGGCCCGGCGTCCAGATTTCGTCACTGCCAGAAGGTGCGCTGGAGGCCCAAGTCATCCGGTTTCCCGTGATGTCTACTGCAGCCGATCCAGAAAAATCGATGGCCCAGCGCGAAATCCATGATGTCGTCGAGCGCGCGATCGACGAGCTGCCGGAGGCTTTTCGCCTCGTCTTCATCGCGCGCGTGATCGAGGGCATGAATGTCGAGGAGACCGCCGACGTTCTCGACCTGAAGCCTGAGACGGTGAAGACGCGGCTGCACCGCGCCCGTTCCATGCTGCGCGACAATGTCGAGAAGAAGATTGGTCCAGCCATCATGGAGGCGTTCCCGTTCGCCGGCCGCCGCTGCGACCTGCTGACCGAGGCCGTGCTGAAACGGCTCGGCTGCATCTGAAGAATTCCGGGAACCTCGGCCCGCCATCGCCATCCAACTCCTGTGCAAACGAAACGCGCCGCCGGGAACGCTGCGGCGCCACAGGAGGTCGGACATGTTCGCTCAACTAGGAGCGGCGATCGCCGCTGTCATGTTGTTAAGCGGGCCGGCGCTTGCCGAAGGCAAGCTCACCGATCCGCAGATCGCCCATATCGCCTACGCCGCCGGCAACATCGACATTGCGGCGGCCAAGCAGGCGCTGACGAAGGCCAGCAACAAGGATGTCAAGGCGTTCGCGGAAGGCATGGTGCGCGACCACGAGGCCGTGAACAAGCAGGCGCTTGACCTCGTCAAGAAACTCAATGTCGCTCCCGAAGATAACGACACCAGCAAGGCGCTGTCGAAGCAGGCGGCCGACAAGTTAGCCGAACTCGGCAAACTCAGCGGCGCAGCCTTCGACAAGGCCTACGTCGCTAACGAGGTCGCTTATCACAAGACGGTCAACGGCGCGCTGGAAACAAAGTTGATCCCGTCGGCCAGCAATGCCGAGCTGAAAAGCCTGCTGCAAACCGGACTGAAAATGTTTCAAGGTCACGAGCAGCATGCCGAGCGTGTCGCCGCAGGCCTGAAGTAACCAGTTTGTCGTAGCGGAGCTTCCCATGCAGCCTGGACGCCTTCGTCTGATTGCCGGCGTGCTTGCCCTTGTAGCGATGGCTGTCCCGGCGCATGCGGCGACGATCACGGTCGTGATGGAGAACCTGGAGATCTCGCCGGCCGAGGCCACGGCCAAGGTCGGCGATACCATCGAATTGGTGAACCGGGACGTGATCGCGCACACTGCGACCGCAAAGAACGGCGATTTCGATGTGATGATGCCGCCGAAGAAGACGGTGACTTACGTGCTAAGGAAGGCCGGCACCGTCGACTATTACTGCCGCTTCCATCCCAACATGAAGGCGGTGCTCAAGATTGGTGGTGAGCCGTCGCGGTGACTGCAGATTCCTGAACCTCGTCCCGACTGCGACTGACCCTCGCATCAGATCAGTCCTCGGCATTGAAAGGTCATCGCAACTGCGCGGAGCTCTAGACAGTCCGCGATCTTACAAGAGACTGCGGCAATGAGGCGAGGAACAGGACAGCACAGACGCAAAGCAGGACGATGTCCTTGAACAGAAATTCGCCGGTCAAATTCCAGGCCATCGGGTCAGTCGATATGCTCCATTTGACGACCCCGGGCGTCGTGAAGAAGAACGACCAGGTGATTGCAAAGGTGACTGCGCCCATCAACGAACCGACGGCTGACAGGAGCGGGCTGAAAGCGCCTGCCACAAGCAAGGCTGCAATCGCAAACTCGACAGCACCGAGGAAATACGCTTCTCCCCTGAGGCCGAAGATCGACAGCCATGAAATGAATGGACTGTTGCTGATGAACTGAGCGATGCCCTGTGCCGACTGCAACGTGAATTTTTGCATGCCGAACGATACGAAGATGATGACCATCACCCAGCGGAGGATCGCCAGCAAACGATAAGATCCGCCTCCATTCTCAGCGACATTGAAAGATGGTGTCTTGTGCGTCATTTCTTTCCTTCCCGACGAATATTGATTTCGGCTGGCGCGCAGATACGCGTTCCTCACTGCATTTACGCACGGGCAGGAGGGTCGTTACCAGTCGCCTGCTCACAATGATGTGTGTGGCGGAAAGTCTTGGCTGATCGGCGAAGCTACACGGACATTCGGCAATCCGTCCTCGGGTCGTCACTCCCAAATTCCACGGAAGGGTCAGTCGAATTCGAGCACGTCGGCGGGTGTGATGCGGCCCGGAGTTCGATGGAAGAGATCGCGATCGATCACCGCATGCAGCTTTGGCACCGGCAGCTTGTCGCCGCCGCGCATCAGGTTCTTGATCTCGAAATGGCCGTCCTCGCAGATCGTCTTCAGCGAGGCAATGATGCGGGTGATGTGGCCGTCCTCGCCGAATGGCAGCAGCAGCCGCTCATAGGCGACCAGCCGTCCATAGATGTCGTCGATATGGGCAATCGTGTAGACCGGCAGGCCGCGCGCGATGCAGGCGTAATAGGCCGGCATCACGATCGGCGCGAGGCGCGGCCCGATATAGTCGTCGAGAGCGCGGCCCTTTCCGGTGTGGCCGTAGGCGTGCGCCATCCGCGTGCCTTCACTCTGGATCGTCAACCGCGGCGGCTGCCGTTCGGCCTCGACCGTGTAGTGCACGAGGTCGAGCTCTTCTTCCTGGAGCCGCTCCGGCTCGTACTCAGCGGCGCGCGGCGTCGACTGGTCACGGGCGTACAGCCTGAGCCAGGCGTTCAGCAGATCGCGCTGCCGGATCGATTTCACGATCGATGAATTGGCGCTCTGAAATTCCAAGGTCGAGAATCCGCCCCAGGATCAATGGCCAGAGCATCCGCTTGACGCGGAAATATTCTATGAAGGCTTGGCTGCGCAGCAAAACACCGTTAATGGCGGCTTTCCGAAGCGACAATTCGGGTGTGGCGGCAATTCGACTATGGGAGAAGACGGAACCGATGTGGGTGCGTCCTCTATGCCCAGCTTTCCGCCTTGCCTAACCCTTGTCGCATCGGCATATTCCGCCGCCGGAGGCGGCGGTCCAGGATGGATTTCCGGGGTCGCGGGAAACCAACCGGATCAGGAAAAAATTGGCCACGCGCGGGAAGCGCGGTGCCGACGGGGGAAATTATTTGGCCGACGAGTTCATTCTCGAGACCCACGGATTAACCAAGGAATTCGCGGGTTTCTTCGCCGTACGCGACGTTGCATTGAAGGTGCGTCGCGGCAGCATCCATGCGTTGATCGGGCCTAACGGCGCCGGCAAGACGACGTGCTTTAACCTCCTGACAAAATTCCTAAAGCCCTCCGCCGGCCGGATTACATATAAGGGACAGGACATCACGGCGATGCCGCCGGCCGACGTCGCGCGTCTCGGCTTGGTGCGCTCGTTTCAGATCTCGGCGGTTTTTCCACATCTGACGGCGCTGGAGAATGTCCGCGTCGCTTTGCAGCGCCAGCACGGCAATTCCTTCGATTTCTGGCGCTCGAAAAGCGTGCTCGACCGCTATAATGCCCGCGCACTCGAACTGCTCGACGACGTCGGCTTGAGCGAGTTCGCCAACACTCCCGCCGTCGAGATGCCCTATGGCCGCAAACGCGCCCTTGAGATTGCAACGACGATCGCACTCGACCCGGAGATGATGCTGCTGGACGAGCCGATGGCCGGTATGGGCCATGAGGACATCGACAAGATCGCCGCGTTGATCAAGCGCATCTCCGCGAAATACACCATCCTGATGGTCGAACATAACCTCTCGGTGGTGGCGAACCTTTCCGACATCATCACCGTGTTGACGCGAGGGCAGGTGCTCGCCGAAGGCCATTATGCCGACCTCTCCAAGGACGAGCGCGTGAAGGAAGCGTATCTGGGAGCCGGTCATGCCTGAGCTGAAAATGGCCGAAGCCGCGGCCGCAAAGCCCGCGGAAGCAAAAGTGTTGGCCGTGCAGGACCTCCAGGCCTGGTATGGCGAATCCCACATCCTCCACGGCATCAATTTCCATGTGAATGCCGGCGAGGTGGTCACGCTGCTCGGGCGCAACGGTGCCGGCAAGACGACCACGCTGAAATCGGTGATGGGAATCATCGGCAAGCGCTCCGGTTCGATCCGCTTCGAGAACCAGGAGATCATCCGCGCGTCGTCCGACAGGATCGCGCGGATGGGTGTTGCGTTCTGCCCTGAGGAGCGCGGCATCTTCGCGAGCCTCGACGTGCGCGAAAACCTTTTGCTGCCGCCGACGGTGCGGCCGGGCGGCCTGTCGCTCGACCAGATCTTCGATCTGTTTCCGAACCTGAAGGAGCGCCTTGCGAGCCAGGGCACCAAGCTCTCCGGCGGCGAGCAGCAGATGCTCGCGATCGCGCGCA
This sequence comes from Bradyrhizobium sp. BRP22, assembly GCF_020194175.1. GTDB lineage: Bacteria > Pseudomonadota > Alphaproteobacteria > Rhizobiales > Xanthobacteraceae > Bradyrhizobium. The sequence goes on along the minus strand of NZ_JADYVX010000002.1, from coordinate 304,261 downwards.
TCCTGCGTACCGGCGCACGCTTCCTGATGCTGGATGAACCGACCGAGGGGCTCGCTCCGGTCATTATTCAGCAGATCGGCCACACCATCGCGCGGCTCAAATCGGAGGGGTTTACCATTCTGCTGGTCGAGCAGAATTTCCGTTTCGCATCGACGGTCGCTGACCGCTACTACATTGTCGAGCACGGCAAGGTGATCGACGGTTTTGCCAATTCAGAGCTCTCCGCCAACATGGACAAGCTCCACACTTATCTCGGCGTCTGACATTTGCCGACATCAAGAAAAGCAAGAAGGACAATCGTCATATGAAGAACAGGATTTCGGCGCTGCTGCTCGGCACCGCCCTGACGTTCGCCTCGGCCAACCTCGCGCTCGCCCAGGACAAGACCGTCAAGATCGGCTCGCTCTCCGACCAGTCCGGGCTTTATTCCGACCTCGGCGGGCCCGGCTCGACGCTCGCGGCGCAGATGGCTGTTGAGGATTCCGGGCTGCTCGCCAAGGGCTGGAAGATCGACGTCATCTCCGGCGACCACCAGAACAAGCCGGACATCGGCTCGACCATCGCGCGGCAGTGGTTCGATGTCGACAAGGTCGACGTCATCGTCGACGTGCCGAACTCCGGCGTGGCGCTCGCCGTCAACAACGTCGTCAAGGAGAAGAACGGCGTCTACATCAACTCGGGCGCGGCGACCTCGGACCTGACCAACGCCCAGTGCACGCCGAACACGGTGCATTGGACCTACGACACCTACATGCTGGCGCATTCCACCGGGCAGGCGCTGGTGAAATCCGGCGGCGATACCTGGTTCTTCCTCACCGCGGACTACGCCTTCGGCGCTGCGCTGGAGCGCGACACCACGGCCGTCGTGACCGCCAACGGCGGCAAGGTGCTGGGCAGCGTCAAGCATCCGCTCAATACGTCGGACTTCTCGTCCTTCCTGCTGCAGGCGCAATCGTCCAAGGCGAAGATCATCGGCCTTGCCAATGCGGGCGGCGACACTACCAATTCGATCAAGCAGGCCGCCGAGTTCGGCATCGTCTCCGGCGGCCAGAAGCTTGCGGCGCTTCTGTTGTTCCTCACCGACGTCAAGGCGCTTGGGCTTGATATCGCGCAAGGCCTGAACTTTACCGAGACCTTCTACTGGGACATGAACGACCAGACCCGGGCCTTCTCCAAGCGGTTCTCGGAGCGGTCGAAGGGGCACGCCATGCCGTCCATGGTCCAGGCGGGCGTCTATGCGGGCCTGCGTCACTACTTCAAGGCGCTCGAAGCGCTCGGCGGCAATCCGCATGACGGCACCAAGATCGTGGAGAAGATGAAGTCGATCCCGACCGAGGATGATCTGTTCGGCAAGGGCGAGATCCAGCCGAACGGTCGCGCCATCCATCCGGCGTACCTGTTCGAGGTGAAGAAGCCCTCGGAGTCCAAGGGGCCGTGGGATTTCTATAAGCTGGTCGCCACCGTTCCGGCCGACCAGGCGTTCACGCCGCTTTCCGAAAGCAAGTGCGCGCTGCTCAAGAAGTAACTATCATCGCCCGCCGGCGGTAAAGCCGGCGGGCTCCATTCGGGGGGAAGGGGCGAAGGCCAAAGCCATGCAGGCTCTCTACGCACAGCTACTGGTGGGACTGATCAACGGCTCGTTTTACGCGCTGCTCAGCCTGGGGCTTGCCGTGATCTTCGGCATGCTCAACATCATCAATTTCGCCCATGGCGCGCTCTACATGATGGGCGCCTTCTGCGCCTATTTCCTGCTCAACATCGCCGGCATCGGTTATTGGTGGGCGCTGATCATCGCGCCCATCGTGGTCGGCATCTTCGGCATGATCCTGGAGCGGACCATGCTGCAATGGCTCTCCGGGCTCGACCACGTCTATGGCCTGCTCCTGACCTTCGGCATCGCGCTGATCATCCAGGGCGTGTTCCAGAACTATTTCGGCTCGTCCGGCCTGCCGTACCAGATTCCCGACGCGCTCCGCGGCGGCATGAATCTCGGCTTCATGTTCCTGCCGATCTATCGCGGCTGGGTGGTGGTGTTCTCGCTGGTGATATGCCTGGCGACCTGGTTCCTGATCGAGAAGACGCAGCTTGGCGCCTATCTGCGCGCCGCCACCGAAAATCCGACGCTGGTGCGTGCCTTCGGCATCAACGTGCCGCGGATGATCACGCTGACCTACGGCCTCGGCGTTGGGCTTGCGGCACTCGCGGGCGTGCTTTCGGCGCCGATCAACCAGGTGCGGCCGCTGATGGGCGCCGATCTCATCATCGTCGTGTTCGCGGTGGTCGTGATCGGCGGCATGGGATCGATCATGGGATCGATCATCACCGGTTTTGCGCTCGGCGTGATCGAGGGACTGACCAAATATTTCTACCCCGAGGCTTCCAACACCGTCGTGTTCGTCTTGATGGTGCTGGTCCTGCTTGTGAAGCCCACGGGACTGACCGGACGGGCGGCCTGATATGTCAGCACTCACCGACGACACCCTGCCGATCACGCCGCGCGCGATGCGCGACGAGATGGTCGCCTTTGGCCTGATGGCGGTTCTGCTGGCCATCGTGCCGCTCACAGGCATCTATCCGTTCTTCGTGATGCAGGCGCTGTGCTTTGCGCTGCTCGCCTGCGCCTTCAACCTCCTGGTCGGCTACGGCGGCCTGCTGTCGTTCGGGCATGCGATGTTCTTAGGGACAGCCGGCTACGTCTCGGCGCATGCGCTCAAGGTGTGGGCATTGCCGCCGGAGCTCGGCATCATCGTCGGAACGGCCGCTTCCTGCGTGCTTGCCGTCATCACCGGCTACGTCTCGATCCGCCGGCAGGGCATCTATTTCTCGATGATCACGCTGGCGCTGTCCCAGCTTCTTTATTTCATCTACCTGCAGGCGCCATTCACCCATGGCGAAGACGGCATCCAGGGCGTTCCCCAGGGCTATCTGTTCGGCGTCTTCGACCTCTCCAAGCCGACGGTGCTGTATTACGTCGTGCTCGCCGGGTTCCTGGGCGGCTTCCTGCTGATCTACCGCACCATCAACTCGCCGTTCGGCGAGGTGCTGAAATCGATCCGCGAGAACGAGCCGCGCGCGATCTCGCTCGGCTACAAGACCGACCATTACAAGCTGCTCGCCTTCATCCTGTCGGGCACGCTCGCCGGCTTTGCCGGTTCGCTCAAGGTGTTCGTGGCGCAGAACGCCTCGCTGACCGACGTGCACTGGTCGATGTCGGGCGAGATCGTGCTGATGACGCTGGTCGGCGGCCTCGGCACCATTTTCGGTCCCGTGGTCGGCGCCTTCATCATCATCGCCATGCAGCAATATCTGGCTGGCTACGGCCAGTGGGTGACGGTGATCCAGGGCGTCATCTTCGTTGCCTGCGTGCTGACCTTCCGTCGCGGCATCATCGGCGAGCTCGCGCGCCTGCTGAGACGCTCGCTGTAGGGCGCGTCTTCGTAGCCGCCCGGGTGGAGCGCCAGCGTAACCCCGGGGTCGTTCGTCAACGTTGGTGCAGATGTCCCGGGTTAGGCTTCGCTCCACCCGGGCTACGACAGCGTTGCGTGGCGAGCACCCCACAAAGCGGTGGATGACCCGGTTCCGCCGGCGAAGCGCTGGCCGTCCCTGCACAGAATGTTCTATGACAGTTTTGTGACGGATCGCGGGGCGGTAATCCCGGAACGATGGAATTTGACCCTATGTTGCGCTGGTTTCGAGCCTTTTTGCCCAAGGAGGAGCGATTTTTCGACCTGTTCGCCCGGCATGCCAAGACTGCCGTCCAGTGCGCGATGGCGCTGCAGGACGTGCTGAAGGGCGGGGAGGAGACACCGGTCCACTGCCAGCGTGTCAACCAGTTCGAGAATGATGCCGACAATATCACCCGCGAGGTCCTGACTGCCGTCCGGCGCACTTTCATCACGCCGTTCGACCGCGGCGACATCAAGAACCTCATCACCGCCATGGACGACGCCGTCGATCAGATGCAGCAGACCGCCAAGGCGGTGGTGCTGTTCGAGGTGCGCGCATTCGAGCCGCCGATGCGCGAGATGGGGACCCTGATCGTGGAATGCGCCAACCTGGTCGGGCGCGCGCTGCCGCTGTTGCAGTCGATCGGCAGCAACGTCTCGATGCTGACGCAGATCACGGAAGAACTGACCAAGCTCGAGGGCCGGGTCGACGATCTCCACGACATCGGGCTGAAGGAGCTCTACCTCAAGCACCGCGACGCCAACACCATGGATTTCATCGTCGGCGCCGAGATCTACGATCATCTCGAAAAGGTCGCCGACCGCTTCGACGACGTCGCCAACGAGATCAACTCGATCGTGATCGAGCAGGTCTAGGTAGGTCACGTGGACGCTACGCTTGGTCTTCCGATCCTGGTGATCCTGATCGCGGTCGCCCTGCTGTTCGATTTCCTGAACGGCCTGCATGACGCTGCGAATTCGATCGCGACCATCGTCTCGACGCGTGTCCTGCGGCCGCATTTCGCGGTGTTCTGGGCGGCGTTCTTCAATTTCATCGCGTTCATGGTGTTCGGGCTGCATGTCGCCAACACCATCGGCACAGGGATCATCGAGCCCGAGGTCGTCGACGCCACCGTGATCTTCGCCGCGCTGGCCGGCGCCATCGTCTGGAACGTGATCACCTGGGCGCTCGGCATTCCCTCGTCGAGCTCGCATGCGCTGATCGGCGGCCTGGTCGGCGGCGGCATGGCGAAGGCAGGGATCTCGGCGGCGGTGTGGAGCGGGCTCTCCAAGACGCTGCTCGCGATCGTGCTGTCGCCGTTGATCGGGTTCCTGCTGGCGCTGTTACTGGTCGCGATCGTGTCCTGGCTGTCGGTGCGCTCGACGCCATTCGCGGTCGACCGCGCTTTCCGTGTCATGCAATTCGCCTCCGCCTCGCTCTATTCGCTCGGCCATGGCGGCAATGACGCGCAGAAGACCATGGGCATCATCGGTGTGCTGCTCTATTCGCAGGGGCATCTCGGCGCGGAATTTCACATTCCATTCTGGGTGGTGCTGGCCTGCCAGGCGGCGATGGCGCTGGGCACCCTGATGGGCGGCTGGCGCATCGTCCGCACCATGGGCCTGCGGATCACCAAGTTGACGCCGATGCAGGGCTTTTGCGCGGAGACCGGCGGGGCGGCAACCCTGTTCATGGCGACCTTCCTCGGGGTTCCCGTTTCCACCACCCACACCATCACCGGCGCGATCGTCGGCGTCGGCGCGGCTCGCCGGGTCTCGGCGGTGCGCTGGAACGTCGCAAGCTCGATCGTCTATGCCTGGGTCATCACCATTCCGGCCGCCGCCGCGGTTGCGGCGGCGACTTACTGGGCGGTGATGGCGTTGCGCTGATCAGGTAACCAATTTGAGCCCGATAATACCGGCTACGATCAGCCCGATGCTCGACAGCCGAAGCGCGGTGGCCGGCTCGCCGAACAGGATGATGCCGAGCGCCGCTGTCCCGACCGCACCGATGCCGGTCCACACCGCATAGGCGGTTCCGATCGGCAGCGTTTTCAGTGCCAGCCCGAGCAAGACGATGCTGCCGAGCATGCTCAGGAGCGTTAGCACCGACGGAACGAGCTTTGTGAAACCTTCAGTATATTTGAGCCCGATCGCCCAGCCGATCTCCATCAGACCGGCGACGAACAGGATGGTCCAGGCCATGACGACCCCTCCAAATTGGGCAGGGTCGTCCCCGCGGTTGACATGGTGAAAAAGAAAGGTCGTCCTTCCCACCATCGATATGGGACTGGCCGTTGCGTTCCACAATCACCAAATAGGCTTGATTGACACTGGTTTCCCTGCCAAACGCTCCCCGCCATGTCCGATGTCGCTCTGACAGCCGAATCGCCGTCCCGTTCCCCGCTTGCCGATGAAGTGGCGCGGCGGCGCACCTTTGCCATCATCTCCCACCCGGACGCCGGCAAGACCACGCTGACGGAAAAGCTGCTGCTGTTCGGCGGCGCCATCAACCTCGCGGGGCAGGTCAAGGCCAAGGGCGAACGGCGGAACACGCGGTCCGACTGGATGAAGATCGAGCGCGAGCGCGGCATCTCGGTGGTCACTTCGGTGATGACCTTCGAGTTCCAGGACCACGTGTTCAACCTTCTGGACACGCCGGGCCACGAGGACTTTTCGGAAGACACCTACCGCACGCTGACCGCGGTCGACTCCGCCGTCATGGTGATCGACGCTGCGAAGGGCATCGAGGCGCGCACGCGAAAGCTGTTCGAGGTATGTCGCCTGCGCGACATTCCGATCATCACCTTCATCAACAAGATGGACCGCGAGAGCCGCGACACGTTCGAGCTCCTGGACGAGATCGAGAAGACGCTGGCGCTCGACACCACGCCGATGACCTGGCCGGTCGGCCGCGGCCGCGATTTCATGGGCACCTATGACGTCAGGAACGGCGGCGTACGCCTGCTCGAGGGCGGCGGTGCCAAGACCGGGCAGGCCGAACAGATCGACATCGCCGATCTCGCCGGTCGCAATCCCAACCTCGACGTCACCGAGATCAAGGACGAACTGGCGCTGGTGTCGGAAGCCTGCAAGCCGTTCGAACTCGCCGCGTTCCGCGAGGGCCATCTGACGCCGGTCTATTTCGGTAGCGCGCTGCGCAATTTCGGCGTCGGCGATCTCCTGGAAGGGCTCGGGCAGTTCGCGCCGGCGCCGCGCGCGCAGGATTCCGACCTGCGCAAGGTCGAGGCATCGGAGCCGCGGATGAGCGCTTTCGTGTTCAAGATCCAGGCCAACATGGATCCGAACCATCGCGACCGCATCGCGTTTGCCCGGCTGTGCTCGGGCAAGCTCAGCCGCGGCATGAAGGCAAAGCTGGTGCGCACCGGCAAGAACATGAGCCTGTCGAGCCCGCAGTTCTTCTTCGCGCAGGATCGCTCGGTCGCGGACGAGGCCTTCGCCGGCGACGTCGTCGGCATTCCCAATCACGGCACGCTGCGGATCGGCGATACGCTCACCGAGGGTGAGGATCTGACCTTCGTCGGCGTCCCGAGCTTCGCGCCGGAAATTGTCCGCCGCGTGCGGCTGACCGACGCGATGAAGGCGAAGAAGCTGAAGGAGGCCTTGCAGCAGATGTCGGAGGAGGGCGTCGTGCAGGTGTTCCGCCCGCGCGACGGTGCGCCCGCGCTGGTCGGCGTGGTCGGCCCGCTGCAGCTCGACGTGCTGAAGGCGCGGCTGGATGCCGAATATTCGTTGCCTGTGGAGTTCGAGGTCAGCGAATTCCAGCTCGCACGCTGGATTTCCTCCGACGACCGCAAGAAGCTCGATGCGTTCATCGCCGCCAACAGCTCCGGCATCGCCGACGATGTCGACGGCGATCCCGTGTTCATGGCCAGGAACGAGTTCTATCTCGGCTACACCCAGGAGCGAGCCGAGGGCATCACCTTCTCCAACGTCAAGGACGTCAAGCGGAAGGCGTAATGGCGGCGTCGCCCTGCGTAGGGTGGGCAAAGCGAAGCGTGCCCACCATCGCGAGCGGAGTGTGAATGGTGGGGCACGGCGCAAATGCGCCTTTGCCCACCTACATCTGCAACTACATCTGTCGTCCCCCGCGAAGGCGGGGGACCCAGTACGCCGCGGCCTTTCGGTTAAGCACTACTGCCTCTGGAATACTGGGTCGCCCGATCAAGTCGGGCGACGACGGCGGTATGTGCGGAACCAGCCGCGCACGCAAGGAAGTGAACACGCGCCAGCTTGATGACGCCGCTTGCCACCCTCATTTTCCCAGGGGCGGCATCCAAAGGGCTTGCTTCATGCTGCGACGCGTCGTGATCTGCCTCGCATTCATCGTCCTCGGAGTTTCCGCGGGTCGCGCCGCGGAGCGGCAGCAGACCAACCCGGTGCCGTTCGCGCATACGCCCTGCAGCGTGCTCGACGAGGGACCCTGCACACCGTCCTATTGCAGTGTGTTCAACCATGGGCCGTGCATCCCCGAGATGGACTATCCCTATGGCCAGAACCTGCAGGTCACGGTCCTGACGGTGCCGCCGCAGGACCAGGCCGAGAAATACAAGAAGCCCGATCACGATCTCGATACCATCGGCGATCTCTTCGCCGCGCTGCGCTCCTGCTGGACGCCGCCGCCGGCCGACGACGCGCGCGAGGGCATGCAGATGTCGGTGCGCTTCAGCTTCAAGCGCTCCGGCGAAATGATCGCCACGCCCCGCATGACCTTTGCGACCACTGGCGTGCCGGCGGATACCCGCACCACCTATCTCAACGCGATCAACGCATCGCTGAAATCCTGCCTGCCGCTGAAATTCAGCAGCGGCCTCGGCGGCGCGCTCGCCGGCCGCCCGATTGCGATCCGCTATGTCGACAATCGCGAATTGAGCAAGCAGGCGGAGAAGCCGTAGCTCCGTCGCGTGTCATTCCGGGGCGCGGACAAAGTCCGCGAACCCGGAATCCAGAGGTTAGCCTGCGTGCATATCAACTCCAGATTCCGGGTCTGGCCCTTCGGGCCATCCCGGAATGACGGTGGCGCCCCCTGACGCATTGCACAACCTGCCCCCAAAATGATACGCGAGGTCGATAAACCGCACCACGCCGAGGGAGGGACACCGTGGGACTGCTGGTGATGATCCTGGGATTGGTCCTGTTCTTCGGCGTCCACTCCCTCACGACCCAGCGCGACCTGCGCGCGCGCCTCATCGATGCCGTGGGTGAGGGCGGCTACAAGATCGCTTATTCTCTGGTCTCCGCGATCGGGCTGGCGCTGATCATCTGGGGATTTGCCCGTTACCGCGCGACCGGCTGGATCGACGTCTGGTATCCGCCGACGTTCCTGAAGCACATCACCATCGCGCTGATGCTGCCGGCCGTGATCCTGGTGGTGGCGTCCTACATCCGTGGCCGCATCTACACGACCCTGAAACATCCGATGCTCTCCGGCATCAAATTATGGGCGGCCGCGCATCTGCTCGCCAATGGCGATCTCGGCTCGATCATCCTGTTCGGCTCGTTCCTGGCCTGGGCGGTGTTCGATCGGATCTCCCTGAAACATCGCGCCGATGCGGGTGCCCCGCCAATTCCGGTCGGCGGCCCCGGCAACGATGCGATCGCGGTCGCGGTCGGCGTCATCGCTTACGTGGCGCTCGCATTCGCGTTCCATCCGGTCGTGATCGGCGTCCCCGTCGTTGGAGCTTAATTATGTCCGTGCAATCAGCCATCAAGCGCAAGACCGCACCCGATATTCTCGGCCGCAAGAACGGCGAGCCGATCGTGATGCTGACCTCGTATCACGCGCATACTGCGGCGCTGGTCGACCGCTACTGCGACGTCATCCTGGTCGGCGATTCTCTCGGCAACGTCATGCATGGGCTCGAGACCACCGTGCCGGTGACGCTCGAGATGATGATCCTGCAGGGACGCGCGGTGATGCGCGGCTCAGAGCGCGCGCTGGTTGTGGTGGACATGCCGTTCGGCTCCTATGAGGCGTCGAAGGAGCAGGCGTTTCATTCCGCAGTGCGGATTTTGAAGGAGACCGAGTGCGGCGCGGTGAAGCTCGAAGGCGGCGCCCGCATGGCGGAGACGGTGGCGTTCCTGACCGAGCGCGGCATTCCCGTGATGGGCCATATCGGACTGACGCCGCAATCGATCAACACGCTCGGTTCGTTCCGCGCGCAGGGGCGCGATGAGAAAGGCTGGGCGCCGATCGAGAACGATGCGAAAGCAATTGCCGAAGCCGGCGCCTTCTCGGTTGTGATCGAGGCGGTGGCCGAGCCGCTCGCGCGCAGGATCACGCAGGCGATCGCCATTCCCACCATCGGCATCGGCGCGAGCGCGGCCTGTGATGGCCAGGTGCTGGTGCTCGAGGACATGCTCGGGCTGTCGCCGCGCACGCCGAAATTCGTCCGCCGCTACGGCAATCTCGGACCCTCGATCGAAGCCGCCATCGAAGGCTACGCCGCCGACGTCCGCGCGCGCAAATTCCCCGGACCCGAGCATGTCTACGAGATGAAGAAGAGCTAGAGGTTGGCGAAGTCATACCGAGTTGCTCGGCGATGGACGTTGCGTTCCCTCCGCCGTCATTCCGGGGCGCGACGAAGTCGCGAGCCCGGAATCCATCGGGCGGCAAACTTTGCGGTGGAATGGATTCCGGGCTCACGCTTACGCGTGCCCCGGAATGACAGCGCGTGAGGAAGCACGTCCCGCCATTCCGGGAGACGTGAAACAAACCTGTAGGACACGGTGATGGACTGGTCAGGGCATTCGATTCCGGACATGCGGCTCGAGGCGCGCTTCGGCGACCGCGTCGTGCCGGTGTTTTGCGAGCGGCCGAAGAGCATCTGGGCGATGATATCGGAGGCCGCTGCCAGGAACCCTGACGGCGAGGCGCTGATCTGCGGCGACAGGCGGATGAGCTGGCGCGAGGTGGTGCGGCAGTCCGCACAAGTCGCGGCCGGATTGCAGAAGCTCGGCTTGCGCGCCGGCGATCGGGTGGCGGTGCTGCTCGGCAATCGCATTGAATTCGTGCTGACGATGTTCGCAGCCGCGCATGCCGGCCTCGTGACCGTGCTGCTCTCGACGCGACAGCAGAAGCCCGAGATCGCCTATGTCCTGAGTGACTGCGGCGCCAGGCTCCTGATTCATGAAGCGGCGCTTGCGGAGCGTGTGCCTGGCGCGGCCGACGTCCCTGACCTGAAGCATCGGATTTCGGTCAGCGACGACAGCGCATCGCAATTCGCGACGCTGCTGGACAATGCGCCATCGCAGGCGCCCGCCACGGTCAACGAAGAGGATACGGCGATGATCCTCTACACATCAGGCACCACCGGGCGGCCGAAAGGCGCAATGCTCGCGCATTGCAACATCATCCATTCCTCGATGGTGTTCGTGTCGTGCCTGAAGCTGACGGCGGCGGATCGCTCGATCGCGGCGGTGCCGCTGGCGCATGTCACCGGCGCGGTGGCCAATATCACGACCATGGCCTGCTGCGGCGGCGCGCTGATCATCATGCCTGAGTTCAAGGCGGCGGAATATCTGAAGGTCGCCTCCCGTGAGCGCGTCACCTACACGGTGATGGTGCCGGCGATGTACAATCTCTGTCTGCTGCAGCCGGATTTCGACAGCTACGATCTTTCGAGCTGGCGCATCGGCGGTTTCGGCGGCGCGCCGATGCCGGTCGCGACGATCGAGCGACTGGAGGCAAAGATACCCGGATTGAAGCTCGCCAATTGCTACGGCGCCACCGAGACCACGTCGCCCTCGACGCTGATGCCCGGCGAACTGACCGCCGCGCATATCGACAGCGTCGGCCTGCCGTGCCCGGGCGCCGAGATCGTCGTCATGGATGGCAATCACCGCGAACTGCCACGCGGCGAGATCGGCGAGATCTGGATCCGCAGCGGCTCGGTCATCCGGGGCTATTGGAACAATCCGAAGGCGACAGCGGAAAGCTTCACTGCGGGCTTCTGGCACTCAGGCGATCTCGGCTCGATCGACGAGCGCGATTTTGTCCGTGTGTTCGACCGCCAGAAGGACATGATCAACCGCGGCGGCCTCAAGATCTATTCCGCCGAGGTCGAGTCGGTGCTGGCGGGCCATCCCGCCGTCGTCGAGAGCGCGATCATCGCAAAGCCGTGTCCGGTGCTGGGCGAACGCGTGCATGCGGTGGTGGTGACCCGCGACGAAGTCGGCTCCGAAGTCTTGCGCGCCTGGTGCGCCGAGCGGCTGTCCGACTACAAGGTGCCTGAGACGATGACGATCACGCGTGATCCGTTGCCGCGCAACGCCAACGGCAAGGTGATCAAGCGGCAGTTGCGGGAGGCATTTGCGGCGAGTCTGACAGCGCCGGCGTGAGGCGGGGGCGGAAAGCGGCCTGCGACGCGGGACGAACCCTCGCGCCGCCGCGATCGCAAACCTGCCCCGCACCGAATGCCCTTGCTCGTCGGGACAGGCTTGTCCCCGCCTGGCAGGCGAGGCATATTTTCCAGACGATCTTTCAAGGATTTCGCAAGGCGATGAACCAGGGAATCCAGCAAGTCGTCAGCGCTTATGTCAGACTGAAGGGTGTGACCGCGCTCCTGGAGATGAAGGCTCACCGGGAGAAACTGTTGTCTCGCGCGCTCGACACGGATCACTATAGCCTCGCGCTGTCACGTGAGCTGTGCCAGCAAGATCTCGCCGCGATCGAAGACGGCATCCAGCATATCTTGAAGAGCGGAACGCTGCGAGGTTGCGTCGATCGTATGCAGCCTCACTCGATCGCCGGCTGGGCTCAGTGTGTCGACCATCCGGAAATCCCGCTTCGCGTGGAAGTCTATTTTGATGGCAGACTGGCCGGTAGCGTTCTGGCCGACCGCTATCGACAGGATCTCGAAACAGCCAACCTTGGAAGCGGCAACCACGGTTTCGACTTCAGACCCGATCAACATGCTTTCCTCAGCGCAGAACTGATCGAGGTTGCGTCGCCGGATGGCAGGGTCCTTCACGGGGGAACGTTGAAGCGGGCACCTGCGGCGAGTGTCGACCAGGGTTTGGCCTCAAGCAGCCTAACGACAGGGCTGATGTGAACTTGGAAATCGGATACGGGCCGAAGGCGTCATTGCGGTTGCGCTACTCCCTCGGACAGGCTTTTATGGGCAGGTCCGATTAGCTGGGCGGTGATCTAGGCAATTTAATCCGGCCATCGCTATTTAATATTTAATACTTGCGGGACCGGCGGCATTTTCCGTCATTTTCCAGGTCCAATCGAGTTTCTTGAGCGGGTGTCAAACGCAAGGCAGCATATCGTCGGCGTCAAGGTGCGGCTGAACAACCAACAACCGCGAGGGACTCGAAGACGTGCTTGTTGGCTTGAACGCTGACAATGGACCAGAGATTGCGGCAGCGGCCGCTTAACGACCGATAGCCAGGATCAATTCGACGCCATGGAAGAATGCGATCTTCTCATTGCGCTGCTCCGTACAAGCCATGACTTGGCAACTCGTTACGGGCAGGTCGTCCGTCTCAGGGCAGAACTGGACCGACTGTCTCGGCTGACCACACTGCCGGCATCCGATTTCCTCGCAACATTTGGTCCGAGCGTGGACGCGACACCGAAGCGGCGCATCAAGTGATATCGGCTAGCCCCGGCGCAAAATCGGGGATTTACGCCTGGACGCGGCCTGACCATCGCGGGTGAGGGGCCGGGCTCGGCCACTGATCAATTAAAGGCTGTGTTGCTTCGCAATATGACGTCCGCATGTCGGATTTAATATTGCTATTATTATCGAACAATGTTAATTAATTAAATCGCGGGGCAGAGGAGATTAATACCATGGATTGGATGACCTGGACGAAATTCACACGCGCTTGGTCTCTCAAAAGCGTTCTTGGCGGACTGGCTGTGTTAGGGATCGCGGCCACCGGTTACGTCGTCCACGGAGGTGGCAGCCCTACCAATTGGACCGATGGCGGCGTCCAGGGCCCGCCTGGTGGTGTCGTCCAGGGCGCTCCGGGACCTGTCGCCGGCGCTGGACTTCCTATCGCTCTTGTTGCAGTCGGGTATGGCGTCTATCGTCTCGTAAGGCGTCGTCGCAAATCGCACTGACAACTCCATCGCCCGCTGGAACACGGCCGACCTGAGGGCAAGCGGCCAAGCACATGGCGTGACCGTCCCACCTGTGTGAGCGAAGCCGACGCTCTGCCTGTCGCGACAGGCGACGCCCTTCAGTCTGCTGCATTCCACGTCGACCGTGCACGCCTTGAAGGCCCCGGAATTCACGTTAGATATGTCGCGGGGGGATCCTGAAAGGGAGCCCGTTCAATGACGCCACGCTTCGTTTTCTTGGCTTTTTCAATCGCATTTATTTTGGCCGCGACTTTTGCGGCGATCACAACGGCCAGGCAGATCCATAGCTATCAGGCCACTATAGCGGGACGGGCAATCTGAGCCGGATGGGGGGACTCGAGTGGTCCTGACGAAGCATTCGGCCGCGTGGAGCGCGTCTTGCCATCGTGGCCCGTTCCGGCTGCACCGCACCGTGACGAAGTTGCCGCAAGAGCATCACCGAGAGCCTCAGGATTTCCGCAGTAACGGATACAGCGGACATTGCTCAGCGCGACCTTCAACGCCGGGTCGTGACCCGAAGCTGACATTTGCATCGGCAAGTGCCCCTTAACTGACGTTATAGCATGTCTGGCTCGGGTCCGGGATTTGCGCAGAACCGAAGTCGGGACCAGCAGCAATGATCCATAAGAGCGTTGACCACTAGCCTCTGCGGAACGTTCGAGGGTTTTGCCAGCCGAAGCGGCACGATCTGTTCGTCATGCGGCCGTTGCGTTGCCAGCGTATTGCTGCCCTTCTTGTTCCAGCCAATCGCAAAACACCGCAGTCTGTGAGCCACTTTCGCTCCCTGCGGGCAAGTAGGCGAAGTAACTCCTCGCCGGAAGACTGACATCGGGAAACGGCGCGATCAGGCGGCCGGCCGCGACGTCGTCGCCGATTAGGGCGGTTGGTCCCATCGCCACGCCCAAACCATCGATCGCCGCCTGAATGGTTAGGAAGAAATGATCGAATGTCAGCGTCGCCATCGGAGTGACGCGAGGCTGTCCGGCTTGCACCAGCCAATCGTGCCATAGCCGCGGCATCGAAGTGACGTTCAGCAACGTGTGCTGCGCGAGATCGGAAATATCCTCCAGCGGCACCTTCGCGACCAGTGCGGGGCTGCAGATCGGCAACCGGCGCTCCGAAAGAAACAGCCGCGACGTGAAGCCGTGAAACGAATCCGGGCCACCGCGGATGACGACGTCGAACGTGTCGGCAAGCGCGTCAATCGGGTCGTTTGACGTGGTGAGGCGGACCTCGATGTCGGGTCGCTCGTCGCGAAAACGGCTCAGCCGGGGAAGAAGCCAGCGCATGCTGAACGTCGCCAGCGCGTTGACGCGCAGCACGGCCGCCGGCACTTCGCCGCGTGTCGCGCGATGGCGCTGGACAGCGGACGAAATGCGGTCGAGCGCCGGGCTGATCTCCTCGAGCAGCGCCGTGCCGGCGGGTGTAAGCGTGACCCGCCGCGTCGATCGCCAGAACAGCGCGGGCGCTCCCAGCCGATCCTCAAGGAGGCGCACCTGCTGACTGATTGCGCCATGCGTCACGCCCAATTCGGTCGCCGCTTCCTTGAAGCTGCCAAGGCGAGCTGCCGCCTCGAAAGCGCGGACGGCGTTGAGCGGCGGCAAGGTCCTGCGCTGGACGGGAATACTCATTGGGTAGAAATCCTAACTCATAGCCCGATTATTACTGATTTGTGACGGTCGCCTCAATAGTCCAGGGTGAATTTGTCATGAGGGATCAGTGCATCGGCGGGTCCGAAACGGATCGCAATGTAGATTTTCTCTCTTCACCCCGGGAGCAGGAGGAATCGACATGAACGACGCAGCGATGGTGGCTGCGAGCCGTCCGCGCGAAACCGAATCAGGCTCGTCGGCCCCGGCGAAATCGCGCAGCCTGCTGGCCGCGTGCCTCACCCACGCGCTTCATGACGGCTATACCGACGGTCTCTATGCCTTCCTGCCGGTCTGGCAGGCGCAGTTCGGCCTGTCCTATGCGGCGCTGGCCGTCGTGCGCGCACTGTATTTCGGAACTATGGGGGGCATGCAGATTCCGGCCGACCGAGCTCTTCGCGGCTTGTCGCCGCGCGTGGCGCTAATCCTGTCCACCGTCGCCGCGGCGGCGGGCTTGCTGATCATGGCGCTGCCGTTCGGCTTTGCGGGGCTTTGCGTCGGCCTCGTCGTGGCCGGCATCGGATCGAGCATCCAGCACCCACGTGGTTCGATGCTCGTCACCGACAGCTATGGCGCGGCGTCGCGACGTCCGCTCGGCATCTACAACTTTTCCGGCGATCTCGGAAAAGCCGTGCTGCCGGCGCTCGTCGCGGTGCTGCTGCCGATCTTCGCCTGGCAATCGGTGTTGGGGTTAATGGCGGTGCTTGGAATTGTCCTGGTTGTCGCGCTGGTGTCGCTGGCACCGGCGGCTTCCGTCACGAGGAATGTCACGGCAGAGGCGACGTTCGGCCGCGGCCGCGGCGGCTTTCGCATCCTCACGACGATCGGCGCGCTCGATACGGCGACCCGCATGGGATATCTGCTGTTTCTGCCCTTCCTCATCCATGGACAGGGCGGGGGGTTGCCGGCCGTCGGAGTCGCGCTTGCCCTACTGTTCGTCGGCGGCGCGTTCGGCAAGGCGACATGCGGCTGGCTCGGCGAGCGGCTGGGTGTCATCGGCAGCGTCATGGTGACCGAGGCCGCAACCGCCTTGCTCATCGCGGCGACGCTGTTCACGCCACTGACGCCAACGCTCAGCCTGCTGCCGCTGCTTGGCATCGTGCTGAACGGCACCTCTTCGGTGCTCTATGGCACCGTGCCGGAGCTTTCCGGCGGCGATACGGGGCGGGCTTTCGCGGTCTTCTATACGAGCGTCATCGGCGCAGGAGGTCTCGCGCCGATCCTCTTCGGCGCGATTGCCGATCACAGCAGTCAGACGATCGGCGTGTTGGCCTCGGCGGCGACTGCCGCTTTGATCGCCCCGATCGTGCTGGCGCTGCGGCCTCATCTGCGCAATTCCACCGCGGGATCGCGCGAGAAGTCCGTTTGATGCCAGTGCCGGATGGCGGCGCCGCGCAGGATATTTCCGAAGATCGGGGTCAACCGGAAGTCCTGCCGTGAGGCCAAGCGGCGCTTCTGACCCGGAGCGGATTTCATCGTGAGACATGACTTCTATCGTGCGCCGGCGTGAGCTGGTAGCCTTCCAAGATGGGCACGACAGTGGCCGGCGGCTTACCCGACTTGATATGCTGGCGCGATCGAGCGCGCTGCTTGATGGAAGGAGTGATAAGATGATACTCAATCCGGATCACGTTACGATCGCAGTGGCAGACGCCGGCAAGGCGATTGAATTCTTCGCGCTCCTTGGTTTCAGAAAGGATCATGTCGCAACGATCGACGGCGGCATTCCCGCCCAGTACATGGGTATGCCGCGCATGAAAGCGCAGCACATAACCCTCGTGCTCGAAGGATCGAAGCCGCATTTCGAGATTCAGCTGCTTGAATTCGACCCGCTCTCGGGGACCGATCCCGGAGCGCACCCGACGAATCTGCGAAAACTGGGCTTCAATCACCTTGCGTTCCGCGTCGACGACATCGAGGCGACCACCGCGCACCTCGTAGCTAACGGCGTAGTCATGTTAAGCGACGAGATGGACTACATCGGTCGAAAGCTGCGGCTCTTCGAGGGTCCCGAGGGTATCACCTTCGAGTTAGTGCAGCGGGACGATTAGACGCTTCTGTCTCAGGCGAGCCATCCGTCACCTGAGCAATCCTGATTTCGCCTTTTGGCGCGATTACGAAGTGCGGGTGGCGCTCCAAAGTTGTCGGCTGGTCGGGGTGAACCGGAAATGGCTGGCCAGCCTTCCGAATGGTGAGTTTGACCCAAACCGGAAGTTAGCTCAGTCGGCCTGCTGCAAATTGTCCCAAAGATAAGAAATGACCTTCTCCTTGGTACCGCCCGTTTCTATCAATGTCTCGGTTTCTGTTAACGCCCGCGCGCCCCTGCGCTCATAAAATGCGCGTGCCAAAGAATTTTTTGTGAGGACGGTTGCTATCATAGCCTTAAAGCCGTTGCGACCAGCGTAGTCAATGCACGCCTCCAACAGAACCTTGCCTGCGCCTTTCGCGATATACTCGGGATCTAAGTAAATCGCGTAGAGTTCCGCGACACCGCTTTTAGTTGTTGGTCCGACGTCCGCAAAGCCAATCATCATGTCATTGTCAAATGCTACGAACACAGAGAACGGATCACCTAGAGCCAGATGCCCCCTATCCTTTTCAATCCAGCGGTAAGCCCGGTCTTCAGTAGAAAGGCCGTCTAGGTATTCAAGTGTATAGATATCCCGGTACGCTGCGCGAGTGGCTGCGATATGAATCCGAGCAACTTGAACGGCATCATCTTGAGTAGCTCGTGTAATTCGGAAATTTTCATTCATTCGAAATAGTAACCCGATCCATGGAATTAAATAAGGCGTTCGTTCGCGACGTATCCGCTATTGGCCGATCAGCGAAGTGGTGGGCGCCGTAATTAAGGCCGGCTTAGCAGCGCATCAGCGTACCAGCTTTATCGACGTGTTTGCGTTCGTTCGCGGCATGATCGACAGCTCATGGCCCATCGGAAGACCGGAAGTGACCGCCGCACGTCTAGAACGACGCGGATGGCCCCACGCCAGACATCCACGCGGCTGACGACACTCCACCCGCTCAGTTAGGAACGATTCGTCGCTGTGTGCTTTGTTCGATCTTTAGCGAGCCTGACATGCATCGCGGGAAAGAGGACAAGCCGTCTAGTGACTTGGCGCGCAGCGCGGTAGCGATTTGGCTATTCATCCTTTCTTTGGGGCTTCTAGCGCTGGTCGAGAAGTTGACGTAAGAGCGCCCCGCTTTGCTTACGCCGCTTGTTAACGACGTAGCCATTCCGCCAACTCTCCAAATCGCGCTGCAACCTGCAACTGGTGCTCTCCGCATCGGGACACCCCGAGTGGAGAGAGCCTTCATCCGGCGCCAGCCATAGCCCAAGCTTCGCTTCGGCGTCTGAGGTTCAGCCTGATGGATGGCGCTCTAGCGTCGAAGCTGAGCTTCGATGGCCGGCTTGTCGATGACCGACCAGACCTCCACGATCCTGTCTTCCCGGAATTCATAAATGACGTTCTCGGCGAAGGAGACTCGTTTCCCGTTGATCTCCAGTCCGAGGAACTCTCCCTTTGGCGTGCAGTCAAAGAGCAGCCGGCTCGACACGTAAGGCGGATCGGAGATCAGGAGCTGGATGTTGAAGGTGAGGTCCGGAATCTGGCGAAAGTCATTTTCCAGCATCTCGCGATAGCCGGACGGTCCGAGCTGCCGACCGTTGTGGCGCACATCGTCGTGGACGAACCGCCCCAGGTTCGCCCAGTCCTGCGCATTCAGGCAGCCGATGTAGTTTCGATAGATTTCGGAGAGATGTTGCGGCGTCACGACAGACTCCCTGTGCTACCTGAGAAGTGACTGAAGCATCCAATGCCATGCTGAGGAGGGGCTGGACGGGCGCGACGCGGGCGTAAAGCGGGCAGGGTAGCCTTCCACCGTTAACGCTTTGATCCGCCTCGCTTTGCCTTGCCACCGCCATATCATTAGGGTAACGCCGCCGCGATGTGGGGATCGGGCGCGGCTGCCGCCCGTGCATTTTGCTTCGCCCTCCGGGGATGGGATAGCCTTAAGTGTCTGAATTATTTAGTGAAGTCGACGAGGAACTGCGTCGCGAGCAGCTCAAGAAGCTGTGGGACAAGTATTCGCTTCTGATCATTGCGCTCGCGATTCTGGTCGTCGCCGGCGTCGGCGGTTGGCGCGGCTACGAATACCTCCAGGGCCAGAAGGCGGCCGAGGCGGGGGCGGCCTTCGACCGGGCCGTCGAGCTTTCCGAACAGAACAAGCACGCCGAGGCGGAGGCTGCTTTTGCCGACCTGGCTGCGAAGGCGCCGGCCGGCTACCGCGTGCTGGCGCGGCTGCGTTTGGCTGCGGAGGTCGCAACCCGCGACCCGCAGGCGGCCGCCAAGATGTATGACGAGATCGCCGCCGACCGCAGCGTCGGTGCGGCGGAGCAGGATCTGGCGCGGATCCGCGCCGCGCAATTGCTGCTGGAAAGCACAACCTACCAGAACATGCTGCAGCGGCTCGAGCCCGCCACGGCAGCGAACTCGACCTTCCGTCACACCGCGCGCGAGTTGCTGGCATTGTCGGCCTACCGTGCCAATGACGCCGCCGCGGCGCGACAGTGGCTCGACCTGATCGCCAATGACGCCGAGACGCCGCCGAGCCTGCGTTCGCGCGCCGAGGCGTTGCAGGCCCTGCTGCCGCCGGTCGCCAAGAGCTGATTGAGAGCTAACGAGTTGAGTAAGGGATCGCCCATGCGCCGCTCGCAACGTCTGATCGCAGCCGCCGTCGCCGTCGCACTTTGCAGCGTGCTGGCCGGCTGCGGAGGCGGCGGCCTGTCCAATTTCGATCCGTCGGACCTGCTCGACTTCCTCGACACCAAGAAGAAGCTGCCCGGTGAACGCAAGCCGGTGTTCCCCGATGGCGTGCCGGGCCTGGAGCAGGGCGTGCCGAAGGAACTGTACAAGGGCTCGCGGCAGGAACAGATCGACCAGCAGAACGCGCAGGCCGCCGCCGCTGCCGCTCCGCCGCCTGCGGAGCCTCCGCCGGAGCAGGCGAAGTCGAAGCGGTCGAAGGGCAGGGCGGCCGCCGCCAGCACGGCGCCTGCGGCGGAGCCGGCTGCCACCGATCCCGGTGCCGCGCCATCCGAGGAGGGCGCGGCCGCCGCACTGCCGCCGGAGCCGAAGGCGAAGAGGATGGCACGCAAACGCACCACCGCTCCGCCGCCCGATCAGACGGCCCAACCGGCCGCGCAACCGGCTCCCGCGCAGCCCACACAGCAATCCGCCGCACCATTCCCGGCCCCGCTGCCGAGCGGCAGTTTTACGCGCTAGTTCCTGCTAGACTTGGTTGAGACGCGTTTCCGCGCACAGCGCTTTGATGATCCATGCCCTTCACGATCGCCATCATCGGCCGGCCCAATGTCGGAAAGTCGACGCTGTTCAACCGTCTGGTCGGGCAGAAGCTCGCGCTGGTCGATGACGAGCCCGGCGTAACGCGCGACCGCCGCGAGGGGCAGGCGCGGCTCGGCGACCTCGAATTCACCGTGATCGACACCGCCGGTCTCGACGAGGGCGCCAAGGGCTCGCTGACCGCGCGCATGCAGGAGCAGACCGAGACGGCGATCGGCCTTGCCGACGCGCTGATGTTCGTGATCGACGCGCGGGTGGGACTGACGCCGACCGATCGCGCCTTTGCCGATTTCGTCCGCCGCGCCAACAAGCCGGTGGTGCTGGTCGCCAACAAGGCCGAGGGCAAGCATGGCGAGCTCGGTGCGATGGAATCCTATGCGCTTGGACTTGGCGATCCCGTCCAGATTTCCGCCGAGCATGGCGAGGGCATGGGCGAGCTTTATGATGCGCTGAACGCGCTGATGCCCGAGCGCGCCGTAGACGAAGACGCCGAAGATGACGAACCGGAATCGGACGAGGACGTCGGCCGGCGTCCGATCCGTGTCGCCATTGTCGGCCGCCCGAATGCCGGCAAGTCGACGCTGATCAATCATCTCCTCGGCGAGGAGCGGCTCTTGACCAGCCCGGAGGCCGGCACCACGCGGGATTCCATCGCGGTTGAAATCAACTGGCAGGGCCGCGGCTTCCGCCTGTTCGATACCGCGGGCCTCAGGCGGCGGTCGCGGATCGAGGAGAAGCTGGAGAAGCTGTCGGTCGCGGATGCGCTGCGCGCGGTGCGCTTTGCCGAAGTCGTCGTGCTGATGATGGATACCCAGAACAAGTTCGAGGAGCAGGATCTGCGCATCGCCGACCTGATCGAGCGCGAGGGGCGCGCGATCGTGCTCGCGGTCAACAAATGGGACCTGGTCGAGCGCAAGCCGAACCTGATCTCGGCCTTGCGCGCCGACGCCGATCATTGGCTGCCGCAGGTGAAGGGCGTGCCTGTTGTCGCAGTCTCCGGGCTGACGGGTGAGGGCGTGGATCGTCTGATGAAGGCGATCGAGGAGGCCTATGCCACCTGGAACAAGCGCGTGCCCACGGCCGCGCTCAATCGCTGGTTCGAGCAGGCGATCGCGGCCAATCCACCGCCCGCGGTGTCCGGCCGCCGGTTGAAGTTGAACTACATCACCCAGAACAAGGCGCGGCCGCCGAGCTTCGTCTTGTTCTGCTCACGCGCCGACGCCGTGCCGCAATCCTATCTGCGCTATCTCACCAACTCGCTGCGCGAAACCTTCGACCTGCCGGGCACGCCGGTGCGCATCACGCTGCGCGAAAAAGCCAATCCCTTCGCGCACAAGCGCAAGCGGTTGTCATGAGCGAACAGGCTGCCGCCGTCGTCGACCCGCCACCGGCGCGGAGCGGCGCCGCGATCTTCATCTTCGGCACCGTCCTGCTCGACATGCTGGCGCTCGGCGTCGTCATTCCGATCCTGCCGAAACTGATCGAGGGCTTTGTCGACAATGACACCGCGAGCGCGGCGCGGATCTTCGGCCTGTTCGGCACCGCCTGGGCGCTGATGCAGTTGTTCTTCTCGCCGATTCTCGGTGGATTGTCCGACCGGTTCGGGCGGCGACCGGTGGTGCTGCTGTCGAATTTCGGTCTGGCCGCCGACTATGTGCTGATGGCGCTGGCGCCGTCGCTGGTCTGGCTGTTCATCGGCCGCCTGATCTCCGGCATCACCTCGGCCAGCGTCTCGACCGCGTTTGCCTATATCACCGACGTCACCGCGCCGGAGCAGCGCGCCAGGATGTTCGGCAGGATCGGCGTCGCCTTCGGCGCCGGGTTCATCCTGGGGCCGGCGCTTGGCGGTCTGCTCGGCGGCATCGATCCGCGATTGCCGTTCTGGGTCGCGGCAGGCCTGAGCTTTGCCAACGGGCTCTATGGCCTCTTGATCCTGCCGGAGTCGCTGCCGCGAGCGCGGCGCTCGCCGTTTCGCTGGAAGAGCGCCAATCCGATCGGCGCCCTGCATCTGCTCGGTTCGGACCGCGTGCTCGCAGGGCTCTCGCTTGCGAATTTTTTCGCCCAGCTTGCGCATGTCGTGCTGCCATCGACCTACGTGCTCTATGCGACCTATCGTTACGGGTGGGACACCGCGACCGTCGGCGCGACGCTTGCGCTGGTCGGTCTTTGCCAGATGATCGTGCAGGGCGCGGCGATCGGCCCGATCGTCAGCCGCTTCGGCGAGCGGCGAGCGCTGTTGTTCGGGCTCGCCTGCGGTGCCGTCGGCTTTTTGATTTTCGCGAGCGCGCCGACCGGAGCGCTATCCTGGTTCGGCATTCCCGTGATGGCGCTGTGGGGCGTCGCGGGCGCGGCGATCCAGGCGTTGATGACGGAGCTCGTCGCGCCCGATCAGCAGGGCCAGCTCCAGGGCGCCACCAACAGCGTGCAGAGCGTGTCCCAGCTCGTCGGGCCGTTCCTGTTCACGCTGACCTTTGCCCATTTCATCGGCGCGACCGCGCCGTTCAAACTGCCCGGCGCGCCGTTCTTCCTCGCGGCCGCGCTGCTGCTGCTGGCGCTGGCGGTTGCGTGGCTGACGCTGGCGAAGAAACCGCAAGCTTCGTAGGGCGGGCAAAGCGAAGCGCACCCACCATTGCGAGCACATCGCTCGATGGTGGGCACGGCGCTACGCGCCTTTGCCCACCATACAAGTCTCACGCCATCACTTCTTCACCAGCGGGCATTCGCTGGCTTCCAGCGGCTTGGCCGCGTCTTCCGGCGCGATGGTGGCGATCAGCTTGTAGTAGTCCCAAGGGTATTTGGACTCTTCCGGCTTCTTCACCTCGAACAGATAGGCCGGGATGATGCGGCGGCCGTCGGCGCGGAGCGGACCCTTGCCGAACAGCGGATCGTCGGTCGGCAGTTCCTTCATCTTGGCGACGGTCTTGGCGCCGTCATGCGTGTTGCCGCCCATCGCCTCCAGCGTCTTCAGGTAGTGCAGCACGGCAGCGTAATTGCCGGCGACGGTCATCGACGGCATCATGCCCTTCGGCGACACCTTGGCAAAACGCTTGGACCATTCGCGGGTCTTGTCGTTCAAATCCCAGTAGAAGGATTCCGTAAACGTCAGGCCCTGCGCAGTCTTCAGGCCGAGCGAGTGCACGTCGGTGATGAAGAGCAGGAGCGCCGCGAGCTTCTGGCCGCCGGAGACGATGCCGAATTCCGCCGCCTGCTTGATCGAGTTGGTGGTGTCGCCGCCGGCATTGGCAAGCCCGACCACCTTCGCCTTCGAGGACTGCGCCTGCAGCAGGAAGGAGGAGAAGTCGGAGGTGTTGAGCGGATGCTTGACGCCGCCCAGCGCCTTGCCGCCATTGGCGACGACGACTGCGGTAGTGTCGCGCTCCAGCGCATGGCCGAAGGCGTAGTCGGCGGTCAGGAAGAACCAGCTGTCACCGCCGGCCTTGGTCAGCGCCTTGCCGGTGCCGTTGGCGAGCATGTAGGTGTCGTAGGTGTAGGAGATCGTGTTCGGCGTGCAGGCCTTGCCGGTGAGATCGGCGGTGGCGGCACCGGAGTTGAGGTGCACCGCGTTCTTCTCCTTGACGAGGTTGGCGATCGCGAGCGCCACGCCCGAGTTCGGCGTATCGACGATGACGTCGACCTTCTCGTTGTCGATCCACTGCCGGCCGATATTGACGCCGACGTCGGGCTTGTTCTGGTGATCGCCGCTCAGGACCTCGATCTTCCAGCCCTTGGCGCGCAGGCCGGAATCCTCGACCGCGAGGTTGACCGCGGCGACCGAATTGGGGCCGCCGATGTCGGCGTAAAGGCTCGACATATCGTTCAAGACGCCGATCTTGACGGTCTTGTCCTGAGCTTTGTCCTGGGCGAAGGCCGGGGTCGCAAGACCCAATCCGGCACAGGCGAATAGCGCGGCGTAGCGCCGCGCGCGCGTCGTTTCCATGTGTTCCCTCCTCTGTTGATGCCGGGATGGCTCTCTTGCTGGAGCCTTTCACCCGCGGCGCGATCGGTCGAAGACCTTTCAGGTTCCCGCTTATCCTGTCTCGCGCCGTCCGGCAATGCGCTTATCGTAGCGCATCGGAGGTCAGTTTGAATTTCTGGATGCGCTTGGCGGTGTCGACCTCGGCCGTATAGACGCTGCCCTTGGCGCCGACGGCCATGGCATGGACCCAGTGGAATTGCCCGGCATTGCGGCCGCTGCGGCCGAAACTGCCGACCACGGTGCCATCGTCGCGCCTGACGATCCGGATCTCGTTGTTCTCGCCGTCGGCGCTCAGGAGATAGGTCTGTTTTGGGTCGGGCCAGAGCGCGATATCCCACACCGCGCCGTTGCCGAGCGTATTCTTTTCGAAGAACCACTCTTTGACGAAAGTCCCATCCTTCTTGAACACCTGGATGCGGTTGTTGATGCGGTCGCAGACATAGACCAGCCCGTCATTGGCGAGCTTCACGCAATGCACGGGATTGCCGAATTGTTGAGCAACCGGCGCCTTCGGATCGTAGGCCGGCTGCTTGTCGTCGTTGGGCGGATTGCCGTAGGCGCCCCAGTGCCGCTTGTAGGCGCCGGTGGTGGCGTCGAAAACGATCACGCGGCGATTGCCGTAGCCGTCGGCGACGTAGATCTCGTTGGCCTCCTTGTCGATCGCGGTCTCCGCGGGCTTGCCGAGCTGGGTGGTGTCGCTTGAGCCCTTGCTCGGCGCGATCTTGCCGATCTGCGAGACGAACTTGCCGTCGAGCGTGAATTTCAGGATCGCGTTGTCGTTGTCGGCATTGCCGCCGACCCAGACGAAGCCGCGCTCATCGACCTCGATGCCGTGCTCGCGGCCGACCCATTCATAGCCTTCGCCGGGCCCGCCCCAGGCGCGCAACAGGTTGCCGTCGGCATCGAACTCCAGCACCGGCGGCGCCGGGACGCAGCATTTCGAACGCGGCGGATTGAGCGTTGCGCCTTTCTCGTCATCGGTCAGCGAGCGCGGCCGATGGATCACCCAGATATGGCCCTGCCAGTCGACCGTGATGCCGCCGACCTGCCCGAGGATCCAGTTGTTCGGCAACGGTTTTGGCCAGGCCGCATCGACCGCGAAGGTCGGAATGTCGCCGGCATGCGAGGGCGCCGACAGGCAGAAGCAGGCGATGCAGGCTGAGATGAATCCGAAAAGAGTGAAGCGCGCGCGATTGAGCCTCGGCGTCATGGTTGCCTCCCGTGATTTTCTTGTTGGCGGTGTGCCCGCTCAGGTAGCAGTCAATCGCGCGGCGCGAATGGTGTCAACCGTCGCACGTCGTCATTGCGAGCGAAGCGAAGCAATCCATTTCGCCGCTTGCGGAGGCGTGGATTGCTTCGTCGCTTTCGCTCCTCGCAATGACGGCGGGAGAGGCAATGACGAAAGGCTTACGCCGGTGCGCGGAAGCTCATCAGTGTGCGCGTCGGGTAGTCGAAGAACTTGCCGGTCTCGTTCCACTCCGGCATGCACATCGGCACGATGAATTCCGCTGCCTGCTCGGGCGTGTCGAGATCCATCGGGTCCTCGCCGGGAAACACCGCGGCGCGCATGCGGGTGCGGATCGGGCCGGGGTTGAACAGGTTGACGCGCAGCTTTGTGCTCGCGGTCTCGTTGGCCCAGGCGCGCGCCAGCGTTTCCAGCGCAGCCTTTGAGGCTGCATAGGGGCCGAGATAGGCGAGTGCCTTGTTGGCCGCGCCCGAGGTGATGAACACGGCGCGTCCGGAATCGGATACTTTCAAGAGCGGCTCCATGCAGCGGATGAGCTGGAAGTTCGCGGTGACGTTGACCGCCATCACGTCGTTCCATGATTTCAGATCGATGTGGCCGAGCGGCGAGGACGGGCCGGCGACGCCGGCATTGCCGACGAGGATGTCGAGCTTGCCGTGGCGCTCATGCAGCGCGGCGCCCAAGCGGGCGATGCCGTCGGAATCGGTGAGGCTGAGCGGCACCAGCGTGGCGCTGCCGCCAAATTTCCGGATCTCGTCATCGAGCTCCTCGAGCCCGCCTTGTGTCCGCGCCACCGCGACGATATGCGCGCCGGCTTTGGCGAGCGCGAGCGCGGTGGCATAGCCGATGCCGCGCGAGGCGCCGGTGACGAGGGCGATGCGGGAGGCGAGGGGAAGGGGCATCAGGCAAATCTCTTCGACGTCGTCCCGGCGAAGGCCGGGACCCATACTCCGCGGCGGTTATGATGCGCGACGGCGGTCGTGTCCAATGGCTTCCAAACAACGAAAGCCGGTGGTTATGGGTCCCGGCCTTCGCCGGGACGACAGATCAGCTCGCTTCCGCCAGCAGCGAGAGCTGCCGCGGCTGCGGCTCGGTTTCGCTCTGGTCGGTGAGGTGCGTCGGGTAGGCGCCCGTAAAACAATGGTCGGCGAATTTCGGGTTGGCGGGATCGCGGCCGCCGGGATAGCCCATGGCGCGATACATGCCGTCGATCGACAGGAAGGCGAGCGAATCGGCGCCGATGATCTCGCGCATCTCCTCAAGCGTATGGGTCGCCGCGAGCAGGCCGCCGCGGTCCGGCAGGTCGATGCCGTAATAGTCGGGATAGAGGATCGGCGGGGAAGCGAGGCGGAAATGCACCTCGCGCGCGCCGGCGTCGCGCATCATGCGCACGATCTTCTTCGAGGTGGTGCCGCGCACCAGCGAGTCGTCGATCAGGAGGATGCGCTTGCCCTCGATCGCGGCACGATTGGCCGAGTGCTTCATGCGCACGCCGAGTTCGCGCACGCTCTGGGTCGGCTGGATGAAGGTGCGGCCGACATAGTGATTGCGGATGATGCCGAGCTCGAACGGCACGCCCGAATACTGGCTGTAGCCGACCGCGGCGGGCACGCCGGAATCCGGCACCGGCACCACGACATCGATATCGGGATGGCTCTCACGCGCGAGCTGCGCGCCGAACGCCTTGCGCACCTCATAGACCGAGCGGCCGCCGACGACGGAGTCGGGCCGCGAGAAATAGATGTATTCGAAGATGCAGGGCCGCGGCGGCTTCGGCGGGAACGGCTTGTGGGTATGCGCGCCTTCCTCGTCGAACACGACGATCTCGCCGGGCTCGATGTCGCGGACATATTTGGCGCCGATCATGTCGAGCGCGCAGGTCTCCGAAGTCAGGATCGGCCGGCCGTCGAGATCGCCGAGCACGAGCGGCCGGATGCCAAGCGGGTCGCGCGCGCCGACCAGCTTCTTGTTGGTCAGCGCGACCAGCGAATAGGCTCCCTCGATCGCCCGCAGCGCCTCGATGAAACGGTCGACAAAGTGGCCGCGCTTGGATTGCGCCACCAGGTGCAGGATCACCTCGGTATCGGTGGTCGACTGCATCATGGCGCCGTTCTTGACGAGCTCGCGGCGCAGCGACAGCCCGTTGGTGAGGTTGCCGTTATGGCCCACGGCAAAGCCGCCGGCGTTGAGCTCGGCGAACAGCGGCTGCACGTTGCGCAGGATGGTGGCGCCGGTGGTGGAATAGCGGACATGGCCGACCGCGGTCGAGCCGGGCAGGCGCTCGATCACTTCGCGGCGGGAGAAGGTGTCACCGACCAGGCCGAGCCGGCGTTCGGAGTGGAAGCGGCTGCCGTCGAAGGTGACGATGCCGCAGGCTTCCTGGCCGCGATGCTGGAGAGCGTGCAATCCGAGCGCCGTGATGGCGGCGGCCTCGGGGTGGCCGAAAATGCCGAACACGCCGCACTCCTCGCGTAGCGTGTCGCCTTCGAGATCATCCTGCAATTCGATCGGCCCCGAATTGGGGTCAGGTTGCTCGGCGTGATCGGAAGGAGATTGCATCGCGTTCATCGCCTCATCTCTGTGGCCTGTGCTGGATCTAGCCCAACAGGCCTAAGTCAAGGTTTAACGGCCCGCAGGTTTTTCGATCAGCTTTTTAAGGCTGTCGCGGGCAGGTTTGCTATAGCCATCGCCCGACGCCGGCGCGGCGGGTTCGGCGTCAGTCTGGTCGTCTTCCGGCTTATTTTTCTTGAACCGCTTTAAGATGGTGTTCTCGGGGTCGTCAGGCAAGAGCGACATCAGCCAATCCCCGGTTCCTTGCAGCACCACCCGGGATTTTGCGCCCGTCACCCAGTCCGGCCGCTGCTTGTCAGGAACCAGCCAGCTGAAGAACAGGAAGGCGACGACCACGATCAGGAGCCCGCGCGCCAGCCCGAACAGAAATCCCAGCGTGCGATCGAGCGCGCCGATGCGCGAATCAAGGATCATGTCGGAGATCCGCACTGTGATGATGGACACCACGATCAGGGTGCCGATGAAGGTGCCGGCGACCACCACGACGGCGGCGACCGTGTCGTTGTTGAAGTAGGTCTTTGCGGTCGGCAGCAGCTTCGAGAAAGCATAGAGTGTGACCAGAGCCGCCGCGCCCCAGGCCGCGATCGACAGGATCTCGCGCATGAAGCCGCGCACCATCGCAAGCAGGCCCGAGATCAGCATCACCGCGAGCAGGACGAGATCGAGGATCGTTATCGGCATCGGCTGGTCAGGTCCGCTCGTTCTTCTCTTGGCTCTTTATGGCTCTGCAGGGCTCGGCCGCCGCGAATCGGCGTTTCGGTTCCGTCCTAGCTGACGGGGTTATCGCGCCTCCGGCAAGGCCGGAAAGCACCTCCCCGCGCGGCGCGATGTATAGCGGCGGTGGCGATTAAGGTCACCCTGCTTTAGCTCTTCTCGCGACGGAATCGGGCCGGTGTGGCATTTTTCTCAACCGGTTCATCATCCCGCGGAGCCTGGTGGTTGCCCCTGGGCGTGCCGCGCGCGGCGATCTCGGCAACCAGCGTGGTCAGTCCGCCGACACTGTTCAGCGCGAGCCCGGCATCGCTGGCGTCACCGCGGGCCGATTCGGGCAGCACGGCGCGGCCGAACCCGAGTTTCGCCGCTTCCTTCAGCCGGGCTGAGGTCTGCGCCACCGGCCGCACCGCGCCGGAAAGCGAAATCTCGCCGAAATAGACCGCGTCGGTGGGCAGGGGAGCGTTGACCAGCGAGGACACCAGCGCCGCGGCGGCGGCAAGGTCGGCGGCGGGTTCCTGGATGCGCAGGCCGCCGGCGACGTTCAGGTAGACGTCGTGGCCGGAGAGTTTCACGCCGCAATGCGCCTCCAGCACCGCCAGCACCATCGACAGCCGGCTCGGGTCCCAGCCGACCACCGCGCGGCGGGGCGTGCCGAGCGAGGTCGGCGCCACCAGCGCCTGCAATTCCACCAGCACCGGGCGGGTGCCCTCGATCCCGGCAAAGACGGCGGTGCCGGGGCTGCCGAGATCGCGCTCGGAAAGGAACAATTCGGAGGGGTTCGAGACTTCGCGCAGGCCGAGCCCGGTCATCTCGAACACGCCGATCTCGTCGGTCGGACCGAAGCGGTTCTTGACCGCGCGCAGGATGCGGAACTGCTGCGAGCCTTCGCCCTCGAACGACAGCACCGCGTCGACCATGTGCTCGACCACGCGGGGGCCCGCGATCTGGCCATCCTTGGTGACATGGCCGACCAGGATGATGGCCGCGCCGGTCTTCTTGGCGAAGCGAATCAGGGCCTGCGCCGAGGCGCGCACCTGGGTCACCGTGCCGGGCGCGGATTCGACCGTGTCCGTCCACATGGTCTGGATCGAATCGATCACGATCAGGCGCGGCACGGTGCCTTCGGACAGGGTCGAGACGATGTCCTCGACCGAGGTTTCGGAAGCAAGCTGCACCGGCGCATTCGCAAGCCCCAGCCGCTCGGCGCGCAGCCGCACCTGCGCCACCGCCTCTTCGCCCGAGATATAGACCGCGCGGTGCCCGGCACGCGCCATCATGCTGGTCGCCTGCGTCAGCAGCGTCGACTTGCCGATGCCGGGATCGCCGCCGACCAGCAGCACTGACCCGCGCACGAAGCCGCCGCCGGTGACGCGATCGAGCTCGGTCATTCCGGAGGAGAGACGGGGAGCGTCGTGGCTCTTGCCCGACAGCGACTCCAGCGCAAACGTCCGCCCCTTGCGCTTGGAGCGGATCGACACGGGCACGTTGCCGGTGGAATCCTCCTCAGCCAGCGTATTCCACTCACCGCAGGCGTCGCACTTCCCCTGCCAGCGATTATACGCCGCGCCGCAATTCTGGCAGACAAAGGAGAGGGTGGATTTGGCCATGAAAAGCCCCAGCGCCCGTTTCAGGTTTGGCCGCGCTCACAAGCGGTGAAAAACGAAATCAGGGATGCGCAGCCGAACCGCGGGCGGTAACCCAAGCGTCCTGACTTCGAATCTTTGGTTTCGGCGCTGCATCTGTGGATCGTTCCGCGGCCAATGCTTTTTGTGCTTCCTCGAAGGCGCGGCTGAAGGGGCCGTGCCCGATATCGTGAAAAGGCTGCGAACAGCGCGACCTTGGCACGCGTCTCGTTGAATTCGCTCGGGCTTCATAAGAACAGAAGTAGAACATTCTGGGAGGTGTGTCTACCATGGAACCGACTTGAAACCCGTCGTGGTCGGCCCCGGCAACTCAGATCGCGGAAGCGATCAGCTTTTACACCGGCGGGCGCGTAATAGCAGTCGCGCAGAAGTCCGCCGTCCGCTCCGCTTTGCGAGTTCAGCGCCATCGGATATGTCCTCAGGGGCAAGACCGATGATGGGATAATGGAGCGTTCGAGAAGTGAGCCCGCAAACCGCGGAGCCAGCCACGGCCGGGTTTGTCTATTGGCGCCCGGCGATCCATGGTGTCGTCGAACTGTGCAGCCTGAAGGGGCGCGAAGTCGCGCTGCCCACGCATTTCCACGCAGAAGACCAGTTCACCTTCGTTACCGCAGGCAGGCGCAGGTTCCTCGTAGGCGGCGAGGTCGTCGAACTTGCGGCCGGTCAGAGCACGCTCATTCCCGCGGGCGTCGCGCACCGGTCCCTCGCGGAGCCAGCCGGCGTCGCTTGCTTCAACATCTATCTACCAGCGGGCGAATACGCTCTGACCGCGATATTGCGAGATGTCGAGCGTCTCTGGCACGACGCGACCTGCGCAGGCTCGTGCATCCATCCGGAGGAGCTGGCGTTGGTGGCGCAGGAACACCGGCGGACAGCGCGCGAGGGCGTCCCGCGGCCGGAAAGCTTCATTCCGCCTGACGCGAATGAGATTGAATCGGTGGCCCAGGCCGCCGAACAGGCTGGGATGACTCGCGAGGGTTTCTCCCGCATGTTCGTCAGGCGCCACGGCATGCCGCCTCACGCGTTCTGGCTTATGGTCAGGCTGAACCGGGCGCGAGAGTTGCTCAAGGCCGGAGAGCGCATTGCGGCTGCCGCCGCTGAAACCGGCTTCGCCGACCAGAGCCACTTCGGCCGATGGTTCCTTCGGGCCTTCGGGGTCACGCCGGGCTGCTACCGTTCGGGATTGTCGTCACGATCACAAACCTTCCAGACACGGGCGTGATCCACCCCTTAAGTTCAGCGCAGGGGAGTGGACCTGGTGATGTGATGAGAAGCCCATTCGTGAACTTCGCATATTACCTGCTTGTCGTCGGGGCCGGCATGAGCGTGGCACTTCAGCAGGTCCTGAACGCCAAGCTGCGAGCCGAGCTGGACTCTCCGATGTGGGCTGGGTTCGTCAGCTATTTTGTCGGGGTGATTGCGATGCTGGCGGCAATCGCCCTCACCGGAGAGCCGCCGCTGTCGGGCGCCATGGCCGCACGCGCAACTTGGTCCTCATGGACGGGGGGCATCTTCGGGGCGGTCTTCATCGGCATTGCGATCTTGATGGTTCCTCGCCTCGGCGCAGCCATGGTGCTGGCCCTAATCGTCGTCGGCCAGATGCTCGCGTCGCTGGCGTTCGACCACTTCGGCCTTCTGGGGCTGGCGCAGCACCCAGCGACCCCGATCCGGCTGGTCGGCGCGGCGATCCTGGTCCTCGGCGTCGTTTTGATCCGCCTGTAGCCGGCAAGAGCATCGGAGGAGCTGTTCCACCTAGAGCATTTTCGGTTCTGATTGAATCAGAACCGAAGCTCTAGATTCTTGTTTTGACGCGTTTTCTTCACGCGAACCGGTATGCACTTCGCTCGAAAACGCTCTCTAGTGACTTACCGCCGGCCACAGCAGCGACGCGCCCGCCACGAGCATGATGCCATCCATCACCAGGCGGAAGACGTCGGGTTCGAGCCGCAGCACGAAGCGCTTTGCGACGAAGGCGCCCGCCATCAGCGATGAGCCCGCGATCACGCCTTTCAGCCCGACATCAGGCGTCAGCGCGCCGAAGCGTTCGAACGTCACCGACTTGCTCACATAAAGGCCGAGCGAGCTTGCGGCCTCGGTAGCGAGGAATGCGCCTCTGGTGAGGCCATAGAACAGGAACAACGGCACGCTCAAAGGTCCGGTCGAGACCACGATGCCGGTGAGATAGCCGATGATGGCGCCGCCTACAGCGAGATGCCAGAGCTTTGCTTTCAGTTGATGCCGCGCCAGCCAGTGACGTACCGGCACCATCGCAATCAGGAACAGGCCGATCGCGATATCGACGGCGCGAGAGGGCAGCGCCAGCAACGTGCGGGCACCCAGCGCCGCCGCCGGGATGCCGGTGATGGAATAGGCGGCGCAGGCCCGCCAATCGACTTCACGCCACCACGCAAGGATGCGCGAGAAATTCGCCATCACCGCGGCCACCGCCATGATCGGTACCGCTTGCTTCGGCCCGAACTCATAGATCAGCACCGGCATCAGTATGATCGACGATCCCGTGCCGACGATACCCGAAAGGGTGCCGGCGATCAGGCCGACGATAAGGACGAAGAGATAGCTCACGAGTGGCCCTGCCATAGTGTTTCCCCTTATCCTGAAGGAGCGCGTCTTCGCGCGTCTCGAAGGATGAGGCCGCACTGTGGCCTCATGGTTCGAGACGGCGCTTCGCGCCTCCTCACCATGAGGGGAAACAGTGGGGCGCTGCATTGATAGGACCGATTCGCCAGCGATTCCAACGTGATTTGCCCCGTCCAGCCTTGCCGCAAAAAACATTCCGCTTTCGCCGTCGGGCAAATCAGCATTATGACTCCGCGCGTCTCAGCGCGAATGAGGGGCGGGTCGCGATCGTCACGAACGTTGCGGTGAGATGCGGTGGACGTTGGTGTTGCGACGGACGAACGCAACGTCAGCGGACGGCGAAGTCGTGTGGTTCTGGCGCCCCGACGCTGGCGCTAAGTTTTTTGCGCAAACAAAGTTTGCGCGAGAGGCGACGGTGGCAAGAAAGCCCGGTCACCGAGAAGAGCACGAAGTAAGCCGTAAAACCACTGCGCAGGGAAAGCCGGAGTTGCTCCGGTTGACCTGTGGTCCTACCCCCGTGCTTTTTGTTGCACGGGGCCCACGGGTGCGACCGGCACCCGGCTTTCCCTGCGCCCTCACTTCAATGAGAGGGTGGAAAGTGAAGCAAGACTCGGACGCCATGCGCCGCGAGAACGCGAACTCACATCCTCTCCCCACACTCCACCGTCATGCCCCGCGCAGGCGGGGCATCCAGTAACCGGCGGCGTCTCGACTTAAACTCCGTCGCGGCTGGAATACTGGATCGTCCGCCGGAGCCTGTCATCGGGCGGCCGTTCGGCCGACCCGGTGGCGGACGATGACAGCGGAAGGCTGTTTGACAATTGAATCAGAACCCACCCCGCGTCATTGCGAGCGCAGCGAAGCAATCCATTTGCCGCTTGTCGAGACGTGGCTTGCTTCGCTGCGCTCGCAATGACGATCGGAGAGAGCGTACCGCGCATGCGCGTCACCGCAGCACGATCCACGCCGGCGCGTGGTCGCTTGCGCCTTCCTCGCCGCGTATATCGCGGTCGACGCCGGCCTTCGCCAGACGCGGCGCGAGCGTCGGACTGAGCAGCAGATGATCGAGCCTCAAGCCCGCATCGCGTGGCCAGCGGTTGCGCTTGTAGTCCCAGAAGGTGAACATCGGCTGTGCCGGATGCAGCGTGCGGATCGCGTCGCACCAGCCCTGGTCGACGAGCGCCTTGAAGGCGGCGCGGCTCTTCGGCTGGATCAATGCATCCTTGTCCCAGGAGCGCGTCGGATAGATGTCGAGCCCGGTCGGCGCGACGTTGTAGTCGCCGGCGAGCACGACCGGGATATCCTCTTTGAGAAACGTCGCGGCGTGCGCGCGCAATCGCCTGAACCAGGCGAGCTTGTAGTCGAATTTCGGCCCCGGCTGCGGATTGCCGTTCGGCAGATAGAGGCTGGTGACGATGACGCCTTTGACGGCGGCCTCGATATAGCGCGCTTCGTTGTCGTTGCGGTCGCCGGGCAGGGCGGTGCGGATCAACACCGGTTCGGCTTTTCGCGCGAGGATCGCCACCCCGTTCCAGGTCTTCTGTCCGCGCCACACCGCGCCGTAGCCGGCCTTTTCGATGGCGGAAGACGGAAACTCGCTATCGCTCGCCTTCAGTTCCTGCAGGCTGACGACATCGGGCTTTGCCGCGCGCAGCCAGCGCAAGAGGTTCGGCAGGCGGCGGTTGATGTTGTTGATGTTGAAGGTCGCGATCTTCATGCGTCGAGACGACCGCGAGCCATCCTGATCCGATCAGGTCGGCGTATTGCCGGAGTCGGCAGGCGGTGGCGGCGGCTCCTCGGTGGCATCGCCGCCCTTGTAGACGCGCGCGTAGCGCGGGCCGAGGCTGGTCAACACCTCGTAGCCGATGGTGCCGAAATGATGCGCGAGTTCGTCGACCGTGATGCCTTCGCCGATCAGCGTGACCATGTGGCCGCGCCGCACCGCGTTCTTGTCGAGTTCGGTGATGTCGACGGCAATCAGGTCCATGGAGATGCGCCCGGCGATCGGACAGCGCTTGCCGGCGACCACCACCTCGGCGCCGCGCGTGCCGTCGTTCGAGCCTGCCGCGCGGAAATAGCCGTCCGCATAGCCGACCGCGACGATCGCCAGTCGCGTCGGCCGCCGTGCGGTCCAGGTGCCGCCATAGCCGACGGTCTCGCCGCGATCGATGTGGCGGATCTGCACGATGCGGGCCTTGAGATCGACCACCGGCCGCATCGGGTTGTCGGCCTCGGGGGTCGGGTTGACGCCGTAGAGCGCAGCTCCGGGCCGCACCAGGTCGAACTGGAATTGCGGACTCAGGAAAATGCCGGAGGAATTCGCAAGCGAGGCCGGCACGCCGGTGAACAGGCTCGCGATCTCGCGGAACGTCGTGAGCTGCTTCGCATTCATCGGG
Source organism: Bradyrhizobium sp. BRP22 (assembly GCF_020194175.1). GTDB lineage: Bacteria > Pseudomonadota > Alphaproteobacteria > Rhizobiales > Xanthobacteraceae > Bradyrhizobium. The sequence continues at coordinate 268,548 of NZ_JADYVX010000002.1, read as the reverse complement.
TTGTTGAGCTGCTCGGCGGCGACGAGATGGCTCATCACCAGCGTGATGCCGTGATCGCCGGCATTGATGCGCGGGATGATGCCCTGCGCCTCGTTGATCGTGAGCCCGAGCCGGTTCATGCCGGTATCGATGTGAACAGCGGCGCCGCCCGACCAGCCGGAGCGTCGGCAGAACACGTCCCATTCGGCGAGTTCGTTGAGGTCGCCGATCACGGGCTGGCAGTCGAACTTGGCATAGCTGTCGCCGGTGTTCTGGAAGAAGCCGCCGAGCGCATAGATGGTGGCGGACGGCACCGCCTCGCGGACGGCGCGCGCCTCTTCGACATTGGCGACGAAGAAGGTCTTGCAGCCGGCGCCGGCCAATGCCCGCGAAACCTGCCCAGCGCCGCAGCCATAGCCATCGGCCTTCACGACAGCGCCGCACTCGGCCGGAACCGCCGTCTTCTCGAGCCGCCGCCAGTTGGCGATGATAGCGTCGAGATCGACGGTCAGGATGCCCGTGGCCGTCGGAGGAACCGCAAGCTGGTTTGCATTGGATACAAGCTGCGAGCCCTGCGGGATCGATTTCGGGTCGGAGGCGATGTTCATGGAGCCGTTTTACGCGGGCGGCAGCAATGGTTCAACCGCGCATCAATAGGACCGATCCGGCAATTGACCATCCTGGACGAGATCGCCGAACCGCGTCACGCTGGCTTCGAAGTGCAGTTCGACGGTGCCGGTCGGGCCGTGGCGCTGCTTGCCGATGATGACTTCGGCCTTGCCGTGCGCGAGGTCCATGTCGAGCTGCCACTTCTCGTATTCCGGTGTGCCCGCGCGCGGTTCCTTGGTGGCGAGGTAGTATTCCTCGCGGTACACGAACAGCACCACGTCGGCGTCCTGTTCGATCGAACCGGATTCACGCAGGTCGGAAAGCTGCGGCCGCTTGTCGTCGCGGTTTTCGACCTGACGCGAGAGCTGCGACAGCGCGATGATAGGAACATTCAATTCCTTCGCCAGTGCCTTCAGGTTGGTCGTGATCTCCGTGATTTCCTGGACGCGGTTGTCGTTGCCGCGCTTGCCCGAGCCCTGCAGGAGCTGGATGTAGTCGATGACGATGAGGTCGAGGCCCTTCTGGCGCTTGAGCCGTCGCGCCCGCGCGGTGAGCTGCGAGATCGACAGGCCGCCGGTTTCGTCGACGTAGAAGGGCAGGGACTGCAGCTCGATCGAGCATTCGCGGATCTTCTCGAAATCCATCTCGGTGATGCCGCCGCGGCGAATGTGGCTCGACGGGATCCCGGTGCGCTCGGCGAGAATACGGGTGGCGAGCTGCTCTCCCGACATTTCGCAGGAGAAGAAGCCGACCGCGCCGCCGTGGACGGCCTTGATGGTGCCGTCGGCCTGCACCTCGCCCTCATAGGCCCTGGCGATGTTGTAGGCGATGTTGGTGGCGAGCGAGGTCTTGCCCATGCCGGGACGGCCGGCGACGATGATGAGGTCCGACGGCTGCAGGCCGCCCATCTTGGCGTCGAGGTCGCGCAGGCCGGTGGAGATGCCCGACAGCTTGCCGTCGCGCTGGAACGCTTTCGCCGCCATGTCGACGGCAACCGTCAGCGCCTGCGCGAAGCGCTGGAAGCCGCCGTCATAGCGGCCGGTCTCGGCGAGCTCATAGAGCTGGCGCTCGGCGTCCTCGATCTGGGCCCGCGGCGCGAAATCCACCGGCGCCTCATAGGCGACGTTGACCATGTCCTCGCCAATCCGGATCAGGTCGCGCCGCAGCGACAGGTCGTAGACCGTCCGGCCGTAGTCCTGGGCGTTGATGATCGTAGTCGCTTCGGCCGCGAGGCGCGCGAGGTATTGGGCGACCGTCATGCCGCCGATATCGGTGTCCGCCGGCAGGAAGGTCTTCAGCGTCACGGGGGTGGCGACCTTGCCCATCCGGATCAGGCTGCCGGCGGTCTCGTAGATCGTCTGGTGGAGCGGCTCGAAGAAGTGCTTCGGCTCAAGGAAGTCCGAGACGCGGTAGAAGGCGTCGTTGTTGACCAGGATCGCGCCCAACAGGCCCTGTTCCGCTTCGATATTGTGCGGTGCGCTGCGATACGCCGGGCTTCCCGGCTCGGGCGCGAGCTTCAGGACGTTCGAATCAGTTGCCATGGACGGGATTATTCTTCGGATTTCGCCGTTATTGGGATTCCCCGAGCAGGGGCGGCGATAAAGCGCCACCGCTGTCCCGGGGGGAAGTGCCCATGCGCCTTATTCACGATTCACACAAGCGAAGTGTGAATCGTGCAGCAAGGGGGCGCGGCGCTTGACGAATTCCGGATTTGCGGAGGCGAGTCGAAAGGAAAGTTTCGGGCAGGCTGAACCTAATTCCGCCTGGACGCACCAACGTCCAAGGGAACGGCGCGTGTTCGGGCCTCTATCTCAGGTGAGGATGAGATAGGTCAGCGCGATCAAAGCGGCGACGATGCCCACGGCGATCAGGGCGTAGTCGGTTTTGAGGTCGCGCGGCGGATCGAACAAGGAATTGTAGGTCTCGTGGGACACGGCGGTGATCTACGCCCAAACCGCCCGCTGCCCTTGTGAACCAGATCACATGCGAATGATTTTTATTACGGCAGGGTAGGCGGGAACGGACCGAAGGGTTTCGGGTTAGTTAATGCGATGAGTCAGCGGTTCCACATCAGGCGATCGGAACAGGACGACCGGCGGTGGCTGTCGATGCTGATCGACGCCATGGAAGAGACCGCGCGTCCGGAAATCCGCAATGTTCCCTGCGACAAGCAGGCGCGCGCCGCCGTCGAGGCGCAGCTTGCGCGCCCGGCCGTGGCTTATCCCTGGTACGGCTCGTTCTTCAGCTTCTTCAACTGAGCTTATTCGCCCGCCAATTGCAGCCGCGGCCGCGCGCGCTGCTCGACGCCGCGCAGCCGGGCCTCTTCCTGGCCGATATAGTCGCGGGTGATCGGCACCACGCCCTGCCGCTTGGTGAGCTGGAGCTGGAAGTTCATCATGTTCTGCTTGCGGAACGACATTTCCGACGCCGCCAGATAGAATTCCCACATCCGCGCGAAGCGTTCGTCATAGAGGCGGACGGCCTCTTCGCGCCGCGCCATGAAGCGTTCGCGCCAGGCCTTCAGGGTCTCGGCATAGTGCAGGCGGAGGATCTCCATGTCGCAGACCAGGAGCCCGGCCTTCTCGATTGCGGGCATGACTTCGGAGAGCGCCGGGATGTAGCCGCCGGGGAAGATGTATTTCTCGATCCAGGGGCTCGTCACATCAGGCCCCGTCGAGCGGCCGATCGAGTGCAGCACCATCACGCCGTCATCGGTCAGCAGTTCGGCGCAGCGGCGGAAATACTTCTCGTAGAAGTCGACGCCGACATGTTCGAACATGCCGACCGAGACGATACGGTCGAACGGCCCCGGGATGTCGCGGTAGTCCTGGAGCAGGAAGCGGGCCGACTGCGAGAGGTTCTTCTCGGCTGCCCGCGCGTTCGAAACCTGGAGCTGCTCGGTGGACAACGTCACGCCGGTGACGTCGGCGCCCGTCATCTCGGCGAGGTAGAGGCCAAGCCCGCCCCAGCCGGAGCCGATATCGAGCACGCGCTGGCCCGGCCGCACCACCAGCTTGGCGGCGAGATGGCGCTTCTTGGCGAGCTGGGCGTCATCCAGCGTCGCATCCGGCGTCTCGAAATAGGCGCAGCTATATTGCTTGTCGGCGTCTAGGAACAGGGAATAGAGCCGGCCGTCGAGGTCATAGTGGTGCGCGACGTTGCGCCTCGACCGGCCGCGCGGATTGAATTGCCAGATATGCCTTCCGAGATAGCGGAGCAGCCATTGCGGCTTGGCCCAGTTCGGCAGCATGTCGGGCTGATCCATCAGGACTGCCAGCGCATCCGCAATCGAGCCATTCTCGACGACGAACGTGCCATCCATGAAGGCTTCGCCGAGATGCAGCTCAGGGTCCAACAGCACCCGCCGCTCGGCGGCTGTCGTCAGGAAGCGCACCGAGACCGGCTGCCCGGTGCCGTCGCCGCAGGTGAACTTCGCCCCGCTTGCGGTCGTCACCGTAAGCGCGCCACGGCGAATGAACTGCTCCAAGAAATAACGCAATAAACGGTCCATCGAGGCACCACAGAGCGACCGGCCGTTACCCCTGACGCGCAGTGGAACAGATGGTTCCATTGTGAGTCAACATCACGATAGGTGTGATCCGGGGGAAGCGCTATTGCGTTGTAGTCAAAGCGGATATTCCCGAATGTGACAATTGCGTGGATGGGTCACAACTGCGCTTCCATTCGCCCGATAATCGGCTAAAAGAAGCCCGCCGCAACCGGGTCGAGCACGGCCGGAGGGCGTTTCCACGATCAGGAGAATGGGGGATGTTGGGCCGAGCGCTCATTTTCGCGACCGTGTTTCTTGTTGTCGCCGGCTTTGCGGCGAACTCCGCGCACGCCCAGCCGACCAATCTGGAGGCCGGCAAGAGCCCCTCGCAGATCTTTGCCGGCACCTGCAGCGCTTGCCACAAATCTCCACGCGGCCTGCTCAAGAGCGTTAGCGCGTCGTCGCTCCCCGGGTTCCTTCGCCAGCACTACACCACCAGCAGCGACATGGCCTCGTTGCTGGCGTCCTACCTCGTTTCCAACGGCGCCACCGATACGCGCTATCAGGGCAAGCAGGAGCAGGCGAAGCACGGCAAGGATGCGAAGCAGCAGGAAGCCGCGCGCCCGGCTGCGCCTGCGGAGCCGGAGCGGCCCAGCCGCAGATTCTTGTTCCCGTGGAGCACGCCCGAGCCGGCACCCGATGCCCAGCAAGCCGCCAAACCTGACGCCGATGGCCTCAATCCACACGGCGAAGGCAAACGGCACCGGCGCAACGCCAAGCGGTCGCCTCAGCCGAGCGAGGCGGCGCCCGACGGAGCCAATCCGGAGCAGGCGAGCGAGCCCAGGCCGGCCGCAAAGCAGAAGCTCGGCAAGCGCGGCAAGCCCAGCGAGGACGCGAAGCCCGAGCCGGCCCGGGAAGAGACGTCGAAGGACGATGCCGCCAAAATCGGCGCCGGCAAGGTCGACGCCGACAAGCCATCCGGAAGCAAGCCTGATTCTGCCAAGCTTGATGCGCCGAAGGAAAATGGCGGCAGCGAGCCGGCACAGTCGCGGTCGGATCCTGTTCCGCCGGTGACGCCCGCGTCTCCCGTGCCTCCAGCCGCCGCTGCGGCTCCGAGCGCGCCGGAACCGTCGGCAAGCCCATCTGCTGCTACTTCGGCGGCTCCTGCGGCTCCGCAGTAACGCGTCTACAAGCCTTCGTCGCGCGCCATACCCGGCACTGCACCGGCCAATCCGCACCGCGACCAGACTTGATCGCTGTTAGAGTATTGCTCTAGAGTGAACCTCTAGAGAGGTGGAGCATGGCGAGCACGGCACGAGAGGACCTGTTGACCGCCGGTCTTGCGGTGTTCGACCGCGACGGGTTCGAGGACGCAACGATTGCGGCGATCCGGACCCAGGCACGAGCCTCCAACGGCAGCTTCTTCCACTTCTTCGGATCAAAGAAGGAGCTTGCCGGCACGCTGTTCCTGGACATCCTGCAGCGCTATCACGCCGCCATGCTCGCAGTGCTCGACAGCTCCTCCGGCGCACGGGAAGGGGTCGCGCGCCTGGTCCGCGAGCATCTCGAATGGGTCGTGACCAACCGGCGCGAAGCCCGCTTCCTGTTCGAGATATCCCGCAGCGAATGGAGCGATGAGCTTCGTGACGCCCAGCGCGCCGTGAACACGCGGCTCGCTGATGGGATCGAGCGCTGGCGGGCGCCGCTGCTTGCGAGCGGAGAGCTGTTGCCGATGTCGCCAATCCTTTTCATCAGCCAGATCATCGGGCCCGCGCAGATCTTCTGCCGCGCGTTTCTGTCCGGCCGCGACCGCAGCGATCCGAGGGAGCAGGCCGATACGCTGATCGCCTGCGCGATCCGCGCCGTCGTCGCTCCCGGCGCAGCAGAGAGAAGCGGAGATATACGATGACCGAGGGTTTGGATCCCGACTTCACGCCGATCGCGACGCGCATCCGCGCCAATGTCGGTCGTCAGGGCTTCATGAATCACGTCGGCGCGGAATTGTCCGAGCTCGCCCGCGGCGCCTGCACGATCGAGGTCGAACGGCGGCCGGAATTATTGCAGCAGCACGGCCTGTTCCACGGCGGCGTCACCGCCTTCCTGGTCGACAATGCAACCACGATCGCGGCCGCGACCACGCGCGGCCAGGCGGCGCTCACCGCCGAATACAAATTGAATCTGTTATCGCCGGCATCCGGCGATCGCCTGATCTGCCGCGCGCGGGTGATTAAGCCGGGGCGGCAGGTCGCCGTCGTCGCAGCCGACGTGTTCTGCGTGATCGACGGCAAAGAGAAGCACACCGCGACCGCGCTCGCTTCGATTGCCATGCTGGATGAGAAGGCGGCGGCCCGAATCGAAAGCCCGGCCTGATCGAGGCCGGGCTTTGTGTTGCCGCTGAGCGTTTTCGAGCGAAGTGGATACCGGTTCGCACAGCAATCAAGCTTGCGCAGATTGCGTAGACTTATCTGCGCAGAAAACGCGTCAAACAGAAGTCCAGAGGCTTATTTCTCCTCGGCGGCCGGCGCCGGCTCCGCCGGCTCCTCGTCGCGCTGCGCTTCCGGATCGAAGAACTCGCCGGCGGCGGCCAGCGCTTCGGCTGCGGCGTCCTGGTCTTCCTGGCGGGTCGAGATGTCCTCGCCGCGCTTGATGCGGTCGGCCTCGTCGGCACTGCGCGCAACGATGACGGTGATGCCGGTCTCGACCTCGGGGTGGACGGCGATTGTCACCTGCTGCTGGCCGATCACCTTGATCGGCGAGTCCAGCCACACCTGCGGCCGGCTGACGATGATGCCGTCGGTCGCCAGCGCGGCGACGATGTCGCGCACCGAGACCGAGCCGAACAGCTGACCGCTTTCGGAGGCCTGCCGAATGATCACGATCTCGCGGCCGTCGATCTTCTCGGCAACCTTGCTGGCTTCGGACTTGGCCTTGAGGTTGTTCGCCTCGAGCTCGGCCTTCATGCCCTCGAACCGGGCGCGGTTATCGGCGGTGGCGCGCAGCGCCTTGCCGCGCTTCAACAGGAAATTCCGCGCGAAGCCGTCGCGTACCTTCACGACCTCGCCCATCTGGCCGAGCTTGGCGACACGTTCCAAAAGAATGACTTCCATATTGCTTCTCCTTCAATCTTGGTTGGGTTGATAGTTTGGGTTCAGGACGCGGGGAGCGGTGGTGGCCTGCGGCGCAGATAGCGCTGGCGCAATCCGAACAGGGCATCGGCTATCCCGAGCACCACCATCGCCATCACCGGCCAGGTGAAGATCACGACGACGGCGTAGGCGCAGCTCAGCCAGAATGCGCGGCTGTTGAGTGATTGCGTCACCGTGTGGAGGACGGCGAAACCGGTGAGTGCGTAGGCCGCCATCAGGGCGGTCGTCGTGACCTGTGCGAGGATAGCCAGCAGGCCGCTGGTGAAACAGAAGGCGATGGCGACGCAGGAGGCCACCAGCGTCATCGGCGGGAGCGCCGTCGCCCGCAAGTCGGGCCATGGACGCCGCAGGCGGCCCGAGGTCGCCGTGATCAGGGCCGCGAGCCAGAGATTGATCGTCAGCGATATCATCGTGACAATCGCCGCAGCGAGGGGCGCGACCGCCACCATCGCGTCGACCACGCGTTCCATTTCGGCGTTCGCCGTCATCGTGCGCGAGTCCAGAACCCGCATCAGGCCGCGCTTCATGGCAGCCGCGATGGTGGCGGCGTCGGTGCCCAGCGTGAGCAGGGCTGCCATGGTGGTGAGCACGGCAAAGCCCGCGACCCAGAGCAGGACGCGGCCAATCGGATACCATTCGAGATTGACGGCCGTCGGTGCAGGCCCGTTGCCCGGGTTCGGGTCGGCGATCGCGCGTCCCAACAGAGCAAGGTGCCCGAGCCACCACGCCGGCAGCGCAACCATGATGACAAAGGTAATGCAATAGGGCAGGCCGAACATCGCGCCGAGACCCAGCGCGGCCGCGATGCCGCCAATACTTGCCGTGAGCGGACCCCAGCCGAGGCCCGCCACCATCAATGGCAGCGGCGCCAGCCAGAACAGCAAGAGCGAGATCAGCGCGCCCGAAACCAACGAGGCGAACATCAGCGCCGACGCGCAGCCGGCTGCAATAGCAATGAACAACGTCGCGATCATCAGCTGTCCCGCTCCTTTCGAGCGGTTAGAGGTCCTGCCTGAGAACCCCAACCATCGGCGACCGGGCGATCCGGAAGCCTTATGAGTAAATGGTCCGCGGCGCGAAAAGTGCCGCGGACTGAAATGATTAGCGAATCACGTAGGGCAAGAGGCCGAGGAAGCGCGCGCGCTTGATGGCGCGGGCGAGTTCACGCTGCTTCTTGGCGGAAACGGCCGTGATGCGGCTCGGCACGATCTTGCCGCGCTCGGAGACGTAGCGCATCAACAGCTTGGAATCCTTGTAGTCGATCTTCGGCGCGTTCGGACCCGTGAATGGGCAGGTCTTGCGGCGACGGAAAAACGGACGGCGTGCACCAGCATCAGCCATGATTCTTACTCCTCTTCCGTCGTGGCTTCTTCGTCACGCGGACGGCGCGGACCACGGTCGCCCCGGAAGCCGCCACCGTCGCGATCGCCACGGAAGCCACCGCCCTCGCGGTCGCCGCGGAAACCGCCGCCACGATCATCGCGCTCGCGGTCACGGTCGGCCTTGCGCATCATCGCCGACGGGCCTTCCTCGAGCTCTTCGACGCGGACGGTGAGATAGCGGATGACGTCTTCGCTGATCCGCTCCTGGCGCTCGATCTCGCTGATCGCGGCCGACGGCGCGTCGATGTTCAACAGCACGAAATGCGCCTTCCGGTTCTTGTTCATCCGGTAGGTGAGGGAGCGTACGCCCCAGCTCTCGGTCTTGGTGACCTTGCCGCCCGCCTGTTCGACGATGCCGGTCATCTGCGCGGTCAATTCGTCGACCTGCTGGCTGCTTGCGTCCTGGCGCGCAAGAAAAACATGCTCATAAAGAGGCATGGATGTCCTTTCCTAAGGTTAGCGCGGTTCCCGGCGACAAGCCCTTCGAGACCTTCGGAAAGGACTCGATGTTGCTCAGAAGGCGGAAGCACGGGACGACGGGCCGACTGGCCCTGCCACATCAAAATCAACGAGTGAGATTGCTGAGACCGTCCGTTCAGCTCCCGGCCGGGGCCCACGGATGGCCGGCTTTATAAGGATTTTGGACGCCTTGGCAAGGTTTTTGGCGGTCGGCGGGATCTGCTTCGGAACCGCCTGTCGAGCCCTTGATTTATTTGTTTGTACAGCATACAAATAACATCGAGGAGAGGCGTCCAATGGCGGCCAGGCCGACTTCCGAACCGTCATCTACGGATCCAAAACATGCCGTTCGCGCCACGCGTGCGGCCGGGCGCAAGATGCGTTCGCTATTGCTCGACGCCGCAAGCCGCCTGTTCAGGGAATACGGGCTTGCCGGCGCCTCGATTACCGATATCGCTGCGGCCGCAGACGCCTTTCCGAGCCAGATCACCTACTACTTCCGCACCAAGGAGGCGCTGTTCGTCGAGGCCGCCTGCCGCGACATGCTCTATGTCGCGCGCGCGGCGGAGGAGGCGGCGCTGCGGGCGGAGACGCCGCGGGACTACACGCATGCACTGGTCGAGACGGTGACGGCGACCGATTCGGTCGCCTTCTTTGCGGAGGCCCTGACCCTGACGCGACGGCGTCAGGATCTCGCGCCGCTCGTGGAGCGCACCATCGAGCGGCTGCACAGTGAGGGCCTGCGCGCCTATGCCGGGCAGATCGAGCGGCATGGCTGGCGCACGCTGCGCGATCCGGCCGCGACCTCGCGGCGGTTCTGGGCGGTCGCGATCGGCGTCATCCTCGAAGGCTACGCGATGGGCCGCTCGGCGGAGGAGTTGTGCGGCGAGATGCTGCGCGTGCTGGGCGAACAGGCGACCGCCATATCCAGCGGCGACAACAAGCGCCTGCGCCTGGTCGGCGATCCCAACACATCCGCTTCCACCTCACGCGACGAGAAGGCTTCATCATGACCGCGCTTCGCATCCGCGCCCGCGACTTCCTGACTGAGGATCAATTGATCGCCGTCCGCCAGCGCTCGACGTGGAAGGGCGTCGCACTGATCGCCCATGCCTGGGCGCTGATATCAGGCGCGATCGCGCTGGTGGCGTGGTGGCCCAATCCGCTGACTTATCTCTTCGCCGTGGCGATCATCGGCTCGCGCCAGCTTGGGCTCGCGATCCTGATGCATGACGGCGCGCACGGATGCCTTTCCGCTGACGAGAAGACCAACCTGACATTGAGCCAATGGTTCTGCGCCTATCCGATCTTTGCGGAGACGCGGGCCTATCGCCGCTATCACCTGCAGCATCACGCGCGGACGCAGCAGGAGGATGATCCTGATCTTGTGCTGTCGGCGCTGTTTCCGATCACCAAGATGAGCTACCGGCGCAAGTTCATTCGCGACATCACCGGCCAGACCGGCTACCAGCAGCGGAAGGCGCAACTGCTCAATGCGCTGGGGCCGAAAGAGTGGCCGTGGCGGCAGCGCGCTGCGCATTTCTGGGAAAAGCTTGGACCGCAATTCGTCGTCAACGGGATCTTGTTTGCGGCGCTTGCGGCTGCCGGTGTGTGGTGGGCTTATCCACTGCTATGGCTGGTCCCGCTGCTCACCTGGATGATGGTGATCACCCGCATCCGCAATATAGCCGAGCACGCCGTTGTTCCCGACAGCCAGGATCCCCTGCGCAATACCCGGACGACGCACGCCAGCTTCCTCGAGCGGCTGTTCATTGCCCCGTATTTCGTGAACTATCACCTCGAGCATCACCTGCTGTTCTATGTCCCGTGCTATAATCTGCCACGGGTTCACCGCATTCTCAGCGAAAGCCGTCACGCCGGCCACATGGAGGTGCAGCCGGGCTATCTGGCGGTGCTGAAACTGGCGACCGCGAAGCCGGACCAAGAGGATCGGCCGGGGCAATTGGTGAGCAGCGCACGCCGGGCCAGGGCCGGGGCAGAAGTGGGCGCGGACCAGAGGGCCGGCGGGTTCTAGGGGAAAGTCCCCGTTCCAATACCGCAACGCGGCTTGACATCTGAGCCCCGGACAGTGTCTTACGCGCCCGTCCAGAGCATGATCCGGGGAGCGGAAACCGGCTTCCCCGCAGATCGTGCCCAAACACGTTGGGAGCGCCGATGACGGCAGCATTCACTTTTCCGGGGCAGGGGTCGCAGGCAGTCGGCATGGGCAAGGCCCTCGCTGATGCCTTTCCGGTGGCCCGGGCGGTGTTCGACGAGGTCGACGCCGCGCTGGGAGAGAAGCTGACCGCGACCATCTGGGAGGGGCCGGCCGAGACCCTGCAGCTCACCGAGAATGCGCAGCCGGCGCTGATGGCGGTCTCGATCGCGACGCTGCGGGTGCTGGAGGCCGAGGCCGGCTTTTCGGTCGGGCGCGATGCGGCCTATGTCGCGGGCCATTCGCTCGGCGAGTATTCCGCGCTGGCAGCCGCCGGCAGCCTCAGCGTCAGCGATACCGCGCGCCTGCTGCGCACCCGTGGCCTCGCGATGCAAAAGGCGGTGCCGGTCGGCGCCGGCGCCATGGCAGCGCTGCTCGGCCTCGACTACGACGCGGCGATGGCGGTTGCCAACGAAGCGGCCCAAGGCGAAGTATGCCAGGCCGCCAATGACAATGGTGGCGGACAGGTTGTGGTTTCCGGCGACAAGGCCGCCGTCGATCGTGCGGTCGAGATCGCCAAGGGCAAGGGCGCCAAGCGTGCGATGCTGTTGCCGGTGTCGGCTCCCTTCCATTGCAAGTTGATGCAGCCGGCCGCCGACGCCATGGCCGAGGCGTTATCGGGCGTCACCATCAAGGCGCCGGCCGCGCCGCTGGTCTCGAACGTGCTGGCGAGCGCCATCACCGATCCCGACGAGATCCGCCGCCGGCTGATCGAACAGGTGACCGGCACGGTGCGCTGGCGCGAGTCGGTCGCCTATATGGCAAGCAAGGGCGTCACGCGCTTCCTCGAGATCGGCGCCGGCAAGGTCCTGACCGGTCTGGTCAAGCGCATCGCCGATGGCGCGGTCGGGATTTCCGTCAGTGGGCCTGGCGATATCGCCGCTGCCAAGGATGCATTGGCCGCTTCGGCCTGAAGCATGATCGGGAAAAGAGGCACCGTTCCGCCGGGAAAGATCGCGCTCTGAGAGCGCCGAGAGGAGATATTGATGTTTGCTCTGACGGGTAGGAACGCGCTGGTCACCGGCGCGACCGGCGGCATCGGCAACGCGATCGCCCAGGCGCTGCACGCGCAGGGCGCGACCGTGGCGATCTCGGGCACGCGGCGCGAGGTGCTGGATGCGTTTGCGGCGAAGCTCGGCGAGCGTGTTCACGTCCTGCCATGCAATCTCTCCAACACTGCCGAGGTCGAGGCACTGGTGCCCGCGGCGGAAACCGCGATGGGGCAGGTCGACATCCTCGTCGCCAACGCCGGCATCACGCGCGACAATCTGTTCGTGCAGTTGCGCGACGAGGATTGGGACGAGGTGATCGCGATCAACCTCACCGCGACGTTCCGCCTCGCGCGCGCCGCCACCAAATTGATGATGCGCAAGCGCTTCGGCCGCATCATCGCGCTCACCTCGATCGTCGGCGTCACCGGCAATCCGGGCCAGGCCAACTACACCGCGTCGAAGGCCGGTATCATCGGCCTGATCAAGACGCTGGGTGCCGAATATGCCAAGCGCGGCGTGACCGCCAACTGCATTGCGCCGGGCTTCATCAAGACGCCGATGACTGACGCGCTGAACGACAAGCAGCGCGAGGCCATCCTGGCAAAGGTTCCTGCGGCGCGACTCGGAACGCCCGAAGACATCGCCGCCGCGGCCGTCTATCTCGCTTCCAACGAGGCCGCCTACGTGACCGGACAGACGATTCACGTCAATGGCGGAATGGCCATGTTTTGAGCGGGTTACCGGAGCGCTTTTGCGTGGCGGAATGCCGTACCCGGGGCCGGTCAGGGCTTGTAGTCAAGGTGAGGGAATTATGATAACCGAACCAGCCGCGGATGGGCAAAGAACGCCATTGCAGGATTTTGAAACCCTGTATATTGGCGTGGCGACGCCTGCCGTTCGCCGGGACTTAATCGGCCACGACCGCCGAAACAAGACTATGCGCGACAGCTTAGGGAAACTAAACGACCACGATGGCTCGTATCGTCTTGGGGTCGGGTCCAATGGAACAAGCACGAGGGTGAACGATGAGTGAGATTGGCGAGCGGGTAAAGAAGATTGTGGTCGAGCATCTTGGCGTTGAGCCCGAGAAGGTGGTCGACAGCGCAAGTTTCATCGACGACCTCGGCGCTGACAGTCTCGACACCGTCGAGCTCGTGATGGCATTTGAAGAAGAATTTGGTTGCGAGATTCCCGACGACGCCGCGGAAACGATCCTGACGGTCGGCGACGCGACGAAGTTTCTCGAGAAGAACGCGAAAAGCTGACGCCCTTCGCGGTGCCGACGAAGCCGGACGGACCGTTATCAGGCGGTCCCCCGGTTTCTTGTTATTCACCGCGCATTTCGGGACGGAGTTCTGGACATGAGACGTGTTGTCGTCACCGGGCTGGGCATGGTTACACCACTCGGCTGTGGCGTCGATACGAGCTGGGCACGAATCCTCGAGGGCCGCAGCGGGGCGCGCAGGATCGAGACCTTCGACGTCTCCGACCTGCCGAGCCAGGTTGCCTGCGTCGTGCCGCGTGGCGATGGCAGCGAGGGCACCTTCAATCCCGATCAATGGATGGAGCCGAAGGACCAGCGCAAGGTCGATGATTTCATCATCTTCGCGATGTGCGCGGCGAAGCAGGCGCTCGACGATGCAAGCTGGCATCCGGAGAGCGAAGAGGACAAGTGCGCGACCGGCACTCTGATCGGCTCCGGCATCGGCGGCCTCTCCGGTATCGCCGACACGGCGGTGCTGCTCAAGGAGCGTGGTCCGCGAAAGGTGTCGCCGTTCTTCATTCCCGGCCGGCTGATCAATCTGGCATCCGGTTATGTCTCGATCGAGCACGGTCTGAAGGGGCCGAATCATTCGGTCGTCACCGCCTGCTCGACGGGCGCGCATGCGATCGGCGACGCAGCGCGGCTGGTGGCGCTGGGAGATGCCGAGGTGATGGTGGCGGGCGGTGCGGAGTCGCCGATCTGCCGCATCGGCATGGCCGGCTTTTGCGCGGCACGCGCACTGTCCACAGGCTTCAATGAGGCGCCGATCAAGGCGTCGCGGCCCTACGACAAGGACCGCGACGGCTTCGTGATGGGCGAGGGCGCCGGCATCGTGGTGCTCGAGGAATACGAGCACGCGAAAAAGCGCGGGGCGAAGATCTATGCGGAAGTCGTAGGCTACGGACTCTCGGGCGACGCCTACCACATCACCTCGCCTTCGCCGGATGGCGACGGCGGTTTCCGCAGCATGTCGGCGGCGTTGAAGCGCGCCGGCATGACGCCGTCCGATATCGATTACATCAATGCCCATGGCACCTCGACGCTGGTCGGCGACGAGATCGAACTCGGCGCGGTCGAGCGGCTGCTCGGCAATGCGGCGTCGAAAGTGTCGATGTCGTCGACGAAGTCGTCGACCGGGCATCTGCTCGGCGCCGCCGGCGCGATCGAGGCAATCTTCAGCATCCTGGCCATTCGCGACAATGTCGCTCCACCGACGATCAATCTCGACAATCCGTCGATGGAGACGGCAATCGATCTCGTGCCGCACACGCCGCGCAAGCGCGAGATCAATGTGGCGTTGTCCAACTCCTTCGGCTTCGGAGGCACTAACGCTTCCGTGATCCTGCAGCGTGTTATCAACTAGCCGGCGGGTTGGAGCCAGTTCACTGTTTTGCCGCAATCGCCGATGACTTCTAGGCGCGGGCGCGTACTCGTATAGTATCGATTATATTGGCAGGACTTTAGATTTGTCAGGCCACGATTAAACCGGCAAGATTCAGGTCGAATCGATGAGTGAGAGGCCGCCCATTTCACCGCGAAGTCCGCGCGCCGCGCTGGAGCCTGAACAGGTGCCACCGCCGCCGAAACGGTCGGACCGTGCCCGCAATCCATTCGTCGTGGTCGGCAACGCCATCATCACCTTCCTGATCATCGTGATGATCGGCGCCGGTGCCGCCTACTACTACGGAAAGCAGACCCTGGAAGCGGCGGGGCCGCTGCAGGAGGACAAGATCGTCAATATTCCGCAGCGGGCCGGCAAGCGCGATATTGCCGACATCCTGCAGCGTGAGGGCGTGATCGACGTCAATCCGTGGGTCTTCATCGGCAGCGTCTTTGCGATGAAGGCGAGTTCCGATCTCAAGCCCGGAGAATATTCGTTCCAGAAGAGCGCGAGCCTGCGCGAGGTCATCGGCACCATCGTCGAAGGCAAGGTGGTGCAGCATGCCGTTACCATTCCCGAGGGGCTGACCTCCGAGCAGATCGTGGCGCGGCTCTCGGACAACGACATCTTCACGGGTTCGGTACGCGAGATACCGCGCGAGGGCACGCTGTTGCCGGAGACGTACAAGTTCCCGCGCGGCACCACGCGCGAGCAGGTGATCCAGCGCATGCAGCAGACCCAGAAACGCGTGCTTGCGGAAATCTGGGAACGGCGCAATCCGGATATTCCGGTCAAGACGCCGGAGCAACTCGTGACGCTGGCGTCAATCGTCGAGAAGGAAACCGGGAGGGCCGATGAGCGTAGCCGAGTTTCGGCGGTGTTCGTCAATCGTCTCCGGCAGAAGATCAAGCTGCAATCCGACCCGACCATCATCTACGGACTGGTCGGCGGCAAGGGAACGCTGGGGCGGCCGATCAAGCGCAGCGAGATCACCCAGCCGTCGCCGTACAACACCTACGTCATCGACGGCCTGCCGCCGGGCCCGATCGCCAATCCCGGCCGCGCTTCACTGGAAGCCGCAGCCAATCCGGCGCGCACCCGCGACCTCTTCTTCGTAGCCGACGGCACCGGCGGGCATGCCTTCACCGAGACCTACGATCAGCACCAAAAGAACGTGGTGAAGCTGCGTTCGATCGAAAAGCAGATCCAGAACGACACGGTCGAGCCGGCGGACGATCCGCCTCCGCCCGCCGCCGGTGCGCCGGGCGACACCAATCCGACTGCAACCACGACGCCCAAGCCGCCGGCCAACTCGAAAAAACCGGCGCGGCCGGCCCGGCAGGGCGCGGCGCAGTCGACCACATCGCCGCCGGTGGTCGAGCGCTAGGGTCGGGCGAGAATCACCGGCGCGAACGTAATTCCACTTTCAGCTAAATCGGCTTAAGGTCGCGCGCGTTCCAGCGAGTCTCATACCTCTTGCCAGAAAGTCCTATGCGATGGCCCTATCGAGCATGACCGGTTTTGCCCGAAGCCATGGCACGAGCGGTCCGTACACCTTCGAGTGGGAACTGAAGTCGGTCAATGCCAAGGGCTTTGACCTGCGGCTGCGGCTGCCGCCGGGTTGGGACGAACTCGAGGCGGTGGTGAAGAAGCGCGCGGGCGAGGTGCTGTCGCGCGGAACCGTGTATGCCAATCTCAATATCAAGCGCACCGGCGCCGTGTCCGCGGTGCGCATCAACGAAGACGTGCTGGCCTCGATCGTAAAGGTCGCGGGCACGCTGGCGCAGAAGATCGACGCGGTGGCGCCGAGCATCGACGGATTGCTCGGTATCAAGGGCGTGATCGAGGTGGTCGAGCCGGAAAGCGACGAGGCCGAGGACAAGGCGGCACGAGAGGCGGCCGCGGTCGCCTTCGAGCAGGCGCTTACCCATCTGGTCGAGATGCGCCGCCGCGAGGGCACTGCGCTCGGTCAGGTGCTGATCCAGCGGATGGACGAGATCGAACAACTCGCCAGGAAGGCGGAAGCGGCGCCGGGCCGCAAGCCGGAGGCGATCCGCGCACGGCTGGCCGAACAGGTCGCGGCGCTGCTCGAAACCTCCGATCGATTCGATGCGGATCGGCTGAACCAGGAAGCGATCTTGATCGCGACCAAGGCCGATATCCGCGAGGAACTCGACCGCATCGCCTCCCACATCGCGCAGGCGCGCGAGATGATCGGCAAGGGCGGCCCGATCGGACGCCGGCTCGATTTCCTGGCGCAGGAGTTCAATCGCGAGGTCAACACCTGCTGCTCGAAGTCGAACGATATCGAGCTCACCAATACCGGGCTCGAGATGAAGAACGTGGTCGAACAGTTCCGCGAGCAGGTGCAGAATCTGGAGTGAGGCATGACGGTGGCCCAGGGAGAGGCCCACGGGTTTGACGGGGTCGAACGGCGCGGGCTGATGTTCGTGCTGTCGTCGCCATCAGGCGCCGGCAAGACCACGCTGTCGCGGTTGTTGATCGAGCGGATGCCTAGCCTGAAAATGTCGGTGTCGGCGACGACGCGGCCGATGCGGCCGGGCGAGATCGAGGGCCAGGACTACTTCTTCGTCGACAAGACGACATTCGAGACGATGGTCGAGCAGGGCGAACTGCTCGAATGGGCGACCGTGTTCGACAACCGCTATGGCACGCCGCGCCGGCCGGTCGAGGCCGCGCTATCGGCGGGACAGGACGTGCTGTTCGACATCGACTGGCAGGGCACTCAGCAACTGCGCGAGAAGGCGCGCGCCGACGTGGTCAGCGTCTTCATCCTGCCGCCGTCGGCGGCCGATCTCGAGAAGCGCCTGCATACTCGCGCACAGGATTCCGCGGAGGTGATCCGCGGCCGGATGAATCGCGCCACCCATGAGCTCAGCCACTGGGCCGAGTACGACTACATCGTCATCAACCAGGACGTCGATCACGCCTTCGCCGAAGTGCAGTCGATCCTGAAAGCCGAGCGGCTGAAGCGCGAGCGCCGCACCGGCCTGACCGAGTTCGTGCGCAACCTGCAGCGCCAGCTCGAGAAGTGAAATCGTGGATTAGGCGGTCGCGCTTTTCGCCAGACGCGCCAGCATTTCCTTGATCTGCCGTTGCGTGTCTTCGAACGAAGGCTCCGGCTGCGCCGCTTCGGGGCGACGCGGGCGCGACGGTTCGACCGGACGCGGCGGGCTCTCATTGTGCTCGGCGGCCAGTTGCGGGGTGCGCTCGGCATGGTCGCGGTCCCACGGGGCGCGCCATTCATTGTCGACCTCGTAGGGCGGCGCGCTCGCGCGGTTAAGCCGGAAGATGACGCCGCCGATCAGGCCCGCGAGCGCAAGCGTGCCGGCCATGATGAACAACAGCGTCTGCGTCGAGGTCGATTGCCGTTCAGCCGTCGAATGCGCGATGGCGGGGGCCGGTGGCGGCGTGGGCTGCGGCGCAGCCTGAGCTTCCTCTTCCGGCGGGCTTGTGGCCGTATCGGTAGCGGCGAGCTTGCTGCCACCGGATGAGGCCATGCTCGACTGATCAAGCCAGCGCTCCGAGACCAGCGAGCCGGAACCGGGTGCGCCGCCGTTGGGCAATGCGTTGTCGAGGGGGGAGGCCGGATTCTGCCTTGCGCCCACTTGGGGTGACCTCAATTCGGCGCGCGCATCCGCAACCGATGGGCTCATGCTCGCGGCCGGCTGGGGCGCGGGCGCGGTTTCGGCGGGTGGCGGCGATTGCTGCTGTGCGGACGCGGCTTTCGCCGCCTTGCTGTTCTCCTCGCGCACATACCAGCACTTGCGCTTATTGGAGCGATCAAGGCGATAATACCAATGGCTTCCTGCGGGTGCGTCCCCCTTTGGAGCTGACAGGCAAGTGTCGGCGGTCTTGGTGTTATCGGCACTCTCTGTGGCGTTTTGTGCTCCGGCCGTGAAGCTGGCACTCGCAAGCATGGTGGCGACAAGTGCTGAAATGAATTTCGCGGTACGCATTGACATCTAGATCCCCGATAACACCAGCTACCCCTTAACTCCTAACTCTCGGTAGGAAGTTGGGTCGCAATGCGCCGCAAATCCGGAGCGGGTGGGGCTTAATTGAGGCTCGGTGGCCGGCTCAATTGCGGCGAATTGGGCGCTGCGGAGGAAGCGGAAATGGCTATTGCTTGGAGGCGGTCCAGCGGCCGATACAGCCGTCGGACTGCCGAAAGCTCCCGGAGCCGGAACGGGCTGAGATGCGGCCGGTGCTGATCACGGTGATGCCGTTGGCATTGCCGAAGGCGTTCACCGCGCCGCTCGGACTGACCCTGCCGCTGACGCCCTGGCCGATGATCTTGCCGCTGGAGACGACCACCGCGGTGGTGCTGCCGCCCGAGCAGGTGGTACCGACGCTGACCACGACCCATGCCCCGTCGAAATTGCCGCCGCCTCCGCCTTCGCCGCCGCTCTTGCGCGAGGCGCGCCGCGGCTCCTCACTCTCGGGCTTGCTGCGTCGCGCGGGGCGATCGGAGTCCGCCGCGCGCGGCGCCTCGCGTGATCCGGACAGCGACTTCTCGTCATTGCCGATGCTGCCGCCGGCGCTGCCCGATTGGGCAAGCACAGGCCCGGCACCAGCCGAAACCAAAACGGAAACAAGGATCGTTCGAAGCGCGCGTTGAATAACCTTCTGCATAAGTGTCTTAATCCAAAATCTCAAAAGTGCACCGGAGGCCGGCGAGGTCGAGACGGTCCCTCACTGCTTCGACGACGTCCACGTTCCGGAACAGCCGTCGGATCGCCTGAACGTTCCGGATCCGCTGCGGCCGGAAGCATGGCCCGTGCTGATGACAGTGATGCCGTTGTAATTGCCGACGGATCTGCTGGCCCCGCCGGGGCTGATGGTTCCGGTAAGGCCCTCACCGATGATCTTGCCGCTGGTCACGACGACTGCCGTCGTACTGCTGCCGCCGCAGCCGACCGAGACGACAACCCACGCGCCGTCGAAATTACTGCCTCCGCCACCACCGCCGCTCCTGCGCGAGGCCCGGCGCGGCTCGTCGGCTTCGGACTTGCTGCGCCTGGACGGCCGATCGGATTCGACCGCGCGTGGCGTCGCGCGTGAGCCGGAGAGGGATTTTTCGTCGTTACCGATGCTGCCGCCGGCGCTGCCGGATTGCGCAAGCGCCGCGCCGCTTGCGGAGACCGAAATCAGTACGGACAGGAGGGCCGCTCGAAACGAGCGTTGAACGGCGTTTGACATAAGCACTTAATCCAAAATCTTAAAATTAGCGGCCCGAACCGTCGGCACAGACCGCACCGATAATGCGACAAGCTTTGCCGCCCTTGCCGCACTCGTCAAGCGCGGCGTCCCGCGCGCGCTCGATACTGTCGCGCTGCACCAGCGACCATGACTTTCCGGAGATCGCGAACGCCCCGCAGCGCGCGCCGTAGAAGCTCAGTTCGAACGGACATTTGGCGGCTCCGCAATTGGAGCGCGCATCGTCGACCGCAGCGCGGCGCGAATTGTGATTCCACGATATGCCCCATTTGTCGCTATCAGGCCCGTAGACGATCGAGCCCCAGGGCTTCAGGTCGTCGAGCTTGCGTAGCCGGATCAGGACGCCTTCGGTGGCTTCGCCCGTCGGCGTCATGCTGCTCTTCTCCTGGAATTTGCTGATCGCGAGCCGCATGCCGTTCTTGCTGTCGAGCGGCTCCGGATCGAAATTGTGCTCGTACAGGCGGTCGCTCAACTCGCGCAGCAGCGCGATGTCCTTGATCGGCACGCGGTCGGGATCAGGCCGCAGCGTGCCGGCGACCGGCTGCTCCGGCGGCGCGGCGACGGCGACCTTGGGTGACGCGGAAGCGCTCGGCGCAACGAAATAAAAGGTGCCGTCGATCGGCGACGAGGAGACCCAGGGCTGCTGCGCCCCGCCGGTCGCGCGCTTCACCGCAAGACCGACCTGGTTGAAGGTCTGGAAGATGTCGAGCCCCGCCTGCTTGATCGTGGTTGCGAGCGCTCGCGTATAGGGGCTGTGGCCGTCGCTGCCATCCTGGGCGACGTTGCCGGGCTGCGTCGCATAGGAGATCAGCGTACGTTCCGGCGCGCGCATCTGCGCAAGCCCGCCATCGGCCGCGCGCAATCCGCGGGCGCCAAACGGATTGTTTCGGCAGGCATCCAGGATCACCATGTTGAGCCGCGTGCCTGATCCCTGCATCTGCCGCAGCACCAGGTTCACATCCGTCATCTGGAAGTCGACATCGGCTTCGCGCGTCGGATTGGCCCCGACCGGCACCAGATAGTTCGAGCCGGAGACCTGGACGCCATGGCCGGCGTAGTAGAACAGCGCGACGTCGGCGCCCCTGGACCTGCCGGCCGAAATTCTGCACGGCGGCATCCATCGCCGCCTTGTCGAGATCGAGCTGGGCGCGGCCGCCGATCAGGGTGAAGCGGAGACCGGCAAGGGTCTCGGCCATCAGCGTCGCGTCATTGCGGGGATTGTCGAGCCGCGTGACGTTCTGGTAGGCAGAATTGCCAATCACCAGCGCAATGCACTTTTCGGCCGCGGCGGGGCCAGCTGCGACGAGCGACAGCAAGCCGATCAGTGCCGCAAACGCCAAACCGTTGATAGCCCCGCGCATCCTCAGTGCTTCCCCGTGACGCCGGGATACATTACCAGCGAGCCGGATGGCCGAAAAGCGTCAGCACTTTGGCAGAGTGAGGCAGGTTACTCAGTTCTTGAGAACGATGCGTCCGACGACCTTGCCGGCGCGCAACTGGTCGATCCACTTCTGGACGTCGGCCATGGGTTCTTCCCGCATCGGCGCCGGCTTGATCTTGCCGGCACGCGCCAGCGCCATCAACTCCTGACCCTCGGCCAGCGTGCCCACCATGAAGCCCTCGATGGTCATGCGCTTGTAGACCCACTGCACCATCGGCAGGTTGAAATTGCCGCCCATCAGGCCGGAGACCACGATCTTGCCGCCGCGCGCCAGCACCGAGACTGCGAACGCCATGGATTTCTCGTTGCCGGCGAAATCGACCACCTCGTCAAAGCCGCCCTCAGTTTCTTTCAGGATACGTTTGATCACGTCCGGTTCAGCGGGGTCATAGGCGACGGAAGCGCCATTCTGCAGCGCGGTTTCGCGCGCGGCCACACTGAGATCGGCGACCGATATCTTCTGCTTGAACATCGCCTGCGCGAAGGAAAGTCCCATCATGCCGACGCCGCCGAGGCCGATCAGCAGGAGGTTGCGCTGACGTGGACGATCCACCAATCGTTTCAGCGCGCCGTAGGCGGTGACGCCCGAGCACATCAGCGTGGCCGCCTGGTTCACCGGCAGCGGATCGTAGTCGAGCAGGTATTTCGCATCGGGCACCAGCACGTGGCTGGCGAAGCCGCCATCGATGGAGACGCCGAGGAAACGCTGCTTGACGCAGAGGTTCTCATCGCCGCTCAAACAATCGCGGCACTGGCCGCAGCCGATCCAGGGAAACACGGCCTTCTTCTTCCCGATCAGGTCAGCCGAAACGTCGGGACCAACTTCGGCGACGACGCCTGCGATTTCGTGGCCGAGCGTGAAGGGCAGGGTCATGCCGCGCGTGGTGTCGAGCTTCTTGCCGCCGCCGAGATCGGCGTAACCATCCTGGATGTGCAGGTCGGAATGGCAGAGCCCACAACGCTCGATGCGGACCAGGACTTCGCGCCCTTGCGGCTTCGGTGTCTCGACGATGGTCTCGCACAATGGCGCATCAAATTTGACGAGGGACTGGCGTACCATTTGCGCCATGGCGTTCACTCCTTAGGCAATGTTCGATGTTGTGTTTCGTATATTGGCCAATTCACGGGCCATGGCAACAAAGCCGGAGATGGAAATAGTTTCGGCGCGGCGGGTGGTATCGACATGCGCGGCGTCGGCGAGCCGGGTCGGATCGACCGAAAGCGACTTCAGGCTCTGGCGCAGCATCTTGCGGCGCTGGCCAAAGGCTGCGGCCGCCACCTGTTCCAGTGCCCGGCGGTCGCAAGGCTCGGGCGCGGCGCGTGGTATCAAGCGTACCAGCGACGAGGTGACTTTCGGCTGCGGCACGAAGGCCGAAGGTGAAATGTCGAACAGGATCTTTGTCTCAGCGCGCCAGTTCGCGAGCACGGCAAGACGGCCGTAGGCCTCGCTGTTCTCCTGCGCAACGATCCGCTCGGCGACCTCGCGCTGGAACATCAGCACCATCATGTCGTACCAGGGCGGCCAGGGTTCGATCGACAGCCAGTCGACAAGAAGCTGCGTCGCGATGTTGTAGGGCAGGTTGGCGACGATCTTTGCCTTGCCGCCATCGAGCAGGGGACGGGGATCGAAATGCTGCGCGTCCGCATGCACGATCTCGAGCCGTCCCGGATATCGCTTGACGATGTAATCGAGCGCAGCCAGCGCCCGTTCGTCGCGCTCGATGGCGATCACCCGTCTTGCGCCAAGCGCGAGCAGCGCCCGCGTCAATCCGCCTGGGCCGGGGCCGACCTCGATCACGATCGAGTCCTCGAGCGGACCCGCGGCGCGCGCGATCCGGGCGGTGAGATTGAGGTCGAGCAGGAAGTTCTGACCCAGCGACTTGCGCGCCGACAGAGAGTGTTCGCGAATGATGTCGCGCAGCGGCGGCAGATCGTCGATCGCGCTCATTCAGGTTTGGTTGCGGCCATCCTCGCGGCCAGCCGCAGCGCCGCGATCAGGCTCGACGGATTGGCACGGCCAGTGCCGGCGATGTCGAATGCCGTGCCATGATCAGGCGAGGTCCTGACGAAGGGCAGGCCCAAGGTGACATTAACCGCGTCGTCGAATGCGATGGTCTTGATCGGGATCAAGGCCTGGTCGTGATACATGCAGATCGCGCAGTCATAGGTGGTGCGCGCCGCCTTGTGGAACAGCGTATCCGCCGGCAGCGGCCCGCGGACGTCGATGCCTTCGCGGCGCAAGATTTCGACAGCCGGCGCCACGACCTCGATATCCTCGGTGCCAAGCGTGCCGTCTTCGCCGGCATGCGGGTTGAGGCCCGCTATCGCGAGGCGCGGATGAGCCAGCCTGAAGCGGGCTTTCATGTCGGCGACTACGATGCGGGCGGTCGAGACGATCAGGTCAGTCGTGAGCAATGCCAACGCTTCGCGCAGGGAAAGGTGGATCGTCACGGGCACGACGGCGAGTTCGGGCGACCACAGCATCATCACTGGCTGTGGCGCGACCCCGTTCTTGGCCGCCAGCTCGGCCAGGAATTCGGTGTGTCCGGGGTGACCGAAGCCAGCGCGATAGAGCACGTTCTTGGCGATCGGATTGGTGACGACGGCGGCGGCCCTGCCGGCCATGACGTCGGCGACTGCGCGCCGGATCGACGATAGCGCGGCATCCGCGCTGGTCGCATCCGGTGTACCCGGCCGCGCCGTCGCCACTTTGCCGGCAGGAACGACGGGCAGGGCCCTCGCAAAAGTGCTGAGCGCCTCTTCGGGCGAGGCATCGGCGAGCTCGACCGCAAGGCCAAGACGGCGAGCGCGGTCGGCGAGGAAATCGCGGTCGCCGAGCAGATAAAACGGTGGAAGCTTCAGATCATCACGCCGCAACCATGCGGCAAGCGCAATGTCGGGACCGATGCCTGCAGGTTCGCCGGATGTCAGCGCAAGGGGCTTTGACATCATCAGCGATATTCGATCATGGCCGCTTTGCGGACTTCCTGCAGATAGGATTTCGATTTCGCCTCATACTTCTGGGCGTACATCTTCTCGCGGATTTCCTTCTTCTTCGGCGAGTCGATCATCGTGGTCTTGCGACCGCACAGCACGACCATCTCCACGCCCTGCTTGGTGATCTCCGGCGGGGTCAGATGGCCGATCGGCGTCTTGTCGAGCACCTCGCGAATGCTCGGCGGGATGTCGCCCGAAGTCTTGGTCACAGTGTCGCGGATCGCAGCGTTCGGTATGGTCTTGAAATAGGAATTGGCTTCGTCGCAGCTCTGGATGCGCTCGCGCAGCCCCTCAGCTTCCTTCTTGCGCGCTTCGACAAGGGCCGGCGTGGAGCCGCGCGGCACGATCAGAACGATCGGCTGCATCTTGTATTCGAAGGCTTCGATCTCGGTCTTTTCGCCACCTTCCTGCGCGGCGGCGGCAACGTCCTTCTCGCCGACCTGGAGGCTTTCCTTATAACGGCCGCGGACCAGGCTGGTCCAAACCATGTCGGCCCTGATGCGGGACTTCAGCGTGTCGGCGCGAATCCCCTGGCTCTCCAGCGATTTCGTCAGTTGCTCCGGCGAGATCCGCATCCGCGCGCTCATCGCGGCATAGGATTGCTCGATGTCTGAGGAGGAGGGATCGACGCCGAACTTTTTGGCTTCCTTGATCTTCACCTTTTCGTCGATCAGCTCCTCGATCACGTCCTGCCGCGCCTGCTGCTTGTGGGTGGTCAGGAAGTTCAGTTTGGTGCGCTGTTCGATGTCGTAGTTGGTGATCGGTTCGCCGTTGACCATGACGGCCACGGTCTGCGCTTTCAACGGCGAAGTGCCGCAGAGCATCAGCGCGAGTGCGATGGCGCAAGCGGGAGCCAGGGCCGAAAGGCGAAGGGATAACGTCGTCATGGTCATCTCAGCCATATGGTCATATCAGCCATATCAACCAGTTCGCACCGAAATTTCGCAGGTGCGGATCACGCTCTACTGAAAGCCGCTTCCGCTGCTCGACGACGTCGTCGAGTTCGCGATGGTCCGCAACCCGATTTGCAACATGAATGCGTGGCTGAGGATCGGCGGCGTTGTGCCGGCGGAATAGGTGTACGACGTGATATAGTTCGCGGCCAGCACGAAGCAATCGTCCACATAGCCGGCGCCGATGACGTACTGGTTGATTTTGTTCGCTTCAAGGTCCCAACGGGCTGAGCCGGATACGACCCAGTTCGAGGCAACCTTGACCGAGGCGCTGGTCAGGATGCCTTCGCGACGGGTGAGATAGCCGAGTTCCGGTTGGGCCGCGTAGTTGCCGTAGAGCAGGCTGACCGACCAGCGATCGAAGTTTGCGCGTCCCTCGGCCTCGAATCGGTTGATGTTCCAGGTCGCCTCATCCATGCGCGAGCGGATGCTGAACGTGTAGGTCCGGTTGGGCGAATAGCTGACGCTGCCGACATAGTCGGAACGCGGGTTCTGCAAGCCGGAATCGAGGCCGGTGTTGGTGGCGTCAGCGACCGCGAATGAGTTCATGCCGAACAGTTGGTAGGACTGTCCGAACAGCACCTTGACGGCGCCGCCGCGATCGAACTGGGTGGTCGCCTGCACACCCACATTGGCGCGGCCGCCGCCCTCGACACGGTCATAGCCGGAGAACTTGTCGACGGAGAACAGATTGCTGGTGTCGAAGACGAGGCTCTGCGCGTCCTCGTTCGGCAGCTTGCCGGCGTAGGTCTCGTTCGGGCGGATGATGACCTGCGCGATCGGCTCGAGCGTGGTGGTGCCCCACGGCTGCACGTTGATGAAGGGATAGCGATATTCGAGGCCGACCGTCGGCATCAGGCGCAGCGCCTGGGTGTCGCCGACGGGAAGGAAGTTCGAGACGCCGGGCTGGTTCGAAACCGAGGCATCGATCGCATCGGCGCGAAGGATCGCGAACGGAGTCCAGATCTGGCCGATCGGGTCGGTAAACGATCGCCGCCATTGCGCTTCAGCCGTCAGGCGCGTGTAGGTGCCCGGGAAGCCGCGCAGCAGACATTGCGAGGGCAGCCGGGCCAGCGGATCGGCGGATGCCGTGAGGCACAGGCCGTTGGTATTGGCGAGCGTGGTGATCGGGTCGAAGACCGCCTCGTCGCGCGTCAGGCTGGTGAAGTTCACCTTGTAGCTGAACTCGCCACCGAAGATCGGGCTGTTGATCACGTTGTTATAGTCGATCACCGGATGGATCACCGGCACCTGGCTCTGATTGCCGGAGAAGCTCAGGTAATAGATCGTGCGCGCGTCGAAGAAGCTGCGATTGCCGACGCCGGTCAAATAGAGCTGCGAGATCGCTTCGGTCGGCAGGCTCAGGAACGACGCGAACGGGTCCCGATACTGGGCGAGCCGATAGTCCGACATGAAGAAGTAGTCGGAGAGGAGCACGCCCTCCCAGCCCCACACCCACTTGTCGTTGATCGCGAACTGACCCTTGGTATCGATGCCGCCGCGGAACTGGCGATCGCCCGGCTGGCCCGCGAAGGCGCCGGGGTCGAGCTGGTCGATGCCATAGGCGCGGATCGAGTACGAGCCGTCGAGCAGGCGCTGACGGAATTCACCCTGGAACAAGACGCCCTGGCGCGAGGTGAAGCGCGGGTTGAACGTCACGTCATAGTCTGGCGCGAGCGCAAAATAGTAGGGGACCTCGACGGCATAGCCATAGGTCGACGCCTGGCTGATGCCCGGCATCAGGAAGCCGCTCTTGCGCTTCACGGTCGGGTCGGGGGTCGAGAAGTAGGGCAGATACGCCATCGGAACACCGAAGAATTCGAGCTGGGCGTTCTCGAAATAGAGCATCTTCTCGGTCTGGTTATGCAGGATGCGGGCGCCCTTGACCTGCCACAGCGGCGGCTTCTTCGGATCGTCCTTACACGGCGCGCAGGCCGTATAAACGCCGTTCTCGAACACCGTGTAGTTGCCACTGGAGCGGTCGGCGCGGGTTGCCGCCATCCGCGTCTGATCCTCGGTGTCGACGCGCAGCGAATCGACGAAACCATCCCGGTAGTCGTCGCTGAGATCCATGATGTTGGCGTAAGTGATCTTGCCCTCGGCATCCGTGAAGCGGATCTTGCCCTCGGCATGAAGACGCTTGGTCTTCTGGTCGTAGATGACCTTGTCGGCCTCGACGCTGGTGCCGTTGTAGAACATCTGCACGTTGCCGACCGCGGAGACGCGCTGATTGTTGTAGTCGTAGTCGACTTCGGTCGCCTGCACGAGCATCTGGCCGTCATTCCGCGGCGGGGGCGGCGCCGGCCTCGGCGGCCGCGGATTGTAGGTGAAGCTCTGCGCGGCGGCAGGCGTTGTCAGGCCAACGCCGATCGCGCCGGTAAGAATGAATCCGATAGTCAAGCTTAGTAGGAAGGCAGCCACGCGAGTTCGTTGACGGCGCACGGGACTGCGCCGCCTGAACGCAGGCGACTTCAACTGGCGGGCGGCGACAACGGCCACTACCCGTCCTCCTGATACAGCAAGGCCAAGAAACCGGTGAGGCCGCCTACGCACACGGGCAGCCACGCCGCAGCGATGGGATGCATCAACTCAGCCTTGCTCAAATCCTCAGTTACTTTCGAGAGCACGTAGAGCAGAAAGCCTGCACCCACGCCACTTAAAACCATCTTTTGCACGCCGCCGAACCGGAAGAAGCGCAAGCTCACCGAAGCGGCCAAAAGCACCATTGCAGCCAGCAAAAACGGCTGTGCAATGAGCTTGTGGTACTGCAAGCGGTAGCCGGCGGTCGCGAAGCCTGAGCTCTCTGACGAACGGATGTAGTTCGGTAGTTGCCAAAACGACACAGTTTCCGGGGTGGAAAAACTGTTGCGGACCTGCGCCGGAGTCAGGGTCGTGGTCAGGTAGAAGCTATCTTGGTCGGCCGGAGGCTTGTCGAGAGAGTATCGACGTACCCCTTTGAATACCCAGCGGCCCTCTTCGAGCGAAGCTTCGCGCGCTTCGATTCGCTCCTTGAACTGCAACTCGGTATCGAAGCGGAAGACGGTCAGTCCGGTCAGGCGCACGCCCTGCTGCTCGCTGCGGGCGGCGTTGATGATCGACTGGCCCTCACTGTTGACCTGGTTGAGCCAGAAGCCGGAGGCGTCCTGGATCCCGCCGCCGGGCGCCGAGCCGAACAGCTCCGCCTCCATCTGCTTGGAGAGCTCGCGCAGGTTTGCCGACATCGGATTGTAGGCGGTGGTTGCCCCGATCCCCAGGACGATTGCGCTTGCCAGCGCCGGCGCGATGAACTGCCAAGCCGAAACGCCGGCGGCGCGGGCGACCACGAGTTCGAGCCGGCGCGACAACGCGAGATAGCAGGTCATGGCGCCGATCAGCACGCAGAACGGCATCAGCTTCTCGAGCAACTGCGGCACGCGGAACAGCGAGGTCTCGGCGACAGTGATCGCGGACGCCGTGACCAGCCCGGACGTCTTGCGCACCATCTCGATGTAGTCGACCAGGACGAGCAGCACGAAAATGCCGACGAACACGCCGACGGCCGAGATCACGAAGCGGCCGGCGAAATAGCGTCCGAGCGTGTTGGTGACCATGCTCATGCGGTGGCCGGCCTTCCGAACAGGCGGGCGAGCCGCGCATTCGACTTGTTGATGGCCTCGATCAATCTCGGAGGCGGCTCCACCACCACGCCGCCGACGATCATCCAGAGCCCGACGCCGATGCCGCCGAGCAGCATCAAATACTGTGCTCCGACGGCGAGCGAGGATTTCACCGCCATCACCGAGCAGGCAAATCCCGCCATGCGCAGCCCCAGCACGGCGAGAACCGAGCCGCCGATCGAGAAATTGCGGCTCTGGCGCGTGGTGCGCGGTGCGCCGAGGAAGGCAAATGTGAGTGCGGCAAACGCGAACGGATAGATCGGCGCCATGAAGCGGTCGTGCAATTCGGCGCGGAACTGGCCGGAGAGTTGATCGAAGGTCGGATCATCAGCGGCGGGCCAGATCAATTCCCACAAATAGCGCTCGCGAATCCCCAGCGTGACGTCGCGCTGGCTCGAGAATTTCGACATGTCGAACGCATAGCGGCCGAAGGCGACCAGCGCCGGGTCGCGCTTGTCGGCTTCGAATCGCTGCAGGTTGCCGTCCTCAAGCACCAGATACGAACCATTCTCGTTCTTCAGCACCGTGCCGTGGTCGGCGATGATCGTGACGCGCTCCTTCGGGTCGCGTCGATCGTCGACGAAGATGCCGCCGAGCACACCACCCGGCAGTCGTTCACGAATCCGAATCGTCAGGTTCTGGTCGAGCTGGGCGAAGCGGCCGGGCTGCAGGATGTTGGTGAGCACGTCGGCGGTGATCTCGGCGTCCCATTGCTTGATCCGCCGCATGCCGTCAGGAGCAAGATAGGCGCCGATGAAGGCGACCATCGCGGCGACCACGCAGGTGGCGTAGAAGAACGGACGGAACAGGCGGAATGGCGAAAAGCCCGCCGCGTTCATCACGATGATCTCGGAATCGGTCGCGAGCTTGTTGAGCGTGTGCGAGACCGCGATCATCAGCGCGATCGGCGCGATGATCAAGACGAGCGCCGGAATCACGAGGCCAGTGATGCCGAGGAAGGTGAGGATGGTCTGACCCTGGCTGGTCATCAGGTCGATGCCGCGCAGCGCCTGGGTAATCCAGATCACCCCGGTGAGGCTGACCAGGACTACCGCAAACGACGCGAGCGTCGTGCGGAAAATATACCTGTCAATCGACCCCATCGTTACCGCAAGATCCCACTTGGCGCGCCAAAACCGCGGCTTCCCGGCCAATCCCTTTGGAGGGCTCCCCTTTGGCCGTGCCGCTTATCCGTCCAGCCGTCACTTTCTCATTACCATCCCTTTGATCCGTCAACAAAATGGCTGGGCCATGGCACTTCGTCTATATGGTTAATTATTCCCCTTTGTGGCGTTCCGGTCACGCCGCGCTTGGCAGTGCGGCGGCTGGCAGGCCATAGTGTTGATGAACCCCTGCGGCCGGCCGATCTGGACGGCCGCGAACCGACATTCCACCTACGACCCACGCCAGCGCGGCTCGCGCCCGCGACAGCCCTGATTCTGGAGGATCCTGCCTATGTCCGACGCCGTAAAGGTCGGCTTTGTCCCGTTTTCCGCATCCATCCGGGGCCTGACGGTGGTGTTTTGCGACGACGCCCTGAAATTCGGCGCTGCGACCGAGAAGGCGCTGGGCAAGGCGGCGGAGACGGTCAAGCGCGCGGCCGCAGCCAACCAGTTCAAGGGCAAGAGCGGCGCAAGCCTCGACATCCTGGCTCCGGAGGGAATCAAGGCCGAGCGCCTGATCGTGGTCGGGACCGGCAAGGCATCGGCGCTGAAGGAGAAGGATTTTCTCAAATTCGGCGGCGTGGCGGCCGGCAAGCTCAACGCCGCGACCGATACCGTCACTGTGATCGCCGAGTTGCCCGAGGGCGCAATGAAGGCGGAGCAGGCGGCAGCGCTCGCCGCAGGTATCCGGCTCCGGGCCTATAAATTCGATCGCTACAAGACCAAGAAGAAGGACGGCGAGAACGAGGCCGTGCGTGCCGACGTCTCGATCGCCACCGGCGATGTCGCTGCGGCGAGGAAGGCGTTTGGTCCCGACGCCTCCATTGTCGAGGGCGTCGTCATCGCGCGGGACCTCGTGAACGAGCCGCCGAACGTGCTCTATCCCGAAGAGTTCGCGCGCCGCGCCAGCCAGCTCCGCAAGATCGGTATCAATGTCGAGGTGCTCGACGTCAAGGCGATGACCAAGCTCGGCATGGGCGCGCTGCTCGGCGTCGCGCAGGGCTCGGCGCGGCCGGGCCGCGTGGTGATCATGCGCTGGAACGGCGGCAAGAAGAGCGACTCTCCCGTGGCCTTCGTCGGCAAGGGCGTCTGCTTCGACACCGGCGGCATCTCGATCAAGCCGGCCGGCAGCATGGAGGACATGAAGGGCGACATGGGCGGCGCGGCCTGCGTGGTCGGGCTGATGCATGCGCTGGCCGCGCGCAAGGCCAAGGTCAACGCGGTCGGCGCCATCGGCCTCGTCGAGAACATGCCCGACGGCAACGCGCAGCGTCCCGGCGATATCGTCAAGTCGATGTCGGGCCAGACCATCGAGATCATCAACACCGACGCCGAGGGCCGCCTCGTGCTCGCCGACGTGCTCTGGTACGTGGCGAAGAAATTCAAGCCGAAATTCATGGTCGACCTGGCGACGCTGACCGGCGCCATCATGGTCGCGCTCGGCACCGAGCATGCCGGCCTGTTCTCCAATAATGATGAGTTGGCCGATCGGCTCATCAAGGTTGGGCAGGAGACCGGCGAGCGGGTATGGCGCATGCCGCTCGGTCCCGAATACGACAAGCTGATCGATTCGCAGTTCGCCGACATGAAGAATACCGGCGGCCGCCATGGCGGCTCGATCACCGCGGCGCAGTTCCTGCAACGCTTCGTCGACGGCACGCCCTGGGCGCATCTCGACATCGCGGGAACCGCGATGGGCGCGCCGAAGACCGACATCAACCAGAGCTGGGGCTCGGGGTACGGCGTTCGCCTGCTGGATCGCTTGGTCGCGGACTATTACGAGGCGAAGAAATAGCAGGGATGACCGAGGTCCTGTTCTATCATCTGCAGGGCATGTCGCTGGAGAGCGTGCTGCCGCCGCTGCTCGAGAAATCGCTGGAGCGCGGCTGGCGCGTGGTCGTGCAATCGACGTCGCTGGAGCGCGCCGAGGCGCTCGACGCACATCTGTGGACCTACAGCGACGATTCCTTCCTGCCGCATGCCACCTGGCGTGTCGCCGATGCGTCGGACCAGCCCGTCATCCTCTCGATCGACGACGGCAATCCGAACCGCGCCAATGTGCGCTTCCTGGTCGACAATGCGGCGCTGCCTGGGGACTGCGACAGCTACGAGCGGGTGGTGCTGGTATTCAATGGCGACGACGCCGAGGCGCTGGCCGCGGCGCGCGAGAGCTGGACCGCCTGCAAGGCGCGGGGATTCGATGTGACCTATTGGCAGACCGACGAGCGCGGGCGCTGGCAGCGCCGGCAATAGAAAGTTGCGGAATTAATGATAATTTGCACTTTGTGTCCCGGAGTCGGCGGGAAGTCACGGTCATGCCGCAAAGGGATGCTCGGACAACAATTTTAGGGCGAAGGCGCGCGGGGCGCGTGACGCCTGGGGACCGGTTCGCGCCAGGAAGGCGCGGCGGGACAATAGGGTAGATGGGAGTCCAATCGATCGTGCGAGGCGGAACACTCATTCGCAAACCGCTGGTGGCCCTGCTGCTGCTTGCGCCGGTCGTTACCGGCTGTTCCGGCGGCTCGAATATTTTCGGGGGCTCGGATATTTTCTCGAGAGATGCCGAGTGGTTCTCGCGGCCCGGCCGGGTGTTCATCCGCAACATTTCGATCGAGACGCCGCCGCTGACGCCGACCAAGCCGGTCAGCGCCGAAGACATGGTCAGCGCCGAGGGCGGATGCCCGGGCATGGCTCCTGCGGGGCCCGCGAATGCCAATGCACTGGCTGAAGGCGCAGCCGGGGCGCCGCCGCCGCAGAATGTCGGGACCGTCGCGCTCGGACATACCGAGTGCGATGTGGTGCGCGGCATCGGCGCGCCCGACAATGTCAGTCTCTCCAAAAATGAACGCGGCGATCGCGTCGCCGTCGTCACGTACACGCGTGGTCCGCGCGCCGGCATCTACACGTTCACTTCGGGCCGCTTGTCGTCGATCGAGCGCGGGGAAGAGCCGGCGCCGCAGCCGAAGGCCGGCAAGTCCAGGACGAGGAAGCCGCCGGCGACGTGAGGGCGTTGAAAGCGGGACGACGTCGTCATGGCAATGACGGGGCGAGAGTTCTGATTCAAATTTCAAACAGCTTCTCCGCAGTCATCGTCCGGCTTGACCGGACGATCCAGTAACCACAGGCGGTTGTGCTTATGCCGAGAGGCCGCCAGGTACTGGATGCCCCGCCTGCGCGGGGCATGACGGTGGAATGGATGTGAGTTCGCGTTCTCGCGGCGCATGGCGCCCGAGCTTTGCGTCTCGTTTCACCCTCTCATCGAAGTGAGGGCGCAGGGAAAGCCGGGTGCCGGTTGCACCCGTGGGGCCCGTGCAGCAAAAAGCACGGGGGTAGGACCACAGGTCAACCGGAGCAACACCGGCTTTCCCTGCGCGATGGTTTACAGGCTTACTTCGCGCTCTTCCCGGTGACCGGGCTTTCTTGCCACCGTCGCCCTGTTCAACGAACAGGACTTAGCGCCAGCGTCGGGGCGCCAGAACCACACGACTTCGCCGTCCGCGAGTGCCACGCTCGTCAGTCGTGCCACTCTCGTCCACCGCATCTCACCGCACGTTCGTGACGATCGCGAGCCGCCCCTCATTCGGGTGAGACGCGCGGAGTTAAATCACTGATTTGCCCGACGACGGAAGCGGAATGTTTTTCGCGCGAGGGCTGGACGGGGCAAATCACGTTGGAATTGCTCGAATAATTCGTCTCGCCGCGCATGCGCTATCAGGCGTGTCGAAGGCGCGTCTCCGGATGAGGCCATTTCGTGGCGCGCGGAGCGCGACCAACCCCAAATGACGGAGAGTGGGTCAGCCCGCCGCCTCGTCCGAGAGCGCGCTCGCTTCGAGCCATTCTTCCTCGGCGCGCTGCAGCGCGGTTTCGGCGCCGGCGCGTGCCTTGGCGAGTTGCGCTGCCTGCTTGGGATCGCGCGTGAACAGGTCCGGCAATGCGAGCGCTGCGTCGATCTTGGCGATGATAGCGGTGATGCGCTCTATCTCGGCTTCGGCCTGCGCGATCCGCTGTTTCAGCGGGATGCGCTTTTCGCTTTTCGGCCGCTCGGGCTTTGCGCTCTCCCTGCTGCGTTCGCGCGAAGCTGGTCGCACATCGCTCGCCGAGAGGATCGTCCTGCGATAGTCGTCGAGATCGCCGTCATAGCTCGTCACGGTCTGGTTGGCGACGACCCAGAGCCGCTCGGCGCAGGCTTCGATCAAATAGCGGTCGTGCGAGACCATCAGCACGGCGCCGGGAAAATCATTGATCGCCTCCGCAAGCGCGGCGCGGCTGTCGATGTCGAGATGGTTGGTCGGCTCGTCCAGGATGATCATGTTGGGAGCGGCGAAGGTCGCAAGGCCGAGCAGCAGCCGCGCTTTCTCGCCGCCCGACAGGCTCTTCACCAAGGTATCGCCCGCCTTGCCGGAAAAGCCGATCGCGCCGACGCGGGCGCGCACCTTGCTCTCCGGCGCATCCGGCATCAGCTTGCGGATATGATCGTAAGGTGAGCCGTCGAGATTGAGCTCATCGACCTGATGCTGCGCGAAATAGCCGACCGAGAGTTTCTCCGCACGCGTGATCTTGCCGGAGAACGGCGCGAGTCGTCCTGCGAGCAGCTTCACCAGGGTCGACTTGCCGTTGCCGTTGGCGCCCAGGAGCGCGATGCGATCGTCGGTATCGACGCGCAGCGTCACGCGGTTCAGCACCGGCGCGTTCGCATCATAACCGACGGCGACGTCATCGACGGCGATGATCGGCGGCGACAGCGTCCTCTCAGGCACCGGGAACGAAATCTCGTGCACGTCCTGCGTCACCAGCGCGGTGACCGGCTTCATCCGCTCCAGCATCTTCATGCGCGATTGCGCCTGGCGCGCCTTCGAGGCCTTGGCCTTGAAACGATCGACGAAGGCCTGCAGCCGCTTGCGCTCCTCGGCCTGCCGCTTGGCGTGCTTTGCATCGAGCATTTCGCGCGTGGCGCGCTGTTCCTCGAACGAGGAATAAGTCCCCTTGTAGAGCGTCAACCTGCGGTGATCGAGATGCAGGATCTGATCCACCGAAGTATCGAGCAGATCGCGGTCATGGCTGATCACGATCACGGTACGCGGATAGTGCGCAAGATGAACCTCCAGCCACAGCGTGCCTTCGAGGTCGAGATAGTTGGTCGGCTCGTCCAGCAGCAACAGGTCCGGCGCGGCAAACAGCGTCGCGGCGAGCGCAACCCGCATGCGCCAGCCGCCGGAAAACTCGGCGCAAGGCCGCGCCTGGTCGGCCGCGGAAAATCCGAGGCCGCTGAGAATGGCGGCCGCGCGGGCAGGGGCGGAATGGGCGTCGATGTCGACAAGCCGGGTCTGGATTTCGGCGATCCGGTGCGGATCGTGCGCGGTCTCGGCCTCGCGCAGCAGCGCGTCGCGTTCGAGATCGGCCCTCAGAACGATCTCGATCAGGCTCTCCGGACCATTGGGTGCTTCCTGCGCCAGGCTGCCGATCCGCCAGCGCGGCGGGATGGTGATGCTGCCGGCTTCAAGCGGAATATCGCCGCGGATGGCATGAAACAGCGTCGACTTGCCGACGCCGTTGCGGCCGACGAAGCCGACCCGGGCGCCGGGAATGATCTGTATCGAACTGTTCTCGATCAGAAGCCGCCCGGCGATTCGGACGGAGATGTCGGAGATGGAAAGCATGCGGCGTTGTCACCGGAGCCGCCGCCAAACGCAACCCATCAGTCCGGTAAATTATGCTCCAGCTTTTCAACTTCCCAGAGTTGCCCGAGTCGACCCCGAAGGCCGTTTCTTCAATGCAGGCTGTCTTCCTCGCGCCGGCGCATCTCGTCCAGGAGATGCTGCAAATGAGAGGTCAGTGTCGTCTCAGGACGCAAGCTTTGCTGCAGCCGTTCGCCAACCGCGTCGCAAATGGACCGGCAGGTCTTGTGATCGAGCAGCTCAAAATCAGGGTGGCTTCGGCTATTCATGATCGATCTCTCGGCGAGTTCCACCTCGCCTTGCTTGAACGAAAGCTCGCAACATCAAGTCCCACGAACCGAATTTGTTTCCGGTCGTGACGCCTCTGAGTTGTCGATCGCAGGTAGCAAACCAGCGGGTTCCAGGCGCAAAAAAGCCTCGGCGTTGCCGCCGGGGCTCAAGTCGGGGGGGAGCTCAGGTCAGGTCAATAGCAGCGATTGATGAGGCGCCAGCGAGGGCCCCAGGGGGTCGGCACCAGGCGCCGCACATAGCAGCCGCCAGCGCCGTAGTAAGCGGGGCCGCCGACAACGACGCGCGGACCCCAGCCCCAGCCGTGATGCCAGCCGCCGTGCCAACCACCCCACGCCGAGGCGGAGGTCGGCGCCAGCGCAGCCGCGCCGAGCGAGGCCGCGGCAAGAGCGACGAGCGAGAATTTGCGTAACATGATCGTCTCCTCCAGTTTCGGCGCCCGCTGAAAGCGCCGTGGTGACAACATCTCCCGTGACGCCCTCGCTTTGGCTGCGCGGATGAGCTTCGAAGGCGTCCGATCGGTCAGTAGCTTAGGCCGGCCGATCTGAACGGGAGCGCGACGGCGGCTACAGAATGGGTTCACGTTCGTGAAATTGTCGTAATCCGAGCCGGTTAAGGCTCCGCCCGGCACGGTGGGAGTGACGCCGATCCCGGTCGCCAAATCCTGGCCAAACTAAAGGCCAGGGTGACACCGGGTCGCTTGCCGTCGCCGGATCACGCCGATATAAGCCCCGCAACTCGTTAACCAGCGTTTGGAAGGACGAAATCATGGCGATTGAACGCACTTTCTCGATCATCAAGCCCGACGCGACGGAGCGTAACCTGACCGGCGCGGTCAACGCACTGATCGAGAAGGCCGGGCTGCGGATCGTGGCCCAGAAGCGGATTCGCATGACCCGTGAGCAGGCCGAGACCTTCTATGCCGTCCACAAGGCGCGCCCGTTCTTCGGCGAACTGGTCGACTTCATGACCTCCGGTCCGGTCGTGGTCCAGGTGCTGGAAGGCGAGGGCGCGATCGCCAAATATCGCGACGTGATGGGCGCCACCGACCCGTCCAAGGCCGCCGAAGGCACGATCCGCAAGCTCCATGCGAAATCGATCGGCGAGAACTCCGTGCATGGGTCGGACGCCCCGGAGACGGCCGCAATCGAGATCGCGCAGTTCTTCTCGGGCAACGAGATCGTCGGCTAACGAAAATTAGGTCGCGGCTGAGCGTCGCGAGGATTGGCCGAAAGGCCGAAAGGAAGCGCTGTGGACTGGCTGTGGCAGATCGTTGATCCCGCGAATCTTGCGGCTTTCTTCACGCAGTTCAAGAGCGAGATGGCGACCACCACCTTCTGGGTCGCCGTCGGCAAGATCATCTGGATCAATGTGCTGTTGTCCGGCGACAACGCATTGGTGATCGCGCTGGCCTGTCGCGGGCTCGCGCCGCGCCAGCGGCTGTGGGGCATGATCTTCGGCGCGGCGGCGGCGGTGCTGCTGCGCATCATCTTCACCGGCATCGTCGCGACCTTGATGGAATTCCCTTACCTCAAGCTCGTCGGCGGGTTGGCGCTGATCGTGATCGCGGCGAAGCTGCTCGTTCCCGAACACGATGACGACGACAGCGTGGATGCGGCCGCGCATCTGTGGGCGGCGGTGCAGATCGTCGTCGTCGCCGACATCGTCATGAGCCTCGACAACGTGATCGCGGTGGCCGCCGCGGCCAACGGCAGCGTGCCGCTTCTGGTGCTGGGCCTTGCGGTCAGCGTGCCCCTGATCGTTGCGGGCGCCGCGCTGATCATGGCGCTGCTCAACAAGCTGCCGGTCCTGGTCTGGGCCGGGGCGGCGCTGCTCGGATGGATCGCCGGCGATGTGATCGCAACCGATCCGGCCGTCGATCCGAAGCTCGATGCGCTGTTTGCCGGACCGATTGGTGACAAGCTCGACTCCTGGCTGGGCGCGCTCGGCATCGGCCCGCACTTTGCCGGCGATGGTCATGGCGGCGAGATCGCGCTGGCGCTGCTTGGCATCATCGTGGTGCTGGTTGTCGGATCGATCTGGCGCCGGCGCGCACTGCATCACGCCGGGCGGGCCGCCAAGGCGGCGTAGACTGCTCCCGCTTGCATGCAGCCCGGGTGGAGCGGAACGCGTCACCCGGGACACCTGCGACCGCTTTGCGAGCGGCCCCGGGTTACGCTGGCGCTTCACCCGGGCTACGGCAGCGCGCTCTCCGGCTCTAGAGCGTTTTCGAGCGAAGTGGACACGGGTTCGCGTGAAGAAAACGCGTCAAAACAAGAATCTAGAGCTTCGGTTCTGATTCAATCAGAACCGAAAATGCTCTAGCGCCGCACGATCGAACCGGATCGTCCGACCAGGCGCGCCAATTGCTTGAAGCGGCTGCCGACGCGGTCGGCGACGAGATCGACCATCTGGTGCTCGAACACCAGCATGAGCTTGCGTCCGTCGGTGCGGAAATGCGTTGCCGGGAGCACGCCGGGTCGCGCCGCCGAGATCAGGTGGGCGACGCGAAACGCGGCGCCAAGCAGGCGTGCGCGTTCGAGCATTGTGTGCGGCACCATCTCCTGCACGATTTCCGGCGGCTCGTTCTCAAGGCTCAAGCCCGCGTAGCGGTAGAACACCGAGAGCGCGACGAAGGTGCGGCCCTGATGAGAGATGGAGCCGAAATTGCCGTTGGTGATGAGGCTCAGCGTCTCCTCGCCGCGGTGATCGGGATGCACCCGCCAGCCGATGTCCGACAGCAGGCAGGCGACATGGCGCAGCCTGCGGTCCTCTTCGGTCTCGCGCAGCCGCACGACGCGCACCAGACGATCGGTCCAGGCGATCAGCTCCTCGGCGTGGCGCGCCGATCGCGAGAGCAGGCCGTTCATGGTCTGCGCGGCGCAGATCAGGCCATCCTTGGCGCGCTCGGATGGCGGCAGCATCTCGTAGAACAGGCCTTCGCGCACGCCGAAGGTGGAGAACACGATCGTCTTCGGCTTTGCCACCCGGATGACGTATTCGAGAACGAGCGCGGCGTAGGTGAGCAGCGGTCGCCGCGCATCGGCAACCGCCTCGATATTGGCGAGCATGTTGGTTGCCGCCAGCCGGCGCAGGCGCTGCGCGAAATCGAGCGCGTCGGCGGCAGGAATCGAATAGCCGTGCATCACCTTGAGCGGATAGCCGCTCTGGATGATGTGGATGCGCGCCAGCGCGCGCCAGGTGCCGCCGACCGCATAGAAGCTGCGGCCGCGGCCCGCCTTGAGCTGGGGAACGCCCGTCAGTTCGTTACGAACGATGCGCTCGGCGCGCTTCAGCGATTTGTGCGAGAGGTCCTGCAGCGCGAGGCTGCCGAGCGGCAGCGTCACGCCGCTGTGGACGCGATTGCCCTTGACGTCGATCAGTTCGAGCGAGCCGCCGCCGAGATCGCCGACGATGCCGTCGGGCTTGTGCACGCCGGAGACGACGCCGAGGGCTGAGAGCTTGGCTTCCCGCGGGCCCGACAGAATTTCGATCCGGGTGCCGCAGATGCGCTCGGCCTCGGCGATGAAATCGGGACCGTTCTTGGCGTCGCGACAGGCGGCCGTCGCGATCGCATAGACGCGGCCGACTCTCTGGATCCGGCACAGCGCGCGAAACCGCCGCAACGCCGTCAACGCCTTTGCGACTGCATCCTCCGCGAGAAGCCCTGTACTCTGCACCTCGCGGCCGAGACCGCACAGCGCCTTCTCGTTGAACAGCGTGATGAGGCTGCGCGACAGCGACTCGTAGACCACGAGGCGCACCGAGTTGGAACCAATATCGATGACAGCGACGCTGGTAGCGCGCTTGCGCGGTCGCTTCACCGGAAAGCCCCCTTGTGGCGGCTAGAGCATTTTCGGTTCTGATTGAATCAGAACCGAAGCTCTAGCTTGTTGTTTTGACGCGTTTTCTTCACGCGAACCGGTGTCCACTTCGCTCGAAAACGCTCTAGCGCTCGCTGCGGCGGGTAAGTCGGCGGGGTGAAGATTCCTTGAGAGACTTTCCACGGCCCGACAGACTCGGATTCGTCATGAAGTAATTGTGGAGGTTGAAAGGCTCCTCGCCCTTCGCGGCCTTCATACGCGTTGACGATCCGTCGGGCAACAATTGCCAGCTCTGCTCGGTATCCTTCAGGTTCGCGACCATGATCTGTTCGAGAACCTGCTGATGAACCGTGGGATTTTGCAGCGGGCAGAGGACCTCGACGCGGCGGTCGAGGTTCCTCGGCATCATGTCGGCGGAGGAGATATACACAGCCGCTTTTGCACTCGGCAGCCCGTATCCCATGCCGAAGCAATAGATTCGGCCGTGCTCGAGGAATCGGCCGATCACCGATTTGACGCGGATGTTCTCGGAAAGTCCCGGCAGACCCGGCCTGAGGCAGCAGATGCCGCGCACTACGAGCTCGATCGGCACTCCCGCCTGCGATGCTTCATAGAGCGCGTCGATGATGTCGGGATCGACGAGCGAGTTCATCTTCATCCAGATCGAGGCGGGCCGGCCATGCCGCACATGACTGATCTCGCCCTGGATGTGCTCGATGATGCGCTTGCGCAGCGTCAGCGGCGACACCGCCATCTTTTCGATGTCGCTCGGCTCGGCATAGCCGGTGACGTAGTTGAACACGCGCGCAGCGTCGCGACCGATGATCGGGTCGCACGTGAAGTAGGAGAGATCGGTGTAGATGCGCGCGGTCACCGGATGGTAGTTGCCGGTACCGGTGTGGACATAGGTGGTGAGATTGCTGCCCTCGCGGCGCACCACCATCGACAATTTGGCGTGGGTCTTCAGCTCGATGAAGCCGTAGACCACCTGCACGCCGGCGCGTTCGAGGTCGCGCGCCCAGCGGATGTTGGCTTCCTCGTCGAAGCGGGCCTTCAGCTCGATCAGCGCCGTGACCGACTTGCCGGCTTCGGCCGCTTCCGCCAGCGCGCGCACGATCGGCGAGTTCTGCGAGGTGCGATAGAGCGTCTGCTTGATGGCGACGACGTCGGGGTCGCGGGCGGCCTGCTGCAGGAACTGCACCACGACGTCGAAGGACTCGTAGGGGTGATGGACGATCAGGTCCTTCTGCCTGATGGCAGCGAAGATGTCGCCGCCATGATCGCGCACCCGTTCCGGATGGCGCGGCACGTAAGGGGTGAATTCGAGATCGGGCCGGTCGAGCCGGGTGAGTTGCGACAGCTCGTTCATGGCCAGCACGCCGTCGACCAGGAAAACCTCGTCGTCGGCGGCGTTGAGCGCGTGCTGCACGAACAGGCGCAGCTCTTCCGGCATCTTGGCCTCGATCTCCAGCCGGATCACCGATCCGCGCCGGCGTCGCTTCAACGCAGTCTCGAAGGTGCGGACGAGGTCTTCGGCCTCTTCCTCGATTTCGATCTCGGAGTCGCGGATGACGCGGAAGGCGCCCTGGCCCATGACCGTGTAGCCCGGGAACAGACGTCCGATGAACAGGCCGGTGGCCTGCTCCAGGGTGATCAGGCGCAGCCGGCCTTCACTGGGGATGCGGATGAAGCGGTCGATCTTGCCGGGCATGCGGATCAGCGCATTCATCGCCCTGCCGTCGGAGACCCGGGACAATTGCAGGGCCACCGTGAAGCCGAGATTGGGAATGAACGGGAAGGGATGCGCGGGATCGATCGCGAGCGGCGTCAGCAGCGGGAAGATGCTGTGGAGGAAATGATCCTCGATCCAGGCCCGCTCGGTCTTGGTGACGTCCCGCCCGTCGACGAGGTCGATGCCGACTTCCGAAAGCATCGTGCGCAGGTCGCTCCAGATCGCCTGCTGGTCGGAGGCGAGCTTGGAAACGGTCTGGTTGATCAGGACGAGCTGTTCGGAGGGCGTCAGGCCGTCGGGGCTCCGCTCCGGGATGCCTTCACGAACCTGCGCCTTGATACCGGCGACGCGGACCATGAAGAACTCATCGAGGTTATTGGCGGAAATCGACAGGAATCTCACCCGCTCGAGCGCCGGGTGGCCCGCATTGACGGACTCTTCCAGCACGCGGCGGTTGAAATGCAGCCAGGAAAGCTCGCGGTTGATGAAGCGCTCGGGGCTGGTCGCGATCGCCGGCAGACCCTCAGCAACCAGTTCTTTCTCTTGTACTTCAATAGGTTGTGCCGATTCCATGAAGCTTTCGATCCGTTCGGGTCAGAGCCATAGCCAGTTAAACAAATCCGGCGCAAAGCCTGTGATAAGTGGATGACGTTTCGATGACATTGACGTTCCCCTCATCAGCGCCCTCAAGTCGCAGGGATCAGGCGTTCCGCCACAGTTCCGCCGCCAGCGCCCGCGTCACCGGGCGGCCGAGCCGCAGCGCCTCGGTGTCGAGCCGTTCCACCGCCTGGCGGGCGGCAGCGTAGGAGCGCTCGATCCGGCTGGCGAGATAGCTCACCAAGGATTCGTCGACGGCCATCTGGCGGTCGGTACAGTATTTGACGATCAGTCCACGAAACAAGAGATCGTCGGGCGGCAGCAGCGAAACGGTCGGCACCGCACGCAGCCGTGACCGAAGGTCGCGCAATTCGATCTCGAACGCGGATGGCGGAATGCGCGCGGTCATCAGCACGAAGGCTTCGTCCTGGCGGGCGAGATTGAGCAGATGAAACATCGCGCGCTCGTCAAAGCCGTGCGGCTTCAAGTCTTCGACCACCAGTGCACCGGTTGCGAGGTCCGCCGGCACGGTCTCGG
This sequence comes from Bradyrhizobium sp. BRP22, assembly GCF_020194175.1. GTDB lineage: Bacteria > Pseudomonadota > Alphaproteobacteria > Rhizobiales > Xanthobacteraceae > Bradyrhizobium. The sequence goes on along the minus strand of NZ_JADYVX010000002.1, from coordinate 225,527 downwards.
CCACCAGCGCCTGCGCCGATGTCGAACGCGCACCGGCTCGCTCGGCCCAGATCGCGGCGAGGTGGCTCTTCCCCGATCCTTCCGGGCCGACCAGCAGCATGATGCGGTTCGGCCAGTCGGGCCAGCTCTCGATCAGAGCGAGGCCGGCCTCGTTCGCCGTTCCCTCGAGAAAGTCGTCGCGGGTCAGGCTCTCCGCATGCGGCAGCGCCAACGCAAGCTGACGAGGATGAACGCTACCTGCCACGTACAAACTCTCCGGGACGAGGACGCCCTAGCGCGCTTCGATCGTGCTCATGTGCCGTACCCACTCCACGAGATAGAGGGACACGGAAACCAAAGTAAAGATGGTGACAAGTCCCATCAGGATCAGGTCATAAGGCCTTGGCTCGAAACCGAAACCGAGCGAGGCCAGCACCAGCGCCGCAAAGGCAACCTGAGCCACCGTGTTAAGTTTCGAGACCATCAGGGGTTTAATCTCGACCGGCTTGTCGAACAGCCAGGACACGATCACGGCGGTCACGATCATGATGTCGCGCGACACCACCAGGATGACGAGCCAGCGCGGCACCGCGCCCCAGATCCCCAGCGCTACATAGATCGACACCAGCAGCGCCTTGTCGGCCAGCGGATCGAGCAGGGCGCCGAGTTCGCTCGTCATGTTGAAGCGCTTGGCGAGGAAACCGTCAACGGCGTCGCTGACGCCGGCGATCACGAAGATCGCGAAGGCGATTTCCATCTGGCTGGAGACGATCGCCCAGACGATGACCGGCACCAGGATGATGCGGCCCAGGGTGATGATATTAGGAATACTCAACTCGGTCGCTTCCCGGCTACCGGCCTGAATTCACGGAAGATTCGGCTCTTTTGCGGGCTGAGCCGGTTGTTATCTACATAGTATACTGCCGCCCGCCTTGCGAGCCATTGCGCGGGGGCGGAATTCCTCGTAACCAGCCGTCTTCAACTGGAATTTTCCATGACCGAGCGCAAGAACGGCCTCACTTACGCGGATTCCGGCGTCGACATCGATGCCGGCAACCGGCTGGTCGATCTGATCAAGCCGATGGTCCGCGCCACCGCACGCGCCGGCGCGGATGCCGAGATCGGCGGCTTCGGCGGGCTGTTCGACCTGAAGGCGGCCGGCTTCAAGGATCCGGTGCTGATAGCCGCGACCGACGGCGTCGGCACCAAGGTCAAGATCGCAATCGAGACCAGACTGCATGACGGGATCGGCATCGACCTGGTGGCGATGTCGGTCAACGATCTCGTGGTGCAGGGCGCGGAACCGCTGTTCTTCCTGGACTATTTTGCCTGCGGCAAGCTCGATCCTGAGGCGACGGCCGCGATCATCGCCGGCGTCGCCGAAGGCTGCCGCGAATCCGGCTGCGCGCTGATCGGCGGCGAGACCGCCGAGATGCCGGGGCTGTACAAGGACGGCGACTATGACCTGGCGGGGTTTGCGGTCGGGGCTGCCGAGCGCGGGACGCTCTTGCCGCGGCCGGATATCGCGATCGGCGATGCCGTGATCGGCCTTGCCTCCTCCGGCGTGCACTCCAACGGATTTTCGCTGGTGCGCAAGATCGTCGAGCAGTCGCGCGTCAGCTTCGAGGCCCCGGCGCCGTTCTCGCCGGTGATGACACTCGGCGGCGCGCTACTGGCGCCGACGAAGCTCTACGTCAAATCCTGCCTGCGCGCGATCCGCGAGACCGGGGCGGTCAAGGGGCTGGCCCATATCACCGGCGGCGGCTTCACCGACAACATCCCGCGGGTGCTGCCGAAGCATATGGGGGTCGGCATCGATCTCGCCCGGCTGCCGGTGCTGCCGGTGTTCAAATGGCTGGCGGAAGCGGGCGGTATCGCCGAGCTCGAACTGCTGCGCACCTTCAATTGCGGCATCGGCATGATCGCGATCGTGAAAGCGGATGCGGTCGATCGGGTGACGGAGGTCTTCACCGAAAGCGGCGAGACCGTGGCGTTGCTCGGCGAAGTGATCCACGCCGCGGGCGAGCATCGCGTGGTCTACAACGGCCATCTCGATCTTTCGCAATGAAGCGCCGCGTCGCCATCCTGATTTCCGGGCGCGGATCGAACATGGTCGCGCTGATCGAAGCCGCGAAGGCGGAGGACTTTCCGGCCGAGATCGCCGTGGTGATCTCCAACCGCGCCGACGCCGCGGGCCTTGCGAAAGCCAGCGCGAGCGGCATCCCGACCATCGTCATCGAGAGCAAGCCATTCGGCAAGGACCGCGCCGGTTTCGAGGCGATGCTGCAGCGTGCGCTCGACGAGAGGAACGTCGAGCTGATCTGCCTCGGCGGCTTCATGCGGCTGTTCACGGCGGAATTCGTGCAGCGCTGGTACGGCAGGATGCTCAACATTCATCCGTCGCTGCTGCCGTGTTTCCCCGGCCTCGATCCGCACGGCCAGGCACTGAAGGCCGGGGTAAAGATCTCGGGCGCCACGGTGCATTTCGTGATTCCGAAGACCGATGCCGGGCCGATCGTGGTGCAGGGCGCGGTCGTGGTCGCCGATGACGATACGCCGGAGACGCTGGCGGCGCGCGTCATCCAGATCGAGCATCAGATCTATCCGCAAGCGCTGCGGCTGCTCGCGGCAGGTCAGCTCAGGCTGGAGGGCGATGTCTGCAGGACAGCAGGAAGCGAAGCGTCAAACGGCACGCTGATTTCGCCCGCGGCAAGCTAGTGCAGTGTCCGCGTCCGTCAAAGAAATCCCCCCGGGGTGATGCCGGGGGTCACAATCAAGATGGCCCGCAGGGACTGCCGAGCGGATCGTGACTGAAGTCTAGGAGACCTTGAGGTTTTCCGCGGATGACTTGCCGCGGTTCTCCACCAGGTCGTACTCGATCGTTTGGTTTTCGTTGAGCGTGGAGAGTCCCGCACGCTCAACCGCCGAGATGTGGACGAAGACGTCCTTGTCGCCGACGGCCGGCTTGATGAACCCATAACCCTTGGTTGGGTTGAACCACTTGACGGTACCCTTCGGCATCGCCTGTCTCCTCGTCTAGACACAAAAAAGACGCGGCCACGCTGTGCGCGTGCCACGCCACAAACCGGCTTCCGGCAGTCTGATCAAATTCCGAATCTTGGACTTCAAGGTCGCGAAACGCACAGTCGAACGGCCAAATCCGATTGTGCCGGAGATTGCAACACGAAAATTGCAAGTTAGCAAGCCTCTGGCGTGCCACGGGAAATCGGTGCAGTGCGGCAACTCCTGTGGCCGACGGACCACAACGCAGCCGCTTCGGGCCACGTGCGCGCGGCCGCTCGATTGACGCCGCCGGCGAAGTAGGGGCAAATCGGCCGATACCGATCGCTGTTTTTGCGCCTTTTTCCAGCTCGCGTCGTTCTTGGGAATTAAATGCATGCGCTGCTCATGGCGCCCGTCGCGAGCAAGCTCCGTCAGGGGCCGCCGTGGCCCCGCATGGACCCTTGCGGCGACACTTTTCCTGGCCATCGGCACGATCGCTTCGGCGCAGGCCCAAACGCCGACACCCACACCAACCCCGACGCCCAGCCCGAGCCCGACGCCGACGCCAAGCCCGTCGCCCACGGCCGGTATGGTTAACGTCGATCGCTCGGCCGCTTTGGCGATAACCAATCTCGGCAGCAACTTCCTGGAGCGGCTCGGCAACCAGGCGACTAATGGTTTTAATCGCATGTCGCGGACCAATCCGGGCGGAGGAGGCGCCTCCGAGAGCGTGGAGGCGCCGCGCTTCCGCACCTGGTTCGAGGGCTACGGCATCTCCGCGCGCAACGACGCTGTCGGCGATTTCGTCGGCGACCGCCGCAAGACCTGGGGCGGAGTGGCCGGCATCGGCGCGCGGATCGCGCCGGGCGTCAATCTCGGTTTCTCCGTCGACCAGAGCCGCACCGACATCGACGTGCCGCTCGCGCTGCAATCGGCGAGCATCGACCTGACCCAGCTCGGTGCTCACGCCACCGTCGACAAGGGGCCGTGGACCTGGGCGATGGCCGTGGTGCACGGCTTCGGCAACATCCGCTCCAATCGTGACACCGGCTTTGGTCTTGCGATGGCGGGTTATAACGCCAAGCTCGATGGCGCGCTGAGCGAGCTCGGCTATTACTGGGACAAGGACCAGAGCCGCATCGTGCCAAAGGCGAGCGTGGAATATGTCCGGGCCAGGACCGGATCATTCCAGGAGTTCGGCGGCCTCGATCCCGTCTTCGTGAGCACCGCCACCGTGGAGCGGATGCGGGTGATGATCGGAGCGGAGGTCGGGCATTACTGGATCTTCGACCAGAAGGTGTTCGACCTCTCGGCGTACGGCAAGTTCGTCGACAATGTCGTGCAGAACTTTGGCGATATCACCGTCAGCCTCGGCAGCCAGAGCATCACGCTGCAGGGCATCGGCGAAAGCCAATATGGCGCGGATGCCGGCGCGTCGGCGTCGCTGAGCCTGACCAACACCGCGCGGCTCTACCTCAACTATGACGGCAAGTTCCGCGCCGCGATGCAGTCGTACCAGGGCACCGTCGGCGTCGAGTTCAAGTGGTAGTCGTCTCGATCGGGAAGGGCTGCGGCGCGACGTAGTTCTGCAATCCAAAATGCTCGCGCGAGCCCACCATCAACGGTGTCAATTCGTCGGGACGGATGAATTCATCGCGGAAGCAGGCATAGACCTTGGGATCGAAGATGCTCTTCAGCCATTCGATCATCAGCCTGTGGCGGTCGGAGTGGCGGAACTGGCGATGATAGCAGAGCCATAGGTCCAGATGATGGTTGACGCCGAGGTCGACCGCGACCAGCGGCGCACCGAGCGCTATCACCGAGCTCGGCAGGAAGCCAATTCCCGCGCCCTGTTCGACGGCGTAGAGCACGGCCACGCTGGAATTGGTGGAGATGCCGACGATGCCTTCCAGCGAATCCACGCCGAGGATCCGCTTGAGGGTGCCCTCACCATGCGGCACGCCATCCTGCTTGACGATGCGGTGGTGCTTCAGCTCGTCGAGCGAAGCCGGCAGGCCGTGGGCATCGCGATAGGCTTTCGAGGCGAAGGCGTGGATGTGCAACCGGCCGATCTTTGTCGCGATCAGTTCGGGATCGCTCGGCCGCTCGATCTGAAGCGAGATGTCCGCCTCCTGCCGCGGAACCTCGCCGCAGTCGGAGACGCAACGCAGGTCAACGATGATGCTGCGGTAGGTCCGCTCGAACGTGATCAGCCGCGGCAATACCCAGAAGTTCCCGGGGCCTTCGGTCACCGCGATCCGCACGCTGCCGCTCACCTCCGCGGGCGCCCGTGCGCGCCTGATCACGTTGAGGCTGAGACGTTCCATCTGCTCAACGTCGAACAGCAGCGCCCGTCCTTCGCCGGTCAGCGCCAGTTGCGCCTCATCGCGAGAAAACAGGTTGCAGCCGAGATCGTCCTCGAGTTTGTCGATCTTGCGCATCACTGCGGTCGCCGGCACGCCAAGGACGTCGGCGGCGCGGCTGAAGCTGCGGTTCCGCGCGCACAGCAGGAACACCCGCAAATCTCCCCACGAAGGGCGGAGCGTGTCTTCAAGTTTCTTGCGCTGCATGGGCGCAGCGCTGCCGGCCAGGTCGTGCGGCATGCGTTTCTTGTCCCGTGTAGAGGGATGATGCCGCAACCTATGGGATGAAGATGCACAAAGTGTTGCTTGCGACCTGGAATTTCAACATAAGTGCGCCAGGGCGTTTTCGAGCGAAGTGGATACCGGTTCGCGTGAAGAAAGCGCGTAAAAACAAGAATCTAGAGCTTCGGTTCTGATTCGATCAGAACCGAAAATGCTCTAGGTCTGCGCAAGCCGATAACTACCCCGCTACTCCTTGGCGCGTTCGACCTTGACGACGCGCCCCTTGTCGATGGCAAGCGCGAGCCTGCCATGCTTGAGCTTGAGCGCCGAGTCGCCGAACAATTCGCGCCGCCAGCCGTGCAGGGCGGCGACATCGGCATGGTCGTCGGCCGCGATCTGCTCGAGATCGTCGACGGTCGCGATCACCTTGCTTGCGACCGCATGGCGCTCCGACGTCATCCTGAGCAGCACCTTCAACAGCTCGACGATCGCCGCGCCATTGGCGTTGTTGCGCGGCTTCTCGATCTTCGGCAGCTTGGCGAGATCGCGGGCGAGCCCGCGCTGCACGGCGGCGATGATGTCGGTGCCCCATTTCGAGCGCTCGAATCCTTTCGGCAGCGAGCGCAGGTTGGCAAGCTTCTCCAGCGTCGTCGGCGCGTGGGTTGCGATATCGCCGACCGCCTCGTCCTTCAGCACGCGCGAGCGCGGCACGTCGCGGCTCTGCGCTTCCTGCTCGCGCCACGCGGCGACCTCGATCAGGACCGCGAGTTCGCGCGGCTTCCGCACCCTGGTCTTCAGCCGTTCCCAGGCGCGCTCCGGGTGGAAGTCGTAGGTGCGGGGAGAGGTCAGGATCTCCATCTCCTCGCTGACCCAGTCATTGCGGCCGCGCTTCCTCAGGTCGGCATCGAGCGCGGTGAAGACGTCGCGCAGATGAGTGACGTCGGAGACGGCGTACTGGATCTGCTCGGCGCTGAGCGGCCGGCGCGACCAGTCGGTGAAGCGGTGGGTCTTGTCCGGCCGATGGCCGGTGATGCGCTCGACGAGCTGGTCATAGGCGATGCTGTCGCCATAGCCTAGCACCATGGCCGCAACTTGCGTGTCGAAGATCGGGTGCGGAATGGTGTTGGCGCGGTGCCAGACGATCTCGATGTCCTGCCGCGCGGCGTGGAAGACCTTCAGCACCTTCTCATTGGCCATCAATTCGAAGAATGGTGCCAGGTCGATCCCGGGGGCGAGCGCATCGATCACGACGGCCTCGTCCGGGCTCGCCATCTGCAGCACGCAGAGCAGGGGATAGTAGGTCGTCTCCCGCAGGAACTCGGTGTCGACGGTGATGACGGGGTGAGCGGCCAAGCGGTCGCAGGCCGCCTGCAGTTCCCAGGTGGTGGTAATCAGATCCATGAACAGTCCATGACGCTTCCGACACGCGTTCTGCCGAAAGTGCAGGTATGTCAAGGGTCTTGGCTGCAATTCTGGCCTTGCATAGGGTCAGGACCAGCCGCTTGGAACCGGCTGCGAACCGCCAGACGGGCGTTGCGGGGCGCGAAAACGGTGGTTGGGCCGCCGCCTTACTCGTGACGCGCGTGCTTGGACGGCCGGCGTGCCGCAGGCATTGCGAGCACGACAAGGCAGAGCGCCACCATCGCCATTCCCACGAATTCAAGCGCAAAGATTTCCATCGGCAATCCTCCTTAAGAAAGCCGCTAGACTTGTCGGGATCGGATTGACGGTCTGTTAAGGGACTTGGTTACCGGCGGACGGCCGCCGCGATGGTGGATAAGAGGTTAATGGTCACGGGTGGCGTATGCCGCCAGGGCACCTGTGTCGCCCCTCATGGTGAGGAGCGCGCAGCGCGTCTCGAGACGATGCTGCGCATCGCTCGGAGAACCATGAGGCCCCGCCGGTGGCCTCGGCCTTCGAGACGGTTGCTGCGCAACCTCCTCAGGCTGAGGGGATACTGTTGAGTGCGCTTCCTATCATGAGAGCGAAGCTACCGGCCTTTGAGCAAGATCAGCCGTGATGGGTTTCGCTTTCGCTCTACACATCCTACGGGGCGGCGCGGTTACGCCTCTATGCGGCTCATATACGGCTGCAGGTCCGTCGCTCTCGAAAACATATCCGGCTGTGAAGATATTCCGCGCATGCAAGGTGCGCCCCGACACACTGGGGGCGCGAGCGAATGGAATAGGTGATGTCATGTCTTCCCTTCAGGTCGGCACTGGCGACAGGATCGTTGATCCGATGATCCAACTGGCGCGCTGCTCCACACAGCACCGCATCGTCGTCGCCGGCTCCAAGAGCTTCGAATTGATGCTGGAGCTGCAGCGACGCGGCTATTCGCGCGCGGCCGCGACCGGCAATTGCGGGCGTCCGGCCGGTCAGTACGACGTCGCGCTCGTCGACTGGCGCCGACGACCGCTGCGCACGCTCGAGGCCACGCTGGATTGGCTGGTGAATTGCCTGAGCCCCAGCGGCGTGCTGGTGGTGTGGGTCGAGGCCCAGAAGCTGGGAGCGAACCAAAACCTTCGCGCCCTGCTGGAGAAGCGCCGCTTCGTTATCGAGCAGAGCACCGTGCATGATTGCGGTTGTGCGCTATCGGCGCGGCGTCTGCAGACGTATCCGCTGCAGAAGGCGGCCTAAAACGAGGCCGCTCTACGACCTCCATCGTCGCTTTGACGACAAGAGAAATCCAGAGTGTGAGCCAAAAAAACAGCGTCAACAAATGGTTGTCTCATATAATCACGGCCGGGTGACTGGGCCTTCCGCCCGCCAAATCGATGCCTATATAGAAGAGGCGAGTTGTATTCGTCGAAGCGTTTGTTCCTCTTTGGAAAGGAGCTGTCGGATGTCGGTCTCCAGCGCGCACTGCGGCTAACGCCGTCGGACGAACGCGACGAAGACTCGCAAGTCCGCAGAAGTTCTTTAGTTAGGCGCAAGAGATTGCGCCTATTTTTTTTGCCGGTTGTTTTTTTGCGTCTTGCAGGACTTCCAAGCGTCCCAATCCCATGTAACGACGATCGGCTCGTCCCGGCTGTTGACCTTGGTGCAGGAAATCGTCTTGTTTTGGTCTGTCCATTCGCAGGCAGCCTCCTGCGGCCGTATTGACTTGGGCCGCACGTCCACGCCGGGGGGGAGCTTAAGAGTTGCGCTGAAGTCCCGAAGCAGCGCTCGAGGACGAGCCCAGACCTCGATTTCATCGCCGGAGTGCGCATTCCTCCAAGCGTATCTCACCTTCGCGTAGTCGTCCTTAACGGTAACCTTTACTTTGAAATACCTGATACGTCCGGATTCATAAATATCTGGAGGCGGCTCGCTATCGCTGATGAGATCGTGCACACGAACTGTTTCGCCGGGCATTTCTTCAGCTCGCGCGAGATATTGGCTCGGCGGCGAGTCAACAAAATGGAGCTCGTCGACAATGTCGACTTCGTCGACTTTTTCACCGCGCGCACCACATTTGATTCTCGATGCGTCTATCGTTCGTTTGACGTCAACGGTTTCGACACCTGGCCCGCGCGGCTTGTTGTATTGCGGCAGAACATTTCGGAGGGCTATGTATGAATCGGCGCGAGTATCGGCTGGTTTGACCATGTTTTCGTGCGTTTCGTTGATGGGAGGGCCTTGCTCGGTACATAAGCGAGTCGCACTGAGTTCTGAGACGATGAAGACCCCTTTCGTCCGTTGCCTCTCGAAAGAGCAATAGGTCTTGAATGGAAATCTGGCCGCGCCCCATAAACGCATCATCACCGAAAGGTAGGCGTCCACGGGCCTGTCGATCGGAGTAAGGGGAGGGATGACAGGGTCGTGTGAAAGGTACTGGCCGATCCTTGCCAAGTCACTTCCTTCGGTCGGGGTACCGAAGAAGAAGAGAAACGATACCTTTTCTGCTAAGTCTCTCTGAGCCAGGAGCATTTGACGAACTGTCAGTCCACCCAAGCTATGCGCCAAAAAGATTACCTTGTCGTACGACATGATCTGATCTGCAACGAGTCGTGCGTAAAGAGCTTCCGAGATATCGGTGATAGTCAAGCCGCCCGCGGTCTTGGCTGCAGGATATTCGAGTACGTAGATATTCATGCCGGCAAATGCCGGATCGGTCCTCAGCAGGTCGGGCCAATAAGCTCCAGTCTTGGGATTGGTCCATGTCTGTACAGCATTGCCTGTCCACCCGTGAACGAACACAATAACCGTTTTGCTCCGGTCTTCTCTTCGGGCGTAGTGAGAATTTTCGGTGCCTTCGGCGCGAGCATCGTTCTCCCCTCCGGCGAAAGTGAACAGACAGAGCAGGCCGGTTAGAAGCCGAAGAATGCGCTGCGAAAACATCTTGTCTTTCTCAAATTTACTAGTCAAAATACAACTATAGATTATCGATCCTCGCGCGAACTCGCAACTGGTGCGATCGAAAATTCGCCGCTTCGACATAGCAGCGCACGTATCTCACGGCTCTCCAAATTAGACTATTTGATGCATCCAAACGAATAGCCCGGCAGCGTCGGCTGCCGGGCGCACGTGAATATGCCTACATGAACGTCATATTTTAAAACACGAGGGCGATCGGGATCCTATCCGGGAAAACACTGGTCGAGGTACGGAACATGCAAGTGCGAGTTCGGCCGGCTGACGGAAGCTCACAGTATCGCCGCGCCCATTCCCGCGATTGCACTGAAGGCGACGACCACGAGCGGAGGTGCGCGCCAGGCCATGAGCAGCACAAAGCCGACGAGGGCGATGGCAAAATCTGCTGAAGTCTTGACCGTGCTGGTCCATACCGGATTGTAGAGCGCCGCGCCGAGGATGCCGACGACGGCGGCGTTGACTCCGCGCATCATCGCCTGGGCGCCGGCGCGTTTGCGAAAACTGTCCCAGTACGGCAGCGCCGCCAACAGGATCAGGACGCCCGGAAGGAATATGCCGAGCAAGCCGATGACGGCGCCGGCGATGCCGTGCGGCGACGTGTTGACGACGGCGCCGAGATAGGCGGCGAAGGTGAAGAGCGGTCCGGGGACGGCCTGTGCCGCGCCATAGCCGGTCAGAAACACGTCGTCGCCGACCCAGCCCGGCGTAACCACCGCCTCGCGCAGCAGCGGCAGCACCACGTGGCCGCCGCCAAACACGAGGGCACCGGAGCGATAGAACGCGTCGAACAAGGCGAGGCCCGAAGACGGCCATAGCCGGATCAGGATCGGCAGGCCGACGAGCAGGATCAGGAAGGCTGCGAGCATGGTGAGCGCTGCGGCGCGCGAGACCGGCACGGCGAAATGGCTTTGCCCGCTCGGCTGCGCGGCGCGGCAGAGCCACAAGCCGGCAACGCCGCCGAGCAGGATGGCACCGATCTGCGCCACCGATGACGTGCTGAACAGGATGATGAGCGCGGCGATCGTCGCGATCGTGGCGCGCTCCCGGTCAGGACACAGCGTCCGCGCCATACCCCACACCGCCTGCGCGACGATCGCGACCGCCACGAGTTTCAGGCCGTGTACCAGTCCCGTTCCGACGGGTCCGCTCAATGCGCTGGCGCTATAGGCAAACAGCACGAGTGCGATGGCTGATGGCAGCGTGAATCCCGTCCAGGCCGCCAGCGCACCGGGATAGCCGGCACGCATCAATCCGAGCGAAAATCCGACCTGGCTGCTGGCGGGGCCAGGCAGGAACTGGCAGAGCGCCACGAGGTCCGCATAGGATTGCTCGTCGAGCCATTTGCGGCGCTCGACGAACTCGCTGCGGAAATAACCGATATGGGCGATGGGGCCGCCGAACGACGTCAGCCCGAGCTCGAGAAAGACCAGGAGCACTTCGAGCGGCGAGCCTGTGCGCGGAGGCTTTGCTCCGCCATCTGATATCCGCTCAGTGTTCATCGCCCACAATTCCCATCGGCTGAACCGAAATTCGCGCGAGTCTTCTCGTTCGTATCGGAGCATATTCGGACAGGACGCGGCAACAGCAAGACAAAGTCGCGCGACGCTGCCGACGCTGGAATCGGATCGGGATCGACGCTCTCGCGCGATTCACCACGTGGCGAAACGCTCGCCACAGTTGCGGCAGATCAATACAGGATAGGCCCGCCGCGCTAGAGTGCGAATGTAGCCGAACAGCTTGGCGGCCAGGTTGTTGAGGTTATGGGGCTCGGTCTCCTAGGCACACCGGGCCCCGTTCCCATTCATGGCAATTCGTAGGATGAGTGGAGCGAGGCGAAACCCATCATGAAGATGTTTGAAGGGGCTTTGATGGGTTTCGCTTCGCTCTACCGTCCTACGGCCGATTGGCCATCATCGTTCGATCGTGCCGGTGCGCCGGATTTTCTTTTGCAAGAGCATGATGCCGTAGAGCAGGGCTTCTGCGGTCGGTGGACATCCGGGAACGTAGATGTCCACTGGAACGATGCGGTCGCAGCCGCGCACGACCGAATAGGAATAGTGATAATAGCCGCCGCCGTTGGCGCAGGAGCCCATCGAAATCACGTAGCGCGGCTCCGGCATCTGGTCGTAGACCTTGCGCAAGGCGGGAGCCATCTTGTTGCACAGGGTTCCCGAGACGATCATGACATCGGATTGCCGGGGCGAGGCGCGTGGCGCGGCGCCGAAGCGCTCGATGTCGTAGCGCGGCATCGACACCTGCATCTGCTCGATGGCGCAACAGGCCAGGCCAAACGTCATCCACATCAGCGACCCCGATCTCGCCCATGTCACGAGGTCATCGAGCGGCGCGACGAAGTAGCCGCGATCGCTGAGGTCATGTTCTACGTTTTGCAACATTGGCCGCGGATCCAGCATGGGCGGTCTCGCTCAGCTCAGGCGGTGTGACCGCCAGGATCGGCATTCTTTGGCGTCTTCTTGGCCCGTTGCGGCGTCATCGTCGCCGGGTCTGGTTTTCCAGGCACTCCGCGTGGCCCGAATTGCTGTCTTTGAAGATCATCCTCCGAGAATTCGGGCTCGACGCCGTTCGGCTCGACGCGCTTGACGGGAGTTCCCGGATCGCGACTGCGCTCGTTCATGCCACACTCCATCACTGGCGGGTCAGAGTTCGGCCAACGATCGGAATGGCGAATTGTTGCTAACGAATGCGAGCAGGCGCCGTCGTCATTCCGGGATGAGCCGCAAGGCGCAGGCCCGGAATCCATCGGGCCGCAAACGAGGGGGATGAATGGATTCCGGGCTCACGCTTCGCGTGCCCGGAATGACAAGAGGGGCTGCCGCTAGGTCCCGCAGAAGGTTTGCAGCACGCGCTGATCAGGTAGCGGCGGATCAGCGTAGGCCGCGTATTGCGGCTGGTCGTCGTAGGGCTTTGCCAGCACCGTCAACAATTCCTCGAACGGGGCGTAATCGTCGTCGTTCGTCGCGGCCGCAATCACCGCTTCGACGCGATGGTTGCGCGGGATGAAGGCGGGATTGACGGCGTGCATGGCGGATTGGCGCTCGACCGGCGTTTGCGGCTCGAGGGCGAGACGGTCGCGCCAGCGCTTGGCCCATTCGTCGAAGGCCGTAGGATCCATGAACTGGGCGCGGACGTTCTCGTCGGCCGATGCATCCAGGGCCGCGTCGCCGAGGCGGCGGAAGGTGAGCGTGAAGTCGGCGTGGTTCTTCGCCATGGCGTCCAGGAGACTCTCAATCAGCGCCTCGTCACCGTCGCGTTCGGTGAACAAGCCAACCTTCCGGCGCAGGCCGGCTGCATAGGCGGCGCTGAATTTCTCGGAGAAATCGCCGAGAATGAACTGCGCCTGTTCGATCGCCTTCTCCTGATCGTCGGAGAGCAGCGGCAGCAGGCATTCGGCGAGCCGCGTCAGGTTCCAGAGCGCGATCCGCGGCTGGTTGCCATAAGCGTAGCGGCCCATCTCATCGATCGAGGAGTAGACCTGCGCGGGGTTGTAATCGTCCATGAAGGCGCAGGGGCCGTAGTCGATGGTCTCGCCGGATATCGAGGTGTTGTCGGTGTTCATCACGCCGTGGATGAAGCCGACCAAAAGCCATCGCGCGACGAGTTCGGCCTGGCGGGCGACGACGCCTTCGAGCAGCGCGTGATAGGGGCGGTCGGCCTTGGCGACGTCCGGATAGTGCCTGTTGATCACGTGGTCGGCCAGCGCGCGCACGCCGTCGGTGTCGCCGCGGGCGGCGAAGAACTGGAAGGTGCCGACGCGGACATGGCTCGCCGCCACACGCGTCAGCACCGCGCCGGGCAGTGCGGTCTCGCGGATCACATGCTCGCCGGTGATGACGGCGGCGAGTGAGCGCGTGGTCGGAATATCAAGCGCGAACATCGCCTCGCTGACGATGTATTCGCGCAGGACCGGGCCGAGCGCGGCGCGGCCGTCGCCGCGGCGGGAGAATGGGGTCGGGCCGGAACCCTTGAGCTGGATGTCGCGGCGGACGCCGTCCCGATCGATGATCTCACCGAGCAGGATGGCGCGGCCATCGCCGAGCTGCGGAACGAAATGGCCGAACTGATGGCCGGCATAAGCCATCGCGATGGGGTCGGCGCCCTCGGGCAGGCGCTTGCCGGCGAGGATTTCCGCCCCTTCCGGGGTTTCCAGGAGGTCCGGATCAAGCCCGAGTTGAACCGCGAGCGGCCGGTTGAGCTTGATCAGGCGCGGGGCCGCAACCGGGGTAGGCGCAACGCGGGCAAAAAAGTTCGCCGGCAGCGCCGCATAGGAGTTCTGGAAGGGGAAATGCACGGTCATGGCCTAAAGATAGGCTCGGGTCCTAAATAGGCAAACACTTCGCGCCATCGGGGCCGAAAATGTCCGGTTCGGGCGCAAAACGCGCCGTCCTTTGGTTGCCGCACCGGGCCGCCTCGGGTAAACCCTGCGCAAATTCGGGTAGGGCATTATGCCCTAGCCCGATTCCACCCTCCGACATCTGTTTGGGAAGTCCATGCATCGCTACCGGTCACATACATGCGGCGCGCTCCGCGAGAGCCATATCGGCGAGACGGTCCGCCTTTCCGGCTGGGTCCATCGCGTTCGCGACCATGGCGGTGTGCTGTTCATCGACCTGCGCGACCATTACGGCATCACCCAATGCGTGGCGGACCCGGACTCGGCCGCGTTCCACGATGCCGAGAAGCTGCGCTCGGAGTGGGTGGTGCGGATGGACGGCAAGGTCCGCCGCCGCCCCGAAGGCACCGACAATCCGGAACTTCCGACTGGGCAGGTCGAGATCTATGTCAGCGAGATCGAGGTGCTCGGCCCCGCCGCCGAGCTGCCGCTGCCGGTGTTCGGCGAGCAGGAATATCCTGAGGACATAAGGCTTAAGTACCGTTTCCTCGACCTGCGTCGCGACAAGCTGCACCAGAACATCATGACCCGCGGCGCGATCGTCGATTCCATGCGCAAGCGGATGAAGGAGCAGGGCTTCTTCGAATTCCAGACGCCGATCCTGACCGCGTCCTCGCCGGAGGGCGCGCGCGACTTCCTGGTGCCCTCGCGCATCCATCCCGGCAAGTTCTACGCGCTGCCGCAGGCGCCGCAGCAGTACAAGCAGCTCATCATGATGTCGGGTTTCGATCGCTATTTCCAGATCGCGCCCTGCTTCCGCGACGAGGACCCGCGCGCCGATCGCCTGCCGGGCGAATTCTACCAGCTCGACGTCGAAATGAGTTTTGTGACCCAGGAAGACGTATTCGCGGCGATGGAGCCGGTGATCACGGGCGTGTTCGAGGATTTCGCCAAGGGCAAGCCGGTGACCAAGAACTGGCCACGGATTCCCTTTGCGGAGGCGATCCGCAAATACGGCACCGACAAGCCTGACCTGCGCAACCCGATCGTGATGCAGGACGTATCCGAGCATTTCCGCGGCTCCGGCTTCAAGGTGTTCGCGCGGATGCTGGAGGACCCGAAGAACCAGGTGTGGGCGATCCCGGCCAAGGGCGGCGGTTCACGTGCGTTCGCCGATCGCATGAACTCCTGGGCGCAGGGCGAGGGGCAGCCGGGGCTCGGCTACATCTTCTGGCGCGAAGGCGGCGAGGGCGCCGGCCCGCTTGCGAACAACATCGGCCCTGAGCGGACTGCTGCAATCCGCGAACAGCTCGGGCTGCAGGAGGGTGACGCCGCGTTTTTCGTCGCCGGCGATCCCGACAAGTTCTGGAAGTTCTCCGGCCTTGCGCGCACCAGGCTCGGCGAGGAGTTGAACCTGATCGACAAGGACCGGTTCGAACTGGCCTGGATCGTCGACTTCCCGATGTACGAGTACAACGAGGACGACAAGAAGATCGACTTCTCGCACAACCCGTTCTCGATGCCGCAGGGCGGACTGGAAGCGCTGCAGACCCAGAACCCGCTGACGATCAAGGCGTTCCAGTACGACATCGCCTGCAACGGCCACGAGATCGCCTCCGGCGGCATTCGTAACCACAAGCCGGAAGCGATGGTGAAGGCGTTCCAGATCGCGGGCTATGGCGAAGAGGACGTGGTCGAGCGTTTCGGCGGCATGTACCGCGCGTTCCAATACGGCGCGCCGCCGCATGGCGGCATGGCGGCGGGCCTCGACCGCATCGTGATGCTCTTGTGCGGCACCACGAATTTGCGCGAGATATCGCTATTCCCGATGAACCAGCAGGCGGTGGATCTCCTGATGGGCGCGCCCTCGGAAGCCACGACGAAGCAGCTCCGCGAGCTTCACATCAGGGTCAACCTGCCGAACAAGAGGTAGGCGCGTAGCCACGGCAGCATCTACAATCCCGTCGAGGCCTCGACGCGGAATTGCGCGAGCGCGATCAGCGGGTCGGTTTGCAGGAGCTCAACGAGTTGGAGCGCCGGCACCTTGCCGAGCGGCGTCAGCTTGATGATCAGCGTTTGTCCCGGCGTTTCGACAAAGCGGACCACGGCATCCAGTGCGGCGGCGGCATCGGGGTTGGAAGCGCCGATGCTTTGGCCAAACGCCTTGATCTGGTCGGTGATGGCGGCTCGCGCCGTCTCGCGACTGACATTGCGGGCGCGGGCATATTGCGCAATCGCGACATCGACGCTGCCGCTGTCGTGCAAGCTGAGCTCGATTGTCCCAGCGTCGATCTCTGTCGCCAGGTTCGCCGCTTGCACCGGATCGAGGGAGAACACGCCGCGGGGCACATTGGCGAGCGCGACGCGGGCCGACGCCTTCACGAGGTTGCCGATCTCGAGGCGTGCGGGCGCGAGCACGAAGGCGCCCGACTGCTCGGTCCATCCGGCGCCGAGATCGATGTCGATCGCCGCCCGGTCGAGGCCGGCCGCCACGAGCGGTTGCATCGCCGGGTTGGTCGCATCGACGGGGACGTTCAGTTTCGCGACCAGATGCGCCTTGCTTGGAACGGGACCGATGAACTGGCCCCAGCCCAGGCTGATGGTATCGATGTTGACGAGCTTGTTGGTATTGCCGAACGGCGTGGCGGCGCCCTTGATCTCGACGCCTTCGAACACCCCGAACAGACTGAAGATTTCCGCCGGTGTGGGTGTTGGCCCGGCGTTGGCGGCGAAGCGCAGCAGTTGCGGGATGTCGAAGGAGTTCAGCGCAAAACGCTCGAATCTGAACGGCCCCTTCGGGGTCTCGACCTCGAGGCCCTCAAGTGCCAGTCGGCCGCGGCCGTTTTCCAGATTGGTGCGGATCGCCGCCAGCTTGAAGGGTCCTTGCGGCGTCTGCATCGTGTGTCCGCGCAGCTCCGCATTGCCGATGCGAATGCCTTCATAAAAGCCCGCCATCGTCTCAGCGATCTCGCGCGCCTTCGCCTGGGTCGGAGGGGCGGCTCCGGGCTGCGGCACCAGCGCTAGGATCGGCGCCAGTTGCAGCTTCGACGGACGTACCGCGATATCGTCGATCGTGATGCTGTCGATCTGCGCCCGCACGCCCCGATCGGAGGCTAGCACGTAGGGGCCGGCCGAGATCTGCCGATAGACGCGGTGATAGCTGTCGTCGCCGGACTTCTGCGGATCAAGCACGGTGCCGGCGGCGGCCGCGTCGAAACCATGAGCGGTGAGATTGGAGAGAGTGCCGCTGAGCTTCTCGCGCCGGCCCGCCTGCGGCATGCTCACCGCGAAGGTGAATTGATCCGCTTTGGTGCTGGCGACCTTACCATCCCTGATGTCCTGCAGTGCAACGCCCGAATAGGCGAACTCGCCGCCGTCAGGCATCGGCGAGCCGCCATTGATGGTGCCGCTCACCGAGGGGATCGTGACCGATGAGGCCGCGACGGCGGTGAATTGCTGGAGCGCAAAGCGATAGATGTCGATCAGGGATTCCGAGGCCGGCAGTTGCGCCGGGTTGGAGGGGCCGGAATAGTCCTTCACCGTGAAGCGTGGCACCTTGTAGCTGATCTTGGCCGGGACCTGCTCAGTCACCTCGGTTGCCAGTTCGATGTCGGCCAGTTCGATGCTGTCGGCCGAGAAGCGCGCCGGATCGGGTTGGCGGACGCCGGTGGCGATCAGGCTCGCGATCCGCAGCCGCGCCGGCGGCTGCGCCGCCGATTCGGCTACGATGTCCACGATCTCGACCGTGCGCGCCAGCATATCCACCGTCACCTTGCCGTGAGTAGCCTTGCCGCCGGCGGCGCGGACCTGGCCGAAGGCCGCCTCGATCCCGGTGGTCACGCGATGCTGCAGGTAGAGATTGAAGCCGAGCAGACCGGCGGCAGCGACCATGACCGCGGCGATCAGGCCGATCAAAATCCGTATCATCCGGTGAGCTCCGAATTGCCGATCATGCGGGAGATTAAATTGCCATGTTCTCAGGGGGATGACCGGGGAAGAAAAGGGCGATATGGCTTCAAATATTGCGCACCCGGACGGCTGTTGACGGGGGTGCGATCCGATGTTGCATCAGGGGGGCCCGGCGTGCTTCACATCCGGGCTCCATCTGCCGGACAACTGGCCTTGTTAGACCCGCACAGAATAAGAGCTTGAGGCCGGAAACGCGAGAGTACGATGTCATCCTCTTCTGAAGATCTCCATTCGGCGGCGCTGGCCTATCACCGGCTGCCGCGACCGGGCAAACTTGAAATACAGGCAATCAAGCCGCTCGCCAACCAGCGCGACCTCGCGCTCGCCTATTCGCCCGGCGTCGCCGCCGCCTGCACCGAGATCGCAAAGAACCCCGCCGAGGCCGCCTCGCTGACGGCGCGCGCGAACCTGGTCGCGGTGGTCAGTAACGGTACCGCGGTGCTCGGGCTCGGCAATATCGGCCCGCTGGCGTCGAAGCCTGTCATGGAAGGCAAGGCGGTGCTGTTCAAGAAATTTGCCGGCATCGACGTGTTCGACATCGAGATCAAGGCCGACACGATCGAGCGCGTGGTCGAGACGGTGGCGGCGCTGGAGCCGACCTTCGGCGGCATCAATCTGGAGGACATCCGCGGGCCGGAATGTTTCGAGATCGAGGCGCAGCTCAAGGAGCGGATGAAGATCCCGGTCTTCCACGACGACCAGCATGGCACCGCGATCATCGTCGGGGCTGCGATCGTCAACGCGCTGCTGCTCAACGGCAAGAAGCTGTCCGACGTGAAGATCGTCTGCTCCGGCGCTGGCGCGGCCGCGATCGCCTGCCTCAATCTCCTGGTGTCGATGGGGGCGCAGCGCAAGAACATCTGGGTCTGCGACATCGACGGCGTCGTGCATGAGGGCCGCAACACCTCGATGGACCGCTGGAAGGCGGTCTACGCGCAGAAAACGGACGCGCGGGTTCTGGCCGATGTGATCGGCGGCGCCGACATCTTCCTGGGGCTTTCGGCGCCGAACGTGCTGAAGCCGGAAATGGCCAAGCAGATGGCGGAGCAGCCGCTGATCATGGCGCTCGCCAACCCGGTGCCGGAGATCATGCCTGACGAGGCGCGCAAAGCACGGCCCGACGCCATGATCTGTACGGGACGGTCGGACTTCCCGAACCAGGTCAACAACGTCCTGTGCTTTCCCTTCATCTTCCGCGGCGCGCTCGACGTCGGCGCGACCGCGATCAACGAGGCGATGAAGCATGCGGCGGTGGACGCGATCGCGCAGCTCGCGCGCGATCCGCCGTCGGATGCGGTCGCCTCGCGTTTCGACTCCGGTGAGACGCAGGGTTTCGGGCCGGGCTCGCTGATCCCAAGCCCGTTCGACCCGCGCCTGATCCTGCGTATCGCGCCGGCGGTGGCGAGGGCGGCGATGGAATCGGGCGTGGCGACGCGGCCGATCAAGAATTTCGACGAATACACCGCGCTGCTCGAACGCTTCGCGTTCCGCTCCGGCCTCGTCATGAAGCCGGTGTTCGCCAAGGCCAAGACCCAGCCGGTACGCGTGATCTATGCCGAAGGCGAGGACGAGCGCGTGCTGCGCGCCACGCAAGTGGTGCTGGAAGAGAAGCTGGCGCGCCCCATCCTGGTCGGGCGGCCCTCGGTGGTCGAGGCCCGCATCAAGCGCTTCGGCCTCGCGATCAGGGCCGGCAAGGATTTCGACCTCGTCAATCCCGAGGACGATCCGCGCTATCGCTCCTATGTGCAGTCCTATATCGAGGTCGCCGGCCGGCGCGGCGTGACGCCGGATGCGGCGCGCACGGTGGTGCGCACCAACAACACTGTGATCGCGGCGCTTGCGGTGATGCGCGGCGAGGCGGATGCCATGCTGTGCGGCGTCGAGGGCCGCTACATGAGCCATCTGCGCCACGTGCGCGAGATCATCGGCTTCCTGCCCGGGGTCAGCGACTATGCGGCGCTGGCGCTGATGATCTCGACCAAGGGCGCCTACTTCATCGCGGATACGCAGGTGCGGCCGAATCCGAGCCCGGAGGAGCTGTCGGAGATGGCTTCGCTCGCGGCGATCCATGTCCAGCGCTTCAACTTCAAGCCGAAGGTCGCGTTCGTGTCGCATTCGGATTTCGGCAGCTACGACACCGAATCCTCGCGCAAGATGCGCCGCGCCACGCAGCTTCTTAAAGAGAAGCATCCGGAGATCGAAGCCGACGGCGAAATGCAAGGTGACACCGCGCTGTCGCAGGCCGTGCGCGACCTGGTGCTACCGGGCTCGAAGCTGGAAGGCGAGGCCAACATCCTGATCATGCCGAATCTGGATGCGGCCAACATCGCCTACCAGATGATAAAGGCGCTCGCTGACGCGCTTCCCGTCGGCCCGATCCTGATCGGCCCGGCACGGCCGGCGCATATCCTCACGCCGTCAGTGACGGCGCGCGGTGTTCTCAACATGACAGCGGTCGCCGCCGTCGAGGCGCAGGAGCGTGCAGGCCGCGCGCAGCCGACCCTGTTCGGCTAGTTCAACCAAGGAGCATTCGGCGCAGACGGATTCGAATTGCTCGCGGCAGGCGGAACGACCATAATCGTTCCGCTTGGTTCATGACTGCAACGGGGACGACCATGCCGGGGTTCATTGCTTTCGGGCGAGTCTTGTTCGCCGTGCTGTTCATCTATTCGGGAGCAAGCAAGCTGGTGGCGATCCAGGCGACCGCGGATTCCTTCGCAGCCAAGGTCACCATTCCCGCAATTGCGGCGCCCTATGCGCAGCAGCTCGAAACGCTGGCGGCAATGCCGATCATGCAATTGCTCGCGATTTCGGTCGGCGCGTTCGAAATCATTGCCGGCCTGATGATCGCGCTGAACCTCCTGGTGCGGTTCTTCTCGATCCTGCTCATCATCCTCGTGGTCGGCGCGACTTTCTACTTCCACGATTTCTGGAATCAGCCGGCGCCAGAGAACGCCCGTACGCTGATGGAGGCGCTGAAGAACCTGTCGATCATCGGCGCGCTGTTCATCCTCGCCGGCTACGGCCGCACGCCGCGCAATGCCGAAGCCTATGGTGATGTTTAGCTATCGCAGTTAAATGTCGCGCCGCCACGGCGTGACGGTGACGTCCTGATCCGGCTCCAGCAGTTTTGGCTCGCCAGGCTTCAGGCCATGAGATGCGAGGATCTGCTGCGGCGAACGGGCAGGGACGCCGGGAAAACAGGGTTCTCCGTCGGGTAGATTCACCCGCGGCGCCTGCGACAGCCAGAAGGTGTCGTAGCGGTCCATGAACATGTCGAACACCGAAGGACCGCCGATGATCGCGACGGTGCCGGAGGTGACGCCCGCTTCCGCGCTCGCCGTCTCGAACGAGGCGCCGGCGGGATTCCAGAGCGTGGCTTTCGGATTTGTCGGATCGGGTGCGGTGGCACTCACCTTGCGCGTCACGATGATGCGCTTTCGCCGTGGCGAGTTCGGCTGGTCCTCGTAGGAATTGCGGCCGTGCACGATCAGGTCGGCACGGTCGAGGGCGGCGGAGAAGAATGTCTTGTCGCCCTCGAACTTCAACTCGTTCGGCATCACGTTATCGGCGTTGGCCAGCCGGCCATCGGCGGAGACGATGACATAGCCTTCGAAACGCAACGCCGGCACGACGACGCGGGACGCTATTCAGAAACCGTCGTCACGACGCTGTTGACCGGACGCGCACTCACCGTCGGCAGCTTGGCGTCCTTGGCGAGCTCTTCCTCATACTGGGGCAGCGTCGTCACCGGGAACTTGGCGCGCATCGCCACGACCTTGTAGCCGCCGGCCTTCAGGCGGCTCAACAATTCGGGCAGCGCCTCCGCGGTGTGCCTCTGGAAGTCGTGCATCAGGATGATGCCCTTGCCGAGCTTGTCGACCTTCTTCATCACGGTGTCGATCACCGCCTGCGGCTTGCTCGCCTTGAAATCGAACGAGTCGAGATCGCAGGAGAACACGGCGATGTTGCGGGTGCCGAGATAGGTCACCATTTCCGGCGGATGCTGCAGCGCCGGGAAGCGGAAGAACGGCGCGGGTGAAACGCCAAGCGCCCATTTGACCGCGGCGAAGCCTTTCTCGATCTCGTCCTTGCGCTGGTCCTCGGTCAGCTTCTTGTTGTTCAGGTTGGCATGCGACCAGGTATGTGCGCCGACGGTGTGGCCGGCCTTGTAGACCTGCTTGAGGATTTCGGGATGGTAGGTCGCATGCTTGCCGATCGGAAAGAAGATGCCGGTGGTGCATTCGTCCGCCAAGGCCTTCAGCACGGCAGGGGTGTTGTTCGGCCACGGACCGTCGTCGAAGGTGAGGACTACCTCGTGGTCGCGCAGGAAATCGAGTTGCTTGAAATGCTCGAATCCGAAGCCGGGTCCACCCGTGGTGTCGATCTCGACCGTGCGGCCGACGCCGAGCGCGTTCGGATTGTTGCAGGGCGCGCGGGCGGGTTGCGGCGGCTGCGCAGGGGCTGCGGCGGGAACCGGCGCAGGCGCTGCCTGCGGAGCGGCCGCCTGCTGCGCAGGCGCCGGCGCGGCGGCCGCACCCTTGGCGGCGGGAGCGCCTTTGGTGGCGGGTGGAGTCTGCGACCAAACCGCGGTGGACGAGAGCAGCGAAACTGCGCCCGCAAAGATCAGACCTGCCGCAATGCGCATGGCTGTGTTCCCTAGCTATCGTGCGGATGAAGGTATCGATACCCGCCCGAACCGCCTCCTACCCCAACTAATAGTAGCCTAGATGGTCGCCCCCCGCCAATGCAACGGGGGCCGATTTCCTGCACAGGTAAATTGCTGAGGTCAGGCTGCCGCCAGCGCCCGGGCGATCGTGGTCTTGACCCTGGTGTCCTCCGGCGGAACCGACTCAGGGAAGACGTCGGCGATGTAGCCGTCGCGGCCGATCAGATATTTGTGAAAGTTCCAGCGCGGGACATCCTTCGGGCGCGCTTCGGCCGCCCATCTGTAAAAGGGATGCGCATTGGGGCCCTTCACGACGGCTTTGGCGGCCATCGGGAAGGTGACGCCATATTGGTGATGGGCTGTTTCCGCGATCTCGCTTGCTCCGCCGGGCTCCTGATTACCGAAATCGTTGGAGGGGACGCCGACGATAACGAGGCCACGGTCGCGGAATTCGGTCCACAGCGCCTGCAGCCCCATATATTGCGGGGTGAAGCCGCAGAGCGAGGCGGTGTTGACGATCAGGAGCGGATGGCCGGCATGCTCGGCGAGGCGGATGTCGCCGCCCTGCAGCGCCGGGAAGGAGAAGGCATAGGCGGTGATCCGGCTCATCGCCGGCTGTGCCTGCAAGGCGCGGGAGCATAAAGGTTCGGCCAACATCGCTGCCGCACCCGCGACAAAGATCCTGCGGCTGATCATGGCCATTCCCCTTCAGAGTGAAGGTTCGTGGAACAATAACCCGGCCGAGCGGCCTTGGCCTTCAAGAAGCCGTTACGGGGTCTGTCATTCCTGGGCGCGCGAAGCGCGAGCCCGGAATCTATTCATCCATGCGTTTTGTGGCGTCATGGATTCCGGGCCTGCGCCTTCGGGCGCATCCCGGAATGACGAGCGGAGGTCTTGGCCGTTCACCGCGCTTGTGCAGGCCGCCTATGCTCCGCGGCAAGCCGAGATGCTTAGAGCGTTTTCGAGCGAAGTGGATACCGGTTCGCGTGAAGAAAACGCGTCAAAACAACAATCTAGAGCTTCGGTTCTGATTCAATCAGAACCGAAAATGCTCTAGCGCAGCGGCATGATGAAGTCGGTGCCTTCGCCGGTTTCGCCCTGGTTGATCCCCTGGTCGGAGACGATGATCGAGCCGCCTGACGTGAGCGCCTCGTTAACGCGCGCCATTGCGTCCTGCGGGATGGTGATGCGGTCGAGCGCTTCCGCCGGGCTGCTGGCGAGCGGCTGCGGCTTGAGTTCGGCGGGAGCGGCTGCGGCGCGGCGCCGCCGTGCCGGGTCGTCCTCGAGACGCATGGTCGTGCGCGCGGTCGGCAGCGAGACCACCGACCAGCGCAGCAGGTTGGGGTCGCTCTTGTCGACCTGGGCGGTGAACACATGCGTGCCGAGCGGCCGCTCGCCAGGCGCGATCACCACGGGCACCTCAAACAGCGGCGCGAAGTTCTGCCGTACGTAGAGCTTGGAATCCTTGCGGCTGATCAAGACGGCGATCTGACCGGTCCGCTTCGGTGGATCGAGCTTCGCGGCGCCAGGCAAGCGTGAAGCATCCTTCTTGATGTCGGCAGGGGGCGCGTCGGCCTGCTTGACGGGCTCGGCCGATCTCTCCGCAGTCTTCGGTTCGGTCGGCTTTGCCGCGTCGATCTTGGGTGCATCCTGCCTGACTGCTTCCGCCCTTGTCTCGGCGTTCACGGCAGGCGCTTCGGTTTTCGAAGGTTCCGTGCTGGCGGTGATCTCAACCGGCGTCAGGTCGGCCGTGGATTTCGCGTCGCCGATCGGGTCCGGCCTGGCGTTGGAAGCGGTTGCCGCCGCGATCCTGGTCAGTCCAGCTTCGGTTTCCGCCTGCGTCCCGGGCGCGGCGCCGTTCACTTCGCTCTTCAAAGCCTCATCAGCTTTCGCCATGGCGGCGCCAGACCACGCGACGGAGCGGCTTGCCGATGGCATCGCACCGCTGGCGTCCGCGGTATGAGTCTGCTCGCGCAGCGGCGTTTGCAGCTCGGCGTGGCCTACGGTCACGCGCAACTCGAGATTGGTTTCGTTGGCGGGCTTGATCTCCGCGCCCTTGTCGCCTTTGTCGCCCTTGACGCCGAGCGGAGCGTCAACCTTCGGTTCTTCTGCGACCGGCTGCGGCACCACTTTCTGCGTGGCGAGGAGCGGATGCGAGAAAGCCGCAGGCGTGATCTCGCCGGGTGTAATGATGACGCGCGCGCCCATCTTGGTCCAATTCCACATCTTGATCGCGAATGCCATCGGCATCCGGATGCAGCCATGCGACGCGGGGTAGCCGGGCAGCACGCCGGCATGCATTGCGACACCCGACCAGGTGATCCGCTGCATATAGGGCATCGGCGCGCCGCTATAGATGTTGGAGTGATGGAATTTGTGTTTCTGGATGATGCTGAAGACACCCATCGGGGTGGAGTGGCCCTTCATGCCGGTCGAGACCGGGCTCTCGGCGAACAGGCCGTTGCCGTCAAAGACGCGCATCTTCTGGTTCTGAATCGAGACTGTGATGATCAGCGGCGCCTGCGGTTTGGTGCCGGTCTCCTTTTCGGGGACTGTTGCCTTTACGGCGGGCTTGCGCGGCTTTTGCCGCCGCGGCTGGATCTGGGGCTCCGGCTGGTAGTAGCTGGGATCGTAATCACGCCAGTAATAGAGCGCGGCATCGGCCTGCGATCCGGCGCCAACCGTGCCTAGCGTCGCAAGAATTGCGATCTTCCAAACCCGGTCACGTGCAATATGCAAGGTTGAAATCCGACGTCCGCACACGCGCATAGTCCTCAAGATTCCCAGTCCAATATTGGTTGGTTGTCGCAGACGCGCAAAACGTTCACCAGCGCAGGCACTTTAACCCTTCTGTGATCGCGACGCTTTCCGTCAAAAGCGTAGCAAAAAAGCCTCACATTCGGTTAAAGCCGACCAGGCCTGTTAACGCCTGTAGCTTTCCCGCGCAGCCTTTTCGCCATACATAGGCCGCGCCAACAACGTAGCGGAGCCGTCATGCGCGCCAAAGCCATCACTTCTCCTCGAATGCCTTGGAAGAGGCTGGCTTTGGCCACAGTCGTCTTGACGCTGGGACTGGTGCAGGCGGCCGCTGCCGCCGACGAGCCCGACCTGATCTTCCGCCGCTCCACCGTGTTCAAATGGATTTCGCCCAACGACAAGCTCGCGACCTATGGCGTCGATGATCCCGAGGTCGAAGGCGTAGCCTGTCATTTCACGGTGCCGGAGAAGGGCGGCTTCAAGGGCTGGCTGGGATTGGCCGAGGAAGTCTCAGACATCTCGCTGGCCTGCCGGCAGATCGGCCCGATCCGCTTCAAGGACAAGATGAGCCAGGGCGACGACATGTTCCGCCAGCGCCGGTCGCTGTTCTTCAAGAAGATGCAGATCGTCCGCGGTTGCGATGCCAAGCGCAACGTGCTGGTCTACATGGTGTATTCAGACAAGCTGATCGAAGGCTCGCCGAAGAACTCGACTTCATCGGTGCCGATCATGCCCTGGGGCGCAGCCGACACCGTCGTGCAGAAGTGCAGCGACTTCATCCAATAGAATGCGACGATCGCCACGCAAACGCTTCCGTTCGTCGCAAGCGAAAACCCGCTCTTCCGGATCATGCTGCACTGGAGACGTGGCTAGAACTGCCGCTTCTTCAACTCGGATCCTCGCATCCCGGCCTGAAGGCGGGCTTGGGGATCGCGACAGCCTACGAGGCGCACGAGCTTCTGCTGCGCGCATTCATTGTCGCCCATGACGTAAGTGCCTTGCTGCGACATCGCTCCCGTCATCTGCTGCTGGCCGGGTTTGCGGGTCGCGGCTTCCTTGCCAACATCGATGTTGCCATTGCCCACGACTGCGATCCTTCGTTGGATTGGGTGGAGGGACTAACGCGCAACCAGCAACAAAGGTTGCGAGTTGTTCGACTGAGTCGGCGGAGTAAGCTCTGGGGTTCAGTTTGCTGCAGCGCTCCTAGCGGCCAAAGATTAAGAACTCGCGACGTTTGCGCTCGGCGCGTCGACAATCTAGCGCGAAGCCGTGGCTGCCGGCGTTGATCTATGTCACTCGCGCCGTGAATCATTTCGTCGCGGATGGCGCGATGCCGCTCAGGAGCGCTGGTGTACCAGCATTGCCGCCACTGAAATCATTGAGTTTTTTGCGCCAATGTTTCGTCGCGCGGAACCGACGAAACAATTCTGCAGTAGAATGAAACCATTTTCGGCTTTTGGCGCAGAGGTCCGGAAACAGGGCTTGGCTATCACACCAACAAGACGGCGGGCTGGAGGACCGGAGACAGCCAATGCGGACGATCAGCTTCATCCTTGCCTTCGCCTTCGTCCTGGCCGGACCCTCACTGGCCGGAACCTCCGACAGCGAGCTTCCGGGCGTCGGCACCTTCTCCTATAGCGGTTCGCCGATCGCAGTCGCCGCAATGCAGACGATCGTCGTTGCCGCCAACTGAGCGCCCCCAGAGCAGTCTGCAAGAAAGCCTACGGTAAATGAACTGCAACCTCTTGCGCACCTGTCTCGCCGTCATCGCAGCATCGATCATTTCTGCGAGTTCCGTACAAGCGCAAGTGCCGGCAACGCTCCAAACCCAGCCGACGCAATTCCGCACCCTGTTCAAGGTGCTGCCGGACCCGCGTGGCGAATTCGTGCGCCTGTGCGCGCCACACATGCTGGGCCGCTGGGCGCATCCGGAAGCCGTATGCGGCTGTCTGCACGATTATGCTGCCGCCACCGTCGATGATCCCGATCTGCGTGAAGCCCTGCTGCGCGGCATCAGCGAGACCGGCGTACCGACAATCGAGACCGACTGGGTGCCGCCCTCAAAGCAGTCCGAGATCGGCCCGACCTTCACCAAGATCGCCAAGCC
The DNA here is from genome assembly GCF_020194175.1 of Bradyrhizobium sp. BRP22. Classification (GTDB taxonomy): domain Bacteria; phylum Pseudomonadota; class Alphaproteobacteria; order Rhizobiales; family Xanthobacteraceae; genus Bradyrhizobium. The sequence continues at coordinate 197,751 of NZ_JADYVX010000002.1, read as the reverse complement.
CACGCTGCAGTGCATGTTCGATCCGGCGACGGAGTGAGCGGCGTTCTCGATCATCACGCGAGGTCATCGCCCGGCTTGACCGGGCGATCCAGTATTCGACGGCGTGCGTCGTGCGCACGACTGGCGACGTCGATTACTGGATGCCCCGCCTGCGCGGGGCATGACGGATAGGTATGATCTTAGCGCTTCTTGGTACCGAGGCGCGGGATGCATTTGCGTACGCGCGTGACGCCATGGCTCGTCATCTGTGAGCCCGAGACTTCCTTGATCTGGCCCGCGGGGCACGATCCATCGTCAACCAGCACGCGCTGGCCCAGTCGCAAATCGATGATGTCCTGCTCGCGCCCCAGCACCTGGGCCGACGCTGCCAGCGGTGATGCGAGCCAACCAAGCAGCGCGATGCAGCCGACGCGCAGAATTTTTCTCGAGATCATCCGCATCACTCGAACATCACTTGCCTTGGATCTTCAGCCCGTCGGGGCCGACATTGATCTGGAAACCTTCGGGCTGCTTCTTGGCCTGGTAGAGCTGGTAGCTGAGCACGCCGATGACGGCGAGCAGCACACCGATGATCAGATACAGGACGTTGCGATTGCCGGGCATCCGGTATCTCCGCCGAGAAACTTTTCGCCTTCACCTTAGTGAGGCGTCGGCGATTCTCATAGAGCGGCGCTTCGCGCGCAGCTCCGCGAGCGACGCCTTTGCCAATCGTTCGGCTGATGCTTTCAGTTGCGGAAGGTCGTGGCCGGCAAATCCCAGCACGAAGCCGGGCAGGGGACGCGCGCGGTGATAGGTCTCGGCGAGCAGCCAGCCGTCGACGCCGGCGGCGCTCCTGGCCTGCGATGCTACGAGCGGTTCTGTCGACGGATCGAACCGCGCCACCAGATGCAGGCCCTGCGAGGGGACCGGCACCGACAACTCACCATTGGAGGCCTCTGACAATGTCGAGGCCAGCGCGTCGCGGGCCTCGCGATAGAGCCTGCGCACCTTCTTCAGGTTGGCGGCGAAAGCGCCGGAATTCAGCATGTCGGCGACGGCGCCTTCCATCAGCGTGCCGGGAAAGCGGTCGAGCGCGGCGCGGGCCGCCGTGACCGGGCCGATCAATTTTTCGGGCAGCGCGCAATAACCGATGCGCAATCCCGGAAACAGCGTCTTGGCGAACGTGCCCATATAGATGACGCGCCGGAGATGATCGATGCCGGCGAGCGACAGCAGGGGAGCGCCGTCATATCTGAACTCGCTGTCGTAATCGTCCTCGAACACGAAGGCATCGGCTTTCTTGGCCCAGTCGAGTAGCTCGAGCCGGCGCGGCATCGACATCTGCACGCCGAGCGGAAATTGATGCGACGGCGTCACATAGGCCGCACGCGCCGCCGGCGCTCGGGCCCGGCCGTTTGCAACCACCATGCCCGACGCGTCGACGGGAACGGAAACGGCGCGATAGCCGCAATGCTCGATGGTTCTGCGTGCGATCGGATAGCCGGGATCCTCGCACCAGATCTGGTCGCCCGGCTTGAGGATCGCGCTCAAGACAATGCGTAACCCGTGCAGCGTGCCCGATGTCAGCATGATCTGTTCCGGGTCGCAGCGCAGGCCACGTGCCGACAAGAGGTGATCGGCGATCGCATCGCGGAGCTCGCGGCTGCCCCTGGGATCGCCGTAATGGAAATGCTCGGCGCTGAAGGCGCGCATCCGTCGGCCGACAAAGGCGCGGAAGCGCTGCAGGGCGCGGCTATCGATATGCGTGCAGCCGAGCGCGAGCGCGCCTTGCTGGGGCGCATCGACGATGATCTTCGGCTTCGGCGCCTCGCTGGCTCGCGCCGGGATCCGCGCCGCGACGAATGTCCCGGACCCTGTGGTCGCCACCGCAAAGCCATCCGCGATCAGTCGCTCATAGGCGGAGACGACCGCGTTGCGGCGAAAGCCGGTTTGCCGCGCGAGCGTGCGGGACGGCGGCAGCGGCTCGCCCGGTTTGACGATGCCGCCGAGGATGGCATGGCAAAGCGCCTGGTAGAGGCGCTGCTGGCCGGAGGCGCCCGGCGTGACGTGCGGTCCGGAAAGGTCGAGCGGCAGCTCGGCCTTGCGCGGCGATGCGGAATTGGTCGAAATTTTTCGCATGGAATTGGCACTATCGCAGACCAAATCCGGCGCTACAACCGTTTCGAAACGTTCAAAATCCCGACAGGAGTTGCCGTGAGCGAAGGTGCTGCCGCCTCATATCCGTTGTCACCGCGAAACCAGGTGAAGCGCCGCCATGACCGCGGCTTCTATGATCACGCCACCGTGCACCGCATCCTCGACTCCTCGATGCTGTGCCACGTCTCCTATGCGATCGACGGCCAGCCCTACTGCACGCCGACCTTCTTCTGGCGGGAGGGGACCAAGCTTTACTGGCATGGCAGCAGCGCGAGCCGCATGCTGAGGAACCAGTCCTCGGGCCAGAGGGTCTGTCTTACGGTCGCGCATCTCGACAGCCTGGTGCTGGCGCGCTGCGGCTTCAATCATTCGGCCGATTATCGCGCGGTGATGGCATTCGGCACGGCCTACCTCGTCACCGATCCGGACGAGAAGCAGCGCGCACTGGTCGCCATGGTCGACCGGTTTTTTCCCGATCGCACCGCGAGCCTGCGGCCGAGCAACACGCAGGAGATCAAGGCGACCTCCTTCATCGCGATGGAGATCGAGGAGGCGTCCGCCAAGATCCGCGCCAAGGGCGTCGCCGACGACGAGGAGGATTACGAATTGCCTATTTATGCCGAGCGCATTCCGGTGCGCACCGTGCTCGGCGCGCCGGAACCTTGCGCGCGGCTGCTCGACGGGGTGACGCGGCCAGAATCGCTCAATGGCTATTCGGAGGGCCGTCTGCTCGAAGAAGCGCTACGAGATGCCTATTTTGCGCAGTACCCCGGTGGCTGAGATCACGCTATAGCGGTGTCGGGCAAGCGGCCGTACGCTTGTCGATCGAACCCGGAGTTGGAGCTGCCGCATGAATGCCGAGACGCAACAAAGGATCCTGGACGCCGTTGATGCCGGCTTTGATGCGCAGCTTGCGACCACGAAGGAATTCGTCGCGATCCCATCGACCCGCGGCGCGGAAGGTCCGTGCCAGGACATGATCGGCGACCTCCTGCGTGCGCGCGGCTATGAGGTCGACGACTGGCACATCAATGTCGATGATCTGAAGGACCTGCGCGGCTTCGGCCCGATCGAGCACGATTTCTCCAAAGCGCGCACGGTGGTCGGCACCTACCGGCCGCCCAGCAATGGCGGCAAATCGCTGATCCTGCAGGGGCACTGCGACGTGGTGCCGACCGGCCCGCTCGACATGTGGGAGACGCCGCCGTTCTCGCCCACCATCAAGGACGGGCGGATGTACGGCCGCGGCGCCTGCGACATGAAGTCGGGCACGATCGGCGCGCTCTACGCGCTGGATGCGATCAAGGCGGCGCGTCTCCGTCCGACGGGGCGGATCCATTTCCAGTCGGTGATCGAGGAGGAGAGCACCGGTGTCGGCGCGCTTTCGACCCTGCAGCGCGGCTATCGCGCCGATGCCTGCTTCATTCCGGAGCCGACCGACGGCAAGATGATCCGCTCGCAGGTCGGGGTGATCTGGTTTCGGCTGAGGGTGCGCGGCTTCCCCGTGCATGTGTTCGAGGCCGGCGCCGGCTCCAACGCGATCATGGCGGCGTATCATCTGATTCACGCGTTGGAAAAGCTCGAGGCCGAATGGAACGAGCGCGCCAAGGCCGACCGTCACTTCAAGGACGTCGTGCATCCCCTCAATTTCAATCCCGGCATCATCAAAGGCGGCGACTGGGCCTCCAGCGTGCCGGCCTGGTGTGACGTCGACTGCCGCATCGCGGTGCTGCCGGGCTGGTCGATCGCGGAGTGCCAGAAGGAGATCCTGGCCTGCGTGTCGGCAGCCGCGCGCGACCATCGCTTCCTTTCCAACAACCCGCCTGAGGTGCAGTGGTCAGGCTTCCTGTCAGAGGGCTATGAGCTCACCAATTCGGCAGAGCCGGAAGCGGCGTTCGCGAAGGCGTTCGGCGCCGTCTATAGCGGCACGGTGGAAGATCGCGCCTTCACCGCGCTCACCGATACCCGCTTCTACGGATTGAACTACAACATCCCGAGCCTGTGCTTCGGCGCCAGCGGCGCGGCGATGCATGGTTTCAACGAATATGTCGATCTGGAGTCGCTGCGCAAATCCACCAAAGCCACCGCGCTGTTCATCGCGGAATGGTGCGGCGTGGAGAAGGTGTAACTCTGCCACGCTCTTTCAACTCGTCATTGCGAGTGGAGCGAAGCAATCCATCTCTCCACGCGCGGCGCCATGGATTGCTTCGCTGCGCTCGCAATGACAGCTGTGGGAGTTCAGGCCTGCGACGGCCACAACGCTTTCACGATCGCGTCCAGCCCATCGGTGAGTGCGGCTGGGCCTGGCTGCAAGATGATCGTCGACTTGATCTCGACGATGCGGTTATTGCGCACGGCGGGAATGTCGCTCCAGCCGGGACGGTTGCGGATGCGGTCGGGCACGACCTTCTTGCCGCACCAGGAGGCGAGGATCACGTCGGGCGCGGCATCGCGCACGGCCTCGGGCGTGATGATGCGATCCTTCGCCGCCTTCTGAAACCGCAAGTCTGGCAGCGCGTCTTCGCCGCCGGCGATCTCGATCAGTTCGGCGACCCAGCCAATGCCAGAGATCAAGGGATCGTCCCATTCCTCAAAATAGACTTTTGGCTTCGGCTGTGAACGTGGCGTCGCGGCGATCGCGGCAAGGCGCTGCTCGAAGCCTGTCGCAAGCTGGGCGGCGCGTTCCGTGGCGCCGACCATGGCGCCCAGCGTGCGGATCATCGCCATGATGCCGGCAATGTCGCGCTGGTTGAAGACGTGAACGTCGACGCCGGCCCGCACCAGATCGGCCACGATATCAGCCTGGATGTCGGAGAAAGCTAGGACGAGGTCCGGCTCGAGCGCCAGGATTTTCGGGATGTCGGCCGAGATGAACGCCGCGACGCGCGGTTTCTCGCGCCGGACCTGCGGCGGTCGCACCGCATAGCCGGAGACGCCGACGATGCGGTCCTGCTCGCCGAGCAAATATAGCGTCTCCACGGTTTCCTCGGTGAGGCAGACGATCCGGCGGGGAGGGAAGTGGCGCATCGAAAATCTCTGTCATTGGCCGCGCATTGTCACGCCGGCCATTACCTCCGACGTCATTGCCTGATTTACCGCCTCCGTCCATTCTCCGCCGCTGCCGCGCGCACAACAAAACGGGAGGACGCATGACGCCGCTGGAGAAGATCCAATCGATGAAGATGCCGTTCGCGGAACTGAAGGGCGTCACCTTTACGGAAGCCGAGAAGGACCGCGTGGTGGCGAAAATGCTGGTGCGGCCGGACCTCTGCACATTGCATCACACCATCCACGGCGGCGCCGTGATGGCGCTGGCGGATTCGGTCGGGGCAGCCGCAACCGTGATCAACCTGCCCGAGGATGCCAAGGGGACCACCACGATCGAGAGCAAGACCAATTTCATCGGCGGCGCCAGGGAGGGGACCACGGTCATTGCCATCGCCACGCCGGTCCATCGCGGGCGGCGCACGCAGGTCTGGCAGACCCGATTGGAAACCGAGGACGGCAAGCTGGTTGCCGTGGTGACGCAGACTCAGATGGTATTATAGTGCGCGCGTAGTCCTGGATTCATCAATCGATTCAATATGAAAGATCTAGTGAATCCGGATGCGACATTCGGTGAATCTACGTACTTGAATTACATGCTGCGACGCACAATATTGGGCATCTAGGGATTCGACGCCTCCTCGAGGGCTGCCACGAGGAGTTATGGAATGAATTACGATTCTACCGGTTCGGCGCCGGCCAAAGGCACCGTCCGGACTCTGAGCCGATCGGAAGTGCCGCTGCTGCGGGATCATCTGCTGAGGCTGGACCGAACCAGCCGCTATGATCGCTTCCATGGCTTCATGGATGACGGCTTCATCAAGCGCTACGCCGAGAAATGCGCCAATGACGGCACCGTCATCATCGCCTATTTCGAGGACGGCGCGGTGCGCGGTGCGGCCGAACTGCATCCGCCGGAGCAATCGCCGGATGGCGAACCCGAGATCGCCTTCAGCGTGGAGCGCTCGGCGCGCCGCAAGGGCGTCGGCAGCATCCTGTTCCGTAAGCTGATCGCAGAGGCGCGGGCGAGGGGCCATCGCTCGCTTCGGATCACCACCGGCGCACAGAACGAGGCGATGCGAGCGCTCGCCAGCAAGTTCGGCGCGAAGCTGACGTTTCGCCACGGTGAATCCACCGGCAGCATCGATCTGGCGCCGCACGGCCAGCTGGAACCGATCCCGGCCGCGACGGTCGCGCCGCTCGATGCGGCGCGTGCGATCGCAAATCTCAATCGCGCCTATTGGCAGATGGTGTTCAAGATGTACGGCTGGGGCCGCGCCGCCTGACCGGCGCGCGCCTCCAGACCTCGTCAACCGGCGCGCTTAGGTGCCGGTCCGCTTGTCGTTGCCGAACCGGCGGACGACACGCCGCTCGACCACGACCGCGCGCTGCGCGCCTTGCTCGCCCGCGATCACGCGGGTCGCCGACCTCGCGGTGGTGCGCGCTGTCTTCTTCACCTCGGCCAGCACCTGCTCGTAGGGAAGGCCCATCAAGGCGGAGGCGATCTCGGCCTGCTGCTCGAGGTCGTCGGTGATGCCGACGGCGGCGAAGATCGCTTCCTCCAGCGTGGGCGGATCGCGCCTCACGCGCCGGGGACCATATTTCGTTTGCCAGTCTTCGCTCATTGGGGCCTCGCTGGGAGCGCAACGACGGTTCTGCGAATAGTCGTCCGCCCGCCTCTTTGATGTAAGCATGGATCTCCGCGCAAAACGCTTCGTGTCTGTTGCGAGGAAGAGCCGGAGCTACCTTTTCCGGATCACACTTTGGGCCGGATACCTAGGCAGCATATTGTTGCATTGCAATATGAAATTGACATGGCAATCCAGCCATGCACCGTAGACTTTCTCCAGATCATGCTCCGATCGGACGTTATCGGACCATGATCTGATCTCCTTGTTCGAACATGATCTTTTCGGAAAACCGGTCTCCGCTTTTCCGGATCATGCTCTGATTTGCCCACCTCATCGCGCGATCGTTACCGGTTGTGCACCGTAATCGTGCATCGCTACGCTACGCCGTCGTCATTCGCATCGGAGCCGCCACTGTAGCTGCTGAATCAAGCGGCGGCTGCGGCCAGCGCTGCAACGCGGCGCGGCCTGCGTCGGTCAGCACATAAATTCCGCGCTCGGCACGATCGAACCAGCCATAGACATTATGCAGCAGGATCTTGCCGGCGTCCGGAATATCGACCCGGAGGTCACGCACGCGTCGTGGTCCATTCGCGAGCGCCGACGCGCAGGCGAGCGCCTGCTGGCGGTAGGCCGTCATGATCGGTGAGCGCGTGCTGCCGCCCATCACGGGATCGCCCTTGCGGCGATTGTGCTCGGCAACCAGGCGCGAGCGCTTCTTTGGATTGCGGCGCGGCGCCGTGGTCGGCGGTTTCACCAGCACCTCGACCTCGCCGGCGCCGGTCACTCCCAGCATGCCGAAGCCGAGGCGGCGGCAGAGATTGCGGTAGCGCGCATCGCTTTCGCGGCCCTTGCCGCGCGTCGACAGATTCGCCGCGATCCAGATCTCGTCGCAGGCGCCGGCGCGATCGACGGCCTGGAGGATCAGTTCCAGGTTGAAAGTGAGTTTCAGCTCACCGACCACGACGAGCGGCGGATCGTCGCCGCTGAGCGCCACGAGGTCGCAGCCGCCGATCTCGCCCTTCACAGTGAAGCCGAGCTTTTCGAGGAACCGTTTGACGGGCAGATAGAGCGACGTTTCCACGCGCAGGATTCTCCAGTCGCGAAATGCCACGACTCAGTTGCAGAAGTTTACCGCAAAGCGTTTGCCGCGACGGTGTCAAAACGGCTAGTGTTGTTATGGGACAAGATCAAATGGCGATCGGCGAGCCTGCGCGAGCAAATGGTGCGCGCGGGAGCTGGTGCATTTGTCGCGCGAAGTGGGCGCCAAGTGCTGCAGGGACTGTACAAATTTTCGTTCAGGACGGTGCGGGGGACCGGTTGCGGCGTGGTGTTCGCAACCGCCTCCGGCAAGCTCTATGGCGGAAATTCCGGTTCGTCCTTCATCGGCAGCTATACGGAGGCGGGCGGCATTGTCTCGCTTGAGATGAAGATGTCGCGGCACAATCACGATCCCAATTACGTGCCGATGTTCCCGATCGACAACATCGTCATGACGTTCAAGGGGGCGCGCAGGGGTGAGGACGTGCATTTCGAGGGCGGGACCGTCGCCTTGCCCGGCATCGTGTTCACGGCGATCCTGACCCCGATCAACGACAAGGACGCGCCCGCGCCCGGCAGGATTGGGCCCGATGGCATCGGCAACGGGCTCTACTCCATCCACATTCGCATGCTCGATGGGCTCGACGGCGGCAATACCGGCGTGATGATGCTGCATGACGGCCGCATCCGCGGCGGCGATGCCTATTTCGATTACATCGGCGCCTACACCGCCACGAATGGCCGATGGAAGGGCGAGATCGTCAATCGCGAGCATACGCCGAGCCTGGGCGAGCGGCCGCTGTTCGGCGGCCAGGAAGTCGGCATCGGCTTTTCCGGCACGTATTACTCCGAAGGCGCCGAGGCCGAGGCTACCGCGCTCGCCGGCAAGCGCAGCATCCGCTTCAAGGCGGTGCTGAAGAAGCTGGTGGAGGCGTGAGCGACTATCATAGCCCGCGCATGCGGGGTATCCAGTAAACGGCAAATCATCCGTATATAACTCAGCTCTGTGGGATACTGGATCATCCGCCTTCGCGGATGATGACAGTGCGAGCGTTCAAACGCGCCCATTCACCGGCAACAGCGCGCCGGTGACTGCGCTGGCTGCGTCGCTGGCGAGGAACAGGATGACGTCGGCGAGTTCCTTCGGCGTCACCCATTTTGAGAAATCCGCCTTCGGCATGCTGGCGCGGTTGGCGGCCGTGTCGATGATCGAAGGCAGCACGGCGTTGACGGTGATCTTGCCCTTGTGCTCGACGGCCAGCGCTTCGGTCAGGCGATGCACGCCGGATTTCGAAGCGGCATAGGCGCCCATGCCGGCATCAGCCTGCAGTGCACCGAGCGCGCCGATATTGATGATGCGCGCGGCGCTGGACCCAAGAAGATGCGGGATCGCCGCGCGCGAGGCGTTGAGCGCGGTCGTGACGTTGAGCGCATACATCCGCTGCCAGGTCGCCGGATCGCCGTCCGCGACCGTCTTGAAGGCAAAGCCGCCGGCGATGTTGATCAGGGCATCGAGCCGGCCGAAATGCGTCGCCGCAGCGTCGATCGCCGTTTTCGCCTGTGCCGTGTCGGTCAGGTCGACGCCACCGAGTTCGATCCGGCTCGAGGTCGGCGATAGCGATGACGGTGCATGATCAACTGCGGCCACACGCGCGCCGCGCGCCAGGGCCTCCTCTACGACCGCTTTGCCGAGTGCGCCCAATGCGCCGGTGATGATGACGACCTTGTCCTGCATGACTACTCCCGGGGCCGGTAAGCTGCAGCGCACACTATGATCAGGAGAATGTCATTTGCAATGCTCCGCAATTCGTCGCCAAATACGCGAATATTTCAAACTATTCTCGTAGAGGATGTTTCCAATGCCTAGCGCGCAACAGCCCTGCAACAAGCACCTCGAGCTCTTCAAATTCAAACCGCTGACCCATTTCGCGAATGCGCTGAGACATCAGCGTAAGGTCAAGGTCGTGGCCATTGGATCGTCCTCGACCGCTGGTACTGAAGGTGTGCTGCCTTATCCGCCGCGGCTCGAAATGCTGTTGCGGCAGGGCGATAGGCACGGGATACAAGGCTTCTATGGCCGCATGATCGACATTCTCAACCGCGGCATCGGAGGGCAGGAGGCTCCCGAAGAATTGTCCCGCTTCGAATCCGATGTTCTCGGCGAAGCACCAGCGCTTGTAATCTGGCAGGTCGGCACCAACGCGGTCTATCGCGACCACTATAATCCGGACGAGGTGAGGGCAGCGATCGAAGTTGGACTCGACATGCTGTCCACGTTGCCGGCAGACGTCGTGATCATGGACTCCCAATACGTAAGGGCTGTCGTCGAGGAGCCCAGCAAGCTGAAACGGTCGAAGGAAATGACCGCTCTGATCTCGAGCGTCGCCAATGCGAAAGGCGTCAATTTATTCAGTCGTTTTGCTCTCATGCAGCGCTGGGTGGTGGAAGACAACGTCCCGCTTCCGGAACTGGATGATGGCGGGGGACTTCACACCAGCGAGTGGGCGACAGGCTGCGTCACGCATGCACTGTTCGACGTGATCAAGCAGGCGACAGAAGCGCCGCCATCCACGTAGGACTAGGGCCCTGCCGTTGATCGGTAAAATTTGCGCAACTTCCGTAAGTCGATCGCAGAAGCCATTCGCTACAAGTGAGGTCCGATCAAGGCAGGGGATCACACCATGGGAAACTTACCCGATCACGGTTTACCGCTCGTTCAGCTTAAGGAGCAGCGGCGGGACCTGGTCGTCGCGTTGCAGAACCGCACCGGTCCTGTCAGCGGTTGGGAGTTGATGCAGATCGCGGCGGTGCAGCAGGCGATCTCGGCGTTCGAGGAAGTCATCGCCGATCTCGACGCCGAGCTGGAAGCGGCGGCTTAAAGTCTCTCGAGATAGAGCGCGGCAAGCTGCTTGCGCTCGGCTTCTCCGACACCAAGGCCGTCGCGGATATAATTGTCGAGACCGCCGTAATCGGCGTTGATGGCCGCGAACGACGTGGCCAGGAAAGCGGTCCGCGCCGTGCCGATCACCTGCAGGACACTGTCAGGCAGGTCGCTGGTCACGGAGGGGTCGCGCCGATAGAAGCGATTGGTCAGCAGATAGTCTTCCGAGATCACTTCATCGGGGACACCGAGCGCATGCAGGATCAGCGCGCAGGCGAAGCCGGTGCGGTCCTTGCCGGCGCTGCAATGGATGACGAGCGGTGCGCGGTCCTCCAACAGATGCGCAAACAGCGCACGGAAGCGCGGCGTGTTCTCCTGCACATAGCTGCGATAGGAGTCACGCATCACCTCGATGGCATCGTTCTCGGTCGGCGGATTGCCGCTGGCGGCGATGGCGCGGAGCGCGGCGACCACCGTCGGTTCGACCGGCAGCGAATGCACGGTGATATCGGCCATCCCGCACAAGCCCTCCGCGCGCTCCTCCTGCCCGCGGAAATCGAAGGCGCAGCGGACGCCGAGGCCGCGGACCACCGCGATGTCGTCGTCGGTGAGCCGGCCGAGATGATTGGAGCGAAAGATCTGGCGCCAGCGGACACTGCGGCCGTCGCGCGTAGCGTAGCCGCCGAGGTCGCGGAAATTGCTGGCGCCGGCGAGATTGAAATGTCGGGCAGGGGAGTCTGGCATCGGGCTGACTTAATCAATCTTCTGCGGCAGGCAGATGACCGGATCGGAGATGGTGCGCGTCCCGCACTCGTCTATACTCAAGCAGGCTCCAGGGACGAAGCATGAATCATCGACAGACAGCGATCTTCGCCGCGGTCTTGATGGCGGGAACCGTGGCCGGCGGGTCGCAAGCGGCGGCGCAGAGCGCGTTCCGGAACTATCGCTGCGCTGACGGCACGCAGTTCATCGTCGGATTTTTCCAGTACGATTCCCGTGCCCATCTCCAGCTCGACGGCAAGGCGGTGACGCTGCTGAAGCGGCTGACGCTATCAGGCGCGCGCTACTCTGGCGGCGGCGTCACGCTGAGGATCACCAAAGCCGGTCTCGCCACGCTCAAGCACGCCAGACGGCCCGCCACCGCCTGCGAGGTGGCATGAAAAAGGGCCGAAACGCGCTCGTTCCGACCCTTTGCTACGCTGCCGATGCCCGACATTTCCGTCGGGAGGCGATCAGATCTTTGCCCGGCATCAGTGGTCACGCGCCGGCTTGGATTCCTGGATAGCCGCCTCGTGATACCAGCTGCCGCTGCAATCGGCCTTGTTGACCTGTGAGGCGGCAATCTCGAGCGCCGACCTGGTTTCGCCGTAGCGTCGCCCCGCGAGCGAGGCCCGGCCGCCGACCGGGAATTGGTAGATCTTCGCAGACCCCTGATTCAAACCCGTATTTATCATCTCATTCCCTCCTACGGTCGAAACCGCGATCCTCCATGGTGCGCCCGACTCGTTCTCGTGTGGTTACCGATTGGCGATATCGGCCGTGCCCCGCTTGGATGCAAGATGATCAAAAAATGTCACTGAATGATCATTCTATAGGCAGTTTCGGTTTTGCTCCGTGTGAGGCACGAAGCAGGTGACTAACGCTTGAGCCGGGCCGAAAGTTGCTGGCGCGGAGCGGCGCGTCCGGGGAATGTCGAAGCAGCCTGCCGAGGCTTTAATCGCAGGGTCGGCACCTGGCCGAAATTGCCGGAGAATCGAGCGACGACCGCGTGGTCTAAGCGTCATTTGGCCGCTTGGTGCGCATGCCAGCCGCGCTCCTATGTCGCAGCGAAAATGACAGCGAGCCGTCTGGACTTTTCCCCAGAAGCTCGGTCCCGCACGGCCGCGATTGGCATTCAAATTGCTTGGTAAATCCTTGGCCGATGGTGGCCGGGTACGCGTGGGGCGAAACCGACTGGGCTTCGGCTCCTCACGTTTTTGCATCATCAACAGAGAGGCTCAATGACCAAGTACAAGCTCGAGTATATTTGGCTCGACGGGTATACGCCGACACCGAATTTGCGCGGCAAAACGCAGATCAAGGAATTCGCGTCGTTTCCGACGCTCGAGCAGCTTCCGCTCTGGGGCTTCGACGGCTCCTCCACCATGCAGGCCGAAGGCCACAGCTCCGATTGCGTGCTGAAGCCGGTCGCTGTCTATCCCGACGCCGCGCGCACGAACGGCGCTTTGGTGATGTGCGAAGTCATGATGCCCGACGGCGTCACTCCGCATCCCTCCAACAAGCGCGCCACCATCCTGGATGACGCCGGCGCATGGTTCGGCTTCGAACAGGAGTATTTCTTCTACAAGGACGGTCGCCCGCTCGGCTTCCCGTCCAGCGGCTATCCGGCGCCGCAAGGTCCGTACTATACCGGCGTCGGCTACAAGAACGTCGGTGACGTCGCCCGCAAGATCGTGGAAGAGCATCTCGACCTCTGCCTGGCCGCCGGCATCAACCACGAGGGCATCAACGCCGAAGTGGCGAAGGGCCAGTGGGAATTCCAGATCTTCGGCAAGGGCTCCAAGAAGGCTGCCGACGAAATGTGGATGGCCCGCTACCTCATGCTGCGCCTGACCGAGAGCTATGGCATCGACATCGAATTCCACTGCAAGCCGCTCGGCGACACCGACTGGAACGGCTCCGGCATGCACGCCAACTTCTCGACCGCCTATATGCGCGAAGTCGGCGGCAAGGAGTACTTCGAGGCGCTGATGGAGGCCTTCAAGGCCAACCGCGCCGACCACATCGCGGTCTACGGTCCTGACAACCACATGCGCCTGACCGGCAAGCACGAGACGGCCTCGATCGATACCTTCTCTTACGGCGTGGCCGACCGCGGCGCTTCGATCCGCGTTCCGCACTCCTTCGTCAACAACGGCTACAAGGGCTATCTGGAAGACCGCCGTCCGAACTCCCAGGGCGACCCCTACCAGATTGCTTCGCAGATCCTGAAGACGATCTCCCAGGTCCCGACCGACAAGAAGGCAGCCGCCTAACCGGGCTCCCGGCCAGGGGCTGGGGGCGCCCGGGGCCGTAACAACGCCCGCCAAAGCCGGACGGCTTTGGCGGGCGTTTGCATTTTAATGACATTGGATTGGTTGCGCTTCCAGGCATCGACACGCTTTGTTCAGCATAAGCCGGTATCGACCTCGCCCAAAGCGCGATAGGGTAGGTTCGGATGCGCGCAGGCCGGGGACCGACGTGGGTTTCGGAGGCTTCTACAAGGTCAGGTTTCAGCTCAACGATGCGGTCGGCCGCAGCGTGATGCACGCCCACGACGGCAAGATGCTCGGCGGCAACTCGGCCTTCGCCCATATCGGCACCTACGAGGAAAGCGGCGACGACGTCTCGGTCGTGGTCAGGACCGTGCGCCACAACCCGGATCCCAATTATCCCGCGATGGCCGGCACCGATGATGCGACGCTGGTGGCGCGGGGCCGACCCGATGGCGATACCTATCGTTTCGAGGGCGGATTGCGGGAGGTGCCCGGCGTGCCGTTTCAGGCGGTCTTGACGCCGATCGAGGAGCAGGAAATCCCGATCGCCGGTGGGGTCGGCGAAGGTGGGATCGCCAACGGCCTCTATTCGATCCATCTCCGCCTGCTGGATGGAATTTCGGGCGGCCTGACCGGCGTGATGTTGCTCAAGGACGGCCGCATCGTCGGCGGCGACGCGTGCTTCTATTATCTCGGCACCTATTTCTCGGAGAAGGGCCGCTGGAAAGGCCAGATCCTCAACCAGGAACACACGCCGACCAGGGGAGAGAATCCGATCTTCGGCGGCCACGAAGTCGGCATCGGCTTTTCCGGCACCTGTGATGAAGAGGGAGCGGTGCTGGAAGCAACCGCGCTCGCCGGCAAGCGCAGCCTGCGATTGACCGCGGTGCTGAAGCTGATGCGCCGCCTGTAGCACGCGATGCCTGACACCATTCGCCTGCTCTCGACACTGGCGCTGAAAGGCGCGGTCGTCCGTCTTGCCGGACAGTATGAGGCCTCCAGCGGGGTGCGGATCGATGCCGATTTCGCGCCGACTCTGGCGCTGCTCGAGCGGATCAGGCGCGGCGAGGGCGCCGACGTCCTCATCCTGACGCAAGAAGGCCTAGCCGAGCTCGTGCGCGAAGGACGCGTAGCCGCGGAGAGCTCCGTCGATCTCGCGCGCTCCTATGTCGGCATCGCCGTGCGGGCGGGCGCCGTTCACCCTGACGTCGCCAGCGAGGCCGCATTGCGCGCAGCGCTTCTTGGCGCACGGTCGATTGCCTATTCGAGGATCGGCGCCAGCGGCATCCTGTTTGCGCAACTGATCGAACGATTGGGGATAGCGGCAGAGGTCAACGCTCGTGCAACCATCATTCCATCGGGCTTCACTGCGGAACGGCTCATCACTGATGAGGCCGATCTCGCCGTGCAGCAGATCAGCGAATTGAAGCAGGTTGCGAGCGTCGAGGTCGTCGGATCAATTCCGCGCGAATTGCAGACGGCAGCGGTATTCTCCGCCGGTCGCATGACAGGCTCGCAGAAGGCGGGGCAGGCCGACCGCCTGCTGCGCTATCTCGCTTCTGCCGAGGTCGCGCCGGTGCTGCGCGAAGAGGGACTAGAACCTTGACGCATGGCCGCGGGCCGCTTGCGATTCTCCCCGAGGTGCCAATCGAGTTGATGCAAACTTAAGGTAGTGTCATGCTCATGGCATTCCATTGGAGGGAATTGCCATGGCCAAGAAGCCAAAGTCTGCCGGCGGCAAGACGCCATTCCACGCCGTCGTCGAAAAGATCCAGAACCGCAGCATCAGCGACGCTGATATTTCGAATTTCTTTATCGCCCAGCCCAATCCGCGGCGGCCGTTCGATTTCACGGTCGGTTTGAACCGCGCCGCCGTTGATCTTCAGGGGATCGAAAAATCCGCCAGGCTGGCCGACGCGCTCGCGCATGACGCGTCGATCGGCCGAGACGAAAGACTTGCTCCGACCACCCCGCCAAAAGGTTTTGGCCGCAAGGTCCCGCTTATCGCCGAGGGCGATTCATGGTTTCGGCTGCCGCCGTTGATCATGCCTCCGACGCTGATCGACGAGCTCGAGCAGAGTGACGCCTATCCCATCAGCAATCTGGCGCATTGGGGCGATACGCTCACCGAAATGACCCAGGCAGGCCAGTTCTGGCCCGCGCTGATCTCCGGGCGGGCGGATACGTTTCTGTTTTCCGGCGGAGGAAACGACATGCTCGGAGGGGAAGGCGGTGTTGCGCGCTTCCTCAACCTGTTCGATCCCGATCACGCCAATCCGTCGGATGCCGCCTACTACGTCAAGCCGGAATTCTACGAAAACCTCAAACTGGTGCTGCAGAGCTACGAGTCGCTGATCCAGCGCGTCCATTTGCGCGCGCCCGATGTCATCATGGTCGGCCACGGCTACGACTACGCGCTCCCGCGCAGCAGCGGCCCATGGATCGGGAATGGCATGATGTTCGTGGGACTGGACCCGACCTTCCAGGCCGACCTCTGCCAGGCGATCATGCGCATCATGACCGATGCCTTCAACAAGGGGCTTGCGGGCTTTGCCGCGACCTATTCGAACTATCGCTACGTTGACCTGCGCGGGGCGATCGGCAAGAACGAGTGGCGCGACGAATTGCATCCGACGTCGGCCGGCGCCGCAAAGACCGCCGCTCGCTTTGATGCCGTGCTGAAGAGCCTGCCGAAGTCCGGCACGTTCGAGACGCCGGCAATTGCATCACGCATGCTGTTCGGCCGGGCAGCCTAAGAGCGTCGGTTCTGATTCAATCAGAACCGACGCTCCAGATTCTGGTTTTGACGCGTTTTCTTCACGCGAACCGGTGTCCACTTCGCTCGAAAACGCTCTGGACCTGCGATTTTCACAAGGCTGTCGAACGGGGGCTTTGCCGCCATCGGCAGCCTTGAATTTGCCGGGCCGCCGAAGCAACGTAGCGGCATGAAGAAACGACTTTCCTGCTATCTGGTTGCCGCCCTCATGATTGGCGCGGTGACGGGCCTTGCCCATGCGCAATCGGCCGACCTCGTGCTCTGCGATCGCCTTGCGGCGGATCCCTCGGATCCCGACAAGCCTGCTGATGTCAAGGGCGTGCCGGAGGTCGCCTCGGCCGACATTGCGACCGCGATCAAATACTGCGCGGTCGCGGCGAAATCCTCGCGTCGGGCGATGTATCAGCTCGGGCGCGCTTATGCGGCCAATCGGCAAGCGGCGGAGGCGGTCTCGTCCTGGCGCAAGGCGGCCGACAAGGGCTCGACCTCGGCGATGGTCGAGCTTGGCGTGCTCTATGGGACCGGTGCGGGCGTCGCGAAAGACGAGGCGCAGGCGCGCAAACTGTTCGAGCGCGCGGCGCAGGCCGGCAATCCGCGCGGCGTCACCAATCTGGCAGCGCTCGGCGGCTCCTCGGCGGCCGACCCGGCGCGTGCCCGCGAATTGCTCGCGAAGGCGGCCGAGACCAATCCCGAAGCGCAATATCAGCTCGGCCTGATGCTTTCCGAAGGGAACGGCGGCGAAAAGGATGATGTCGCGGCGCGCGCGCTGTTCGAGAAGGCGGCGGCGCAGAACCACGCCGGCGCGCTGGAGCGGATGGGCGCGTTCGCGCAATCCGGCCGCGGGGGCCCGAAGGACTCGGACGCCGCGAAAGCCTATTACGAGCGCGCGGCCGCGCTCGGCGACGAGGACGCCAAGAAGGCGCTGGAGCGGGCGCGATGTCCGATGACGATCAAGGACAAGCGCGGCAACGTCGTCACGAATCTCTGTTTCTAGAGCGTTTTCGAGCGAAGCGGACACCGGTTCGCGTGAAGAAAACGCGTGAAAACAAGAATCTAGAGCTTCGGTTCTGATTCAATCAGAACCGAAAATGCTCCTAGCGCGATCAATGGTAGCCCGGCCGTCTGTTGCGCAGCTTGGTCGAATTCCGCAGGGGCATTGATCAAGCGCAAGACCCTCATGACTCTCCTCGGTAGGCTGCAGCAAGACAATGTTCTGCGGTCGCTGCCGCGGGGAAGAAATGGAGTCTTGCAATGAAATGGCGCGGTGTGGTGGCGGTGCTGCTCTTGGCGGCATCGATGCCGTTGGCGGTGGCGCAGTCGGATCTGAAACGGCCTTCCTCGACCGACCAGTATATTCCGCGGCTTGGTGACATCATGAGCGCAGCGCTATCGCAGCACCAGAAACTATGGTTGGCTGGCAAGGCTCAGAACTGGCAGCTTGCGGCCTATGAACTTGGCCAGCTCGAGTCCAGTCTCGCCGAAGCCGCCATGCAGTATTCCGGTATCCCCGTCAGCAACGTCACCACGCTGAAGGATCCGCTGCAGTCGGTTTCCGATGCGATCGCAGCGAAGGACGGTCGCAAGTTTGCAAAGGCCCTCGGCGATCTGACCGAGGGCTGCAATTCTTGCCACTCGTCGATGAACCGAAGTTTCATCGCGATCCGTGTTCCCACCGGCCGGGAGCCATTCGCCAATCAGATGTTTCCGCCACAGCGCAAGCCGTGACGGAACCGAGGCCGCTCGTTGTGGTTCATCGGGCAAAGGAGACCCGATCATGATCCGCAAATTGCGATCCGGCGAATACCGCCTCTATTCACGGAAGGTCAATCCGAAGACGGGCAGGCGCCGCAATCTCGGCACCTTCAAGACGCGCGCCGCGGCCGAAAGGCACGAGCGCGAGGTGCAGTATTTCAAGCGCCACTAGCTGATCTCGTAACATCTTTGCGCTGGCGGGCGAAATCGACTAAGAGCGCCCGCATCATATGTCCCCACCAGATAGCGCAATGATCCGTCTCGATAACGTCAGCAAGCAGGCCGGCCACCAAATCCTCTTCATCGAAGCTTCCGCAGCGCTCAACCGGGGTGAAAAGATCGGTCTCGTCGGCCCGAACGGCGCCGGCAAGTCGACATTGTTCCGCATGATTGCGGGGCAGGACCAGCCTGATGAAGGGCAGGTAGCGGTCGATCGCGGCATTACGATCGGCTATTTCAGCCAGGATGTCGGCGAGATGTCCGGCCGCAGCGCGGTCGCCGAGGTGATGGATGGCGCCGGTCCCGTCAGTATCGTTGCGGCCGAGCTGAAAGAGCTCGAGACGGCGATGGCCGATCCTGACCGCGCCGACGAGATGGACGACATCATCGCGCGCTATGGCGAGGTGCAGGGACGTTTCGAGGAGCTTGACGGCTACGCGCTCGAAGGGCGGGCGCGCGAGGCGCTGTCAGGCCTCGGTTTCAGCCAGGAGATGATGGAGGGCGACGTCGGCGCGCTGTCGGGCGGCTGGAAGATGCGCGTGGCGCTGGCGCGCATCCTCCTGATGCGGCCCGATGTCATGCTGCTGGACGAGCCGAGCAACCATCTCGATCTCGAAAGCCTGATCTGGCTCGAGCAGTTCCTGAAGGGGTATGAGGGCGCCTTGTTGATGACGTCGCACGACCGCGCGTTCATCAACCGCGTGATCGGCAAGGTGATCGAGATCGACGGCGGCGCGCTCACCACCTACTCCGGCGACTACGAGTTCTATGAGCAGCAGCGCGCGATGGCCGACAAGCAGCAGCAGGCGCAGTTCGAGCGCCAGCAGGCGATGCTGGCCAAGGAGATCAAGTTCATCGAACGCTTCAAGGCGCGGGCCTCCCACGCCGCCCAGGTGCAAAGCCGCGTCAAGAAGCTCGACAAGATCGAGCGGGTCGAGCCGCCGAGACGCCGCCAGACTGTGGCGTTCGAATTCCAGCCGGCGCCGCGCTCCGGCGAGGATGTCGTCGCGTTGAAGAGCGTCCACAAAGGCTACGGCAGCAAGCGGATCTATGAAGGACTGGACTTCATGATCCGCCGGCGCGAGCGCTGGTGCGTGATGGGCATCAATGGCGCGGGCAAATCGACATTGCTGAAGCTGGTGGCGGGTTCGACCGAGCCGGACAACGGCACGGTCGTGCTCGGCGGCAGCGTCAAGATGGGCTATTTCGCGCAGCACGCGATGGATCTGCTCGACGGCGAGCGCACGGTGTTTCAGTCGCTCGAGGATGCGTTCCCGCAGGCCGGGCAGGGCTCCTTGCGCGCGCTCGCCGGCTGCTTCGGATTTTCAGGGGACGACGTCGAGAAGAGGTGCCGGGTGCTGTCCGGCGGCGAGAAGGCGCGGCTGGTGATGGCGAAGATGCTCTACGATCCCCCGAACTTTCTGGTGCTGGACGAGCCGACCAACCACCTCGACCTCGCGACCAAGGAGATGCTGATCAACGCGCTGTCGGAGTTTGACGGCACGATGCTGTTCGTCTCGCACGACCGGCATTTTCTCGCCGCGCTCTCCAATCGCGTTCTCGAGCTGACGCCGGACGGCATCCACCAATATGGCGGCGGCTATACCGAATATGTCGCCCGCACCGGCCAGGAAGCACCGGGGCTGCGGAGCTAGCCTCGAGGGCGGATCAGCGGTTCAGGGCGACGTCCCTGAACGCCTCGACCAGCATCGCCTGTTTATAGGTCCGCTGTTCGATCAGCGCCGAGAAGATGTCGGAGATGGTCAGGATGCGGACGATATCGGAGATGCTCTCGGCGCAAAGCCCGTCCGGATAGCCACTGCCATCAAGGAATTCGTGATGGTGCCGCACCGCATCGAGGATTTCGGCCGAGATGCCGGGCGTACCCTTCAGCACGGCATGGCCGGCGGCAGGATGGGTCTCGATCAGCGCACGCTCCTCGGGGTCGAGCTTGCCGGGCTTGTCCAGGACGGCAAGCGGAATCCGTGCCTTGCCGAGATCGTGAAACATCGCGGCCGCATAGAGCCGCTCGATATCGATCTTTGCCATGCCGAGGCTGAGGCCGAAATCGACGGCGATGCCGGTGACCAGCAGGCAGTGCTGGTAGGTGCCCTCGTGATGACGGCGAACCGTCGCCAGCCAGTCGGACAGTCCATGCTCGGCGATCGTCTCGGCGATCACGCTGCCGGCGTCCCTGGCCTCCGCGACATTGACGGTCCAGCCGCAGGTGACTGCCGAGAACATCGAGGCGAAGCTCGCAGCTCCAACCGACGCAGCCTCCCGGCTGCTCGACGCGGGTTCGCTCGGAACGATCGATGGGGTCTCGTTGCGCGCGAGCTTTGCCAGCAATTGGGCCGGCTTGACCGGACTGAGCAATGCATGCGTCGCGCCGAGGGCGTGGGCCTGGACCACCGCCAGCCGGCTGCGCTCGTTGAGGACGAAGATGCGCTTGGGGATACGCGAGAACGTGCTCGACAAGGCCTTGAGCGCGGTGATGTTGTCGACGACACGCAGGTCGGCGTTGACGACAACGGCCGCGACGTCATTGCCGCGAACGCTGGCCGTGCCAAGCAAATCCCCCGCGACGTGATGCTTCGCCTGCAGCATGGCGCGCAATGACGAAAGCCCGGCCTGCGTATCGGCTACAACATAAACGGACATCGAGATGGTGTCGTCATTGTTTCAGATCTTGTTCAAAGCCCGCTGCTGGGCCTGGGCGAGAAATTGATCGAGATCGCTGCAGAGAATGTGCGCGAGCTCCTCGTTGAGTTCGAATCGCAGCGTCGTTCCGGCCATGTCGATCTCGACAATTCCGCGCAGCGGCTCCGCACAATCAGTGGTGACGGAGAAAGCTGCGATCTTGTGTACGGACATCGGTCGTTTCTCCCTGGGAAATTGCGCCGCGGACATTCTCACTTTGGAATGATGGCGCGCCCTTTCTTCTTTCTTTCGGCGACAAACTTCACGCCGATGTTAGTCCCCTCGACCCGGACCAGTTCGCATCGCCGGAACGCGAGCCCTCTCGATGACAGGATCAGGAAGAATTCCTGGGCCCGCAGCACGTCGAGCGGGCCGTCGACCTCGAGCTTGGCACCGGTTTGCGATACGTCGAGCAGAACGCAGCTTCGCCGCCAGGTGCCGTCGACGCCCATCAGGTTGACGGGATAGCGGTGCTCGAAGTGAACCCGCTCGGCTCTTCGGTTTCCATAAGCCATCAATGCACTCCCCCTGCTGAAGGCGTATCGGCGGACAAGGGCCTGGCGCCGAGGTCGCTTACGGATCCGAAGCGGATGGCGCGCTGCGCGGTGGAAAGCGAAAGCGTGTCGAAGGCCTCCCTGGCCTGTTCGAGTTGTTGCGGCGAAACCGGCTTGACGCCCTTGCGGCTCCTGATGATGGCGACCGCGGTCTGCCAATCGAGCCGCGATGCCCGGCAGGCGAGGACCAGTCCGTGGCAATCCTCCATATCCATCAGCGGCTCGATGGTTTCGATCGGAACGGCTGCCAGCAGCGACAGCGCAGCGACGACGCTGCGATGGTCGCGCCGGATCGCGAAACGGTTGACGATGGAATCGTTCAATTGGCCGGCATTGTTGAGCGCGAGCACCGCAGCTTTTGCCTCGGAATAGTCGATCGCAGCAGGCTTGCGAGCGCGCCCGCGCGCGGCGGTCTCCTCGATCAGGGTTCTGACCACGACATGCCGCTCGGGCGGCGCGGTCTTAAGCAGTCGGGCCCGCGCGAACGGGCTGCACTTTGCCACCAGCTCGCAGAGCACATCGCGCGGCAGATCCGGCCGCTGCACCAGCGCGTCGGCGATATCGTCATCGCGCAGGGCCATCTCGACCAGGGTCGCAAAGCCCGCGACGGAGAAGTGCGCGCCGGGATTCCTCGCGAGGATGCAGCAGATGGCAGCGTCGCCGCGCATCAGCAGGGTATCCGTGAGGGCGCGGCCTACGACGCTGCGGCCGGCGATGGCGCCGAGGTGTTTTTCGCCGCGGGTCCTGACGACCTCGATGAGGTCGTCTTCAGACAGGCATTCGCACTTGCGAAGGATCGGGACGGCGACCGCCGCGTCCTCGTGCTGGGCGAGGCGGCGCATCACCTCCTTTGGTGCAGACTTCAGATCGGCGAGGGGAGCGCTGAGCTTGGTCAGCGTACGCGCTTCGACTGTCCCGATCAGGCGGACCAGGACGTCGTCGAATATATCGATCTGGTGCTCGCTGAGCCGGTCGGCGTCCGCGAGGAACAGGCTTGCTACCTGCCGCAATATCCGGATGCGGCGTTCGGGTGAGCCGGCTCTGACAACATCTTCAAGTTCCGCAATAAGCTCGGTCGAGGCAATGGCAGTCATGGCGGCACCAATAATCCGCTGGAGGACGTCGCTGTCCGTCAGCCGATTTCGCGCCTAGATTGTTAATTACCACTGTAAATTGGTATTTTAAGGTTGTATCCTCGCCAAAATTCTACCACAAAACAGTATCGAAATTCGGCAATGGTATTTTGCCGCGTTGTCTTTCTACGGAGCCGCGGCCCAACTAGCGAATAGGAGGGTGACGGAACGAATCGTCGAGCGAAGGTCGCCCGCCTTTTTGCAGTGCGGCATGGATGCCCGCCATCGACGGGTGTTGGTCTTACAGAACAATTTTCAATGAATGATCATTCACCGGCGCCGACGCTGGTGCCGAAGGTATTTCGCTTCAATGATATCGACACGTTTCGGAGCTTCATTCGAAACGTGCAGGTGGAGTGCATTCCGCTCGCGCGGGAGATTTCAGCCGAGCAAACCATCCTGAACCTGCCAGGCTGCGATCTGAACTACACCAAGGCGTTCCCGCGCGTGATTGATGTGCAGCTTGCGCCGAACACGACAGCCGTCGGGTTCCCGATGGACGATGGTGCCGCCATTCGCTTCAACGGTGTGGAGCATGATCGCTCGTTGCTGGTGATCGGGAGCGGTGGGGCGGCCTACAGCGCGCTCGAGAGAACGCCCCGGCAATATGCCTCGATCGTTTTCAAGCCTACTGTCGAGGATCGCGGCTGGCCCAAAACCGGGCCGAGTTTCAATCTCTACGAAACCAGCGAGACCGCGAAATGGCGGCTGCGCCAATTGGTGCGGGAGGTCCTGGCGATCGCGCCGCATTTGGCCGAAGCACCTGATGTTCCTGGCGTCGCAGTGGCGATCCGCGAATCCCTGATGGCTGCGATCGATCATGCATTCGCCGAGGTGGTGCCGGCCAAGTGGATGGCGCGGGCGAATACTGCGCGGCAGTTCAAGGTGTTCAAGGATGTGCAGGCGATCCTGTCCAGCGATCTCGCGCAGCCGATCTATAGCAGCGACCTTGCCAGTGAGATCGGCGTGTCAGTGCGCACCATGCACGATGCGGTGCAGCGCTATCGGGGCATGAGCCTGCACCGATATCTCCGCCTGCGCCGGCTCTGGCTCGTTCGCCAAAACCTCTTGGCCGGCGCTCACAGCGTCAAGGCCTGCGCGCTCGCCTATGGCTTCTGGCACCTGAGCGACTTTTCCAGAATATACCGGTCGCACTTTGGCGAATCGCCGTCCGAGACGCTGGCGAGGTCGCGGCGTTCCCGAAGCTGACCGCACCGAATCTAGAACGGCAGTTCCGATTCAATCAGAACTGACGTTCCGGCTTTTGTCTCCTATGCGCCGCTCTGACATTTCTTCATGAAGCTGGTCTTCGCGGCGCCGGCGAGCTTCTTGCCGTCGGACCCGACCGCCTTGGCCTCGCAGGCATCGGTGGCGCATTTCTTCATGAACGAGGTCTTCGCCGCACCCGACAGCGCCTTGCCGTCCTTGCCGACGGCCTTGCTCTCGCAGGATTCCTGCGCGAACGCCGCGCCCATCGCAAAGGTCGTAACGACCGCTGCCAACATTATCCGCTTGAGCATGGCTTCTCTCCCTGTTTGCCAAAGTGGCGGGGCGGATTGGATATCGAAATTTTGCTCCGATCAAGTTGGTAGCGCGCCGATTGCTCCGCCAAATCGACAACCCATGCCCGCGATTACGCTGTCCGGACTTCCGCGAGGAAGCGGTTGACTTGGCCGGCGAGATCGCGCGATTGCGCAGAAAGCTGTTCGGCGGCGCCGAGCACCTGGTTGGCGGCCGCCCCGGTGTCGTCGGCCGCGCGCTGCACGCCGGAAATGTTCGAATTGACCTCCTGCGTGCCGCGCGCCGCTTCCTGGACGCTGCGCGAGATCTCCTTGGTCGCCGAACCCTGCTCCTCGATCGCGGCGGCAATCGCGGTGCCGATCTGGTCGATCTCGGTGATGACGTCGACGACGTTCTGGATCGCTTTCACCGTCTCGTCGCTTGCCGCCTGAATGGTGGCGATCTGCTCGGAAATTTCGGTGGTCGCTTTCGCGGTCTGGCCGGCCAGCGACTTCACCTCCGAGGCAACCACGGCAAAGCCGCGTCCGGCGTCGCCGGCGCGCGCGGCCTCGATCGTCGCATTCAGCGCCAACAGATTGGTTTGCGCCGCGATGTTCTGGATCAGCGTGACGACATCGCCGATCTTCTGCGCACCTTCCGCAAGCGAGCGGGCGGTATCGCCGGTACGGCGGGCATTCTCCACGGCGCGCGCCGCGATCTCGGTCGACTGGGTGACCTGGCGGCCGATTTCCGAGATCGAGGACGTCAGCTCCTCGGTCGCGCTTGCAACCGTCTGCACATTGGTCGAGGTCTGGTCGGAGGCCGCCGCCACCACAGCAGCCTGCTGGTTGGTGGCCGATGCCGTCGAGGACATCGACTGCGCGGTCTCCTCCATGGTGGCGGAGGCGGCCGAGAGCCCGCCGACGAGCTCGCTGACCTTCTCCTCGAACGCGTGAGTCAGGTTGTCGAGCACTTGCGCGCGGCGCATCTTGATCTGGTTCTCGGCTTCCTTCTCGGCAGCAAGGCGATCGGCCTTGATCATGTTGTCCTTGAAGACGCGCACGGCCTGCGCCATCGCGCCGATCTCATCGCCGCGTTCGGCGCCGGCGATCTCGTCCGCGACGTCACCGGCGGCAAGCCGCGACATCCTGGCGGTCAATTCCACGATCGGCCTGCAGACCCGGCGGTGCACCATCATCACGAGGGCGCCGCTGGCGGCGAGCACGGCGATCAGGCCGGCGAGCGCGATCAGGAAGCTGAGCCGCGCAGAGGAATAAGCGGAGGAGAGCACCTGGCCGGCGTTGTCATAGAAGGCGTCGCGCACCTCGATGATCGAATTGAGCCCACGCTGCGATTCCGCGTAGAAAGTATCGACATCGTGCTCGTACTTGCCGCTGGCCGCACCTTCCTTCACGAGCTTCAGCTCCTTGCCGAACCGATCGACATAGGCCTCGTTCATGCGATCGAGCGCGGCTGTGACATTGGCGGGTAGGTTCGGATTGCCGCGCAGCTCCTGCAGCGACATCAGCACCTGGTCCGCGCGTCCTTGGGCGCGGGCGAGATCGACCTTCTCGGTCTCGGTCGCTGCGCGCCTGGCGCCGACGAGGTTCTTGTGCTGGCTTGCATTGAAGCCGCCGACGTCGCGCAGCGACCAGGCGATGTTGGCGTAGACCGCCTGCCGGTAGGCGTCGCCGTCGATCAGGGCCATCTTGCGCACCTGGCCGTCGAGCAGGGAGGCGGCGGCATTATTGAGCACCGCATTGTCGGCGATGATCTTCCTGGCGGCGTCCTTGCGCGCGTCCGCCGGGCCGTCGATCGCCTTGTCCATCGCCTCTCGCAGCGCGTTGAATTTCGCGTTCAGCCCATCGATGCCGGCGCCAATCGCTTCGCCGTCGTCGAGCGAGCCGGGTAGCGCTTTGCGCAGCGCGGTCATTTTGTCGCGGGCGCGATCGGTCGCCGTGCGCATCTTCTCGTTCAGATCGGCCCGCTGCTTCGGATCGACCACCGGCGGCCCGAACAGGATGTTGGTGGTGAAGCCACGCTCCGAATTAAGATAGCGCGGGATGTCACTGATTGCGCGCGCGATTGCGAGCCGCTCCTGCGCTACCGATACATTCTGCATCGTCTGGTATTTCGAGGCCGCGACATAGACGGCCAGTCCACCGCCCACGGCCGACAGCGAGACGATCGCGGTGGTCAGGAGAGTTCCAATTTTCATGTTATTGATGCCATTCTGGACAATAAAGGAGCGTATAGCTCCATGATAACCAGCGCGGATTAATCCCGCGTTGACGCTTTCCAATCGGAGTGACCGGCATGGCCCACCGCATCCTCGTCTTCTACGGTTCCTACCGCTCCGACCGCATGGGCATTCGGCTCGCGAGCTTCGTGGTTGAAGGCCTGCGCGCTCGCGGCGAGGACGTCGAATTCATCGACGCCAAGGAGGTCGGGCTGCCGATGCTCGACCGCATGTACAAGGAATATCCCAATGGGGCGGCGCCCACGGCGCTGGAGAAGCTTGCCGGCCAGATCCGCGAGGCCGATGGCTTCGTGTTCATCACTGGCGAATACAATTGGGGCATCCAGCCGGGGCTGAAGAATCTCACCGACCATTTCCTGGAGGAGTGGTTCTGGCGGCCCGCCGCGATCGCAAGCTATTCCGCCGGACGCTTCTCCGGCGTGCGTGCCGCCACCGCCTGGCATGGCACGCTCTCCGAGATGGGCATGGTGGTGATTTCAAGCACGATCGGCGCTGGGCCGATCGCACAGACCCTGTCGGAGGACGGAAAGCCGATCGGCGAGGGCGGCAAGGCGCTGGAGCGAGCGTTCCCGCGCTTTGCCGATGACCTCATGTGGTGGGTCGAAGCTGCCAAGGAGCAGCGGGCGCGCAAGAAGCCGCCTTATTGATGAGGCGAGCGGACGCCTGGAGCTTCGGTTCCGATCGAATCAGAACCGAAGCTCTAAATTAGGCTCTCTTTTGACCGCGTTTTCTGCGCAGACAAGTCTACGCAATCTGCGCAAGCTTGATTGCTACGCGAACCGGTGTCCACGTCGCTTGAAAACGCTCTCCAGCTAACGCGTTCGCTGATCCGAATTACCGGTTGCCGATTTGCGCTTGGTCTCGGCAGGCGCGCCCATCTCCTGGCAGGGCATTTCCTGCCATGAACCGTCGGCCGCCTTCTGATAGGCGCGGCACGGCGATGCAGCCTGCTTGGCGTCGGTCTTCTGGGCGTCGGACTGGGTTTCTGAGTTCTTCGCAAGCACCGGCGTCGCAAAATGCGCGAACGCGGCCACCGAACCGGCGAAGATCACTGTTGCGATCCGCATCGGAGGTTCTCCTTTTCGATGCAGATTTTTCTATAAGCAATTGTGGAAATTTTTTGCCGAGTGGCCCAGCGTACCGAGCTTTGCTTAACGATCGGAAAATGACGAGCGCCCTCTGACCGGGGGAACGAGGCCGCGGTTCGGCGGTTTAGAAGAGCTGCAGCCCCACACCAACCAGCAGGGTGACCACGGGAGCAAGCAACATCGGGAGAGCGACATGATGTCGGAGACGCAGATTCACGTGATCGCGCGGCAGATGTTGGAGCAGCACGGCTTCGAGGCGATCGCCCGTGCGGCGCAGAAGGCGCAGGCCTGCGAGAGTCAAGGCGACGACGACGAGGCCCGAGAATGGCGTCACATCGAAGCCGCCATGAAGATCATGCGCGGCCCCCACCAGAGCTGAGCTGACGAGTTAACGCACCGGCATCGGCGGTCGTACCACCGGCCCGCCATCCTGCGCTTGAGGCTGCGGCGCGGGTACCGTTTGCACCGGGGCCGGTGCGGACGGCGGCGGCAGTGGCGGCGGAGCAGCAGCCGCGGTTTGTGCCGGCGGGTAGGCCGGCGGCTTCGGCCTGCGCACGGGCGCTGCAACCGGCCGTGGCGGGGGAGCCGCCGTCCGCGGCTGCACGGCTTGTGCCGAAACCCTGGCCTCGGCATTCCGGGCGATGTCGCGCGCCATCTGATCCTGGCCAGACTTGAGCTGCTCGATGCTGGCTTTGAGCTGCTGGATCTGCTGGCCCATCGTCGCGAGATCGTGCGCCATCGACTGCAGCAACTGCGAGGAATCGGCAGGGAGGGCGGCGGCCGTCGTCGGCGCGGCGGCTTCCGCGGGCTGAGCCTGGGTCGGGGCCTCCGGCTGCGCGACCGCCTGATCGGTCGAGGCGGTTTGAACGGCGGGCGCGGGCGGTTGCTCCGTGGCGGTCTGAACAGCGGGGGGAGCCGGTTGCTCCGCGGAGGCCGTTGCGTCTTCCGAAGGTGACGACAACAGCGAGAACTGCGGTATCCACTCAGCGATCATCTGCTTGGCCGTGTCGCCATGATGCTTCCAGGCTGCCGCCGCGAAAGCGCTGATCAAGGCAAACAGGAAGGCCATCGTGGCGCGCTTGGCCCATTTGGCGAAGGCCGAAGGCTCGCTCGGCAACTGGATGTGATCGCTGGCCGTCACGCGAAAACTGCTATCCAGCGATGGCGCAGCGACGCTCGATGCCGCGTAGCTCTGCGGTGCCGGCGCGTGATTCACCTCAGTGCGCGGAGTTGGTGGTGCACGATCCCCGCGGGTCGCCAGCACGACTTCGGGATCGATCACGAACACATCGTGCGGATCGGATTCTTTGGCATTCAGCGTGGAAAGCATTGGCGCTCCATCTTCAGTCCAATGCCACCCGCTCAGGAAGCGGCCGGCGGATTTACATTACGTCAACCATCGGCCCCACGACTCCAGTCAGGTTTGACCAAAGCAAGGCAAGAGGAGGGAGAGTCTGGGGCCGCCCACGCCGCCGCGTTCCGCTGGAACTCGGGCATCGGGCGCGCGGCTAGTTCTTCGGGCGGATGAAGCCAGTGAGGTGAGTCTTCTGCGCTTCGCACCAGGTCGTCATCCCCAGCCTGCGCTGGTTGAGGTCAGTGGCCTGTGTGGCGACCGCGACTTCGGCCATGAGTTCGTCGTCCTGGCGCTCGCCCATCTTGCCGCCAGTGTGTAGGAAAGCGATCGCCTTGCGCACCTTCTCCGTGGTTCCATCGGGAAGGTGCATCTCTTCGGCCTTCTGCACGAGGTCTTGATAGACGAGATCGGTGTTGGGGCATTCGACCTTGGCGGCAAATGCCTGCAGCACCAGCGCGACATAGGCCGACCGCGGATCGGCTTGCGCAGGCTGCGCTGCGAGCAGCAGGCCTGCGATTAACAAAGTATAGCGCATCCTCGGGAACCTCCTGTTTTTTCGGGGAGGCTAGCGTCTACCGAGGCGCCGTGCAACCGAGGCAAGGCAGAACGTGCCGGCTCAATCAAACAGACGTGTTCCAACACGCTTTGCCTTGATTTCAGCACTATTCTGGCAACAACTGGGTAACAGGTTAACGCAGGGGAGACGTGCGGTGTCGAGACTGGGGCTCGCGGTTCTGCTGACGGGGGCGGTGACGCTTGCCGGCTGCATGCAGGCGACGCTGTCGCCATCCACAGATGCCAACATGACGCCGCGCGATCGGCAATTGCTGGCCCATCCGCCTTACGCGCAGGCTTCGATCCCGCAGCAGTTCCAGCGCCACATCGTCGACTATACGCGAAAGGAACAGCCGGGTTCGATCCTGGTCGATACCGACGCGCGCTATCTGTACTATGTGCTGCCGGATGGCAAGGCGATCCGCTACGGCGTGGCGGTCGGGGAGGAGGCGATGGCTTTCTCCGGCGTAGCCACCGTCGGCCGCATGGCCGAGTGGCCGGACTGGGTTCCGACCAGGGAGATCCAGGAGCGGCTCGGGCCTTATCCGTCGCGTGTCGCCGGCGGTCCGGCCAATCCGCTCGGCGCGCGGGCGCTCTATCTCTACCAGGGCAACAAGGACACGCTGTACCGCATTCACGGCACCAACCAGCCGGAATACATCGGGCAGGCGATTTCTTCCGGCTGTATCCGCATGGCCAATGCCGACGTGATCGATCTGTTTGGCCGCGTGAAGCCGGGCGCGACCGTCGTCGTGCTGCCGCCCGCCGCTGGCACGGCCTCGGTCGGGCCGTTCAGCGCCCGTCGCGGCTGATTTGATCTGACCCAATTCACGATCTCTCATTCCGGGGCGGCGCGTTAGCGCCGAACCCGGAATGCGTTTTCGCGTTGCGCCTGCAGCTATTTGATTCGGGCCTGCGTATTTCGCGCGCATTCCGCCCGGAATGACAGCGCCGGCTGTGGCGCAATCACCACACCTCGACGGAATTGCGCAACGGTAAACGCGCGCTGTCGCTTCCTGCCCCGGTTACGCCCCGATTGGAGTTCGCCCTTAGGCCGTTGGATTTCGGCTTGGGCTAGGGGCGCGAGTTGGGGATGCAACATGTGTTTCGACCGTGCCGTAAATTCGTACGTCGACATCAGGGGGCGGGCGCAGGTTGAGGCGCACCTGGTGTCGTCCGGTCCTGTGTGGAGAGCCACGCGACTCTTTGCGGTTGTCCTCGGGGCCGCTTCGTTGGCGGCTTGTGCGCAGTCAACCGTCGTCGGCCAACGATCGGAAATCGGCGCGAGCAGGCAGGCATCGTTCGTGCAGACCCGCACCGCGGCGGTCGCGATGAAGAAGCGGGTGGCGGCGACGCGAAAGTACACGCGGGTCGCGTCGCGCAAGAGCGGCGATGCCAAAGGCGCATCCCAGGGTGTCGCGAGCTTCTACAGTGAGGATTCGCAGACCGCGAGCGGAGAGAAGTTCGACAAGAATCAATTGACCGCGGCGCATCCGAGCTTGCCGTTCGGCACCAAGCTTCGCGTTACCGACGTCAAAAGCGGCCGCTCGGTGACCGTGAGGGTCAACGACCGCGGTCCGTATGTGCGGGGGCGGATCGTCGACGTCTCCTATTCCGCCGCGCAAGAACTCGGAATGGTCGGCAAGGGGCTCACCAACGTCAGGCTCGACGTGCTCCATTAGCCCGGTGGGCTCGCTGGCCGGGAATTTTCTCCGTCGCTGTCGGGAAAATCTCCCTTGCTCTCGGCGCTTTAATCACGTTGTCGGCACCTGTCGCGTCGATAAAATTCGTAACGCTACGTCCCGCGCTTTGAGTCCATTGCGTGCGGATTTCTTACCCAATGAACTTCAACCCCGCCTTCCACGTGGAGGCGGGGCTTTCTTTTTTGCTCGCCGCCAATTGCGGTGGCGCGGTCGGCCGCGATTGCCCTGCTTTTGATGCCGCTGTTCTCAATTGGAATAATTCCAACTTCGACCGCAATGGTCGTGCGGCACAAGGTACCGGTTCTGGTTGCGCGGCAACGCGCACCCGTCTATGTGGATTGCGCTGTCCAGTCCGGCAAGCTGGATGGCTGGGGATCGGGCGGCGGTATCCGCTACCATTACCGTCAGTCCCTAGGCATGAACTCGGCACTCAACGTGAAGCGCATTACCGACCGCGTCGCCATGGCCTGCACCACGACTAGCGGCTGCCAATGCACAAGCCCGCGCACCGTCGCGGGCGCAGTGGGCTGTCGCTGGTAGACGCGCCCATGGCCCGACCGCAAACAATCCGGCTGTGGTCGCGCATTCACACCTGGACCTCGCTCATCAGCATGGTGTTCCTGCTGATGCTGTGCGTGACCGGCCTGCCGCTGGTTTTCCATGACGAGATCGACGAACTCCTTGAAGAGGAGATCGCGGCGCCCGAGATGCCGGCCGATACGCCCCGCGCCTCGCTTGATCGGGCGATCGAGGTGGCAAAGCAGCGCTATCCCGGCCAGTTCGTCCTCCTCGCCAATCTGAAGCAGACCGAACCACTGGTCACAGTCGCGATGTCGCCGACCGCCATTCCTGCGCCCGGCCAGTTTCATCGCGTGACCATCGATGCGCGCACGGCCGAGGTGCTCGGCGAGGAGACGCCGCATCAGGACGTCATGGATATCGTGCTGCGCATCCACAAGGACATGTTCACGGGCTTGCCGGGCGAATTGTTCCTCGGCGTGATGGGGCTCGTGTTCGTGGTGTCACTGATCTCGGGCATCATTGTCTATTGGCCGTTCATGCGGCGGCTGGATTTTGGCACGATCCGACGCGGATCATCGCCGCGGCTCAAATGGCTCGACACGCATAATCTGCTCGGCATCGTCACGGTGACCTGGGCCGTGGTGGTTGGCATCACGGGCACGATCAACACGCTGGCGACGCCGCTGTTTGACCTGTGGCGCGCGCAACTCGTGCCGGTTCTGCTCGCCCCGTACCAGGGCAAGCCGGTCGCGCCGATACCCTCCGTTCAATCGGCCGTCAGCCGCGTGCGTGAAAAATTTCCCGACCGATTGGTGACATCTGTCACCATGCCGACCTCGGCGCGCTTCGGGAGCCCGCAACATGTCATCGTCTGGACCAAGGGCGCAACGCCATTCACGGCGCGCATGTTGCAGCCGGTGCTGGTCGACGCCAACAATGGCGAGAACATCATTGCCCCGCAGGTGCCCTGGTATCTGAGGGCGCTGCAGGTCTCGCGACCGCTGCATTTCGGGGACTACGGCGGGCTGCCGCTCAAGATCGTCTGGGCGCTGCTTGATCTCGTCACCATCATCGTGCTGGGCAGCGGCATTTATCTGTGGATTGCCAAGCGGCGCACCGCGCCGGCACGGACGAAGTTGCCGCGTGTGCGGCACGCCGTGGAGAGCAAGATCTAGATTCCTGTTTTGACGCGTTTCACTCCGCTCGAAAGCGCTCTACCCGCGAGCGTCGGAGCGCGGAGGAACCGGAACTTCAGGGCCCGTTGAACGAAAAATGGGAACGGCGTCCTCATTCCATCGTTGCCGCTTTCGAAGGGGCATATTGGAGGAGGAGCGATGAAGAAGCTTGCATTATTGGGCGCCGCCGCGGCATTGGCGACAACGTTCGCCACGCCCCTGATGGCGCAGGGCGTTACACAGGAACCGGGCTCGATCGGATTCAACTATCCGAATTCGCGCTACCTGACCGGCAGCTATGGCGTCGGCACGCCCTATAACACCGGCCGCTATCCCCGCATGGGGTATTATCGGCAGGTCTATTACGGACCGGTCTATCACCGACCGTATTATGGGCCGGGTCCAGGCGAGGTCGCGGCCGGCGTCGTCGGCGGCGCGATCGGCACAGCGGCCGCGATCGCCGCAGCGCCGTTCGAGCCCTATGATTCGTACGCCTATTACGGCTACGATCCCTACTGAGGAACGGAGTGGCGACAGGAGAGCGGCCCCCAAGGGGCCGCTTTTTTGTTGCCGCTTCCGCTATGCACCCGTCGGCCGAAGGCGCGTTGGCGAGTTCCATCAAATCGTCACGTTCCGGGCGAATTGCGGCCAAAGCCTATTGGCTATTGGCAAGGACGGAACAGGCGCAAAGGGATAAAGAATTTGTCCTACAGGATGATCGCAGAACGCGACAACGAGAAGGTCAGGGTCGAACGCCAGAGTTCATTGATCATCGTCGCCAAGGCGCGCGTGTTCGCCAGCGCTGGCTGGCAGGTGGTGATCACGGACGAAGAGGGGAAATCGTACGCCCCAGCGGAGTTCGATCGATTGTTGGCCGCTTGATCTGGCAGATTACGCTCACGCTAATTCACCCTGCGAATTCCGTGTCCGCAACTCGCGCGGCCATGCACCGTTCGCGGTGGACGGTGCGCTTATTGCGTCGAATGCGAGAATGATAGCGCGCCATACAGCCAACGCGTGATCGCGTCGTACAGCTGGCTAGCAGCTCAGCAACTCGTGAACGGCCGATCGAAATCGCAAGAGAGTCGGCTCGGCGGACTAAGGCGTGCAGCGGCAGTCGGTGTCTGGGAAGATCATTCTATTTCAGTCCCCGATCAGGAAGGCCTGGTTTCGCAGGCCGCCGTCACGGCGAAGATTCTTCCAATGACGCGCAAGGCGGATGCCTCGACCTCGTCGAGCTCACGGGCCCGTGGCGCCCGATCACGATGATGTTTTTAAATGATGATCATCATTCGATTGAACGTGAGCGCCTGATCGCTATGTGCACGTGCGAACGCCACGACGACTTCGAAACGTTGGCGAATTCAAACGCTATTGGTTTGGTCAATCGAAAGGGGAATAGGCAATGACTAGGTTCAAACTGTTTAGCGCGGTTGCGTTGGTATCGGCCGTGGTCGCAACTCCAGTGGTTGCGCAACAGGCGGTGCAGGAGCCTGGCGCGCAGGCATTCTATCAGAGCCTCGGCGTCGGCTCTAATTCGTACCCGCAGAACGCACTGGCGTCCGTCGGCCGTGTCGACCTGTCGGTTGCGGCGCCTCCGGTGCGACACGCGCGCCCGTCCGCGAGGCGTCACGTTTCCAGACAGTGATGTAGTAGCAGTCCGGCTGGCATAGTGTGAGCCGCCGGCCTTTTCAGACGAAGGCGGATCGCGTTCGCGCCGTCCGCCTTCATGCGGTTTAGAACGTGTTGTTACTCACATCCTCCTTGCGGAGCGCCACGCCGGAATTGGATCGAGTGGCGTGCGATAGAGCTCCACGTTGTCGATGTCGGTGACGCGAACCGCGCAGCCTCTCGATTTCAATTCGGGTTTGACTTGTGAGAGCTCGTTGGCGAGTTGGTCGGCTCTGTCGGAGGCAACGTGCAGGTCCTCGAGGATGATCGAGCCCTGATTTTTGAACTCTTCACCAATGACGAGATCAAAGCTGTAGCAAGGCATCCGAAGCGCTCCTGTTTCGGTATGCACTGCATGGTAGCACTGAGTCGGTGGTTCCCTAAGACAAGCAACGCGCAATGGTTAAGCGCGGCGCGCAAACAATGTGCAGTGATGCGCGAATGCATCATGCGACTCATCGCGCAATGAACGGCTCCGTAATTTTTCGGTGACGTGAGCGCCGGTTCTGTGCGCCGAGGGGTTGCCGGTAGAGTGTGATCTGGCCCACTCTTGCTTTGTTAGGACTTTATTAAACTTATCGCGGTCAGCCTAAGGGCACGGCAATCTGCAGCGGAACCGGACTCCGGGAGCCGGCAGCTGCAAGAGAAGACCGGCGGCGTAACGCCCGCCGGTCTTTTCTCTGGGCGGAGTTGAAGCCACCGGGCCGAGCGCGCTCCGTCACAATGTCAGAAGCCTCTGCACAATCCTCGGTCCCCAGTGCAAGGCGGTGAAATAATACGTGCTCACTGCGATGAACGCCGCGCCGAGGCCCATGCAAATTGCCGCTCCCAGTTTGACATAGCTGGGCGAGCGGTGCCGGCGCGCGCGGATGAAGGCTTCTGCTATGATCAGATTGGGAATGTAGAAAAAGAAGGCCATCACGACGTCGAAGCCGCCATCGAACGTGGGCGTATGACCCATGTTGTGGCCGAGCAAATGCCAGAAGCCGTAATCCATCCGGTAGAGCCATGATCCGATCACCAGCGCAAACAGCCGGATCGCCCAGGCGCGATGCTGCTCGAAGCGTCGCATGCGCGCATGCCAGAAGGTTGCCACGGCGGCGATCGCCGTGAGCGCGCCATAGAGGCTGAAACCGATATTCATCGGCGTCCCGCCGATCGTGCCCTGCACGGCGATAAAAGCCAGCCCGCCCAACCCCGCCATGAGCGCGGACAATGCATAGAGCCGGCCGACCCAGCGATGAAACGCCGGCGCGCTCGCCCGCACGGCCCTGATCAGCTGCAATGGCCCAAGCAGGAGCAGCACCGTGCCGGCCGCAAAATGCAGCCCGATCCCCATCGTTGCCATCCACGAATGCGGATCGTAAAGGCGCGGCAGGTCCCGGTTCCATTGATCGAGATTTCCATCCGCCAGCGCGCCGAGATAGATTGCCACGATATAGCAGCCGAAGATCGCCGCGCTGATCCAGACCGCGGCCACAAGGGCGATCGTCGTCCAGCGCAACGCCGCCGCGACGACGAGGGCACTCGTGCCGATCGAGCCGCTCTGCTGCCGATCAAGTTCGAATTGCAGGGACACTTTGGATAACTCGCCCAATCTGTCGGATCGCTGGCAGGCTTTGGAGCTGATTGAGGCATTGCGATGACTGCAAGCCCTCGGTGCCTGATCGATGGCGTTACCGTTGTAGTCGCGATGCATGTGATCGATGGAGCGCAACTTTCCTGGTCTCCAAGGCGTTGTCGGGCCATGACAGCTCAAGAGACCCTGCATCCCATGAAGTATTTCGACCCGTCCGAGCCGGCGGTCCTGCACGACCGCGCCACGGACGAGATTGTCACCTGGACCGGCGACGAAGCCGACGACTTCCGCCGCTCCAGCAACGCGCGCGCCGACGGGGCGATCGCATGGCGCGAGTTCGTGTTCGACGGCTGGGGAAACGTGCTGGGCGGGTGACCGGAGCACAAGGCGGCGGCACGCGCTTTCTCCGGTTGCCTCGGACGGCGAGGGCGGATATCCGTCCGCTCGTCCGGGCCAGCGCAAATTTCCGATGATCGGCCCGGCCAGACCACGATCGGACGACCGATGCCCCTGTCCCTGCCCAAGCAAAAGATCCGCGTCCTCTTGCTGGAGGGCGTGAACGAATCCGCCGTCCGCCTGTTCAACGCCAATGGCTATACCGAGGTCGAGCGCCTGCCGAAGGCGCTCGGTGCCAAGGAGCTCAAGCGGGCGCTGTCGGGCGTGCATATGCTGGGCATCCGCTCCCGGACCCAGCTCACCGCCGATGTGATCGAGGCGGCCGATCGGCTGATCGCGGTCGGCTGCTTCTCGGTCGGCACCAACCAGGTCGATCTCGATGCGGCGCGGCGGCTCGGCATCCCTGTGTTCAACGCGCCTTATTCCAACACCCGCAGCGTGGCGGAACTCACCATCGCCGAGGTGGTGATGCTGCTTCGAAGGGTGTTCCCGCGCTCGGTCGCGGCGCATGGCGGCGGCTGGGACAAGTCCGCGGAGGGCAGCCGCGAGGTGCGCGGCAAGACGCTCGGCATCGTCGGCTACGGCAATATCGGCTCGCAATTGTCCAATCTCGCCGAAGCCATGGGCATGCGCGTGATCTTCTTCGACCAGACCGACAAGCTCCGTCACGGCAACACCGAACCGGTCGAGACGCTGGACGAATTGCTGGCGGCAAGCGACGTCGTCTCCCTGCACGTGCCGGAGACGCCGGCCACCGCCAACATGATCGGCGAGCGCGAGCTGCGGCAGATGAAGCAGGGCGCCTACCTCATCAACAACTCGCGCGGCACCGTCGTCGACCTCGAGGCGCTGGCCCGCGTGCTGGGCGAGGGCCGGCTCGCCGGCGCGGCCGTCGACGTCTTCCCCGTGGAGCCAGCTTCCAACGCGGACCGCTTCGTCTCGCCGCTGCAGGGCCTTTCCAACGTGATCCTGACCCCGCATATCGGCGGCTCCACCGAGGAAGCCCAGGACCGCATCGGCGGCGAGGTCGCGCGCAAGCTGATCGACTATTCGGATGTCGGCTCGACCCTCGGGGCTGTCAACTTCCCGCAGGTGCAACTGCCGGCTCGTCCCACCGGCACCCGCTTCATCCACGTCCACCGTAACGTCCCCGGCGTGTTGCGCCAGGTGAACGACGCCGTCGCCCGCCACGGCATCAACATCCTCGCGCAGTATCTGCAGACCGATCCGGAAGTCGGCTATGTCGTGCTCGAGACGGACGTCGTCGGCGGCGAGGGCGAGGGACTTTTGGCCGACCTGAGGGCTGTCGAGGGCACCATCCGCGTCCGCGTGCTGTACGATCAGGACCGGCCGGTGGCGCGGTAAGGGATTCCATTCAATTTTCAAACAGCTTTCCGCTGTCATCGTCCGCCACCGGGTCGGCCGAACGGCCGCCCGATGACAGGCTCCGGCGGGCGATCCAGTATTCCAGAGACGTCAGTGCTTATGCCCAGACGCCGCGGGTTACTGGATGCCCGCCTTCGCGGGCATGACGGTGGAGTGAGGATGTGAGTTCGCGTTCTCGCGGCGCATGGCGTCCGAGTCTTGCTTCACTTTCCGCCCTCTCGTCGAAGTGAGGGCGCAGGGAAAGCCGGGTGCTGGTTGCACCCGTGGGCCCCGTGCAGCAAAAAGCACGGGGGTAGGGCCACAGGTTCAACCGATTCACACCGGCTTTCCCTGCGCGATGGTTTACGGCTTACTTCGCGCTCTTCCCGGTGACCGGGCTTTCTTGCCACCGTCGCCCGCAGATCATCTCCGCGAACTTAGCGCCAGCGTCGGGGCGCCAGAACCACACGACTTCGCCGTCCGCTGATGCCGCGCTCGTCAGTCGCAACACCCGCGTCCACCGCATCTCACCGCAACGTTCGTGACGATCGCGAGCCGCCCCTCATTCGGGTGAGACGCGCGGAGTCATAATGCTGATTTGCCCGACGGCGGAAGCGGAATGTTTTTTGCGGCAAGGCTGGACGGAGCAAATCACGTTGGAATTGCTGGCTAAATTCGCCTCGCCGCGCGCTCTCAGACCCTCATGGTGAGGAGGCGCAAAGCGCCGTCTCGAACCCATGAGGCCCCACTCTCGCCCGCGGCCCATCCTTCGAGACGCCGCTTCGCGGCTCCTCGGGATGAGGATCGAAGGCGGGGCCAGAAGGGCATTCTGTTTTGGCGTAAATTTCAGCCATTCGATGCTGTGCCGCGCGCGAGCGACGAAAGAAATCGCTTCGCCAGGCAACGGATCGCAATCCTGCATTGTTGCAATGCAACAAGGCGCATACCGCAGCGCAATAGGATGCTTATCTCCTGCCTTCGAACCTACCCAGGAGAATTGCAGTGAAGAAGACTTCCCTCACCATCGCAGCCGCCCTCGCTATCTCGATCGCAGGTGGCACTGCCAGCTTCGCTGCGGAGTTGCCGACCTACGCAGTTAAGGGGCTGCCGATCTCGCCGGTGCAAATCGGGCTGCTTGGAGCCGCGAATGTCCAGGAGCAACCGCAGGTCGCCCCTTCGGCGGCTTCCCCGCACCAGCTCAGCGTCCTGACCCCGCGCCCGAAGGTAAGGGCGGCGACGGCGGCCGCGCGGACCGAAACCGGTCTCGCATCCCGCTGAGCGACGCGTCCAAAGCCCTGTGACAGCAAAAGCCCGCGACTTGGTCGCGGGCTTTTTGATGGGGGGCTCAGATCGCGAGTCGGCGGCCCTTACCGGGGCCGATGCCTCGCCTGCCACTTCGGGCCGGGTCCTCGCATGTAATGAAGCTCGGGCCGGTAGGGATTACAGACGCTTTCGATCAGCCTGTGGCAGCCGGCGATGATCGCGTTCAGGCGCCGGCGCAGCGGTCTCCAGGACGGGTGTGCGAGCCGCATGGCGGGTCGCCTCAGTGCAATTTGCCAAGCACGGACGTGAACGGCAGGGCGAAGTGTTCCTCGCCGAGCTCATCGGTGACGTGCACGATCCAGCTCCGCCAATCTTCATCGCTGGGCGTCATGATGAGGGCGCGCACCAGGCCTTCTGCATGCTCGCGCGCCTCGGCCAGGTCCATGGCATGACCGCATTCATCGATCAGAACGTGTTCGGCGTCAGAGCAATGGAAATAGAGTTCAGCCATGTTCCGCCTCCTGCGGTAAGCGACCTCACGCTCTATCGATAGCAGCAGTGAGGACGGCGGAGAATCCGGGTGATCCCCCATCGGGAAATTACGGAGAATGCAGGGGATTCGACTCAAGCCGC
Organism: Bradyrhizobium sp. BRP22; assembly: GCF_020194175.1. Classification (GTDB taxonomy): domain Bacteria; phylum Pseudomonadota; class Alphaproteobacteria; order Rhizobiales; family Xanthobacteraceae; genus Bradyrhizobium. The sequence continues at coordinate 157,787 of NZ_JADYVX010000002.1, read as the reverse complement.
GTGATCGGGCGACTCGCCTGAGGCTTGATCCGTCATGCGTTTGGTCGGGCGAGCGCTGCTTCCGGCAGGCTTTGAGGTTAACACATTGGTTATTTCTTTTCGGTCATTTTCACGACCTCATTCAGCAAAGAGGCACCATGTCTGACATCACTATTCCCGGCGGGCGTATTCGTTCCTTCGTCGAGCGGATCGAGAATCTGGACACCGAATTGCAGGAGTTGAACGAGCAGAAGAAGGAGGTCTTCTCGGAAGCCAAGGCCGAAGGTTTCGATGTGAAGATCCTCAAGGAAATCATCAAGTTGCGGAAAGAGGATAAAGAGGAACGCGACGAACGCGAAAGCCTGCTCGATCTCTACATGCGCGCGATGGAAACGGCTCCGCCGGAGAAGACCGCCAAGGCGGCGTGACGCATCGAGGCGAAGTGCGTGGGGCGGGTTAGGGAAGCGTAACCCGCCGACGTGCTATCTGCCACGTGGATTATTCAGTTGCATGGTGATCACATCCATCGGGCGCCAGTACCTCTCAAACCCATTGTCGTAATCGGCGCGAACAGTGTGGATGTTGAGCTTGCAGTCGCCTGTCTGCCGATAGATCGGCGTCCCCGGTCCATTTTCCACCCATGCGCAGACGTGGCTGCCAAAGCGAATGGCGCCTGACGAACTATGTAGACAAGGCCGGCAACTCTGATTTTGTGCTGGTTGTAGAGTTTGCAGTCGGATGCCGCCCAATCCCCGGTGACGTATTTGTCGCACAGGGTCGCTGACACCCACACGCGATTTGAATCGGGATTGTGCCGGAATTCCAAAAAGGCAGCACCGTTGGGCGTACGCCAGACACTGGGCACTTTCCCGACAAAAACGGTTCTTGAATACGCCTGTGCAGGAACGACCAGCACGAAAATCGTCGACAATAAAGCAATGAAAGTTTTCATTCTTGCCTCCGTTAGCGTGTGCTCCAGGAGTGAATGTACGCAGCAGCGCGCCGGACAAAAATAAACTCAGCGTTTGTACTCGCTGATTGGTGTCGTTTCTCGTGCGATCCGAGAACGCCAGCATTGCGCGTAGCGATCTCGGAACGATCGTGCACCTCACCAATAGGGATCGTCCCAGGGTTCGGCCATATACGGGGGCGGCCTCCAAGGCGGTGGCGGCCGCCTGGGCCGCGGAGGTGTGGCTACAGGCAGGCGCGGACGCGCAGCCGCATCGGTCTCCTTCTTCACCCCTGGCGCGGCGGCTTTCGCGGACAGAGTGGCGAGCTGCGCTTGCAGCGCCTGCACCTGCTCGGCGATGCGCGCGTTGTCCCGGGCGCCTTGCTCCTGCGCCGTCTTGAGCTGCTGAATGGAGTCGGCATGCTCGCGAAGCGTCTGGTCGTGACTGCTCTTCAGTTGCTCAAGCTTTTCGTTGATGTTCGCAAGGCCCTGCGCGATGGCCTTCAGCGATTGTGCCACATCGGCCGAGGTCGAATTGGCTGGTGGCGGCGCGCCGGCTGACGGAACGTCCTTGCTTTCCTTGCTGCTGGAAGGCGCCGGCACGTCTTTCTGGCTCGAAGGAGACGGCGTGGAGGGCTGTTCACCGGCATCGGCGACCTCGACCATCAGCGATTTCGTCGACGCGCGAGGCTCGGATGCCGCCGGGGGCGCTGAGGCTTGCGGCGCCCATCGCGCCATGATCGCCTTGGCCTCATTGCCATATCGCGCAGCGAACGCTGCGCCAACGATGCCTATCGCCAACAGAAGGCCGACGAGGACTCGCAGCATGGGGCGGCCGCGTTTCGGGTCTGGCTGGCGAGCCTCGTTCTTCTCCGACGTTGGCGCCGCGTCCACAGGAGCGCCGCTTGGCTCTGCACCAGTTCCTTCCTGCGGGGGAGGTGGGCTGTCACCGCGGTGCTCCAATCCGGAGACCAACCGGTCCAGCCGCGCCAGATCTTCCTCGGCGCTCTTGATCCGTTCATAGGCGCGAGCCAGATCGCCATCGGCGGGTTTCATGCCGTGCGGTTGGTCCGGCTTCGGGTCGTCCGTCTGGGGCACCGATGCGCTCTCCATTCAGTCTTGCATCAACGGAGTGCGGCAGTCCGAGATGAGCGAGAGGATAGGTCCTGCCGCCGCTTTGATCAAGACAACGCGGGCGTGAGGGAAAATTTATGGCGGCCTCGGCTGGCCGCTTCCGGCGAGTTCGTGCGCCCGGCGCGGTAGGCGCAGCTCTCATAAACGCCGAGCTGTTTGCGTCTTCGACCAGTCCGGCAGAAACCAATCGTTAGGCTTTCATCGCGCCCGATCTGCTCGATTCCGATTCGTTCTTTGGGAACGAAATAGAGTCAGATGCAGAACGAAATCATTCCTTCCTCTTGTCGCACGCGACGGTTTTCAGGAACACGTCCTGGCCCTTCGAAAACGCCAAAGATGGTCGAAAGCAGCACGGACAATCCATCGGCGGGGCGCACCTGTTCGAGAAAAGAGCAGCCAAGCCGCGCTACTGCTTCTCGCCCATGTGGTGCGGAGTGCCGGTGGCGGGGCCTCCGGTGTAGTGGTGACCTCCGGACCTCGCCTTTTTGGAAGAGCCGGTGGTTTGCTTCTTGCCCATATGGTGCGGCACTTCAGTCTTGGGGCCGCCCGAATAATGATGGCCACTCCTTTCCGCGTCGCCGCGCTGCGCCATGACTGGCATGGCCAGGAGGGAAAATGCCGTGGCTGCCGTCAACATCGTTTTGGTCATCATGTCTATTTCTCCTACATGTCTACTCTCCCAGTTTCGCGGCTGCCATCGATTGCATATTCTTCCCAAGCCGCGTTGACCCAGATCAACCGGGCGCAAGAACGACTTCCTCCGTCGAACCAGGCACCAATCCTTAAGGAGGTATCTCATGCGACGACTTATGCTCGCCCTGACCGTTGCGGTTTCAGCAGCGTTGGGAGCAATCTCGCCAGCCGCCGCGCAGGACTATCCTTTCTGCCTGCAGGGAAAGGACTATGGCCTTCCGGGCCTCTGCTACTTCCGGACCTACCAACAATGCCTGGCGAGCGCGTCCGGCACGTTCTCGTATTGCGGAATCAACCCGCGCTTTGCCTTTGTCTACACGCAGCCGGGCCGTTGGCCGCCGCCGCGCTGAGATCGTCTCGAGATAAAGAACCCCACACGGTGCTTGTTCGCTCCGAGCCGCCTCGTGACGCGTTATCGTCGCGTCGTGAACTCACGCGAGTGATGTCGATTTTCCCAACCTTCTCGTTCAAGCTCGGGATGGTCAAGCTCCATCTGCGGATAACCGACGCAGAGATAAGCGACGAGCTTCTGAGAGCTTGGTACGTCCAGAATTTCATTGATCCGCACAGGGTTCAGGATCGACACCCATCCGAGTCCGATTCCTTCGGCCCGCGCGGCGAGCCACATCGAGCAGATGGCCGCGACGACCGAATATTCGACTGTCTCCGGCATGGTTGCGCGTCCGAGGCCGTGGCCGATCTCGCTGGCCTTGTCCGCGAACACAGCGAGATGACCCGGCGCCTCCTCGAGACCTGCCAGCTTCAATGCGGCATATCGCGCCGCGCGATCGCCCGAATAGGATGCCAGAGCATCGGCGTTGCAGGCCCTGAAGTCGTCGATCACAGCGCTGCGTCGCACCGGGTCCTCCACGATGACGAACCGCCACGGCTGGCTCAGACCGACCGACGGGGACAGACAGGCGATGTCGATGAGCCGCTCCAGCGCACCGTCAGGCAGCGGATCGGTCCGGAATCGCCGCACGTCGCGCCGCCAGATCAGGAGTTCGCGCAACTGCCGGCGAAATTGCTCGTCGAAGGTAACCATCAGAGTTGCAGACTCGGATGAAAGAGCGCGGCGGTCAACTGGATGGGTGTCTCCCGGATATTCGGCACCGGCGAGAAAATTGGACTAACTATCCTGCCTGCGGCTACGTGCTTCGATTCGATTGTCAAACAGCGGATGCGATGCGGGTCCGCGTTCTCGCGGCACAAAATGCCCGAGGTCCACGTTTTCGTTACCCTCTTTCGATGGCCCATGCGCCCGTCAGCCTTGCATGGCCGTGGGTTGATCCGCTGTGGCGGCTGACGTAAGCGTCGGCGATGACCAAGCCGACCATCGGCGCCGATGCTCCAACCCACAAATCGGATGCGAAACCGGCCTTGCTTGGGGTCGCCTGCGGCCTTGGCGCGGCGTTGTGCTGGGCGCTCGGCTTCGTCTCGACACGGCACGGGCTGAAGGTCGGATTCACGCCCGCGGACCTGCTGATGCATCGTTATATGTGGTCGGGCATCGCGTTCCTGCCGCTCGTGCTTCGCGCCGGACTAGGCAATCTCTGCGGCATCGGATGGGGCCGTGGACTGGTGCTGATGGTGCTCGGCGGACCCGTGATGTCAATCATCAGCTATACCGGCTTCCTGTTCGTGCCGTTGGGGCATGGCAGCGTCATCCAGCCTTCCTGCGCGACGCTCGGCGGCCTGTTTCTCGCCACCGTTTTGCTGAAGGAGCGGATTTCGTTTTCGCGGGTGTTCGGGGCGGTCGTCATCGTCGGCGGCCTGGCCGTGATCGGGGCTGAATCGATCGGCCATATCGGGCCCGACGGCGTGCTGGGCGATCTGATCTTCGTCCTGACCGGATTGATGTTCGCGGTCTTCGCCGCGCTGCTGCGCCGTTGGAGCATCTCCGCCTTCTCCGCGGCCACCGTCATCAGCGTGCTGTCGCTCTTGCTGCTGCCGGTCTATGCGGCATCCGGCGGGCTCGGCCGCGTGGTGGCGCTGGGCCTCGGCGAAAACGCGCTGCAGGCCGTGGGGCAGGGAATCTTGGCCGGCCCCGCGGCGCTGTATCTGTTCGCATTCTCGATCCAGCTTCTCGGCGTCGCCCGCGCCGCCGTCTTCCCGGCGATGGTGCCGGCGCTGACCCTGCTCGTCGGCTGGCTCCTGCTCGGCGAGCCCCCGACCGCGCTGCAGGCGACAGGGCTGGTCCTGGTGCTGTCCGGATTCTATCTGGCGCAACGACAGCGGTAGAGCGCGCTGGGCGGATCAGTTAATTCGCCCGACGCGCTGAAGGCCATTGAGGAGCGACGGGGCGCCGGCGTGGCAAAACCGCAGGCAATTCATCCGCTGGTTTCCGTCGGTCTAGCCTGGGTCCGAGCGGCTGAACTTCTTTAGGCCAAGCACTTCTTTAAAGCCGGGATGAACTCGGAACTGCGATGCGTTCTCATTGAATGTGCTTTTTTGGTCTTTGTATTTCCAGATGTACTCCGATCCACCCGCTCCGCCACCCGGCGAATAATAGCCAATGAGTGAGAAACTATATAGCTGCTTCATTGCGAGGTCAGGCTTATCGTCGCCGGACAAGAGCGATCTTCGGCTTTCCCATGATTGAAGAAAATCGTCTCGGGTAAATTGGAGAGAGTCCAAATTTTTCAGAACTTCGACATAAAATTCATAGTTCGAAATCTGTTTGTGAATTTCATCCTCAAGCTCTCTGTAAAGGTAGTCCGAATAATGAGATTGAGCAGCCAAAATGTGTTTGTTCTCGAACCTTCCAGCGCCATCCATAGACGCTTTGTAAGCCGTCAACGTTTCATTGCAAAACTTAATCATATCGCGCGGTCGCAAGAATGTTCGATCGCTCATGTATTGGTACTTGGTCTGTCGACCGGTCATCTTGTGTAGTTCATCAAATATTTCCTCCCAATCGATGTGCTTGCTCGACTGCGTAACCGTGGTGAACCGCTTTTCCATAAGGCTCTTCATCGTGCGATGGTTCGGCCCGTGATCCCAATAGACGGGGGCGGCAAAATTTTCGGTTATTTTGTTTTTGTCTTCAAAGCGCAGTGAGCCGTAAATGTCGTCTCTCAAGAAAATACCTATCGTCAGCTTTTTTCCTTTTGCCTTGGCGAGAACGTTAAGCTCCTTTGCGGCGAGCAGCAATCCGATCAGCCTCAAGGAGTACGCCTTGTCTTCAATCGAAAATCCGAGGTCTAACTGGTCGAATAAGACGTAGTAGTGGTTCTCGGGATTGAGGCTTTCGACAACGGACGTGCGGAGATTATGATTCACCTCTTGGGCAATCGTCGGTAGATGCTCCATCTCGATGCTGTCTATCTTTGTGGATGCCTTAAAGATTTTCCAATTGATCCCGATGTCGCCCGAGAATCGCAGTTTATGGGAAGGAGAAAATATCTGTGTAACGTCCGGGTCACGACTGCCGTACGTGTCGAGAATGAATCTTTCAACGCGCTGGATATGATCAACGGTGCCCTCGCTATAGGGCTGTGAGTGGTCTTGATTGAGAAGGATTTTTGACAGCGAGATCAGACAAAGATAGGTCCAGCTTTGCACGAAGCACTGTTCCTCAGGCACTCCGGCCTTTTTTTGTTTGTCGTGGTGGTGCCATGGGTAATCTGTGAATGTGTGGCCGAACGAGAATGCGTTGGCTTGCCTGTCCTGTAGGATTTTCTTGAAGATCGCTGTTTTTCCGCTCCCTTTCCGGCCAAGAATGCAGAATCTTTCGTGCTGCACAATTTGCGAGTAAGCCGGATGATCTTCGAAGGAGTCCAGCAGCAAGGCATCTTCATCCGCGTCTGTCCCGCCAAAATTAGAAATGGTCGATAAATTAATGGGCATGATTTTCTGCTCGTTTTCGTCTACAAGATTGTCGAGAGTGCGAGGAGTGAGCGGCGGAGGATTAGGCCTTCGGCTAATCCGCCGACGAGCTAATCAACTAAGTTGCTAGAGTAAGAAACTCCCGGATAGCTAATTGAGATGTTGTTGCCATCGAGACGGATGTCAGTTGGCGTCTCTTCGAATATATGAGTGTTTAGTAAAGCCAGGATTTCATCGCTGCTGCGTCCGTTTTTTCGTTCTGCGCTGGCGATCTCAATTATTTCATCTGAGACGCGATCTCTTATTTTTTCTCGATTTTTAGTGTCGTCCCACAATTTGGAGCTTTGTCTGCGGGATGACTGAGCTAGCGCACTCTCAATGGATACCAGGCGTTCCTGTAGTTCAGCTAGAAGTCTCTCGCGGGGATCTTCACTTTGCCGCATCTTAAAGCTGGCGTTGGCTTGTGTAATGGGATTGCTAACCCTGTAGTCCGGCTTGGCGATTGCTCTGGCGGAATCTGCCAGTCGACTGCGAGCTTGTTCGATGCTTTGCCAATCAGTTAGATCGACGAATATAGTGCGATGGGCAACGTTGTCGAATGGCAGAGGTGTGCCGGACCTCGCGATGTGTATGGTCGGTAGTTCAGTTGCATGACGAATTCCTAGTTCATAAAATGCGTTCGGATTTAAATCGGTCAGGTCGGCAATAACCAGCGGTGATCTTGTTATATCGGCAATAACGCGATCTCCGATCATGCCAGGATCTGCGTCCTCATCGGCACGTCTGACCTTGTAACCGAACTCGTTGTTCTCCAACACATGCTTGATGATCGCATTTAGCAGCAAATCTGCGTGCTTTCGCTCGGGAGTACCCTCTTTGCCGATTGGGCCTACGACAAAGCAAAGGGCTTCCTTTTTGGTAGTCTTTTCGTCAGTCGTCATGACAAGTCTTACTGGTGAAAGATGTTTGTTGTCGCACTCTGCAATTATAGGTTATGGATCGAGTTCGACACAATTTGAACATAGGAAAGGCGGCCTTTCGGCCGCCTTTCGTGGATGCTCGGGTCAAGGCCGGGCAGCATGACCGTCATCGCAGAATCACGAACACCCCGTCGTACTTCCGCACGTGTCGCACTTCATGCACGTACCGTTCCGCACCAGCGTGAAGTTGCCGCACTCCGAGCACATCTCGCCCTCATAGCCCTTGGCCTTCGCTTCCGCGCGGCGTTCGGCCTTCGTCGGCGCAACCGCAGCGGCGGTGCCGGCTTTGCTCCAGTGCCCTACCTTTTCCGCCGGCGAGAGGTCGTGCTCCGTTTCCTGCTTCAGCGCCACCGCGCCTTCGATGGTGTCGGAGACGCGGGACTGCGCGCCTTGCGAGGAGAGGGCGGTGACGCGGGAGCCGCCGGCGGGCGCGTTGTCGGTGGTCTGGCTGACGGCGGTCGAGCCGCCGCGCATGACGACGAGGTTGTCGGTGCGCGAGCGGGTGAGACCGCGCGACAGGTATTTTGTTGCCTGGTGCTGCGGCGCCTCCGGGTCCTTGCCTTCCTCGACGCCCTTGCCGAGCGCGTCGAAGCCGCTCTCGTTGGGATCGACATGGGCGAGGTCGAAGCGGGCGAGATAGCTCACCGCGAGCTCGCGGAAGACATAGTCAAGGATCGAGGTCGCGTACTTGATGGAGTCGTTGCCCTGCACTGGCCCTGCGGGCTCGAAGCGGGTGAAGGTGAAGGCGTCGACATATTCATCGAGCGGCACGCCGTATTGCAGGCCGAGCGAGACCGCGATCGCGAAGTTGTTGATGAAGGAGCGGAGCGCCGCACCTTCCTTGTGCATGTCGATGAAGATCTCGCCGAGGCGGCCGTCGTCATATTCGCCGGTCCGGAGATAGACCTTGTGGCCGCCGACCACCGCCTTCTGGGTGTAGCCCTTGCGGCGATCCGGCATCTTCTCGCGCTCGCGCATCACGACGATGCGCTCGACCAGCTTCTCGACGATCTTCTCCGAGACCTGCGCGGCGCGCGCGGCCATCGGCTTCTCGTAGAGCGCCTCGACCGCATCGTCCTCGTCCTCATCATCGCTGATGAGCTGCGAGTTGAGCGGCTGCGACAGCTTCGAGCCGTCGCGATAGAGCGCGTTGGCCTTCAGCGCCAGCTTCCAGGACAGCATGTAGGCTGCCTTGCAGTCCTCGGCCGTGGCGTCGTTCGGCATGTTGATGGTCTTGCTGATCGCGCCCGAGATGAACGGCTGCGCCGCCGCCATCATGCGGATGTGGCTCTCGACCGAGAGATAGCGCTTGCCGATCTTGCCGCAGGGGTTGGCGCAGTCGAACACCGGATAGTGTTCGGCCTTGAGGTGTGGAGCTCCCTCCACCGTCATCGCGCCGCAGATGTGCACGTTGGCGGCCTCGATCTCGCGCTTGGAGAAGCCGATCGCCGAGAGCAGGTCGAAGCCGGGGGCGGCGATCGCTTCCGCGCCGATGCCGAGCTGGTCGCGGATGAAGTCCTCGCCGAAGGTCCACTTGTTGAAGGCGAACTTGATGTCGAACGCGGTCGGCAGCGCCTTCTCGACCTTGGCAATGGCTTCATCGGTGAAGCCCTTTGCCTTCAGCGTAGAGGCATTGATGCCCGGCGCGTTGGAGAGCGAGCCGTGGCCGACGGCGTAGGCCTCGATCTCCGCGATCTCGCTCTCGCGATAGCCGAGCGCGCGCAAGGCTGCCGGCACTGCCTGGTTGATGATCTTGAAGTAGCCGCCGCCGGCGAGCTTCTTGAACTTCACCAGCGCGAAATCAGGCTCGATGCCGGTGGTGTCGCAATCCATCACCAGGCCGATGGTGCCGGTCGGCGCGATCACGGTGACTTGCGCGTTGCGATAGCCGTTGGTCTCGCCGAGCGAAAGCGCATCGTCCCAGGCCCTGGTCGCGTGGCCGATCAGATCGGCCTGCGGGCAGGAGGCGTGGTCGAGCGGCACCGGGTTGACCGAGAGCGCCTCATAGCCGGTGGCCTGGCCATGCGCGGCGCGGCGATGGTTGCGGATCACCCGCAGCATGTGGGCCGCGTTCTTCTTGTAGCCGGGGAAGGTGCCGAGCTCGGCCGCCATCTCGGCCGAGGTCTTGTAGGCGATGCCGGTCATGATCGAGGTCAGCGCGCCGCAAAGCGCACGGCCTTCCCTGGAGTCATAGGGCAGGCCCATGGTCATCAGCAGGCCGCCGATATTGGCGAAGCCGAGGCCGAGCGTACGGAATTCGTAGGACAGCTCCGCGATCGCCTTCGAGGGGAATTGCGCCATCAGCACAGAGATCTCGAGCACGATGGTCCAGAGCCGGCACAGATGCTCGTAGGACTCGATGTCGAAGCGCTTGGTGGTGGTGTCGTAGAAGGTGAGCAGGTTCGTGGACGCCAGGTTGCAGGCGGTGTCGTCCAGGAACATGTATTCCGAGCACGGGTTGGACGCGCGGATGTCGCCGGACGCCTTGCAGGTGTGCCAGTCGTTCATCGTGGTGTTGAAGTGCAGGCCCGGATCGGCGCTGGCCCAGGCGGCATAGCCGATCTTCTCCCAGAGATCGCGCGCCTTCAGCGTCTTGGTGATCTTCTTGTTGGTGCGGGCGACCAGGTTCCAGTCGCGGTCGGTCTCGACGGCGCGCAGGAAGTCGTCCTTCAGCGAGACCGAGTTGTTGGAGTTCTGGCCGGAGACGGTGAGATAGGCCTCCGAATCCCAGTCGGTGTCGTAGATGTCGAACTGGAGGTCCTTGTAGCCTTGCCTGGCGAACTGGATCACCCGCTTGATGTAATTGTCGGGCACCATGGCGCGGCGCGCCAGCTTGATCTCGCGGCGGAGCGCGGGGTTCTTCTCGGGATCGAAGCAGTCGTCGCCCGAGCCTTCGCAGTTGACGCAGGCCTTCAGCACCGCCTTCAGGTGCTTCTGGTTGATCTTGGAGCCGGTGACGAGGGCGGCGACCTTCTGCTCCTCCTTCACCTTCCAGTCGATATAGGTCTCGATGTCGGGGTGATCGATGTCGACCACGACCATCTTGGCGGCGCGGCGCGTGGTGCCGCCGGACTTGATCGCGCCGGCGGCGCGGTCGCCGATCTTGAGGAAGCTCATCAGGCCGGACGAGCGGCCGCCGCCGGACAGTTTTTCGCCTTCGCCGCGCAGGCGCGAGAAGTTCGAGCCGGTGCCGGAGCCATATTTGAACAGGCGCGCCTCGCGTACCCAGAGGTCCATGATGCCGCCGTCGTTGACGAGGTCGTCCTCGATGCCCTGGATGAAGCAGGCGTGCGGCTGCGGATGCTCGTAAGCCGATTTCGACTTCGTCAGCTTGCCGGTCTTGTAGTCGACGTAATAGTGGCCCTGGCCGGGGCCGTCGATGCCATAGGCCCAGTGCAGGCCGGTGTTGAACCATTGCGGCGAGTTCGGCGCCACCATCTGCTTGGCGAGCTGGTAGCGGATCTCGTCGAAGAAGGCTTGCGCGTCTTCATCGGAGGAGAAGTAGCCGCCCTTCCAGCCCCAATAGGTCCAGCAGCCGGCGAGGCGGTCGAACACCTGCTTGGCCGAGGTCTCGCCGACGATGCGCTCGCTCTCAGGCAGGAGCGCCAGCGCCTCGCTGTCGGGCACCGAGCGCCACAGCCACGAGGGAACAGTCTCCTCCTCGACCTTCTTCAGCCGCGCGGCGACGCCGGCCTTGCGGAAATATTTCTGGGCGAGCACGTCGGAGGCGACCTGCGACCAGAATTCGGGCACCTCGACATTGTCAGCACGGAATACGACGGAGCCATCCGGATTGCGGATCTCAGACGTGGTCAGTCTGAAATTGATTCCGGCGTAAGGAGATTCTCCGGCCGTGGTGTTGCGCCGTTCGATATGCATGCTCGTGCCCCGTCTTCTGCCCGGCCTCCCTGCGTTGGGGTGGTCCGGAAATGTTATTCCTAGAGCGAGTCCCCGGTCCCATCCTTCCGTCCAAAGGGTGGGGGGCCAGAGCCCCGCAAGCTCAGCCGGTGGACCGGCCTGTTTCTCTCGACCGCAGGGAATCGGCTGGCACCGATCCGGCGGCGGCACGACCCTGACCGGCCCAGGCGGACCGTTCGGTTCGTGCATTCAACGCCCCAAAACTCATCAACGCGGCAGGTCACCGATGAGCCTTTTCCGGCCCGTTGTTGGCGTCCCAAACTGCCCCGAAACCAAGGGCAAAAAATCCTTCACCCGCAGCCTGATCGGCTGACGGAGTGGTCGTTCTGGACCCTTTTGGGAGCGACCGGCGGGGACCCGAAACACACTCGCGCCGAACAGGAGGAAAGCTAGGCCAAGTCCGTACCGCCCGTCAAGGACTAGTACGAGTTCCTGAATCAAATACTAAATATGGTGGAAAACGGAGGAAAACAGGGGCGGTGCCACGCCTGTGATACCGCCAAGTATCAGTGAGTCCTGAAGGATTCCCAAGAGAAAAAAATCTCATGGGTGCTGTGGAACAACGCTTCGCCCGCTTTTCACAGGGCAGGTATTTTTGGCAGCCGACGGATTGAATTTCGAAGACTCACGTGGGCTTACGGAGAACGCGGCTATGGCGGACATTCTCTATCCGCCGCGGCTCGTGCGAATCGCCCGCGTCACTCAACAGCGTAGAAGGCGTATCGCAGGCTGCGGGCACGCGCATCGAACTCCCCGTTGCCGACAGCCTGGACGCCATTCAACCAGGCATAGCGCGGATCGCCGGTCTCAAACCGTGGCGCGACGACGACTTTGTGCAAGTGCCCCTCCGTCGAGAAACGCAAACGGCCATTGTACTGGACGAATATGAGGACGTCGTCGTCCGTTCGCGCGGTAAAGCGCACGTCGAGGAGACTGAATGACCGGTCGGGAGCAACGATCAGCCAGTCTGCCGCGGCTTTGCCCGCCAGCGAGGCGTTCAGGCGATTGCCGCTCATCGTGAGTGCCTTGACCTCGGCGATCGCCCGTTCACCCAGTGGCGTGCCTGACAGTGACAACCGCTCGCCCAGTTCCGCGCGAACATGGCATATCAGCGTCAGCACGGGGGGCGGGAGGCTCCAATCCGGGGACGTCATCGAACCTACTGCCCCTCTGCGAGCCGAACCATGAGCTTGCCGAAGTTTCGTCCATTCAGCATCCCGATGAAAGCGGCCGGAGCCTTGTCGAGGCCGTCCACGATGTCCTCCCGCGTCTTGATCTGGCCGTCGCGCAACAGCCGTCCGACCTGCTGAACCGCATTCGGAATCTGCGCAAGATGCTCGGAGATAATGAACCCGCGTATGTTGATGCGGTTGCGGAGCAGCACCGTCAGATCAGGCCCCGGGCAGGGCGCGGTTTGGTTGTACTGAGCGATCAACCCTGAAACGACAAGGCGGGAATGCCGGTTCATGAGTGGCCAGATTGTATCGAGCACGCTCCCGCCGACATTCTCGAAGTTGATATCGATGCCGCTGGGGACGGCTGCCGCCAGCGCGCGGTCAAAATCGGGCGCCTTGTAGTCCACGCAGGCGTGAAACCCGAGTTCGTCAACGACATAGCGGCATTTATCGGACCCGCCGGCGATTCCAACCACGCGACAACCGGCGATCCTGGCGAGCTGACCGGCGACCGTTCCGACCGCCCCGGCTGCCGAGGAAACCACGACCGTCTCGCCCGGCTTGGGAGAGCCGAGGTCCATCAGGCCGACATGAGCGGTCCATCCCGGCAATCCGAGAGGTCCAAGCCAGGCCGGCAGCGGAGCCAGCATGGTGTCGATCTTGCGCCATGTGCTGGCCGGGCCGACCGAGTAAGCCTGCCAGCCGCCCATGCCATGAACATGGTCGCCAGGATCGAGCGTCGCCGCCCGCGATTGGACCACGACGCCGACGACATGCCCTCGCATGACCTCCCCGAGGTTGACCGAGGGGATGTACGATTCCTTCTGGTCCATGATCCCGCGCATGTAGGGGTCGAGAGACAGGTAAAGCGTCTTCACCAGGGCTTCCCCCTCCGAGAGCTCCGGCGTTGTCTGCTCAGACCGCTCAAAATCTTCGTCGCAGGGCATTCCCGTCGGGCGACGCTTGAGCAGGATCATTTGATTTTTAGGCATTGCGTGCACTCCGATCGAAATCAGGACGGTGTGAATCCACTGTCTTCACCACGTCCCACGGCTTTCCATAATCCACGACTTGGACCGTCAGCACTTTTTTCCTCCGAATGATTTGGGAGCGAAGTCAGGCGACACCGCGCAATGAGGCGAGGGCGGGGTAGTCGGTGTATCCCCGCTCGTCGCCGCCGTAGAATGTCCGGCGGTCAAAGGCATTGAGGGGCGCATCGATCGCGAGGCGATGCGGCAGGTCCGGATTGGCGATGAAGGCGCGACCGAACGCGATGGCGTCGACGGTTCCGGACTTGAGCTCCGCTTCGGCGGAGAGCTTTGTAAAGCCGCCTGAGGCGATCAGAGGGCCTTTGAACGCCCTGCGAAACAGGGCTGCCACGGACGCTGGCGCATCCAGATTCGCCTCGTCACGGACACCTGCGTTCGCGCGGGGTTCGATCAGATGAAGATATGCAATACGCCGCGCGGACAGCGCCTCGATGGCGTGGGCAAACAGCCGAAGCGGATCAGAGTCTCCGATGTCACCGACCGTTCCGAACGGCGAGAGTCGAACACCGACCCGCTCGTTGCCGCACACGTTGATCAGTCCGTCGGTCACCTCCAGCAGAAAACGGACGCGGTTCGCGATCGAGCCGCCATACTGATCGGTGCGATTATTCGTACGATCCTGCAGAAATTGGTCGATCAGGTAACCATTGGCGCCGTGTAGTTCGACACCGTCGAATCCGGCGAAGATCGCGCGAGCGGCCGCCCGCTTATAGTCCTCGACAACCTCCGGAATCTCCTCGGTATCGAGCGCGCGAGGCGTTTCGTAGGGCAGACGTTCGAATGCCGACCCGAACGCTTGTCCGGCTGGAGTGATGGCCGAAGCGGAGACCGGCAGTCCACGATCAGGTCTGTGGCTCGAATGTGAGATTCGACCGGTATGCCAAAGCTGCAGGAAGATCAGGCCGCCCTTGTCATGAACCGCGTCCACAACTCCCTTCCAGCCGGCAACTTGCTCATCGGTGTGGATACCCGGCGTGCGGGGGTATCCCTTGCCTTGCCAGGAAATTTGAGTTGCCTCGGCAATGATCAAGCCATCTGGACTGGCGCGCTGTCCGTAATAGCGGGCGTTCAAGGAGGTCGGCGCGGAGCCCGGCTCCGACGCTCGCATCCGCGTGAGCGGTGCCATGACCACGCGGTGCGCCAGTTCGTAGCGGCCAATTCTGAGAGAAGAATGCAGTGTCACGCTCATTTTTCCTTCTAAGATGACCGGTCATATTGTATGCAATCAAGCGACAGCGGGTCGCGCTTCTGCCTTCATCACGAGAGGCTGGTGAACACCACCTTTTCGAACGCTTCGAGCGCAGCCCGGTCTTTGTCGACCTTCGCCCGCATGACGGTGCCTTCCCAGGCGTTCAAGAGAAAAGAGGCTATCAGCTTGGCGTCGATATCGCCGCGCATCGACCCGTCGGCCTGGGCTTCCCTGACGCAGGATTCGATGCCGCGGCTCCACGCGGCCAAGATGATGGCCAATCGTTCGCGAATCGGACGGCTCTGGCCTGACATCTCGGTGGCCATATTTCCGATCAGGCAGCCGCGCTGATATTTTTGCTTGCGCGAGATTTCGTCGAGCGACCGGAAATACGACTTGAGCCGGACGAGTGGCGGGACATTGGGATCGCTGAGCATGCTCAACGAGGCGAGCGCCCTTTGCCAGTAGCGCTCGATGACCTCGACGCCGAGCTCTTCCTTGCTTTCGAAATGATTGTAGAACGATCCTTTCGGCACCCCTGCCGCATCGGTGATGTCCTGCACGCCGGTTGCGTTGAAGCCCCGGCTGTGCAGGGTTTCAAGGGCAGCCGCAACGATATTTTCTTTGACACTTGGTCTCGCCATAACGTTCAATATGACCGATCGTCTTAATCGTGTCAACGCTGGTGCGGCCAACCCGCTGCAGGGTTAGAACCGGCATGCTCGGCTGGCATGTCGCGTTGCCGCTGGTCTCGTTGACCGATTACCGGCACGGTATGCTCCGATTCCATTCCCTGCCGGGCTCCATGACAGAATCAAAACCGACCGCGCGCGGCCGCCTCGCGCCCGCGGGCTTCCTGTTCCTCGCCGTCACTTCGGTGGGCTGGGGCTTCAATTGGCCGGTGACGAAGTACCTCCTGAGCGAACTGCCGCCGCTGACGCTGCGCGGCTCGACCGGCGTGATCGGGGCCGCGCTATTGGCGCTGCTTGCGGTCCTTCGCGGGCAGAGCCTTCTGGTCGGCCGCGAGATGTGGCTGCGGCTGATGCTGGCGGCGCTGTTGAACGTCACCGGCTGGATGGTGCTGATGGGCCTCGCGCTGCTCTGGCTGCCGGCCAGCGAAGCCGCGCTGATCGCCTACACCATGCCGGTCTGGGCCTCGATCCTGGCCTGGCCGGTGCTCGGCGAACGGCCGACGCTGCTGCGCACCATCGCGCTGGTGATGGCCTTTGCCGGGCTCGCCGTCATCATGGGCGGCAACGGGCTTTCCGCGAGCCGCGAGAAGCTGCCCGGGATCATCATGGCGATCACGGGCTCGTTCGGCTTTGCGCTCGGGACGGTGCTCGCGAAGAGACTGCCGCTCAAGATGGCGCCAGTCCCGGCGGCGGCCTGGCAGATCGGGCTCGGCTGTCTGCCGGTCGCCGTGGTCGGGCTCCTCATCGAGACCTCCCATCTCGATCGCGTGACGACGCTCGGCTGGTGGCTGCTGGTCTATTCCACCGTGATCCAGTTCTGCATCGCCTATGTGAGTTGGTTCGCCGCGCTCAGGCGATTGCCGGCCTCGATCGCGGCGATCGGCACCATGGCGGTCCCCGTCATCGGCGTCGTAGCATCAGCGGTTGCGCTGCGCGAGCCGCTTGGACCGACGCAGATCGTGGCGCTGGTCTTCACGTTCGGCGCCGTCGTGCTGGCGACGCGGTCGTAGTCATTTCGAGAAGCGGGCCGACGTTGCCGATTTGCCGAGGCATTCGTTGACGGTGGTGATCAGCGCCTCCGGCGTGAACGGCTTGCGCAGGCAGCGCGTTGCACCAAGTTCGAGCGTCATGCGCAGGAAATCCGGCGCACGATCGGCGTTGGCGAAGGCGTAGCCGGACATCGCGATCACCGGGATGTCCGGCGCGCGCTCGTGGAAAATCCGGATCGATTCGAAGCCGCGCATATGCGGCATGAAGACGTCGACCAGCATCACATCGAAGCTGTTACCTTCGAGCGCAACCATTCCGGCCTCGGCGCCGTCAGCGACGGTGACGTCAAACCCCTTGCGCTTCAGACAGACCTCGATGGTGGCGGACACCATGAGGTCGTCATCGACCACGAGAACGCGCGGCACGACGGATCCTCTTGTCGAGACGATATCGGTATCTGCCGACCAGCACGGCCGACTGTTTGATTAAGGCGGAAGCGCGATAGCGCGTCTGCAAGATGCGGTGCATACGAGATTCGCTTAAGGCAGAATTCATGTTGTGCGATGTGGGGGCGACCTCTCAACAAAAAAGGGCGGCTCTTGCCGCCCTTTTTCACGCGAGAGGACTCAGTCGGTCAGGGGCAGGGATGACGCCTGCCGTCATAACCGAGATAGGTGCCTGACGCCGGATCATATGACTTGTAGCGTTGCCGGCAGTAGGTGTCGTCACCGCCGTCAGGTGCGGCCGCAACCGCTACGCTGTCATCATAGTATCCATCGTCGTAATAGCCGTAGCCCGGCCCATAGCCGTAGCCATAGTAGTAGGGATCATAATAAGCGCTCGATGCGAGTGCGCCGCCGATCAGGGCACCTGCCGCGACGCCGGGCCAGACTCCGTAGCGGCGATGACCATAATAGCCGCCGCGCCAGCCGGGACGATATCCGCCACTCCATCCGGGCCGGCCGGCACCCCAGTTAGGATTGGCGATCGCGCCGCCGCGGTAAGCGGGAGCGCCCGCGAACTTGGTGCCAAGGCCAGGGCTGCCGGCGGCAAAGCCGCCGCCACGGAAGCCGCCGCCACCGGCGTAGCCGCCGCCGCGGAATCCGCCTCCGCCGATGGCTGCTCCACCGCCGAAACCGCCACCTCCACGGAATCCTCCGCCGCCGCCTCCAATAGCCATACCGCCTCCGCCGACCCGCCCAGCGGAGAACTTGGTGCCCTGGGCAAAACCTTCGCTAGGAATGACGAGCGGCACCACCAGGGCCAGCGCCGCGGCGGTGCTTAAAACCTTGAGATTGATCATCGTTGGGACTCCATCTGCGGGACATGATCCAACCCTTTCCGGGGGCCGGTGTTCCCGAACCTCGCGCCACATCGATGCGCGGGGCGTCAGCCTTTCAAATAGGAACTGTATGGCGAATGAACGGGTTAGACCCAATTCCGCGACAATTGGCCGCCAACACTGCGCCGTGATGTTCCGGTCCGGATCACAACATGTGCGGCAATCTGGACAATTCGATCCGCCGATGGCATCAGAGCCCAACGATCCCGAACCGGCCGGCGCTTCATGAAACAATTCCTGCTCAAATTCTTCACGTGGTGGAACGGCCAGACCTTTGGCACGCAGCTCTGGACCTGGCGCTTCGGCGAACTGGTCGGCACGGACGAGCAGGGCAATCGCTACTATCGCACCCGTGGCGGTGCGATCGATCCGGTGCTGCATTTCGAGCGCCGCTGGGTGATCTACAACGGTTACGCTGAGGCCTCGCGGGTGCCGCCGTCCTGGCATGGCTGGCTGCATCACGTCGTCGACGTGCCGCCGACCGAAGAGACATACACGCCGCGGGAATGGGAAAAGCCGCATGTGCCGAACATGACGGGCACACCGGCGGCGTATCGTCCGTCCGGCTCGACGCTGGCAAGCGGCCGCCGCCCGAAGGCGACCGGCGACTATCAGCCCTGGACGCCCGCAAGCTGAATCAACCTCATTCGGACGTTGTGCGAGCGCGCAATTGCGCGTGCGGCGCACGCGTGGCTGTGAACAACGGTAACAGCGGGGACGGGCGATACGACGTCCTTGCGCTTCACGCGGGGGCGGAGCTCAATAGGGTCATCTTACGGAGGTGGATGACCACCGCGTCGGATCGGGCTCCAGATCGCGACTGCCCCGATGAGCAGCGGCTTCCGAGTGGGATGCGCGCGGGACATAGGCCCCCGGTGCAGACGTCCTGAAATCGCCCGTTAATGTGAGGCCACCGTAAGACAGGAAAGGCCGCCCGGGAAACCTGGCGGCCTTTTTCTTTGGCTCGCGATTTATCCGAGCTGCGCCGCGGCGCGGGCGATCAGTTCGCCACGGCGCGCCTGTGACGATGCCATCTTCTCTTTCATGAAGGCGAGGATTTCGGCTGGTGCGGTATCCGGCGAACCGGCATTGAACGGCGGCTTCGGGTTGTATTCGAGACGAAGCTGAATGGCTTGCGCCGTCTTGCGGTCGACGAGCTCCGACACCAGCGTCAGCGCGAAATCGATGCCGGCGGTGACGCCGCCGCCGGTGATGCGGTTACGATCGACGCAGACCCGCGTCCGCGTCGGGATCGCACCGAAGGCTGCGAGAAAATCGATCGCTGACCAATGCGTCGTGGCGCGATAACCCCTAAGCAGGCCGGCGGCGCCGAGCACCAGCGATCCTGTGCACACCGAGGTGATATATTTTGCGCCCTCCGCCTGCTTGCGCAGGAAGGCGAGCATCTCCTCATCGTTCGCCATGTCGTCGGCGCCCATGCCGCCGGGAACGCAGATCACGTCGAGCTGCGGGCAGTCGACGAAGCTGACCGTGGGCGTCAGCGCCAGCGGGGTATCGCTCGGCACCGGCTCGATCCGTTTCCATACCAGATGCACTTTGGCGCCGGGCACGGAGGAGAACACCTGCAGCGGCCCCGTGAGGTCGAGCTGCGTCACCTTGGGAAACACCAGAAGTCCGATCTGTAGCGGGGTCGACATGGGGGCCTCAAATATCCGTTGACCGCGACAGAATGGCATGGTGGCCTGATGTCCAAAATGGCATAATTCCCTTATTTCAGGACTCAGCCCTTTGGTTCTGACGTCGACAGGAGAAGCCCCGATGATCGGCGTTCTCGTATTTCCGGACTTTCAATTGCTGGATGCCGCCGGCCCGATCTCGGCCTTCGAGATCGCCGCGCGCTTTGCCGGCAATCCACCCGAGCTGAAGGTGATCGCGGTGACGCCAGGGCCGGTGCGTTCGTCGTCCGGCGCCGAGATGTTCGCGCGGGGCCTGCGACCGTCAGCGGCGATCACCACACTGGTGGTGGCAGGCGGCGAGGGCGTGCGCGCGGCGGCGAAGTGTACGAAGACGCTGGCATTCGTGCGCGGGCTCGCCAGGCGCGGTGTCCGCGTCGCCAGTGTCTGCTCGGGCGCCTATATCCTCGCGGAAGCCGGCCTGCTCGACGGCCGACGCGCCACCACGCATTGGCAGCGGACCAAGCATTTTCTTTCCGCCTATCCGAAAGTGAAACTCGAGCCGGATCGCATCTTCACCCGCGACGACAACATCTGGACCTCGGCCGGCATCACCGCCGGCATCGACCTCGCGCTAGCGATGATCACCGAGGACTACGGCGAGGAGATCGCGCAGAAGACCGCGCGGCAGCTCGTGCTTTATCATCGCCGCAGCGGCGGCCAGTCCCAGTTCTCCTCGCTATTGGAGTTGAAGGCTGCAAACGGCCGCTTCGGCCCGCTGCTCGCCTGGGCGCGCGAGCATCTCAATGCGCCGCTGACGGTCGAGGACATGGCGGAGAAGGCCGGCATGAGCTCGCGTCACTTCACCCGCGCCTTCGTCGCCGAGACCGGCACCACGCCATCGAAGGCGGTGGAGCGCCTGCGCATCGAGGTGGCGCGGCAGCGCGTGCAGTCCTCCGCCGAAGCCATCGAACGCGTCGCGGAGGCGACCGGTTTCCGCGATCCGGAGCGGATGCGACGCGCCTTCATCCGCGCCTTCGGCCAGCCTCCGCAATCGCTGCGGCGGGCGGCGAGGGCGGGGGAAAGCGTCTAGTCGCCCGTTCGGTTACGCGTTCAACTGTTTCAGCCACGCGCCGATATCGCTTGCTGCGACGTTGGCCTGGTCGAGCAGTTTGCCCATGGTGAAGAAGCCGTGGAACTGGCCGGGGAAGTGCTTGTAGGTCACGGGCACGCCGGCCGCTTTGAGACGCTCGGCATATTCGTCGCCTTCGTCGCGCAAGGGATCGGCGCCGGCGGTCAGCACAAAGGCCGGCGGCAGGCCGATCAGGGTGCTTGCGCGGGCCGGCGAAGCGCGCCAGTCATGCGCGTCGGCGGCGCTGCTGAGATAGTGATCGCGAAACCAGCGGATGACGGAGTGGGTGAGCAGGATGCTGGTTTCGGGCTCGCTGTGCGAGGGATGCGTCATCGCGAAATCGACCGCCGGATAGATCAGCACCTGTCCCGCGATCGCAGGGTTGCCCTCATCGCGCGCAGCGATCGACACGACAGCGGCGAGATTGCCGCCGGCACTGTCGCCGCCGACGCACAAGTGCGCGGCGTCGATGCCGAGCTGCCTTGCGTTTGCCGCCACCCATTTCGTCGCGGCGATGGCATCCTCCACGGCCGCGGGGAATTTGTGCTCGGGCGCAAGGCGGTAGTCGACGGAGATCACGATCAGCTCGCCTTCATCGGCAAGCTTGCGGCAGACCACGTCATGAGTGTCGAGATCGCCGATCACCCAGCCGCCGCCGTGGAAGAACACCAGCGCCGGAGACATCCCATCCTTCTGGCGCAGCTTCTTCGGCCGGTAGATTCGCGCCGGGATCGCGCCGTGCGGGGCGGGGATCGATAACGGCTCGATCTGCGCCAGCTCCGGCGGCTCCGGATTACTGACAAAGCGCGCCTGCAGGTAATACGCGCGTGCTTCGGGAGCGGTCAGCGTTTCGTAAGCGGGGCGGCCGGCCTCCTGAAACGCCTTGAAGACAGCGGCGGCATCGGGATCGAGAACGACGGGCATCTTTGTTGGGGCTTCCTCTGGCTTCTCCGGTGCGAATTCCGGATTCTTGTGATTTTCCGCGCTGCGGGCTCGCGGATCTTGGTTGGCGCGGAACTATTTCACGGGGAGTGCAGGCTGACCAGTGGTGGATGCCGCCCTTTCCCCGCCGGAAACGGCGGGTTAGACGCATGTACTTGTTTTTGAAGGATTCTTTTAATTCTGCCGCTGCGCGGTCCCGGAAACGGTCCCGGAAACGTTTGGTTTTCGGGAGCGACTCAGCTTCACGCCCAGCAAGTTGTCGAACGTGCGCGGCGTCTCGTGCCGGTAGGTCTTGCGAATGGTCTCGACCGACACGCCGCAATATTGGCTCACCAGCTCGATATCCACCCCCGCGTCAAGGTACCACGTGATCGCAGTGTGGCGCAGCGTGTGGCGCACCACCTTGCGGCGCTTGTCGTCAGTCCCGAGCCCAGCCTTCTCAACGAGGCTTTCCCAGCCATCGTGAACGCGCTTTACGGGCTTGCCCATGAATTCGACAACGGAGTGGTTGGAGATGCCGAGCCGCTTCCAGCGACGCATGTGCGCAAGCAGGCGAGGCGGCAGCGGCACTGTCGGCTGCTGCTTGCTGGTCGCCTCCTTGTTGTCCGGCTTGCGCTTGAAGATGCCGCGCTCAAGATCGACATAACCGCGACCGATGGTCGGGATCACAGCCGCGTTGCAGATGTCGCCGTTGCGCGAACCAGTGTAGAGACCGACAAGGATATATCGCGCGAGATGGCGCAGCGTGTGGCGACCCTTGCTGGTCGCTAGTTTGGTCGCCTTGCGATATCGCCAAGCGGTCCACAACATCTTCGCGGCCTCGCCGCGCTCTAAATAGCGCTCGCGAGACTTTGGCGCGGGCGGTAGCGTCGCACTGAACTTCGGCTGGATGCCGCCCTTGGTTTTCTTAACGCAACGATTGATCGCCGCCTGCAATAACTTCAGATCACGAAACGCTGATGCACCGGTCTCTGTTAAGCGCTCTTCGGCGTACCGTTCTTGCAGCGCGCCATCGAGATCGCCGATGGTGTAATCGGCAAACCAATTGCCGATGCGCTGGATGGCGGAGATCAGTTGGTTCTTATACGTCTGATCGATGTTGCGCTTACTGATGTGTCGAATTTCGAGCGAGCAAACGTCGGTGATCTTGATCGTGTTTACGTCGTTAGCGCTCAGCGCCTTCTTTGGGTCGTGCTTTTTGGTGATGTACGCGGCGAGGGCTTTTTCAGCTCCTGCGCGATCATGTTCATAGCATCCCGTGCCAGCGTCTTTGTCGCCGTCGCGGATGATCCACATGGTTTCTCTGCCGGCACGCCTCTTTTTGCGGAGGTAGGGCGGCTTGCTGGGACGCGGCATGACGATCTCATTTCCTCTATAGCGGCAAGCGTGACGTAATACTTGCCAGCGATCAATTCGTGCGACACTTGCCCAGCAACAACCAATCGGCGCAAAGCAGAAACTGACATCGATCCATCAGGGAAAGCCAATTGCGCCGCGACTTCGAGACGTAATGGCGTAGAGGTAGTGATGTCAGTCAGTGCCGGGATTTTGGCACGCATAACTCAATTCCTCATATATAGGGCAAAATGCCCGCTTTATCAAGGAACCTGACAGCCTTGATTTGACTCACTTTTCCGGCCCCGCCAGCATCAACGGCATATTGCCGCCCTTGTACTGGTCGGCGATTTGCGGGCGCACGCGGTCGCCCACGGTCGAGCCGTCGGGCATCACGACATGCGCCAGGAATGCCTCTTCAAAGGTCTCGATCTGGCAATCGATGCTGACCAATTTCGACTTGATGGTGAGGAAGAGCGCGCGCCAACGCTCGCGATGATGGCGCGCGGTCTTGGCATCGGAGACATCGCCATTGAGCGGCAGCTCGAACCGCACCCGGCGGCCGGCGCATTCGAACATCACCGTCGCGCCCTTTTGATGGCTCGCGAACGCGAACGCGGTGGCGCCGAATTTTGCCAGCGTCGCCTCGATCTCGGCGCGGGTTTGCGTGACTGGCGTCTTGGTGTCGGCGGCATAGACCCGGCGGCGCTCACGTGTAGCATTAGCCATGCTCAACCTCCATCAGGCGGTCGATCACCGCGCCGATCACCGACGACGGATTGTTCTGGCTGTCGCGGGTGATGGCGTGGCTGATCGTCGCTAAGTCAACGCCATGCTGAAGCGCGAGGCTGAGCAGCACCGCGCCATCACGGGCAATGGCTTCCAGGGTCTCGCCACTCTTGCCGCCGGTCACGAAGCATTCGCCGACCCGGCCATCGGCATAGAAGCCCACGGTCACGACGTGCGGAAAGTTGCCCCACATGATGGTGAAGGTCTCGGAGCGGCGACGTTGCGGCAGGTGATCGCGCGGCATGGTTAACACGTCAGGTGCTGTCGCCGTTGAAGTGTCCCGGTGCGGCAATCGTGCTGCCGATGTTCTCGTGCAGCTGCCCGATGAACCAGTCAAAAAGCTGGCGCTTGGCGTCCGTCGACACGACCACGTTCATCACCCGCTGGATATTGCCGCCGAACGCGCCGAGGATCACGGCAACAGGCGTGTCATCCGGAAGCCGCTCGAGAACCTCGCCGATGTCGTCGGTGAGTTCGATCAGCAGCTCGTGGTCATGATCTTGTTGGGTCATCACTGGCATGATGCATCTCCCTCACTGTCGTCACTTCCGGCTTCCTGAAATGCGATGGACATATCCAGCTCGCGCTGGTGGTGTGCGCGGGCCAGCAGGCGCATGACGCGGTCGGCTTCACCACCGAAGTCATGGCGGTGGCAGTGCTCGCCGTCGCGCATACAGCGGTCACCGCAGCACAACGCGGTCAGCAGCTCGGTGTAGGTGATGCCGCTAGTCATGGTAGCGCTTCTGAGCACAGAAATATTCCTGACCGTGCACGGTAATGCGGCTGACGTTGAGCGAATGAAACAGCGGATCGTCAGGGTGAAACTGACCGCCCCAAGATGTCAGTGCGTCATGGATAAAAGCGGCAATGTCGTCGATCTCCGCGCCGTTCGGCTTGTCGAATCTGATTTTCGCGATCATGTCGGGCTGCGCCTTTCTCAAAAAGACGGCAGGCGCGCCATTATCAGGCGCGCCTAACAATCCGGATGTTCAGCGCATCGCCAGTTGCAGCGAGCGCAGCTCGGCGATCACCGCCGTCAGGCGATGGTGTGCGCGGCTAAGCGCGCTGTTGGTGGCGTTCACCAGTTTCGAAACGCCAGCCGCCGCACCCTTCCGAGCGGCCTTGGCGGCTCGCTTGGCTGATCTCCTGGCGCGGCGCTTGGTGGTTCGCTTGGCGACCGCGGCGACGGCCGGGCGCGACACCTTCCGCTTCACGGCCTTGCGCGCCTTCTTCTTCGGCGGCGCGCCCGACGGTGCCGTGGCCGATGGCGATGCCGGCTGTGCACCCTTGACTTTAGCCATATGTGACTCCTTCGGTTGGATCAGATTGTTTGAATTGCGCTGATCGGCTCGCAATCATTTCCCGATTTCGCGTGGGAAATTCCGTTTTGATCATGCCGCTGCCTGCGCAAGCACCCGACGCACGCTCTCGCCATAGAGCGAGACCGCGTGGGCGACGGTCGATTGCCAGCGGTTGAAGACACGGCCGACGCCGCTATGACTGCCGCCGGTCAGCACCACCGTTGCCGCCATGATCTTCATCCGTGGTTGAGCGATGTGCTGTTTGCGGCAGTCCGAGAGCACATCGGCCAGCGAGACGTTGAACGCGCGAAGGCCGGCGTTGCGGGCGAGAATGTATCGGCTGATCTGCGGACTGTCCGCGCAGCGCCGCTGGTATTCCAACGCCATCGCGCGATAGGCGGCGGCGTCTTGCTTGTGTTCACTCATGGCAGCCGCCATCGCTCAATGCCCTTCCATCATTCAATGGTGGTGGCGCTGTTGCTCAGATCGAAATTGCCATGACGCGTATATGCGAGCCTGTTCGCACGGTGCTGTCAATAGATTAGAAACGCCCTAAAACTAAGGGTTTGCGTCATGTCGGATCAAAGACTTAACCCCTGTTTTGCCAGGCTGGCTGGCAAAAGTTATCGTTAAAGAAATTTAGCGACCGAGTACCGCACACCGCTTAGAAGCGCGACGCATCGCAACAGAGTTATCGTCAACAAAATTGAGCCGGCGTGCATTTTCTGAACGATAACTCGGGCGGCGCCTGCTGACCAACGCCGCGATCACGCCTATCCATTGGCGACGTTCATCGACATCTTTGCAATGGAGTTGGCTGATGCGCGCAGAGATGCGAAACAAAGTCTTCGTCGCGCTGAGCAAGGACACCGCGCTGGCCGCCAAGCTGGCGCAAGCCTGCGGCATTGGACGCAGTGCCGTCTGTATGTGGCCCAACCGAGTGCCGGCAAGGCATGCCCTCAAGGTCGCAGAATTCATGGGTCTGCATCCGAGCGAGGTGCGGCCGGATCTATATCCCACCGATTTCGACCGTCGTTTTGCCAATGCGCGGTGAACGTCATGGATACGTTGGCAGCGCCATGGACGGCACCTGAGATCGAAACCCTGATACGCGACTGGCAGAGCGGCAAAAGCGCCTCGCTGATCGCCGCCGAGCTGCGGCGTTCGCGCAATGCGGTGTGCGGCAAGGTGCATCGCCTGGGACTGCCGCTCGGAGCGACGCAGCGGATTCAGATGCGGGCGCCATCACAGTCGAGGCGACCACTGTTGACACAGCCCATTCAGAACGATCCTCCAGGCAAGCCGCATAAACCGGTGCGGCTCTTCAATCTGCGTTCGCATCATTGCCGCGCGCTGCTCGATGCCAGCAATCAGGCCAACCCGCTGTATTGCGGCAAGCCAACCGTGTGGCTCGCAAGCGGCGCGCGATCATCCTATTGCGCCGAGCATCACAAGAAATTCCACCAGCGGCGGGCGCCATGAGCGGACGCAAGCGCATCGCCCGGATCGAGCCGAGCGAGCACTCGCTCCAGGTGCAGCTGCTGACCATCCTTGCCTACGCTAAGCGGGAAGAGATTTTCGTGTTTGCGATTCCGAACCAGAGCAACCGCCGCATCCGTAACGCGGTGCGAATGAAAGCCGAAGGACTGCGCTCCGGTATCGCCGATCTCTGTTTTCTGTTCCCGAGCGCCGAGGGCGCGGTCGCATGGCTGGAGCTGAAGGCGCGCGGCGGCGCGCTCTCCGATGAACAGAAGGGATTTCGCGCGATCTGTCAGCGGCTCGGCATTCGCTGGGGCATGGCGAAGTCGGTCGAGCAGGCGCTCGAGATCTTGCGGGGCTGGAACGTGCTCAAGCCGGGCGTGGTGATCCTATGACGCTATTCCGCGATCCCTTGTCCGACAAGCTGACCGAGCCTGACCCGACGCTGACCCGGCAGGCGCGCGCGACGTATCCCGGCATGGCGCATTTCGCCGGCACCTATGGCGACAGCAACATGACGTGCCGGCAATGCCTGCACTGGGAGCATCACGCTTATGAGTACCACTCCAAGAACGGCAAATATCACGGGATGATCAAGCCGGCGCCGTGCCGCAAATACCGGGCGATCACCGGCAAGGCGGGCGCCGCGGTGCCCGACAGTGCCGAGGCCTGCAAATATTTCGAATGGAATGTCGCTCATCCGCGGAGGTTCGCGCAATGACCACCGACATTCGTGACGGAGGGCGGCCATGAGCGACGACATCATCGCCAATTATCACGGCGGCCATTCGCGCAGCGTCGAGGCGCGCGAAGCCACCAAGCCGCGCAAGAACACTGACTATTTGCGCATTCTCGCACTGCTGCACCAACGGCCGGCAGGTCTCACCTGCGATGAAGCCGAGATCCTTCTTGGCATGCGCCACCAAACCTGCAGCGCGCGCTTCTCCGACATGAAGCGCAAGGGTTGGCTGGTGACGCGCGGCAAGCGCAGGACGCGATCGGGCTGCAGTGCCGATGTGCATTTCGAGGCATCGACCTAGCATGAGCAACAGCTTCGAACGATATGCCGCGATGGCGGCGCCGCGCCGCAGCAAGCCGGTGCGCGTGGTGCGGTCGGAGGCCAATGCACCACTGGTGCCGACCGTGCTGGAGAAAGAGCAGCGCGACAACAGCGTACAGTTCGCGCGCTACAAGCGGGCGGTACGCACTGAGAGCACCGCACTATTAAGCAGCGAGCACAGCGCGAACTATCGCATTCTCCTGGCGCTGTTGCGACGGCTGACACCGCAGTCGTCGCACGAGCTGGTCGACTATGTGAAAGGTGCGCGCTGGATCAAGGCTTGCGACCGCGATCAGCAGTTCACCGTGCTGTCGATGATGGACATGGCGATCGTCCGCGCCCGGGTGCACGCAGGTCTGCCACCATTCGACGACGCGCTGCCCGGCGAGCCCGACAACGCTTTCCTGATCCTCCGAAAAGAAATCACGGGAGCCTAGCCATGGGCACCATCATCCGCCCGGCGCTCGAAGCCTTTGCGCAGCACCATAATGCGTTTGATCCCGAGGACCGGGCGCAGACCGTTGGCGCCTCGGATATCGGTCAATGCGAACGCAAAGTCTATTACGTCAAGAACGAACGCGACCATAAACATGGCGCGCCGCGTGATGAGGATTACCGGGACCGCTGGGGCGCACGGGCGCGCGGCAGCTTCTTCGAAAATTATTTCTGGTATCCGGCGCTCAAGGAAGCCTTCGGTGACCGATTGAAATTTTCCGGGCCGGAGCAACGCACATTCGTGTCAGGGTTCTTATCGGCGACCCCGGATGGCGTGCTTACCGGATGCAAGCCGGATGAGATCGCACCTGGCAGCGGCAGTGAGGTCACGGTTGAATGCAAGACCGCCGACCCGCGCACCAACCTCGCCAGTCCCAAGGCTGAGAACGTCTTTCAAACGCAGGTGCAGCTCGGCCTCGTGCGTGAGCTGACCGAATACAAGCCGACGCATTCGGTGCTGTCCTATACCGATGCCAGTTTCTGGGATGAGGGGCCGGAGTTCATCATTCCGTTCGACCCTAAGATCTTCGAGGCTGCCAAAGCGCGCGCGGCGCGGATTATGACCGCGACATCGGCCCATGATCTTAAACCAGAGGGCTGGATCGCGGGCGGCCACGAATGCGAACTGTGCCCGTTCACCAAGCCGTGCGGCATCGAGCGACGCAGTGTTCCGCATAAGGAAATGCTGGGCAATCTCGATGATCAGTTCATCGCCGAGATCACCGACCACGCGCGGACGGCGAAACAGATCGAGGCCGAACGTGATGCCGCCGATGCCGCGCTGCGCGAAGCCCATCAAACCATCAAGGACCGGCTGCGCGAGCGCAACCTGCGACGGGTGCCAGGCGTGGTGACCTGGAGCGCGGTTAAGGGCAGGGCCGGCTGGGACAACGCGCGCATCCGTCAAATGCTGGAAGACCTCGGGGTCGATCTCGAGGAATTCAGGACAGAAGGCGAACCGGGAGACCGGTTGACCATCCTGGTCTCGCATTAAGAGAGTTTCCACCCGCCCCGCACAGGCGCGCATGCCTGCCTGCGGATTCGCAAGGAGCGACACGAATGAACCCCTCAAATCAGAGAGTGATGAATCATGTCCGAACTCGCAACGCGCAACGGCACCGAAGCCGCGCCGGCCCAAGGCAATTTCTTCACCCAATATGGCGAACAGGCATCGCAACGCAACATCGTCGGCCGCCTGCTGAAGTTCAGCAAAGGTGATTACCTCGTCGGCGAGCACAATGCCGAGATGCCACGCGGCACCGAGCTGATCGCCAACATGGATGAGCTGATGATCGGCTGGATCAAATGGGAAGACAACAAGCCGGCGGAACAGATCATGGGTCGCCTCGCGGACGGATACCAGCCACTGAAGCGCAAGGATCTGGGCGATCAGGATGAAACCCAGTGGGAGCGTGATGACGATGGTCAGCCACGCGACCCGTGGCAATTTTCCAATTACCTCATCATGAAGACGCCTGGCGAAGATGATCCCGATGATGCGCTGTTCACCTTCACCACGGCGAGCAAGGGCGGCATCGGTGCGATCGGCGAATTGTGCAAGGCCTATGGCAAGGTGATGCGGCAACGGCCCGACGAATTCCCCATTGTCAAGCTTGATGTCGGCTCGTATGCGCATTCGAACAAGCAATTCGGCCGGATCAAATTCCCGATCTTCGAAATCGTCGGATGGTCCGCCAAGGCGGAATTCGCCGAAGCGCTTGGCCAGGCGGCAGCGGCGGCGGCTGCGGAGGAAAAGCCGAAACAAACTGACATCCCGTTCTGAGCCGACACGTTCTGCCTGCCCGGTGATCATGCCGGGCAGGCCCTGTCTGTCAAAGAGGAGCGAGTGATGGTCAAGCAAGGAGAGCCGCGCGAGCCGGACAATCGAATGCTGCGCTGTGTGTTGGATGGACATGCCGAGTGTGCCGCCCGGGTACCCGCAGCTTGCATCTGCAATCAGATGCCGCGCCTTCTCTATCTCGAAAAGCTCAAAGAAAGATACGGCGAGGACCAACAGTAGAGTTGACTGGCCGTTTGCGGGGAACGGTGATGACGATTGCGGTAACATTCATTCACGCACTGTTCGGTGTCAGCACCGAGCACCCGGTGTACCTGTGCTCGTTTCCCAACGAGCGCAACGATGACACCGAGCCGCCCGAGCGCCATGTCGCGACGCGGACTCCGTCGCATATCACTGCGTTCGCCGCGAAGTGGGACCGAGCGAAGCGGGGCCTGTTCTTCTGCGCCGGCACCGTGAAGGCCGGCATGCGGCGGGCCAAGGAAAACATCGTCGAGACCCCCGGATTATTTGTCGACATCGATTTCAAGAACATTACCGAAACCCGCGACGAGGTCGTGCGCCAGCTTGCCAAGCTCCGCTATCCGCCGACTGCGGTGGTGGCCTCCGGCGGCGGACTGCATTGCTACTGGCTGTTCAAGGAAGCCTTCGATACCCAGAGCGACATCGAGCGCATCGAGTCGGCGCTGCGTCAACTCGCCGACCTGGTTGGCGGCGATCTGCAATGCTGCGAGGTGTCGCGGGTGCTGCGACTGCCCGGCAGCCACAACACCAAGAACGATGGCTGGGTCGAGGTCGAGGTCATCAGGCTGACCGAGGCGCGCTATGAGTTGGGCGATCTGGAGGAATGGCTGGCGGAAGCCAGTCCGGTAATCCTGCGCAAGGATCGCCCGCAAGCCGTCACCGCAGGGCAGGCGGCTGACAATCCCTATCTGCGCTATGCCATCGAGCATGGCTATAAGCCGTCGCTCGATGTCGAGAAGCGACTGAACGCGATGATGTTCATGGGCGGCGGCGAATCCGCGATCCATGCCACCCAGATCGCGGTGTCGGCCTCGCTGCTCAATGCCGGCGAGGATATCGACGATGTCGTGAGGCTGATCCTGGAAGCCACCAGGAATGCGGCCGGACACTACGGAGCGCGATGGAATTGGCGACGTGAGGAAAAGAACATCCGCCGGATGTGCGAGACCTGGTTGGCCAAACATCCGCAGAAGCCCAAGGAAGCCAAACCGGTCCCGGCACCGCGAGACGCCGGCGAACAACTCGGCAAGCTTTATCAAGAACAGCAGGACGAACGCGCGAGCGCTGCCAGCGGCGGCGGCGCCAAGATCCTCGAGTTCAACAAGCCGGCGCCACCGCCATCGCCGCCGAAGCCGCCAAAGAAAGAGCTGGAGCATGTCGTGCTCGGCAACATCGTACTGCGGATGATGCACGATGCTGGCGAAGCAGTGATGTTCACGGCAAAAGCCGCATGGGTTTACAGCCACGGCATCTGGGAATTGCGCATCGGCACCCACTGGCTGGATGTGAAGATCGAAGATGCCTGCGTCGTCATCGGCTTCAAGAGCAAGAGCAAATTAATTTTCGAGACCCGCAGCTGGATCATGCGGCAACCACAGTTGTGGCGCGACGGTGAAATCCCGTGGGATGCGCATCGCAAAATCCCGACAAGGTCGGGCCTGATCGATCCCGACACGTTAGAGCTGACGCCGACCAAGCCGGACGACTTCTGCACGTGGCGCATCGAGTGCGACTATGATCCGAAAGCGACGTGCCCATGGTGGCAAACCATGCTCAACGACACTTTCGCCGACCAGGCGGAGGAAACGCGCAAGGCTTATATCCGCATTGTCCAAGAATTGCTCGGTGCAGCGCTGATCGATGTCAAGCCGCGCTCGCAATCAAAGGTGCTGATCCTGCAAGGCATCTCCAATGTCGGCAAATCGGAGATCCTCGAGGTGCTTGGCGGTCTGTTCGGTGACGAGATCAATTCGACTGGGCTCGATGCGCTGGAGAGCGCGCACGGCTTGATGCGCTTCGTGCGCCGGGTGCCGTGGGTGCTGCATGAGGCGTTTCAGCCGGGCAAATGGCATCTGTCGGCGACGGTGAAGGCGATCATCACGGGCGAGCCGGTGCCGATCAACATCAAGAATGGTCCACTGCTTAGTAAACGGATCACGGTGCCGATCTTCTGGGGCGCCAACTACGCGCCGCAGTTCAAGGAAGCCACCAAGGCCATCACCAACCGCATCATCGTGCTGATCTGCACCCGCGAATTCGTCGAGAGTGAGCCGCTGATCGGCGCCGCCGCCGAAGCGAAGCGATGTGGGTATGACAAGGCATCGGCACTGGTCCTGAACACCGAGCGACCTGGCTTGCTCAACTGGGCGATTGCCGGGCTACGGGCGGCGCGGAAGCGGGGCTTCATCGAGTTGACCGATGCCGTCAGGGAAACCGCTGAAGAGATCAGGCGCGATAGCAATCTCGCTGCGGGCTTCATCGCCGACTGCGTCGAATACGATCCCGAGCGGCGGATATCGGTGCCGGATTTCTGCGCCGCGCTGGCGGTGTGGTGGGTCGAAAACAAGGGCGAGGACCGACATGTTCCGAGCAACGACAGCATCGGCCGCGCGATGGTGGCGCTAGGCGATCCTCGCATCGCCATCAACCGCAGCGAGTTGCGCGAAACCCACCGCCGCTACTACGCCGGCATCAGGTTGAACGACGCCGGGCAGGGCTATTGGAAGCGCGCCGTCGAGGGCAATCTGTTCGAGGGCAAAACCGCCAGCACGACATCGCCGCAAGGTGACCCCAATGGCTTTATTCCAGGCTCATGGAGTGCGAAGCCGTGCGTGTCATCGATGAGGCATGCGCAGAAGAAGAAGGCGGCAACGGCGCGCCGCATGACACCTGACAACGATACCGACGGAAGCGGCACAAATGACGGGTCATCGACGCAAGCTTCTGAGGGGCCTGATGATCCTCCGTTCTAATGACCGTTATGACACTTCTTTTCTAATAGCTGGAAGAACAGAGAAAGAAGAAAGAGAGAGGGAGAAGGAAGGTGGTAATAGAGGTAATAGCGAATATAGGGGAATCTCGGTCACGAAGTGGCATTGTGTCATGCCGGCGCTGTCGGGGGCGTCGATGACGGCGCGCGAGATCACCGGTCGGATTGACAACGCGCTGCGGGTGTGGCCACCGCGGGTGACGGCGGCAGCGCTCGCCTTCGAAGCGCGCTGGACGCGCAACGCGCTACGCCGGGTTGCCCCGGATTTGGCTGACCGGCTTGATCTGCAAACCCGGTTGTATCAGGAGGCGGTCGAGGACGGCACCGCCGAGCAGATCGAGACCCATGGCGGCGGCATGTGCCGGGGCTATGCCATGTGCGCCGCAGCGATGCAGACGGCCGGCGCCGCGGATGATGCTTACCTGATCGGAAGCGATGGCGGCGTCACGGTGGCGATCGGCGACGCGCGCGCCGCGGTCGACCGGGTCAAGGAAAAATTCGGCGGCGACGTGGTGTTCATCACGCCAGATGAGGTGGCTGCGCTGCTGGCGAAGTTGCCGGCGGTTATCGATGTGAAGCGCGTGTTTTCTGGCGCCGAGATCTCCGACATCAGAACCAGTACGAGGGAGTGGAGCTATGACGATCCTGTTGCGACGCGTTGAAGACCCGCTGCCGTTCGACCCGCTTGATGAGCAGACGATGTTGCCCGCGGTGTGGAGCGGCGAGCATGTTGGCTTGCGGCTGGTCGAGGCGATGCAGACATTGCGGTTGTTGCCAGGCGAAGGGCATGGCTCGCGGAGTGCATGGCCGCCGTACCTCTATGAATTCGATGATTTGGTTGAGCAGCAAAGGCAGGGCGAACTGGAGCGTACACAACAAATCCAGAACCGCACCAGGGTGTCGCCGAGCCTGACTGAGATTTCACGGATGGAGATGGTGATCTGGTGGCCGATGCATTTTTTGATGTTCGGTGCGCCGCATCTGGCGGAGTCCGTGATGTGGGTGTCGCACGCTTATTCGATCCAACGCGACGCAGAGTGGGTGGTGCGCAAGCGCGGCGGGTTTGCTGACACCTGGCGCGCGCGTCATGCGCACGGCTGCGAGATCATTGCCGAAGGATTGGTGGCGGAGAAGGTGAGGGTGTTCTGATGGGCGAGCACAAGGAAAGCCTGGTCGACGTTGCGGGCAACAAAACGGGCGAAACTGAGAAGGCATATCGGATTTTCGACGGCACAAAAAGCGAATGGGTGCCGAAGTCCCAGGTTGAGTACAACGAGGAGGATGGCACGTTCACGATGCCGGAATGGCTGGCACGGGAAAAGGAATTCATTTGATAGGGGCTTTGAAATGAACCAGATGTATCGCGTCAAGTTTGCGCGTCAGCTTGACCGGGACATGGTCGATCTCGGCGACTGTGTGGTGTGCGCGCAAAACGCCGAAGCGGCATGTGATGCAGTTCGTGTCATACTGGGTATCGATGAGTCTGCAACGAAAATGGATGCTTCGCGAGTAAAGCCGAGCTTTTACCAAATCGCTCGGAGAGAGGTGAAAGCTTCGCTCGCGACGTGCGATGCAGGCACGGTGAGAGAAGACTTAGCTTCAGTGGCAACCTTCCCTGGCCAAACTGAATCTAGGCCCGATGAATTTTGGCATGCTGTGGAGGTGAAGGCCAAGATTAGGGCGCTAGACGAAAACGAAGCAATCACCAAGCTGACGCGGGCAGTGATCCGAGAAACGTCAGGTGAGAGGCAGAAGGCGAGCTGCAAGGACCTGGATATTTTGTGTGATCGCGTGGAATTGCATGCGCGCCCGCCTGGTATGGAGAAGCAGTCGATCTATACGAATTCGCGATTTTTTCCTGGCGGAGCAGCGAGGCCAAAATGAGCATCGAGATGCCACGGGGTGCGGCGCGTGAATATCTGCGGGTGTTCGGTGTGGCGGCGATATATGTGGCCGTCAAGCCGGAGGGGAGTTGTTGCCGAGTTGGCATGTCGCTGGATCTTGCGCGCACGCAGACCTTCCTGGATAGGTTTGAGATCGATCTGGTGTTCTGGGTGCGGGACGCCATGACGGCGCGGCGGGTGATGCGCAAGGCGCGCGTCAGGCTGGCGATGTTCGGAGGGCTGGCGCATGTGTCGGGGCAAACCGCTGGCGAGGAAATCGAGGCGGCGGCGGGACGGTTGGGGGTGCCGCTGACCGAGCACCAGGCGGCGCTGGCGCGGGTGACCAGGGCGCTGGGGCGGGTGGAGGCTGTCCTGGCCCAGGCGCACGCGGACGGCACACTGAGCTGGTTTAACCGGGCCTACAGGGCCTATCGGCTGGCGAGCACTGGAAGGACCATGCTGTATGGGGAAGCCAAGGTGAGGCTCCGCAACGCCGTGGTGCGGCGGATCATGGCCGGTGAGACTTTGGCGGATTTACAGGGCGAGGTGTTTGGAAAGTTATCGTCAACAAAATCCGAGTTGTCGTTAACAAAATCGCCGCCGGTCGTTGACAGGTCGAATTCGAGGGGGGTTCTATACGCCCGCGCATAACCCCTGGCCCGAGGTGTGTCGTTCTCCTCAGTGTTCGTTGGCGCAGGTGGATGACGTGTTGCATCGCCTTGGCGAGATCTCCATCGGCTTGATGTTGATCTCGTCCCAATCGTCAGCCTCGCGCAGCATTTCGCGCTTGCGCGCTATCGCCGCCTTTTTCGTCGGCTCGTAATAGGTGGTCGGCCCGCCGGAATCATCGCCGCTGACTTCATAGAGTTTCACGGGAATTCATCTCCAGGCACGTGCGGGTTGCTTCCTGGTCAGTCATTGTCGCCACCATCGTCATTGTCTTCGTCATCGCCAACGACGCGCTTGTCGTTGAGCCGGTCGAGGATGAACCTGATCTGTGCCGGCTTCACTCCGGCAATCCTCAGCACTTCCTCCGGTGCGATGTTCTTTGCCAGCATCAGTTCAAGGACCATGGCGACCGGCCGCGCAACGTGGTTGTTTTGCTTCCATCGTCTTGCCGTGCGTTCGTTGACACCGAAGAACAAGGACGCACCGCGCTCGGTCCAACCAAGTCGGGTCAGGATCTCGAGGTAGCGTTTCGCATTCATGGTTGGTGCTGCCATCATGGCGGTTTATCCTTATGGTGCTTCGTACTGCGCACCGAAGTGCGCAGGGTCGAAACATCATACGTCGTTCAGATCGTCGTTAGGACCGATGTTCATCGACTGGCCGCCGGCCCAGTCATGGCGACGGGCGCTGATGGTCGCGCTCGAAGCGCGGCGCAAGGCGCGAAGCGCCTAAGACCGTCCAAAGCCGCGCCCAACCCAAAGTAAGCTGTATCCGAAGATGAACAGCAGGATGCATGGTACGAACGCCCAGGCCGTGACGACGCCAGCAGCATATCCCCAACGACCCCACCGCTGATCCCAGAATTGCCTTGCGATGTAGTCCTTGTCTGCATCGTTATACCCATCATGCATATAAAGGCGACTACCGTCAGGCATTTCGACCACGGCCATGGAAGAATCCTTATCCCATTGGGTTTGGTCCGTTCTCTGAACCTCGAAGAATTGGACGCTTAGTTTTTCGGCTGAGGGAGAACGCATTGTCTCATAGAACGGCTTACGATAGTCGACCGCCCAAGGGTTCAATCCACCCTTCGTTGCCCCTGCTGGTTGGAATACCCCGCGTATCGTGTCGGGCGCGACGATCGTGTAGGCGACGAAGCCTGCACCTATGATCCAAAGAACTGAGATCAAAACCCAAGCGCGAAACAATCCTCTACCGACATTCATTAGAAAATCCCGCTTGGCTCTAAGTATCGAGCATGTCCCAGTCATCGCCGAGCACCCATCTGAGTGCCGATAGCTTGCCGTTGATCATGCCCCACTCAAAATCATCCCAAGGACCCAATTCACCGGGGCCGTATTTCGCTTCCATCTTTCTCGCTGCACGTTCAGCGCCTTCCCAAACGTAGCGATGTATCCGCAGTCCAAAGGGGTCTTTGCCACGTTCCTCGTTGTTCTCGATCAACGCCGCTTGCCCGCACTCCAGTCTTGCGTTCCAGACCTGATGTCGGTTGTACCAAAGCTGATCGAGCAGTTTGCTGCTCGCTTCCGTTATCTCGACAAGCCGCCGTGGCGGAAACTCCATCGTGTGCTCGACCATGATGTCCTGCAATTCGATAGGGCGATAAGCGTTGAGAGCATTTCCCAGTTTGGTGAAATATCGCGATCTGCTCTTGGGGAAGAACTTGGCGATGTCCGGGTGCGGCTCCTGTTCGTTGACGCCAATGTTGCTGAAGTCCTTGATGTTGTGACTCACGAAGGCATAGTGGCCAGCGGCGCGCCTTTGAATCTCTCCGTAGGCTTCGATCAGCGTTGCATCGCCCATACTGTTGCGCTGTCGATGAAATGGAGCTTTGTTCTGCAGCGCGCGCTCAGCCGCTGCGAGCTTCATTGAAGGCGTGATTTCCACTATCTCGGCTGCGCCAAAGATTAGCCTCTCAATTCGTTCAACGGCCTTCGTCGCGGCATCACGATAGTTGACGGACTTGTGGTCGATCTCAGTGAGCTGCCGGATGGCAACTTGCTTTTCACCATCGTTGCCATAGCGGGCCAGCATTTCCTTTGCCCGTCGCAAAGTACCTGCAATACTTCGTCCGCTTTCCTCGATCACCCGCTCCTTGTTTCGGCTTAGCTCATCCACGACTATCTTTGGAACGACGAGGCTGACGAAATTCATGCGCACCAAGTCCTCCAGTGCGCTCAGCAGCGGCTCTTGGCTATAGTCCTTCGCAAGGTCCAGCCAAACGCAGGTGTCTACCACGAGAAAAACGGGCTTGCGCTGTCGTGCCATGTGTCCTCAGCTTCGGGCGATTCGCGCCCATCGTTGACAAAATGAATTACCTCAAGTTGAGGTGGCATCGCCACGCGCTTTTGGGCCGGCGCTGGCTCCGAGGCTGGAAATGCGGGGAAAACACGTGGGGACCGGGGCAAGTGAGCGACAATAGTCCTGAAATAGATGCGTCATCCGAAAAGCTGACCAGCAGTTTCTTAGAGGGGTTGTACGGCGATCCGCTGCGATCCGAGACCATGCGCACCGGCCGCCAACTCATCATCGCTTCGGCAGTGTGTGCAGCGGTCGTGCTATTCAATGTGCGTCTTCAATCCACCAGCTTAATTCCGCTCGATTTTGGAAACCGGATTGACGTTCTCCCGATGCTTCTGGCGCTGGCGGTCATGTTGCTGCTGCTGAGTTTCGTCTTTGCGTGCGGCTACCGATCTACTGCGGGAACGTGAGACAGCGAAATTGTTTGTCGAATACATAGAGGGAGAGCGCGTCAAGGCCGCCGAAAGAGCCGCTCAAGAGACAGAAGAAAGCATCGCACAAAGTGAACGCGAGTACCGCGAGGACCGCCCCGACTCGGACCTGGACCCATGGTGGGAGCCATACATTGCGGTGAAAGAAGCCGCAGATGCGGCGGTACTGAAGGCAGAAAAACGACTGGGGATTAGACGGCTGCCTCGGCACCTGAGGCAAGCGCGCAAAATCCTAGAAGTCGGTGTGCCCATTGTCTTCGCTGCTCTCGCGATCGTCTTGTCGAGAGCGTCGATGTATACGTTCGGCGCGGCCTTGGTCTCTGCTTTCACGCCCTAGTCGTTCGCAGCCACCCCCCCTGCGACCGTCCGCGCGGCCGAAAAATGTGACACCCGGTGGCGGAATCCAGCGATATTCAGCGCGCGCGCGAAGAGGGGCAGAAGACGAACGCCAGGCGACAGCGGCCACGCCGGAGGTCACCGCGCTGCGGGCGCAGGTTCTCGAGCTTGAGCGGCTAGTGCTCGAGCTG
Organism: Bradyrhizobium sp. BRP22; assembly: GCF_020194175.1. Lineage (GTDB taxonomy): Bacteria > Pseudomonadota > Alphaproteobacteria > Rhizobiales > Xanthobacteraceae > Bradyrhizobium. The sequence goes on along the minus strand of NZ_JADYVX010000002.1, from coordinate 119,059 downwards.
GCGCGCGGCTCCAGCCGGCTCGGCCAGAACCTCGACGACGAACTGGAAATCCAGCTGCTGCGACAGGCCGCACTCGAAAACGCCCAGGCGCAGGCCGAAGCCAAGACCGCCGCATTATGCGTCGAGATCGCCGACCTTCGTATCGAGCTTAGGCAACCGCTTGTCGACATGGACCGCGGCAAGCCGATCGATCTGCCGGCGTTGCCGTCGGCGATGCGGAGCGTGAACTGAGGGCGCGAACCATGGGGCGGGGGGAACTTGGGAAAATCCGAAGTTCCAGCATTTCCCAGCGCGGCGGCGCTCCAAAATTAGCGTCCCCAGAATTTCGGTTCCCAGTGGAAAAGTAAAGTTTTGTCCGTCGCAAGTAACGGAAATCATTAAAGATTTGGCGACGGCTCCAAAATAGGCCCGGTGTAGTCCGCACTAAATGAGTTCCCGGTGCGCGGAACTCAGCCGCCGGGTGCGACGGTAGTAACGCACGAATTCTCAAACAGCAAAAATCTTCTCTTCAGCGGCATCTGGACACCATTCCGGAGAGTTCCGCCTGTTCCGTTAGGAGTTCCACGATGCAACGAGGCGCCAAACCCAAGCCGACAGCGTTAAAGCTGCTCCGGGGCGTTCCGGGGCATCATGCCCTGCCGAAGGGCGAGCTGCATCCGCTCCGGGAGGAGACCTGTCCGCCGCCGCCGCACAACATCCGGCACAAGGCCGACGCTCGCGAGGAGTGGAATCGGATCGCGCCGGAACTGCACCGGCTCGGGCTGCTGACCATCGCCGACTATCGGCCGCTGTCGCTCTACTGTCTCGCTTACGCGCGCTGGTGCGACGCCGAGGCCGCGCTGGACGAGATGGCGAAGGATGACCCGCGCTTTCACGCGCTGGTTGTCGAGGGCGCGATGGGCGGCAAGGTCGCCAACCCGCTGGTCAAGATCGCCGCCACCGCCGGGCTCCACGTGATGCGCTACGCTGTCGAGTTCGGCTTCACGCCGTCGAGCCGCACCCGCATCTCCGGCACCGCGTCGGGTGACGAGCCCAAGAGCAAGTTCGACGGGCTGCTTGCGGCGAACGAGTGACACTGCCGATTGTCCGCAAGGCGCAGCGCGCCGACAAAGTCATCCGCTTCATCGAATGCCTGACCGTGCCATCTGGGATCGGCGCCGGCAAGCGGTTCAAGCTGGAGCCGTTTCAGAAGGACTTCATCCGCGACATCTATGAGCCGCATGTCGGCGCCAACCGCGCGGTGCGGCGGGCGATCCTGTCGATTGCGCGCAAGAACGGGAAGACGGCGCTGATCGCGGCGATCGTGCTGGCGCACCTGGTCGGCCCTGAGGCGATCGTCAACGGCGAGATTTACTCCGCCGCCAATGATCGCGACCAGGCCGCGATCGTGTTCAAGTTCGCGCGCCAGATCGTCGAACTCGAGCCCGAGCTGCGCGCGCAGATCGACATCATCTCCTCGACCAAGACCATGGTGGCGCGGCGCACGGGCTCCGTCTATCGCGCGGTTTCCAGCGAGGTCGGCACCAAGCACGGCTACCTGCCGAGCGTCGTGATCTATGACGAATTGGCGCAGGCGCGCAACCGCGACCTCTATGACGTGCTCGACACCGCGTTCGGCGCCCGCGAGGAGCCGCTCTTCATCGTGATCTCGACCCAGTCGAATGATCCCGAGCACGTGCTCAGCAAGCTGATCGACGATGGCATCAGCAAGATCGATCCCTCAATCGTCTGCCACCTGTACGCCGCCGACGAGGATTGCGAGCTTGACGACGAGACGCAATGGTTGAAGGCCAACCCGGCGCTCGGCGTCTTCCGTAATCGCGAGGATCTCGTCGCCGCGGTGCGCAAGGCCAAGCGGTTACCTGCTGAAGAGCCGAAGGTCAGAAATCTTTTTCTCAATCAGCGGATCTCGCCGATCTCGAGCCTGATTAGCCGCGCCGAATGGATGGCGTGCGGCGGTACCAGGGACGACGCGGCGCTGGTCGACGGCGAGGATATTTACCTGGCGCTCGATCTCTCCAGCGTCGCCGACCTGACCGCGCTGGTCGCCGGCAGCGCGGAAGAGCCGGTGCGGATCCAGCCGTTCTTCTGGAAGCCGGCTGATCATCTCGCCGATCATTCGTTGCGCGACTTCGGCGCCGGCACCCACCGCTATGAACAATGGCGCGATCAAGGTCACCTGCTGGCTTCCGCGGGGCGCTCGATCGATCCCGAGGCGATTGCGCTTCTGATCGCCGAGCTGGTCGGCCGCTACAACGTCAAGGGCCTGGCCTACGACCGTTGGCGCATCGCCGATCTGATGCGCGAGTTCGACCGCATCGGGCTGGCGGCCTGGGAGGACAAGGGGGCCGAAGCTGCGAAGAGCCACGAGGACGGCCTGCGCATGGTGCCGTGGGGCCAAGGCTACCGCGACATGGGGCCGGCGATCGATGCGCTCGAGCTGGCGGTGATCGAACGCAAGCTGATCCATCCACACAATCCGTGCCTGACCTGGAACATGGCCAACGCGGTGGCGACGATGGATCCCGCCGGCAACCGCAAGCTCGACAAGGACAAGGCGCGCTTCCGCATCGACGGCGCGGTTGCTCTCGCGATGATGCTCGGCCTGCGTTCCCGCGACCGCGTCACCGAGCAGCCGGTCGATATTGAAAGTTTAATTGCATGAGTTTGGGACCGATTGATAGCGCCACGCGCAGGATCTGGATCGCGCTGATCGTCGGTGCGGTCGTGCTGATCGCGATCGTCTGGCTGTTGCCAGCATGATTGATCGCGACGACTGGAGCGAGCGCGAGCTGCAGGACGCCGAAGCCTACGCCATCACCTGCAGCAACGTAATCAGCCACATCCTCGGCAAGCTCGCCGCAGTCGAGGTGGCGCTGTCGGAGGAAAAGCGTGCCGCGGTCGAGGTCGCCGCGCTGCTCGAGGCCGCGGTGCATTTGGCGCAGGACAAGCTGCAGCTCAACGCCGACGACTTCGCCACCACGGCCTGCGAGCTGTACATGCGGATGTCGAGGCCATGACTTGGTGGAAGCTGCAAACCTTCTACGGCGTCGAGGAGCCTGAGAATGGCAAGCATCGCGGCGATTGCGCGATCCAGCCGATGTTCACCGACGACCGCGCGCTGCAGGCCGCGATAGCGGCCTCCCATTTGCGCGACGATATCGGCTGGGTCGACGTCACCGATATGATCACCCACAAGCTCCGCCGCGAGTACATGCGATGACAGGAGACGACAATGGCGCTGGCTGTTCTCAATGGTCCGGTCATTCAGCAAGGCGAGTCCCTGTCCGATGGCCTGGATTGCACCAGCGGCACCATCGTTCGCTTCACGATGCCTGCGGAATGGACGCCGGCCAATTTGACGTTTCAGATTTCGTCTGACGGCAACGGCTACAACGATCTCGTCGACGTCAGTGGCAAGGCGATCACGCTGGTGGTGGTGCCTGGTTCGGCGGTCGTCATCGCTTCGCTGACCGAGTACTTGAAAGCCGTCGCGTTCCTCAAGCTGCGGTCTGGCACGCGCGAGTATCCGGTTGCGCAGGCAGCGCGTCGGGAATTCGCTGTCGCGGTCGACACCACAAACACCTAATGATCACTAAGGGGGGAGCAAAAATGCGGACATTGGTTTTTGCTGTGGCTGTGGCCGCGTTCGGCTTCCTGACCACCGAAGCGTCGGCCGTCACCGTGATCAAGACCACGCCGGCCGACGTGAAGGCGCAGTGTGGGGGAAAGACCACGTGCACCACGGCCTGCGGCAGCACGATCTGCAGCTACAACTGCAGCAAGCCGAAGAAGCAGTGCACCGCCGCGATCTTCCTGCAACGGCCTCCGGAGCCGCGCCGCCCGCGCCCCATCCCTGGTACCTCCGGAAGGATGCAATAGCGCCGCATGGACATCGCTCTGATCGTGCTCCGCCTGGTGCTGCTGCACGGTCCGGACGGTCACGAGATCGCGCTCAATCCGGAGCAGATCACCACGATGCGGGCGGCGTTGCCCGGCAGCCAAAACAAGCATCTGACCCAAGACGCGCGCTGCATGATCTCGACCAGCGATGGCAAGTTCGTCAGCGTGGTCGAGAGCTGCGACCAGGTGCGCAAATTGATCGAGGACGCGGAGAAATCCCCATGAGCGATCACCCGAGCTGCATCGATATCTCGCATTGGCAAGGTTTTCCGGACTTCGAAGAAGTCGCCGCGCAGGGTGTGGTTGCTTGCATCATGAAAGCGACCGAGGGGACGAGCTACATCGATCCGAACCGCGCCGCCAATTACATCAACGCCACCGCCGCCGGCATCGCCTGCTGCACCTATCATTGGATCAAGCCGGGCAACGCTGCCAAACAGATGGAATTCTATCTGTCGGTGGTTGATCCGGTTGGCGGCGAGAGGATGGTCATTGACTATGAGGAAGATGGACTTCAGTTGCCGGATCTGCTCGAAGCGGTGGAGGTTCTGAAGGCTGATCCGCGCGGGCTGCAGGTTACGGTTTACAGCGGTCATCTCCTGAAAGAGCAGCTTGGTATCGACTGCGACGATTATCTCGCCGAGAACACCGATCTCTGGCTCGCGCAGTACACGACCGGCACGCCGAGCTGGCCGAGCGGCACCTATCCGCACTGGACCCTGTGGCAGTATTCGGAGAGCGGCGAAGTCGACGGCATCGACGACACCAATGTCGATCTCAACCGCTTCGATGGCGACAACGACGAACTGGTGCGATGGATCAGTCCGGGAGGGGTCGCGCCGCCGAAGCCGCCGAAGCCGGAGCCGAGCGAGGTCGTGACGGTGGGCATCATGGCGCCCGAGAACATCGGAGTGCTGGTGACCGTCAATGGCGACGAGGTCAGCGAACGACGGGGCCGCCGCCGTCGACGGCTGTTGATCCCGCGCGGACCTGATCTGCGCTGATGGACGAAAGCTCGACCCGCACCCAGTGGCAGCACTTCTACGACACCGCGGTCTGGCAGCGTCTGCGTCGGCTGCAGCTCACCCACGAACCGCTGTGCAAGATGTGCCTGGCGCGCGGCGTGGTCACGCCGGCCAGGGTTGCCGACCATGTCGAGCCGCACAATGGCGACTGGAATAAGTTTCGGCTCGGCCCGCTGCAGTCGCTCTGTTTCGACTGTCACGACATCCACAAGCGGCGCATCGATCTGCACGGCTACTCGAGCGACATCGACGATGACGGCTGGCCGATCGATCCACGGCACCCAGCGAACAAGGTGAGGTAATGGCTTGTCGATTTTGCCATGGCGTTGCGAACACGGTGAACCGCCAATTGTCGATGTGGCGTGCGCGAGGCTCGTCGATCTTTCGCCGGAAGGCGGCGGCGTCAAGGGCAACACCGTCTGTATCAAAGGCGCGGGCATCATCGAATCGTTCGGCCGCGGACCGTCCGGCAGCATCGATCCGCACGGCCGAGCATGTGCCGTCGCCGTTACCAAGACAGTCTTGTTCGACGCCGGAATCACGCTGAAGCATTCCGAACATCTCAAACTGCTCAGTCTTCGTGACCGAGTGTTGGATCAAGCCGCGATCGGCATCTATCGCTGTAACGGCGACGGCGATTGGATTGAATTGCATTTCACTGCGACCGGGGAAGCCGAGCTGGGCCGGCGGCTCGAAACGGTTTTGCGGCGGCTCGACGAAATCGACGAACGGCTGAAGCGGCTGGAGCGGCGGGGCAATGTCCGTCATTGATGCGCAAATCAAAGCGCTGATCGCGCACCGCTTCCAGCGCGCCAAACAGCAATTCTTTCGGGACTTCGATCCAAGCCAGCCGCGCGATGAGCACGGCCGTTGGACCGATGCTGGCGGTAGCGATTATGGCGGTGCGGCACCCGCGGCGCCCGCGATCGACACGGCCAAGGTCGAGGCCAAGACCCAGAGCAACGTCACCGCGGCCAGTGCCAAAGCGCTCGCCAACGGCGTCACGCCATTGCCGGGCAGCAAGGGCGAGCACCCCAACACCATCGGGTCCCGGCAGCCGACGGCGAAGGGCGCCAAGCTGGCTTACGGCCAGCCCGACGTCGCGTCGATGAAGCTCGACCCGAAGCGCTACGCCCACGACGTTGCACTGCTCGGCAACGCCGATTTCTATCCGAACTTCAGGCCTGCAGAGATGGCCGGTTCGACCGATGCCGCGAGCCGCGCCGCGGTCGACCATATGAAGGCGAACCTGAAATTTCTCTACAGCTTCGCCGATCCGCACACCCAGGTCTGGTACGACGGCGCCCGCGCGCTGGTCGACGATCGCGCCAAGCTGTGGGGCTTCAACGACGCCAGCGTCGCCGCGGTCTACGCCGCGCTGTCGCCGACCAAGGACTGGGATCAGAATGTCCACATCGCGGACATGCTGATGAAGACCTACAAGACCCAGCAGGGTCACCGCTGGGACGATGCAATGGACGCCAAGGCCAAGGCGCTGTGGTCGGATAAGAACCAGGCCGTGGTCGACCTGGTGCGCGGCAAGACCCTCGGCGAACTGGAGAGCCCGGCCGAGAAGGCGCTCTGGATCCGGACCTACGACGAGACCCACAATTCGACCGACTACCGCACCGTGCTGCCGAACGGCGCCCTCGGCGCTATTGCGCGCAACAAGCACGGCTCGCCGGCCAAGGTGGTGTGGCAGTCGCTGGCCTCGATCACCAACGCGGTGAAGGCGCTGGAGGCCAACGGTGATACCGCGACCATCTCGGCGGCGATGGGGACTGCGCACAAGGTGCGGTCGTTCTACAACAACATTCTGGATCCGCATTCCGCCAACGGTGACGTCACCATCGACACCCACGCGGTCGGCGCCGCACTGCTGCGCTCGCTCAGCAACAAGACGGTGCCGGTGCTGCACAATTTCGGCCTCGCGCCCGACAAGGCCGACAAACCGGACGGCTGGGAAGCCGCCGGTGCCTCGGTCAAGACCGGTTTAAGCGGGCTCTATCCGGTCTATGCGGAGGCCTACCGCGAGGCTGCCAAGGAGCTTGGGATTCAGCCGCGTCAATTGCAATCGGCGGTGTGGGTGGTAAAACGCGAGGCCTTCGGCAATCTTTCCAAGAAGCAGATTGGTGCCATCGAGGACGCCTGGCGGACCTATCACGGCAACCCGAAGCAGACTCTCGAGGCGACGCAGCAAACCATTGCAGAGCTAGCTGGACTTAAGAAGCATGAACGACATTATCGACATGATGAAGAAGGCCGGCGTCTCGGTGACGCGGGAGAGCTACATCGAGATGGCCTGGGGCAAGCCGCTGCCGGAATGGACGGCGGAGCTGGAAATGGAATTGCCGAAAGAATTGCAAGACTGGACGCTGTTCGAGATGCGCGACGGCGAGCTGCAGCTGAAGAAGTAGCGCGGGCCGAGCGCGCCAGCCGCTGGCAACAGCTGCGGCAGAAGTGGGACGAAAGCCAGCACCCGCGCGATCCCGCCGGCACTCCGACCGGCGGTCAGTTCACCTCAAGCGGTGGTGGCGGTAGCAGCGGCAGTGGCGGTGAAGCCGCCGCGGTCCAGGCCGACCCCGAAGTCGTCAACGTCGGCGGCGACAAATGGAATCAGGAGATCGCCAAGGAGCTGGAGCGCGAATACCAGGCGGCACGGCCCGAGCTGGAAGCGCTGGCGACCGACGCGGTTGGCGAATCCACCGTCACCGAGCCGGATGAAGACGAGGAAGAAGCGCCCTACGTCCCGGAAGAATGGGACTCGCTTTCCGGTGACGACCAAACGGAAGCCGAGAGCGAATACAAGAACAAAAATCATGACGACTATCTGCAGAGCGAAACCGACAATTGGTACAGCGAAAGCGCGCCCGACGATGCCAGGGTGATGGTCGCGGCCGATTTCAACGACGGCACCACCACCGACTGGGTCAGCGAAACGCTCGACGATCTGCGCAACGACCGCAAGGCCGATGGCTTGCCGGATTTTCCGTTCACCGATCAGCAGATCATGGACGCGCTGACGATCGATTACGAAGCCTATGGCGGTGGCGGTACCAACGATCCGGAATTTTCCTGGGACGACGACAAGCTGACGGCGCCGGCCGGCTACGATCCGAACCAGCCGACCCTGCCTGGCATCGAGCCACAGGAGCCAGCCGACTATTTGACCGCAGGTATGCGCGAGGAGATCGAGAAGGCGCTCGAGGACGCCTTCAACAAGCAGGGCGACGATCAGGCTGGCAAGATGGATCCGCCGGATTACCTCGGCGAGAGCGTTGACGAGTACCTCGGCGAATCCTGGAGCATGATGAGCGATTCGGAAAAGTTCGCCTGGCTCGAGAGCAACACCAACATCCTCGAAAAATACCAGGAAGCGGCCGACACCGCAGCGGCGCCGCAGGAGCTGGTGGTCGAGGCGCTGCCGAGCAAGTTCGATCCGCTGCAGCAGAACGCCAGCGCCGAGCAATATCAGCGCACCCAGGCCCTGGCGCGTTATCTCTCCGCCGAGCGTGCCGTGCAGGTGCTGGAGGATCGCAAGCTGCCGGTGCCGAGCCGCCAGGCGCTCGCCAATATCGACAGTCAACTGTGGGGCGCCTGGAAGAGCAGCTCCACCTCCAAAAACGGCATGCTGCTGCAGGTCGCGACCGCCGAAGAATTGGAGGGCCGGCTCAATGCCAAGACCGCGACCGAGATCAACCCCGATGCGATGAAGCGCTACGCCGATCAGTACTATCCGAACATCGGCGGCTATGCCGGCGTCAAGGCCTATGTGCGCGCGAAATGGGAAGTGACGCAATACTTGCTTGATAAGGGCGGCATCAAAACCCTGCAGCTCTATCGTGGCATCAGGTTGCCACCCGAGGTGATCGCGAAGCGGTTCAAGCATCTGCCGGCCGGCCGCAAGATCGAGGGCCACACCTTGATGCCGACGCTGGAGGTGGTGCGCAACGGGGCCGCCTCGACCTCGCTCAATGCCGGCGTCTCCAACGGTTGGGGCGCCGACGCCAACCGGATCGTGCTGCGGATTGAAGTGCCGCGTACCGCGGCGCTGTCGGTGCCGGCCTATGGCATCAACGTCCATAGCGAGCGCGAGGTGGTGGTTGCCGGCACCGCCTGGAAGGGCTGGGATGCCTGGCGAGGCACGGCACCAGACTTCCACAAAGTACCGCTGGCAGCATAGCGATGGCCAACAAGCCCGAGTCCTACAAGATCGACATCGTGCTGATGGAGCTGCAGCAGCACCTGCCGCATTGGCTCGATCCCAAGGAACGCTACCCGGAACGGTTCGACAAAATCCGCGACAAGCACCACGCGCGCTGGGCCGCGGAGCATCAGGCTAGGGGCAAGAAGGCGAAGCGCGCCAAGCGCTTCAAAGACCTCAAGCGAAAATTTCTCGCGCGCTGACTGTCTGAAATTTTAGCGGAATTTCCAACGTCCGGAGTCTCTGGCTCCGGCGGGAGGCGGAGCTATGCCGATTTCACCGCACCAGGGCGAAAGCCAGAGCGAGTTCATGTCCAGGTGCGTTCCCGAGATGATCGGCGAGGGCGCCGACAAGCGACCGCAGGAGCAGGCCGTCGCCGCCTGCCTGAACATTTGGCGCGAGAACAAGACCGCCAAGCAGGTCGACCCCGAGGACTACGACAATCGGAGCGAGTTCATGTCCGATTGTCTCGAAGAAATTGGCGATCAAGAAGAATGCCAGCTCCTCTGGGAGAACCGCGCGGCGAAAGGCGTCGTGCACAAGACCCACGCCGAGACCGTCAACGGCATGGACTTCGTGCTGTCTGATGAAACGCCGGACCGCATGGACGACATCATCCTGTCGGACGGCTGGGATCTTGAGAACTTCAAGCGCAATCCGATCGCGCTGTTCAACCACAAAAGCGATTTTCCGATCGGCAAATGGAAGAACCTGCGCGTCGAGGGCAAGGCGCTGCGCGGCCACCTTGAGCTGGCGCCGGAAGGTACCTCGCCCAGGATCGATGAAATCATCAGGTTGGTCCGTGCGGGCATCCTCTGCGCGGTCAGCGTCGGCTTCCGGCCGATGCAGCGTCGATCGCGCAACGAAAAAGACGAACAAGGATTCGGCGGCAGCATCTTCACCAAGAGCGAACTGGTGGAGACCTCGCTGGTCGCCGTGCCGGCCAACCCCAACGCATTGGCGGTGGCCAAGTCACTGAAAATTTCTCCCGCAACCATCGATCTCGTTTTCGCCGGGCAAGGCACCAGAGACGGCATCGAGCGGCGCGGGCTCAACGGCGGGCAAGCCAATCGGTCATACGGGAGTGATGGAAAGGGCACGACGATGTCCCTTGCTCAACAGTTTAGCCAACGCATTACCGCTGCGGAAAGTCGCCTGGTCGATCTCCGCGACAAGCTGACGGAGCATTTCGCCAGCGTCGACGATGAAAACGTCAGCGACGAGCAGCTCGAGATCGCCAGGGATCTCAACGCCAGGATCACGCAGGAAGAGCGCAGCCTTGAACAGCTGCGGGCGTCCGAACGGAATCTGGCCCTGACCAGCAATGATGGTGGCCGCACCGTCATCCATAATAACGTGACGCGCAGCAATGGCGAAGATCGGTCGCAGCAGCGGCCGTTCAACATGCCGAAAAAGAAACTGGATCCGCTCGATCTGTTGGTTCGTGCGGGTACCGTGCAGTTGTTCTCGCATTTGCGCCATGAACCGCTCGAGCAAGTTCGCCGCTCGATCTATGGCGAAGACGAGATGACCAGGGCGGTGCTGGAATGGGCGACCAGGGCTGCCACCGCGCCGGCCAAGACCACGGTCACCGGCTGGGCGGCGGAGCTGGTGGGGCAGATCAACGCCGACTTCATGGAGCTGCTGCAGGCCAAGGCGATCTATCCGCGGTTGGCGGGCATGGGGCTCGGCCTGACGTTCGGTCGTAATGGCCGGATCATCATTCCGACCCGGAGCCGGACGCCGACGGTTGCCGGCTCCTTCGTCGGTGAAGGCCTGCCGATTCCGGTGCGCCAGGCGGCGTTCACGGCGGCGACCCTGACGCCGAAGAAGATGGCGGTGATCACCACCTGGACCCGGGAGATCGATGAGCACAGCGTGCCTGCGATCGAAGGGCTGCTGCGCAACGCGATCCAGGAAGACACCGCGGTCTCGCTCGACAGCGTGTTGCTCGACACCAACCCGGCGACCACGATCCGGCCGGCGGGAATCCTCAACGGTGTGGCGGCTTTGCCGGCGACCGCTGGCGGCGGCTTCAATGCGCTGGTTGGCGACATCAAGCAGGTCAGCGGCGCCTTGCTCAGTGCGACGATGGGCAATGTGCGTAAGCCGGCCTGGTTGATGAACCCGCAGCAGGTGATGAGCGCCGGTCTTACTGCGGCTCCGGGCGTCGGCGCCTTCCCGTTCCAGGCCCAGATCGCGGCCGGCAACCTACAGGGTTGGCCGATCATCGATTCCGGCACGGTGCCGCTTGGCACGGTGATCGCGGTCGATGCGGCGGACTTCTGCTCGGTCGGCGGTGAAGGCCCGCGGTTCGAGATCTCGGATCAGGCGACCTTGCACATGGAGGACACCACGCCGGCCGATATCGGCACGGCTGGCACGCCTCCAGTGGTGGCCGCTCCAGTCAAGTCGATGTGGCAGACCGACAGCCTCGCACTGCGGCTGATCCTGCCGATCAACTGGACGCTGCGCCGGAGCGGTGTTGTGGCCTGGGTGCAGGGCGTGACCTGGTAGACGACACAAGGGGCCGCAACGTGTGCGGCCCTTTTGTTTTTGAGGGATGTGAACAATGGACCGCATTGAAGAAGAAGCGCGGCAGCAACTGGCCGAGGACCGAAAGCTGAGGCGCCTGATGCTCGAAGCTGCCCTTGATGCATCGGACGTTCAACCGACTCCGACGCAGTTCGAAAACGACATGGCTGTCGTGATCCGTATCCCTTTGGAAAAAACTTATGACGGCAGCCCGATCGACCCCAGCTCTCCGGATCCGACCGAGCCGAGTCCGCCTGAGCTTCCACCGCCGACGTTGGCAAGCATCAATCCAACCACAGCCGTGGCGCCGGCAACGCTAACCTTGACGGCGACCGGCGCGAATTTTGGGCCGGACTGCAAGATCGTCTTCAACGGCAGCGAGTGCGCGACGACGGTGGTGTCCTCGAGCGAAGCGACGTGCTCGGTTACTGGCGATGTTGCCGCGACTTACGATGTGCTGGTGCGCGGCCTGAAAGGCGACAGCACCACTCAGAAATTCACGTTTACGGCCGTGCAACCAGAGGAGACCAAACGATGACCGATCAAGCCAACGAGCAGAGGGAAGCGGCCAAGAAGAAACTCGCCGAAGCGCGCGAGGCCCGCGACAAGGAGAGTGAGCGCAAGGCCAAAGCCAAGCCGACACCGACCCAGGAGGAGAACGACCTGGTGCGGCTCGGCGTCTATGTCGGCGAGCACGAGGATGATGGAAGCGGCCCTGATCCACATCAGCCTGGTGCGGCGCGCAAATCCGCGGACCATCAGAAGCGTCAGGTGGAGGCGGACAGATCGGCGCAGCGCAGCAGCTATAGCACCAGGGCCTCCTCGCCAAGTCACGAATGACGGTGCGTGGTTGGCTGTCACGGGCAGCTGGTCGCCTGATTGGCAAGGCCGAGGGCGAGTATCGCCCCGGACCCTGGTATTTGCCGGTGACCGGCGGGTGGTTGCCTGCCGGCGTCGGCGATAGCATCAACTGGTGGCAGAATGGCTACAATGTCGTCGGGCCATCGACCCAATCAGCGATGGTCGAGGCGTGCGTCTCGGCCTACTCGCAAACGGTGGCGATGTGCCCCGGCGATCACTGGCGGCTGAATAGCAAGGGCGGACGGGAGCGGGTGAAAAACTCGGCTGTCTCCCGCCTGTTGCGCCATCCCAACGAATACCAATCGATTTCCGACTTCCTGCTGAACGCGACCCGTTCGCTGTATCTCGACGGCAATACCTATGCGCTCGGATTGCGCAACGACCGTTACGAGATCGACGAGCTGCATTTGATGAATTCGACGCTGTCGCATCCGCGATTGGCGGACAACGGCGAAATCTTTTATCAGCTCTACGGCAACGACGTGATCCAGCAAAAGCTCGGCGAGACCGCGCTGCTGGTGCCGGCGCGCGACGTGCTGCACATCCGGCTGCACACGGTGCACCATCGGTTTCCGGTGCCGCTGGTCGGCGAATCACCGGTCGTCGCCGCCTATGACGACATCGGTGTCGGTGCCGCCATCGCCAAGCAACAGATGGCGTTCTACTTGAACGAAGCGCGGCCAAGCGCAGTGTTGTCGACGGATCTGAAGCTCGACAAGGACCAGGTGCAGGCGCTGCGCGACCGCTGGAACGACCAGGCCAGGCAGCTGCATCAGGGCGGCACGCCAATCCTCACCGCAGGCCTCAAGGTGCAGCCGTGGTCGGTCGGCGGCAAAGACGCCGCCACCGCCGAGATCCTCAAGCTGTCGAATGAGCACATCGCGCTGGCGTTCCGGATCCCGTTGCAGATCCTCGGCCTCGGCGGCACCAATTACTCGTCGACCGAGCTTTTGATGCAGAGCTGGATCGCCTCCGGTCTCGGCTTCGCGCTCAATCACATCGAGGAAGCCTTCGGCGTGCTGTTCGCGCTGAAGGGCCAGCCGGACGAATACATCGAATTCGATACTCAAGCGCTGCTCCGGTCGGCGCTGAAGGATCGGATCGAGGCGCTCGCGCGCGGCGTACAGGGCGGCATCTATGCACCCAACGAGGCCCGTCAGAGCGAGGGCCTCGATGCCGTTCCTTACGGCGATGAGCCACGCGTCCAGCAACAAGTCGTGCCGCTGTCGGCGGCGGCTGCGATCCCCGCGGCGCCGTCGCCAAACGCGCCGCCGTCGGCTGAACCAATGCCGCCGCCGTCTCCCGAGAAGGGCAATCGCGATGCAATCCAACGGGAAGTCCGAAACCTATTTAGAGCCGCCGACCGCGCCGGCCGCCGAGTGTCTTCTTGATGCATGGCGCGAGGTGCTCGGTGATGCGCTCGACATCGAGCGGCGGCAATGGCAGCGCGAGCGCGCGCTGATTGAAGCGCAGGCGCAGACCGCGATCTCGAAAGCCGAGACTGTCATCGCGGAGCTGCGCGCCGAGTTCACCGCCTTCCGCACTGAGATGGCTGAGCTGGTCAGGACACGACTGGCCGAACTGAAGGACGGCGCGCCGGGCGAGCGTGGGCCGATCGGGCCCGTCGGCGAAAAAGGCGATCCTGGTCCCGCAGGAATCCCAGGGGAGCAGGGTTTGCCCGGACCGGCAGGCCCGCCAGGCGCGGTTGGGGAATCCGGGGAGCAGGGTTTACCGGGGCCGGCGGGTGAGACCGGGCCGGAGGGAAAATCCGGCCCAGCGGGCCCCCGCGGCGAGCCGGGGCCGGCAGGACAACAGGGTGAGCCCGGCGAGCCAGGCGAAGCTGGCGAGCGCGGAGAACAGGGCCCGCAGGGTGAACGCGGAGAACGGGGCGAACAAGGAGAGCGAGGCGAAGATGGCGAAAAAGGCGAACAAGGTGAAAGCGGCGAGCAAGGGCCGCAAGGTGAGCCGGGCGAGCAGGGCGCTCGCGGCGCCCAAGGTGTCCCCGGTGAAAAAGGCGAGCGCGGCGAAAAGGGCGAACCCGGTGCGGCGGGCCAGCCGGGGCCGGTAGGTCCGCGAGGTGAACCAGGTCTCCAAGGCGAGCGCGGCGAAAAGGGCGAACCCGGTGCGGCGGGCCAGTCGGGGCCGGTAGGTCCGCGAGGTGAACCAGGTCCCCAAGGCGAGCGCGGCGAAAAGGGCGAACCCGGTGCGGCGGGCCAGCCGGGGCCGGTAGGTCCGCGAGGCGAACCAGGTCCCCAAGGCGAGCGCGGCGAAAAGGGCGAACCCGGTGCGGCGGGCGAGCCGGGGCCGGTAGGTCCGCGAGGCGAACCAGGTCCCCAAGGCGAGCGCGGCGAAAAGGGCGAACCCGGTGCGGCGGGCGAGCCGGGGCCGATAGGTCCGCGAGGCGAACTAGGTCCCCAAGGCGAGCGCGGTGAAGACGGGCGCGACGGCGTCCAAGGCGAGCGCGGCGAGAAGGGTGACAAGGGCGAGACCGGTGAATTGCCGATGGTCCGTGCCTGGGCCGAAGATGGCGTCTCCTATGCAGGCGACGTCGTTTTCTGCGATGGCGGCACCTGGCAAGCGAAGAAAGACACGGCGCAGAAGCCGCCGCACAAGGATTGGATCTGTCTGGCTGCCGCCGGCCGCGATGGCCGCGATGCCGTGATGCCGACAATCGTCGGCACTTACCGCGATGGCGGGATTTATTGCGCCTTCAACATCGTCGCGTTGAACGGCTCCAGCTTCATCGCCCGCAAAGACAATCCCGGGCCATGCCCCGGCGATGGCTGGCAGCTGATCGCCTCCGCCGGCAAGCCTGGCAAGCCGGGACAGAAGGGCGATCAGGGGGCGCCAGGTCCGCGTGGCGAGCGCGGGCCGTCCGTCAGCGTGCTGGGCTGGAAGGTCGATCCCGCAGATTACTCGGTCACGCTGGTGTTGTCCGACGGCGAGATCGAGCCGCTGCGGCTGCGCAGCCTGTTCGAGCAATTTCACATCGAGACACGCTGATGGCCGACATCACGATCAAGGTGCTGGCGCCGGCCGATAGCTACGATCTGGTGACGCTCGACGAACTCAAGACCATGCTCGGCATCAGCCTGACTAACACGGCTGACGACCCGCAGCTTTCGATGTGGATCACGCAGTATTCCGACGTAATCGCCACGATGTGCAATCGGGTGTTTGCTAAGGAGAAGGTCGAGGAGACCTGGCGCGGTGACCTGCCGCCTTATGACACGCAAAATGGTCGGGTCTTTCTGACGCATTATCCGGTCGCGGACGAGGACATCGAGTCGGTCACCGGGTTGGATGGCGCATTGCTCGATCCGCTGAGCTATGAACTCGAGAACCGCTCCGGCAAATTGCAGTTCTTCGGCGGCTGGTCGGAGCCGCTCCGGATCACCTATTCCGGCGGTTACAATTTGCCCGAGGAAACGCCGCCGGGCCTGAAGCAGGCTTTGGCGATCATGGTCGGCTCGGCGCGCACACAAGCCGCGCAACAGCTCACTAGCGGTATCCGCTCGATCTCGCACCGGGAAAGTCGCGTGCAATTCTTCGACGTGAACGCCGCGATGGCCAAGATGGGCGGCAGCGGTCCGATCGGCATGGCCGGCGATACCGTCAACGCGCTGCTCTACAAGTATATGAGGATCTATGTTTAGCGTCGTGCTCGACGACGTCATCAACCTGGTGACGAAGTTCGGCACGCTCGCCGAACAAGTCAGCAATCTGCATCAGGCCGTGCCGCAAGAGCTGACCGGCTGGCAGCGCGAGGACATGCGCCGCAAATATCCGAACATGACCGTCACGGCGACGGGCAACCAGACCGCGGCGACAACCCTGATCTGGCCGCGCGGCCGATACGAGCGACCGCAGCCGGGCCACCAGGCGCCGGGACCGAAGGTCTATCGGCCGCGGACGCCGCAGCCCGGCCGGCAGCCGGTGTCGAACCGTCCGATCCTGCGCGAGGTGCTGAAGGATCAGCTCGACCAGCGCATGCTCAACCTGACGCAAGAGGCAATGAAGTGGCCGTAAACCTCGACGTGCTGCTGCAGTCGCCGATCTTCGATGTCTGGGCAGTGCCGGTGACGTTCGTGCCATTCGCCTCGCAGCCCGGCGCCGGCAGCTATCAAGGGCGCGGCATCCTCAACACCTACGGCGCTGACGTGATGGGGATGGACAGCCACATCTATTCCGATCAGCGCACGATCCTCGACATCCGCGAGAGCGAGTTCAGTGTGCTGCCGCAGCAGAACGATCACGTCATCATCCCGCTCGACTGCAACGGCGTGCCGAAGGGCGAATACCAGATCACGGACACCACCAGCGACGGTGGCGGCCAGACCATGCTGGAGATTCGCAAGGTGGAGACGAGGACGGGCTAACGATGGGCATTACGGACACGCAGAGCTATTCGCTCGTGATCCGTGACGTATTTTTTGATGCGCTGGCGGCCGATCCTTATTTCGCCAACTACACCAAGCGCAAAAACAAGATGCTGCAGGTGCAGAGCGAGCTGATCCCCTATCTCGGCGTCTACATCATCGACGAGACCATGCTGCCCGATGGCGACGCCAATGCCGGCTGCATCCGCTTCAATCATACCCTCCGCATCGGCTTCTCGGCGATCATCGCGCACAACGATCCGGTGATCGCGGAGCAGACCATCGACGCTGCGTTCTGGCACATCATGCAGCGGCTGTGGCGCGACCAGTACATCATGAACATGCTCGACACCTACAATCCGCATACCGGTGCCATGAATGCCGACAATACGCGGATCGAAAGCATCACCCGCGGCACCCGCCGCCATGTGTTCGGCACCGCGCAGTTCAACAACGAAATCCCGGTCGCCGAGCTGCAGTACGACGTGAGCTGCTTTTATCGCACCGACTGGTGGCCTGAGATCACCGACACGCTCGACGAGATCGACGTCAGGACCGGAATCAAGATCGGCGACACCGAAGAAGAGATGGCGCAGCGGCAACAGCTGCACGCCAAGTACGTCTTCGCCCCTGCACCCGAAAAAGGAAAAGGAGAAAGCAGATGACTGAGAAAGAAATTTCGCTGCGCAAGCAGCGTCAGAATGAACGCCTCGCCAAGCTGCGGGCCTTCAAGCCGAAGGGCGTGCGGGTGGTGCCAGCCAGCGATGAGCTGCGCAAGGTCTTGAAGCATCCGAACGGCATGGGCTTCCGGCCCGAGGGCTCGAGCGAATGGCCGAACGATCGTTTCACCAAGCGGCGGATCGCCGACGGCTCCGTCACGCTCGAGCAGAGCGGAATGAAGAGCGAAGAGAAGCCACCCCCGAGACGTTACAGCCAACGATCCGAACCCAACAGCGCCGCCTAACCAGCGGCGCTTTTCATTTGAGAGGAGGCGTCAATGCCGATTAGCTTTGCCAACATCCCGGCCAACATCAAGGTGCCCCTCTACTGGGTCGAGGTCGACCCGTCGATGGCGGGCCTGCCCTCGATAAATCTGCGTGCGCTGATGGTCGGCATCATGACCGCCGATGGCGACGCTGAGCCTGACGTGCCGATTCCGATCGGCAGCCAGGCGCAGGCCGATATGCGGTTCGGCCAGGGCAGCGAACTGTCGCGGATGTTTCAGGCCTATTATGCCAACAACTTCGCCAACGAGGTCTGGGGTCTTCCGCTGGCAGAGCCGGTGGGCGCGGCGGCGGCGACCGGGAACATCACCGTGGTCAGTGCGCCGGACGAAGCCGGCACCATTCATCTCTACATCGCCGGCACCCACGTTCCGGTCAACATCACACCGACCGATACGATCGACGTCATCGGCGGTGCGATTGCAGCCGCGATCAACGCAGACGATACTTTGCCGGTGACGGCCGCGGCGGTGACCGGCACGGTCACCTTGACCGCGATGTGGAAGGGCGTTCTCACCAACGACATCACGGTGTCGTTGAACTATTACGGCGCCCGCGGTGGCGAGAAGCTGCCGCCTGGTCTTGCGCTGACTTTGCCGGCAACCGGTCTGTTGACCGGCGGCTCCGGCACGCCCGTTTTCGACCAAGCCATCAACAACATGTCCGAGGAGCCGTTCGAATACGTGGCGATGCCCTACACCGACAGCACCTCGCTGTTCGATTGGGACCAGGAGTTCGGTTTTACCGACGACGGTCGCTGGGGCTGGCAGCGTCAGCTGTTCGGTCATGTGTTCTCGGCCATGCGCGGCACCTATGCCGACCTGTTGTTGTTCGGACAGCTGCACAACTCCGGCGTCGAATCGATCATGGCTTTCGAAGTCGCGTCGCCATCGCCGTGCTTTGAATGGGCTGCCGCCTACGCCGCCAAGGCCCAGCGCGCCCTGGTCAACGATCCGGCCCGCCCGCTGCAAGCGCTGTCGTTCAACAAGGTCAAGGCCGCCGGCATCCATGAGCGGTTCAATTTTGCCGAGCTGAATTCGTTGGCCTCGAACGGTCTCGCCATCCAGAAGATCGGCGCCGACAAGCAGCCGATGATCGCCCGAGAGCAGACCACCTATCAGTGGAATCTCTACGGCCAGACCGACGATGCCTACGAGCTGGTGACCACCTTGGCCACCTTGGCCAAGCTGCTGCGCAATCAGCGCCACGCCATCACCTCGAAATTCCCAAGGCACAAGCTCGCCAACGATGGCACCAAGTTCGGACCCGGTCAGGCGGTCGTCACGCCAGGCATCATCAAAGGCGAGCTGATCGCGCAGTATCAGCAGGACATGTGGAGCGGCCTTGTCGAAGACCTGCGCAACTTCAAGCGTTACCTGATCGTCGAGCGCGATCCGGACAATCCCAATCGCGTCAACGTCCTGTACCCGCCGGACCTCATCAACCAGCTGCGCGTCTTTGCGGTGCTGGCGCAATTCCGGCTGCAGTACGACCGCGGCATCGACAACGTCATCATCGGGCAGAACCAGCCGCCCTACAACGTCGCGTCCAACGCATAACCATTAGGAGGGAACATGGCACAGAGAATTGCGGGCATCGCCTTCCTGACGGTGGATGGCGTGCAAATGGCGCTGCGCGGCAACTTCACGGTATCGCCGTCGCCGGTCGAGCGCACCATGCTGGCCGGCCAGGACGGCGTGCACGGCTACCAGGAATTGCCGCGCGTGCCCTACATCGAAGCCGATCTCTCGACCATGCCGGGCTTCTATTTGGAAGACCTGATGGACGAGACCGATGTCACCGTGGTGGCGCAGCTTGCCAACCACATGCAGTACACGCTGATCGCGGCCACCTGCAAAGGCGGGTTCGAGAACAACACCCGCGATGGCCAGGTGCGCGTGCGCTGGGAGGGCGTCACCTGTGAGGAGGTCAGCATATGAACGTCAGCCCGAAGCGCGAAGGCTTTATCAGCGACGAGGTCGACGGTCGGATCGCGCGCCCGATGGTCGACGTCACGCCGGAGAAGCCGGCGCCCGAAAGGAAGTCGCGGCCAACCCCGGAGCCGGCGATCGAGCCGTCACCGGCCGAGCAGTCGGAAAGGCTGGAGCAGGAATGGCCGATCACCGTCAAGCTGCTGCACAAGCCGATCCGCAACAACAAGGGTGAGAAGATCAGCGAGATCACTCTGCGGGAGCCGCGGGCCAGCGACATCAACCGCTATGGCAATCCGGTGCGGATCGACCAGGAGGGCGAGGTGCGGATTGAGGAGCGCAAGATGACCTTCATCATTGCCGCACTGTCCGACATCCTGCCGCCGTTCATCGAGGACATGCATCCGCGGGACTGGAATAGCGTGGCGTTTCGCCTGCAACGTTTTTTTCTTCCCGATCCAGCGGCCTGGTAGGCAGCGAGAACGACATCATTCTCGACTGCTACCGATTGGCGCGCTGGTACCACGTCAACCCCGACATTTTCCTGTCCATGCCCCTGACTGAGGTCGCGATGCATCTGCATCGCACGGCGCAGCTTGATCGCGAACAGCAGCAGGCCAAGGGTGAAGACGACTAATGCCCACGGAAGAGGAAGAGCTACGCTTAACCGTTAGCCTCGTCGACAATGCGTCGGCAGGAATCGCGAAGCTGCGCGAGGAAATGCAGAGCCTCGGCAGTGGCTCGACCGCGCAGGGTCTGGAGAAGTTTAAGCGTGAACAGGCCAGCCTGAAGGAGTCGGCCAAGGGACTTGAAGGCACCATCACTGAGCTGGTCGGCGGTTTCGGCACGCTCGGCAAGACCATGGTCGGCGCGGTCGGCTACACCGCGGCCTTTGGTCTCGAGGTTGCGCGGCAGATTAGCGGGCTGAAGGAGTGGGCCGCCGGATTGCGCGAGATCAGCCTGGTCAGTCAAGCTCTCGGCGTCGGTGGCGGCCACCTCAGGAACGTCATCGAGCAATTCAAGATCGCCGGGATCAGCGCCGAGACCACGGTAGCCAACGTTGGCAAGATGTCGGCGGCGATTGCTGATCTGCAGCGGGAAGGCAGCAAGCTCAAATTCGATATTCTCAAGGATGCCGGTGCCGCTGGTGGCGGCGCGGCGCGGGCCATGGAGAGCTTACTCGACAAGCTGTCGAAAGCCAAGGACATCGAGGAGCAATACAACATCGTTCGCCAGGCCGGCGACCAGATCTATAGAAATCGTATCGCATTGGGCGACAGCGAACAGAAAGCGGCGGCGGTCAGAAACGAGTTTTACAAGAATTTCTGGGATCACAGCATCAACGCCGTCGATCAGCTGACAACGAAATCCAAGGAATGGTACGAAGCCGAGGAGCGGCGCCTTCGGCTTGGCAAGGAATTTGACAAGCAGCTCAACACATTTGAGGGCACGTGGAGTCGCATCGGCGACATCATCAGCACGTTGAAGGTGGGGCCGCTCACCAACGTGATGGAGAACATCAATAGTATTTCGACGTCCATTCTCAGGACTTTTGAATCGCTCGAGCAGCTGCTGATCCGGATCGGCAATACCGAGGTCTGGAAGCGGCTCGGTGTGCCCGGCACGCTGGAAGGCAAGATGGAGCCGCTGCCGCGGAAGCCGAGCGACACGGAGAGCTGGCTGGACAAGTGGAATGAATACTGGGCACCGCGCAAGCAACAGATGTCGTTTAGCGGCGGTGGTGTCGGTGCCGACAACCCGCTGGTGCAGCAGGCGGCGTTCCAGAGCATCGTGCAGCAGGCGGCATTCACGCCGGGCGGTGGCTTGGGGAGAACGCCAGGCGGTGCGCCGATGTTCGGCGGCGGTGGTGACGCCTGGGGCGGCGGTGCAGTTCCTGGCGGTGGTGCCGCCGACTACAGCGGCGCTGGCGGCGTCGTCGGTGGCGGCGCCTTCGGCTATAGCGGCGGCGCGCAGGGTGGCGCTGGTGCGTTTCCGTCCGTGGCCAGCCGTCCGGATGCTAGCGGCGCCACGCCGAACGGCAGCACTGTCGGCCCCGGCCAATCTGCCGCGGGCAATGTAGCCTCGGGCAATGGTGAGGTCGGTCCGGCGGCGGCGCTGGCTTTCGCGCGGCAGCATCTCAACGAAGACGAGATTCGCGACCAGACCAAGCTGAGCGGGTTCTTCCGCGAGCAGGGTATCAAGATCAATCCGGCGACGACAGCCTGGTGCGCCGCCTTCGTCAACGCCAACTTGGCCAAGGCCGGTATCAAGGGCACCAGCTCGCTAGCCGCGGGATCGTTCACCAACTACGGCAAGGGGATCACCGCCGACGAGGTGCAGGCCGGAGACATCGGCGTGGTGCGCGGCAGGTCGCCGCGAACCGGCGTCGAGGGCTCGCATGTTGGTTTCCTGACCGGCAACCGGCGCGTCAATCCGAAGACCGGTGCCGTCGAATTGGAGATGCTTGGCGGCAATCAGGGTGGCACCGCTTCGGGCAAGGGCGGGGTCTCGACCCACTGGCGGAGTGCGTCCTCGCTGCATCTGCGCCGCGCTCCGATGCCGAACGGCCAGACCGCCGGTCCCGGCAGTGGCAAGGGCGCGGGCGACACGCCGGCCCATGCAGACGGCGCACAGGCGGGAGGCGGCGGCGGATTGACGCCGAACCCCTATGATCCGAGCAACAAGAGCATCCCGGCTTCGATTCGTAATGCCAACGTTGGTGCATCATGGCCACGTGCTGCCGATCTGAAGTATGGCGGTAGCGTCGGCGTGCTCGGCGATCCCAGTAACAAAATCGGAAAGTTTACGACGGTCGAAGGCGGCATGGCCGCCAATATGGAATTGCTCTCGCAAAAATATCAGGGAATGACGGTCTCCTCGGCGATCTCTAAATGGAGCGGAAGCCATCGGTCTAGCGTACCCGGATTTGCATCGGGAGAGATAGTCACAGCCGATATTCTCAACAATCCGGAAAAACGTCGCGCATGGTTTCATGTGCTGGCGAAGGCGGAAGCTGGCAAAGATTGGGTCACCGACGAGCAGATCGATCGGGCCTACGAGATGTATCAAGCCGGCGGGATGAAGCAATATTTGGCTCAAAGGGGCGGTGTAGCCCCGACCGCCGCCGACGCCGGGGTTGCCGGCGCGAAGACCGCATTCCGCAGCGGCGGTGGCTATAGCGTTCTCGCTGAAGACCGCCAGCAGATCGACAAATCGCAGGCCGCGACAACCACGGTCAATGGCACCGGCAAGATCACGGTCGACGTCAACGCCCCGAAGGGCACCAAGGTCGGCGCCGAAGGCGGCGGCTTGTTCAAGGACGTCGAGGTCAATCGGCAGACCCAGATGGAGCCGGCAAGACGTTCGGCGCAAGTCGCCGACGAGCCGATGAACATTTAGGAGAAGCGGCATGGCAACGGTGTTCGACCTGCCAACGGCGTGGCGGGATCGATTGATGCCGGCCTCGTTCCGGAACGCACGCTTTCACTGCGAGGTCAACAGCCAGGAGAGCGGCCGGCGCATTGTCGAGCACGAATTTCCGAAGAAGGAATTACCGTACGCCGAGGACATGGGCCGCGTGGCGCGCGCGTTCACGCTGCGCGGCTACTGCATCGTCTATCCCTATGACGACGAGGCCAATGACATTCTGTACCGCCGCAACTACCAGCTGGCGCGCAATCGGCTGATCCTCGCGCTCGAGGAGGAGGGCCCCGGCCGGCTGCGGCTGCCGACCCTGGGCGACAAGATCGTGGTCTGTCCGCGCTACCGGGTCACCGAGGAGGAGCGCTTCGGCGGCTTTTGCGTGTTCGACATGACCTTCCAGGAACAGGGGCTCGATCCGCAGACGTGGACGCCGATCATCGACACCGCAGGGGCGTTGATGAAGGAAAGCCGGAATACGCGCAACGAGGCGCAGCGTGTCCTCGCCAATCCGCCAGCCGAGATCAATGCATGAAGCGCCTTGATGCGACCGAGGCCGCCGGCATCGTTGATCGCATGCTGGCCAATTTGATTTCGACCGTGCCGCCGAAGGGCCGCGCTGGCTCGCAGGCCCGCACCACGATCGGCGACACCCGCGCCAATGCGTTCAAGCTTCTGATCGCGGACGCGATCGGGCCGCCGCTTGACGCCTGCTTCGATGAGGCCCGGCTGGCTGGCACGACATTGCAGCAGATCGAGAGCGTGCGGCGGCAGCTCGATGCCGAGACGCCGACGACCCAGGGCGGCATTTTGGTCAGGAACGCCAGCGTGCGGTTCTGCCTTGCCACCTCCGGCGCGCTCATTGCGACGATGGACTTCGCTAGCCGGCAGGACGTCGCCCAGCTGAAGAACCAGATGGCGCAACCATTCGCCGAGGCCGAGGAGATCGCCGCCGACGACATGGATTCGATGACCTACCAGGCGTTGATCCGGCTGCATGCGGCGATCACCAATCACCTGGTCGAGACCGCGCGGCCGTTGCCGCGAATGCTGCGCTACGAGTTCGCCGCCGTGCTGCCGTCCCTCGTGCTGGGCTACAAGCTCTATGACGACGCCTCGCGCTGTGACGAGATTCGCGACGAGAACAAGATCGTGCATCCGGCGTTCTGTCCGATCGAGGGCCAGGCGCTGTCGCAATGACCCCCCGCGAGCAATGATCCATGCCGAGGCCGCAGGAGATCGCCCAGCTCGCCGTTGGCGGCCAGATCTTCGAAGACTGGGAAACCGTGGAGGTGTGGAGCGATTGGGCCGAATCCTACAGCCATTTTCGCTTCACTGCGGCCGAGCGCGACACCCTGGTGACGATCGCGCGCGGCAAGGTGCCGCTCTGGACCAAGCTACAGTTCAAGCCGGATGATGCCTGCACCATCCTGCTCGCGGGGCAGCTCGCGATCACCGGCTTCATCGAGGTGCGGCAGGTCGCCTACGACGCCTACCAGCACGGCGTGATGCTGATCGGCAAGAGCCTGACCGCGAATGCGGCGAAGTCGAGTGTCGACACCAAGACCGGCAATTTCGACAAGAAGAATATCGTCCAGGTCGCGCAGGAGGTGGTTGCGCCCTATGGCGTCGGCATCAAGGTGATCGGGATGCCGGACATGACGCCGTTCGACAAGCTGCAGAACAACCCCGGCGAACTGGTGTGGGATTTCCTCGAGCGCATCGCGCGCCCGCGCGGCGTGGTGATGGGGTCGGACGCCCATGGCAACTTCCTTTTGATCGGCGAGCATACCGGCACCATCGTCACCGAGCTGGTTGAGGGCATCAACATCAAGTCGTGCCAATGCGTCATCAGTCACGAGCATATCTACACCGAGCATGACGTCAGAGCACAGCATGCCGCCAGCGACGACAATTCCGGCACCGCGGCCAGCGAGCTGAAATGCGTTGTCCAGGGCATGTCGACGGCGATGTTCTCCAAGCTGATCACGCCAGGCGAGCAGCCGGTGAAGAGCCAGGGTGAAGTCTGCTCTCGCGCCAAATACGAGGCGATCTGGCACAACGGCACCAACGTCACCGCGACCATCGTGGTGTACGGCTGGTTGCGCGACGGCAAGTCGCTGTGGCAACCCGGCGATGATGTCCACGTCTACTCGCCGATGGCGATGCTGGACATGCCGATGAAGATTCAGCGCGTCACCTTCACCCAGGACCGCAACAGCGGCACGCTGACCAAGCTCGACGTCGTCGCGCCCTGGGGCCTGCGCGACAATCTCGGCTGGGATGTGCGCCACCCCAACCAGCCTGGCGGTCAGGTCATCGGCGAAGCCACGCTATCGGCGACACAGACATCAGCATAGGGAGAGGATCATGCACCGCGCGACACCGCTCAATTCATCGTTCGTCGGCTACGTCTCCGGCGGCGCCCGCAGCGTCGTCGAAAAGGTCGATGACACCAAGCTGATGCAGGAGATGGGGGGCAACTTCATGGCCAATGAGAGCCGCAAGGAAATCGAGGCCGCGCAGAATTACGGCTTCTCGTCGGTGGTGTTCGACGCCGAGAAAGACAAGATGGGCAAGATCATCGGCAGCGCCGAAACCTTCATCAACTTCAACGGTGGCAATCGGTCGTTTCCGTCCGCCGGCTGCATGGATGATCGTCGCCACCGCATGTTCAAATTGGAGAAGGGCGACACCGCGATGTTCCGCGGGCGCGGCGACAAGCAGCAATTCCACATGACCAAGGACGGCGGCTTCTGGACTGCACCGCAGGACAAGACGGTGCGCATGCATCTGCTCGAAAAGGACAGCGAGAGCAATGACAGCGTGCAGCAGCAGAGTGATCAAGAGATCGCCGAGTTGGCCAAACGTGGCATCATCGTCAGGCCGCTCGCCGAGGGCGGCCAGGAATCCACCACAGCGGATGGCAAGAAGCAGAAGCGCGGTCAGGAAGCGCTGTACAAGGAAGGTCAGAAATCCAAGCGCTTCGTCGAGGTCACCAAGGACAAGACCCGGATGGGCGGCGCGCAGTGCCATATGTGTCTCGAGGACGGCAACACGTATGTTCACGCCCATTCCGACAAGAACGTCTATCTCGGCGCCGAGGCCGGCAAGGGCACGTTCTCGACCTTGGTCACGCTCGACGGCGCGTGCGTCAACAGCAAGGGCAAGATCGGCTGAGCCATGGCGGGGGAGATCAACGTCCCTGACATCCGGCTGGTTCAGAACAACGTCTTTCCGAAATACTCCGTCACGGTCGACTGGTCCCTGCTGCCGAATGGCACGCTTGACGACACTCAGGCGTTGGCGACCGCCGTCATTGTCGCGCTCGGCACCGACGCGCTCGCCGACAAGGACGACATCCTGCCGGATCCGGATTCCACCAATCGCTGCGGCTGGTGGGGCGATCTCGATGCCGAGCTGATCTGGAAGGGCTGGCCGATCGGTTCGAAGCTCTGGCTGTTGCGGCGGGCCAAGATCAACTCTGCCGCCTCGCGCGAAGGGGCGACGCTGGTGCTGGTCGAGGAATACATCCGCGACGCCATCCAGCCGTTCGTCGATCGCAAGATCTGCTCCGGCTTCGACGTCTGGGTGAGCCGGGTCGACAAGCAGCGCATCGACGCGCTGATCCGGATCTATCGCGGCCCGGAGCGCGAGATCGAGCTGCGTTACGCCGTGCTGTGGGATGCATTAGCGGGATTATAAATGCCTTGGGAAACACCGGCCCTGCGCGAGGTGCGAAGCCTCGTGCGGGACAGCATCCGCGCGTCGCTGCCTGGCGCCGACGCCAACGTGCCCAACAGCGTGCTGCGGGTGCTGTCGGATAACCAGGGCGCGCTCTGCCATCTGACCCTGCAGTACATCGACTGGCTGGCGCTGCAGCTCCTGCCCGATACCGCCGAGACCGAGTGGCTCGATCGCCACGGCCAGATCTGGCTGGTCAACGCCGATGGCTCCAAGGGCCGCAAACTGGCAACCCTGGCCCATGGCACCGCGCGCTTTGTCGGCGACGGCGCCGTCATCCCGGCCCACACCCAAATGCAAAGCGGCGTCGCCATGCCGGCCGGGTCGGACTCGCCTTACAACGTGGTGACGTTCGAGACGTTGGAGGACATCGAGACCTCGATCGGCGGCGTCAACGGCAGCATCCGGGCGCTCGATCCTGGCTCCTTCGGTAATTTGCCGGCCGACAGCCCGCTGTCGATCTATCCGCCAGTCCCCGGCGTCGAGACCATCGCCACCGTCGTCGCGATGACCGGCGGCACCGACACCGAAACCGACGAGCAGTTGCGCGACCGGATCCTGCGCCGGATTCAGAAGCCGCCGATGGGCGGGGCGGTGCACGATTACGAGGCTTGGGCGCTGGCCGTGCCGGGCGTGACGCGGGCATGGGCCGGGGTCGAGATGGGCATCGGCACCATGACGGTGCGCTTCTTGATGGACGATCTGCGCGCCGCCGATGACGGCTGGCCGCAGCAAGAGGATATCATCGCGGTGGCCGACTACATCGACAAGATGCGACCGGTCACGGTCAAGGATTGCTTCGTGCTCGCGCCGGTCAAGCAGTTCCTGGACATCACGATCGCCGAACTGGTGCCGGACACCGAGGAAGCCAAGGCTGAGATCGAGGCCAGCGTCGGCGAGATGCTGAAAGTGCAGGCCGCCCCAGGCCAGACCATCTACGCCGCCTGGATCAGCTACGCCATTATGAATGCGCCGAGCGTGCAGTCGTTCAGACTGGTGACCGACGACGATGTCGTCATGCAATCGGTGGGGCACATGGCGGTGCTGGAGAGCATCATGTACGAGCTGCCATGAGAGTGTGCCCATGAGTGATCGCCATATTCGCCGCTCCGGTGACGAATACCGCGATGCTTTCCTCGAGCTGTTGCCGCAGGGCCAGGCCTGGCCGAAGCACACGATAGACAGTGTGCTCTGGCAAGTGTGCGATGGCCTCTGTCATTATTGGGGCACCGTCGACGGCCGCGCCGCGGATCTCTTGGAGCGCGAGAGCGATCCGCGCGTCACCATGGAGCTGCTGCCGGACTGGGAGCGCAACTGGGGGATGCCCGATCCGTGCTACGCCGAGCCGCAGACCATCGGTGAACGGCAGCGCGCGCTGGTGCAGCGGATGACGTTGTGGGGCGCGCAGTCGCGCCAATTCTACATCGATTTCGCGGCACAGCTTGGCTACGGGATCACGATCTCCGAATTTCGCACCTTCGAATGCGGACTCGATCGCTGCGGTGATAGCCGCGTCTATGGCGACGGCTCCAACCCGATGTTTCACGACAATTTCGTGCGCGGCTATCTGCCGGTCTACAACCCGAACGGCGAGCGCATCGCCGATGGCGAATTGTCGGAATGGCCGAACTACGGCTTGGGGCCGCCGGAGAACCGCTACTACTGGACGGTGCACGTTCACACCACCAGCCTGGTCTGGTTTCGCGTTGGCGCTGGTGGCGGCCAGGCCGGTGTCGATCCGCACTTACGCATCCGTCGCGCTGAGGATTTGGAGTGCGTGCTGGAGCGCTGGAAGCCGGGCCACACGCAAATCATCTGGGATTATTCCGGCCTGCAGCCCAGCGATCCGATGGCGGGCACGCCGTAGGAATTCCCAAACGAAGTCTTCAACCCAACCCGGCCTGACCGCCGGGTTTTTTGTTGCGAGCACGCGATGAAATATAACCAGCCCTACGGTATGCCCGAAGAGGACGTGCTCTACAGCGTTCCCTTCGTGAACGGCGATCCCTCGATCGGGCGCGCGGGCTCGATCCCGCCGGCCGAGTCCATCGAGTACGACCAGCGTGAAATCATCGCCGTGATCCAGTGGGCCTACGATCATGGCTACCGCGACTATGCCGCCCAGCTCTGTCAGGCGCCGACCAACGCCGACCTGACGCAGCTGCTTAAGGCGATCTTCGGCATCTTCAATTCGCGCTTGTTGACCACGCCGCGCGAATATTGGGTCGATGGGGTTGCTGGCAACGACGCCAACGACGGACTGTCCGCCGCCAAGCCGTTCAAGACGCTTCAGAAGGCGCAGGATACGCTCGTGCGCTTCAACCTGAATGGCTTCGACGTCACCGTGCACGTGGCTCCAGCGACCTACGCGAAGCTAACGGTCGGCTCGATCAGCGGCTCCGGTAATGTCACCTACATTGGCGACACCACGACGCCCTCCAACTGCACGATTTCGTCGCCACTCGGTGCCTGCATCATCGGTACGGGCACCGGCAAATATTGGTTCTATGGATTTAAGGTGACAGCGCTCGACGGTCAGTTGGGCAACTACGGCATCGGTGTCGTCACCTATGGCACCGCGACTATCGGGCTGGGACCGATGGAGTTCGGCTACTGCAAGGATGGTCACTTGTGGGCATCGAATGGCAGTTACATCGGAGTCTATGGCCCAGTTCGCATCACAGGAAACGCGGCTGCGCACATGCTCACGGATAGCGGCGGCCGTGTTCTGTATGACGTCGTCAACAAGCCCATGATCAATATCGTAAATCCGATCACGGTTAGCCAGTGGGCCAATGTCGGTTCCGGCATCATCGGCGCGGCCTACGGCACCATCACCGGCTTCGGCAACGTCACTGGCAAAAAATACGACGTCTCGCGAAACGGCATCCTCGATACCTTGGGTGGTGGTGTGAACTATCTGCCGGGCACGGTCGCGGGCACCACGTCGACCGGAGGACAATACCTATGATGTACGATCCTTATGACTGGTACTGGCTCGCGGATGATGGGCGGCTGTATTCCAGCGCGGAGACGACGTTGGTGCAAAGTGACGACGCCGACTATGTCGCCTGGACAGAAGCGGGCAATGTCGCGACGACTTGGCCGCGCGACGATCAAGGCAACCAGACAGCGGCCGAGCTGCAGCGTGTGCTGTTTCCCTACAAGCTGGCGGTCGACCTCAAGGCCTACGCCTTCTATGTCGGGGAGCAGAAGGAGGCGGATGGTTGCGCGATCACCGGCGTTGCGGGACTGACCGAGATTCGCTCCGACGCCAACGCCCAGCTGTTGATTTCCCGCTATCACCAGGCGGTCGCCAGCGACCCGTCGTTCACCGTGCCGTGGATATTGCCGGATCGCAGCACCGTCACTTTGACCGCGACCGAGATCAATTCGATCTACGACCAGTTGACCGCTTTCATCGTCCGCAACTACCGCACCTACAGCGACGTGATCGCCGGGGTCGATGGCGGCTCCATCACGACAACCGATCAAATTGATACGGCGTTTGGCACGACGCTCAGACGAAGCACGCCGGTCGACATCGGGTGGAAGACCTGACGATGGCGACGGTCGACATCAAGACCATCAACGACGCCGACTTCTATCGGAGCTTCATCTACAAGACCATCGCCGATGTGCCGATCGATCTGACCGGCGCGCACCTGCGGATGATGCTGCGCAAGCATGCCGCTGACGTCACGGTGTGGCTGCATCTGACATCTGATCCGGGCGGCGGCATCTCAATCATCGATCCGGCCGGCGGCGGCTTTACCGTGCTGATCACACAGAAGCAGCTGGAGCGGCTGCCGGTCGACAGCTACGACCATTCGCTGATCATGACCGCAGCAGCCGGCACCCAGCAAACCAAAATCTGGAGCGGCACGCTGACCAATTCCGCCGGACCATCGCGCTGAGATCGCCGTATCGCCATCCAAAACCGAAGCCCCGCCGGTCCGGGGCTTTTTTATTGCCCAAGGGTCATCGCAATGGCTGACATGGACGTCGTGGCCGACGCCACATTCTCCGTCGAAGTCATCAATGACAGCGACGTTGATGTCATTCTGGTTTCCGAACAAGGCCCGCCTGGCCAACAAGGACCACCCGGTCCGCAGGGGGTACAGGGGCCAGCTGGGGCGAAGGGGGATCGCGGGCCGCAGGGCGTGCAGGGGCCGCCGGGGCCAACGGGCGCAGCCGGCAACACCGTGCTCTACGGCAGCGCCGACCCCACGGCCGGCGTCGGCGTGGATGGCGACTTCTACATCAACACCACCACGCATTTCATCTTCGGCCCGAAGGCGAGCGGCGCATGGCCAACGGGCACATCGCTTGTTGGGCCGCAGGGGCCTCAAGGCATTCAGGGCATTCAGGGCGTGCCCGGAGCCGATGGCAACACCGTGCTCTATGGCGCCATCGATCCGGCGGCGGGCGTCGGCGTCAACGGAAATTTCTACATCAACACGACCACGCATTTCATGTTCGGGCCGAAGGCCGCAGGTGCGTGGCCCGCCGGCACGTCGTTGATCGGCCCGCAGGGGCCGCAAGGCATTCAGGGCAACATCGGCAACACCGGGCCGCAGGGCGCGACCGGACAGCGTGGCAGCCTGTTCTACACCGGCTCTGGACCGCCCGGCACGATCTCGGGCCAACTGAACGGCGACAACTACCTCAACACAACGAACGGCGATGTCTACACGCTCACCGCAGGATCGTGGGGCTCGCCGGTCGGCAACATCCGAGGGCCGCAGGGCGTCCAGGGGCCTCCGGGTCCGGTGCCGGAAGCGCCAGCCGATGGCGGGTTCTACAGCAGGCAAAACTCAGCGTGGGCCGATACCGCGACGCGGTTCATTCGCCATGACGCCGCGCAGGGCCTGACTGCCGCGCAACAAGTGCAGGCGCGCCAGAACATCTACGCCGCGCCGGTTGAGGCCGTGGCGGACGGCGGGCTGCAGCTCAACGGCGACATGGCGATCTGCCAGTATTACGGCACGCTCAACCAGACAGGGATTACGCCGACCGGCGGGGTTATCACTCGCGTCGTCGATAATTGGGTGATCTCCTCCAGCGGCAGTTTCACCTTCACGGCGAAGCAAGGCACCAGCGCGGACATGCCAGCGGGCTATCAAGGTTCGTTGCATGCGGTTGTTACAACCGGATTGCCGGCGCTTGCGGCTAACAACGAGTTGCGAATCGGCACGGCGATCGAAGGTAGCCGGGCACAGCGGCTGGCGTGGGGGACGGCGGGCGCGCAGCCACTGGCCATCGGCTTCATGGTGAGGGCGCACCGGCCGGGCCAGTACAGCGGCACGGTCTACAACCTGTCGCCCGGTCGCTATCTGACTTTTCCGTTCACCATCAATGCCGCCGACACATGGGAGTGGAAGACCGCCATCATCCCCCCGGATACAACTGCCAACGCATGGCCGGGGTTTTGGGACAACACGGCAGGGATGTACGTCAGCTTCAACGTCGCGGTTGACGCGGCCCGCTGCACGAGCACCCCCAATGTGTGGTCATCGACGCAGACGTTCGGCCTCACCGGTCAAGTCAACGGCATTGCCGCGAACACCGACACCTTCGGCCTGACCGGCGTCGTCATGCTGCCCGGCAATGAGCTGCCGGATGCGGCCCGCGCGCCGTTTCTAATGCGGCACTTTGCGACCGAGCTGCCGCTGCTGCAGCGTTACTACCAGAAGAGCTATCCGGCGGCAGTCAGGCCCGCTGACGGTGCCAACAATCCCATGCGGCGTCTCGGCGCCTGTTTCGGCACCAGCGTCTTGACTGAGTTCGTGTCGTTCATGACGCGGATGCGGGACACCCCGACCCTCACGCTGCTGGCCGCGCCTACTGCCGGAGGCAGCAATGACGCCCCGGTCGCTGGTCTCTGGCAATGGTTCAATTCGACGAGTGGGCTGTGGAAGAACGCAAGCTCGAACACGACGGATGAAATTTACGACACAGGTTTCATCTCAACCTTGACCATGAGCGGCGGCACCGCCAACGCCGCGACGATGGTGCGTGGCGGCTGGGTGGCCGGCTCATATTTGTGGTGAGGCAACAGCGATGGCGGACTATCAGTTGACGGCCACCGACGTCGTGATCCGCACGGCCGACAAGGCCCACATCCCGAATGCAGCGGGCAACATCGATCGGCAGCAGTACGAACGATGGCTCGCTGACGGCGGCGTGCCCGATCCCGCGCCGCCGAAAATCTCACCCGCGCTCGATCGCCGCTGGTACGACACCGCCGCGCAAATTCTCGGAGCCACCTGATGTCCGCGCTCGACCATATCGCCACCGCTTCTGATGCCACCTTCTCCGGTCGCGTGATGATGATCATGTTCAAGGTCGCGCAGAACGTTGCCAGCGAAGACCCCGCGACCCCGAACCATGCCGAGCGCATCGACTATGCGTCTCTCGTGATCCGGGGCGAGGAAAAGCCGCAATTGGTGTCGGCGCACGTCATCTCATCGAACGCGACCATATCCGCCGCCATCGAGAGCGATCCTGCCGCGCTGGGCTCCAACGTCCCAGACGGCGACATCGAGTTCGCGTTGGCCTCGATCTGGGACGCGCGCTCGTTGGCGTTTGCGGCGGCGTGATGAGCTTGAACTGAATTGACCAATCGGACGGCGCTGTCATTCCGGCAGCGTTGGGACCGTGTCCTAGAGCGAAAGGCAAGCTTAACTGCTTCTCTGTTCAACTGCCCCACAATACGCGACGACTTTAGCCCTCGCTTTGGCGAGGGCTTTTTTGTTGCGCAGGGGTGGCGGTTGACCAACGCCCCCTACAAACCAGCGCCAGCTGCAATCGCATGCTGCGGCGATCCTTTTTAGATTCGCTTTACTCGGTTTATATGTATCCTTGACCCAGTCGCTGACGACCTGCTGCGAAACACCAATTCGTTCGGCGAATTGTTTGTGACTAACACCAAGCGCGTTTCTGCAATGGCTGATCCGTTGACCGAGTGACATTTTGCGATTCCCTTCTTTTTCCCTGAAAAATGAGATCGCAAAAGTGCAGCTTGAGCAACTTTAGAATTTCGGTGGCAATTCGTGGCCGGTAGATCCCAGGGCAATTCCTTTCTGGAATTGCGCCCTGGGGCGCTAGGAGCGAGCCGCGATCTTGGCAGAGGCTTTTTCTTCTTTTTGATTTTTCCGCTCTGCTTCCAAAACCGCCAAACGCGTCGCCTCCCGCGACTTCTTAAAGTCAGCCAACGTGACGAGTGATCGATTGATGATTTCTAGTTTTGCATTAACGCGCGAGAGCGCGCGCGAAAGTTCGTAGCGTTCTTTCGCACTCATTCTAATTGCTCATTTCCAAAAGTGCTTCAAAAAACGCGGGGCAGGGTCCGGCTCGTCATGGCAACTTACCGTTCCCGCCCCGCGCCTCAACAGCAACTGACTGGGGTCTGGGGGCAGAGGTCAGTCGCCGTCGATTTCTTCAATCATTTCTCGCATCTGAAACTTTGATCAACAGTTCCGGCTAGATGTCACCATCGTCCAGTCCATGGAGGCCGCGGTCGTGCAGCCACCGCTTGGACTTTCGCCGGTATTCGAGATCGAGGGATGGTGTTGCGGTGATTAGTTTGTGCATCACCCTTTGGGCCTGTAGTTCATTGCGAAACACTAGGCCCTTGCCAATGGCCCACTCTGTGAAGCGCTTTAGATCGCCAGACATCAGGACTGCGTCGCGCTCCCAGCGGTCGATTTCATCCGTCATCTCATTGCTTCTCCTAGCCCGACGGCTTGCTGCCGCAGCGGCGCAAACAGTGTCTTCTCACCATTCGCGATCCTTGACACGCTCGTTTAGCGTCCATCGGTGACTGGCCGGATGCCATTCCGCATTGAAAAACGCCTTCACGTCGTTGCCCATCAGCTTCAGGATTCCGTAGTCGAGTTTCTGCTGGGTGACGTGCTTCTGATGGCGGTCATAGATCAGGGCAGGGGCCTTCGGGTCATTGCTCGCCAACGGCACCTGGACTTTGACAATTTCCGTCATGACAAATCTCCTGATGCGATCTACCAACGTCATTGCGTCCCCTTCTTCAGCATAAAGTCGTGCGCCCAATTCTGGGTGTAGTCGCAGAACGGATAACTCCAGCCGCGCACGGTCGGAAACAGGGCGCCGAGATCGCCACCGACAGCGCGATGCGCACCGTCGTTGCGATGAGGGCAGGTGAACGGATGAAAATTGCCATGGCGCTGGTAGAAGTCGAGATTGACGACTTCATCGGGTGTGAAGGCGCTCATTGCTCGCCCCGCAATCTGGCTTTCAGGTCGTCGGGCATGTCGGGCATCATCTCACGGATGACGCGGCAGACGCCGCACACCTCGATGCCGTCGTGATGGCCGAAGTTGATGATGGTGCGGCAGCACTCTTCGCAGATGAATTCGACGCAGGTTTCTCTTTGTGTGCTCATGACTAAAACCAGCTTTCAACGATCGGCGGTTCATCCGCGAAATCGCGCGGCAAGCGCATCAATCCACGATAGAGGAGGGACCGACGCAAATCAGCCAGATCGGATGATTGGATCGAGCACTGGGTGGCGTGATCACCGTCACCACTCACCAGAAATTTTCGAGCGATGTACCCAACCGGGTAATCGGCTGGGTGATCGAAGATGACCCAAATCGTAAGCATCACGCCGATCCTTTCCGTCGTGTTCGCCGCAGTGATGGGTAATACGGCACGTCGATAGGTATTCGATGCCGATCAGCAGCAAAACAATGGTCGCAAATATAGAATCGGCGATTGTCGGGATCGCGCCAGATGCCCTTATCCGCGCGGCACAGGACGCAATCCTGTTTGTGAGCAGCGCGCGCGACGAAACGGCGGGTGCTGGTGGTGTCGGTCATTCCTCGCCCCGGTCATTAGGATTGCAATTTCCGTCGCGGCAGCAGGCCCACCAAACGGCCCTCTGTTGTGCCCTGGAGGAGAGAAAGGAATTCCAGCGGCCCAAGGCGCGGCCTCGCGGTGTCCTTGCGGACAATCTTTCGGGTCGCCATCACAAGACCCTCATGTTCATCTTCACCCGAGAACATCACCACCTCGATCCGCCGCGGATGATTTCGGGCGCCGTAGCGACGAAGAAGTTCGTCATCTTCGATATTCACCGCACCATCGACCATCCAGCCTTCATCGATAAACACGACGCGCGTCGCTGCGGCCCCCTTTAGGACCGCGCGAACTAGGCCCATAACGAGGTCTTTGTCGTTGTCGGGCGGGGCCAGCATGACGACGTCATCGCCGTCGCCGTTGATGAAATGAAACATCGGCCTGATCGACCCGGCTTCTTCGAACCGTTCGCCGATCAGCTCCGACGCCCTCTTGATGAATTCGTGCAGGTTCATTGGACGCGTCCCCCTCATGCCTCATCGTTGAGGCACATCGTTAGACTGGCACAGTCGTATTCCCTTGCTGGTCAGTTGATAGATGTCGCAGTCGATCCGGTACTCACTCACATCGGTGCGGGTGATCCAGACGAGATAATCGTAGCGCACCAGCCACGAGATGGCGGGCAGCACATCGTGGTGGAGGAGCGCGCCAGAGCGCGGGACAGCGACCTTGTCGAGGGCGCTGCGGCGTTCGAGCACACGGCGGACTTGCGGTGTGATCGGCGGTTCTGACTGATTTGGCTCGTCTGGTTGCACCGTCATGTTTTGGATTTTCCCTTGCCGTTTGGCTTGGCCTTCTCCCGAGCGCGCACCCGCTGTTCACGCCATTTCGCGGCGGCTTCCAGCTCTTTTTCGAAATCGAGCTTCTCGGTTTTGACGAATTTCTCTTCGTAACCGAGCGCCGTCAGCGTTGCCATAATCGTGGTGTGCTTGGGATCCTTGGTGTCACCCTCGAACCATCCCTCGTAAGTTGCGACGGCCACACCGGACAGCTCATGCAACAGTTTGCGCTTGTTCTTGGCGTACAGGCCTTCGTCCTGGAGAATGGTGCGGACCTTGTCGATGATCGGATTTTTGTTTTTCCAGTTGTAGGTTCGATACGACATGATGAAGCGTGCCATCATTTACGCCTCGACGCCGAGTTGCAGTTGCGATGATTGGGATGCGGAGGACGCGCCTTTTGCCGTCAGCTCAAAATCCCCGTTGGAAGTTTTCTTGAGCAGGCCATCGCGTCGTGCGCGGTCGACGATGCCTCTGGTGCTCTTTTCCTTGACGCCGCGCTGGCTCAGCTCGGTCCTAATGTCGGTGAACTTCATCGCGCCGTTTTGCGACAGCAGTTCCCGCAGCGCTGTCAGACCGGCGCCGCGTTCGGCACGCCCGCCCTTCTTTGCCTTGGCCTTGGCGACGACGTGGCCGTTTTTCTTGGCGGGCGGGTGGGATTGCGGTTTCGGCAAAGCGGGCGCCGCGGTGGGATTGGCGGGTGCGTTGTTGGACATCATCTGCATCGCCTTGGCGCTGAATTTGTACGTGCTTTTGCCGATCTGTTGCAGCACGCCCTTCTTCTTTAGTCCGCCAATCGCGCTATAGGAGCGCGTGCGCGTGCCGCCGAGTTCGGCCTGGACTTCATCGACGGTCATCGGGCCGCCGTTGCGGTTAGCGAACATCGCGACGACGGTCTGCTCGGTGTTCATGCCGCCAGGACGCGCCGCCGGCACCGGCTTCTCATCGAGCAGCGCCAGATGCAGCTTGATGATGCCCGGCATCTTCTTCAGGGCAATCAGCACCGGGCCAACCGCGACGTCTTCGACTTCCAGATAGATGGGTAGTGTTGCCATGACGATTTCCTTACTCACTTGCCTCGCTTGCACGTAACTCTGTACGGTAACTGCCTGTACGGGATTGCTTTGCCGCCGGCTTGGGCCTTCAGGTGCTCTTGCCAGTCCAGGAAGTCGGCTTTGCGCCACATCCGTAGTGCGGATTCTGGGAAGTAACCGGCTGCTTCCATTTCATATAGTTTTGCACGGTCAATCGGGAGGTAGTGTCTGATTTCCTCTTCGGTCATCAACTCGTCGTCGGAATCTCGCTTAGACTTTCTCATATCGTTCTTTCTCCGTCTCTAGTTAACGCGAGATCGGCAGCATCAACCATCAACGCGTAACGCGTGCAGAATCCTTTTGAGACGCGCGGCTGGAATGCTGCACTCCCCACTTTCATATGCGGCTATCGCCTGTCGGGAACAGCCCACGGCGCGCGCAAGTTTGGCTTGGCTCCAATGCAACGCATGTCGGCGCGCCGCAATCTTCAGGCCGATGCCATGGGCTATATAGAGTTCAAGCAGTCTGGTTGTGGCGAGCATTGTGAGGCACTCCCCATTCACGAAGCCACTTTATTTATGATCCGCTTCTGAAGCGCGTTTTCGATTCATGGCAAAATGCATTCCCGCAAGAGCAACGCTCCCGAAGATCGGCAGGTTTTGTAAAGGCGTGAAGAGAAATTCTGACGCTGCCCTCGAACGTATCGTCGGGTTGTTAGTCCTGCGTCGGCGTTTCCTTGACGGAGTTTGATCACCGTCTTTTCAACATTATTGACCGCGCGAGAGAAAAGTCAAACTGTGTCGGTGGCGTGACAGCGGCGAAAATCATCCTCAGTCTAATATTTCACTCACGAGGATCGAATTTCGATTCCGAGATATAAATTTATTTTAATCGCCCTCTCTGCCAGGAATGCGAAGCCGAGTAGTAGCCGATCAATATTGGTGGTCGTGCGACGCAGCGCGATGCGTCCTGCTGGCACAAACTGCACTTGTCTGTCGCTTCGATCCCGGCAATCCAGTCACTCTCGTTCAGCGCGAACAGAAGAAAGTGCCGCGGATGCCCAAGCGGACGACCAAGCGAACGACCAAGCGGACGACCAAGCAGATTCCGCTCGCAATTGCCGAACAACGACGCGCCTTTGCGCGCCTTGTTATCGATCTGCATCTGGCTCTCCAGGAGAGTATCGCCTTCCCGAATCCCGCTGCAGTCGAAGAGAACGACGCCAATCTGAACGTGATCGCAGCCGCGGTGATGCTGGGCCACGCCGAAGGCCGGCCGATGGTGGCGTCAGAGATCGCGACCAGGGTCAACATGAAACGCACGACAGTGATCGGCCGGCTGGACAGACTGGTCGAGCGGGGTCTCATTGTCGAATTCGACAAGCGCTACTACCTCGAACCATATCGCGCCGCACACGTTCCGCTGCGCAATCGTGTCGTGGATATCCTGGCTACAGGCTATGCCCTGCTCGGTCCCCATCTGGACCAGCTGTCGAAATCTGACAGAAAGCGCCGTCGCGCATGACCGCAATCTGTTTTTGGGGGAGCATTATCCATCTTCTGACAGTTTGCGGTGCGTTCGAAAGAAAACCCCCAATGCCGGACGAAGTGTTGCCACAATAAGTTGATGTCTCCGGCACGTGCGGCTCCGATCAGTCAAATTTTAGACAGAGGGGCGGGCATATGGCCACCGCACTCACGAGGAAGAAAACAAGCGTGACGAAAAAGGAAGAAGAAAGGGACGCGGCGCTCAATCACCTCCTGCTCCAGGTGCTTCGCTTCTACGGCGAGCTGTCGATTGATTTCGATCCGCTCATCATTGCGGAGTATTTCCCGGAAGGCCTGGGTAGGCCCGAACGAGGTGAAGGTGGCGAAGGCCGTAAGGCGTCGGTTGCTGAATACGGGCTGTTGCTGACCCTGTTCAGCTGGCTCGGTAGACCGTTTACACAAGCCCAGCTCAAAGAAGCGCAGCAGTATGTCCCAACAAATCTGGACAAGGTGCTGAGGCGGATGGCGGGAAGGGGGTTCCTGGATAAGAAGGGGCCTAATTATTTCTTCCAACCACGAAGCACTCACAACTATGAGCGGGCGGCCAAGGAGATCATGAGGGCGCGCGCGGTGTTGCAGCAACTTGACGTAGCAATGGTTGCCTATTTGCAGGCCGAAGAGGAGCGCAACAAGCCGGGCGACACCGACAATGGCGATCGCCGCAAAAAGTAAGCCGGTGCGGAAACAATGATGGCGATGACGCCGCGCGAGGAAACGAACGAGCCGAAGGAGAACCGAGATGACGCGAGACCATCCTCCCGCTGATCCGAGCCAGCCTATTACTTGGAAGCTGAATGAACTTGCGCGCCAAGCCGACGAACTGTTCAACGGCGGCATGGCGCTGGATGAGCGTGAGGTCGGATTTTTGCTGTTGGCGTTTCCCATCGATAAATACGCAGCCGCTTGTTACGCGACCAACTTGAACCGCAAAGCGGTTGTTGACCTATTGAGGGAATATCTCGCAGCGATGGAGCAGTGATGCTCACAAGAATATTGATTGTCGATGATCACCCAGTGGTGCTGTTCGGGTGGCGCTCGCTATTCGCTTCCGATAGCTCGGTGAAGATTGTGGAAGCCACCGACGCCAAGTCAGGTCACCGGGCGTATGTCAGCAAGAGGCCCGATGTCACCGTCATCGACATCAACCTTCCGGATGTTTCTGGATTCGAGTTGATGCGCTGGATTCGCAAGGACGATCCGGAGGCCATGATCATCATGTGCGGCATGAACGACGATCCGGCCTTCGTGGTCCGTGCGGTGGAAGCCGGCGCCCAAGGTTATGTTTCGAAGACGGAGGACACCAAGGTACTTGTGAAAGCGGTCCGCAAGGTTGCGGCAGGGGACAAGTTCATATCGCCGCGCCTTACCAAGGCTGTGACCCTTTCGGGCGCCGCCATCAAGGCCAACCCGGCCTCGCTGATGTCGTGGCGCGAACTGGAAGTCGTGCGGCTGCTTGGCCGAGGTGACAGGATCGACGAGGTCGCTGCGGCTCTCGGCATCTCCTACAAGACCGTCGCCAACGTCACCTCGCTTCTGAGGCAGAAGCTCGGCGCCAAGAATCATTCCGACCTGATCCGCATTGCCGTCGAAATGGAGCTAGGTTGATTTTTAACAAAAGCGTTCGTGGAAGAGCAGCTATTGCGACGGCTGCGGATGTGAGCGGCGATCAGAGAGGGGCAGATGATCGAACTGATCGTGATGAGGTTGGCGGACATGATCCGAGTTCACCCGGACCAGATCACCGGGCGGTGCTCCAAATGCGGCGAGGAGGTCGGGATCTACCCGTCAGGGCAGAGGGTCATGCAAGAGCTGCCCGACGTCGAGCTGGTCTGCCAAGTCTGCAGACCGCCGGAGCCCGATGCGATGCTCGCCCCTGGCGCAGAGCTTGAACCATTCGCGTCGCGCAAGCGAGACAAGTCATAGGGAAAGGGAATCAATCATCATGAGCCAACCGAAGTTCACCTCCGATTATGCCGCCCTGAAAGACGCAGTGCTCGGTGCGATCACTGACCTGCTCAACCATGTCGGCTGGGGCGCCGACGACGAAAGCGAACGCCGTGACATCATCAGTCTGTGCACCACGCATATTATCGAGAACATCGACAAGATCGCAACCACGCGCGAACAGGCCTTCGCCATGATCGACGAAATCGCGGAAAAGCTGAGGGCGGACTGGGACGAAATGCACGAGGAAGGCCAAAACTGAGGCTAGGCTCAAGTGAGATCCCTAGACACTCGTATGAAAGAACAAAGCTTTTCGCTCAATCGGTGAAAGCTTCTTCTAAAGTTGCCTAGTTAGAGCTTCGCTTGCCGTTTGCATTCACTGCTTTCAAACGCACTATTGGAATGCCGAGAGCAATGGATAATTCGGGCAGACGCTTTTCGATAATGTAAGCACGACGTTCCCATTGAAAAACGCATGCGCGAGTGACGTTGCATAGTATCGCAACGTCATCAGCCCTTTTGTTCTGTTTCTTGCGGGCTAGTTTGATGAATTCTCCAATCGTCAGTTGTTTGCTCTTCTTAGCTTTTGATGAAGCTTGATCTTCTCTAATCATTTTCCATTTGTGTAGTTTCTTCTTCGCTTTCGGCAAAGCTCCATCTTTTCTGATCGCTTTCCGTTTAGCTTGCTTCGTCATTCGTCTCCGCCCCAAACTTTCTTATCTCAATTATGAAGTGTGAGATTTACGCGAACTTTCCGAAAAGGAAGAGCTTTTCAAGTTTCGCGGAAAGCGCTCGCATAACAGCATCTCGAGGTTGGAGTCGTTCGGAAGTTGTCTTCGGAGAATACGACATTTCAGCGTATACCAAAGATTTTGGCCTATCAAAAATTTCACAATTCCGAGGTGTGAGATACACAATCGATAGCTGTCAATCACTCTAAAAGAAGTTTGGATGTATT
Source organism: Bradyrhizobium sp. BRP22 (assembly GCF_020194175.1). Classification (GTDB taxonomy): domain Bacteria; phylum Pseudomonadota; class Alphaproteobacteria; order Rhizobiales; family Xanthobacteraceae; genus Bradyrhizobium. Next base: position 76,893 of record NZ_JADYVX010000002.1, on the reverse strand, counting down.
CTTAGTAAGCACACCGGGAAAATGTAGCAAGAGAAGGCAGCAGCTTGAAATGGTCCTTACCTTGGTCCGCATCGTCGCGCCTCATTTCGTTGCCGGTTTTGAGAGTGATGGCAAGGTGGTTCGCGCGGCGCCGATCCTCAGAGACATGATTGGCATGTCGGATGCCAAAGCCCGCGCCCGCATCAAAGCCAACGGGTGGACCGCGCACATCGTGGTCGACGAGGTGCAGCTCATAAGAAAGTTTTGAAGTACGTACCCCCGACGAAGCGGACGTTTTTCTACTTCGATGATAATCCGAGTCGCCGCGCTATCAATGGGTGAATGACGAAGGCGCAGGCGCTGAAGGGCCCCGGGAATTTGCCGGACAAAAACTGCCCCAAAAATTTGATGCGCGGCGGGCTGATACATAGCTCAGCGCCATGACCAAGAACCTTGAATTTGCCCTGCCGAAGAAGGGCACCACGGTGCCGGCCCACGGCGAGTGGTTCCACGAAGTCAAGCACGATGGCTACCGGTTGATGGTGATCCGCGACGGCGCCACCGTGCGGCTGCGATCCAAAGGCGGGCATGACTGCACCAAACGCTTTCCCTCGATCGCCTAGACCGCGCGCCAGATCCGCACCAAACAATTTGTGCTGGACGGCGAGGCGGTGCTGCTCGGGGTCAACGGGATCAGCGATTACGACGGCCTGCACTCCGGCAAATACAACGATGAGGTGCAGCTCTACGCCTTCGACATCCTGGCCGATAATGGTGAGGACGTGCGCAAGCTGCCGCTATCGATGCGCAAGCTGAACCTGGAACGGCTCCTGGTGCGGCGCGCCAGCGGCATCTTCGTGGCGCCGTTCGAGACCGGCGAGATCGGGCCAGACCTGTTCCGCGCCGCCTGCAACATGGGGCTGGAGGGGCTGGTGTCCAAGCATGGCGGGCGCTGGTATGGTGCCGGCCCGTGCAGTCACTGGATCAAAGTCAAGAACCCGCAGCATCCGGCCTATCGAAGGGTGCAGGATCAGTTCTGACAGTCGCGTGGAGTATGCGCAATGCGTTTCTCGCCTTCGATTGTGCCGCCCTCTGACGACATCGACATCTATCTGGTCCTGGACGAATTTGGCCACCGGCTGGGCCGCGCCTGGCGCGAGACTAACGAGGAAGACACCGACCGCGCTACCTTGCTGCGCCATCTGATGGAGGGCCAGTACAGCAACCCTGTGCGTATCGTCAGCTTCAACACCGCCGAAGGCCGCGCGACGCCTCGGAGGAGATCGCGGCCGAGCTGAGCGAGCGCTGCGCCGAGTGCGGCGAAATCCCGGAGTCACTGGAGACATTCCTCGGGCGCTATGGTGCTCCGCCCGCTATCCAGCTGGTGTTGCCGATCCAGCTATAAGCGATCGAGTTGGAACGGACCTGTTCTAGCGAGGTTCTATTGTCGCACGCACGTTGGCTTACAAGCGTGTGTGTACGGTGACGAACTTGGCAGCTCCGGCCGATGCGACGGCTGGGCTGCTTTTTTTGGTGAAGGACCCACGTAATTGTCCGGTGCGCCACGGGCTGGGCTGGGTCTGCGAAAATCACCCCGAGCGTCCCTGGTCAGAGGACGCCCTGAGCGCGGCGGCAGCAGGTGCCCGCTTTCGCCGCTCCGCCTAAAAAATCTACCGCGGCGGCTGGAGGCCGGGGGATGTTAGCCATTCCCGGATATGCGATCCAATTTCGGCTTGACGGGCCCTGCGGATGAGTTGTTCGCGTTCGATGTCTGAGCGAGTGTCTTGGACCTGTCTGCGCAGGCGTGCAGCTTCTTCGGCTAGTCGCTGTTCGAGTATCTCAAAGATTATGAAACGACGCCTGTGAAACATGGCGCTGCTCAAAGTGTGAGTGAGGCGGGAGCGCGTCTTTGCGTTCTCACCACCGATAGATACCAAGGACGGTGCGGTGGTGTAGAGGCAACAGAGGATATCAGGCTTCGTTCCTAATCGAAGGATTTGGGTGGTCCGTGGTGTTCTGTCGCATACGACGTAACATGGGTTATTAAACCGGCGCGCCGCACGCATCGTGCGGGGGTTTTTCGTAAGGCCGAGGTTCCCGGCAAAGCGGGCAGGTGATTGCTTCGTCCTGAGCCAGATAAACCCAATCGTTCGATGCGTCTTTGCCGCAAAGCGTCCAGTACACTCGGGCATCGGGATGAATGTCGGCGCCCTCGCAGACGTGCACAACGCCGCGGTCGTCGCACCAGTACATCGGCATGCCATCGATGGTCCGAAAGCTCGTGGCGGGCTCGGGCTCCGACCACGTGCGTTTGTCGGGGTCGTATGGCTCGACTTCGATAATTTTCATGGCTCTAGCTCGCTTCGTCCGCTTTCGGCACCCCGTATTGATCGGCCGACCCGGCGGGCCGCCGCTCGCTTATTTGTTGCTCGATGACGATGCCCTCCGGATCATTCTCCTTGAGCCATGATTGCGCCTCATCTTCGCTAACGAACATTTTGAACGTGTCGCGTCCTTCGTAAATCCAGACCTTTCTTGCTGCCATTTGCTTTGCCTCTGTGGGCGGCGCTTCATTACATCATTCGGATCGGGAGACCCAATTCGCGGGCCTTGCGCTCGACTTCCTCAACTTCGCCGGAGCGGCACAGGAACCCCGCGGCTTCTTTTATCGTGCTGCCGTTCGTGAGCGATGCCTTCAGATCGAGTCCACTCTGCGCCGTCGTAAATATCGGCCTTGTGCCCGGCGTAGCGCTCCTGCCACCTGCTCGCTCACAGCCTCGTTGACCAAGCGCGTCGAGAAGCGATTGGCGAAGAGAAGACAAACGCGAACAGCTTGGCCTTGAGAATAGTTGTTTACCCGCTCAAAGCTGGGTGCTTCCGGTTCTTCACCCACGTTCTGTCTTATGAGTCTCGTGAAAAGGGCTGCCAGATGGCGTCGTCTTTTATGGACCACGCTGTGAAAACAGCTTCGAGCATCGAGTCATGAGTGAAATAAAGTAACCGATAGGTACATTTCGAGTAAAAGAACGAATCATATAAGCCGTAAAGGGTCGTGAAAAGATGACACTCGGGCTACGGCGAATGGCTCGCGAAAAACATCGTACTGCAATCAAGATACGGCCTCTTGCTGCATGGAGAAACCCGGACAAAAGCAAGGCATTCGCCAGCGACTTCGCTTCCCATCGACGAATGTTGTGCGGCAAGTCAGGACGCGAGAAGAAGTCGCTGACCAGTCGCATCGGCTCATTCGCCATTTCGTACGTGCCCGCCTTAAAAGTGGTAGAAGCCGCATGAACTCGAAAATCTGCAAGACACTCGGAAACGTGGCAAAACGGACCAATTAAGGATAGGCGGAAATAGAAGTCCATATCGGGAATCTGCCGGAAAACTGCAGACCAGCCGCCACTGGTAAGCCAAGCATCCTTCCGAACGAGGGCGCCTGGTCCTGGTAGACAATGAAAACCCGCTATCAATCGTTGTTGATCATAGTCCGGAGCATAGATCCGGCGAACTATTCTACTATTCTCGTTGATTAAGTTGAAATCAGGATACGCCAAACATGCGTTATCTTCGCGCGCCAGCCGATCTACCAGTATCTCAACGGCACAAGGGTGCAGGCGATCGTCAGCCCCCAGATACGCGACCATTTCGCCAGTCGCAATAGAGAGCCCTCTGTTGAGAGCAACGCTCTGTCCTGAGTTAGGCTGAGATAGCGCCTTGATCGAGCGACCATAAGATCGAATCACCTTGTCTGTTTTGTCGGTCGAGCCGTCGTCAACCACCACAACTTCGACGGATGAGTAGGATTGTGCGAGCGCACTCCCAATCGACTCCGGAAGATAGCGGGCCGCATTGTAGGCTGGGATAATAATCGACACTAGGGGCCGCGATTTCATGAGAATTCGCTCTGATTGGCGCAGATCGCCGCCGGCGTTTCGATCACCGTGCAATCCACCGGTAATACTGACGCGCCGACTTGCCGTCCTTTAGAAGGTAAGGACAGCCTAGCTGCATCCATCAGATCTGACCGATGTTTCGGCTATCTCGAGGAGGCTATCTGCATCGCGCAGAACAAAAGTGGTACCTGCTCTAACCCAGGCCGCCGTCCTGGCCGTCCCCGTCGCGCCACCGGTTGTGAATAGGACTTCTTCTTGGTCTCTCGTATGTCGCACCAGTATTTTCACCGATCGAACGCCAGCCGCCGAAGCGTCCCATGAGAGTATTGATCCTCGTGGAGGATCGCATTCGCGCAGCGAAGCAGGATCGACGATCAAGTTAGCCGTTTGGATCGACTCGGTAGGGCGCTGCCTTGGGGTACGGGAAAACAGATCGCTGGCGTTTCGTCGTGCAGCATGATCAATGAAAGTTAGTGTGCAGAAGAAAGACAGAGCGAGGACACCAACGGCCCCGATTGTTTTATATACAACTGTCCCCGCTCTCATGCTCAGTATGTCTTCCGCGGTCGCCGCCAGAACACGAATTGAACGCTCTCTAATTGGCCATTGTGCTTATACTGTCGGAATTGCGCGTTGTGGTCCCCAAACTGAGTTGCGTGACAGGATCTATCGTGATCGAGCGCATAGGTATCGCCACCATCACACCGTTGCGGTAAGGTGAGTTCACCGTGAATACTAGCGCGTCGTGCAGCCAGTGGTGTTGCACGTGATTTTCTAGAGTTCCGGATGCTATCGCTGCAGTGATTGCGTATTCACCGGACTGTAGACAAGGCAGATCAAACACAAACTTGACGTCTACGATCTCGCCCTGTTTGATCTCGAACTTCTTTTCTCGGAACGCAAGATAAGTATTATCGCCGAACAAAGGCTGTCCAAGGCGATCCTTAACGTGAAAGCCCACAATGGGATGAGTGATGGAAACCTCTGCCCGAACGGTGATGGTTACGCAGACCTCTTCGCCGCCTTCAATCCAGTTTAGGTCACTGCCGTCTGGCCGACTCAGACGCACGTCTAGAACCGTACCATCTCCACTCCCAAATGAGGCGCACTTATCGTTGAATTCGAACACGGTGATCGACTGAGCAGGGCGCTGCAAAGCGCTTTGCTCCTTTGCAATGAAAGACTTCCGGCGGCTTGAACGTATTGCCGCCGCTGGAAGCCCCGTGGACTGTGCGTAGACTGCGGAGGTATACGCCTCGCAGACCTCTTTGGAATCGCCTACTGCTTTGATCGCACCGGCATCCAGCCAAATGGCTTTATTGCAAAAACTCATAACTGCACTAATGTCGTGTCCGCAGAACAGCAGAGTGCCTCGCTCACAAAAACCGCGCAGCCAGCGCATGCACTTCTGCTGGAAGTAGGCGTCGCCTACCGACAGAGCTTCATCGACAATCAATACGTCAGCATCGACGTGCGCGATTACCGCGAAGGCTAGGCGCATTGCCATGCCACTCGAGTAGGTCTTGACCGGCTGGTGAATGAAATCGCCGATATCCGCGAAGGTAATGATGTCTGAAAGTTTGGCGTCAATCTCGGAGCTAGAAAGACCGAGCACACTTGCGTTAAGGTGAATGTTCTCGACGCCTGTGAATTCAGGGTTGAAACCGGAGCCGAGCTCAAGCAGCGCAGCCACGCGTCCCTTCACGACGACAGAACCGGAAGTTGGTGTTAGCGTCCCGCAGACAAGCTGAAGCAGTGTAGATTTTCCGGCCCCATTGCGGCCAATCACCCCCACGGCTTCACCCCGTCCGACCGAAAAACTCACGTCCCGCAGAGCCCAGAACTCCTGAAAGTACTGGCGTGGCGTGATGGTCTTACCCACGAGGCGTCCAATAGGCGCAGCCACTTTCTGTAAGCGCGGCAGTATCGATTGCTTTAGCCTATCAGGGGGCGAATTGAATACATGATAGCATTTGCTCAACGATTCGATCATCACGCAAGATTCAGAGGACATCGGCAAATCCCTTCCGCGTCTTCTGAAACCAAGCGTATCCAAGCCAGAACGATGTTAGCCCTGCCAAAGCGAAGATGAGAAGCCCTTCCCAATTCGGCGCTTGCCCGTAAAGGGCAACGGCCCGGGCCTGCTCGACTGCAAACGTGAGCGGATTGAGATACAATAACGTGCGATACGGATATGGCACGGCGGAAGTCGGATAAAAAATCGGTGCCATGAACATCGTTGCCATCGTAAGAAGACCGATGATTTGCAGTAAGTCGCGAAAAAAAACGCCGATTGAACTCAGAAAATAGACAATACCCAGCACTGCCATCAGAAAAGGGCAGAGCACGAGGGGTAACAACGGTAGCGTCGGCGAAAGAACTCCGGATAGTGCGAAATGGACCAAGACCACAATAGCTAGCCCGATTAGGGCGCTGATGAGAGCGTTCAAAACTACTACAACCGGCAGTATTTCGAGCGGGAATACCACTTTCTTCACATAGGATGGATTGCCAACGACGACCGTGGGTGAGCGCGAAAGCGCTTCGGCAAAAAGTCCATGCACTACCATACCTACTAGAAGCGTTACGGTGAACGTTGCCTTCTGCGCTTCCTCCACTCCCCAGCGCGCCTGGAACACGATGCCGAAAACAAACACGAATATCGCGACCATAATGAGAGGCGTAAGCACAGCCCACACCACGCCCCCCAATGATCCGCGATACTTGGCAGCAAATTCACGTAGTACCAGCTTGCCAATCAAGCCGCGATACTGAACAAAAGTTCTAATCATGTGATGGGGCGAAATCGAATGATCAATCACACAGTGTCTCCCTGTTCGGTACGGTGGAGGACGGGAGTGGCGCGACGCTTACCTGGGCCGGTGACTTGCGCCAGAACACGGCGGCGCCGTCGATGGGCTCAAGAGGAGCGGTGATTTCGTGCCTCATCCGGAAATCTTCGACTGCTTTGCGGCAAGGTTCAAGTATGTAGTCATCGACGATTACGAAGCCGCCGGCTGAGAGCTTAACGTAAAGTGCGTCTAGAGCTTGGATTGTCGACTCGTACATGTCGCCGTCGAGCCGCATAAGAGCGAGCCGTTCGATCGGGGCCGATGGTAAGGTATCTTTGAACCATCCTTCGAGGAAGCGAACCTGCTCATCAAGCAGCCCGTACCGCTCGAAGTTTTGCCTAACCTCATTCAGTGAGACGGATAGTTCGCCAAACGTATAATGAATATCTCCGAGGTCCGCTGGGAACGCTGCTTCGTTGGGTCGAGGTAGTCCGGAAAACGAGTCCGCCACCCAAACGGTGCGATCAGTGATGTTATGAGCAGCAAGAATCGCGCGCATGTAGATGCAGGCCCCTCCGCGCCAAACGCCTGTTTCAATTAGGTCGCCCGGAATGTTGTCTTGGATGATCTGTTCGAGCAGATGGCGCAGATTCCGCATACGCACAGTACCGATCATTGTCAGCGCTTGCTGGGGCCAATCCCTGCCAATGGCTCGGATATCTGGATCAAACTTTCCTTTAGACCAGGGGCTTATGGCCGGATCGCCGGTCAGGAGACCGACCAACGCACGCTCCATCAAGTCAAGATAGGCGGCGCTAGCGCCGCTTTCGCGCCGACCAGCAGACTTCACAAGCGAGTGGATACTGTAGTCCAAGAGAGACAATCTGCCCGTAATCAAGGCCGACTGATTGTTGTTGGCAACACTATAGGCCGTCACTTGGCCGCGAAGAGCGCTGTTTTCGTTGACCGCGGCCGCAAGTTCCAGTCGGCTCTGCGCCAAATCGTGGGTTCGCTGTGCGATAGCCTCTTCCAACCGAACAATCTGCTCAGAAAGAGTCTTGTGCGTCCTTTGTTGCTCAGCGTTTATCTGCTCAAGCCGAGCGATCTCCTGGATCCGCGCAGCGTGAATGCCCAAGTGCTCAGCTAACCTGCTCTCGAGCCTAACAATGGTGTCACGATGCGCGCTCTCTATGCCTCGGTGCTCCGCCAAAAGCGCTTCTAGCTGACCTAAGCGCTCGTGATCAGTCCTATGCCTATCTTGATGCCCTGCGATCGTCTGCTCCAGCTGAGCGATCTGTGCGAGGCTTGCCGTGTGAACAGCATCGTGCTCGGAGACACTCCGTTCCAGGCGCGCGGTTTCTTCCTGATGCCGATTTCGTTGCTCGACAATCGTTTGCTCTAGCTGAGCCAAGGCAATAGCATGTGCCTCTCGCGCAGCAGTGAATTCTGCGGTGACCTGCTCCAAGCGAGTGATCAAAGCTCTATACTGACTAGAGGCGGCGACGATGCGTCTCTCGATGCTGCTTGGCATCATGGCATGGTAGACGATCGAGCGTAAGCTCCTGCCCGATCCGCGTGACACGCTCCAAAGCGACGGCAGCGACGTCCTCTGGGCCAGACCAGAGCGCGCGCGACGAAGCTGCGCCGCGATCGTCCGAGCTGCCGGTATTCTGCGGGCAAGATGGCGAGCAAACTTTTCGGTGACGTAGTGGCGAGGCACAGCCCGAATGACCCGAGACCAGTTGCGGGCAACAAACTGCAGGTCGCTCAGTTCACCTCGCGAAAGAGCCACGCGGCACAAAGTTAGAAAAAGTTCAGTTTCGAATTCATCTCCCTTTTCGGAAACACCACGTGCGACACACACTGACATCCGAGAGGAGTACGCCTCGGAGACGTTCCACGCGTAGACTGGTTTGGTGTTTACGACACAAAGCTTAAAAGGCAGTTCGAGGAAGAAGCCGTCGCCTATGAGTTTTGAGAAGAAGTCCATATCCTCGCAGATAGTCATGTTCTCGTCGAAGCGTATGGGGGTTGCTCGAAACATGAATGAAGGGGTTGGAAATATTCTATCCAGCGTGAGCAAGTAGTCACGCACCGTGTAATACAGTTTCTGTTTAGGAGCGAAGTCCTCCACGTCGAGATGGTTCAACGAGTACGCGGTAGAAACAGCGCTACAATCAGTACCGATCATAGCGGCTACCTGATACTCGATTTTCTTGGGATGCCAGAAATCGTCTGCATCAAGCAACGCGATCAGTTCACCTTTGGCTGCATCGAGGCCTCGATTTCGAGCATACGAAGCTCCGCGCTTCTCGGAGGCGTCGACTACGATCATCTGGCGACCGCTAGCACGTGCGAGAGAATGAACCTCGCGAAGCGAATCCGCGCCCAATCGAATGTTCGCTGCCGCTACAATCTCAAGATTCGTGTAGGTTTGCTCGACGGCCGACTTGATCGCGCTCAGAAACAAATCGTCCACCCGTACAAAAGGTATCACAATTGAAACGAGCGGTTGATCCTGCTTCGGCCCTTCCTCGAGCGCTCGCCGCAGTTCTTCGAATACCCTCTCTCGCGCCGCCGGGTAGGGCGATTGCCACAAGTGGTTGGCAAGCTTTGCCCAATATTCGAGTGGGGAGCGTTCATACGTGAAGACGCCAATCGATGGTGACTCAGCTATGAAACGCGACCATAGCTCGTCCGACTCATTCATAGCTAAATCGTATTTCGCGATTGTGTCTTGCTGCGGGTGTACACGCGCAGTGACTAGGACATCATCATGATAAACAATGCTGAAACGCTGTAGTAGGCGATAGAAGAGGTCGTAGTCCTGAGTTGTGCGCAGCGACTCATCAAATCGACCTATCTCGTCGAATACGTCCTTCGAAATCAGCAGGCAGTTGCCGTTGATGGCACCGCGAAACAGGCCGTAAAAGGGCTTCGCTGTAAGCTCCCGGACGTCGAAGTAATGCTGCGGAGACAGGCGGCCGGTGCCAGTCTCCAAAACACGATAGGAGCAACATGCTACCTTCGCTTCGTTTTGATTTTCGAACAAGACCTCCAGCTGTCGCTCGATCTTTTTAGGATCATAAAAATCGTCATGGCTCAGCCACGAGAAATAGGCACCTCGCATTCGCTCGATACCGTAGTTAAAAGCGCTCCCGCAGCCGCCATTCTCTTTCTCGAAATATCGAATTCCATCTCCAAAGGAGAGCGCAACTTCTCGTGTCGCTCCGTGGTCGCGCGATCCGTCATTCACGACAACGATTTCAATGTTGGGATAGGTCTGACCTTGTGCGGAGCGGATGGCGTCGGCAAGGAAATTTGCGCCATTGTACACGGGAATAACGATAGATACGAGCGGTCGTTCGTTCGGGATCATGCATGCTCTCCCAACTCGGCCGATGGAGACGCAACATTGCTCCGTAAGGCCGACAACATCCGCCCTATGTTCTCGAGGCGAACCGCCCGCGGAAGCGGCTCCAAGGCTGTTGTGTCTTCAACGCGAGCATATTCTAGGCCGCAATCGTCGAACATCTGCTTGCAGCCAGCGCGATCGCTCAAACAAACAGTGTAGCCGCGCATTACTGCATGCAGCGGGAGCCAGTTTACTGTTGCGCGACCAGGATAAACGACGATGGTGATGTCAGGATCCTCAAGCTCCCACCAAGTCGCAGATGATTGCGAGATTTCGATTTCAGGAGCGATCGTCCGTATTATGGAAGACGATTCGTTCGCACGGAATTTTAGGCTGGGGCCATAGGCTTTGAGGTTGACGTTGTGGCGGCTCACTCGCCTCCTCACTTCGCTCAGCCGATGCGGTTCATGGACTCCATCAAGCGGGCCGACATAGATCAGATTCAGCGCGTCTGTTTGTTGGACTGAGTTCGTCGCCGCAAGCGGCTCAATCCGCGGAGCGGAGGCCAGGCTAGGCAAAAAGAGAAATGGACTGGGTACGGTTACGTCACCGGAGTAGCCGAATTGCTCTTCGAAGCTAGCCTTCTCCGCGAGCGATGCCGCGACGATCTCATCCGCCGAAGCAACTGATGCTACCTCGAGCCTCTGCCATCCTCTGACGTACTCGAACAGGGTGGCATGGTTCTCATATCCAGCTGCGAGCAAATGCGAGTTCATCCCGTGCAGCACGAGTCGTAGTCGGGTGCGCGGCCCCTTCTTGATTAGGTGCGCGAACGGGTAATACGAAGGAACTTCGATCACGTCGAAGTCGTCAAGCGGGACGGAGGAGCGCAAATGTTCGAACCACTCAGCGTACTGCGTCAAGATGGTTCGCTCTACGACGTTTTCTGCAGAAGCCGTGCATCTTGAGCCAGATTGCGTATTTGGGATCCCACGAACTACCCCTTCGAAACCCGAGCCGAAACAGCTATACGTCTGGCCGCTCGGGGTTGCTTGGGCTCGATTTAAGTAGAAGTGTCTCGTAATTTCGGGCGCCACAAAACAATAGTCTGCGATCAATACATGCACTTTCCACAACCTCGAATTCACTCCCGTGGCTAAGTAGCATATGACTCAGCTCAGCGGTGGGGATGTTGGTGATCATCCCGACTTGGTTTGCCACACGGCGAAGTTTCGGCAACGCGGATCAATCTCGTTAGATTCATGCTGATCGAACCATTCGCTCTGGTATTTCGCGATATGGCTTCCCCGGATACCGTCATGCAAACCAACTGAAGGTCATCCATTACAGCCTCCGGATGAGAAGGTAAATTGTCCCGGCAACGGCCATGTAAAAATTGAACTTGCAATTGAACTCGCGCTTGGGTAGGTACTGAGGAGAAATGGGGGGGCTTGCGGGGAGCGTTACAGGTATATTGAGGGATGCAACGAGAACGGGTGGCGGTATGGCTGCCGTGGCGTTGCCCCTTCATCGTGCTTTGCTGGAGCAACAAGCGGCTTCGAGCCTCATATGCGGTTCGCCGCCCGAGCAGAAATATGAAAGCGTCTACGTAGCCGGACAGGGCGGACGTGGCTTCGGCGCTCTTCCAGCTTATCTGTTCTCCGGCCTAGTTCACATCCACGGTCTTTGGACGCCATTTGAGTGGTTCGCTCATCGGCAAGCACAAAAGCACCGAGCGCGGCTCGTTGTTAGCCCGCATGGCGCTTTGGCTCCATGGGCGCTTGCGCAGAAGCGAATCAAAAAGTGTGTGGCTTGGCACGTCTATCAAAGAAGAATGATTGAGTGCGCCGATCTGCTCATTGCTAGTTCTGAACAGGAACATCTGCAGCTCCGTGGGCTGGGGCTGCTGTCCCCGATTGCCATCATCCCTAACGGGGTAGAGGAGGATAGTACCAGGTTAGCAGAATCTGGTCGAGTTGAGCGCGAGAAGATTGTGCTCTTCTTGGCGCGCCTGTCTCCTGCGAAAGGTGTTGCTGACTTGTTGCAAGCTTGGAGCGGTTTAGAAGACCGGCGAGGCTACGAATTGCACATACATGGTTTTGGCGATCCGAGGTATCGGGAATTCTTGAAAACGCAAATTCAAACGTTAGGACTGCTACGAGATGTTAAGCTTTTAGGGCCTCTCTACGGGGACCAGAAGTGGCAAAAGCTTCGCAGTTGCTCTGTGTATGTCCTGCCGTCATACGGCGAGAACTTTGGGATCTCTGTGGCCGAAGCTCTCCGGGCTGGTCTTCCCGTAATCACCTCCCGCGCTACCCCATGGGGCCATCTTGTGGAAAGAAGGCTGGGGTGGGTTGTCGACAACGATGTTGGTCAGTTGCGGCAAGCCTTGCGAGAAGCAATTTCACTGACGCTGACTCAAGCGCAGTCTATCGGAGAACGGGCAAGAGAGTATGCTCTGCAGAACTTCTCATGGCCTGGCATCGCCGAGCAGTATGCGAAAACTTACGCGTGGGTCCGTTGTCCCACTTCGAGAAAGCCTGATTGGATTAGCATACCTTGATGCGCATTTTGCTAGTAACACAGTATTTTTGGCCAGAGTCTTTCATAGTCAATGAGCTGGTTCAAAGGCTGGTCGCACGAGGTCACTCAGTCACGGTCGTAACGGGCAAACCCAACTATCCGACTGGACAGATTCATCCACCATATACTCGGCATGGCATTCAATGCGAACGGTACGAGGGCGCGAGTGTCATAAGGGTGCCTTGTCGGCCTAGACATAAGGCCAGTGCGCTCGACCTAAGTCTTAACTACATGTCCTTCGTCTTTTCCGGGCTTCTGCGGTTTCCTTGGTTGCTTCGCGGTCGCGACGTTGATGTTATTCTTGTATTCACAACTCCCATCACGGCCGCGATTCCAGCAATTCTCCTGCGCAGGCTAAAGCGCTGTCATCTTGCTCTTTGGGTTCAGGATCTCTGGCCAGACGTTGTGAAGTCGACCGGATTTGCCGGAAGCCGCCTTGTTTCGCGGGGGCTCCGGCTTGTCTCGGACTTTGTCTACGGAGCCGGAGATACCGTTTTTGTGCAATCTGAGAAGTTCGTTCGACCAATCTCCGAAACGATTTCGAGTGATAGAATTTTTGTACTCCCAAACTTTGCCGCTTCCTATGTTTCGGAAGAGATCGTGCCTTTGCCCATCCACATCCAGCGCTTATTTTGCGGAAGATTCTCGGTTGTGTTCGCGGGTAATCTCGGCCGTGCCCAAGCGCTAACGACTATCGTCGAAGCGGCGCGCGTTCTTCAGTCGCGACCAGAGATACTGATAATTGTGGCCGGCACAGGAAGCGATGCTGAGTCGCTACGTCGTGCCGCAGCTGATGCTGGAATAAACAACCTCGCAATGGTGGGAATGCTGGACAACCGTATGATGCCGGAACTGTTTAGGTTGGCCGATTGCCTGCTCGTCACGTTGGGCCGAGATGCCGCGTTGAATGCAACCATTCCCAGCAAAGTGCAGGCATATCTCAAAGCTGGACGGCCCATCGTAGGCGCCATAAGTGGGGCGGCGGCCGACTTGATTGAGAAGTCGGGGGCGGGGCTCACTGTCGAGGCTGAAGATGCTGCCGGTCTTGCACGGAGCATTCTCGAACTCACCGACATGCCTTTCAAAAAGCGGCTACAAATGGGAGAGGCGGGCCAGGCCTACTACAAAGAGCACTTCGAGGCCGAGCACGTAATAGGTAGATTATTGAGAGTCTTGGAATCGAGGATGGGAGGCCATGCGTAGAACGAAAGTACTTATTCTCGGCGCAAGCGGGATGTTGGGAGCAGCGGTATTTCGATCTTTTGTGGAGGATGAGAATTGCGAATTGCTGGCGACCATTCGCGACAAGCAAGCGTCGCGCTTTTTTGCACCACAACAAGTGGCGCGGCTCGTAACGCTAGATGTATTGGACGACAACTCTCTCGTTTCGATTCTGGATCGAGAACGTCCGGACGTTGTTGTGAACTGTGTCGGCTTAGTGAAGCAACTGTCGTCCGCATGTGATCCTCTTATCGCCTTGCCGATCAATGCACTGTTTCCTCATCGTCTCGTTCGGCTTTGTTCCCTCGTCGGTGCACGAGTGATTCACATCAGCACCGACTGCGTCTTTTCGGGTGCAAAGGGAAACTATACGGAGGAAGACCCTACGGACGCGCAAGACCTCTATGGTCAGTCCAAACTGCTCGGGGAGCTGAGTAGCTACAAAAATGCGGTGACACTGCGCACCTCTATAATCGGGAGAGAGCTGTCTACATCGCATTCGCTAGTGGAATGGTTTTTTTTACAGAAGCGAACGGCAGTAGGGTACACGAAGGCAATCTTCTCCGGCCTCCCTACATGTGAGCTCGCGGCAATTATTCGTGACGTCGTTATGCCGAGGCCTGAGCTTAGTGGGGTTTACCATGTGTCCGCGCAGCCAATTTCCAAGTTCAATCTGCTCCGCCTCATTGCAAAGGAGTATCGAAAGGAAATTTCCATCTTGGAGGACTCGAGTGTGCAAATCGATCGTTCGTTGATTTCTAAGAAGTTCACAGCCGTGACCGGATATCGAGCTCCGGCCTGGCCCGAACTAATTCGTCGAATGTATGAAGCCGATGTACGTCACGAGGCAGCCCATGTTTAGTGGCAAAACACTAATGATCACCGGTGGAACTGGATCCTTCGGCAATGCCGTGTTGCGTCGGTTTCTCCACACGGAGATCCGCGAAATTCGCATATTTAGTCGCGACGAGAAGAAGCAGGAAGATATGCGAACCGAGCTGAAGAATACGAAGGTTAAGTTCGTCCTGGGCGACATTCGGGATTATGGAAGTGTACGGGACGCCATGACGGGAGTCGACTACGTCTTTCATGCCGCTGCCTTGAAGCAGGTGCCCTCCTGCGAATTCTACCCAATAGAAGCGATGCGCACTAACGTTCTCGGTACTGAAAACGTTCTACAGGCCGCGATCGAAAACGAGGTCAATCGCGTCGTCTTTCTGAGTACGGACAAGGCCGTGTATCCCGTCAACGCAATGGGGATTTCGAAAGCTTTTGCCGAAAAAGTCGTGTTAGCAAAATCAAGGGGCGCCGGCAAAACGATCTTCTGTATCACCCGTTATGGGAACGTGATGGGATCTCGCGGGTCGGTTATTCCATTGTTTATAAGTCAGATCAAGAAGGGCCTTCCCCTCACGGTGACCGATCCTAAAATGACCCGCTTCCTGATGTCGCTAGAAGACTCGGTTGAACTCGTTGTCCACGCCTACTTGCATAGCAGGCCCGGTGATACGTTCGTCCAAAAGGCGCCGGCCGCAACCATCGGTGATCTTGCTCAAGCCCTCAAGGAGCTTTTCGAAGCGCGCAATCCCATTAACATCATCGGAACCAGACACGGAGAAAAGCTGTTCGAAACCTTGATTGCACGAGAAGAAATAATGAGAGCCACGCAGGAGAGCCGATACTACCGGGTGCCAGCTGATAATCGGGACTTGAACTACGATAAGTTCTTTGTGGAAGGTGAGCCAGAGCTGTCGATGGCGGAAGACTACACTTCCCACAATACGGATCGCCTGAGCGTGGCCGGTATTAAGGAGCAATTGCTCGCGTTAGATTTTGTGCGCCGGGAGCTTGGACGCTAAGCAGGGCGAAGAGCAGAGAGACGAATTGATGAAGGTCATGACGTTAGTCGGCACGAGGCCGGAACTGATCAAGATGAGTCGTGTCATCGCCGAACTCGACGCTCAAGTTGATCACGTCCTGGTACATTCAGGACAAAACTATGATTTCGAGCTGAATCAAGTTTTCTTTGACGAGCTTGAAATACGTAAGCCGGACCACTTCTTGGGCATTGATAACCGAGCATCACCCGCGCGGGCAATTGCGGACGTTATAGCTAAATCGGATGACGTATTGAATGCGGAGAGACCGGAGGCATTGCTACTCTACGGTGACACGAACACCTGTCTTGCAGTAATCGCTGCCAAGCGTAGGAAGATTCCTATCTTTCACATGGAGGCGGGGAATCGATGCTTCGACCAGCGGGTGCCAGAAGAGCTGAACCGGAAAGTTCTCGATCATTTGAGCGATATAAACCTCGTTCTGACCGAGCACGCAAGAAGATACCTCCTTGCAGAGGGAATTCGTCCGGAGACAATTATCAAGACCGGTTCGCATATGCGAGAGGTTTTGCAGCACTATATGCCTAAGGTTCGAGCCTCCGATGTGCTTGCTCGCCTTGGTTTGGAGGAACGAAAGTTCTTCCTAGTTAGCATTCATCGCGAGGAGAACGTTGATAGTGCAGAGAACCTTCAGGAGATTCTCGAAACACTGAAAAGGTTGGCCGAAGAGTACGGGCATCAAGTGGTGGTATCGACGCATCCTCGGACACGCAAACGGCTCGACGCGTTGGGGCCGATCAGCCAGCACAGCAAGGTCACATTTGCTCGTCCGTTCGGGTTTATCGACTATGTTCGGCTTCAAACCGCAGCGCTTTGCGTGCTTTCGGACAGCGGTACAATCACGGAGGAGGCGTCACTTCTCAATCTGCCTGCTATCACCATCCGCAATGCTCACGAGAGGCCGGAGGGAATGGATGTCGGCACGTTGATAATGAGCGGATTGAAAGCGCGACGTGTGCTAGAAGCCGTGCAGATCGTTATCAGGCAACATCGATCCACACAGCCAGTTTTCAGAACCGTACCGGACTACGAGGTCGATGCAGTGTCAAAGCAGGTAGTTCGTGTCGTGCTGAGCTATACGGATTACATTAACCGGACTGTCTGGTGTAAGTCGAACTGATCGCAACAACGGATGTTTGGCGGACGCGGGTAGCGTGATCCCCGAACCGAATGTATCAATCATCGCTATCCCCATTCAGGGCACTTGGTCATAGCTACCGCCCAGGCGGCGCTGAGATTGAAGTCTGACATACTTCCGTCTATCTGACGAAAGTCACGGTACGGGCTAGCCTTTTCGGAGCCAGAACGACCCACCATGAGGCAAGATCCCTTCGTGATCTGGATCCTTCCAGAGCCGATCGAGCACTTGTATAAGATCCGGTTGGTTGGAGACATACCCGGCTGGAAATTCAATCGTATCTCCATCTGCGCCGCCGAATAGATAGGATGCCAAGAGGTATTGTTCATTATAGTACCTCGGAGCCCACCCGCCAGGGTAGTCGTCCGGCAGAAAGATGTCGTGAATTCCGTACAAGAGTCCCCTTGGCAGCCGGCCAAGCACTTCCATAAAGAAGACGGTTACGTCCGAATTTGGAAACGAGCGATGGCTATTGTCTACGAAGACGAGGTCAGTGGGCGTCAGTTCATTCAGCACGTTCAAGTCAAGTGCTTCCAATCCAACGCGATGGACCTGATCGCAGATCAAGTCAATTTCGGCACGTGGAGAAGGGTCCACCGAAATGATCCGCGTACTCAATCCGTAATCATTGATAGCTTTCCTGACGAACTTCGTTGAGTTGCCTGAGCCGACTTCAAAGTAGATGCGTGGTCGGGTGGTCGCGACGAAGTAATATAGTAGGACGGCATCTAGTCCTGGAATCCAGCCGTTCGACCAATAGGGCTGGGTTAAAGCCTCATCGGGCTGCTGCAGATTCGGAATTCGCAGAAAGGAATCCATGAAGCGATCACATGCGATCAGCACGTCACGCCAATCGGTATGTCGGTTTTCAAAGTGGAATTTGAGCTTCTGTACGTGAGGGCTTTTGGACCAGTCGCGATATTTCGGGGACACAGGAAAATCGAGCTCTATGATGCGGCTTTCCGCGTGAAGCTTCAGATAATGATTGGAATTGAAGCGGGCCGGCCCTAACTCAAGTAGCGCCTCGTTCAGCTGTTTCGCGTAACTAATTCGCTCTTGATCTGTCTTGCTGAGCAGCGCGTATACCTGCATCAGTTCTTTCTTGATCTCGTCAATGATCTCCACAGCCCATGCTCCTCTTGTGAACTTTCCCGCATCGCGCCGAAGAAGGAAAGTCTGTAGATTGATTGTTGTTAGCTCATGAGTCCTGCGGCCGATACGCCGATAGGTGGCTCAAACTTACATCGACTATAGACTAGGAAACAGAATTGTCCTCTGAAGGTATACCTGCGTAGGCTCGCTCCAGTCCTTCTAGACTGGCGATTCGTCGCGGCCGCCAATCGGAGTGGATGACGATCAGCCGCAGTTCTCGAGCTTCCCATCGCAAATAGCTTCGGCCACTTATCATTACCATTCGCCATCGAGCAAGCCAAAAGTCCGACTCGGAGAAGCGGAGCCTGCAACGTGGTGCCAGAGGCTCAGAAGTTGATTCGACCAAGTTTACGATCCAAGCGGTTTTCCCTAAGATCGTCAGCCAGCAGCATCGCGCTGTTATTACTCCGATCGTTCTTTCGTTAGGAAGTCGATCGTCTGCCAATTCAGCATAGGTCGCCGCGGGCTGACCCATTCGGAGCGGAGTGATGGACCGTGTTTTCAATCGTTGGCTTGTACTATCGATCTACGTCTCAAGCGGTTCGATATTGGTTTTTGCTCACGGCCTAATTGGCGCCGGACCATTGTTCACCGCAGCCTTTATCGCTGGGTCCACGTTAACTCTTTTTCTGTTCAGCCGTTGGAGTGACTTCACGATTGATTTGGCGGACCTTCTGTTCACGATGTTCAGTTGCTCTGTTGTCGTATCCTTTGCTGTCAATAAATTCGGTAGCAGCCCCAAAGAAGTTACCCTGTTGGTGATGTCGTTGGCCGCTTATCCGGCCGCCCGATTGTTCGCTGGAAGCAAGGCGATAGCGCCAAGCTTCGTGCTTGTCACAGGGATGGTGGTCGTGCTTGGCGCTGTTCTGACCCTTGCGGCGTTACCCACGCAGTGGAGCGATAGCTATGGCAGGCCACACCCTGTCGTGTTTGGACGTTTTGGAGCGGCTCCAGCGCAATTCACTTTGACGCTCGGCTTTCTGATAATCGCTTTGGTCTGCATGCGACTCACGGCCATCCGGGCTGCGGCAGCTGGCGTTCTCGTTTTCACCTTGACGGTCGTGTTCGCGGCCTCCTTTGTGCGATTTTCGTTTGTAGCCATCGGTGCCGCTCTCATGTTCGCGTACTTTACTAGCCAAAGTCACGAAAGAAGGTACGCTGCGATGATGATGTGCTTTTTAATCTCTGGCATTGTTGTAGGAAGTCTTGCCCGAATAGAGCTCGCTCCGCGATTTGCGAGGCCGTCCGGTCACGTCACGTCGGACGGTGCAGGGTCATCATCAGGTCTCGTATCGCATCACGCTATTCAGATTTCGGTCCCCTCGACAGAACCGAACGCGAAGGTTGGGCAGGCGTGCCCTGAAACAGACATGCAGAACTCGATCGCAATTCGAAAGCAGTTGTATTCTGATGCGCTCGCTCTCCTGCCAGCCGCCGGGCTGTTTGGCATCGGCATGGACCGGTTTATGTCTTTGTCGTGCATACGGGATAGCCAAGTTCACAATTCAATCTTACAGGTGGCGGTGGAGCTAGGATGGGTCGCGGCAGCTATGCTTATCGCGCTTCTTGTCTTGTCGGTTTTCTCACTGTCGCATTTGGCGCGGCAGAGCTATGAGACACGGTTCGCGCTCTGCGGATTGATATTTGTCGCTCTACTCACGATGGCACATGGTCGGCTTAGCCGAGATTCTCTTCTCTTCCTATTCCTAGGCTACACGGCTAGCATCAGGGCGATACGCCCGCGCTGAAGATGGGCGCTGGCTAGTCAGGAGAGATGCCGGGCATCGGGGCAGGTTGCCGACATAGCGATTGATGACCCGGAACAGCGCCCGGATCGCTTCCTGGTTAGTTGTGATCGAATAGAGATTGCACATCAGGTGACTACAGGCAGGGGTAATAGTAGGTGCAAGTGACGGATAGCGCAGCATAGACGCCCGGCCAAATCAGAATCATCAGAAGGCTCGGAAGCAAGAGCAGCAAGGCCCTGGCGCCGCCGTCCCCAAGCTAACATCGCGAACCACACGCAAAACACAATTGCGCTGACGAACATGGGCCCAACGAGGATGTTCGAAACAAAAAATGCAAGTGGCGGTCCGACCAAACCCAATGCACCGACCATCAAGTACCAATCGAAATACCGGCTCATCGCTCACCTGGCCACCACGTCGACGGCGGGTCCTGAGCGGATATCTTGTTCGGTCGCAGTGCCACGAGGTGACTGCGCTTGTAGGGATAGTCTGAAAGTGCTTGACCTCAAACGGCCGATTAGAGAAGCAGACATCCTGCAAACGGGCCAAAAGATGAGGTGAATGTCCTTAAGGTCGGCGTCACGGTTAGCGCCTGCGCATCCAATCAATTACCTTCGGCCAGATTTCTCGATGCGCCTGTCTGCCCACAAGTGGTCCCACGTGCTGAAGCGCCACTCCGACTTCCGGCTCATAAGGAAAAATCGAAGGGTCCCTCAACGCTCCTAACACGGACGAGGATGGGACCACTCGGCTTGCATGATCGACAATTGCCGCGACCGATAGTTTGCTCAGCGAGTTCGATCGGGCAACCTGCCCAAGCACATGAAGCTCGTTCCGGGCGAATCGGTCTTCACGATAGAGCAGCTCGATTACATCTCGGATTAGTTGGTCGCTGGGAGCGAACTCGTCAAGACTCCAACGAATGACAGCAAGATGGATTGCTAACGCTTCCGGGTCCAGCAAGCTTGTGCAGCTATCTCCACAGCGCCAGATTACGAATTCTTCCGGGGCCGCGAAAACGCTCGCAAGATCGAGCAGACTTCCCGGAACAGGACCAGGCGGCACTGCTGGCGAAGACAGCACAAGCGGACCTAGCGCTCCGGTCTGTTCGCCGAATTTCAGGGGGGCTTCAACAAGCACGAGTTTGCTGACCAGACGCGGCGCAATGGACGCAGTGATCGCGGCGAGGGTACCACCAAGAGAGTGCCCAACGAGGATCGATGGGCTGCGATGCTCGGTCGCGATCATTTCAGCTGCAAGGCTGAGCGAGCTTATGCCGGATTCGAGGTTCGACTTGCCATCCTGTTCCTCTGGCCATTCGTACAGGTAGACCGCAAATCCCGCCCGGATGAGACGCCGCACGACGCTCACCTCCGGCAAGAGATCGAATATATATGCCCGCTTGATCGGGGCGGGTACGATCAAGACTGGCAAAGCGTTCGCTGCTAAGGGCGCGTAGCGGCGCAGTCGAAAATCATGATGCTCAAGGCGATCCCATGCTGTTTCATGCGGCCCGTAACCCGCATTTTCCATTAGGTCGCCAACGGACCTTCTAAAGGCGTCGCTGATCGAAAAAATCGGAAACATCGTCCGCCCTCGCTGCTCGTCAAAGACAAAGTTCTCGGATAGCGAAAAGATCACGATCAATCTTGGCTATGTCGATCTTGGTCAGGTCGACTTGATGGTGCAGGAAGGCTTCTATTCGAACCGAACCGATTTCATTCGAACGGCAATCCGCAACCAGCTGGAACGTCATGCGGACGTCGTCAAACAATCGGCCACCCGAAAAAGCTTGGATCTGGGTCTGAGGCACTTCAGCCGAGAGGATCTCGAAGCGGCGCGGCGATCCGGGGAAATGCTGCACATCAACGTTTTGGGCCTTGCCAGCATCGCTCAAGATGTCACGCCCGAGCTTGCGCGCGCCGCAATTGCGTCGGTCTGCGTGCTGGGCGCTTTGCAGGCCAGTCCGGCGGTCAAGGCCGCCCTCGTCGATAGAACGCGGTGAACGCGATGCTGAGACCGGAGATGATTGCAGAAGCCACACGCCTCACGCGCACTGGCCGACTTGTCGAGGCCACCGCGCTGCTGCAACGCATGCTGCGCGGCGAAAGCGCGCCAGAGCCGACATCGCGCACCAGTCAGCCCGCACTTATTCGACAAGAGCCGCCAATCATCGATGCGAAGGCCAATGCTGTTGAGGAGAACAACAGCCCGGACCTGGCGCGGGCGGAATCTCGCATGCTCCGCGAGCTGCTCGAGCGCACCCGAGAACGCCGTGGGTTCAGACTGCAAGCTGTGACTGAGCGCAAGCCGCTGTCCACGTCAGATATCGTGCCTGACGGCACAAGGTTCATCGAAGGCAGCTACAGCAATCCGGCGGGAAGCCGCGTCTACAAACTCTTCATCCCCAGCCGCCATCAGGGTCAACCGCGTCCCTTGATCGTGATGCTACACGGCTGCACCCAATTCCCAGACGATTTCGCCGCTGGCACGAGGATGAACTTCATTGCTGAAGAAAACTCCTGTTTTGTGGTCTATCCGGCACAGCGCAGCGAGGCAAACCCCGCGAAATGCTGGAACTGGTTTCGCGCAGCCGACCAGCAGCGGGGCAGCGGTGAGCCCTCGATCATTGCCGGCATCACGCGCCAAGTCATGCGCGATTGTTCGATTGATCCGCATCGGGTCTATGTTGGGGGATTATCGGCCGGAGCTGCCGCGGCAGCTATCATGGGCAATGCTTATAAAGATCTGTACGCGGCGATCGGCATCCATTCTGGCCTTGCTTGCGGGGCCGCCATGGACCTTCCTTCCGCGCTGGTCGCCATGCGAGAAGGTGGCGGATCCAGTCACAGCGTTCTTTTTGATGACGGGCCACCTGTGCCAACTGTTGTTTTTCACGGCGACCGCGACACCACAGTTCATCCCAGCAATGGCGATCAAATGCTTGCGCGGTCTATGAGAGCCATGAGCCTACAAAAGAAGGTTGATCGCGGCCAGGTCCCTGGAGGGCATGCTTACACCCGCACGATCCTGAGCGACGCGAGTGGGCGCGGAATATTGGAGCACTGGAACATCCATGGAGCTGGACACGCGTGGTCCGGAGGCCACCCTGCCGGCTCCTACACTGATCCGAAAGGACCGGACGCAACAAGGGAAATGCTGCGTTTTTTCCTGGAGCATTCGCTCGCACAGCGATCAGGTTAGCGTCCGCCCGTTGGTGGCCCCAAGCAGCGGTTGAGGGATGGCTGCTATTCTGCCGCTGTCAGGGGATAAGCGGACATCCGGCGAATAGGCCAAAAATGACGCGAGTGACCCGAACCGGACATCGACCCTGGCCGCACCGTCCTGGAGACGGTGTTGACCTCCGGTCTGGCGCAATCGCGGGAAGGTACAGGTCAGGTGGCGCTGCTGGCTCTGCAGCGATTTGGCTTCTGCGCATGGGCAGCCGAAGGGAGCCGACGGATTGAGCAGCATGGTCGATGCGAACGATATGCGCGAGCGTGGTGTTCCGATGACGCACACGGCGCAACATTTGGGTCGAATGTACTATTGGCTATAAGGGTCAGTCCGATTCCAGGCCTCAAGAACTGTTATGCTCGCCTGCAAGAAGGCAAGGTAATTGCTATGGGAAGCTAAAAGACCAAGATTGACCAGTTCAAACGCAGCTTCCCATGAGCTCTCTCTCGGCGCGAATCTCGCTCGCGCGCCCCCATGAATGACCAGCGGTCGGAAGCTACGGCCGCGCTGCCCGTGCTTTGCTCCCTGTCGGATGCCGTTCGAGCAATGGATCAATAGTAGGCGGGGTTTCGACATTTCAATCTCCAGATTTGTGGTCGACGAGGGTTCGCCATCGCGGCCTCGCTCGATCCAGGACTGAAACGGCGTGAGCGTTGCGCAACTCGGTGCCTGATCCGGGAAATTCAGGCGTAGGCCACCTCCGCGATCGCGCCTTCAATCTCTGGAGCGAACGTGACCTTTGCGGTGTGAACTTGGGGAAGATCGGCCCAATGCATGTCTTTATAGTTGAAGCCTCGCGCGAGCGTGGGCTTCACCACCATAAAGTAGGGCGAAACATCGAAGTCGCGCGGCGCGTAAAGTGACGAGTGGCGGGTCTCGGCGATTTCGCGCCGCGCCGTCTGGCTCTCGAGGTGCGTGATCTTGGGCAGGATCGGGTAACGCACGGCGTCGAATGCTTGCGCAATTAGCGAAGAACAGATGATGCGGCTAGCATCGCCGGACCCAAGCGCAATCGTTTGGCGGCGCCAACGCGGCGCCACTGGCCATGGGAATAGATAGCGCATCAGGTCGACGACGTTTTTGAAATCGTAGCTGAGACCAATGCGTTCGATAGCGTAATGGCAGACCTTTGCGCAGTCCGCTCCGCTCAGTCCCACCGGCCGACAGATACGGGTTTGACAATGCAGATATTTCGACAGCGGCGCCGACACGACACCTTCGCCGATATTGGCTTCGATCAGGACATGGCGCTCGCCGTCGGTTGCGGCGCCGGCCACCGGCCCGACGTACAACGCCGAGTGCGACCAAGTCGATTGGGTGAGATATTTGATGCTGCCGGAAATACGACCTTTGCCCTCGACCAGCAAGACATCACCGGGTCGAAGGGTGTCGCGTAAGGCTGTGGAATCGTTCGGAGTGAACGGCTCACAGTGGTTGACCGGCTTCTGCAACCGGGCAATCAGACGTCCGGCATTGTCGAACATCCAGCCCATAACTCGTTTCTCACCTGTTTGGTTTTTTCCGTATGGCAGTTCCAGAGAGTGCTGCCGTTCGGTTACCCAAATTACATCCCAAGCATAATCATTGAGAGATGGACCTGACCATTGCACGGAGGTTGATCCCCCTCGTTACATTTGGTTGAGAAGAGCATACCAAGGTTTAGGATCGGGCACCCGCCTGTTGTGACTGATGGGAGCGTCGCACCTCGTTCGGCGGCCACACCCCCGAACTCGCGATCGCATCATCTTCCGCGCCGACAGGCGCACACGAACAGTAACTCCGTAACCTACGCTGAGCCGTCATCGGTGAGGGGCTCAGCGCTGTCGCCGCGGTGTTCGCGATCTCAGCGTCGATCTCCTTGCTCAAGCCGGCAACGCCTACTGCGCCCACGACTGCGCCATTGACATGGATCGGCACGCCGCCGCGCAGCACCAAGATGCCGGCAGTGACGAAGGCCGTTCGAGCTTGGTTTATGTTGTCCTCGATCTCCGCTGTAGCCGCGCCACCGTTCGTGCCTCCTCGATGGCGAGGCAACTTTGTACCAACGTCGTCTTACGCCATCATGCGGAGGGCTACGGGCGCGGCGATGGCGACGATTACGCTGCCCGTCACGAGCAATGCGGACCCCGGCAGCCTCCATAGCGCCATCGACGTTGCAGCTACACACCGTCAACGGCAATACATTCAACGTCGCTATCAGAACGGCATAAGATCGAAAAAGCGGGGCATTTGGCCTCGGGCCGCCGCCGGTCCCATTTTATTTGTTGCGGCGCATGAGTCTCTTGTTGGCCCAACTCGGACCTCTGGTGAGGTCGGCTTTTGCGCCGCTATCAGGAGCACAGCGGACCTCATCCGCGCCTTAACTGCGGCGCGGGTTTATGAGTATACGCCCTAGCCAGTACGGCGAATGGTACGGCTCAACGTGGAAAGCTTGATCGCCAAGGATCTGGCGCAGGTGCATGACGCCGTAAGCAACACCTTCATCGCCAAGGGCCACGGCCCGATGTACCGCGCGGGATCACTGACGCCGGCCGGCCGAATGCGACTTCAAAGCCTTTCATAACCTAAGTTATTGACCTCGCCAGTTTGCTGCCCCTGACGAGACGCTCCTCTTCGGGGGCTTTCTTTTTGGGCGGCGAGCGCGGAATCGAATTTGAGTAGCACGGGTCAGAAGTGCACAGACGTCCTGCCCATGCCGCGCTTGGCTTGACACGCAACCTCTCGGCCGATCGTCTCGACCCTCAGCCCGGTGGTCGGCCAAAGAGGAGGCGCGGCCCCGGCGCGCTCTCCAGTCGCGTCGGGGCGGCACGCCCTGCCGTCAACGGGAATTGGATGAGCAAACGCTGGTTCGGGTTAAGACAACGAGAGGAAGTGACGATGACGCCGCGCGAGAAACGGGACATGCCCTATATCGTGCTCGCGGCCGTGGTGGCGGCGTTGATGGTCGCCCTTGCTGCGCTGTGGCGATAGCGCCAGGATCATGCGGGACAATGACTGTCTGTTTACCGCGCTCATTATCATCGCGGGCATTGCCTCGACGATCATGGCGGCGATTGCGGTTCTCTCAGCTCGCTGACGCCATGCGCCATCCTAATCGCGGCGCGACCACCCTTGACCGAGCGATGGTGCGCCGGCCGCACTGTGCCGCTAATCCTGGGGATTGAGAAGTAGCCCATGACTCGCTGTAGTTGCGATCATGGGCACCCGTCGAGTAAAGTTTGGCGGTGCGCTTCAGCCGGAATGACTTCTTTCCGCCGACACCGCGCTGCGGCTCGCCCGCTACTTCGGAACTCCCGCGGAAATGTGGGTCAATATGCAGGCCAGCCACGATCTGTCGAAGGCGCGGGTGGAAAGCGGCAAACGGATCGCGGCCGAGGTTAGAGCGCGCACGGCTAAGGACGCGCAGCGATGACAGCCGACGAACGATTTGCGCTTATCGGGCAGAAGATTGATCGTGCTAACAAGCATATCCGCGATCTGCAAATTGCAATCGCAGCTTTCGTCGAGAGCCGCCCCCTCGAAATTGGGGTGAAGCGGGATTCACATACCAAACGACCAATTTATTATGTGACCGCCGTTCGTCCAATCCCGCATGAAATACCGCTCATTCTGGGAGACGCGATTCACAACCTCAGAACGGCGCTCGATCACCTAGCCCAACAACTCTATCTCGTTGGCACCGGGGCGACCACTTACAGCAGCAAAACAGAGTTCCCCATCTCGGAGAGCACCCAAAAATTAAGGGGAGTTATAAAGGATAAGTGCAAGGGTATAAGGCCGGAAGCCATCGACGAACTCCTAGCGCTTGAACCGTACAAGGATGGCAAGGGCAACGACTTATGGGTCTTGCACAAGCTTAACAACATAGACAAGCATCGCACCCTGGTCGCAGCTGGCGTGAAATACCGCAGCGTCAATATTAGATCGATGCTCCTAGCGGCCCTCTCGCCTGACTCTCGCGAAAGATTCGGCGGTCTACCAGACATAGATCTCAAACCAGAGGACACACTCAGCCCACTCAAAGTAGGCGACGAACTCGTCACCGATCTGCCAGGAGCCGAGATATCGTCAATACCATTCAAACTAGAAGTTGCGCTTTTTGAGCCGGAAGTGCTCAAGCCTGCGGCCATGATGGAAATCGTGCAGCATCTCTCCAGCTTAGTCACTGCCACCGTGACGGCGTTCAGGCCGTTTCTCGTCTAGCGGCCTAGCGAGAAGCTCCAGCCTGCCGTGACGTTTTTGAACCGCACGCGCTGAACGGCCCGTGCGGTTCTTTCGTGCCGACGGTCGCACAAGAATTAGATGAAACCTCTCACAATCTAAGCTTGAAATAATAGCCACGATGATCGTATTCAGGCTTTAAGCAGCCTTTTGTACCGACAACTCTTCTTCTTACAGGCGGAGAAAGGTGACGGGATAACAAAGAAAAACATCGAAATCGCCATTGCGAAATTTCACGCGAAGCAGGCAATGCTAGAAGTTGAGAAGGCCGAAGCAAAAGGATCAAGTGGTGGCTGACATAGACGATTTCGCAACTTCACTGCTGGAAGAAGCGAAGCGTTTTTGGAGAAGGCGCAGGGAGCCGCTGCCTCTGATACAGTCGCCCACTTAGCTTACCTGCATGCTGCTCTCATGCTGGGCTTTTGTTCACTTGAAGCCCACGTAAATGCCATAGCAGATGAGCGCCCAGAGTTGTCTCAACACGAAAGAGGATTTCTCCTGGAAAGCGACGTGAAGCTAGAAAACGGCGAGTTCGTGCTTAGTGGCCTTAATGTCGCGGCTCGAAGACCGGCTGGCCTTCTTGCATCGAAGGTTTTCAGGAAAGCAGTTGGACTGAAGTGGACCCCGGATTTTGGACCAGCGGCTTAGGTGGTGCGGATGCCGTTCCGTTTTGATAAACGGAGCGGACCATGAAGAAGACGAGACGGAAAATCGATGCGGCGCTGAAGGCAAAGATCGCCTTGGAGGCGCTGCGAGAACAATCAACGGTGACGGATCTGGCGCAGCGCTACCAGGTGCATGTGAACCAGATTTATGCGTGGAAGAAGCAGCTTCAGGATCAAGCGGTTCGGGCGTTCGAGGCGGGCGCTGGCCGGGATGGCGAGGCGGCCCACGAACTGGAGGTCGAGAGGCTCCACGCCAAGATCAGACAATTGACGGTCGAGCGAGATTTCTTAGCCAGGAGGTCCGGAAGATGAGCGCGCCGGATCGCCGAGGATTGCTTCAGCGCGATCATGAGAGTCTATCGATCCGGCGGCAATGCCAACTGCTGAGCGTTGCGCGATCGAGCGTATATCGGCCGCCGCGGTCGGCCAATGACAACGACGTTGAGCTGATGCGGCGGATCGACCAGCTGTTCACGGCCTGGCCGTTCCTGGGCTCGCGGCGGATGATGGCGATGCTCAATGGCGAAGGATGTCGCATCAATCGCAAGCGCGTGCAGCGGTTGATGCGCAAGATGGGCATCGCGGCGCTGGGACCCAAGCCCAGAACCACAAAGCCGGCGCCGGGACACAAGATCTTCCCATATCTCTTGCGCCATATGGTCATCGATCGGCCGAATCAAGTGTGGGCGGCCGATATCACCTATGTGCCGATCGGCCAGGGCTTCCTGTATCTGGTGGCGATCATCGATTGGGCGAGCCGTGCGGTGCTGGCCTGGCGCCTGTCGAACACGATGGACACCTCGTTCTGCGTGTCTGCGCTCGAAGAGGCCTTGGCACGCTTCGGCCGGCCTGAGATCTTCAATACCGACCAGGGCAGCCAGTTCACCAGCGCCGCCTTCACCGGCACGCTGACCGCCACCGGTGTCAGGATCTCGATGGACGGTCGCGGGCGCTGGATGGACAACGTGTTCATCGAGCGGCTGTGGCGCTCGCTCAAATACGAGGACATCTATCTCAATGGTTATTCGGATGGCCACGAGGCCAAAGCCGGAATCGCCCGATGGATCGAGTTTTACAATTTCCAGCGCCCTCATCAGGCGCTGGAAAACCGCGCGCCGATGGCGGTCTGGCGGGCCGGTGTCACCGGCGCATTCGGCGAAGAGGCTGTGGGGATGACGCTTCTCGCAAGCGAGAAGCTTGGACAACGCTGCGCGTTGCCCACATCCCCACAGCCACAACAGCAGCAAGCAAGAGTAGCGTAACGTTATTGGGAAGAACGAACGGCAGCAGTTCCACTTAAGAAACCGGACCCAGTGGTCCTCAGCATAGGGTCCACTTCAGGACACCCAAGCACCTTGGTGGGGGCAATTGCGGGCGGCTATAACGTTGCGCAATAAGCTTACGCACCCAAAAGATGCTCAGCCGATATCCGATGGAGATGTGCAACTAGCACTCCAAGCCATCATATCGACGCTGGATGCGCTTTAACGTCCTCAGGCCACGATCAAACGCAATACCAACCTTCACCGCGCTTGTTTGTGCGATCAAGTACGGGGCCGTAACCCATTCCGTTTGCACTCCCATTCATAGATCGCGCGATACAACCAAGATCTTTGCCGCCGAACAATGCGTTCATTATAAGTACGCGCCAGTAATCGTTTCCGCTGTAACCACAGCCGATTGGCTTCGAGTACCATTGATCGTTCGGTGGGGTTTCGATTGCGTGGAGCATTGATTCTTCGCAGTCTCGGTGTGTCTCAAAGCTGTTGAAAAACCATTCGACTCGCTTCTGCTTCATGTTCCACGCATACCCCATCCAGGGCTTTGCCGCCGTATCGTTCAACAAGTCACATCCCCCCAAGAATGATGAGACTAGGACCACAAGCATTAGACCAAATTGTTTTTGCTGTTTCAGCATCAGCCGCGATCTTTCGACTAGGTTTGTAGGCGATTTCTATAAGGGTCAGATCAAAGTTCTCACTAGGATGATCTACAGACCTGGACCGTATACGAGTTCATGCAGATGGTTTATGGCCGCGCCCGTGTCATTGATGAACTTTCGAAGGCCGGCGGGCGTGCGGATGTCAAGACCGCTGTACGTCACCTTGCCTGAAGATCGATATTCCTTCCGATTCTCTGGATAGAAGCTGTGAGCCAATGCGTTTCTAACCGCGTTGAGCTTGTTTATCGTACTAGTGACTTCGGGTGGCACCGAGTTGGCCGCATGAACTATGGCGAGCTTTCTCAGCAGGTACATCTCGTCAAGGATGTGGTGATAGAAAACACGTTCTTGCTCACTCGCATGCGAACCATAACGTATTGAAAGTGGTTCGACGTTCAGGAAGTAGGTCGCAATGATCTCTCCGAGTAATTGGTCTATCAGCGTATAGCGCATGAGGACCTCTGCGGTGACCATCTTCGCTATGCCGTGTTCAGCCTGCAACGGACTGGTGGTCAGCGTCTCTTTGTCCAAGCCAACGAGATCGGCGATGGCGAGCGCGTCGTTCTCGTAGTTCATTGATCGCCCCCAGGTTGAGAAGCTTTATCGTCTTTCGGACATTACAGTACGGGGCGATTTGTTCAGCGGTACAACGACGTTTCATTCTCGAATGATGAATCAGACCTAGTGTAGCTCGAACTTGTCTTGCCATCCTCGTGGACGAAGAAAGAATATATCCCGTACTCGTTTGTTTGCTTCAGATGAATGCCGTACCGAACGTCAGCATACGATGGAAGGCGAAACACCCCGACTTGCTGATCTTCATGGTCGTCAATTTGGGAGCCTGACCGTTCGGCCACATGACTGCCTGCGATTGCTTTCCGGTTCAAGCCCTAACGAGCCATCCAATGGATCCGCCAAGGGTGTGGGCCGTCCCTCAGTTTGGAGCTGCAGGGGAATTCGGCTTTGTGCTTTTGAAGTACCTTCCAAACAACCTTTGGAATTTCGACAGGGACATCTTCTGGGGAACTTGCTGCCCTGGCGCGACGGCCCATCTTAAAAGATTGCGCGACAAGAGGGTCACCGCATGTCCTCCGTCAATCGCACAGGTAAATAGCCGTTCGTTTGCGGTCGAGGAGATACGCTAGGATGTCGCGCTCGTGTTTATTCAATGAGGTTAGTTCATCTATTATTTCGGTTTCAAGTTCGTCTGGCGTCTTACGGGTTGCAGTTGGCGGGATAGGCTCAAAGCGTCTTACGTGGACGTTGTGCGAGCGAAGAGCGTCACCGACCGCCGAGTCGAGCCTCTCACAAATCGCTCCAAGAGCGTCCTCTTCAGGCCTGCTAAACGCACCGGTCGTGATGTAGCGTGAGCGGATTACGTTATCGTGCTCATCGATGAGCTTGATGACCTCTTTGTCATCTTCGATCAGTTTAAGCCCTCGCTCTTCCACCGCTTGACCGAGCTTCTTCACTCCATGGGAATACTGTTTAAGCTCCTTGACCGTCACGCCTACGCAACGCAGGTACGATTTTAGGTATAGCTCGATTGCATGGTAGAAAAGGAAGGTGATAGGGGCGGCGGGGTGAGTGATCGGGAGCCGTTGTGTCCGCAGATTGCCAATATGATCGGGCGAAGTGAAACAGCCCCATCGGGTTTGTGCGGTCATCATCGGTTAAGCCTGCTTCGCCGCGCACGTGCTTTCCTTAATCCATGTGAGTTAAGAAGGAGGTGGGAATCACGGCAAGTTGTCGCCTCACTAAGACCGACAGAACGCGCCCGATTCGTCCAGAGGTCCGATCGGCGCTCGCGCGGCTTCGTCCAAAAACTTCGACTGTTTCGGCGAGAGCACTAGTTGCTTCGCGGTTCTCATCGAACATATGCCAGCGGGCATAGACGCCTGTCACGCCCTTGTCTTGTGGTTCAGCGAAACCTTGACCTAGTCGAGGGCAGATGAGCCGCGTGCCGAGTCTCTCGCCACTGTACGTTTGGATGAAGTGACGTTTAGGCATTAAAAATGATTCTGTGTCGGTCGGTGATCAAAATAATGGGGTGTAAGGTGGTAGATAAGTGGCATTGGGCTGAGGGAAACCGGTACGCGGTCGAGGCCATCAAAACGACACTGACGCTCAATCGCGGGGCGACGGTAGCTCTGTTGGCGTTCTGGAAGGGTAGCGACCTAGTCCCCGCAGGCGGTGCCGTGGTGGCTTTTGCTATCGGCTCATTGCTAGCAGCCCTTGCTTTCGGGGCGGCGTACTTCACGCAGCTCTTACTATGGAAATGATAATTGGGCGGGTGCGACCCGCCGACACTATGCTACCTACATCCTATATATCCTTTCGATCCTGGCGTTCATCGCCGGACTTTGGCTCGCGTGGGGCTTTCTCGACGCAAGTTGTCACAACATTGCGAACCAGCCTGCCGACTCCGGCAATGCGTCGTCAGTATCTGTTGCGAAACAGCAGCCTAGGTAATTGCCGCGTAAGAAGACCCAACTCATGGAGATCATGTCGCGGCAGGATGCCTACCGACGCCGACTCGACAGAGAAGCCGCCGAGCGCGAGAGCGGCAAGCCGGTCTCCCCCACGCCGGCGCTAGACGCCGATGGGGGCACACGATGGCCACGCAAAGGCAAGCGGATGCGAGACCGCGACTAAGCTGCCGCAACGTACCTGGGTAGTAACGACTCTACGCCTCACGGGCGCTCAGACATACAGTGCGGAGCCCATTCGTCCATCAAGCAACTTGGCACAAAGTGCGCTGACATCCGCGTTGCGGTTGTGCTTTTCTATTGGTGCGACCTCTCGCTGATCGAACCCCAGCTAAACCAGCCCCGGTGGGTGAGATGGAGCGCGCCCCGGTGCCGATCCGCCCAATGATCGCGCCGGGGCGGCTAACGTAGAAAGTGCGGCATCATGCAGGACCGTCTGTTTACCGCGCTCATCGTCATAGCGGGCATCGCGTCGGCGATCATGGCCGCGTTTGCGGTGCTCTCAGTTAACTGACTTTGCTGGTCGACGCGATCTGCCGCCGGACGCATGATTTCGGAAAGCCCTGCTCACATCCGGACCGGTATCTGCGAGATAGCGATCCGCTTCGCCGCATCCACAACTCCAACCTCGGTGAGCGCTGTAGCGAACGCCTCGTACATTGCAAATGGATACTGGGTTGTTCCGATGACAATTCGGTCCAGCAGTTCGTTCGGATCGAGACCGGTCAGTCCAGCCTCTGCATCATTTGCAACGGTATCCTGAAAATCCGCTGCGGCACACCTCCCAAGCGAGGCTGGGGTAGGGCGCCACTCGCATACGGGTGAGGATAGCGGCCATATCCGCATTACCATTCGTCAAATCTTTGATAGCACTGAGAAAAATGCAACGCCGCTGATCGAGCACTTAATAACCCATTTTTTGCGACCCCATTTCCGTTCCTGCGTTGGTCTGGCAGCACCGACGGCCGCGAACGAGGAGGGGCGATGGGAGAACCCGATTCGGACCTTGACCCAGCTATCATCGAAGCACTGGCCGCTGTATTGGCGAGCATCGAAGGCAAGTCAGGCGCGTTTCAGGCCGGCAGGCATACCTCGCGGAAATCCACCGACTACTATTACGCGTGCGTGAGCAAAGCCGAGAGGCTGGCAAGACGTCTTTTCGAGCACGACCTCACCATTGTCTCGGTGTCGCAACCGGGTGAGATCAATCGCCAGCGCAGGAAGCGTCGGGCTAAAGCCTGCTGAGATGGCCTGGCGCCGCGGCGAGCGCTTGCGAAGGGGATTAAGATAGAGTCAAACGTCGGCGGTTGAGAACAAGCCGTGATCGCGGTCCCGGATTGGTCCCGGAAACCGCTGCAAAAGGGGGGTAACAAACGGCAAAAAACGGCATCAAATCGCTTGAAAATACAGTATTTTTTCCCGACAACAAAAACCCGCCGTATTCGGCGTGTTAACCCGTTGATGCTGCGAGCGGCCTATAGCCAATAATCGATTAGTATGTTGAAAGCCCGATTCGCTCCTTGAAGCCGCGCGAGATGCTCCGAACCGTTGTCCTGACTGGCTTTGCGGCCCTGATCGCCGCCTCAATCCTCGCGCTTGCGCCGCCGGCACGCGCGCAGATCGGCACTATTTTTTCCGATCCCGCGCCGCGCCCGCCAGGCGCGATTCCGCGTGGTGGCCAGCAGGCGCCCCCCGAGGACGAGGAGGAAGTGCCGGAATTGCCGCGTGGCCGATTGTTGCCGGCGCCGAACCGGCCACCGCCGGGACCGGGCGTGCCGCCGCCCGGCAGTGTCCAGTCGCAGCCCCTGGCGCCGCCGCCGGGCACGTCAGGGCCTCCGCAGAATGCGCCGCCTCCGGTGGCCGTGCAGCCGCCGTCGCCAGGGGCTCCCAATGTCGCCAATGCGCCGCCCGGCGCTGGTCCGTTGCCGGGACTGCCGCCCGGACAGCGCCAGCCCAAGGGCGTGCCGCAGACGCCGGCGACGCTGCAGCCCGGCGACGAAGTTGTGAGCGAGCCGCCGTCGACCAAGATCGCGAACAAGAAGGCGAGCTTCTCCGGCCTCGACAAGATCACCGGGCGCATCATCAATTTCGAGGAGGATATCGGCGAGACCGTGCAGTTCGGAGCGCTCCGCGTGAAGACGGATGCCTGCTACACGCGGCCCTCGACGGAAGCCGCCAACACCGATGCGTTTGTCGAGGTCGACGAGATCACGCTGCAGGGCGAGGTGAAGCGGATCTTTTCGGGCTGGATGTTCGCGGCAAGTCCGGGCCTGCACGGCGTCGAGCATCCGATCTATGATATCTGGCTGACCGACTGCAAACAGCCGGAGCAGACCATCGTCAACGCGGCGCCAGATCTGCCGAAGCAGCCAGCCGCGCCACCTCAGGCACAGAAGAAGCCGCCGCCGCAAAAGCAGGCTACCCCGCGTCCGCCGCCGCCACAGCCACAGCAGCAGCAATTCCAGCAGCCGCCGGCGCAGCCTCAACCGCCGCCGCCTCCACCGCAGCAGCGGCCGGGCGGGCTCTTCAGCATCTTCGGCAACTAGAACATTTTCGGTTCTGATTGAATCAGAACCGAAGCTCTAGATTCTTGTTTTGACGCGTTTTCTTCACGCGAACCGGTGTCCACTTCGCTCGAAAACGCTCTAACTGAGATGCGAGTGCTCAACCTCGTGCTGCGATGATCGCGAGCGCTTCAGTGCCCTTGACTGCTTGATCGGCTGGCAGCTTCAGGAAATCCGCCGGCGCGCCGGCGATCGCCTGGTCGAGCAGCGCGCGATAGCGGCGGCGCGGGATTTCGAGCGCACCGAAGCTGCGCAGATGCTCGGTGACATATTGGGTGTCGAGCAACTCGAAGCCGCCGGCGATCAGCCGCGCCACCAGATGCACCAGGGCAACCTTGGAGGCGTCGCGGGCGGTGTGGAACATGCTCTCGCCGAAGAAGGCACGCCCGAGGCTGACGCCGTAGAGACCGCCGACGAGTTCGCCATCCTGCCAGGCCTCGACGCTATGGCAATGGCCGAGCTCATGCAGCCCGACATAGAGTTCGCGGATGCGATTGTTGATCCAGGTGTCCTCGCGTCCGTCCGCCGGCGCCGCACAGCCGGCAATGACGGCCTTGAACGCGGTGTTGACCGTCACGGTGAACACATCGGAACGTACGGTGCGCGCCAGCCGTGAGGTGATGCGAAAGCCGTCGAGCGGAATCACGCCGCGCATTTCCGGCTCGACCCAGAACAATGTGGGGTCGTCGGCGCTTTCGGCCATCGGAAAGATGCCGCAGGCATAGGCGCGCAGCAGCACGTCGGGCGTGATCTCGGATGCGGCGGAGTCGCGCGATGTCATGGATTGCAGGATAGCAGGCGACGGCGGGCGGCGCGATGGGGTTAGCCCGCGGCAGCGCTGGCGGATTTCGTTGTGGTACTGGCACGGGGAAAGCGCACCAGGATGCGCGTGCCGCTATGGCCGGGATCGCGCTCGACGCTGGCCTCGAGCTTGGAGGCCATGGCGCCGACGATGCGCTGGCCCAGGCCCGTGGAGCGCGGATCGGCCTTGACGTTGAGGCCGACGCCGTCATCGGAAATCGTCAGCAGAAGATCGTCGCCATCGGCCTTGAGCTCGATATGGATCGGGCCGGCGCTATCGGGATAGGCATATTTCACCGCATTCATCACCAGCTCGTTGACGATGATGCCGATCGCGACCGCGCGATCCGGATCGATCTCGATCGGTTCGGCATTCAAGGTCAGCCGCGACATTCGGTTGCCTTCGGCCGAGCGGCGGAGATCCTCGAGCAGCGATTCCAGATACTGGTTCAGCAGCACGCTCTTCAGGTCGTGCGAGGTGTAGAGGCGGCGGTGCACCTGAGCAACGGCGGCGACGCGGCCCATCGCGTTGGTCAGCGCGGCCTTGACGTCGTCCTGTGCCGCGGAGCTGGCCTGCAGGTGCAGCAGCGAAGCGATGATCTGCAGCGAATTGCCGACGCGGTGATTGACCTCGCGGAGCAGCACCTCGCGCTCGGCGGCAAGCGCGGCGAAACGATCGCGCGAGGCGTGGATCTCGGCTTCCGCCTCGTCGCGCGCCCGCTGCAATTCCGCCTGACGCAGCGCGCCGTTGACGGCGACCTGCAGCAGCGGAATGAATTCGCCGTGGATGTCCTTGACGAGATAGTCCGCCGCGCCGGCCTTCAGCGCGGTGACAGCGATCGCGGAATCCTGCGATGCCGTGACGAACACGACCGGCGGCGCGTCGGGAATTTTCAGGATCTGTTCGAGTGTCTCGAGCCCGTCGAGGCCGGGCATGTACTGGTCGAGCGCGACCACGTCGATGCCGCCTTGGGCGATACGGTCCAGCCCCTGCTGGCCGCTCGCGGCATGCACGACCTTCAGCCCGAGCCGGGTCAGGCCGCGGTCGACGAGCCGCGCCAGCGCCTCGTCGTCGTCGATATAGAGCAGGGTGGGGCTCGTGGTGCTCATGCTGCGGCTGGCGGAACCTGGATGACCGAGAAGAACAGGCCGAGCTGGCGGATCGCGTTGGCAAAGCTCTCGTAGTTCACCGGCTTCGTGATGTAGACGTTGCAGCCAAGCTCGTAGCATCGCTTGATCTCCTGCGAGTCGTCCGTGGTCGTCAGCACCACCACCGGTGTGGACTTCAGGTGCTTGTTCTCCTTGACCCGCTTCAGAATATCGATGCCCGTCATGTCGGGCAGGTTGAGATCAAGCAGAATGAGCAGCGCCTGGCCGTTTCGGTCTATGCCGCTTCCATCCGGGCCGAACAGATAGCTCACTGCCTCTGTACCGTTCGTGAACGGCAAGATCTCATTGTTGACACCGGATCGACGAATATTCCGCTCAATCAACCGCGCGTGGCCTTCATCGTCCTCGATCATGATGATGGTGACTGGATTGCTCATGCGTCTGCCTTCCGGTTGGCGGCCCAGTTGATTGGAAGTGTTATCGTGAATGTGCTCCCCTTGTGAAGTTCTGAAGCGACCGACATGGTTCCACCGAGTCGCCGCACCAGGGCACGCACATGGGCCAAACCGATGCCCTGACCCGGCTTGTCCTGGGTTCCCGCCCGGCGGAACAGCTCGAAAATGCGTTGGTGATCCCTGGGATCGATGCCGCGGCCGTTGTCGCTGATTTCAAAGATCGCAAAGCCGAGCTTGGTGCGACCGCGGATCGCGATGTCGCCGGGCACGCCGTCCCTCAGATATTTGAGCGCATTGTCCATTAGATTGGAGAATATCTGCTCCAGCGCAAGACGGTCGCTGACAAGATCGGGCAAAGGCTCGACGCGGATTTGCGCATTCGCCTCGGCGGCCTGATGGGCCACGGTGGAGGCGATGCCCTCGATCAACTCGCGGGTGTTGATCCGTTCCGGCTTGAACTCGCGCCGGCCTTCGCGGGTGAGATTGAGGATCGCCGAGATCAGGCGGTCCATCTTGGCGATCGAGGATTTGATGAAGCCGAGTGCCTCGGAGAAATCGTCGGAAAGCTGCTTGTCGGCGCCGTCGAGCACGGGCTCGGCGCTGTCGGTGGCGTTCTCCGGCAGCGCAGCACCATCCGAGCCGGCGTGGCTCAGGGCGGCGATCCGCTTGAAGATGTCGCCGCGCAGCTCCTCCAGCTCGCTGGTGAAGCCCATGATGTTGACCAGCGGCGAGCGCAGGTCGTGGCTGACGATGTAGGCGAAGCGCTGGATCTCGTCATTGGCTTCGCGCAGATCGGCAGTGCGCTCCTGGACGCTGGTCTCCAGCGTGATGTTGAGGTCGCGCAGCTTGGTTGCGGCCTCATCGCGGACACGCGCGGAGCGGCGCACCTGGAACGCCGCGATCGCGCCAAGCGCGATCACGATACACGATCCGGCAATCGTGACGGAGGACGCCAATATCTGCGAGCGGTCGGCATTGGCCGTCCGCAGATCGAACAATCGCGCTTCCTCGGTGCGCATCTTGTCCGTCACGTCGCGAATGATGGCATTGGTATTGCCGGCGGCCGCCTCGCGGACCAGGGCCGCGGCACTGGCCGGTTCGTCGCGCTTGATGAAATCCATTTCGCGCCTGAACTGATCGAGCCGGATGTCGATCGCCCCACGCAACTTCTTCACGTGCTCGACCTGGAGCGGATTGTCGGCTGCGAGCTGCGCCAGCTTGTCCGTATAGGGCGTGATATTGGACACGGCCTGCTCATGGTCGGTCAGGAATTCCGGCCAGCGGGTGAGGAGATAGGCGCGGGCCGCGCTTTCAGCCCGGCGTAGCTCGAGCAGAACGGCATTGATCTGGTTTTCGACTTCGACGGTGTGAACCACCGAGGCGTTGTCCTGGCGCGCCTTGTTCACCAGCAGGACGGACGCGGCGCTGATCGCAACCAGCACCAGGAGCCCCGCCGCGAGCAGCAGGATTTGGCCCAATGCGCGCCGGCGCTTGGCGTCAGACGTCACGGGTGCCTCTGTCATGGATCCAGTGGAGTGCAAGCGGTCCTTGGGGGCGTCGGAAATCCCTGGTCGCTGCCAACGCACGGTTCCGCGCTTTGTTCCATGCGGGATGGAACTGATCTGGTCCTCAGCCGCCGTTCGGCTGTCCGGCGAGATACTGCTCCAGCCAGTGGATGTGATAGTCGCCGTCGATGATCGAGGGCTCGCGCACCAGGGCGCGGAATAGCGGCAGCGTGGTCTCGATGCCGTCGACCACCATCTCGTCCAGCGCCCGGCGCAGCCGCATCAGGCATTCGCCACGGGTCTTGCCGTGCACGATCAGCTTGCCGACGAGCGAGTCGTAATAGGGCGGGATGACATAGCCCTGGTAGACTGCGGAATCGATCCGCACGCCCAGACCGCCGGGCGGATGGTATTGCAAGATGCGCCCAGGTGAGGGGCGGAAGGTCTGCGGGTTCTCCGCGTTGATGCGGCACTCGATGGCGTGGCCGATGATCGCGACCTCGTCCTGCTTCGCCGGCAGGTCACCACCGGCCGCGATCCGGATCTGCTCGAGTACGAGGTCGATATCGGTGATGCTCTCAGTGACGGGATGCTCGACCTGGATGCGGGTGTTCATCTCGATGAAATAGAACTCGCCATCCTCGTAGAGGAATTCGACGGTGCCGGCGCCGAGATATTTCAGGTCTCGCATCGCCTTGGCGCAGGTTTCGCCGATCTTTGCGCGCTGGGCGGCCGAGAGGACCGGCGAGGGGCCTTCTTCCCAGACCTTCTGGTGACGTCGCTGCAGCGAGCAGTCGCGCTCGCCGAGATGGATGGCGCCGCCGCGGCCGTCGCCGAGCACCTGGATCTCGATGTGGCGTGGCTTCTGCAGGTATTTCTCGAGATAGACCGAGGCGTCGCCGAAAGCCGATTTCGCTTCGGTCGCGGCGGTCGAGAGCGCCAGCGCCAGATCGGCTTCGCTGTGGGCGACCTTCATGCCGCGCCCGCCGCCGCCGGCGGCGGCCTTCACCAGCACCGGGAAGCCGATCGACCTCGCGATTGCTATGGCATCTTCATCGGAGCTCACGGCGCCATCGGAGCCGGGCACGACGGGAATGCCGAGCCGCTTGGCAGTCTTCTTGGCTTCGATCTTGTCGCCCATCAGGCGGATGTGCTCGGCCTTCGGCCCGATGAAATGCAGATTGTGCTCAGCCAGGATCTCGGCGAAGCGGGCATTTTCGGAGAGGAAGCCGTAGCCGGGATGCACCGCTTCGGCGCCCGTGATCTCGCAGGCCGCGAGCAGGGCGGGAATGTTGAGATAGGAATCCTTCGACGGCGGCGGCCCGATGCAGACGCTCTCGTCCGCCAGCCGCACATGCATGGCATCCGCGTCCGCGGTCGAATGCACGGCCACCGTCGAAATGCCGAGCTCCTTGCAGGCGCGCAGCACGCGAAGCGCGATTTCACCGCGGTTGGCTATCAGGATCTTGTCGAACATGTGCTTCCAGCTCGCGAGCAGCGGATGGCGAACAGCGAATGGAGTTGTCTCTTCACCATCGGCTGTTCGCTACTCGCCATTCGCCTATTCGATAATGACCAGCGGCTCGCCGAATTCGACCGGCTGGCCGTCCTCGACAAGGATCTGCGTCACGGTGCCCGCCCGCGGCGACGGAATCTGGTTCATCGTCTTCATCGCTTCGATGATCAGCAGCGTCTGTCCGGCGGATACCTTGCTGCCGACCTCGATGAAGGGCTTTGCGCCCGGCTCCGGCGCCCAATAGGCGGTGCCGACCATCGGTGAGGGCACCGCGCCCGGGTGCTTGGCGAGATCGGTCGCGGCTGCGGCAGTCACCACGGGTGCGGCCACCGGCACCGCCGGAGCCACAGTCGCCGGCACATGCGCGGCAATGCTGAGATTGCGCGCGACCCGCAGCCGGACGCCCGCGCGCTCGATCTCGATCTCGGTCAGGTTGGTCTCGTCGAGCAGGAGCGCGAGTTCGCGGATGAGCGCGGCGTCATCCTTGTCGTTGTCTTTGCCGGGCTTTGCGGCGGATTTTTCCTCAGGCTGGCGCGCCATGATCTTGGTCCGAAACTCTCTGTCTGATGACGGGGAATGCGTCAGGCTCTCGCCTTGATGGCGTTCTTGGCGCCGATCCTGGCGGCGAGGCCTGATATCGCGAGGCGATAGCCATCGATGCCGAAGCCGCAAAGCGACGCGAAGGCGGCTTTAGCAGTGAAGGAATGATGCCGGAAGCTCTCGCGGGCATAAATGTTGCTGATATGCACTTCGACGGTCGGAATTTTCACCCCAACCAGCGCGTCATGCAGCGCGATCGAGGTGTGGGAATAGGCCCCCGCATTGATGATGATTCCGACTGCCTGCCTGGCATGCGCCTCATGGATGAAGTCGATCAGTTCGCCCTCGCGGTTGGACTGCCGGCAGTCCGCGGTGAGGCCGAACTGGGCCGCGGTCTCGCGGCAGAGGTTCTCGACATCGGCGAGCGTGGCATGGCCATAGGTCTCGGGCTCGCGGGTCCCGAGCAGATTGAGGTTCGGGCCGTTGAGCACATAGATCGTCGCGGCAGGGGCCTGGGCCATCCGGAATCCAAGAAACAGCGCTAAAGCGTTCTGAGCAGGATCCGTTCCGAAACCGGTTCCGGATCATGCTCCAAGTCGCGGGTTTATAGGTAACAACGGACCCGAGGGAAAGCTTTAGGTTTGTCGGAAACCGGTTCAAACGGCTCATTCCGCCTGTCAGATTGCCCGGCTAACTCACGGAAAACACTAATTAACCAACTTCTGTGGAAAAGCGGCTCCGGCCGCGCCCATATCGACGGACAGGGCAATGCGAGGGCGGGCTGGACCCGCCCTCGCATTCGAGCTGCTGTTAGCCCTCGATGATGTAGACGATCTCATGCGTCTCGGGACGCACGATCACGTAGCGGCCGCCGACCAGGATGAACTGGTATCCACGCCACTCCGGATAGATCTCGACGATCCGCGATGGGAGCGGATGGAAACGCACGGACGAAGGCACGGTGGCGCCGACCGAAACGTTGAAGTTCACGTTCCTGACTTCCTCGACCCGCTCCGACTTGATCGCGGAGGTGATCTGAGTGCGCTTCTCGGCTGGCGGAGCCGCCGTCGCCGAGGTTGCGGCGTTGCCGGTCGTGGTCTGCGAGCGGCTGGTGTCGGTCGCGCCTCGCTGCGTCTCCGTGCCGCTCTTGTCACGGCTTTCGGCGGCGGTACCGCCGCTCTTGTCGCGAGTCTGGGCATCCATGCGATCGCGATCACGACCCTCGCGACCTTCGGCCTTCATGTTGCTGCGGTCACGGCTGTCGCGGCCTTCAGCCTTCATGTCCTTGTCGCCCTTGGTCCTCTCGTCCGAGCTCATGCTCTTGGATTTCTGACCGGGCGCGGTGTCTTGCGCGTTCCTGTCGGCCGCGCCACCCCGGTCGGAATCCGACCTCGTGCCGGAAGAGCCCGTGCCCTTGCCGGATTGGTCGGAGCCACTCATACCCGTGGTGCCGCCGCTATCGCGGTTCATCGTGCCTGACGATGCACCGCCACCGGACGGGCTCTGTTGCGTTGTGGCGCCGCCACCAGATGACGGCGACTCACGGCCCATGCCGGTGCCTTGCGCGTTCGCAAAGCCGGTTCCCGCGATCAGGGCCGCTGTCGCGACCGAAATCAACAAGCGGTTGGTCATTTCGATTCCTCCTCACAAAAGTCCTGCATTGCCCGCGCCAACAACGAAAGGAGGAGAGCGTCGTTCCGCTCTGAGAACGGTTCCGCGCGGTTTGTTTTGTGAATGCGCGATGAACGGCAAGTGTGCAGAACCGCACAAACAAAAAGGCCGGCTGCGAGAGCCGGCCTTTGTGCATCGATGATATTGTTTCGCTGCTATCTCAGCACGTCGCCTTGCCACAGCGGGCGATGCCGATCTTCTCTTTCAGATTTTCGAGCCCGACCGCGCCGATCACGACCTGCTTGCCGATCACGTAGCTCGGCGTGCCGTTCATGCCCATGGCTTCCGCGAGCTTGAAGTTCTCCTCGATCGTCGCTTTTGCTTCGGGGCCCGCCATGTCCTTCTCGAGCTTGGCCATGTCGAGGCCGATTTCCTTGGCAACCGCCATCGCGCGTGCCTTGTCGGCAGCGCCGCGACCGCCGAGCAGCTTCTGGTGGAAGTCGAGATATTTCTTGCCCGTCGGATCCTGCATGCGCACGGCGACGGCGACTTGCGCCGCTTCCACCGAGCCCTGGCTCAGCACCGGAAATTCCTTCAGTACGATCTTCAGCTTGGGATCGGCCTTCATGAGGTCGAGCATGTCGACCATCGCGCGTTTGCAGTAGCCGCAATTGTAGTCGAAGAATTCCACGAAGGTGACGTCGCCATCCTTGTTGCCGAGCGTCACGCCGCGCGGCGAGTTGAAGATCGCGTCCGCATTCTTCGCGATGCTCGCCTGATGCTTTTCGGCCTCGGCCGCGGCCTGGCGCTTGGCGAGTTCGGTCATCGCCTCCTCGAGCACCTCGGGATGCGTGATCAGGTAATTGCGGATGATGCTCTCGATGTCGCCGCGTTGCGCATCGGAGATGCCCTGCGCGGATGCAGGCAGCGAGGCGCCTGCGAGCGCTGCGGCGAGCAGAGCGGGAGCGAGAAAGCGGAGCGGGCGCATGGGCAAATCCTTGTACGGCTTTGGGTTTGGGGCCGGTTTGGCAATCGTTGTAGACGATTTACATCGGTGGCTAGTTGTTTTTCTGACCCGGCAGCGGCCGGGCGCTCACAATATCGTCAGCCTTGACCCAACCGGGGGTTCCGATCGCAAAGCGTGTCTTGGCGCGCGAGGCCAGTTCGCGCGCTGTCTTGCTGTCGCCGCGCAGATAGGCGGCCTGCGCGGACGCGAGGTCGGCCTGCGCGTAGTCGCCCTTGCGGCCATAGGCCATGGCGAGCTGGGTATAGCCGATCGGCGCCTCGCCCTCGCGCGCCACCGCGGCGCGCAGGATGTTGATGGCTTCATCGGTATAGGCGTTGTTGTTGGTCGCAACCAGCGCCTGGCCGAGCAGCATCTCGATCAACGGCGCGTTGCCCGAGAGTTGCACCGCCCGGCGCAATGGTGCGATCGCCTCCGCCGGCCGGCCGCCTTCGAGCAGCGCCTGGCCGCGCAATTCGTAGAAATAGGCGTTGTTGGGCTGTACTTGGATGAGGCCGTCGATCTGCGCCAGCGCGCTGCGGAGATCACCGTGCAGATAGGTCGAAATCGCCCGCGCGTAGCGAGCAGGCAGGCTGTTGTTGGACGAAGGATAGCGGCGATTGACGGTGTCCGGCCGCTCCATGAAGGCCGAGATCTTGGCGCGCACCATGTCGTGGCGAAGCTGCAGCGCCGCGTCGTCCTTCTTGTCCCAATAGGGACTGGAACGGGCGATCTCAGCAAGCGCTGAGACACGATCGGCCGGCATCGGGTGCGACATCAGATAGGGATCGGCGCCACGTGCCGCGAACAGGCTCTCGTCGGTGAAGCGCTTGAACGTCTCGTACATGCCCTTGGCGGACTGGCCGGTCGCGTTCAGGAATTTCACGCCGGCACGATCTGCGTTCTCCTCCTGCTGGCGCTGATAGGAGAGCAGCGTTCGGCGGATCACTTCCTGCGGCGCGGCCACGGCCGCGGCGCCGGCACCAGCGAGACCGTTGTTGCTGCCGCCGCGCACGCCGGCGACCATCGCGCCGGCGCCGAGCAGCATGGCGATGATCATCTGGGTCTGCGCCTGCGCCAGTTGCTCGCGGAGCTTTGCGAGATGGCCGCCGGCAAGATGTCCCGTTTCGTGCGCGAGCACGCCGATGATCTGGTTCGGCGTCTCCGATTGCATGAGCGCGCCGTAGTTGACGAAGATGCGGCGGCCGTCGGCAACGAAAGCGTTGAAGGTGCTGTCGTTGATGATGACCATCTGGATGTTCTGCTTCTCCAGACCCGCGGCGCGCAGGATCGGCCGCGTATAGTCGCGCAGCAATTGCTCGGCCTCGGTGTCGCGCAGGATCGGCGGACCCTTGTTCTGCTGCGCCAGCGCCACCGTCGGCGCAACCGCCAGTGCGATTGCGGTGGCGAGCGCGGTCAATTTCAGGGTCTTCTTGCGAAGCGCGAAACGGAGCAGCATGAAGCAGTCTTAGCGATTGGCGGCGGGCCACGGACAATATATGCCCTAACAAACCGCCGAATGCGGCCAGTCTGGGGCGCAACCGGCTGCTACGGAA
Source organism: Bradyrhizobium sp. BRP22 (assembly GCF_020194175.1). Classification (GTDB taxonomy): domain Bacteria; phylum Pseudomonadota; class Alphaproteobacteria; order Rhizobiales; family Xanthobacteraceae; genus Bradyrhizobium. The sequence continues at coordinate 31,916 of NZ_JADYVX010000002.1, read as the reverse complement.
CCTGAAACCGGCGACGCCGGCCCAAATAGCAGATATCCATGCGCGAAGCGACACTTGAAGGTACCTTTGGGGACCGCGTGAATCATCTTTTGACGGCCTCGGGGAGGAGCGAAGTTCCGCCCTTCATGGTGATGGATGTGATGGCGGCGGCGGCGCGAATCGAAGCGGCTGGCGGCCATGTGATCCACATGGAGGTCGGCCAGCCCGCGGCGCCGGCGCCGAAGGCGGCGATCGCAGCCGCCCACGCGGCGCTCGATGATGGACGCATCGACTATACCTCGGCGCTCGGCATTCCCTCGCTGCGCGCACGCATCGCGTGGCATTACCGCGAGACCTATGGATGCGAGGTCGACGCCGAGCGCATCGTGGTCACGACGGGCTCGTCGGGCGGCTTCATCCTGGCGTTTCTCGCGATGTTCGAACCGGGCGATCGCGTAGCGGTCACCGTGCCCGGCTATCCGCCATACCGGCATATCCTCAGTGCGCTCGGCTGCGAGCCGGTGCTGATCGAGACGACGAACGCAACGCGCCATGCGCTGACCGGTGAGGCGCTGCTCGATGCGCATCGCAAGGCGCCGCTGAAGGGCGTTCTGGTCGGGAGCCCCGCCAATCCGACGGGCACGATGATGTCACGCGACGCTCTCGCGAGCCTGATGGGGGCGGCCGAGAGCGCCGGCATTCGCTTCATCTCGGACGAGATCTATCACGGGCTCGACTACGCTTTTCCGGCGGTGACTGCGGCCGAATTGTCCCCACACGCGCTCGTGATCAACTCGTTCTCGAAATATTTCTGCATGACCGGCTGGCGGGTCGGCTGGATGGTCGTGCCTGAGCCGCTGGTGCGCCCGATCGAGCGGCTGCAGCAGAATCTCTCGATCTCGGTGCCGACGCTGTCGCAGATCGCAGCCGAAGCCGCCTTCGATGGCCGCGAGGAGATGGAAGCCATCAAGCGCGGCTACCAGGAAAACCGGCGCATCCTGATCGACGGACTGCCGAAGGCCGGGCTGACCAAGTTCCTGCCCGCCGATGGCGCATTCTACCTCTATGCCGACGTGTCGGATTTTACGTCCGACAGCTTCGAATTTGCCCGCGAGATGCTGGAAAAGGCCCATGTCGCGGCGACGCCGGGCATCGATTTCGATCCGATCCACGGCCGCACTTTCATCCGATTTTCCTATGCGCGTTCCGCAGAGGAGATGCAGGAAGCGGTTGCGCGGATCGCTGGTTGGCTTAAATAGCGCGCCAGATTGTCACACCCCCGGAGTTGGCCTTGTCAGTCAGATCGGTATCGGAGTCCGCCGCCACCTCGCTATGGCGCGGCGCCGTCCTCGTGCTCCTCGGCACGGCGCTGCTGGCACTGTCGGCCAAGGTCAATCTGCCGCTGCCCTATGTCCCGATGACGCTGCAGACGCTCGTGGTGCTGATGATCGGCGCCGCCTATGGCTCTGGGCTCGGAGCTGCGACCATGATCGCCTATCTTGCGGAAGGCGCGATCGGCGTTCCGGTGTTTGCCGGACCGGTCGGCGGGCTCGCGCCGCTGATGGGCCCGACAGCCGGCTATCTGTTTGGCTTCGTGGCGGCGGCGTTCGTCACTGGCTGGTTGGCCGAGCGCGGCTGGGACCGCAGCATCGTCTGGCTGTTCCTGGCCATGGCACTGGGCCACATCATCATCCTCGCCGCCGGTTTCACCTGGCTTGCCTACGGCGTCGGCCTGGGCGCTGAGAAGGCCTGGTTGGTCGGGATCGTGCCGTTCATTGCGGGCACGGTCGTCAAGACCGCGCTCGGGGCCGCGCTGCTGCCGGCTGGGCGGCGGATCGCCGATCGCCGCATCTGAGAGAGCCTCGGGCGAGGCACCATCGCCTGTCCATCCAACTGTTCGAAATGGTCATCCCCGAGAAGCTCGGCGGACCGACCTTGCGCATCTTCGATTGGGAGTAAGAGTCATGGCAACGATTGCCACGAGCGGGCCTTCCGAGGCCAGCACAGCAAAACCCTGGTACCGGATTCTCTACGTCCAGGTGCTGATCGCGATCGTGCTCGGTGCCGTGGTCGGCTGGCTGTGGCCGGGCCTTGCGACCAACGACTGGATCAAGGCGCTCGGCGACGGCTTTATCAAGCTCATCAAGATGGTGATCGCGCCGATCATCTTCTGCACGGTGGTCTCGGGCATCTCCCATATCCAGGACGCCAGCAAGGTCGGCCGCGTCGGCGTCAAGGCGCTGTTCTATTTCGAGATCGTCTCCACCTTCGCGCTGATCCTCGGCCTGATCATGGGCAACCTGTTCCAGATCGGCCATGGGCTTGCCGCCAAGCCGGACGCGGCGGCGGTCGCCAGCTACGTCAAGCAGGCGGAGGCGCAGAAGAGCGTCGACTTCGTCCTCAACATCATCCCCGACAGCGTGTTCGGCGCGTTCGCCCGCGGCGACATCCTGCAGGTGCTGCTGTTCGCGATCCTGTTCGGCTTCGCATTGATGGCGATGGGTGAGCGCGGCGCGCGCTTGCGCGACATCATCGACGATTCCGCACATGCGGTGTTCGGCGTGATCAGCATCGTCATGAAGGCCGCGCCGGTTGGCGCGTTCGGCGCGATGGCCTTCACCATCGGCAAGTTCGGTCCCGCGGCGCTGGGCAATCTGATCGGCCTGATCGGACTGTTCTATGGCACCGCTGCGTTGTTCGTGGTCCTCGTGCTCGGCCTGATTGCGCGGGTGATGGGCTTCAGCATCTTCAAGTTCATCGCCTACATCAAGGATGAGCTTCTGATCGTGCTTGGCACGAGCTCATCCGAGAGCGCACTGCCGCAATTGATGGAAAAGCTGGAGCGGCTCGGCTGCTCCAAGCCAGTGGTCGGGCTGGTGGTGCCGACCGGCTACTCCTTCAATCTCGACGGCACCAACATCTACATGACGCTGGCGACGCTGTTCATTGCGCAGGCTCTTGGTGTCGATCTCACCTTCGGCCAGCAGTTGACGATCCTGATCGTGGCGATGCTGACCTCGAAAGGGGCGAGCGGCGTCACCGGCGCGGGCTTCATCACGCTGGCGGCGACGCTGACCGTGGTCAATCCCGCACTGGTGCCGGGCATGGCCATCGTGTTCTCGATCGACAAGTTCATGAGCGAGGTGCGCGCGCTGACCAACATCACCGGCAACGGCATCGCCGCAGTGTTCGTCTCATGGTGGGAGGGCGAGCTCGACCACGCCAAGCTCTACGCCAACCTGAACAAGCAGATCGATCCGTCCGACGTCGAGACCGCGATCACCACGGGCTAAATGGGGGCGTAGCCCGGGTGGAGCGAAGCGCAACCCGGGATGCCTGTGTCCACGTCTGCGAACGATCCCGGGTTACGCTGACGCTTCACCCGGGCTACGCTTCGAAAACGCTCTAACCGCCGCCAAAGCGGCGCGACCACCATCCGGCCTTGCGCGGCTGGGCTTCGGTCGTTGCTGCAGGGGCGGGCTCTGCGACCGCCGCAGGAGCGGGCTCTGCCGACGGAATCGGTTCGGACTCGCTCTGCACCACCACCGGCGTGGGCTCAGGCTGGGAGCCGAAGCTCACTTTCTCACGCACGGTCGAGCGGCGACGTATCGCGCGATCGTTCTCCTGCGCCGGCTCCTCGGGCGCGGCGACGCTCACCGGCTCTGGTTGCGGGTTCTCGGCCGGATGCAGCTCGGGCTCCGCAACCGGCTCGGGCTGAACTTCGGGCTGTTCAGGCCGAATTAATGCCTGTGCGGGCTCCGGCGAACCGCCGTCAAAATCGGCGACAGCCTCCGTTGCTTCGAGCTCCGAGAGCGGGCCGAGCTCATCGGCGATCGAGGCGGCAAGACCCTCTTCGCCACCCTGACCGCCGCCACGGCGGCGACGTCCGCCGCGACGTCCACGCCGGCGCGGACGGCGTTCGCCGCTCTGGCCCTCACCGCGCGCGAAAGCCGGCTGCTCTTCGCTCTCGTCCTCGTCGGTCTCGACTTCGTCGGTGGCGATGCCGTCGCCGGTCTCGGGCGCAAGCGGCAGAGCCTCGCCATCCTCGCGCGGCACGCCGCCCTCGCGGGCTTCGCCACCACCACGGCCGCGACGCCGCCGGCGTCGTCGCCGACGCGGACCCTCGGCTTCGGCACCGCTCTCTTCGCCAGCCCCTTGCTCGTCGCTCAGGCCCTCTGTCTCTTCGGTTTCGATCTCGCCCTCAACGTCGAACGGTTCCTCATCGTCGTAGGACTCTTCGACTTGAGGCGGCGCGGATACGGCCTGTGCCGCGAGCAGCGCCTTGGCGGCTTCCAGCGTATGCACCTGCTCACCGCGGTCGATGATGTAGGACTGCTGGCCGCTCACGGTCGCATCCGCCGCCACCGAGATCTGGACCTTGAAGGCGGTTTCGAGATCGCGCAGATGGCCGCGCTTGTGGTTGAGAACGTAGAGCGCGACGTCGGTGCGGGTGCGCACCACGAGATTGTGGGTCGCGCCCTTCATCAGGATTTCCTCGATGCCGCGCAGAAGCTGCAGCGCCACCGACGAGACCGAGCGGACATGGCCGGAGCCGCCGCAATGCGGGCACGGCTCGGTCGAGCTCTCGAGCACGCTGGCGCGGATGCGCTGACGCGACATCTCAAGCAGCCCGAAATGCGAGATGCGCCCGACCTGGATACGCGCGCGGTCCTGCCGCAGACAGTCGGAGAGCTTGCGCTCGACTGCGCGGTTGTTGCGCTTCTCGTCCATGTCGATGAAATCGATCACGATCAGGCCGGCGAGGTCGCGCAGGCGAAGCTGCCGCGCAACTTCCTCCGCCGCCTCGAGATTGGTCTTGAGCGCGGTGTCCTCGATGTGATGCTCGCGCGTGGCGCGGCCGGAGTTGACGTCGATCGAGACCAGCGCCTCGGTCTGGTTGATGACGATGTACCCGCCGGAGCGCAGCTGCACGGTCGGGGAGAACATCGCATCGAGCTGGCTCTCGACACCCATGCGCGAGAACAAAGGCTGGCCGTCACGGTACTGCTTCACCGCGCGGACGTTCTCCGGCATCAGCATCTTCATGAAATCGCGCGCTTCGCGGTAGCCAGCTTCGCCGGCGACCATGATCTCGTCGATCTCCTTGTTGTAGAGGTCGCGCAGCGAGCGCTTGATCAGCGAGCCTTCCTCGTAGACGAGGGTAGGGGCCTGCGACTTCAGGGTCAGATCGCGCACGGTTTCCCACATGCGGATCAGATATTCGAAGTCGCGCTTGATCTCCTGCTTCGAACGCGAGGCGCCGGCGGTGCGCAGGATGATGCCCATGCCCTCGGGCACGTCGAGATCCTGCACCACTTCCTTGAGCCGCGAGCGGTCCTGGGCCGAGGTGATCTTGCGGCTGATGCCGCCGCCACGCGCGGTGTTGGGCATCAGCACCGCGTAGCGGCCGGCGAGGGAGAGATACGTCGTCAACGCCGCGCCCTTGTTGCCGCGCTCTTCCTTGACGACCTGCACCAGCATCACCTGCCGGCGCTTGATCACTTCCTGGATCTTGTACTGGCGGCGCGGACGGAAGGGGCGCTCCGGCACCTCTTCGAGCACATCGTCGCCGCCGACGGATTCGACGACTTCCTCTTCTTCGCCGTCTTCGCCTTCCTCGTCGTCCTCATCGTCGTGGGCGTCGTCATCGTGCGCTTCGTCGCCGAGTGGCGCGGCGCCATGCTCGTCCTGCGGTGCGGCCTCCGCCGCGAGTTCTGCAGGGGCGTGCTCATCCGGCGCGGGATGCTCCTCGCCGGGCGCTGCGGCCTGCGGCGCATCTTCGGCGTGGGCGGCGTTCTCCTCGACCTGCTCCTCGCGGGCGCGCTCGGATTCGTGGCTCACCTCGATCTCGGCCCCCGCTTCGGGGGTGGCCGCGGCCGCCGATGCTTCGACCACGGCGACAACCGGGTCCGGTTGCACTTCCTCTGGGGCGGCGGTTTCGCTCAGTGCGGGCGCATGATCATGGTCGCCATGGGCATGCTCGGGCTCGCGGTGCTCGTGCCGATCCTGATCGTGCTGATCCTGATCGCGCTCGTCATGACGGTCGTGATCGTCGGAATGATCGTGCGCTTCGTATTCATGATGCTCATGCGTGTCGGCGCCGGGCTCGTGCTGCTCGGCCTCGGCATGAAGCACACGATCCTCGTCGGCCTGCGCGTCGAGCGGCTCGGCACCCTCGACGACCTCGCTCTGCACGCGTTCGCCATGGCCGCGGCGGCGGGCATTGCGGTGGCGGGAACGCCGGCGGTGAGGCCGGCTTTCGCTCTCCTCTTCGGCCTCCCGGTGGGCGCGTTCTTCGGCCTCGATCAGCGCCTGCCGGTCGGCGACCGGGATCTGGTAATAGTCGGGATGGATTTCGCTGAAGGCGAGGAAGCCATGGCGATTGCCGCCATATTCGATGAAGGCCGCCTGCAGCGACGGCTCTACGCGCGTCACTTTGGCGAGGTAGATATTGCCGCGCAGTTGTTTGCGTTGGGCGGTCTCGAAATCAAATTCTTCGACGCGGTTGCCGCGCACCACGACGACCCGGGTCTCTTCCGGGTGGGTGGCATCGATCAACATCTTGTTGGGCATTTTGGAGCTCTTGAAGGCGGCGGGCGCGTAGCATGGCGCGCGCAAATTGCGCCGCCTGGTGACGCGACGGTCCACCTGATTCGGGGGTGAGGGGAAGGCCAAAACGCAAATCGCGGCGCCGTGCGAAGCCCGTTCCCACCGGAACAAAGCGGCGTGCGGAGCTTTCGCCTCGCGTGGTCGCGATTGTCTGGGGGATGTTGGTCGGCAACACAGTCTGGCGCATTAAGCGGTCGGCCCGTCTGAACATATTTTGGCGGCAAAGAGTACCGCCGCATCCTTCGCTGAAGGCCCGGCGCGGCGCGAAAGCGCTCGCCGGCCAATCGCATATCGGGCCCCTTGCTTGAGCAAGATCCTTGCGGAAAACCGGTATCCAGCTTTCCGGACCATGCTCTGGGGCCGAATAATCAGTTCTGCCGTGTCTCGCCCCTTGCCACACAGAATGTGTCTGGGACCGGACGCCGCTCGGGCTCAAACCGCCACTCCATGTCAGCCGCGCGCGGCGCGGGCTGGGGAGGGACCGGGAAAACACGCTGGCTCCTTCGGGCTTGAAGGTTCCACCGCTGCACCGGGAGGCTGAACGCGACACAACCGGGAGTATTAGCCGTCAGCACCCCGTACATACGTGGATTGGTCGTCGCACGCAAGGGAGCGTCGCGGCGGGGCAACACTCGAACCATTTCGCGAGCGCGGTATTAGGCTCTCGTTAACCCTGTGGTTCTAATGCGGTATGACGGCGGCTCGGAGGGTGCCGAATCGTGGCGGACCGCGCAAATGGACGGGTTTTGCTGGGATGCGGGCTGTTGTGCGCCGCAGCATTGCTGTGCGGCCCCGTCGTTGTTCCCAGCTTAGCTGAGGGAACGCCGCCAAGCCCTTCTGTAAGCTCTGATTTTCCAATCGTTTCCGATGCGCGCTTGGCCGGTGACGCCAAGCAGACCCGATTCGTCGTCGACCTTGACAAGAAGATCCCGTTCCGCGCTTTCACGCTCGCCGATCCCTACCGGGTCGTCGTGGACATTCCCCAGGTGACGTTCCGGCTCGCCCATGGAACCGGCAATACCGGTCGGGGGCTGGTGAAGGCATTCCGCTACGGGCTGGTGCTGCCGGGCGGCTCGCGAATCGTCTTCGACCTGACGGGACCTGCGAAGATCGCCAATTCCTACGTGCTGGACGCGGCCAACGGCCAGCCGCCGCGCCTGGTCCTGGAACTGGAGCAGGTCGACCGCAACGCGTTCAATCAACAACTCACGCCCGAGGACCGGCCGGAGCTGAAGCCGACCATTGCGGAAGCCAAGGCGGCGATGCCGGCCGAAGCTGCGCCTGCCGCGACGCCGGGCGAGCCGCCGGATACGCGACCCCTGATCGTGATCGATCCCGGCCATGGCGGCATCGACAACGGCACCCAGTCGAACGGCGAGCTGGAAAAGAATCTCGTGCTCGGCTTCGGGCTCGCATTGCGCGACCGGATCGAGAAGTCGGGCAAATACCGGGTCGTCATGACCCGCACCGACGACACCTTCATTCCCCTGAACGACCGGGTCAAAATTGCCCGCAGCCAGTCGGCGGCGCTGTTCGTCTCGATCCATGCCGACGCGCTGCCGCGCCGGGAAGGCGACGCCCAGGGCGCGACCGTCTACACGCTGTCGGACAAGGCCTCCGACGCCGAAGCCGAGCGACTGGCAGAAGCCGAGAACAAGGCAGACGCCATCGCCGGGGTGAATCTGTCCGACGAGCCGACCGAAGTCGCCGATATCCTGATCGATCTCGCCCGCCGCGAGACCAAGACATTCTCGAACCGTTTTGCGCGGCTCCTGGTGTCGGAGATGAAGACGGCGGCGCGGATGCACAAGCACCCGCTGAAATCGGCGGGCTTTCGGGTCCTGAAGGCGCCCGACGTGCCCTCGGTCCTGGTCGAGCTCGGCTATGTCTCCAACAAGGGCGACCTCGAGCACCTGGTATCGGAGAACTGGCGCAACAAGGCGGTCGGATCGATGCTGCAGGCCATTGACGCCTTTTTTGCCAAGCGACTCGCGACGGCCACGCCCGACAAGTGACTTTGAGGGGAAGTGACTTGGTCGAGAGAAGTGACTTGGCCGAGAGAAGTATTTGGCCGAGAAAACGCGCCGCTGGGAACCGGGAAGCCCTAGTTTGGCCACAGCGGCAACGGTATAGGGAATTGATTGGGGCCCCGCGGAATCAGCCGATTTTGTCCGCCGAGCGCTGTATTGTTCGCCTCAAGCACCGGCAGGCTGTTAAGGCCGGGGCATTCGCAACGAGGAACTGTCGCCGGCTGGTTCGGCGCAACAGGGTTGGAACGGAACTTCGATAATGCGCTTGCTGGTGCGGTTCATGGGTTTCTTGTTCGCCGCGGGGACCGTCGTGTTTCTGGTTGGCGTGGCCGGCGTCGCGGGCGCGATCTGGCATTTCTCCAAGGACCTGCCCGACTATTCGCAGCTTCAGGATTATGAGCCGCCGGTGATGACGCGCGTGCACGCGTCCGATGGCTCGCTGCTCGGTGAATATTCCAAGGAGCGGCGGCTCTATCTGCCGATTCAGGCGGTGCCGAAGCTCGTCATCAACGCGTTCCTTGCGGCCGAGGACAAGAATTTTTACGAGCACGGCGGCATCGATTTCCAGGGCATGGCGCGCGCTGCGATGCTGTACGCGCAGAACTATGGCTCGGGCCGCCGGCCGCAGGGTGCGTCGACGATCACCCAGCAGGTCGCCAAGAACTTCCTGCTCACCAACGAGGTCTCGTTCTCGCGCAAGATCAAGGAAGCGCTGCTGGCGATGCGCATCGAGCGCGCCTATTCCAAGGATCGCATCCTCGAGCTCTATCTGAACGAGATCTATCTGGGCCTGGGTGCCTACGGCATCGCCGCCGCCTCGCTGGTCTATTTCGACAAGTCGGTGAACGAACTGACCGTCGCGGAGGCCGCCTATCTCGCCGCGCTGCCGAAGGCGCCGGCGGCGCTGCATCCGGTACGCAACCGCGACCGTGCGATCGAGCGCCGCAACTACGTGATCGACCGCCTGCTCGAAAATGGCTGGATCAAGCAGGCCGACGCCGACAAGGCGCGCAAAGAGCAGCTGATCGTCACCAACCGCAGCAACGGCGCGCATACCTTCGCCGGCGAATATTTTGCCGAGGAAGTCCGCCGCGACATCTTCGAGCGTTACGGCGAGAAGAAGCTTTACGAGGGCGGCCTGTCGGTGCGCACCTCGCTCGATCCCAAGATCCAGGTGATGGCGCGCAAGACCATGGCCGCCGGTCTCGTCAACTACGACGAAGCGCAGGGCTGGCGCGGCCCGATCACCAAGCTCGATGTATCAGGCGATTGGGGCGTCAAGCTCGCCGATGTCAAATCGCTCTCCGACATCTCGCCGTGGCGAATGGCGGTGGTGCTCGAGACCAGCGACCAGTCGGCGCGGATCGGATTCCAGCCCGGACGCGAGCTCGGTGGCGCCGTCAGCAAGCAGCGGCAGACCGGCATTATCACGCTCGATGGCGTACGCTGGGCGAGGCCCACTGCCGGCGCGGCGCGCGGGCGGACGCCAACGGCGGTGTCGCAGGTGCTCGCGCCCGGTGACGTCATCTATGCCGACCCCTTGGTGACGAAGGAGGGGACGGCGGTGGAGGGCCAGTACCGGCTGCGGCAATTGCCGGAGATTTCCGGTGCCATGGTCGCGATGGATCCCTGGACCGGCCGCGTGCTGGCCATGGTCGGCGGCTTCTCGTTCGATCAGAGCCAGTTCAATCGCGCCACGCAGGCCTATCGGCAGCCGGGCTCGTCGTTCAAGCCGATCGTCTATTCGACGGCGCTCGATAACGGCTACACGCCGTCCACCGTCGTGGTCGACGCGCCCATCGAAATCGACCAGGGGCAGGGGGCCGGCGTCTGGCGTCCGGAGAACTATTCGACCGGCAGGTATTACGGCCCGACCACGCTGCGCAATGCGCTGGCGCGCTCGCTCAACACCGTCACGGTGCGGCTGGCGCAGGACATCGGCATGCCCCTGATCGGCGAATACGCCAAGCGCTTCGGCGTCTATGACGAACTGCCGAACTATCTCTCCTATGCGCTGGGCGCCGGCGAGACCACGGTGATGCGGATGGTGACGGCTTATTCGATGTTCGCCAATGGCGGCCGCCGTGTGAAGCCGACGCTGATCGACCGCATCCAGGATCGTTACGGCCACACCATCTACCGGCATGACCAGCGCGAATGCCGTGGCTGTGATGCGCCCGGCGGCTGGAAGAACCAGCCCGAGCCGCAGCTCGTCGATCGCCGCGAGCAGGTGCTCGATCCGATGACGGCCTACCAGATCACCTCGATGATGGAAGGCGTGGTTCAGTACGGAACCGCTACTGCAGTGAAGGAAGTCGGCAAGCCGATTGCCGGCAAGACCGGCACCACCAACGACGAGAAGGACGTCTGGTTCATCGGCTTCTCGCCGGATCTCGTGGTCGGCGTCTACCTCGGCTACGACAAGCCGCGCAATCTCGGCCGCAAGGCCACCGGCGGCGCATTGGCCGCGCCGGTCGCGCGCGACTTCCTCAAGCTGGCATTGGCGGACAAGCCGGCGACGCCGTTCAAGATCCCGGCCGGCATCAAGCTCGTCCGTGTCGATTCCAAGAGCGGCATGCGCGCCGGTCCGGGCGAAGGTGGACGCACCATCCTGGAAGCGTTCAAGCCGGGCACGGCGCCGCCGGATAGCTACTCCGCGATCGGCGTGGCCGATGCCGAGGGCCGACTGCCGCCGGCGGTCGCGCCAGACGCGGGTGCGATCATGCGTCCCGGCGGATTGTATTAGCATCGCGGCCGATTGCGCTTTTGCGCTTCGGTCGCTACATCCCTCGCCAGAGATTCATCATTCAGACCTGAAGAACCATGCGCGCGGAAGTCGAACGCCTTGTTGAAGAGATCAAGCAGTCTGTCGGGCTGCTGAGGAGGCATCTTTGACGTCGAGAAATCGACGGCACGGCTGGCCGAGCTGAACAAGCTCGCCGAAGATCCTGATCTCTGGAACGATCCCCAGAAAGCCCAGAAACTGATGCAGGAGCGCACCTCGTTGGAGGATGCGCTGTCCGGCATCAGCAAGGTCGAGCGCGAGCTCGAGGACAACGTCGGCATGATCGAGCTCGGCGAGGCCGAGAACGATGAGGGCGTCGTCGCGGAAGCCGAGAAGGCGCTCAAGGACCTCAAGAAGGAAGTCGCGCGGCGCGAGCTGGAGGCGCTGCTGTCGGGCGAAGCCGACAAGTTCGACTCCTATGTCGAAGTCCATGCCGGTGCGGGCGGTACCGAGAGCCAGGACTGGGCGCAGATGCTGCTGCGCATGTACACGCGCTGGGCGGAGAAGCATGGCTTCAAGGTCGAGTTTCTCGAGGAATCCCAGGGTGAAGAGGCCGGCATCAAATCGGCCACGATCCAGATCAGCGGCCACAACGCTTATGGTTGGCTGAAGACGGAAGCCGGCGTGCACCGCCTGGTGCGGATCTCGCCGTTCGATTCGAATGCGCGCCGCCACACCTCGTTCTCGAGCGTGACGATCTTTCCGGTGGTCGACGACAGTATCAAGATCGACATCAAGGAATCGGATGTGCGCACCGACACCATGCGCTCCGGCGGTGCCGGCGGCCAGCACGTCAACAAGACCGAATCGGCGGTGCGCCTGACGCACATTCCGACCGGTATCGCCGTGGTCTGCCAGGCCGGCCGCTCCCAGCACAAGAACCGCGCGCAGGCGTGGGACATGCTGCGCGCCCGGCTCTACGAGATCGAATTGAAGAAACGCGAGGAGCAGGCCGCCGCCGATCAGGCCGCCAAGACCGATATCGGCTGGGGCCACCAGATCCGCTCCTACGTGCTGCAGCCCTATCAGATGGTGAAGGACCTGCGCACGGGCGTGCAGACCTCTGACACCGCCGGCGTGCTCGACGGCGATCTCGATGAATTCATGGCGGCCACGCTGGCGCAAAAGGCTTTCGGCACGACGGCCGGCGCGATCGAGGACGTCGATTAAGGGAGCGCGCCGTTCGGCTAGAGCATGATGACTTTTCTTCGAATCGTCATCCCGCTCTAGCTCTTTGTTTGAGCATGATCTTTTTCGGAAAGCCGGTCCCACTTTTCCGGATCATGCTCTGGCTCACGCAAGCGGCTACGCGCTCTTCCACTCTGACAACCAGCCTGTGAACCGGCCGCTGTCGCGCTCGCCGCCGTGCCATGCCGCGTGCACGGTCCCGTCGCTTGCGACCATGATGACGGCGTCCAGTCCCTTGGAGCGGCGCAGCGTATCGACGGCCTGGCCCGGCGTCTGCGCGATCGGGCCTGCGACATTGAACGAGGTGTTGACCGACAGTTCGACGCCGATGCGGCGGCCGAGCGCCTTGAGATAGGCGTAGGTGAGGGGATCGTCCTGCTCGCGCACGATCTGGATGCGGCCGGTGCCATCGGCGTGGATGACGGCCGGAATCTTGTCGCGCGCGTGCGGCTTCGACCGCGCCGTCAGCACCATGTAGTTGTAGGCGTTGTAGTCCTCGTCGGAGGCCCCGGGCAACAGCTCGAAATAGTACTGCGCCGCCTGCAGCGTCGCCATCGGTGCCAGGGGTCGGATCGCCTCGCGATATTTGACGCGTTGGTTGAGCCGCTCACGCGTGTCGGGATCGCAGGGGTTGGCGAGGATCGAGCGATGGCCGAGTGCGCGCGGACCGGTTTCGGCCGCACCCTGATAGATCGCGATCACGCCGTTCTGCGCCACCATGAGCGCCATCAGGTCGGCGATTGCGTCGCGTCCCTCAGGCGTCGAGATGTCGCCGATCCGCCGCGATGCGATGTCATTCGCCTTCAAGGCGGCGGCGATGTCGTCGGACGCCGGCGGCGTGCCGCAGAAGAACGCATGCGTCATGGGCGCGCCGCGTGGTGCGCCGGCGAGATGCGCGAACAGCCAGGCGGCGCCGATGGTAACGCCGGGATCGCCGGGCACCGGCGGCACCCACAGATGCAATCGCGCGCTCCGGCCCTGCGCATTGGCAAACCAGGTTTCATCGAAATGCTCGATCAGCCGCATATTGCCGACGGCGTTGAGCGCGACGCCGCCGGTCAGCACCAGTCGATTCGCACCGGTCATGCGCAACAGATGATCGACGACATGGATCATCGCATCCTCGAACACGAGCTGCGTCGCGGCGGCCTTGTCGAGACGATCCTGGGTGTCGGGGCGGTGCTTGATGTCCTCGACACGCAGCACGGCATCCGGATTCCAGAGCTGTTCCGGCTTGAGCGGTTCGCCGAGGATATCGGTGAGCGCGGCCTTGTACGGATTGTCGAACGGGTCGCAATACCAGTTCGCCAGCGTGCGATTGAGCCAGATCTCGCCGTCGGCGCCGAGATGCAGCACCTTGCGCAGTCGCCGGTAATAGGGGTTGCTCGATCGGCTCATGTCGCCCCAGGCGGCCGCGCCCATGTAGCGTCCCTCGCAGGACAGCCAGGTCCAGCCGCCCTGGGTCGAGGCGATCACGCTGTAGAACGCGCCTAGTGAATCGAACATGCTCTCGTTGCAGTAGAGGCGGCGCATCGCGCCTTTCTCGACGACATAAAGCGACACCGAGCCGAGATCGCCGGTACCGTCGAGCACGGCGATGGCGACCGGCTCGCCGTCATCCTTGAAGGGAGAGGCCGCAAACGAGAACCAGGCGTGGTTGTCGTGGTGCGGCAGGCAGATCAAGGGCACGCGTTCGGAAAGCTTGAGCTGGCGCGCCAGGATTTTTGGCGTCCGCGTCATCTGCTCGAGGCGACGGCTGTCGAAGCCTGCGGCCTCCGTGGTGCGCAACAATTTCAGGCTGTGCGGCAATTCCTCCAGCACCGAGCGCGCTAGCGTGCCGGCGAGCGTCGGATAGTCCCAGCTCGTCAGCCAGGCGTCGATCGCGCCGACATCGCGTCCCATGCTGCGCAACGTCGCGACCACCGCGTCGATCGATTTTTCCGGATATTCGGTGGTGTGCTTGTTGCCGGAAAAGCGCTCCTCCTCGTTGTTGACGATCAGGCGCGGGCCGTCCCGCTGCGTCACCTCGACCAGCGCGATGCCCGAATTGTGCGTGCCGGGGGCGCCGAGGCCCGCAAGATAAACGGTCTCACCACGCGCGAGCTTGTCGCGCACGGCGGCAATCCGCGCGTTGGCAAACTCGGAGCCGAGCTGATGGAAGCCTGCCGCTCCCATTGTCTTCGCCGCCAGCCATCGCGCGGCGCGAGAGCCGGCGGCGGCGAGCCTGCGATGTCGCGGACCAATTCGCGTATTCGGTTCCAAGTCGAGTGCCCCGTCATCGGTAATCGTCTGCATCAATCACACTTGGCGCTGCACAACAATGCCGTTTCGTTGCGCGGAATAAGTGTGCGCTTGCAGGGGGCCTGGAGCCTTGCAACACTCGGACAAAATAAGGCCGATAAGAACAAAACAAAAAGGGAGAAAACAATGCTGCCTCGCATGCAGAAGCTTGTCTTGCCCACCATGGTCGCCGCTGCAATCGGCCTTGCGACCGTTGCCAACGCCCAGAAAAAATACGACCCCGGTGCCGGCGATACCGAGATCAAGGTCGGCAACATCATGCCCTATAGCGGGCCCGCGTCGTCCTACGGTGTGATCGGAAAGACCGAAGCGGCTTATTTCAACATGGTCAACGCCGAGGGCGGCATCAACGGACGCAAGATCAATTTCATCTCCTACGACGACGCCTATAGCCCGCCGAAAGCGATCGAGCAGGCGCGCAAGCTGGTCGAGAGCGACGAAGTGCTCCTGATCTTCCAGCCGCTCGGCACGCCCTCGAATTCGGCGATCATGAAATACATGAACGCCAAGAAGGTGCCGCAGCTCTTCGTCGCTTCCGGCGGCACCAAATTCGGCGATCCCAAGAACTTTCCCTGGACGATGGGCTTTCAACCCAACTACCAGAGCGAGGGACGGATCTATGCCAAGTACATCCTTGAGCATTTCCCAAACAGCAAGATCGCCGTGTTCTGGCAGAACGACGATGCCGGCAAGGATCAGTTCAAGGGACTGAAGGATGGGCTCGGCGACAAGGCGAGCATGATCGTGGCCGACAAGTCCTATGAGGTGAGCGATCCCAGCGTCGATTCCCAGATCGTCGCGTTGCACGATTCAGGCGCCGACGTCTTTTTCTCCTGGGCCGCACCAAAGGGCTCGGCACAGGCGATCCGCAAGGTCGGCGAGCTCGGCTGGAAGCCGAAATTCTTCCTCGCCAACACCGCAACCTCGGTGGCGTCGGTATTGAAGCCCGCCGGCCTGCACTATGCGAAGGATATCATCTCCACAGCCTACCTGAAGGATCCGACCGACCCCACCTGGAAGGACGATCCCGGCGTGAAAGCCTGGCGCGCCTTCATGGACAAGTATTATCCTGATGGAGACAAGGCGAATGCGAACAATGTCTATGGCTATGTCCAGGCGCAGGCGATGGTGCAGGTCCTGAAGCAGTGCGGCGACAATCTCACGCGCGAGAACGTTATGAAGCAGGCCGCGAACCTGAAGAATTTCCACTCCGACCTGATGCTGCCGGGCATCATGGTCAATACATCCCCCGACGACTATTTCCCGATCGAGCAGATGCAACTGATGCGGTTCAACGGCGAGTCGTGGGAGCTGTTCGGCGATGTCATTACGGGCGAGGTCGGCTACGACAGCTCGCGCTGAAATGCTCGCGTCGCTCAGCCTGCGCTGAGGCGCACGCCGGCGCGCAGGAATTTCTGCGGGTCGACCGCGTCGCCGTCGATGCGCGTCTCGTAGTGCAGATGCGGTCCGGTCGAACGGCCGGTCGAGCCGACCGCGCCGATCACCTGACCGATCTTGACGTTTTCGCCGACCTTGACGTTGATCTCCGACAGGTGGCCGTAGCGGGTCGAAAGGCCGTTACCATGGTCGACTTCCACCATGCGGCCATAGCCGCCGGCCCAGCCCGATGACACCACCTTGCCGTTGGCGGTGACGCGGACGGGGTCGCCCATCGCGGCGCGGAAATCCAGGCCGGTATGCATCGCAGGGCGGCCGAGGAACGGATCGGTGCGGACGCCGAAGCCCGAGGTGAACTCGACTTCGCCGATCACCGGCTTGCGGTACGGCACCAGTGCCAGCGTCGCGTTCAGCCGCAGCATCTGTGCGCGGGTGATGTTGATCCGGTTGAGTTGCCGCTCGAACGGACCGGCGTCGGCGGGCAGCTTCACCGGCACGAAGGGACCGCCGATGCCCGAGCGCGGGGTCGCGGCTTCGAGCTGGGCCATGTTGAGGCCGAGATCGGTGATCACGCCGCGCATCCGGCGCACGCGCGATTCCATGGTTTCCTCGGCCGAGCTCAGTGCCGCCATCTGGCGCCGCTCGACCTGGTCGAGCGAGGTCTGCAGGCGGACCAGAACATTGTCGACGCCCTGCAGTTTGGCGAACTGGTTCACCGGCGCCGCTGCCTTGATCGGAGCACGGGATTCCAGCCGCGCCTCGCGATCCGGCGGCGCCACGAAGATCACGGTGTCGTTGATCGGCGAGGGTTTCGGTGTCGCCGCCTGATCCGGCGCGGCATTGCGTCCGGGCGGGCGGATCGAGCCGGTCGTTGCAAGATCCGGCATCGAACCGAGCGCGGTGGCGCGCGCCTCGAGCGCGGTCTGCCGGCGCATGATCTGCTCGAGCTTCTGGTCGAACTGCTCCTGGTCCAGGAGCTGCCGGCTGGTGGTGCGGTCGACCTTGGCACGCAATTCGGCGATCCGGTCCTCATAGGCGAATTGCATCTCGGCCTGGCGGGCGAGCAGCCGGGTCAGGACGTCCTCGCGGAACGCAAAATAGGTCGCAGTTGCCGCCGACCAAATGCCGAGCAGGACCACCGAACCGACCGCGGCCCAGAACAGGACCGGGCCAATGCGGACCTGCTTGCCGGCATGGACGAGGGTGTAGTCGTTCGCCGGCTGTGTGGCGCCTGCGGCATGAGTGGCCGGGCGGCGGGGCGACGTCCGCCCGTGCTCTCGTGGATGATGATAGTGGTGCTGGTGATGGTCGAAATGGTGACCGGAACGATAAGACATCGGCACTCCCGCGCCGGTCGGATCAAGTTCCGTACGGCCTCAGCAGGGTCGATTTGAGCCGGTCATGGTTAATTTTCCGGAAACGGGGCTGGTGATCACAGCGACCGCGCGGCGGCCAGGACCGCGTCGGCATGGCCATCAACCCGCACATTACGCCAGATCCTGGCGACCCGGCCGTCGGCATCGACCAGAACCGTGGTTCGAAGAATCCCAAGGAAGGTCTTGCCGTACATGGATTTTTCGCCCCAAGCCCCGTAGGCCTCCAGCATCTCGTGCTGTTCATCCGAACCCAAGGGAATGCCGAGCTGGTGCTTGTTCCTGAACGATTCCTGCGCCTTCACCGTGTCGCCGGAGACGCCGAGGACCTCGGTGCCGCTTGCGGCAAATGCATCCTTGAGCCGGGTGAAATCGATCGCCTCCCTGGTGCAGCCGGGCGTGTCGGCGCGCGGGTAGAAGAACAACACCAGCTTCTTGCCGGCGAAGTCGGTGAGTGAAACCTCACCACCGCCATCGCGAGGCAGGCGGAAGTCGGGGGCCTTGGCACCCTCGACCAGGGTGGTCGATTTGGCCGCAGCCGATGCAGCGGATTTTAACGATTTCGATGCGGCCTTGTGGGACGATTTGGCCGAAGCGGCTTTGGCCGCCTTGCTGGATTTCTTTGCGACCGCCTTGCGCGCCTTTGCGGCGGGCGGTGTGACCGATGCGACGGCCCTGCTGCTGCGAGCCTTGACCCCAGACGATTTGGCCCCAGACGATTTGGCCCGAGACGATTTGGCTCCCGACGGCTTGGCCGAAGACGACCTCGCTGTGGTCTTGGAGGATTTCTTGCGCGTTTTCTTGGACATACGCCTTCCTTTCGTCGCTTTCCGCGGCTCAACAATTGAATCAGTGCGGGTCTTGTCCCCGGCGATCGGATTTGCGCCGACTGCTGGGCAAGTGTGATGGCGCCGGAGTATGGTCACAAGGATTTCGACGCGTCATCCGTCCGCTCGCCGAGCCGGCCTTCGAAAGTTCGCTCAAATGTTCACTTGGGGCTGACGGCGAGTAACAGTATTAATCGAGGATTGGCAGCGATGCCGGCACAGGAGCGCTCGATATGGATCGACGGGCGCGCCTTGGGCGGCGATCAACCTCAACGCCTGCACCGAGAGGCAATGGCAAGGAATACGTCGTCCGAAGGATCGCTCCAAGGCCACAGCCCGAATCCGCGTGCCGACGCCCCTTACTGCGGTTGGGGCGACGAGACCGGCTGGGATGAGCATGACGAGGCGGCCGGCCATCGCGCGCGGCGGCTGTTGTCGCGTTCGGATTCCGGCCTGCATCGAATCGGCGCCTTCTTCGGCGGCACGCGGCGGTCGGCTCATAGCCGGCGTTGGGTCAAGCGTATCGCGCTCGTGCTGGGCGTATTGGCGACGATCTTCATCGGCTGCTTCGGCGCGCTGTGGTGGCGGCTGGGAGCGGGACCGATCAATCTCGACATGGCGACCCCGTGGCTCGCGGCGGCGATCGAGGACAATATCGGCCACGGCAACACGGTCGAGGTCGGCGGCACCCAGATCGAGCGCGCCGGACCTATCCGGATCGCCGTGCGCATCCGCGACATCATCGTGCGCGACCGCGACCATGCGATCGTCGCGAGCGCTCCGAAAGCCGAGGTCAAGCTGTCCGGCACCGCGCTCCTGATGGGGCAGCTCCGCGCCGAAAGCCTCAACCTCGTCGATGCCGAACTCGCGATCCGGATCACGCCGGACGGCTATGTGACCGTGTCCGCCGGCGACACTGCCAAGCCGCTCGCGACCGGTGTCGCGTCCAAGCATAAGGCCGGCCTGCCGCCGACATTCCCGCGGCCGGCGTCGCCGGAGCAGCCGCTGTCGCCGCCGTCGTCGCCATCCGTCAGCGCGCCGGCGCCGCCCGAGAGCACGCAGAGCGGATTGCTCGCCGGCCTCGACTGGCTCGACAGCCTCAGCATGACCGGCCTCGACGGCCAGAACCTCAACGAGATCGGCCTGAAGAACGGCAACCTGATTGTCGATGACCAGCAGCGCGGCAGCAAATGGACCTTCGAGAATATCAGCCTCAGTCTGCGGCGGCCAAGCAACGGCGGCGTGGCGCTGAGCGTCGGCGAAGAGGGCGCCCGTCCGTGGTCGCTGCGCGTCGCGGTCGGACCGCTCAGGGATGGCGTCCGCTCGGTCGACCTGCGCGCCGACAAGCTGCCGTCCGCTAACATCCTGCTCGCGCTCAGGGTGAAGGATCTCACCTACAATGCCGAGCTGCCGCTGTCCGGCGAGCTGAAGGGTGAGCTCGGCCGCGACGGCCTGCCGACCTATTTCCGCGGCAAGATCACCGCCGGCGCCGGCAACCTGATCGACACCGATACGCCCGATTATCCGATGGCGATCGATTCGGCGGAAGTGAACGTCGAATGGGACGCCGGACGGCGCGTGCTGCTGGCGCCGTTCAAGGTCATCTCCGGCGCCAACCGGGTCACGCTGCTCGCCCATCTCGAGCCGCCGAATGACGATATCAACGACTGGCAGCTTGGCCTGAGCGGCGGCACCATCCTGCTCGCGGGCATCGACAATGAGCCGCCGCTGATCTTCAACCGCATCGCGGTCGGCCTCCGTTTCGACACCGACAAGAAACGCGTGCTGCTGACGCAGGCCGATATCAGCAATGGCGAGATCGGCATCGCCGGCACCGGCAGCGTCGATTATTCCGGCGAACCGCGGCTGCAGCTCGGCTTCGCGGGCACGCCGATGTCGGCCTCGGCGCTGAAGCGGATCTGGCCGGCCCTGATCGTGCCGGAGTTGCGCGAATGGGTGATCGAGCGGATCGAGCGCGGCACGCTCCAGCGCATCGAGGTCGGCGTCAACTCGCCGGTGCGCAACCTGTCGCGCAAGGGGCCTCCGATCCCGGATGAAGGACTTGCCGTCAACATCATCGCGAGCGGCGTGACGGTGCGCCCGGTGGACGAGATGCCTGTGGTCCATGACGCCGACTTGCGGGCACGGGTGACCGGCCGCACCGCCACCGTCAACATCACCCAGGGCATCGCCGACACGCCGGGCGGGCGCAAGATCACGCTGTCGGACTTCAGTTTCGAAGTCCCGGACCTGGTGCCGAAACCCTCGCCGGCGAAGATCAAATTCCGCGTCGACTGTCCGGTCCCGGCCTGCGCCGAAATCCTTGCCTCCGATCGCCTCAGCGATGTGTCGGGGACGTCGTTCGTCGATCCCAATGCAAGCAAGGGGACGGTCTCGGCCACGATCAATCTCGGTCTTCCGGTCAAGGGCGTGCTGACCAAGGAAGACACGACTTACGCCGTCACCGCCGATCTCGGCAGCGTCGCGATCGACAAACTGGTGATGAACCAGAAGCTCGAGGCCAACGCGCTGAAGGTCGTCGCCAACAATGCGGGCTATCAGGTCAAGGGCGACGTCAAGATCGGCGGGCAACCGGCTTCGCTGGATTACCGCAAGCCGAGCGAGGGCGATGCCGACATCCGCCTGCAGTCGACGCTCGACGATGCGGGCCGCGCGCGGCTCGGCCTCGACCTCGGGTCTGCGGCGAGCGGCGCGATCCCGGTCAAGGTCGTGGGCAAGATCGCGAGCAGCAGCGATCACGACAGCAAGCTCGGCGTCGAGGCCGATCTGACCCAGCTCAGGCTGGACAACGTCCTGCCCGGGTGGGTCAAGTCATCGGGCAAGTCGGGCAAGGTCACCTTCAACGTAGTGCAGAAGCCGCAGTCGACGCGCTTTGAGGACATCGTGGTCGAAGGCGCCGGCGCCTCGATCAAGGGATCGGTGGAAGTCGACCAGAACGGCGATCTCATGAACGCCAGCTTCCCGACCTATTCGCCCTCGGAAGGCGACAAGACCACGCTGCGCGCCGACCGCGGGCCTGACGGCATCTTGAAGGTCTCGATGCGCGGCGACGTGTTCGATGGCCGTGGCTTCCTCCGCACGGCGATTTCGGGCCGCGACGACCCCAAGAACAAGACCAGGAACATCGACTACGACATCGACCTCAAGCTCGGCGCGGTTGTCGGCTTCAATGGCGAAGCATTGCGTAGCGTCGACGCAAAGGTCTCCAAGCGCAACGGTGCCATCAAGGGTATTACGCTGAACGGCAAGATCGGGCGCGATACGCCCGTCACCGCCGATCTGCGCGGCCGCCAGCAGGGGCGCGAGGTGGTCTACCTGCAGACCAACGACGCCGGCGCGTTCTTCCGCTTCACCGACTTCTATTCCAAAATCGTGGGCGGTCAACTCACGCTCGCGATGGAGCCGCCGGCGGCGGAGCCGAGCCCCAAGGAAGGCCTGATCAACATCCGCGACTTCTACGTCAAGGGCCAGGCCGAGCTTGACCGCATCGCGGCGGGCGGCGCGCCAGGCTCGACGAGCGGCGTCGCCTTTACCGCCTTGCGCGCCGAGTTCACGCGGCAGAGCGGATTGCTCACGATCCGCGACGGCGTCGTCAAGGGGCCGTCGATCGGCGCGACCATCGAGGGCAGCATCGACAACAACGCCAACCAGGTGCGCATGAGCGGCACCTTCGTGCCGATGTACGGGCTGAACAACATGTTCGGCCAGTTGCCGGTGCTTGGCCTGTTCCTCGGTGGCGGCAGCAACGAGGGCCTGATCGGCGTGACCTACGAGGTCGTGGGGACGCCGGCGCAGCCGGTGCTGCGCGTCAATCCGATTTCAGCGATCTTTCCCGGCGTGACGCGGAAGATCATGGAGTTCAACACCGGCAAGCAGAACAACCAGGTGGAATTCCCGCCGAATAATTGAGCGGTCCACGGCCTCCCATTCGGCCGCCGAGTCCACCGCCCGCGAGATGCCGCGCCGAAGTCATCGACAGCGGCAGTCACCCCTCGGCTCCTCTCAACCACGGTGCCTTGGTTTTCCTGAAATCCTGCCACGTGTTTCGCAGGCGTGCCTCGACGCCGATCGATGCATGCGCCTGCCAACCGGCGATCGCGGCTGTAGCTGTGCGGCTCTGCGAGAGCTCGCCACCGAGTTCAGCAAAAAGCGAGTCCGTGATCGCCATGTCGTTAAAGGAGCCAAGTTCCTCCTGTAAGTCAGCGAGCCTGCGAGAGAACCGCCTGACGGACTTTCGGTCTCTGTACAGCGGCAACAGGAAGTCGCCGACGTAACGCAGTCGCTTCGCCGCGAGCCTCAATCGGTGCAGCTTTTCCGCCGGAAGCGATTTGAAGCGGCGACCGCGCTTCAGCACTCTTGCATACTGATCCGACAGGATGCGTCCGGCGAAGTTGATGGCGGGCTCGGCCAGTCGTCCGAGATCTTCGGCGGCGACGTCGCTGCGCCATCCTCTGGCCTCGATCCAGCCGCCGAGGCCGATCAGGAAACATGAGCAGCGGCGGTCGGCCAGCGCGAGACGCACCTTCTGGTAGGCCGCTGATCGGCAATTCTCTGCGATCTGCTCCAGGGCATCGAAGCCGGCGACCGACGGACAGGCCCGCGCGATGGTCGGCAGCGTCCCCCGTTGAAACATATCCCAATCACGCGCGGCGGATAGGTTTTGCGCCAGCCACCTTGCTTCCGACCGGAACGAGTCGAGGTTGCTCAACGGGCCGACGGATCGCATCAGATCCAGGGCCGCGCGAAGGCGGCGCAGCGACACGCGAAGCTGGTGGACTCCCTCAGGATCACGACCGTCCTCAGCCGCCGCCAGAGATCCAAGCAGATGGTGAAGGCAGGAGCGCAGGATCTTTGCAAAGGCCTCATCGAGGGATATTGCCGGATCGAGCCGAAGCTTTCGCGGTTTCCGCAGGGCTGGGGAGGCATTGGCCGCGAGGTCATAGCCGCGCGCCGACTTGCTGCGGATTGACGGTCGCACTTGCCCATGATCCGCGAGACGCAGCGCGAGGTCGTAAATCGCGCTCGCGCTTCCACCCTTGAGCTCCAACTCGATCTCGCTCACGGACATCGATTGATTGCCCGACTTCAGCGATCCCTGATCGAAAGCGACCTCGATCGTTCCCGACGGCAGCTCAACGATTCGCGCGTGCCGGTGGATGTCAGCGGTGAAGACCGCCTCAAGCGGATCACGTCTGAGATCCGAGCGAAGTTTGGGCGGAATGAAGGGCATCGCGAGTTCGACATCGGGCGCAATCGATGGAACATTCGCCTCCCACTCGCCACGCCGGAGCGGATCGTCTGCGAATTCGGCTTTCACGGTCTGCACGAACCGTGTGCCGTTCTGGCGAACTCGCAAGCTTAATCCGTTTTGTCTCAGCGTCCGCTTGGGCGTATCGTAGTAGACGGATTTGAGGTGCTTTCGTGTGCCCTTGTTGCGTGCATTCGTCGCAATGATCGGAGCGGCGTTGAAATCCGCCATGCGATCGGCATCGACAAGAAGCTTGAGTTCGATCTCACTGCCGGGAGGGTGGCCACCGTTTTGAACGCGCGGTTCTGACGTTGGGTCGTCGCCTTGACTCTGCGCCGTATGACGTTGCGACTCTTCAGGGAGAATCTTCGGCGACTCCTGCGGGCTGGGTTCTGTGATGCCGTGTTGCTTGGAGGCAACAGACTCTTCCGCCCTTTTGTTGTCCTGCGTGGCAGGAACGTTATCGAGCTCGTGCACGGCGTGTGTACTTGCCTTGGCCGGCGTCGGTAGGTCGGATTCTGGCATGAGATTGTGTGACGGTTGGATGACGATTGGATAACACATCGTAGCGCGATCCAAAAGAAGAACGACATCAATCGCCGTGAAGAGATTATCTGCTTGGGCAAGCCGGATCAGGCAAAGTTTAAGCTTTCATTCTGGCCCACTCGGACGGAATGGACGCATTGTCGCAGCGCAAGAAAGACAGGCGATGTCAATGTTGGGACGACAACGTCGAATAAGGCCCGATTGAGCTTTCATCGCTCCGGGACCGCGGCTTGCAAAACGAGGAAAACCACCGCCAGCCTAACTTTGCCGCGCGAATCCATTTGTCGCCATCCCGTGCGAGTGGTTCAATTGCTCGCCAATTCGACTCGTTGAAATCCGGGAGATGCAAAGGTCAGCGAGGTTTACGCTATGCTTGCCGAAAAGTTCTTTCTGGTGCTGGAGACGCTAAGAAGCCACGCATCCGATGGGAAACCGCAGATCGTGACAAGCACCACGGAGCATGTTCCAGTCGCTCCGTCGCGCAGGAAGCCAGTGAAGGGCTGAGTTACGTCGCAATTTGAGACCACGCATTGCGAGGTCAGTGATGTCCGCGCCTGGCCTTAAGTCTGCGCTCCAGCTTCACCATGCCTGCTGTCTGAGGTCGGCCCGACATCACTGTGCGCTTGCTTAATTGCAGCGTTTGACCTGGCCGGGTTTGACGCCGGCCGGCTTCGGCAACTGGCGCGAGGTTTATTGACCCCGTTAACTGCAGGGAACTGATCACGGCATTGGCATCGCTGCGGGGGCTATTGCCCCGCCTTCACCATGATTTGGGGCGTAAATCCTGCGAATTCCGAGCAAAGAATGGGCAGGGCAGTGCCAGTGACGGCTCAGCTCCATAAGACAGCGGAGGAGGAGCACGAAGAGCAGCTTCGCAACCTCGTCCGCGTCGTTTCAGCCTGCACCTTGGGACTTTGGTCCTTTGCTGCGGGCATCCTGATCGGGACCTTTTTTCTGTTTTGAGCAGCGTTAGACGCCGCCTGACATGCTGTCGGCGTGCGTACACCCGATTCAATGGCCTCGTAGCAAAGCGCCCGCTTACGCGGCGCGGACGCCGGCGAGGAACGTCGAGACTTCGCCGGAAAGCTGTTCGGCCTGCTTGGAGAGGTTGCTGGCCGCGGCGAGCACCAGTCCTGCGGCATTGCCGGTCTCGTTGGCTGCGGCGCTGACGCCGCCGATATTGGTCGTCACCTCCCTGGTCGCTTCCGCCGTCTGCGACACGCTGCGCGCGATCTCGGCTGTTGCGGCGCCCTGTTGCTCGATCGCGGAGCCGATCGATGTTGCGATCGTGCTGACCTCTTCGATCGTGGCAGTGATGCCGTCGATCGCCTCGACCGCCTCCCTGGTTGCGCCTTGGATCTGCGCGATACGCGTGCCGATCTCCTTGGTCGCTTCCGCAGTCTGGCTCGCCAGGCTCTTGACCTCGGAAGCAACCACGGCAAAGCCGCGGCCGGCTTCACCGGCGCGCGCGGCCTCGATCGTGGCGTTGAGCGCCAGGAGGTTGGTCTGCTCGGCAATGCTGGAGATCAGCTCGGCGACGTGCTCGATCTGCTGGGCACCGTCGGCGAGCGCACGCACGATGGTATCGGTGCGGCGCGCGCTTTCGACGGCGCGGCCGGTGATATTGGCGGACTGGGTGACCTGACGGCTGATCTCGGAGATCGACGAGGACAATTCCTCGGCAGCCGAGGCGACGGTCTGGACGCGGGAGCTTGCTTCCGTTGCCGCCGAGCCGACCACGGATGCGCGATGATTGGTGCCTTCGGCTGTCGCGGACATCGACTTCGCGGTGGTTTCCAGCTCGCTGGATCCCGACGCCATCAATCCGACGAGCTGGCCAACCGATGCGTCAAAGCGATCGGCGAGCGCAATCAGGGCGTCGCGCTTTTCCTTTTCGCTCCGCTGCTTGGTCGCAACCTGTTCGGCTTCCAGCGCCCGTGCGGTGATCGCGGTCTGCCGCAGCACCTCCAGCGTTTCCGCCATGCGGCCGATCTCATCGCCGCGCCCAGTCTCCTCGACCGCTTCGTCGAGCGAGCCTTCGGCAATGCGCTGCATCCGGTTCTTCTGGCGCTCCAGCGCGCCCACGACGTCGCGGGCAATCAGCCAAGACAACAGCCCCATCAGCAGCATGAGACCGCCGCCGATCGCGCCCAGCTGCAGCAGCACGGCATTCATGTCGGCGTCGATGTCATCCACGTAGAGTCCGTAGCTCATGACGATGTTCCACGGCTCGAAGGCGCGAACATAGGTCATTTTCCGCGCCGCCACGGTCTGACCGGGACGCGGATAAAGGTAGGACGTGGTGCCGCCTTCGGGGCTCTGCCGGCCGGCGGCGATCTGGGCATCGGCGATCAGCACGCCATTGGCATCCTTGGTGCCGTTGATCTTGCCTTCGAGTTTGGGATTGGCCGTGTTCAACAGCAGCGACGTGTCCGCGATATTGTAGGCGTTGGGATATCCCTGGCCGTTGTTGAAGGTCATTTTCCGGCCGCGCTGGCGAAACTGTTCCTTCGCCTCGGCAATTGTCATCTTGCCGGCCGCGACATCTTCCTGCAACGACTGCGCCACGCCGTAGAGCAGGTCGACGGCGGTCCGCATCTGGGCGACACGATCGTCCAGCATCCGGTTTCGGTTGATCCAGGCCGCACCCGCGACGATCGCGAAAACGGTCAGTGCCGCGAGAACCACCATGCTGGCGAGTTTGGTGCGGATCGTCAGTCGGCTGAGAAGGTTCATTGCGGCCTCTGCGGGAATAGTTTCCCGAGGCGTAGCAGAAACTGTCTTACCAATGGTGAATGCGGCAGGCCATCAAGGGGATACCTCCGAGGCGCGCGGCGAACACGATGACTTGGTCAGCGGCGCAGCGCCGGCACCACCAGGAACGGAATCATTCCGATGACTACGCTGACCAGCGCGAAGGCGATCACCGGATTGTAGCTGTGGGTGAAGTCGTGGATCAGGCCGCCGGCCCACGAGCCGAACGCGGAGCCGAGCCCGCTGCCGATCGAGACCGTGCCGTAGATCGTGCCGACCCGCTTGCCGCGGAAGAGCTTCATGGCGGTGGCCGTGAGCAGCGGCCCGCGGGAGCCGATCATGCTGCCGAAGGAGACGACGAAGCCGGTCAGCAGCCAGAAGTTCGGATACCACTGCAACAGCCAGAGCAGGATGATGCCGAGGATCGAGACTGCATAGCTGAACAGGACCGACGGCCGGCGCCCGATGATGCCATCGAGTTCGGAAACACCGAGCATGCCGAACAGGAGCACGACGCCGCTGAAGCCCCACGCGGTCGCAGCCTGCAGCGGCGGGAAGCCGGCGTCGATCAGATAGGCCACGATCTGTGCCGAGATCGCATACATGCCGATCGCGGTGAAGAAGAAGGTCGCAAACAGCGCCCAGAACGCGTGGTGGCGCATCGCGCTCAGCAGCGTCCAGCCTTCGTCGACGATGTCAGGATCGACCTTTTTCACCACATGCGGCGAGCCACGCGAGAAGCGTCGCCATGGCAACAGCAATAATGGCACCAGCAGGCACAACGCCGTGATGCCGAAGATCTGGTAGGCGCCGCGCCAGCCGACGTGATCGATCAGGATTTGCGAGGCCGGCAGCAGCACCAGCACGCCGGCGCCGGTGGCGGAATAGACCACCGCCATCGCGGTCGGCAGGCGAGGGCCGAACCAGCGGCCGAGCAGGATCGAGTTCGGCACATTGCCGATGAAGGCGATCCCGACGCCGACGCAGAGGCCGATGCTGAACTGCAATTGCCAGAGATATTGCGCGTGCGCCGCGACCAGGAACGAACCGCCGAGCAGGAGCAGTCCGAGCGAATAGACGGCGCGCGGCCCCGAATGGTCGAACAGGCGACCGATCAGCGGCGCGGTCAGGCCGCCGGCAAGCCAGGTCAGCGAATAGACCGAGACGATCTGCGCGCGATCCCAGCCAAAACTTTCCGAGATCGGTTTGAGGAAGACGGTGAAACTCTCGCCGAGGCCGCGACCGATTACCGAGAGTGCAAAGCACAACGCAAGCACGTTGAGCGCGACGCGCGTCGGCGGCTTCGCGGCGTTTTTCTCCCCAGGCGTGTTCTTGTCCATGAAGGGAGGGAGCGCGTTTCCGCGCCTCCCCGCAAGCCGCAAAAAGCGAATGCGCCTATGCAGCCCTCAACAGGACGTGCCGCTTCTTGCCGAGCGACAGCTTGATCACGCCTTCCGCGGTGAGGTTCAACGGCGTCAGCACCATCTTCTCGTCGGTGACGGCGATGTCGTTGACGCGCAGTCCGCCGCCCTTGATCTGGCGCCGGGCCTCGCCGTTGGAAGCGACAAGGCCGGCCTTCACATAGGCTGCGAGCACGCCGATGCCGGCATCCAGTTCGCCGCGCGGAATTTCCACCGTTGGCAGCGTCTCGGCCAGCGCGCCTTCCTCGAAGGTGCGCCGCGCGGTCTCGGCGGCTTCATTGGCGGCGTCGCGGCCGTGGAGCAGGGCGGTCGCTTCCGTCGCCAGCACCTTCTTGGCCTCGTTGATCTCGGAGCCCTGCAGCGCCTCCAATTTCGCGATCTCGCTCATCGAAAGCGTCGTGAACAGTTTCAGGAAGCGCCCGACGTCGGCGTCTTCGGTGTTGCGCCAGTATTGCCAGTAATCGTAGGGGCTGAACTGGTCGGCGTTCAGCCACACCGCGCCGGCCGCGGTCTTGCCCATCTTGGCGCCGGAGGCCGTGGTCAACAGCGGTGTGGTCAGTGCGTAGAGCTGACGGGTGCCCATGCGGCGGCCGAGGTCGACACCGGTCACGATGTTTCCCCACTGATCGGACCCGCCCATCTGCAGATTGCAGCCGTACCGACGCGCCAGTTCGACAAAGTCGTAGGACTGCAGGATCATGTAGTTGAATTCGATGAAGCTCATCTCCTGGTCGCGCTCGAGGCGGAGCTTGACCGAGTCCATGGAAAGCATGCGGTTCACGGAGAAATGACGACCGATGTCCCGCAACATCTCGATGTAGTTGAGCTTGGTCAGCCACTCCGCATTGTCGGCCATCACGGCGTCGGTCTTGCCGTCCCCGAACTTCAGGAATCGCTTGAAAACGTGCTTGATCGATTCCTTGTTCGCGTCGATCTGCTCGATGGAGAGAATTTGGCGCGTTTCGTCCTTGCCGGAGGGGTCACCGACGCGGGTAGTGCCGCCGCCCATCAATGTGATCGGCCTGCCCGCACCGGTTTCCTGCAGCCAGTGCAGCATCATGGCCGACAACAAATGGCCGATATGCAGAGACGGGGCGGTGCAGTCGTAGCCCACATAGGCCACGACCTCTCCCTTGGCGGCGAGCGCGTCGATGCCCGCGGCGTCCGACACCTGATGAATGAAGCCGCGCCACTGCAGCTCATTCATAAAATCCGATTTAAATGTAGTCATTTGTCGGCGACTCTGATCATTCTTATTTTACGGTAATTGCAGCCAGTTGCGGAACTATGACCGAACGGGCTGCCGCCGCAGGGAACGCTGTGGCATTATAAGATGTGCTTGTTTGATACAAGTCGGGCGTCAGGGCAGGGCAAAGGGGCGTCGAAGGCACACGGATGATGTTGACCGCACTCGGTCTGATGAGCGGGACCTCGCTCGATGGGGTCGACGTTGCACTGATCGAAACCGACGGAAAGCAGGTCAAGTCGTTCGGGCCGTCCGGCTACCGGCCCTACACCAATGCCGAGCGCGGCCTGCTGCGCCAGGCGCTCACCGAAGCCGTTCATCTGTCGCATCGCGACGCGCGGCCCGGAATCCTGGGCGAGGCCGAACGCGCCGTGACGCTGGCGCATGCCGAGGCGGTGGCCGCCTTCATCGCGCAAAATCGAATCACGCCGGAGGAGATCGATATTGTCGGCTTCCACGGCCAGACCGTGCTGCACCGGCCCGAGCGCAGGTTGACGGTGCAGATCGGCGACGCCCCGGCGCTGGCGAAGGCCATCCACATTCCCGTGATGCACGATTTCCGTGCCGCCGATGTCGAGGCCGGCGGTCAGGGCGCGCCCCTCGTGCCGGTCTATCACCGGGCGCTTGTGCAATCCGTGCCGCGGGAGGGGCCGACCGTGGTAGTGAATGTCGGCGGCGTCTCCAACATCACGTATATCGACGGGACCGACACGCTGATCGCCTGCGACACCGGTCCCGGCAACGCGCTGCTCGACGACTACATGTTCCGCGTCATGAGCCAGCCGTTCGACTGCGACGGCCGGTTTGCCGCACAGGGCAGGGCGGATGAGGCCTGGATTGCGCGCGCGCTGGAATTGCCGTTCTTCGCGCTGCCGCCGCCGAAATCGCTCGACCGCAATGATTTCGCCGCGTTAAGGCTCGGCGAGGTCGCGCCCGCCGACGGCGCGGCGACGCTGACCGCCTTCACTGCCGCCGCGATCGCTCGCGTGGTGCCGCTACTGCCCAAGGTGCCGAAGAGCTGGATCGTCGCCGGCGGCGGCGCGCGCAATCTGACCATGCTGCGGATGCTGCGCGAGCGGGTTGCGCCCGCGACCGTCGAAGCGGCCGATGCGCTCGGCTGGTCGGCGGATGCGATCGAGGCACAGGCTTTCGGCTTCCTTGCGGTCCGGGGGATGAAGGGCCTGCCGCTGAGTTATCCCGCCACCACCGGCGTGCCGATCCCGATGACCGGCGGCGTCATCGCGCGGCCCTGATAGATGCAACTGCATCCATCTTGACGGTTTCATGCAAATGCATTTAAATCGGGGTGCGTGCATGAACCAGCAAGGAGGGCGCCATGGCCGCCGCGTTGAAACTGATCAGCCACAAGCTCTGTCCCTATGTGCAGCGTGCGGTGATCGCGCTCGCGGAGAAGGGCGTCGCTTTCGAACGGATCGATATCGATCTCGCCAATAAGCCGGACTGGTTCCTGAAGATATCGCCGCTCGGGAAGGTGCCGGTGCTGACGGTTGCGACCGACAGGGGCGAGGTCGCGCTGTTCGAGAGCAATGTGATCTGCGAATATATCGAGGAGACGCAAGCCGGCGCCAAGCTGCATCCGCAGGATCCGCTGGCGCGTGCCGAGCACCGCGCCTGGATGGAATTCGGCTCTGCGATCCTGAGCGATCTCTGGGGCCTCGAGATCGCCACGGACGCCGCGACGTTCGAGACCAAACGGCAGGCGGTCGCCGCCAAGTTTAGCCGGGTCGAGGCGGCGCTCGGCGCAGGCCCATACTTCGCGGGCGAAAGATTCAGCCTCGTCGATGCGGTGTTTGCGCCGATCTTCCGCTATTTCGACGTGTTCGATGAGTTCACCGATCTTGCGGTGTTCAACGATATGTCAAAGGTGCGGAAGTGGCGCGCGGAACTGGCGAAGCGTCCGAGCGTGAAGGCCGCAGTCGGCGCGGACTATCCGCAACTGCTGCGCGCGTTCCTCAAGCAGCACGACGCGCATTTGTTGAAGCTTGCGGCGTAAGCCGCCTGGATCTGTCGCCCGGATGGAGCGAAGAGACTGGGCAAGAATAGTTTTGAGCGTCCGGCTAGGCTGGCGCGCTCAATTCCGGACAGATCCTAGCTTTTGGGCAGAAGATCAGGGTGTGGAAGCCGGCTATGGCCGCTGACGCAATGTTGAGCAGCAGGGGCACGAGATAA